>CAWGUL010000006.1:0-371613 GCA_963825905.1 uncultured Chloroflexia bacterium | reverse complement strand
GCTGGCGTCGCCCCGTCCCCGCGTCGCTGCCGCCATTCCCGGTCGCGGCCGCCATCACCGCCCTCGTCATCGCGAACCTGTGGTTCACCGCCTGGACGATGGCGGAGCTGGTGCAGTACCCCGAGCCGGTCGACTGGCGCGTCCTCACCACCGCCGCCGAGCGGATCACCCACGGTCTCGACCCGTACGCCTTCGCGTTCGGCGACGGATCGTTCCGCTGGTCGCCGATGGTGGCGTGGATCTTCGTCCCGCTCACGATCCTCGGACCGCTCGGCTGGCGGCTCCTCCACGGCGCCGCACTGCTGCTCCTCCCGCGCCGGGTGGCCGTCATCGTCGCGCTCAGCTGGCCGTTCTGGTTCGACGTGGCGGCCGGCAACATCGTGACCTTCGTCTTCGTTGGCGCCTTCCTTGCGCTGCGCGGCAATCGCCCGGCGGAGCTGGCGACGCTCGCGCTGGAGATGCTCGCGCCGCGCCCGCTCGTGCTGCCGCTGGCGGCGTGGCTCATCTGGCGCAGGCCGCGACTCCGCGCCCCGGCGGCCGGCCTCGTGGTGGCCCATGCCCTGCTGCTCCTGCCGGTCGGCTGGGCCGGGCAGTGGGGCGAGCGCCTGTTCAGCGTGCTGCCGCAGCAGCTGGGGATCGCCTTCGACGTTGGGCCGGCGCGCTTCATCGGCGCCTGGTGGGTGCCCATCGGCCTCGTGCTCGCGCTCGTCCTGATGGTGCGCAACCGGATCGGTTGGGCGTGCCTCGCCGCCGCCCCGTACTGGCTGCCGTACTACCTCGTCATGCCGCTGCTCGAGCTCGGGCGCCACCGGCCTGGATCCCCCGACCCGTACCTTCGGCCCGTGGTGGTGCCCGGACGCACCGACTAGACTCGCGGACCGATGGATCGGCTCACCTTACGCGACGTCCTCGTCCTCGCCGCGCTCGGGCTCGTCGCGCGACTCGCGACCGCCCTGCCGGTCGACTACGCCCCGTACACCGATCCCGCCTACTACACGCTCGTCGCCGAGCGGCTCGCCACCGGCCACGGCTTCAGCGTGCCGGTGATCTGGAGCTTCCTGGAGGTCGGATCGCGGCTGCCGAACCCGGCCGTGCTGCCGGTGCCGAGCAACGCGCACTGGATGCCGCTCACCTCGATCCTGGCCGCCGGACCGATGGCGCTGCTGGGTCCCTCGTACCGCGCCGGCCAGCTTCCGAGCGTCCTCCTCTCCGCCGCGCTGGTGCCGGCCACCGCGCTCGTCGCCGCGTGGCTGTTCGAGCGGCGCTGGGTCGCCATCGTCTCGGCCGTGCTCGCCACGTTTGCCGGCCCGCTCCTCGTCTACTACCCCACGGTCGAGAACTTCGCGATCTTCGGCGCGCTCGGCGCGGGCTCGCTGGCCGCCGCCATCCACGCCGTGCGCGCCGTGAACGGCGGCCGCTGGATCGTCATCTCCGGGCTTCTCGCCGGCGCGGCGACCCTTGCGCGCATCGACGGCGCGCTGCTCGTGGTGGCCCCCGCCACCGCCTGGCTGGCGCGCGGCGAGTTCCGCCGGGCGGCGGGCTGGACGGCTGGCATCGCCAGTGCCGCCGCCTTCCTGGCCGTCCTCGCGCCGTGGCTTCTCCGCAACCTCGCCACCTTCGGCGCCGCGCTGCCGTCCACCGGCGGCTCGACGCTGTGGATCACGAGCTACAACGAGCAGTTCAGCATCGGGCACGAGGTCTCGCTCGGCACGTACCTCGCTGCCGGGCCAGGGCTGATCATCGGCTCGAAGCTCGAGTCGTGGTTCGAGCTCATCGGCCGCACCGCGGTGCTCCTCGGCGGGACGTTCATCGTCACCTTCGTCCCCGGGCTGTGGATGGCGCGTCGGCGCCGCGAGCTGTGGCCGTTCCTCACCTACGTCGTCGTCCTGTTCATCGTCATGGGCGGCATCTTCACGTTCCACGCCCCGCGCGGCGCCTGGTACCACTCCGCCCCGGCATGGCTGCCGTTCGCGATCCCGCTGTCCGTCGCCGCGCTGCCGCCGGTCGCGACCGCCATCGGGCGCTGGTGGCCGTTCCTGCGCCGCCCGCAGACGCATCGGTTCCTGGCGGTCGTGGCGACCGCGGGTGCGGTCGTTCTCTCGGTCGTCGGCAGCCTCGCCATCTGGCACGAGTGGGACCGATCCCACCGCCTCGACGCGGAGGGCGCCGCCTTCTTCCGCGACCACGCGGCCACGACCGATGTCGTCATGTACCCGGACCCGGCGACGCTCGCGCTGCTCTCCGGCAACCCGGGCGTGGCGCCCTCGTTCGACCCGTTCGACGTCCTCGGCCGGATCGTCGATGCCTACGGCGTCGACTGGGTGATGGTGCAGCTCCCCGAAGGGGCGCAGCGTGACGCGCTGGGCCTGTGGGACGGGCCGGCAGGCACCGACATCAACGGCAACCACCCGACCTTCCTCGCCGACCGCCCTGCGCTCGACGTGCCCGGCCTGCGCATCTGGCCGGTGCGGCGATGATGCTCGGCCGCTCGCCGCTCGTCGTGGCCGGCGTCGCGGTGCTGGCGGTACTCATCGGCCTGGTGGCCTGGACGGAGCTCAGCCACGCCGCCTCGTTGTCGACCGGCTCCGACATGGACGCCTATTGGAACGCCGCGCTTCGGGTCCGTGACGGCGAGCCGCTCTACCTCCCCGGCGTCGCCACCGACTCCGACCTCTACCGCTATGCCCCGTGGTTCGCCTACGCGTGGGTGCCGCTCACCTTCCTGCCCAGGGACGCGGTGCTGTTCGGGTGGATGGTGCTGTGCATCGGCGCAGCGATCGCAGCGGTCGCGCCGCTGCTGCGCCAGGGACCGATCGGCTGGGCCGCGCTGGCGTTCCTCCTCCCGTTCGGGCTGGAGGGCGCGGCCTACGGCAACGTCCAGCCGCTGCTCGTGCTCGCCCTGCTGTGGGGCGCGCCGCGCCGCTCCGGGCCGATCTGGGTGGCGCTGGGCGCCTCGCTCAAGCTCGTCCCGATCGTGCTGGTGGCGGTCTATGCCGGTCGTCGCGAATGGGCCCGCGCGGCGTGGACGCTGGCCATCACCGCGGCGCTCGTGCTCCCCGCGTTCGTCTTCGACCTGTCCGGTTACCCGCGTGACATCGGGGCGGGCCAGCTGAGCCTGCTCACCGTGTCGCCGCTGCTGTTCGGCGCCGTTGCGCTGGCGGCGGTGGGTGCCGCGTATCGATGGGCGGGCACGCGCTGGGCGTGGCTGCTCGGCTCGCTGGCGATGATGCTCGCCCTGCCGCGCTTCCTGCTCTACGAGATCAGCTTCGCCACGGTCGGGCTGGCGGAGGACGCGCCCGCGGAGCCGATGGCGGCGGTCAGCACTCCGTCGTGACGCACGCTGCCACGGCTGGGCCAGGCGTGAGTCACGCTCCGCCGAATTCCAGGTCCGCTTCACCTGGTCTTGTCCCGCGAATTTGCGTCCCGATACGCTTCGACTCTCGTTTCCCACTGATCGGTCGACTCATATCCGAACCAGACGCTCGGACGGGCTCGCCCCGTGAGCGCCGGCTACCACTCCACCGCCGCGTCGTCAAGTCCGTGCGGCATCAGCGACGGGGCAGGCCGCGCCACCGATCGGTATCGGGTCGAGGTCTTCGGAGTTGACCCACGCCGCCATGGCCCCGACCATCTTCGCAGGCGAACTGGCCGCAATGTCAGGCGCACCAACTCGCACGAAGTGCCTCATAAGCGAGGAGGCTTCCCTCGGCTGCGAGTAACGCCCAAGCAAAGGCTGCAAAGCGATCGCCACCTCCCGGGACGAGATACAGCCTGCGGCCAGCCAGACCGGCACGAGCCAGCGGCGCGCAACGGCAGTGCTGACCGAGGCGCCGACGATTGCGGCTGCCGGGATAGGGTCGAAGGTCGCGAGGCCGGATGGACCAGAGAGTCAGCAGGCGCAAGATGGCGGGGTCCTGGAGATGGACGGTCGCGCCCCGCAGCCACGAGCGGATGCCATGCATCGACACCACGGCCAAGACCGACGGTGCCACCGCCAGTGCGGCGATCAGGCGGCGACGAGGAGGCAGACGGCGCCCAACCGGCTGGGCCGCGCGGTGAGGAACAGCAGGGACGAGACGACGTCGACGGGCCCAACAGTGGGGTGCGACAGGAGGGCCGCGGCTCCCACAAGGCCGGTTGTGATCGTATCGACGATCGTCGGCGTGTCAAGCATGACGTTCACCCGCCGAGGGCGAGCAAGAAGAGGGCGAATCCAGCCCCCGGACCACAGCGCCGCCCACGAGGGCCGAGGTGATCGGCATGACTGTGACCGCCGCGGCGGTGACGAGCGCCACCCGCAGCCCAGCCATGCCGCGGGGCAACAGGAATGCGGCCCCAGTGGCGAGTTAGCCGAAGATCAGAGGAAGCCAGCGGTCGTCTGCACCGGGCCCCGGGTATGAGCGCCAATAGGTAGATGCCGAAGGAGGGTAGACGAACGGTATTGTCCCGTCGTTGTAGGACGGACTCCTGGGAGCGTGAACTCGGCGTGGCGCAGGTCCGCTGCCATGAGGGCGAAAAGGCCTCCGTCCCCCAGCGGAAAGGCCGCGAGAAGGACGGGAGCGGCTCGGATCCCGATCAGAACCGCAAATGCGCCGACCGCGGCCAGCCGCCAGCGTGGCGAGTGTGCGTCCGTTGATCCAGGGCGGTACATCGGAAGGCCCCCCGCCGAGCTAGCCTCGGATTCGCAGCCCGTTCATGGCAGATCGGCCTATCGGCCTATCGGCGTACAGCAGCCAGAAGAGGGTACCCAAGATGTGTGCCTTAATGCGCATCGCGATCGCCGGGTGACAACCCAGATCCTGCGGGGTAGCGGTCTGAGCCGTGACGCCTTGCACGCTCATGTGCCGAGGTCACTCGGGGTGGTGCCGGACCCGATTGCTCGCCCTCAGCTGCGGTGATGCTGCAGCGACCGGCGATGACCGCGTGTAATCGCGAATCGTGTTGTAGAAGATCGTGATCGGTCCCACGAGGCCAGCCATCAGGAGGACCTCGAGGCAGCCAAGGCTCGCGAAGACGAGGGTCGCGAGGGTCGCGAGCGTGAGGACAACCAGCGAGACGATCGTTGTCCACCGCTGCCGCGCGTCCGGCCACGACGGTCCGGGCCGGGCCTGGAGGAAGCCGCGGACGTAGGGCAGGGCCAGGAGGATGGCGCCGATGCGGATCGTCAGCTGGAGGTCTGGCCGGTCGCCTCGTGGGCCACGTCGATGCCGAAGCCGGCGACCGTGACGGCGAAGCTGAGGAACACGATGCCGTGATGCGGTAGATCGCCACCGGCGAGCCGAAGATCGCGGTGCGGTCGAACGCCGTGATCAGGCCCGGGAAGCCGGCCAGCGAGACGCCCAGGCCCCCCATCGCCATGAAGTAGCCCTCGTTCGGCATCGCGCCACGATACCGGGCCGGTTCGGGTCGCGGTGTGCGGTCCCCGCGACGTGCCGCTCGGGCGCGTTGCCGCGCGGACGATCCACGGCCTCGAGCAGAACCATCAGCAGGTAGTAGGGCTGCCAGTAGGGCGATGCCGCCAGTGACGCGAAACCGATGTGGTCGCGCACGACGAACCATGCTCCAGGGGCACCCCCACAAGCGGCCACAGCCCGCCGATGACGACCGCCGGCGAGACATCGATCCCGAGGTAGCCGAAGTCATCGCCGGAGCGCGCGAACGACCCGAGCCATTCAGCCGCGTAGCCTGTCGCGAGCGCGAGAACGGCGTGCACCACGAACACCGCCGCCAGCACCCTCCGCGTCGAAGGCCGGTGCCAGACCAGCCACGCGACGAGCGGGAGCATGAACGGCCTCGGGATGAGTACCGCGACGGCGAAGAACGCGATCGTTCCCGGGACGCTCCCGGCGAGGGCGAGCGCGGCCGGCACGAAAGCGAAGACCACGTCATTCCCAAAGAAGACGTCCGCCCAGAACGGCGCCGAGACGAGGACGAGCAGTGCCAGCCGTCGCGGGAGCGCAACCAGCGGGGCAAAGTGAAGCAACGACCAGCCGACGGGACCGATTGGTGTCAGCGCAGCGAACACATAGGCGGCGACCGGCGAGTATCGGTACGCGTAGTGCGAGTCCCACTGGTAGAGCGTCCGTCGCCAATCCGGCGGCCGAGATCCGCATAGACCGCGGTCCAGTCAAACGCGACGGGGGCGAGGAAGAAGCCGGCCATCGTGACCGCCAGGCCGACTGCGTTTGCGCCGGCGAGCACGACGAGGAGGATGCGTCTGCCGCGATCGCCGAGCCGGGCCGCGACGGCGGTCATCGGCGTGACCCTATTGCGACGGCCGGATGGATGACGCTGCACCGGGTCTGCGGAGGCGGCGGGCCCACGGCAGATCGAGGAAGGCCATCAAGAAGTAGTAGGGAAGCCAGTACGGCGAGGCGGCGAGTGATGCCAGCCCCACCCACCCCCGCCTCAGGAACAGCACAGCGAGGGGCGCGCCCACGACGATCCATCCGATCCCGAGCAGCCGCGACGGGCCGAAGTTGAGCTGGTGCTGCATGTCTCCTGCAGCATTTAGCAGGGCGGGGAGCCATTCGAACAGCTGTCCCGTCAGGGCGGCGAGCGCGATGCTGGAGCCAGCCACGATCGCGGCCGGAACACGGAGCGGCGGCTCGCGCCACACGAGCCAGACCGCGAGCGGAATCATGAGCGGGCGCGGTGCAACGGCGAAGAGCACCAGATAGCCGATCGCGGCGAGCCGGCTGCCGCGGAGCGCCCAGACCGCGAGGGTGAACGTGAAGATGAGGGTGTTGCCCGTTTCGACGTCGAACCAGAAGGGCCAGGAGATCGCCGTCATGACGGCAAGCCATCGGTTCGGGAGGGTCGCCACGGCCGCCACCTGGAGAACGCGCCATCCGAGGACGCCGATCGACGTCAACGGAATGAGCACGTAAGCCATAACAGGTGACCAGCGGTAGTGATACCAGTCGGACCACACGTACAGCGGTGAGCCCGTGGCGGCGCGGTGGGCCGATTCCCTGAGAACGGTCCAGTCGGGCGGCGCGGGCTGGTTGACGATCCAGGTGATCGCCTGGCCAACCAGGAAGGCGTTGAGCACGCCAATCCCCACCACCAGCGCACCGACGGCAAGTCGCGTTGCGTCAATGCGCGGCGCTGATCTCGAGGCGGGACTTCGGGTCCGCGGGCTGGGCAGCCGGGCAGCGGTCATATCGGCGGTCAGTCTCGGGGCGGCGGGCCGAGCGTGCCATAGCCGGATCGGGCCATGGGGGGAGCGGCCGCGAGGCGCCTGGGTGAATGTGTGCGCCCCGACGCACGCAACTGACAAGTTGGCGGCATCCGGGCGCACTCCGCGCTCACATCAGGCCTGAATGCGCGCGCTGACGCACGGATCGATGAGGTTCACGGGCCATCTTGGTCGTGGGGTGCGCCGGGGCGCACGCCGGAGCGGGTGGCAGCCGCCTGAGTGGCGTCCTGACGTTCGGGCACGCCTACCAGCAGGTACGTCACGTCGTAGACGAAGAAGCGCGGCGTGGCCAGGACGACGGCCGCCGCCCCCGCGAGCCAGCCGTACCGCTCGCGCGCCAGCCAGAGGACAGCCGCGCAACAAGCCACCACGATCGCGCCGAAGAGCAGGGGCAGCTCCACGAGCATCCCCGCCTGGCCGGTGCTCGTCACGTAGTGCGAGGTGTCGTAGAGGAATGCCGGCGCGACGAGGATCGCGGTGAAGAAAACGCACAGCACGGCCCGCAGCCACTCCCGCCGGCCGAGGTAGACGAGCGCGAGCAGGAGCGGCACCGCCTTGAGTGACGCCGCCAGTGCAATCCAGATCGGGCCGCTCCGCCGCTCGACGCCCCACACGAGCCACGCGACCATGAGCGCCTGTGCGTTCCCCACCGCCGAGATGCCGATCAGGATCGGGAAGAAGAACGCGACCTGGAGCCAGGCACGGCGGCGGGCCATCGGCACCACCGCGGCCGCCGAAGCCGCCACGAGGATCGCCGACCACAGCGCGCCGGCGACCTGGACCGGCAGATAGGTGAACGGCACCGCCAGCCAGGCGAACCATGGGGCGTATCGGTACACGTTCGAGGCTTCGACGTTCGCGACCGCGGGGTAGAGCTCGCCGCCCTCCCGCAGCCGGTGCGCCGCCTCCCAGTAGGCGGACGCGTCGCTCAACGTCCAGCCCGTGATGCTGAACCACAGGTTCGCGACCCCCAGGCCGATGACGAGCCCGGCCACCACCGTCTTCGCCAGCCGAACCTGCCGCGTGCTCACGCGGCCATCATGCACACTGGACCGATGCCGCCGACGCCCGCGCTGCCCGTCCTGCCGCTGCCGGCGGCGCGGGGGCTGCTCGAGCGGGCCGCGCGACTCGTCGCCCTGGCCGTGCTGGTCGGGCTTGGGATCAGCGAGATCGCGTTCGCGATTCGGGACTGGCCGCTCCACGACATGGACACGTACCTCGCCGCCGCCACGCGCCTCCGCGACGGGCATGCGCTCTACGTGGCGGGCGACGTGGCGGTGAACTCGTACTGGTACGCACCGTGGTACGCGGTGCTGTGGGTCCCGCTGACGTACCTGCCGCGCGAGGTCGTCGCCGTGGGCTGGAGCGGCATGCTGCTCATCGGCACGGCGCTCGTGACGTGGCTGCTCGCCCGGCGCGGCGGCTGGGGCGTGGTGCTGGCGCTGCTCGTCGCGCCGCCACTGTTCGCGGTCTCGGCCGGCGGCAACGTCCAGCCGCTCATGCTGCTGGCGCTCCTCATCGGCTTCGACCGGCGCTGGGGCCCGGTGGCAGTAGCGATCGCGGCCTCGATGAAGTTCACGCCCATCCTCCTGGTGGCGGCCTACGTCGCGCGCCGGGAGTGGTGGAAAGCAGGCCTGAGCGTCGTCCTCGCGGCGGTGCTGCTCGCGCCGGGGCTGTTCATGGGCATCACCGGCGCCGGGGTGCAGTCCGGCGCGGCGCCTTCGCTGCTGGGCGTTTCGCCGGTCCTCTACGCGGCCGCGGTGGGCGCCGCGCTGCTCGCCACCCTCCTCCTGCCGCGCCGGTTCGCGCTCCTCGGCGCCGCCACGGCCGCGGTCCTCGCCCTTCCGCGATTGTTCGTGTACGACGTCACCCTGCTGTCCGTCGGCACGGCCGGGTCGTCGTGGGAGCCGCGCCGGACGCGGGCGGCCGCGTTCCGCGATCCATCGCCGGAATCGCGCACGGGATCGCCGCCGCGCTGAGTCCCGGCGATCAATCGTCCGCTGCTGTGCACGAGCCGCGCCGCTGGGTGGCACTCAGGCATGGCGACCGACGGTCGATCGCCCATACCGCCCGCAACCGGCGGCTCGGGCGCGATGCGGTCGATCCATCGCCGGGGTTGATCGGCTGCGGCCGAACCAGCCCGGGCTGCGGCATTGCGGCCACAGCCAAGGGCCGGTGCGGGCTACTTCCCGGTGAAGCGCTGCGGGAACTGGGCGATGATCCCGTCGCTCAGCATGTCCGCCATCTCGAGGATCTGGGCATGGACCTGGTCGTAGGCGCCGATGTCGTCCGCGTAGCGGCCCTGCAGCCGCGCCACCGCCTCGGCGAGGGTGAGGTCAAGGTGGTCGCGCATGTGGGCCTGCATCATCGCGAACGGCCAGCTGCGGGGATTCGCATCGGCCAGGAAGCGCGCGATCGCGTCCGCGTTCGCGTGCCACGCATCGAGCGCGGCATTCAGTCCGGCCGAGTCGCCCGCCTTCGCCTTGGCGATCGCGTCGGCGGCGATCGCGATGTGATCGGTCAGGAGCTGGGTCAGCCGGTTGCCGGCCGCGTCGCCGTAGAACGGCTTGATGGCGTTGCCGATGTCGACCTGGTTCGCGAAGAGGCGATCAGCGGTCGGAGCGATGTCCGGCAGGTCACCGGGGAGCGTCGCGGTGGAGACGATGTCGCAGTCGATTCGTCAACTCTTGCGCTTACGGCAATTGCATTTAGAATGTCCGTGCCATGGACGAACCGAATGACCGCGCGCTGGCCGATCTCGCCCCTCTCGCCGATCCCACCCGGCGCCGCATCTACCTCCACGTGGTGGAGCAGCCGGGCCCCGTGAGCCGGGACGACGCCGCCGCCGCGACGGGCGTGACACGCGCCCTCGCCGCCCACCACCTCGACCGGCTGGTGGAAGCCGGCCTGCTCGACACCGAGTACCGACGCCTCAACGGCCGCACTGGCCCCGGCGCCGGTCGGCCGTCGAAGCTCTACCGCCGGACCGATCGCGAGCTCTCCGCCTCCGTGCCGGCGCGGCACTACGACCTCGCCGCCGAGCTGTTCGCGGAGGCGCTGAGCGGCGGCGCCGGGGCCGGGTCTGCCGCCGCGGCACCATCCGGCCCCGAGGCCGCGGCGGCCGCGGGAGCCGACTACGGCCACCGCCTGGGCGAAGAGGCACTGCAGCGCGCCGGGCCACGGGCCTCCGTCCGGCGGCGCCGCGAGGCGCTCGAGGCGGTGCTGCGTGACGCCGGCTACGCGCCATTCACCCGCGACGGCGAGCTCCGGCTCCTCAACTGCCCGTTCCACGAGCTGGCACAGCGTCACCGCGGCCTGACGTGCGGCATGAACCTGGCGCTGCTGCGCGGCATGCTGGCCGGTGCTCATCTTCCCGAGGAGGCGGCCAGGCTCGACTTCCAGCCCGGGCTGTGCTGCGTCGCGATCGGCGCGGTCGGCGGGTAGCGGTCACGGGCGGCGCTCCCCGGCGCGACGCGCGTTCTGTCGCCCACTTCGCGCACGGGGACTCGGCCGCGCTGAGTGCCGGCGATTGACCGTCGCCCGCGCCGCAGGAGCCGCGCCGCCAGGGTTCCGTCACGTGTGGCCGCCGCCGATGAATCGCCCAAACCGCGCGCAGCCGCGCCCTCGCGCGAGACGCCCGCGATCCGTCGCCCCAAATGCCCCGTGGGCCACTCGCCCACTCCCCAGCTGGCACGGCTGCTGCATCTGCGCACCTTCGCAAGGGCATCGGGCACGGGAGGAGCGGCTGCACGAGGGCGAGACCACGTGGACACGTGATGAACGCCCGACCGGCGCCGACGAGACTCCTCCCTCGCCCCGCCCGCCAGCACTGACCGATGCGAGGACGACGATGACTGCTGCCAGCCCGCACCGCCGCCGCATGACCGCGGAACCGATGCGTCCGGCGTCGCCCGGCGCAGCGTCCCTCGGTCAGGTGACCCCGCGCCGCCCCACCGCCGATGTCTGGCTGAGCGAGCCGCACGATCCGCTCGCCGAATGGCACCTCCTCGACGGAGTGGGTGGGATCCAGGGGCTGACGCGCTGCGGTCGCTCCGCCCGCCTCATCTCGTCGAAGATCTGGCCGGTGCGCCCGGGTGAGCCGGGACCGGCGCCGGCATCGGCTTGTGCCGAGTGCACCGACCTCATCATCCGCGAGGATGGACGGCTGCCCCTGGCGTGAGGATGGCCGGCTCAGTGAGCCGGCTTCGTCCAGATCTCCCAGCCGGGGTTCAGCGTCGGCGCGGATGGCGGCTCCCGTCGCTTGGGCAGCATGAACAGCGTCACGATCAGCGCCGCGCAGAGTGCGGCGAGCACCGCAGGCTGCCGGAGCGCGGCGACGACCCGCCCCACGCCGGGCAGCCAGGCGACGGATCGGCCCACGACGTCACCGCCGCGTGGCGACCACGGGTCGGGCGCAGGGTTGTTGTCTCCCTGCAGGGTGAAACCCGACTCTGCGGTGCCGCTCACGATCCGGTGCACGACGGCCAGGCCGGCGCCCAGCTCCCCCGCCGGGACGCGGTAGGCGACGATGTCGCCCGGCCCGTACGAAGCGGCCTGCTCGAGGATGACGAGGTCACCGGTCGCGTAGGTCGGGTCCATCGAGTCGCCGCGGATGACGATGTACGTCGCGGGGCCACCCAGCGAGGTCGGCCGGAGGACGAGGACCCAGGCCGCGGCCGCTGCCACGAGCAGCAGCCACCCGAGCCAGCGCGGGAGACTGCGGCTCACGGGACCGCGACCCAGCTCACGACGAGCTGCGGGGCCCGGGCGAGCGTGCCGAGGTCCTTGCTCGCGGTGGTCCAGGTGCGAATGGTGGCGCTGCCCTCGGTGTTGTCGCGCAGCATCCAGCCGAAGTTCGTCGCCGACCCGGCCACGAACGCCGCCACGTCGGTCGTGACGTCGGCGCCGCTGATGTACGCGTTGGTCGTGAGGTTCGTCGCAGCCCGCCGGCGTGCCGACGTTGAACGAGTCGGTCCGCGAGCCGCTCGCCGGATTGTTGATCGTCGTCCCGAAGGGCTGCGTGTTCCACGTCACGGTCGCCTCTGCCCACGTCGCCGTGACGCGGAACACGTCGATCGTGCGGCACACGGCGGGGAGCACGGTCGAGAAGAGCCGCAGCGTGGCGACGCGCACGGTCGCGCTCGCCGGGATGGCCGGATGGCACTGTGCCAGGTCGAATCGGGCGTAGGCGCGCTGGTTCGCGGCCGCAGCGGACGAGACGGTGAGGCTCGTCAGCGTGCCGCCCGCCGTCGTCGGGGAACCCTGGCGGACCGTCGTGTCGGCGACCACCACGGTCGTCGCCGGCGTCGCGGTGAGGATGCAGGTCCGCATCGGTGTCAGCGCCTGGGAGGTCACTGACAGGCTCGCCGCCGAGCCCGTCGAGGACGACAGGCCGATGAGCAGACCGATGGCGGCCGCGGCCGCCGCACGCCGCTTCATGGCCCGACGAACACGAGGTCGACCTGCATCGCGGCGACGACCGCCTGGGCGACGGCCAGGGTGACCGTGGCGGAGCCGCCGCCGGCGGGCACGACCGCCGATCCGCTCGAGTTCGTGACCGCCGTGTCGACGGTGAGCTGGAGCGTTGCCCCGCCGCATGTGGCCGGGATGCCGCCCACGACGACCGCGGTCCACGTCGCGCCGGTCAGGGTTGGTGTGACGGTGAGGCCGGTCGAGGCGCAGCGCGAGGGCGTCACGCGCGAGGCGCCGAGGGTCGTGGTGGTGAGGGTCAGGCCGGCGGCGGCGCCCACGATGGCGCCCAGGACGCCGAGAACCAGGATCGCCGCCACGGCGGCGGCGATCCTGCGAACTGGGGCAGTGGCGCTGACCGCGCTCACGATGGTGGGTGCGGAGCCCGGAGGCTAGCCGCTGATGACGACGCTGATGCCGGTGATCGAGGCGGCGCTGACGGCGGTTCCGAACGTGGCCGTGAAGCTCGTGCCGCTGGCGGGCGTCGTGCCGGTCGACTCGCCGAGCGACGCGCCGGCCGTGGTCGACAGCGTCACCTTGTACGGCTTGCTGTAGCACGTGGCCGCGAGCCCGGTCACCACGACCGTCCCGACGGTGTAGCCCGGCGTGGTGGCCGAGTACGTCGACGTGTAGGTGGCGTTCAGCGCGCCTGCCTGGCATGCGGCAACGGTCGTCGTCGCGGCGCCGAGGCTATCGGTCGTCAGGTTCAGGCTTGCCGCGAGGCCGTAGACACCGGCGAACGTGACAAGTGCAAGGAGAAGGGCCGCGAGGGCGCGCTTCATTCAGGATTCCTCGTTGCTCGGACAGAGGTGCCCGTTGCGCGAAGGGTGGCCGCGCGGCCCTGTCGCAGCCACAGGACCTTCGGGGCATGACCCAGCGTCATCGGCCGGTGGGCCGCGGTCGAGGACGGCCAGCGCCCGACTGCTGCGAGCGGCGCTGCTGGCATGCGCTCTGCCTTATGCGCACTCGTGCGGAACACCGCATATCGCATGGAGGACACACCATGGGTCAGGAAGATCGGCAGAACACCGGCTCCGGCATGGGTGGCGGTCAGGGCTCTGAGATGGGCTCGGGCGGCGGCTCGACCGGCGATCAAGGCTCGGACATGGATTCCGGCCAAGGCTCGAACACCGGCAGCGGCTCGACCACCGGCGGTCAGGGCTCGGACATGGGTTCGGGCAGCGGCTCGAGCTCGGGCATGGGTTCGGGCAGCGGCTCGACCACCGGCGGTCAGGGCTCGGACATGGGCTCGGGCAGTGGCTCGAGCTCGGACACAGGCACTGGCACGGGGTCCACGACGGATCGCTAGCCAGGCAGCAGCCGGCGGGGGAAGCCGGCACGGCGCCACTCCCCCGCCGCACCCGCGACTAGGATCGGTCGAAGAGGTTCAGCGCCGAAAGGCCTTCGCGTGCAACGACGGCCGCCACGATCAGCGCCCCAACGGCATCGCCCCACGGCACCGCCTCGCTGAGCGCGATCGCCACCAGGCCGATTCCGGCGAGCGCGCCCGCAACCGCAGTCAGCACGCTGTCGGCTCTGAGGGCCGCACTTCCGAGCGCCGACGCAACCCGATGCTTCGCGATCGCGAGCGGCGGCAGCACGACGATCCCCACGACCAGCAGCAGCGTGCGAGGCAGGCTTGCATCCGGATGCGATCCTGTCAGAAGGGCGTTCACTGCGCTGACGGCCAGATACCCCGCCAGGATGAGCAAGACGCCGCCAACGAGCCGCTCCGCGACCTCCTCGATCCGATCAGCCCGATGGGGCTCCCGCACCTCGGTCCGAAAGCGCCAGACGAGGACGACGGACGCCGCCGAGTCGATGACGGCATCGGCTCCGAATCCGAGCAGTGACAGGCTCTCCGTTGCCAGCGCCACCACCACGGCCGCGGTGCCCACGATCGCGCTGATACCGATGCTGGCCACCGACAGCAGCACGGCACGGTTGAGCAGGCGGTCGCGATCCATGGGACGTCAATGGTATCCGAGCGGCTCGACCCCGGTCCGTCCCAAGACCGGCCTCGACTTTGTCGGCTACGGCGTGCAGTTCAAGCTGAAGATCAGCGGACCGCCGGCGAACCGCTGGGCGGGTCCGCGCAAACCGCATGTTCACCACCGGTGAGCTGGTGTCCGGGAACTTCCGCACCAGCGGTGACCAGATCAAGGTCACGATGAACCCGGGCGGTGGCTCGGGCGGGACGTGCTTCGGCGATTCGGGTGGTCCCGATCTGCTTGCCGGCACGAGCACCGTCATCGCGGTCAACTCGTACGTCACCAATTACAACTGCGCCGGTGTCGGCTACGACACCCGGATCGACCTGCCTGATCGGCTGGCCTGGATCCGCGGCTTCCTCAGCCAGATCGCGTGCCCCGTCATCCGACGGGAACGCTCATCCCACCGAGAGGGATCGGCCAGCCGGCCGGTCCCTTTTCCATGTCCGCCATCGATTTCGGCCCGATTGTTGCAAGGGAGTTGACCCGTCCGAACACTTCGGGCTCTCCGTCTGCGCGAGCGCACCGGGGATGAAACTTGAGGAGGTAGGACTCGTGGAGTGGATCACATGGCTCATCGTCGGCGCGATCGCCGGCTGGCTGGCGGGACTGCTCGTCAAGGGTGACGAGGGAATGGGCGTCATCGGGCACGTGGTGCTCGGTCTCGTCGGCGCCCTGCTGGGCGGCTGGGTGGTCAGCCTGATCACGAAGAATGACCCGATGGATGGCGTCTTCGACATCAGCACCATCGTGACCGCCGTCGTTGGCGCCGTCGTGCTGGTCGTGGTCGGCAACATGCTCATGCATCGCCAGCGCACGGGCAGCGGCCCCATCTGAGCCGCTTCGGCTCAACCTGCTCTCGCCCTCGGCCATCCGGCCGGGGGCTTCTTCTATCCTCTCTGACCGATGCCATCACCACCGAAGTCGGGCACGACGCCGCGCAGCAGCGTGGCCGAGCAGTGCGAGCGCATCGGCACCCCTGCCGTGGTGGCCGGTTGCGTGGCGCTCGTCCAGGGTCGGCCCGCCGACCCGAAGCTGATCTTGGCGCTCGGCGGCCGTCCAGCCCGGTGGGCTGCCGGCTACGATGAGCCTGCCGGCCCGGCGTATTGGCTGCGGGTCTGGGGAGCACGAGGGCTGCTCTGGGCATGGGATGACTCGGCTGTCGAGGCCGTCGTCCACGCTTTGAGCGATGAGTCGTGGCGCGTTCGCGAGATGGCGGCCCGGGTGGTTGGTCGGCATCGGGTCCGCGGGGCGCGACGCGTCCTCGAGCGGATGCGCAGCGACGAGAACGCACGGGTCCGACATGCCGCTGAGCGAGCGCTCACGGCCATCGGGTGATGGCCAAAGCGAGGACGGTGAGCGCGGCGCCGATGCGAGAATGCGCGCCGTGATGCGCGATCTCGGCAACGGCTACGAGCTCGACGACGATCCGGATCGGATCGACCTGGATGCGGTGCACGGATACCTCACCCGCGCCTACTGGGCGATCGGCAGGACCCGCGAAGAGCAGGCCGAAAAGAATGCCGCGGCCGCCCGCCTCGTGGGCCTCTACGCCTCCGGCAGCCAGGTGGGCTTCACCCGCACCGCCGTCGTCCCGGGCATGCCCGTGGCATTCCTGTACGACGTGTACGTCCTGGAGGAGCACCGTGGGCGCGGGCTCGGCACCGAGCTCGTGCGCGAGACGGTCGAGCGCGGCCCGTTCGCCGCATACCGATGGCTGCTCGACACGCGGGACGCGCATCGGCTGTATGCGAAATTCGGCTTCGCAGCGCCCGGCGAGCGCCTCATGGAGCGGCCCCGCCGCGACCCGTGACGGCGCCTCGGGCGCGCGATGTGTGCCGGGGCGCACGGATCCACCACGTTCGACCCGGACCCGGACCATTTGTGCACCGAGGCGCACGCTTCGACGGGTCTGCGCCCGGAATGGACCCGTAAGTTGTCAGTTGCGTGCGCCCCGAGGCACGGGGTGACGCCGCGTGTCGCGGTGACACGTTGTGACGATCGGCCCGCCCAATTCGCCCGGTCCGGGCCCTCTCGTCGGTCGCACGGTGGCGTGGCGTACACAAGCGACGATCCTTGGCGCCGCGGACCGTCCCGACGCTCCCCGGTGACACCCTCGACCGGACCGGGGCCTCTCCCCGGACACAACGAAACGGGGCCGCCTCCGAAGAGGCGACCCCGTGCCGGGGAGGATTGGTTACGCGATCGTGGAGGCCGGGCGGAGCACCGGGGCCGGGACCGCTTCGCGGACCGGGCGGACGGCCCAGATGATGCCGGCGCCGGTGAGGAAGAGGGTGGCTCCCAGGGCTGCGAACAGGCCTGCGAGGGCGAGTGCCAGCTGGAGGGCTGAGGCGGTGGCGGTTCCGACACCGAGCTCTGCGATCAGCGCGTGCGCCGTGCCGGTCCATGCCAGGCCGCGAGCGGCCGCCTGGATCGGGTCGGTGCGGTCGAACTGCGCCCAGTAGCGGCCATTGACGTCGAAGGTGTACGTGCCGGGAGCGACATCGGTGCCCTTCACTGCGTTCGCATCGAGGACGACGGTCTGGGTGGAGTGGAGGGTGTGGTAGGCGATCGTCGCCATCTGGAACATGTACTCGCTCGCCGTGTTGACGACCGGGTCATTCGGGTTGAGCTCGCTGTCGACGACCGGGTAGCCCCAGTCGTTCTTCAGCAGGCCCATGATCGCGGTGGCCTCTTCGGTCTTGCCGGCGCTGGTGAGCTGGCCCTGGTCGTTGTACGCGAGCTTGACGTTCTGCGCCGCGCTGAACGAGTTGAGGGACTTGTAGCCCTCCTGCGTCTTGAGGAAGGCATACCCGCCGACGGCCACGAAGACCACGCCGGCGATGAGAAGGAAGATCCCGAGAATCCGGAAACGCTTGGTGTTCACTGATCCATACCTCTGCGGATAGGCTTGTTGGAGCTTGTTGATTGATTCCATCCGCAGCGTCGTGCATCGGGCCATGGGGCGAAGGTGCCCAACGGACCGATTCGGGGGCCGAACGGCCCCCGCGATCAGTGACTACCGGTCACCGCCGGACCGCCATCGCCGGCCTTGAACAGGCCGAGCGCGCCCTTGCTGGCGTAGTTGAAGGCGTGGGTGACGATCGGGTACATGCCGTCCTCGGCGAACCGCATCTCGATGATCGCCCCCTGGGCGGGCGACAGGTCGACGGCCTGGACGCCCCAGTTGCCCGGGTTGCCCTCGGCGAGGTGGATCCCCTCCTTGATGACGTCGTAGAAGATCGTGCCCACCACGTGGAAGGACGAATCGACGTTCGGGCCGGCGTTGAGGACGAAGACGCGGACCGTCTCGTTGACGCCTATGGGGATCGGGTTGTCCTTGTACTGGTTGGCGATGCCGTTGAAGACGACGAAATCGGGGGACGGTGCGCCGGCCGAGGCCTTCGTGAGGTCGGTGACCTGGCCCTGCGGGCCGAGGTACCACTCGCTCTGGACGAGCGCGAACTCGTGGTCGACCTTCGGCAGGCCCTCCTTCGGCTCCACGATGATCATCCCGTACATGCCGTTCGCGATGTGGTGGAGCGTCGGTGCGGTGCCGCAGTGGTACATGAACACGCCGGCGTAGTTCGCCTTGTACTCGTAGACAAGCTCCTCGCCGGGGTTGATGGTCCGCATCTCGTCGTTCCAGGCGACCATGCTGGCGTGGAAGTCGATCGAGTGGCCCATCTTGTTCGTGGCGGGGTTGACGAGATGCACGCGCACTGTGTCGCCGACCTTGACGCGCATCACCGGGCCGGGCACCTGGTCGGCGAAGGTCCAGACCAGCTGCTGGTATCCCGGCGCCACGGTCATGAGGCGCTCGCTCATCTTCAGCTCGATGTCGTGGACGGTGCCGCTCGCGAGGGCCGGAGCCTTCGGGTCGCGCGGGGTGTAGGCCGGCGCTGACGGGTCGGGCGCGATCGACGCGGCGGGTGCGGCGGAGCCGCCCGGCGCGGGCGACCCGCTCGCCTGGGCGCCGGCCACGGTGACGCCGCCCTTCATGCCGGCGGCCTCGTGGCCCGGCACGCTGCAGATGAATGTCAGGCCGCCGGCCGGGATCACCACCTCGCCGGTGGCCATGGCGCCGCCGGCGGCGGGGATCTTCGTGCCGTCGGCGAACGTGATGTCGTGGGCGAGCTTCCCCTTGTTCATGAACATGACGGTGTAGCGGCCTGCAGACGCCACCTCGACGCTGGCCGGCTCGAAGCCCAGGTCGACGGCGTTGATCGTGATCGTGCCGAGCACGGCGCCGCTGCTCGGGGAGGCGGCGGTGGACCCGGCCACGGAGGTGGAAGCCCCCGGCGAGGCCGCCGGAGAGACGGCCGTGCGGCCCGCGCCGAGCGCGATGGCGCCGAGGATGAGTGGAGTGGCGAAGAGCGCTGCCCCGCCGCAGAAGGCAAGGAACAGGACGAGCGGACGGGGCAGGTTCATGAGAGCGAGTCCTTTACGACGCGGAAATTGGAGGACGCCTGCGCGCCGAGAAGGCGGGACGGCCGTGCCGTGCCCGCCTCCCCGGCGTCACGTCTACGCGGTGCTGGGAGCTCCCGGAGCTCGGACCGGAGCGCGCCACGGGGTGCCGAGCATCGGCAGCAGGTAGCGGTCGAGACCGTAGTAGCCGGCCACGCGCCACGCCAGGATCAGGCCGATGGCGGCGGTGAAGAGCACCGGGTTGCTGGAGGCGGAGCCGGCGAGCAGGAACGACATGTTCATCAGCGCGCCGAAGAAGGCGGCGATGCCGGTGAGCGCGCCGAGGATCAGGCCGATGCCGACCGCGAGCTCACCGAACGTGATGATCCAGGCGAACCACGTCTCGTGGTGGCCGTTGACCAGGAACGTGATGAACTCGCGATACCAGTCGTACGTGATCGGCGGGTTGCCCTTCTCGGGGATCGAGATGGCGTGCTGCCAGTAGCCGGCAAGCGATGAGCCACCATCGAGCCAGCCGCCGCCGGTCGCCTTGTGGACGCCGGCCTCGAACCAGCTCAGGCCCAGGAAGACGCGGATCGGCAGCCAGAACAGACCGGCGCGCGTGTTTGAGAACAGGTAGCGAGCGAAGCTCGGCCCCTCGACCTCGACGACCGAGGCCTCCGGCTCGCGGCTGTCGGTGAAGAGCAGCAGGACGATGATGATCGACAGGATCCAGAAGACCCAGGTCAGGATGGTGTTCAGCGTGCCGGTCGGCTGGCTGATCGGCCAGCCCTCCGGGAGCTGAAGCCAGACCAGGACGACGGCCGCGACCGCGGCGATCCAGGTCACGTAGCTGCGGAGCGTGGTCACCTCGAGATTCCTCCGTACAAACGCCGTTCCGCACGACGTGTGCGGTCAGGTCCATGGCTCGCGCCGCGTTGACCGGTCGCGCTCCGGCGAGCATGGAGGGCTCGCCATTCGGGGCGGAGTGCCACAGGTCCCAGACGGCACGTGCCAACTGGCACACTACGCCCGGCGAGTGCGGCGACGCCACGTGGTGACGCGCGCGTGGCCCTTCGTCCGATCCGCGCCCCCGCGCACCCAACTGACAAGTTGCCGCCGATTCCCACCCGGCTGTGCGCCCGGGCGCACGCGACGGCGGCTTCTCGCCCCGAATCGGCCCCAAGTTGGTAGTTGCGTGCGCCACGGCGCACACGCCCAGGAACACCCGGAAGCCACGTGATCCGCCGGACTCGCTGGCACGGCGCATGCCCTACGTCGGGTTCGATACCCCGCGCCACCTGCGCCGGGCACGACCCACGACGAACGGAGCCAGAACCGATGAACGCCCTGGAGCTGCTCAAGGCCGATCACGACAAGGTGAAGAAGCTGCTCGCGGACGGCGATCAGACCACGGAGCGCGCCGAGAAGACACGCACCGAGCTGTTCGCCACCATCAAGCGCGAGCTCACCGTGCACGAGGAGATCGAGGAGAAGATCTTCTACCCCGCTCTGCGCGACCATCCCAAGGCGAAGGACATCGTGCTGGAGGCCTACGAGGAGCACAACGTGGTGGACATGGTGATGTCGGAGCTCGAGCAGACCGATGTGACCGACGAGACGTGGGCGGCCAAGTTCACCGTCATGAAGGAGAACCTGGAGCACCACATCGAAGAAGAAGAGGGCGAGATGTTCAAGCAGGCTCGCTCCGTCTTCGACGCCGACGAGCTGACCGAGCTCGGTGACCGCATGGCCGCCATGAAGACGCAGCTCACCGCGGCGCCCGCGCGCTAGGCCCGCTGGGCACCGTCCGGTGACGTGAGGCACGGCACTGATCTGGTCACGCCGATCGTCCGGCGGCGTGCCGAGGCGCTCGGAGACCCTGGCCGACGCTGGCTCGCGGATCTTCCGTCGCTTGTAGCGGAGATGGAGGCCCGCTGGCTCGTCCGGCTGGATCGGCGACACGCGGGCGGCACAGCCGCCTTCGTCGCCTCCGGGCAGACGGCGGACGGCGTAGCGGTGGTGCTGAAGATCCCTGTTCCTGATCCCGGCGGCACTGACGAGATCGGCGTCCTTCAGCGTGCCAAGGGCCGGGGGTATGTCCGGTTGCTGGCCCATGACGCCGAGCGCGGAGCGCTGCTGCTCGAGGCACTTGGCGAGTCGTTGAGCGCCAGCGGCCTGCCGCCTGAGCGGCAACTTTCTGTGCTGGCCTCGCTCGCCACCACCGCCTGGACCGTGCCGCGTCCAAGGGCCGGACCCGCGGCCCGGCCGGTGAACAAGGCAGCCGGACTCTGGGAGCTGGTGGATCGGCTATGGGGCGAGGTCGAGCCCGATTGTCCGCTCCAGGTACGTCAATCGGCCCTCGCATCGGCCGAACGCCTGAGTGCCGCGTTCGATCCCGCGACCTCGGTCGTTGTCCACGGCGATGCCGCCGCCGCCAACGCGCTCCACGTGATCGAGCCCCGAGCGGGAGCCGGCCCATTGGGATACGTGTTCGTCGACCCTGACGGCTTCGTCGGGGACCCTGCGTACGACCTCGGCGTTGCGCTTCGCGATTGGTGCGCCGAGCTGCTTGCCTCCCCGGATCCGCGAGCCCTGATGGCCACGGTACGCAGAGATCGTCGCCTCCGAGGCCGATGTCGACGCTGCGACCATTCAGGACTGGGCGTTCCTTGAACGCGTGTCGACTGGTCTCACGGTCCTCAGCCTTGGCGCCGCCGACCTGGGCGCGCAGTTTCTCCAGACCGCGACGGCATTGCTGTAAGTCCCGACGTCGGGATTCGCTCGCGCGTTGGCACGGCCTGCCTTGACCTGGTTGTTGCGTTCATCGTCCTGCTCGGGCTGTTCGGATTCCTGATCGCGAACGCGGCGCACTGACGAGCCGCCGCAATGTGGGGATCGCTCCTTTGAGCGGGAGCGGCATCAGCGGGGTTGCCGACGGCGGCCCAGTCCAGGAATCTGACCGGACCCTGGAGAGTCCACGGGCAGCGCCACGGGCCTCGCAGGCCCTGCGCCGCCGCCATGGGCGATCGGCAGACGACCGGTCGCACGAATCGTGCTATCCGTGCAGTCCTGACAATGGTCAGCGACCGGGGGACCTCCTGTCCCGTCGTCCTTCACCGGCCACAGCGCGGCGTGGTGTACGGCAACCTCGCGTCCGCACGCGCTTGGTTGCTTCCAGCGGGTGAGGAGATGCCACCGAGGTGGCTCCTCGTCCAGGTCACGCAGCCAGATCTCGCCCATCTTGTACTTGAGTGCAGGACGCGTGCCCTCCGGGAAAAAGGACGCGGCGGCGCGTGCCATAGCCCGGCCCACCATGCAGTCGTGCGGGCCAGGTGCCACATCGCCCATCGGGCCATGACGATGGAGCCGGTGGATGGACCGATGACGGCGTCCTAGCCTCTCTGCATGGAACCGGCGGCGCATCTCCTCGCCCAGCTGCTCGCCTACGCCGCGCTGCTCGCCGCGACCGCGGAGTACTGCGAGGTCATGCGACGCCGCCAGCAGCAGCGGGTCGTGGCCGCGGAGGTCCGCGCAATTCGCGTGTCCGGCCTGCAGGCGATGGTCCGCCTCTTCCTCGCGGACGCGAGTGAGGAATGGCGGCGGCGCTAGGGCTTGCCCCTGGCGACGCCGGCGAGTACCGTAGTCAGCGAAGCCGTTCCGCTGCACTCTTCTCCCCCCGGAGTGTCGCGGTCGGCTTCTTTCGTTGTTTCCGCGACCGGCACGGAGGTGGCGTGGGCAGACGCATGATCCTTCCCACGGTTCGCGATCCGCGCTTCGTCACCCTCCGCCGTGGCGGCACGCTGACCGATGAGGATCACCACCTTCTCGCCACCTGGGCCGCCGACTGCGCCGAGCACGTGCTCCCGCTCTTCGAGGCCGTCCGCCCGCAGGACGAGCGGCCGCGCCACGCGATTGAGCTCGCGCGCAGCTGGGCGCGTGGCGACGTCACGATGACCCAGGCTCGCACCTCCGCGGGGCACGCGAACGCGGCGGCCAGGGTCCTGGTCGGCGCCCCGAGGCATGCCGCATACGCCGCCGCCCAGGCCGCGGCCGTGGCGCACGTGGCGGCCCATGAGCTCGGCGCCGCGGCCTATGCCATCAAGGCTGCCCGGGCCGCCGCCGGCGGGGATGCCGCCGAAGCTGGCCGGCGGGAGTGCAGCTGGCAGCGCGCCCAGCTCCCGCGCCGGATCCGCGACCTCGTCCTGGACGACGAGCGGCTGCGCAACGAGCTCTGCTGGTTCGTCTTCGACTAGGCCAGCTGCGTCAGCAGAGTGCTCCGTAGTCCGTGCGCAGCGACTCGTAGCCGGCGACCCATTCCCGTGGCGGTGCCTTGCCAGCCATCATGGCTGCCTTGTCCTTCCCCAGCGCCACGGAGATCGCGTCGATGCGCTGCGCCACCGCACCCGGCGTTTCGAGCGCCACCTGGTGCAGGTCCTCCGACAGCGTCCCGACCTGGAGGGCCAGGACGCCCGGCTCGACGGGGCTGGCGGCCGGCGACTCACCGGGGACGTCGAGCACCTGGTCGACGAGCGCAAGCGTGGCGCACGCGGCGGATGCCTCCTCGAGCGGCGGGATCGACTCCAGCGGACCGGGCGTCCCCTCGTGATCCCCCTCGTCGATGGAGGTCGAGGCTCCGGACGGGAGGACGAGCGACGGCTCCTCGCAGGCGGCGACGATCACGAGGAGCGCCAGCAGGACCAGGACGCGGCGGATCATTGGTGACCGATGACGAGGGCCGAGGCGCCCGTCCTCAGACCCGGCCCGCCTGCCGGCGTCCGCGGCGCGCCAGCGCGTCGACCGTGACGGCGGCGAGCAGCACCGCGCCGGTGATCATCTGCTTCACCGCCGGCTGGTACGACAGCAGGTCCATGCCGTTCGAGATCGACTGGATGACCACGATGCCGAGCAGCGCGGCCCACACCGTCCCGCGGCCGCCGAACAGGCTCGTGCCGCCGATGACCGCCGAGGCGATGGCGTTGAGCAGCACGTCGCCCGAGCCGGAGGACTGGTTGACGGCGAGGAGACGCGACGCCGCCAGGATGCCGCCGAAGGCCGCGAACGTGGAGGCGAGGGTGAACACCGCCACCCGCACCGGCTGGACCGGCATGCCGGCGCGGCGCGCCGCCTCGGCATTGCCGCCGACGGCGAAGATCATGCGTCCGAAGCGCGTCCGGCGGACGACGAAGTCCATCACCACCACCAGCCCGACCAGGAAGACGAGCGACAGCGGCAGCCCGCGGTTCTGGTCGAAGACGAAGAGCGCAAACGCGGTCCCGGCGGCGACGACGGCGGCGCGCACGAGGATGAGCGACATCGGTTCGGCGCGCAGGCCGGCGCTCAGCCGGGCGCGGCGGGCGAGGTAGCCGGTGCCGGCGATGTAGGCGACGAAGAGCGCCCCGAAGACCCAGCCCAGGAGCCCCTTGAAGAACGTGCCTGCCAGGCCGGTGATGAACCCGTCGGTGAGGTTGATGGTGCCGGTGTTGCCGAGCACGAACAGGAGCGTGCCCGCCCAGCCGATGAGGCCGGCGAGGGTGACGACGAACGACGGGATGCCGAAGCGCGTGATCCACGTGCCCTGGAATGCGCCGATCGCCGCTCCCACCAGGAGGGCGATCGCCACCGCCGCGGGTCCCGGGATGCCCATCTTCGTGTTGAGCACCGCCATGATCGCCGCGCACAGGCCGCTGACGATGCCCACGGTGAGGTCGATCTCTCCGAGCAGCAGGACGAAGACGACTCCCACCGCGATGGTGCCCACCGCCGCCATCTGCAGCGCCAGGTTGACGAGGTTCAGCGGGTTGAAGAAGGCGCCGTGGGTCGCGTACCAGAAGAGGCCCCAGATGATCGCCAGCCCGACGATGACCGGCACCTGGCCCAGGTCACCCTGGGTGACGCGCGCCCGGTAGAGCGCGATGAGCCCGGAGAAGCCCTCCCGCTCCGCGACGAGGCGCGGGTCGTCGACGACTGGCGCGGTCACGCGCCCGCACCCTGGGCCGCGACGTTCGGCGCAGCCTGCTTCGCAGCCGCGGCCTCGTCGGAGCTGATCGCGCCGGTCATGAGCGCGACGAGGCGCTCGCGGCCGACCGTCTTCGCGTCGTACGTGCCGACATAGCGGCCGAGGCGCAGGACGATGATCCGGTCCGCGACGGCGAACACGTCCTCCAGGTTGTGGCTGATGAGGACGACGCCGTGCCCCTCCTCGCGGAGGCGCCGCACGAGGTCGAGCACCTCCTTCGTCTGCGCCACGCCGAGCGCGGCGGTCGGCTCGTCGAGGAGCACGACCTTGTTCTCCCACAGGACCGATCGCGCGACGGCGACGGATTGGCGCTGCCCGCCCGACAGGGAGGCGATGGGGATGCGGACGCTGGGGATCTTCACCGACAGGCGCCGCAGCACCTCGACGGCCTGCTGCTCCATGCCGATCTCGTCCATGACCGCCACCGGCCCACCGGGCCCGGCCGTCTCGCGGCCGAGGAACAGGTTCGCGACAACATCGAGGTTGTCGCACAGGGCGAGATCCTGGTAGACGGTCGCGATGCCGAGCGCGGTCGGGTCGTTCGGGGTCGTGATATGGACCTCGCGACCCTCCCAGCGGATGACGCCGGAGTCGATGGGGTAGATGCCGGCGATCGCCTTGATGAGCGTCGACTTCCCGGCCCCGTTGTCGCCCACCAGGGCGACGACCTCGCCCACGTCGACGTCGAAGTTCACATCGGTCAGGGCCTGAACGGCACCGAATCGCTTGCTGATGCCCTCCATCTGGAGGATCGGGACGTGCGCCGCGTCAGCCATGGTGCCCTCGAATGAAGAAAGGTGCGACGAGACGGCCGAAGCCGCCCCGCCGCACCCGTTGGGTCGCGGTGGGCTAGTGGATGCCCGCCGTGGTGCACGCGGACGCAAAGTCCGTCGTGCAGATCTGGGCTGCCGTGTAGAAGCCGTCGGCGATCACGGAGTCGACGATCGACTTCGTGCCGGCCGTCGAGCCGTCCAGCGTGACGCTGACGACGTCGATCTTCTCGGTCGTGATGTCGGCCGTGCCGTTGTTCTCGGTCGCGTTGAACGTCGAGCTGCTGGGCGTCTTGCCGCCGAGCAGGTCGCAGGCCACCGCCGCCGACTCCTCGGCCAGCTTCTTGATCGGCTTGTAGATCGTCATGAACTGCTCACCGGCGATGATCCGCTGGATTCCGGCCAGCTCGGCATCCTGTCCGGTGGTCGGCTTCGTCTTGGGATCGACGCCGTTCGCCTTCATCGCGGCAATGGCACCACCAGCGCCACCGTCGTTGGCAACGTAGACGCCGTCGAAGCCATCGGCTCCGACCTGTGCGATCGCGGCCTCCATGATGGCCTGGGCCTCATCGGCCTTCCAGTTCGCCATCGCGTCTTCCTTGACCACGGTGACCTTGCCGTCGAGGGAGCTGTGCGCACCCTGCTTGAACAGGGTCGCGTTGTTGTCCTTCGGCGAGCCGTTGATCCAGACGATCTTCGGGTTGGTCTTGCCGTCGGCGGTGAGCTTCGCGAGCAGGGCGTCGCCCTGGAGCTTGCCGACCGCGGAGCTGTCGAACTCCACGTAGTAGTCAGGCTTCGAGTTGCCCTTCACGAGACGGTCGTAGCTGACGACCTTGATGCCCGCGGCCGCGGCCTCGGTCACGATCTTGCCCGCCGCGTCCGCGTCGTTCGGATCGAGCACGATGACCTTGGCGCCCTTGCTGATCTCGGCCTCGGCCTGCTGCAGCTGGGTCGCGTCGTCACCGCCCGCATTCGCGTAGTCGAGCGTCGCGTTCGGGCAGAGTGCCTTGAACTTGGCGGTGAAGAGCGGGTTGTCGGCCGCCTCGTACCGCGCCGTCTGCTTCTCCGGGAGGAGGAACGCGACGATGCCGGTCGCGGAGGACCCGCCCCCGCCGGCGGACGAGCTGGCCGTCCCTGTGCCGCTGCATGCGCTGAGAGCGACCATCGCCCCCAGGCCCAGAACGACCATTCGTCTGGTGGTGTTGGTCATTGCCACGAGCCTCCGGTCTGTGTCGTCGACGTGGCCAAAAGGCGGCCACGGATCGCGAATCTCCACGTGTGCGCGTTCACCTGGGGCACAGGCGGGCGGAACCAGACACGGGACTGCGACCTGCGCTGCAGTTGTCGTTCATCCGGGTCGCGTTTGTCAACCTGATTGCGGCCTCGGCCCGGGCCCTCGGGCCAGGGCCGCTTCGAGGGCGGCCTGCAGCTCCGTCACCGCGAAGGGCTTCGCAACGACAGGGACGTGTGTGAGCTGCCGCCGGCGGAGGAGCGGGGCAACCTTCTGCGCCCTGCCCGTGCAGAGGATGATCGGCAACTCGGCGACGCCGGGGTCGCTGCGCACTTCGCGGATGATGTTGATGCCGGATTCGGCATCGGCGGGGCTCTCGAGGTCGACGATCAGCGCGGCGGCCTTCACGGTGCGTACGATTTCCACCACCGAGTCGACCTTGATCCGCGTGACCGGCTCGTGCCCCATGTCGCGGATGACGGCGTCGTACAGGCTCAGCATGTCCTGGTCGTCGTTGATGACGAGCACCACCGCCATGCGCGCACCACCTTTCGTGTCCGTGTGACGAGGTTCTTGAAGGACCGATGCGCACGTGGCGTGCCACGTGACTCTGCGGTGGCTCGATCAGCCCGCGGCGCGCTGTGCCAGCATCGCCTCGATGCAACCGGTCAGCTCGTCGATCGAGAACGGCTTGACGAGCGTGCGGACGTCATGGGCGTGCGCCAGCTCGGACTCCAGCTCGTGGAGCGCCCGCAGGTCGGCGGAGCAGATGAGGATCGGTACCTGTTGCATCTCGGGATCGGCGCGCACCTGCTGGGCGACCTCCCAGCCGTGCATCTCGTCGGGACCCATCCGCAGGTCGATGATCAGCAGGTCCGGGTGCGAGGCGCGGACGGCCTGGAGCGCGGTCGGCTCGTCGCCATCGACCGTGGTCGTGTCATAGCTGTCGCCCTCGAGGATCTCGCGCATCAGCTCCAGGAACTCGGGGTTGTCGTTGATGACCGTGACCCGTGCCATCTCGCCTCCGTGCGTTCGCGGGCAGGGCGCGAGCATACGCGCAGCTGCGACGGAACCGCGCCGCGCCTAGGGTGGCCCCCACGGCGCCCGCCCGATCAGCCGCCCAGGAAGAACAGCGCGTTGCGAATGCCCGAGCCATCGGTCAGGACGTGCGAGACCGCGACCCAGCGCAGGGACCCGCTCCGCCAGGCCACCCAGCCCCAGGAGAGCCCCAGCGCCGTTGCTGCCACGACGTACGCGACCGGCCCAAGGGAGGAGGGATGGATGACCTGCGGGGCCAGGTGCCACGCCCCGAACCCCACCGCCGGCCAGACCCAGCCCAGCCACGGGTTGGTCGGCCACAGGCTGATGTAGACGCCGCGCCAGAGGACCTCTTCGCATGCGGCGTTGACGACCGCGACGCCCACGGCGGTGGCAAGGATGACCGGCGTCGCTCCGCCGAGCTCCGGAACGAGTCGCGTGGCGACGGCTCCCGCCACGGGCCACAGGAGGAGCGCGGCCGCGCCCACCGCGGCCGACCTCCCGAACCGATGGCGGGAGCCGCCGAAGAGCCCGGCGACGCGATGGCGTCCCAGGATCCCAACCGAGAGGACCGCGCACGCGCCCCAGTAGACGCCGAAGCCGGCGAGGTACCCGGCATGCGCTCCGAGCCGGTCGCCGGCGACCTTGAAGACGGCGGCCATCACGACCGGGATGGCGACCGGGGCTGCGAGTGCAGCGGCGCGGCGGCCGTCCAGCCGGACGCTGTCGAGGGCAGCCACCGGGACCGTCACGGCCGGCCCGTCACCCCACTGCCTCCATCGCGTACTCCTCGATCAGGCTCCACGTCTGGCCGTCGAGGGTGTAGGCGGAATGCCCGACCCCACAAGGGCCATCTGGCCCTAGTCCGCGAGCGGCGGCCCGGGCACGCTCAGCCCATGATCACGTTCATCGTCGTCGCGTGGCTGGTGCTCGCCTTCGTGTTCGCGCTCGGGCTGTGCCGCGCGGCCGCGGCAGGGGATCGTCGCCCGCGCCTCGGGTAGCACCCGCCTCTCTCACCGGCGGACCGCGGTGTGCGTCCCGGCGCACGCAACTGACAACTTCAGCCCGATTCAGGCCGAAGAACGGCCTGGATGTGCGCCCCGCCGCACAAACGCCTCGGATTTCGGCCCAACTTGATAGTTGGGTGCGCCCCCACGCACACACGAGGAGCCCCCAGGCGTGCTAGCGGCTCACCTGTCCTGGCGGGGCAGCGCATAGATCCTGGCCCCATCCCCTGCGTAAACCCGCTGCGCGCCGGCCGCGTCGAGTGCCGCGCGCAGCTCCCCGCAGCAATCCACCGCGCGCGTCGTCCCGATGCCCCAGCCGGCGGCTATGCCCGCGATGCCGGGCATGTTCACGGAGCTGGCCGGCCCCGGCACGTAGACGTACGCGGCCACGAGACCGGTGGCGCGGACCCATCGGTCCAGGCACCCGACGTCGGCGTGCGCGCACGTCTGCAGGAGCTCGTGGTCGCGGGTGCTCCGCTCCCAGGCATCGGTCCCCAGCCATTCCGTCCCCTGGAACGTGCCAACGCTGACGGAGCCGGTCAGGGTCGGGAACCACTCGTCGAGGTCATCGGCCCATGAGTACTGGCCGGTCACGACAGCGAACCGCGTGCCCGGGGGCACGTGGTCATGGACCCACTCCGTCGCGGCCAGGTCGCCATCGGTCAGCGCGCGCCGCGGCGCCACGCCACCGATGTCGGATGGCCACAGCAGCAGCGGCGCCGCCAGGACGAGGCCGAGCGCGCCGACCGTCACCGGTGCCAGCCAGCCGAGATCGGGCCGCCGCGCGGCCACGACGGCCAGCGGCCGCGAGACCATGACCTCCCATCCGACTGCCGCGAGCCAGGCGGCCGCGGGCAGCGAGGTGATGAACGCGTCGCGCTGGTCGAGCAGCCCAATGAGCAACAGCCACCCTGGCGCGAACCAGCGCCGTCGTCGGAGCTCCCAGTAGATGCCGGCGAGCATGAGCGCCGTCCAGATGCGGGAGCGGGTGGACGTAGAACGCGCTCGCAACCCCACGCAGCGCGCCGAGCAGGGTGCGATCGACGCTCGCCGCGGCAACCAGAGGACCCAGCCCGTGGTGACCCACCACGGCCGCCGCCCACGGCAGCACGATGAGCGACGCCAGCAGCGCGACCGCCAGCGCGGCCCGCAGCGTCCTGCCGCCGCGCCAGCGCAGCAGCGTGATCCACGCGAACGTGATGGCGCACAGCGGGCCGGCCGCGGGGTGCGAGAGCGTCGCCGCGGCTGCGAGCGCGCCGGCGGCCGCGATCCGCGACGCTGACTCGCGATCCAGAACGGCCAGGAAGCGCTCGATGGCCAGCACCGCGAAGACCAGCCCCAGCGACTTCGTGAGCCCACCGCCCTGGACCAGGTTCTGATACCCGTTGCCCAGGGCGATGAACGCCGCCGCCACGACCGCGGCTGACCGGTCCCGGGTCGCGCGGCGCACCAGGGCGTACACGGCAGGGATGAAGGCAATCGAAGCCGCGACTGGCAGCCACTGCATCCAGGCCAGGACCGGCACGCCGGTGCCCTTGACCAGGGCGGCCACGAGGTAGAAGGCGAGCGGCGGGTACACGTAGGGAATTGCCTCCCCGTTGTACGTGGCCGTGACCGGCAGCGTCGGGCCGGACCGGAGCAGATCCTCGATCAGGCTGGTGAACAGCCCGCCGTCGCCCAGCGGAAATGCGGCATGCGCGGCGGGCAGGATCCGGATCACCGCACCCACCACGCACACGGCGGCGAGCAGCGCGACGTCCATCGCGCGCCCGCGCGGCACATCTTCGGTGGTCGAGAGCATCGGCTGGATCATGCCTGTCATTCCTGATTAGGCCAGAAGGGCCATGCCGCCGGATGGACCGATGCGGCATCCTCGCCCCTGTGACAGCCGTCAACACCCGCGCCCCGGACGCCCTCGGGATCGAGCTGCCCGCGGCGCTCGTACGCGCGAGCGGCCTCATCCTGCTGGCGGCGATCGTCCTGGGCACCGTCGTGCGCGCCGTGCCGGTCTTCTCCGCCGACTTCCCGCTCAACGACGGCGGCCTGTTCGCCGTGATGAGCCGCGACCTGCGCGACAACGGCTTCCTCATCCCGTCGGTCACGAGCTACAACGGCGGCGACATCCCGTTCGGCTACCCGCCGCTCGGCCTGTACCTCAACGCGCTCATCGGGCCGATCTTCGGCGCGGACGAGGCGAGCCTCCGCTTCCTGCCGCTGCTCATCACCTGCCTGACCATCCCGGCGTTCTACTTCATGGTCCGCGGCTGGGTGGCGCCGGCGACCGCGGCGGTGGCGACCTTCGCGTGGGCGATCATCCCGCGCAGCTGGATGTGGCAGGTGGGCGGCGGCGGTATCACCCGCTCGCTCGGGATGCTGTTCGCGTTCATCGCCATTGGCGCGGCGGTTCGGCTGCTGGCCACGAGCGAGCGACGCTGGTGGGTCATCGCGCCGCTGGCCGCCGGGCTCACCGCGCTCTCCCACCTGGAGTCGGCGGCCTTCGTGGGCGCCACGCTCCTGGTGGCGTGGCTCTTCCACCATCGGTCCCGGCGGAGTCTGGGCATGCTCCTCGGCGTGGCGGCGCTCGCCGCGGTGGTCGCCTCGCCATGGCTGATCTCGGTCGTCGCGCAGCACGGACTGACGCCGCTCACCGCCGCCGGCGGCTCGCGGGCGGCGTTCATGAACATCGCCCTCGCCATCCTCGTCAGCCTCCGCTGGACGGCGGAGCCGTTCGTGGAGGTCGGCGCGGTGGTGGGCATCATCGGTCTGGGGATCGCCATCGCGACCGGCCGCTGGTGGCTTCCCGTCTGGATCGTCGCCATCTTCCTGGCCCTGCCGGGCGGCGCGGCGACGTATGCCATGGTCCCGTGGGCGCTGCTCATGGCGCTTGCCGTGAGCCGCCTCGTGGCCCTCGCCACGCCCCGGCGGGCGCTCACGATCGTTGCCGTGCTGGTCGTGATCTCGCTGGGGGCGAGCGTCTGGGCGCGCTACGACTACCTGAACCCGCTGACGACGGTCTCCGCCCCGCAGCGCGCCGCCATGACCTGGGCGCGCGACAACACGCCGGCCGGTGCCTCGTTCCTCGTCGTGACCGGCTCGTACTGGCCGATCGACGCCACCGCCGAGTGGTTCCCCGCCCTCAGCTGGCGCCGCAGCGCGAACACGGTGCAGGGCAAGGAGTTCACCTCGCCGGCCGCGTGGGAGAACGCCGTCAATGCATCGGGCTCCCTCGACGAGTGCGTGACCGGCACGGCCCAGTGCCTCGTCGACTGGACCGCCCAGTGGGACGTCCACTACGACTACGTCTTCATTCCCCGCGGCCGCACGGCCGGTGTCGAGGGAGATGCCTGCTGCGACTCGCTCGCGCTCGCGCTCTCCACCGATGACCGATTCCGCCGCGTCGCGGAGCTCGAGGGAGCGTGGGTGTTCCAAATAGTGCGGTAAGGAGACTGTCGCCCTCTCGACCCTGACGGGTCGGCGGTACCCAATCCGGCCGACGATTGGCACTCGAGGAGGCTGCGCAGGTGACAGGCGTGAGTGACTCAAGACGTACTCCCGGCACGGGGTGGGCCGGCGCGGCGCGAGGCTGGGGCCTCTTCTCGGGTGTCGCCTTCGCGGTCGCGACCGTCCTCTACCTCGTCGAGGCCAGCGGCCTCATCGGCTCGGCACCAACCTACATCTCGACGGCAGCCGGCCAGGTCCAGGACGAGGGGACCTACTGGGCCGCCATCTTCGCCTACCGCCACGCCACACTGTGGGACTACGTCCTGCGCGATGGCCTGTTCTTCTTCGCGTTTCTTGGCTTCATCCCGCTGGCGTTGGCCGCCAATGTCGCGACCGGCGGCCGGCGCGCCGCCGTCCAGATTGCCGCCGCATTCATCGCCGTGGGCGCGATCTTCGGGGCCCTGAATGCGGTGACGTTCCTTGTCGACGTCAGCTGGTGGCGCGGGACCGGATGGGACAGGTTCCGGCCCCGTTGATGGCCGCGATCGGGCGCGGAACCGAGATGATGGACGACCTCTCGGCGTGGTGCGGGATCGCCTCGAATGCGGCGCTCGCGGTGGGGCTGGTCTATCTCGGCGTCGCCTGCCTGACCGAGCCCGCGCTCTGGCGACCCATCGGCTGGGTGGCACTCGCGGCGGCTGCGCTCGAGGTGGCGATCGTTGTCGTGGGCCAGGTCGGCGGCCTCGAGCCGGTCCAGAACGCGCTGGGGCTGATCACCGGCGTGGTGCTCGCGCCCGCGATCGCGATCGGGTTGGGTCTGCGCCTCTCGAGAGTCCTGTCCGCGTCGGCTTCAGGCTAGCCCCCACCGTGGCAGCTACGGCCTAGAAAACCCGGCGCAGCCCGGGAATGCGTCCGGCGACGATGCTGATCGCGAACGCGGTGACCACCACCAGGACGTAGAGCTCGATCTTGGCCAGCGGCGCCGGGCTGGCGTACAGCTGCGGCAGCCACTCCATCGCCGCCACGACCAGCACGAGGTGGACGAGGAACACGCCGAACGTCGCCCCGCCCAGGATTTGCAGCACGTGTCGCACGCGCTCGGAGGGGCGCAGCCGCGCGCAGATGTCGATGACGCAGACCAACAGCGCCACGGCCGCGACTGCCGTGGCCAGGCCCGGGTACTCGAGCGGCGGCGTGACGGCCTGCAGCCAGGCGAAGTCGGGGGCGACGCTGAACAGCCAGATATCGACCGCGATGAGGGCGGCACTCTGACAGTCTGCCTGAACGTCTCGCGTCCCCGGCTAGGAAAACGAGATGATGTCGGGAATGACAACACGCGTGAGTCCTCACCGCGCATCAACTACGAGAGATCTGTGGTCTGCTGCCACTCCATGTCGTTGTGGTGGGGTATCAGTCGCGGGTCTTCCAGACTCGTGCCGTGATCGACCGGGCCCGGGGGCCAAACGTGATAGATAGCAGATGGTCCAAAGCATTTGCATTGAGAAGGTGGCCACTCGCCTGGTTAGCCTCCACTCTTGGGGCTCTTGGTTGGACTCTGTGGGCAGTCGTATCCATCGGAATCCTGTGGACGGTCCTTGAATCGCACCCCCGCCCCTCGCTCTGGCTCTTTGACTGGAGCGTGTACTTGGCTGGGGCGAGACTCCTCGTCGACCACTCGCTCTATCTGCATCCGCTGCGCAATCCAGGGCTGCCGATTCGGCCAATGACTTCAAGTTGCCGCCACTCGCAGCACTCCCCGCGGTGCCCCTGCTGCTTCTGACTCCCGAGGCAGGCGGAGTCGTATGGACGATTGCGAACCTCTCCGCGACCGCAGTGACCGCAGTCTTGGCCGCCGGCCTCCTGGGTGTCCGACCTCGCTTTGCGTGGGCGGGGATAGCTCTGGGCTCGTTGGCGCTTCTGCCAATATGGACTGCGATCGTCGTACTGGGAAACATCAATCCGCTCGAACTTCTATTAGTAGCTCTCTTTGCGGCGCTGCATGTTCGCGGGCATGGACGCACGGCAGGAATTGTGCTTGGACTTGCCATTGCTATCAAACTGTGGCCCGTTGCTCTATACCCGGTTGTACTCCGCGATGGAAAGTGGCGCGAGGCGGGGTGGTCAGGTAACAACTCTAGTTCTTCAAGCTCTCGCGCTAGCCGGTTGGCTCGGGCCGGGAGCCATAGGTCCGATGCTCGCAACAACCCGTGCTGATATCCCTGTGGTCCCTGGAGCCGAAGTGTTCTACGTGAGTTGGCTCATTTGGAATGTGCCGTGGTGGCCGGCTTGGGGAGGCGCTGCGTTGGCGATAGCCTTTGTTGCCGTACCACTCCACGCAAAGGCCGGAATAGGGGTCGGAATCCTCTCCGGCTTAGCGCTAGTAACAAATCTCTGGCTGCATTATTGGCCGACATTTGCGTTCGGCGCAGCTCTTGTCTTCTCGGCGACGTCCGCGACGAAGGCGTGGGACTGGCTGAGGCTGGGACGTCTTAGCAGTTCGGTAAACGCCCAGAACAAGACGACGACCAACAAGAAGTTGCGCGCGTTTAAAAGTGCCAACGCCCCCAAATCTTGAGCAACAAGGTTCAAATAGAGAACTGGGTATATCAGCGTCGTCAGCAGACATATCACGAGGGCGAGAGCGGCCAGCCACCGGTTGCGGGAGCACAGAAGGGCAAGAAACGGCACGAGCCAGACTATGTATTGAGTCGACAGCACTCGGCTGGTCAACATCAGTGCTAGCACCGCGCAGGTGCAACCGACGATAAGCCCACTTCTGTCCTGCAGGGTATGGCCTCCGCGGCGAGTGAAACGCACCACCGCAGCGGTGCACGTCGCACCTAAAGCGATGACCTGAATTGGCGTGAGCAGTCGCAGGACCGCCGAGGCCATGGGATCGACGAGATTGTCGGAACCGTAACTGTAAGAGACGGAGGCCGGGACGCCGAGGCTTCGGACAAACCCAATTACGCCAGCCGACAGCGATTCAATTTGTATTCCGCGTGAGGCATAGAAGTGAAAGGGCCCCAAGGGATCGGCTCCCTGTAACAGCAGGTAGGGAACCCACACTATCGCCAGTGCGATTCCTAATCCGGTCAGCGTGCGAATGGCATTTCGTCTGCCGCCCCAAAATATGGCAATCGGCACCATAACCACGGCGTAAGTTTCAGGCCCGCTGCCAATCCAATCAAAATGCCGCCGGTCACAAAAGATCCACTAACCAGCGCGAACAACCCGAGAAGGCTCGCCCACACGGGGAGCACGTCAAAACGCAGAGCCACCACGGGGAACAGCACCAGAAGCATGCCGGCGCAGAGAGTGAAGGATCGATTGGCGTAGGTGGGGTCCACGATTCGCGCTACTCGATGGACTGTGAGAGCAATTCCAGCGGCAACTGCACAATTCAACGAGATAAATACGAAGAGGTACGAAGTAAAGGTAGCCGGCTGGCCCAGGCCCGGCGCTTGGGGGACGAGAAGCGGCAATAGCGTAATCGCTGGATACCAATTCAAGAAGGCCGTTTTTGAAACGTAACCTTGTAGCAATGTGCCCGAATAGTGGTGAAATATGCAACGTCGTTCGCCCACCGGTTACCGAAGGGAGTGGCGAATCCGGCAAGGCAAAGGCCGAGGCGCAAGAGCGAGAACGCCGGCCTTCCAGGTCAAACCCACGATCCCTTGAGGCCGTGCCGCGTTAGAATCGAAGGCGGCAAGTGCCAGCTGCAAGGCAACATGAGGCCGGGCTCGGCTTGAGCGCGCCTGCTAGTCATTGACCCCCTTGTACCAGCCGATCGGGGTCATCGGCCGCTGCCGCGCCATACGCTACGAATGTTAGGCAGCAAACTACCCGCTGTGATCCGGTCCCTGCGCGCGAAAAACAGGAGAAATATGCACAGTCACTCTCACGATGCCGAGATGCGTACACCCGAAGACTTCCCGTCCAGTGCCGCATGGGCAGAATGGGTGCGCGACTACTATCGGGATATTGAGACGTACGACTGGGTCGACGTCGCGGACAACGTCCGAGGTCCTGAGGCCTTCTTCCATCGCAATCGCCGCCGAACCATCAGGAAGCTCCTGAGGCGGTATGGCGCTGGAACCCCGATGCTCGACGCGGGATGTGGAACCGGCTTAATCTTGCATCGATGCCCACAGGCAGCACCGGCATCGACCTGAATCCCAGGAATCTCGCGCTCGTGGCGGAGCGTCTTCCCGACCATCGCATCGTCGAGGGCGACGTTGAGCACATGCCCTTTGCCGATCGAACCTTCTCCACCGTTGTCTGTACGGAAGTCCTTGAGCACGTTCCCTATCCAGATGCCGCTTTATCTGAGATCCGGAGGGTACTCCGACCGGGAGGCGTTCTCATTGGATCGGTGCCGTGCCGGTCCTTGATTTGGAAACTCCGGTTCCTTTCGAGCACGTGCCCCGGAAGCGAGCCTTTTCACAACGAGTATCGGATACCCGAAGTCCGCGAACTGCTTTTCTTCGTTTGAAATCCAGAAGGTCTGGCACTCGGCTTTGCGATTCAATGTGCTGTTCGTCGCCAGGCGGCCCGACTGGAAAACCTCGTGGGGCGGTCTTCGCGGATGGGAATTGAGACCGATCGTCCAGCCGCGACTCAACGGATAGCCGCGGCTACACCGATCGCCGCCCGGGCCATCACGAGCTTGCTGGCTACTCTTCCACTTGGTCCTGCGCTGCCCCGAGGCCGGAAGGTGGCGACATTGGAACGCCCGCTGATCGAGCCTGCGCGCGCTTGAAGTAGAAGTAGCCGTACATCACGGCTGCCGCGAGCAGGAGCACGACCAGGATCAGCTGCGGATCAGGCATCGGTATGCCCTCCATCCTGTGCCGCCCATGGGCAGGCGGCATCTGGCCGGCAGGATGGGACGGGGCGTGCTCGCGCACCATGGGACCGATGGGCCATCCCGACCGGCGAAATTCGAGGCGGCGCATGGCATAGGTGCCGCGGCGTTTGGAGCCTCACGTATGCTGATCCCCGGTCATGGGCTGGGAGGAGTGTGGGGATGGGGGCGGCCAACAGTGGCGTCAGCACGACGATGCGCCATCGGGTTTGGCGCCGGCTGCAGCGCGCTCGAGACCACATGGCTGTCCGCCTGCCGCCGTTTCGCGTGGCCGCTGGATGGCTCGCGTTTGGGCTCGTAAACGGCTGGTTTGCCGGTTGGGCCATCGTCGAGATTCTGAAGGCTGGGTTCGCGCAAACCGACTGGAACGTTCTCGTGACGGCGACGGTGTCGGGGGATCCGTATCGCGACACGCTCTATCGCTGGTCGCCCCTTCTGCTCGGGCCGCTCAGCGTGCTCGCCCACCTCGGATTCCCGACGTGGGCGGCCATGCATGTCGTCGCTGTGCTGGCCCTGCCAACGTGGCGACTCCGCGGCCTGACGGTCATCTCGTGGCCGTTCATCCAGGATGTCTCGAGCGGCAACGTCATGACGTTTCTCTTGGTCCTTGCCGTCTACGCGGTTCGAGGCTCCAGGTGGGCGGGCGTCGCGTTCTTGTTGCCTTGTGCCCTGATGCCGCGGCCGCTGATGCTTCCGTCGCTGCCGTTCGTGCTGCTGCAACGGCCCGGCCTGCGCCCACCGTTTTGTCCTGCTTCTCGTTCGCTCGCGTCTGCGGCCCTGCGCTGAACCCGGCTGGTTTCGGCAGCTGGCGGCGTCGGGTAGCGACCTCGCGAATCCGTACAACATCGGTCCCTCGCACTGGATCGGCTGGGTGTGGGTGCCGCTGTCGGACTCGGCCTGGCGGGTTCCTTGCGGTCGGGGACGTGCTCGGCTTGGCCAGTCATCGCGGCATCACCGTATTGGCTGCCGTACTACCTGCTGTTTGGGTTCGTCCCGGATGTTCGCCCGATGCGTCGTCGACCGGAGCCCTTCCGAGGAGGCGGAGCCCCCTAGTGCAGTGGAACCCCGTAGCCCGGTGCCTTGATCTGGATCTGGGGGCCGCCGACCCAGCCGCCGAGGTCACCGATCTTGTAGTCGAGCAGCGGCAGCTTCACGCCGGCCATGTGGAGGCCGACCCCGATGAGCACGATCAGCCCGACGACCAGGAGGAACCGGATCACAGCCCCAGCGTACGCGGTGCATCCGAGCACTTCGAGCCGCCGATGGGTATCGGGTGGCAGTACGAAGGTCCTAGGATGCGGACATCGCAAGGGGTCGGCAGATGGGACGCGCGGGCAGCCGCCGGGTGGGCGCTGCGGAGTGGTCCGGGGCGGTGGAGATCGGTCCGGATCCTGCATTCGAGCGGGTCATGCCGGTTGCGCGCTACATCCTCCTGGGACTCCTCGTCACGCAGCTCGCCGATGCCGCGACGTTCACGCTCGGCGTGAGCCGCTACGGGATCGCGCTCGAGAGCAACGGCCTGGCGGCGGGCATCTTCCACGCGGCGGGCCTCGACGGCGTCCTGCTGGCGAAGGCGGTGGTCATCGTCGGCACGATCGGCCTGCTCGCGCTCTCCTCGACCCGATTCCCGCGCCTCCTCGTCTGGGGCGGCGCCGCCGCCACGGCCATGGGCCTGCTCGGCTTCCTCTCGAACACCGCGTCGATCCTCCTGCTCGGCTAGGCGGGTCCGTCAGCGCCCTTCGCCCCCGAACGTGGCCTCGAGACCGGCGATGAGCGCCGCGCGTTCGGCATCGGTCAATCGCGCGTCCGGGTGGAAGGGCAGGTAGTAGGCGGGCGGCATGTCACCGTCCTGGACCTGGTGCGCGGACTCGCGCGCCTCCTGTGGCTGGCCCCACTCCGAGAAGTTGAGCTTCGAACGCCCCTCGGCGACGTCGTGGTAGATGAGCCAGGAGGCGGGCGCGATGTTGGAGTACCAGGCCCAGTGCGTCTCGTTGCTGTGGCAGTCGAAGCAGGCCCGCACCACGAGCGCGCGGGTTGCGGGCGAGTCCCAGCGCGGCTCCGCGCGTCACCGGCGGGTTCGTGTGGTCGCGGCCGTACGGCACGAGCTGGATGGCAAGGAAGCCCAGCACCAGGATGCCGAGGGCCATGAGGATCCGCCTGCGCACGTCCCGCATTGTGCGTCTCCCATCGGCGGTCCGGGGCTTGAGGTCGCCCTGTGTGCGCTCCCGCGCACCGATCTGACAACTTGGGGCTCGAACAGCCCGATTCGGACCCCGCATGTGCGCCACGGCGCACATCGGCGCCGATTCCGGCGCCAACTTGGTACTTACGTGCGTGCCGGCGCACACTGGTGCGCACCCCGAGCGGCGAGCTGCGTCCCGCTCACACCGGCGCGTCGTGACGAGTGAGTCGGAAACGCATGCTGTCCTCTCAGCGTCCCGTGGGAACAACCACGGACTGGGCCTGACGGATGAGACACCTGTTGCACGCCGGAGCCATCACGCTCCTACTCGCCGGGTGCGTGACCGCGCCCACGATCGCGCTGCCCACACTCGGCTCGTTCAATGGCGGCTGTCGCGATGTCGGCGTGGATGCGACCCTCGCCGGAGACCCGAACGATCGCCGCGTCACGTGGCTGGTCGTCGAGGGAGGCCGGCGAGACATCGTCTGGCCTCCGGGTTTCAGGGCGCAATTCGATCCGAAGCTCGAGGTGCTCGATGCATCCGGCAAGGTCGTCTATCGCGCGGGTGACAAGATCGACGGCGGCTGCACCGCAGGACCCGCTGACAACCCCGCCAGCCTGCTGCTCATTCCGCCGCGGTAGCCGGGGCGTCATGGCCCAAGTCAGACGATTACCAGTCCGTCCGCTCGCGGACCGACGCCCTCCGCCAGCGCTCGCAGCGTGACCTTGCTCCCGGCGGGAAACGCCTCGGACACTGCGGCGCCCATGGACCGCAGCACTCGCCGATTGGTAGCGCTTGCCGACACTGCCAAGATCAAGCGCTGCGCTCCTAGGTCGCGCTGCTTGAGCCTCGCCGCACGTACTTGAGCCTGGAAGTCCGCGACCCGGGTGATCAGCTCCACCACGCAGATGCAGCCAGGTATGGACAGGGTCACGTCGGCCGCACGGAGGTCGGCTGAGCCGGGCATCGGTACCTCCAGCCGAAGGCTCCAGGATGCAGCGAGCCGTGACCGAAGACGTTCGAAGAGGGCGAGCTGGCCGGCATCGAGCGGTCGACCGATGGCGGGATACAACCGAAGCCACGGCTTGAGGCCGACCAGCGCCGCATGCGTCGCGAGGTGCGTCAGATCGAGCGTTGGCATCCGGCCATGTTCGACGCGACTGACGTGGGAGCGGGCGCGACCAAGCCTGTCCGCCACCTCACGCTGCGTCAGTCCGGCGAGGACGCGCGCGAGGCGCAGCTCGCGTCCCACGTCACGTCGCATCCCGTCCGCCAACCGCGCCGCGTGTCCCGCGGTCGAGAGTCTGTTCGGCATGCCTTCGATCGTGGCGCCAATCCGTTATCGGGCCGTTAGCGCCGGCTTCGGACCGACTCGGGGGCGGTCGATGGCCGTGTGCGCCCCGGCGCACGCAACTGACACGTTAGGCCCAAATTGGCCTGAGTTCCGCACCGGACGTGCGTCCATGCGCACCTTCAGACCGATTGGGTCGCCAACTTGGTGGTTGCGTGCGCCCCCGCGCACCCGTGGCGGAGACACCACTCTCCGGCCGCTTTGACTTTCAAAGCGCCCATTCCTACGATGGCCGTCCCATGACCCCCACGCGGCGCCGCGCGCCGGACCACGAAGCTGCCATCGGCGGCGCCGAATACCGCCGGACGCGCCGGACGCATCGGTCCCGTGGTCATGACCGCCCCCGAATCCTGCAGCTCCTCGCCACCGGTGGCAACGGCGGGGCCCAGGAGAGCTACACCGGCCTCCTGCTGCGCCTCGACCGCACCCGCTACGACGTGCGCGCCCTCTCCCTGTCGGCCGGCTCGGCGGTCGCGCGCCTCCGGCGCCTGGGCATCACCGTCGACGTCCTCGACGAGACCGATGACGAGCTCGCCATCCGGGAGCTCGCCGCCTGGCTGCGGCGCAACGAGATCGACCTCGTCCACGCCCACATGTTCCGCGCCGAGGTCGTCGGCACCCGCGCCGCCGTCGCCGCCGGGACGCCGGTGATCATGGCCACCGTCCACTCCTCGCGGGTGCGCTCGACCGATGACCAGGCCACGCTGGCGCGGCTGACGCCGCACATGGACCGATTGATCGTGCCGTCGGCGAGCATCGAGCACAAGGTCCGCGGCGAGGGTCGCAACGGGGCGCAGTTCGGCGTCATTCCCAACGGGGTCGACCTGTCGCGCTTCTCCACCCCCACCCCGGCCTGCACGCTGCGCGACGAGCTCCGCATCCCGCGCGGCGCGTTCGTCATGGGGGTGGTCGCGCGGCTGGAGGCGGAGAAGGGGCATCGGTTCCTCGTCGAGGCCATGCCGGCGATCGTGGCGGCCGTGCCCGACGCGTGGCTGCTCATCGTGGGCGAGGGGTCGGAGCACCAGGCGCTCGCCGCCCAGGTTGCTGCGCTGCCGGTCGCGGCACGACACCGGGTCGTCCTCACCGGGCGGCGCGAGGACATCTCGGCGCTCACCGCGGATCTCTCGGTGGCGGTCCTGCCCTCGCTGCGAGAGGCGCAGGGGATCAGCATCCTGGAGGCGATGGCGCGTGGCGTTCCCGTGGTCGCGTCTGCGGTCGGCGGCATCCCGGAGGTCATCACCGATGGCGTCGATGGCCTGCTGGTCCCACCGGCCGCGCCCGGCGCCCTCACCGATGCACTCGTCCGCCTCGCCCGGTCGCCGGAGCTGCGCGCGACGCTCGGCGCCGCCGGCCGGCGCACGGTGGAGGCGCGCTTCAGCATCGACGCGATGGTGCGGCAGGTGGAATCGGTCTATGAGGAGGAGCTGGCGCGTGCCGGCGTGCGTCCCACGGTTGCGCTGGTCCCGGGTGGGGCGTCGGGCCGCGCGCGGCGGCGCAGCCATCCGCGCGATCGCGGCGCCCTCGAGGTGCCGCCGCTCTAGGCCCTGGCGGGCGCGGCTTGGCGATAGATCGCGGGAATCAAGCATGGGCCAGCGGCCATGCGCGGAGCGGGCGATTCATCGTCGCGCTGCACGCTCCAGGCGGTCCCGGGCGGGCGGCTCGTGCGGACCAGCTGGCGATCAATCGCCCAAACGCTGCATGGAGCACCGGCTGCGCGCAGTTCCCGCGATCAATCGCCGGTGCGATGCCCACGAGCCACGGCACGAGGCCCGCGCCACGCGCGAAACGTCCCGAGGCACGGAGAAGGCCGGCCCCTCCCCGCGGAGGGACCGGCCAGCGAACGACGAACCTACGCGGCGACGCGCCGCGAGCTGTCCCCGACCCGCAGGATCGCGAGCAGCAGGACCTCGATGAGCAGCCAGCCGAAGAACGCGACGATGGCGCTCACGTCGAACACCGACACGCCGTTCGGCGAGTACTGGTTCAGGTTGAACACGCCGCGGAACGGCGCCACGAACCACTCGGAGATGTTGTAGATGCCGCTCACCAGCCCGTTGTCGGCGTTCGCGCCGAGGGCGAGCAGGATGAAGCGGATGGCGATGAGCGCCAGGATGATCCCGAAGATCAGGATCACGGTCCGCCGCACGTAGTAAAGCGGCCCGGGAGCGGCGGTCGCGTACCCGGCGGAATTGACGTTCACCGCGTTGGCCGGGGCGACCGGGGTGGTCGCCACGGGAATCTCGCGCTCGACAACACGCTCGCGCTCCACGACGCCGGTGTCATCGCTCACGACCCGTTCGTCACGGTAGGTCATGCGAAGGATTCCTCCATTCGAGTGTCGGCGGCTGCGCGGTCTGCGAGCGCCAGCGGAATGGAGAAGCAACCCGCGTGCCAGCGCTTGCTCGCCTGCGGCGGGGTCAGTCCTCGCTGACCGATGCCTCGAACCCGTGCTCGCCGATGAGCGGCACGAACACGACACGTTCGATCTGCCGCATCGTGACCTCGTCGCCGCGTCGCTCGACCAGGGTGAGCATCTGCCCCTCGCGTGCGCCGACGGGCATGACGAGGCGCCCGCCGTCGCGCCCCAGCTGCTCGATCAACGGTGGTGGGATCGCCGGCCCGCCCGCCGTGACCAGGATGGCGTCGAACGGTGCCGCCTCCGCGATGCCCTGCGTCCCGTCGCCCACCACCACCCGCACCCGCTCGGCGTAGCCCGCCTCGCGCAGCCTTGCCGCGGCGCTCCGGGCGAGGGCCTCGTGCCGTTCGATGCTCGTGACGTCGGCGCCGAGCTCGGCGAGCACGGCGGCCTGGTAGCCGCTCCCGGTCCCCACTTCGAGGACATGGGCGCCACGCCAGCCGCGCCGCGGCTCCGCGGCCTGGGTCATGGCAGCGACGACGTAGGGCTGGGAGATCGTCTGCCCCGAACCGATGCCGAGGGCGCGGTCGCTGTAGGCGGACTGCGTCTCGTCGGCGCCCACGAACCGATGCCGTGGGACCACGCTCAGCGCGCGAAGGAGCTCTTCGTTGGCGATGCCACGCGCGCGGATCTGCTCGTCAACCATCCGCCGTCGCGCCGCGACATCGGTCCCGTTGCTTCCGCGGGGGTCAGGTCGCCGAGGAAAGGGGCGCCAGCGCATGCCGCTGGGCCCGCGTCGTCACGCCTGGGCGGCGCTCGCCGCCCGGCTCCGGGTGCGTCCGTTGCGTGACTTGGGCGCGTCGGCGTCTGCCTCCGACTCGCCGTCACCGGCCGCGTCGTCGTTGGCGCTCGCCGCCGCGCGCGCCGATCCATCGTCGACCGTGCCGAGCGTCGCCGCATCGAGCACGTCGTTGAGGAGCTGATCCGCCTTGGCGCGCACGAGCTGTCGCGTCTGCGCTCCGCTGCGCGGCGCCAGCAGGATGCCGACGGCAAGGCCCATGAAGAAGAACCGAATGGCAATTCGCACGCGGCTGAACATGCGCGTATTCCCTCAAGGTGCGTGGGTGCGATCTGTGATCGCAAGAAGGATACCATCGGCCGCTTTCGCGCCCTCCGTGACCCTTGGAAACCCCGTTGGATCCCTTGGGGCCCTTGGGGTCCTTTGGGGCCTTTCGGCCCCTTTGAGCCTTGCGACCCCCTTCGGGCGATGAATCGCGGCTTCCTCGCAGACGCCCTCGTTCCGTCGCGGTCTGGGCGATGCATCGTCGGTGCACGAGCGCACGGGACACGCGCCGGCGTCCTTCATGCTCCCCAGCCGGCGATCAATCGCCCGGACTCGACACGAAGGGCCATCCACGCAACGCTCCCGCGATCTATCGCCGACGCGCCGCCCGCAGCCACAGCAACCCGTCCCCGCCGAGGGCCGCGCCACTCCGGATTGCGCGAAGAACCTGCCGCGAGCCGGCCGGGAGCGCCGCTCGCACCGCGCCCATGTCCGCCCGGACGCGCGCCCGGTTTCGCGCTGTGTCGAGGATCACGAGCACGAGTCGCACTGGACGGGCATGCGCCGCCTGGAGCTCGGCTCGCTTGGCATCGGCCGCGCGGTACTGCGCCTGGTAGTCCTCGGCGGCGCGCTCGATCTCGACGTGCAGGATCTCATCCGGGCCGAACAGGACGAGATCGGCGGCGCGGCGGCCCGGAAGCGGCAGCTCCATCGCCACCCGCCATGATCCATGCGCGATCGCCCGGATCTGGTCCGCGAGACCAAGCTGGCCGGTGTCTCGGAGCGACGGCGCGGCGGCGGGGTAGAGGCGGAGCGAAACATCGAGGCCCACCGCGTGGGCGACGCAAGTCAGGGTGATGAGCCCCACGCCGAGATCCCCCGCCTCGATGCGCCGCAGCGTGGAGTGCGACACCCCCGCGAGCCGCGCTGCCGCCTCGAGCCGCAGGCCCAGCGTCGCCCGGGCAAGACGCAGCTCCTGCCCACCGCGCTGCGCCATGGACGCCGCGGCCATCCTCGACCGATGAGACCGATGAGACCGATGAGCCATCCCGTCAGCCTGGTGGGCTGGGCTTACCGCGCGGTTAACGACCGATTAGTCGCTGGACCCCGGCGATCAATCGACGGATTCACGCCTGGCGTGGCTGCAGATCGCAATTCGGGCGATCTATCGTCGAACGGTGAGCATGCGCCGCGAGCGTCCGCATCCGTCCCGCTCACCAGCTCGCGATCCATCGCCCGAACGCATCCTGGGCGGAGCGCGCCGCTCCAATCCCGCGATCAATCGCCGGAAGCCGCGGAGCCCGAGCGCGCCGCTCCAATCCCGCGATCAATCGCCGGCAAGCCGCGGAGCCCGCGCTGCGGCGCCGCCCGAAGGAGCCCGGGAGCGCTCGCCCTCAGCCGGCGGCGGATTCCCCGCTGAGATCCCGATCCTCCATCTCCCAGGCATGGTCGAGCGTGTGGTACGCGGTGTGGCGGAGCAGGTACGGGATCGTCCAGTTGCCAAGCGGCTTGCCGGCGGCGTACCAGTCCCGCATCGCGGTCACGAACCGGTCGCGGTGGGCGGCGCGGCCCTCCGGGGTCAGCAGCTCCTCCAGCTCGGTCGGCACCTTGACCCGCTTCGAGAAGTCGCCGCCCTCATTGGCGAGGACGTGGCGAATGATGCGGTCACGGTCACGCCCGCCGCCACGGGGACCGGGACGGAGCTCGGCGGAGACGCGGCCGGAGATCTCGTCGAACTCCGCCCACGCCGCGCGCAGGAGCTTCACGTTGCGCTCGAAGGTCGCCTTGTCAAAGGGTTCGCGGTCCAGCTCGGCGGGCGCGAATGAGATCCCCCAGAAGTCGGTGGAGCCCGTCCCGGTGTAGTGCTCGATCACCGTCGGCTGCGGATCGTCCGGCAGCTCTTTGCCGAGCCGCGCCCGCACCGCGACGCGGCGGTAGCGTGGCAGGTAGTCCACCAGCTTCTGGAGCGCCGCGTCCTCGTCGCGCCCGTTCCGCTCGAGACCCGGCCACTCGGCCGCATGGGCCACGACGCGCTTGCCCTTCGGGCCTCGCTCCACGAGCACGCGCAGGTCTGCTGCCATCGCCGTTCCTCCCTTGGGCCTACTCGAGCCCGTATTCCTTGATCTTGTCGTACAGCAGGCGCCGATAGATGCCGAGCTCGTCGGCGGCCTTCGTGCGGTTGCCGTTCGAGCGCTCGAGCGCCTCCGCGATGAGGCGCTTCTCGAGCTCGGCGACCGCTTCCTTGAAGGATGCGCCCGACCCGTTCGCCCCGTTGGACGAGGTCGAGCCTGCAGCCGTCGTGGCGTCGCTACCGGCCTCGGCGTCGGCGTCGGCATCGGCCCCCGCATCGTCCGCATCGGCGCGGCGCTTCGAGCGCTCCTCGAGCCGGGCGCGGTCCTTCGCCTCGCGGTGGTCGCCGAAGGGCAGGTGGTCGGCGGTGATGACGTTGCCGCGCGAGAGGACGACCGCCCGCTCGACCGCGTTCTCGAGCTCGCGGACATTGCCCGGCCAGTCGTAATCGTTCAGGCGCTCGAGCGCCTCCTCGGAGATCGTCGTCGGGATGGCGCCCGGCTCGTATCGGTACTTCACCAGGAAGTGCTCGACCAGGGCCGGGATGTCCTCCTTGCGTTCGCGGAGCGGCGGCATGTGGATGTGGACCACGTTGAGGCGGTAGTAGAGGTCCTCGCGGAAGCGTCCCTTCTCGACCTCGGTGGAGAGGTTGCGGTTCGTGGCGGTGACGACGCGGATGTCGATCTTGATCGGCGTGTTCGAACCGATCCGCTCGAACTCCCGCTCCTGGAGGATGCGGAGCAGCTTCGTCTGCGTGCCGAGCGTCATCTCCCCGATCTCGTCGAGGAAGATCGTGCCCTTGTTCGCCATCTCGAAGCGGCCCTTGCGCATCGCCATCGCGCCGGTGAACGAGCCCTTCTCGTGCCCGAACAGCTCGGTCTCGAGGAGCGACTCGGGGAGCGCCGCGCACGACACCTTCACCATCGGGTAGGGATTGCGCTTGCTGGCCCGATGGAGTGCCTCGGCCACGAGCTCCTTGCCGGTTCCGCTCTCGCCGGTGATCAGCACGGTGGCGTCCGACGAGGCGACCTTGCCGATGAGCTTGTAGACCTCGAGCATCGGTCGCGACGAGCCGACGATGCGCTCGCGCTCGGCGGCCTTCGTCCCGAGCTCGAGCCGCAGGGCGCTGACCTCGGACGCCATGTCGGCATGCTCGAACACGCGCCGCAGGGTGGCGAGCAGGTCGTCGACCTCGAACGGCTTCGTGACGTAGTCGTAGGCGCCGTGCTCCATCGCCTTGATCGCGGTGGAGCTGCCGCCGAACGCGGTCATCACGATGACCTCGAGCTCGCCGTGGGCCTTCTTGAGCTGCTTGAGGACCGCCAGCCCGTCCTGGTCGGGAAGCTTCACGTCCATCATCACGAGGTCCGGGATGCGCTTCTCGATCTCGGCCAGGGCGGCTTCACCGCTCGCCGCGAGCTTGACGGTGTAGCCCTCCTCGGCGAGGAGGTCCTTGAGCAGGGCGCGGATGTCGGCGTCGTCGTCGACGACGAGCACGGAGCGTGCGTCAGCCAATGCTGGTCCTCGGACTATTCGGGGCGCTGGGTGCGGCCTCGTGACGAGGCCCGGCAGCCCGGGCAGTATACGAAGCGTCCGCTAACCGTACAAGCGTGCCTTGGGGATCATGGAGTGTCACGACGCTGCGCCCCTGCGGCGCCGACCGCAGTGGCGTCCCGCGCCCCCTGCCGCGCTGCCCCGCCGGGCCGCCCGCCGCGCCGCCCGCGGCGCCGCCGGCCGCGCCGCCCGCGGCGCCGCCCGCGATGTATCGCGGGATACACGCGCGAGCTGGGGGCGGCGCGCGGTTATGGCGATTCATCGTCGGCCTCCGCGCGTGGGCCGTGCGCGTGGGCAGCGCTCGTGCGGCCCGGCCCGCGTTCCATCGCCCAAATGCAGCGCGGCGTGGGTGCCATGCGTCGAACCCGCGATCAATCGCCGTCGCGGCCACCGAGCGCCTGGACCCACCGCGGACGGCGTCCCGCTGCTGAACCGCTGCGCCCTCGGAACCTAGGACGCGGCGGGCACCAGGCTCGCCGGCGCGCCCGAGCTCGCTCGCCGAGGGGAACGGCACGGACGGGATCGGCACCACCGACGGCCCGGGGAGCAGCCTGCTCGGAATGCCGAGTCCGGCCAGGACGAGCATGAGCAGGAAGGCGATGATCACCGCGGCGACCCAGGGACGCGCAAGGCGGTCGTGGCGCGGCGGGAGCGCACCCCGGTAGCCGGGGGCACGGGTCGGCCGGGCCTCACGCTGGGTCTGCTCGTCGGTCATTGGTCTCCCTTCGGTCGCATCCGGTCATTCACGTCGCGCAGCCTCGCGCCGGCCGTCGCGAGTCGCTCGCGCATCGACGTCTCGGTCGAGGCGAGGCTCGCCCGCGCGGCGGCCACGCGTGCCCGCTCCGCGCGGACGGCGTCCCGGCCGTTCACCGCCAGCGTCCAGGCCAGGAGGGCCAGCGACCCGCTGACGAGCAGGGCGAGCAGGATCACGGCTGCGTCGAGCAGTACTCCCACGGCGCCGCGAAGGGTAGCCGATCAGCGCGCCTGGCGCATCGCGGGCACGAACGCGCCGGCGACGCCAGCCAGGGCGCAGACGACGCCGCCGAGCGTGAGAACGGTGGCAGAGCCGAGGATGCCGGCCAGCCAGCCGGCGAGGCCCATGGCGCCTGCCATGACCCCGAACACGAGCGCCTGCCGCGTGCTCACGACGCGCCCCATGAGGCGCTGCGGTGTCCGCTCCTGGAAGAGGGTGATGGTCGGGATCAGCCACACCATGTTCGTGGCGCCGATGAGGAAGAAGCAGGCGATCGCGAGGTACGGGCTGCTCACAAGTCCGGCGAGGATGAAGGTGATCCCCATCCCGATGAAGCCGATGATCGTGAGCGGCCCCTTGCGCAGGTCGTTCCCCACCTGGCCGATGACGACGCCGCCGAGCACGCTCCCGAGCGCGATCGCCGCCATGAGCAGCGAGTAGTTCTGCGGGTAGGGAAGCGTGTGGCGGTCGAGCACGTCCTTCGCGTAGAGGATGCTGCACACGATCTCGACGCCCACCGCGACCTGCGCCGCGCTGCTGATGAGCGTGTTCGAGAACAGGTCCGCCTGGCGGGTCAGGAACTGCCAGCCCTCGGCCATCTCGCCCCAGATCACCGCCGGCCGGAACGGCGCCCGCGCCGGCCACTCGGACGGCAGCGTCATGCCGATGAGGAGGAGCGCCGACACGACGTACGTGGCGGCGTCGATGACGAACGCGGCTCCCACGAGCGTCGAGAGCGAGGCGACGAGCACGCCGGCGACCGGGTAGCCGAGCAGGTCGGCGATTGTCTCGTTCACCGTCGAGGCCGAGTTGGCCGTGACGAGCTCGTCCTCCTCCACGATGCGCGGCACGATCGCGTTCTTCGCGGGCCGGAACAGGATGCTCACCGTGGCGACGAGGAAGGCGAGGAGGTAGACGAGGACGATGTTCACCATCAGCGCCAGCGGCACGAGGATGACGAGCCCGGCCCGCACCACGTCGCACACGATCATCGTCACGCGCCGGTCCCAGCGGTCGACGAGCGCCCCGGCCAGCGGGCCGAGGAACACGTTCGGCAGCACCGTGGCGAGGAACGTGAACCCGACCTGCAGGCCGCCGTACGGCGCCACGATGAAGGCGAGCGCCAGCTGGTGGACGCGGTCGCCGAAGAAGGACACGAGCTGCGCCATCCAGAGCAGCGAGAAGTTCCGGTTGCGGGCGAGGACGAGGTAGGGCGACTGCGCGCGACCGGTGCCGGAACGCGGCCGCGGCTGGGTGGCCGAGGCCGCATCGGTCTGGGCGTAGCCCACACCGGCCCCGAACTGGTCCGCCGGCGAGGCGCGAACCGGGGTGGCGCCGAGCTGCACGCCGGCGCGGACGGGGGCGTCCACCCGGGTCATGGCGTAGACGATGGCCCACATGATGCCGAGCGCCAGCAGCACGTCACCGATGCTCACCACGTCGCGGATGAGCGGCAGCGGGATCGGGAATGACGTCGCCGAACAGGCCGCCGCGGGCGATGAACGTGCTCACCGAGCCGGTGGCGATCAGCTCGTGGAACGGGTCGCGCGCCAGGGCGGCGAGGTTGAAGCCGGCCGCGTTGAAGGCGCCGGACCAGATCGGCATGCGGCCGCCGTTGAGGATGACCGCCAGTGCGTTCAGACCGATGCCGACCGAGGCCACCTGGAGCCCGGGCACCTGCCAGTTCCCCCACAGCCACGCGAAGAGGAGGAAGTAGACGCCGACGAACGCGACGTCGGCGATCCCGGACACGCCGGTCGTCGGGTCGTGGAGGTTGACGGCCACGATGCGCAGCGCGAGCGCCAGCCCGAGCAGCCAGATCCAGCGAAGCCGCAGGTCACCGATACGGGGAATGCCGCCCCCCGCCAACGCGCCGGCGACGATCGCCAGCGCGATGGCGCTAAGGAACATCGTCGGAGGCGAGCACGGGTCGTTGCGCGACGGGCACGTCGCGCGGGTCTTCCTGGTGGAGCATCGTGGGCAGCGCGTCGTCGGCCGAGCCGCGCCGGTCGAGCGTCTCGCGGTCGAGGCCCACGAGGATCGGCACGATCTCCGGATCGAACTGGATGCCGGAGAACTTCTCCAGCTGCTCGACCGCCTGCTCGTGGGTGAGCGGCGTCTTGCGGTACGGGCGGGAGCTCGTCATCGCCTCGTACGCATCCGCGATGGTCATGATCCGCGCGCCGAGCGGGATGTCGAGCGCCTCGAGCCCGTCCGGGTAGCCGGACCCGTTGATCCACTCGTGGTGGGCGCGGATGAGCGGCGCCTCCTTCGAGAGCTGGCTGGCCGGCGCCACGATCTCCGCGCCGATCGTCGGGTGCTGGTTCATGAGCACCCGCTCCTCACGCGTGAGCGGTCCCTCCTTGAGCAGGATGTTGTCGCGGATCCCGATCTTGCCGATGTCGTGGAGCAGCCCCGCCCACTTGATCCGCTCGACCTCGTCCTCCGGCAGATGCATGACGCGGCACATCGCCTCGGAGATGTGGCTCACCCGGTTGCTGTGACCGCGGGTGTACCGATCCCGCGCGTCCACCGCGTTCGCGAGCGCCGCGATCGTCTGCTCGAAGAGCTCCCGCGTCTCCACGTACCGGCTGTAGGCCAGGCGCGTCGTGAACAGCGGAACCACGAAGAGGGGCGTCGCCCACCACCCCACGCCATTCGGGAGCTGGAAGATCTGCGCCATCAACCACGCGAGGGGTATCAGTGCGACCAGTGACTGCGGCTGATGCGCGCGGATGTCTTGCGACCAGACGTGATAGAAATCGAGCGCCCGAACGCAGACTGGTGATCGCAGACTGCGGCGGAGGTATTGAGCAGGTAGTAGGCGGCGCCGGCGCCGACCAGAGCAAGAAAGCCACGGACCGAACCAGTTGGTGTTGGCCGCGGCATCGATCCGCCCGGACGCGACCTCGAAAAAGATTCCGGCCAAGACGGCGCGGCAGGATGATCTCGGCGTGGTTCGTCAAGTGTTCCGTACCACGGGATCTCGCCCCCGAACTTCGCGGGCTTCGAGGGTCCCCAAACCGCCCACTATGCCTGCGGCGACGGGTCCGCCCAATACGGCCGCGGCAACGACGGTCGCGAACGAAACGGACACCATCGTTCCTGCGGGCAGTTGGACCGGCAGCGCGCTCGCGATGAGGGTCATCGCGGTCCAAAAACCGACACCCATCCAGCCTTGGATTTCGGACGAGATGGGGAAGAAAACCACAGCCGCCGCGAACGAAATCGCCGCGGCGGCCGTGATTGCGAAGATTGCGAGCCAGAGGCGAGTTGTCAACGGGCGCCACCATCAAGCGCGGTCACACCAGCGAGTCTATCACCGGTCTACCAGGACTTGAGACTGGCGCCTCCCGCCAAGGCAAGGGTAATCAGAGTCGCAAGAGCAGTCAGGAGGCTGTACAAGCGATGCCTAAACCCGCTCATGCGCTCAGCCCCTACCAGCTCTTGACGCTAGATCGAGCCATCAGAAGGTGCCCTCTTCTGTGCAAATGCCTACAACCGACACACTCCGGTGACGGAACGGTCGGTTGCACTACATGCTCCCCGCCCGGCCCAAGTGCCCACGTTCAGCCGGTGGATCGAAGCTCCCAGGGTTCTTTGGTTCGCTGGTACCGCAGCAGTACTTTGGTACCAGACGCTCACACTCTAGGGCGCGGCCGGGTCGAAGTCAATACCCTCACATACAGACACGGGGCGGCGGTCAAATCTCAATTGATGGCGCACCCAGACTAGTTAGGGCCGAGAGCAAGTCTGCAGACGGCGGTTCGTCAAGTTCCGACCGAAGTTTCCGGGCATATCGCGTGATCAATTCCCGCGCCGCGACGCGACGGCCCGACTCGGCGAGTCTGTCTGCAATCGCAAGATATGCCTGCTCATCGAACGGGTCGAGCGCTATCAGAGCCGACGCGGCGCGAATCCCGAGATCGGCCGCCACATAGGTACCTCGACCTAGGGCAATGGGAAGAAGCGCGTGGCGGATCTCGGCATGAATGCGCGGCTGGGCCTCGGCAGCCCAATCTTCGTAACGCAGCTCTCCCAGGAAGTCACCGCGTATCAGGTCAATCATCGACGAAATTGCGGAAGTCCACGCGGCAGCAGACCCCGCATTCCGCGCCGCGTCCGCCAAGCGTCGGAACTCAGCTAGATCGGTGATGACCAACTGGGGCTGCAATCTAATCGATTCCGTCGTGGCCACGACATAGGGCGCGTCGTCGCCCGGCTTCGGGTCGCCAGCGAAGGCGCGCCGCAGTTGGAAGACCGTCTGGTTGAGCGAATTGGATGCTGCTGCTGGAGCCGATTCCGGCCATAGCTTGTCCATGACCTGGTCGCGCGCGAGCGCCGTGTCGGCGGCTGCGACGAGAAGTCCCAGGAGAGCCTTCGGGTTCTTGCGGTCGAGGGGAAGCTCTTGTCCCTTCCAAGACGCGCGGTACACACCAAAGCTGCCGAATGTCCGGACGTAGATGCGAGACGCATGCTGGGCAACCAGGGACCTGCGGACCTCCGCAATATCCTCACCAGGTACGGACCCGAGAGATTGAATAACGGACCGGTTCGCCGTCTTACTGATCGCGCGCAGCACCGTCTTCCGCTCACCCTCGGCGAAATCGCCAAGGACATCCACAGCCGGTTGGCGCCAGAATTCCGGATCGCTTTCCAGAAGCTGGGCTAGAACCCCAGGTCCGTCCTTGTGTGCGGTGATTACCGGTAGGTAAGGCAGGAGGCCTCGGAGCCAGTGACGGAGGTATCGAATGGACCCCACTTCCTCAAATCTCCGGACGCCAGCGACAAGGTCGTCGACGTGGTCGCGGTTGTGCTCAAATCCGAGGATCGCTAGCTTCACCCGTCCGAGGCGGGCTGGCCACAGGGCTCCGCAGCGCTCCCAATATTCAAGTCTGCTCGCCGCGTGGCGGCAGTGATCGACACATCTGCCGATGTTGTGGGCCGCGACGGCCATGGCCACGCAGGTATAAGCATCCTGTCGTGGGTCCGCCTTACGACTCGCAAGGGTGCTGGTTACGTCGACTGTGCGTGCGGGGCGAGCGCCGGTATGGCGATAGGCCTCGAAGAGTGAGGCTGCCACCGCCTCTACTACCCCGCCGAGAATCAGCGGGCGATCGACGAGTGCCTCCAGTCTCTCTATCGCACGGCTAAAGTCGCCCTTGTATATGTCCACACAAGCCTGGCCGTACAGCGCTTCAGCCTGTGGACGAGGCCACGGAGACGTATTGCGCACGCCTCGCTCCGCCATCCGCTCCGCGACTTCGACGTGCCCCAGGATCAGGGATGTGATCACCAAGTCCGAGTGGTCGGGATATGGCGATCGCCCAACAGCATCGAACGTCTCTGCCGCCCGGCCTAGTGCCCGAGAGCTCTCCGCCATTTGGCCGGATTCGCGAAGTAGGATTCCCAGGTTCTGGAATGCGATTGCGGCGTAGTGCTCTGAATCCAGATCCAAGGCGCTCGCGGCGATCCTTCGGCAGACGATCGCGACCTCGTCGATGCGACCCTCCGCCCACAACCCGCTCAAGGCGTAATTCCCCTCCAAGCGGAGGCGAAGTAACGCCGCGTCGTCCGGCACTATGGCCAAGCCCTCTTTGGCCAATCGTGCGGCAACATCGACCGCGCCCTCAGCGATGCGGACGGTGCTCAGCTTTACGCAGCTGAGGGCCTCCATTCGGGCGTCGCCCTTGCGGTGGAAGAACTTGCGGGCACGCTCGAGGGTCGCGAGCGCGGGCTTCCAATCGCCGCGCATCCCGAGCGTCTCGCCCCACAGGAGGGAGAGGCGCGCGTTGGAGCGGATTGCGTCCTGGGGGATCTGCTGGAGCCACTCGTCGACGAGGCCGAGGCGGCCGCCGGCGACGACGTCCTCCCCGTAGCGCGCGATGAGTCGCGACGCCTGGGAGGTCAGCCCGGCGGCCAGGTAGTGGTGGATCGCATCGGGCCATTGGGAGGTCGTCTCGTAGTACGAGGCGGCATGGATGTGGAGGCCGATGACCTCCGCCTCCGTCCGCTCCTGCTTCAGGCAGCGCTCGAGGAAGTCGCGGAACAGGCCGTGGTACCGGTAGCGGATCGTCTCCGGATCAAGGCGGTAGGTGAACAGGCCGCGCTGCTCGAGCTCGTTGAGGAGCTTCCGACCATCCACGACGCCGGTCATCCGCTCCGCCAGCTCCGGCGTGATCTGGGTGAGGATCGAAGTGCAGAGCAGGAAGTTACGGGTCTGATCGGTCTGCTGGTCGAGCACCTCCTCCGCCAGGAAGTTGAAGAGGTCGCTGTCGCGCGTGGCGGTGATCGACTCGATGAAGGCGCGCCGCTCCTCCGGCGTCTTGCGCTCGCGGAGCGACACCTCGATGAGCTGGAGGCTCGCCGCCCATCCCTCCGTGCGGCGCTCGATCTCGACCAGCTCCTGCGGATCCAGCGGATCGCGGTACACCTCCTCGAACAGGAGCCGGATCTCCTCCTCGTTGAACCGGAGGGCATCGGTCCGCAGCTCGGCGTACCCGGCGTGGGTGGTGAAGCGCGCGAACTGGAGCTGCGGCTTGGCGCGGGCAAGGAACAGGAAGCGGCAGTTGGCCGGCGCGTCGCGCAGCATCTGGTTCCAGAAGGCGCGAACCTCGGTGACGCTCGCCACGAACTGCCAGTCGTCGATGATGAAGGTCGCGGGCTCGCGGAGGCGTTCGTTGAGCTCGCTGATGAGGTAGGCGGTAACCGTGGCGCGGCCCGTGGCCGAGGCGGCTCCGATCTGCTGGAGCATGGAGTTCGTCCGGCGCCCGAACCCCTCGTGGCGCTGGCTCACCGCCTCGATGAGGTAGCTGATCTGGAGCGACCAGTCACGGTCGTTGCGGTCGAGCTTGTACCAGTAGCAGTCGAACGGTACCTCGCGCTCCCACTGCCAGACGAGCGTCGTCTTTCCGTAGCCGGCGTCCGCCGCGATCACCATTGCACGACAGGTCGCGTGCTCGTTCAGCCAGTCGATGAGGCGCTCGCGCCGAAGGGTGGGGTTGACGAAGTGGGGCGACAGAACCTTGTTGTGGACGAGCGGGTAGACGTTGGCGATCTCTGGCTCCGGCACGCTCGGATCCCTCCTGCCCGCGCTGGCTGCTCCCTCGTCCCCCAGTCTAGGGAGCAGCGATTATCGACGCCTTATCGCCCGCCTGTCACGGACCGATGAGAACGGCCTCCACGACCCGGTAGCATGGGACTGCATGCGCGCCTTCATCGGTCTCGGTGGCAACGTCGGGGACGTGCGCGCGACGTTCGCCGCCGCCGCCCGTCAGCTGCGCACGATCGGCGACCTGCTGCGCGCCTCGAGCCTCTACGCCTCCGCTCCGCGGGACCTGCTCGACCAGCCGGAGTTCACGAACGCGACGATCGAGCTCCAGACCGATCTCACCGCCGCGCAGCTCCTCTTCGAGCTCAAGCGGATCGAACATGCGCTGGGCCGCGATCCGCAGGGGACGCGCTTCGGGCCGAGGGCCCTGGACCTCGACATCCTGTCGCTGGATGGCCGCTGCGTGGAGGACGTGGAGCTGCCGCTCATCGTCCCGCATCCCCGGCTCCACGAGCGCCGCTTCGCGCTCGAGCCGCTGGCGGAGCTGGATCCGGGCCTCCGGCCGTGGCGCGGCTGCGCCGACGTGCGTCGCGACGTGACCGTCGCCGACCTGCTCGCCACCGTGGCGGACCAGGAGGTGCGCCGCGTCGGCGGGGCCGACTGGGCAGACCCGGTATCCGACGGCTGGACGAAGCCCCGAAACTAGGCTAGAGCCGCACCTTCGGCGGGTTGTGGTGGTCCCACATGTGAACCGTGTCGAGGAACCGGACCATCCCGCGGCTGTAGCTCATGACCACCGAGTGGGTCCGCGCGCCGCCGCCGAAGAAGCGGACGCCGCGGAGCAGCTCGCCGTCGGTGACGCCGGTGGCGCAGAACACGACGTTCTCACCGGGGGCCAGGTCGTTCGTGAAGTAGACGCGCTCCGCGTCATCGACGTCGACGCCCATGCGCCGCGCTCGCTCCTTCTCCTCGTCGGAGCGCCAGGCGAACTTGCCCTGGATCTCGCCGCCAAGGCACTTGAGCGCGGCGGCCGCGAGCACGCCCTCCGGTGCGCCACCGGTCCCCATCACGGCGTGGATCCCGGTCCCCGAGACGGACGCGTTGATGCCGGCGGTGAGGTCGCCGTCGGAGATGAGCTTGATCCGCGCGCCGGCCGCCCGCACCTCGCTGATGAGGGCCTCGTGGCGCGGCCGGTCGAGGATGACGATGGTGATGTCCCACACGTTGCGGCCGAGGGAGTCGGCGATCGTCTGGACCGTCTTCGCGACCGGGTCGTCGATGCTGACCTTGCCCGCCGCCGACGCCCCGACGATGAGCTTCTGGAGGTACGTGTCGGGCGCGTGCATGAGCCCGCCGGGCTCGGCGGCGGCGAGGACGGCGGTCGCGTTCGGCGAGCCGGTTGCGACGAGGTTCGTGCCCTCCAGCGGGTCGACTGCGATGTCGACGTGCGTGGCCGCCTCGCGGTTGCCGACCTTCTCACCGATGTAGAGCATCGGCGCCTCGTCGCGCTCCCCCTCACCGATGACGATGGTGCCGCTGATGTCGGACTCCTCCATCGCGCGGCGCATCGCCTCGACGGCGGCGTGATCGGCGCCGTCGCGGTCGCCGCGTCCCATGAGGCGCGCGGCGGCGATCGCGCCGGCCTCGGTGGCCGCGACCGCCTCGACGCTGATCAGCTTGTCCATTTGTCCCCTCAGGTCCTCATCGGTCTAGTGCCGGAAGTGGCGCCGGCCGGTGAAGACCATCGCCATGTGGTGACGGTCGGCGACCTCGATCGCCATCTCGTCTCGGATACTGCCGCCGGGTTGGATGATCGCGGTCACGCCGGCCTGGGCGGCGATCTGGATGCCGTCGGGGAACGGGAAGTAGGCGTCGGAGGCCATGACGGAGAGCGGTGCCCGCTCGCCGGCCTTGCGAAGCGCGACCTCCACGCTCACCACGCGTGACGGCTGCCCCGCGCCCATCCCGATCATGGCGTGCTTCTTGGCCAGCACGATCGCGTTCGACTTCACGTGGCGAACGGCACGCCATGCGAACAGCAGGTCCGTGAGCTCCTCGAGGGTGGGACGGCGCTGGGTCACGACCTGGAGCTTGTTCCGGTCCTCCTCGAGGTTGTCGAACGTCTGGACCAGCAGGCCGCCGCCGATGCGCTTGAAGTCGAAGTTGCCGATCCCCATCTCCGGCCCGTCCGCGTCGTTCGGCGGCACCTCGATGATCTCGAAGCCCTTCTTCGTGCGCAGGATCTCGAGCGCCTCCGGCGTGTAGGCCGGCGCCACGATCGCCTCGAAGAATCCGGGCCGGATGGCGCGTGCCGCCTGCTCGTCCACGGTCCGGTTGGCACCGATGATCCCGCCATACGCGCTGACGCTGTCGCCCTCGAGCGCCAGGCGGAACGCCTCCGCCAGGTCGACCACGCTCGCGAGGCCGCACGGATTGCCGTGCTTGACGATGCAGACGGTGGGCGTCTTGAAGTCACTCGCGATCGCCCACGCCGCGTCGAGGTCGAGCAGGTTATTGAAGGAGAGGTCCTTGCCCGCGATCTGGTGGGCGCGGCTGATGGAGGTCCGGCGCTGGCCCGGATCGGCGTAGAAGGCGCCGACCTGGTGCGGGTTCTCGCCGTAGCGCAGGTCCGCCTTCTTCTCAACCACCATCGTCAGGCGGCTCGGAAACAGCATCCCGGCCTGCGCGTTGAGGTAGCTCGCGATCTGGGCGTCGTACGCGGCGGTGAGCGCGAACGCTTCAGCGGCCAGCTTCTGCCGCGTCTCCGGACTGACCGAGCCGGTCGCCTTGAGGTCGCGCAGGACCGATGCGTACTGGGTGGGGCTGCTCACCGCGGCCACGCCCGGGAAGTTCTTCGCCGCGGCCCGCAGGAGGGCCACCCCGCCGATGTCGATCTGCTCCAGTGCGGCGTCGAGGGTCGTGTCCGGCTTCCCCACCGTGTCGGCGAACGGGTAGAGGTTGACGACGACGAGGTCGATCTGCTCGATGCCGTGCTCCGCCAGCTGAGCAAGGTGGTCCGGCTGGTCGCGTCGGGCGAGGAGGCCGGCGAAGATCGAGGGGTGGAGGGTCTTGACGCGCCCGCCGAGGATCTCGTTCGTCTCGGTCAGGTCGGCGACCGGCCGCACGCCGGGAATGCCCTGCTCGGTGAGGTGGGTGCGCGTGCCGTCGGTGGCGAAACACTCGATCTTCGCGTCGACGAGGCCGCGTGCGAGCTCGACGATCCCTTCACGGTCCGAGACGGAGAGGAGGGCGCGCAATCGACAACCTCGCTGCGGTTCGAGTGAGTTGGGCGGGTTCGGTGACGTGGCGTCCGGGGGACCGATTATAGGCACGCGGCTGCCGTCGAGGCCACGATCAGGCCGGGGAGGAGGCCGCGATCACCGCGCATCGGATCGGCCGCTATACTCCGCCCGCTATGGGCATGCTCTTCCAGTCCGTCGACACGTTCTCGTTCCCCGACCTCTTCACGCTGCTGTGGGTCGGGGCGCTTCTCATCGTCGCCGGCGCGATCGTCGTCTACAACACCGCCCAGCGGCGCTACCGCCGCTACCCGACGATCCTGGCCCTCCACGAGTGGGTCTTCTGGGCGATCGTCGCGACCTGGGGCATCGTGCCGCTGCTCGTGATCATCCACGTGCCGCTGCTGCTGATCCTGCTCATCATCGTGCCGGGGATGATCGTCGCCGCGTACGCCGCGTTCGTGCGCTTCCCGCCGCTCATCGCCGAGTCGAACGACGAGATCCGCCGCCAGCGGTACGTTCCGCCCCCGCGCCGCGATGCGCGGGAGCGTCCGCGGCCCACGCCCGCAGGTCGCCGCCGCAAGCACCGCTGACCGCGGCGGTCAGTTGACCGCGGTCGATCCGCCCGGTGTCGGCAGCGTGCGCGGCGCCCGTGCCGCCTCCGCGACACCGTTGAAGCTCAGCGACCCGTCGGCCGCATCCACGACCACGGTGGTGCCCGGCTGGAACTCGCCGGCCAGCATGTGCCGCGCCAGCGGATTCTCGAGCTCGCGCTGGATGGCGCGCCGCAGCGGCCGAGCCCCGTAGACCGGGTCGTAGCCCTCTCGCGCCAGCAGGGCGAGCGCGTCATCGGTCACCTCGAGGGTCAGGCCCGCCTCCGTCACGCGCCGTCCCAGGCCCGCCACCAGCAGGCCGACGATCTCGCGCAGCTGTGCCTCGTCGAGCGGCCGGAAGACGATCACCTCGTCGATGCGGTTGAGGAACTCCGGCCGGAAGTGGTCGCGCAGCTGGTCGCGGACGCGCGCGGCTGCCTCGTCGAACGCGGCGCTTCCGCGCTCGCCGGCCTCGATGAGCGCCGCCGAGCCGATGTTGCTGGTCATGATGATGACCGTGTTCTTGAAGTCGACGGTGCGGCCCTGGGCATCGGTCAGGCGTCCGTCGTCGAGGAGCTGGAGCAGGACGTTGAACACGTCCGGGTGCGCCTTCTCGATCTCGTCGAACAGGACGACCTGGTACGGGCCGCCGCCGGACGGCCTCGGTGAGCTGGCCGCCCTCCTCGTAGCCGACGTAGCCGGGCGGTGCGCCGACGAGGCGACTGACCGCGAACTTCTCCATGTACTCGCTCATGTCGATGCGGACCATGGCGTTCTCGTCGTCGAACAGGAACTCGGCGAGCGCACGCGCCAGCTCCGTCTTCCCGACCCCGGTGGGGCCGAGGAAGATGAACGAGCCGATCGGCCGCTTCGGGTCCTTCAGGCCGGCCCGCGCGCGGCGGATGGCGTCTGAGACGGCCATGACCGCCTCGTCCTGGCCGATGAGCCGCGCGTGGAGCCGATCCTCCATGTGGAGCAGCTTCTCCGTCTCGCCCTCCATGAGGCGTGACACCGGCACGCCGGTCCAGCGCGCCACGACCTCCGCGATGTCGTCGGCGTCCACCTCTTCCTTGAGCAGCAGCGAACCGCCGGCCTTGAGCGCCCGGAGCTGCTCCTCCTGCTCGGCCAGCTGCGCGGTGAGCTCGTTGGCGCGGCCGTACTTCAGCTCGGCGGCGCGGGCGTAGTCGGCCGCGCGCTCGGCGGCCTCGATCTCGGGTGTCAGCCGCTCCAGCTCCTCGCGCGTGCCGCGGATGCCGGCGACGACCTCCTTCTCGCGCTCCCAGCTCGACTTCATGACGTCGCCCCGCTCGCGCAGATCGGCGAGCTCGCGCTCGAGCGCCTCGAGCCGCGCCTTCGAGGCGTCGTCCTTCTCCTTGCGCAGCGCCTCGCGCTCGATCTCCAGCTGCATCCGGCGGCGCTCGATCTCGTCCAGCTCGGCCGGCATCGAGTCCATCTCCATCCGGAGCCGCGACGCGGCCTCGTCGACGAGGTCGATCGCCTTGTCGGGCAGGAAGCGCTCGGTGATGTACCGATTGCTCAGCACCGCCGCGGCCACGAGGGCCGAGTCGGTGATCCGCACGCCGTGGTGGATCTCGTAGCGCTCCCGCAGGCCGCGGAGGATGCTGATCGTGTCCTCGACGTTCGGCTGGTCCACGATCACCGGCTGGAATCGGCGCTCGAGCGCCGCGTCCTTCTCGATGTGCTTGCGGTACTCGTCGAGCGTCGTGGCGCCGATGCAGTGGAGCTCGCCGCGCGCGAGCATCGGCTTGAGCAGGTTCGAGGCGTCCATCGCGCCCTCGCTGGCCCCGGCGCCGACGACGGTGTGGAGCTCGTCGATGAACAGGATGATCTGCCCGTCCGACTCGGTGACCTCCTTGAGCACCGCCTTGAGGCGCTCCTCGAACTCGCCGCGATACTTCGCGCCGGCGATGAGCCCGCCGAGGTCGAGCGCCACCACCCGCCGGTCGCGCAGGCCGTCGGGCACGTCGCCGCGCACGATCCGCTGTGCCAGCCCCTCGACGATCGCCGTCTTGCCGACCCCTGGCTCGCCGATGAGCACGGGATTGTTCTTCGTCCGCCGGCTCAGGACCTGGATGACGCGCCGGATCTCCTCGTCACGGCCGATCACCGGATCGAGGACGCCGCGGCGGGCGAGATCGGTCAGGTCGCGCCCGTACTTGTCGAGCGCCTCGTAGGTCGCCTCGGGGTTCTCACTGGTCACGCGCTGGCTCCCTCGGATCTCGGCCAGCGCCTCGAGGACGCGGGCCGGCGTGGCACCGGCGGCGACGAACGCCCGCGCGGCGCTCGAGTCTCCGGCTTCAAGGATGGCGAGCAGGAGGTGCTCGGTCGAGACGTAGTCGTCGTGCATGCGCTCGGCGATGGGATGCGCATCGGACAGGACGCGCCGCGCCTCGTTGCCGAGCGTCAGCTGCGCGGCCGCGCCATGCACCTTCGGAAGCGTGGCCAGCTCCGCCCGCAGGGCGTCCGCCACGGACGGCTGACCGATCCCCATGCGCTCGAGCACGGCCGGCACCACGCCGTCCGGCTGCTCGACCAGGACGAGGGCGAGGTGCGCGGCCTCGAGCTGCGGGTTGCCCTCGCGCTCGGCGAGCGCCTGGGCGTCGACGATCGCCTCCCGGGCGCGGGTCGTGAAGCGTTCGATGCGCATCGCTACCTCCGCGGCTCCGGCTGGGGGTGTGCCGACGCGAACTCGGCGAAGTCGGCGCGCGCGGCGTCGTCGAGCTTCGGCAGCACGACGCGCGCCGTGACGACGAGGTCGCCCTTCTCCCCGCCGCGCTTCGGCATGCCGCGCCCGGCGACGTGGATCTGCTGTCCGTTCTGGGTGTTGGGGCGGATGCGCAGCTTCACCCGGCCGGTGGGCGTCCTGACCGGAACCTCTGCGCCGAGGAGCGCCTCCGACAGCGTGAGCGGCAGCTCGGTATGGAGGTCGGCGCCCTTCCGCTCGAACTGTGGGTCGGCGGCGATGCGGACGGTGATGACGAGGTCGCCGGCGCCGCCGTTCGACCGCACCCCACCGCGCAGCTTGATCTTCGCGCCATCGGTCACACCCGCCGGGATCTTCACCTCCAGCCGGCGACCGCCGACGTCCACCATCCGCGTCGTGCCGCGCATCGCCTCGGCCAGCGTGATCTCGGCCTCGCCGGTGGCAGCGGGACCGCGGCTCACTGTGCGCTGCGGAGCGCCCCGCCCGCCGAGGTCGTAGAGGTCATCGAACCCGCCGGCGGAGCCGGCGCGCCCGGTGGCGAAGCCGCCGGCATCGGTCTCGAAGAAGGCACGGAAGAAGTCGCTGAAGCCGGCGCCGCCCACCTCGTCGGGGGTGACGGTGCGGTACGTCCAGCGCGTGCCGCCCGGAGCGCCGCCGAACCCGCCCCAGCTCGATGCCTGGTTCGGGTCGAAGCCGGCCTGCTGGTACGCCTGCCAGTTCGAGCCGAGCTCGTCGTACTGCTTCCGCTTCTCAGCATCGGACAGGACGGCGTGCGCCTCGTTCGCCTCCTTGAAGCGCCGCTCGGCGTCCGGGTCCTTGTTCGTGTCCGGATGAAGCTCGCGGGCAAGCTTGCGATAGGCCTTCTTGATCTCGGCCTGCGTCGCCGTCTTCGGGACGCCCAGGATCGCGTAGTAGTCCTTGTACTCCATCCGGACTCGTTCCCCGCCCGGGCGGCTAGGCGGTGCCGGCCGGGGGCTGCGGCTGAGGCGGCGTGACCGGCTCGGCGGCCACGGGGGCCTCCGTTGCCGGCTTCCGGGGCCGGCGCGGGCGTGCCGTCGCGCGGCGCTGCCGCTGGTCGCGCTCCGCCTTGATCCGGGCCGCCGGCCGCGGCGCGTCGATGAGCGCCTCGGCCAGGACCTGGTCCATCGTCTCGACCGGCACGATCCGCAGCTGCGTCCGCACCTCTTCCGGCACGTCGACGAGATCCTTCTCGTTGCGCTGCGGGATGAGCACCGTCTTCACGCCCGCGAGGTGCGCGGCGAGGAGCTTCGACTTCAGCCCGCCGATCGGCAGGACGCGGCCACGGAGCGTGATCTCGCCGGTCATGGCGAGGTCGCGCCGCACCGGGCGGCTCGAGAGGAGGCTCGCCATGGCGGTCGCCATCGTCACGCCCGCGCTCGGACCGTCCTTCGGGGTTGCCCCCGCCGGCACGTGGATGTGGATCGTCTGCTTCTCGAACGAGGCGGGGTCGATCCCCAACTCGCGCGCCCGCGCCCGGACGTAGCTGAGGCCGGCACGTGCCGACTCCTGCATCACGCTGCCGAGCTGGCCGGTGAGGATGAAGTCGTCCTTGCCGTCCATGCGGGTCGCCTCGACCTGCACGATGTCGCCACCCGCATCGCTGACGACGAGGCCGGTCACCATGCCGATCGTGTCCTCCGCCTCCAGCTCGCCGTATTCGAAGCGAGCCGGCCCGAGGTAGTCCTCGAGGGCGTCGGGCAGCACGGTCACGTTGACCGACGCGTCATCGGCGACCTTCCGCGCCACCTTCCGCGCGATGTTCGCGATCTCACGCTCCAGGTTCCGGACGCCGGCCTCCTTGGTGAAGGCCTGGATCAACCGGACGAGCGCCTCGTCGCTGAGGGTGAGGTTCGCAACGGTCAGCCCGTGCGCCTCCAGCTGCTTCGGCACGAGGAAGCGCTGCGCGATGCCGAGCTTCTCGAGCTGCGTGTAGCCGGGGAGCTGGATCACCTCCATCCGGTCGCGAAGTGCCGGCGGGATGGTGTCGAGCATGTTGGCGGTGGCGATGAAGAGCACCTTCGACAGGTCGAACGGCACCTCCAGGTAGTTGTCCTGGAACGTGTTGTTCTGCTCGGGATCGAGCACCTCGAGCAGCGCGCTCGAGGGGTCGCCCCGGAAGTCCATGCCGACCTTGTCGATCTCGTCGAGCATGAACACCGGGTTCGCGCTGCCGGCGGTCTTGATGCTCTGGATGACGCGACCGGGCAGCGCGCCGATGTACGTGCGCCGGTGGCCGCGGATCTCCGCCTCGTCGTGGATGCCGCCGAGGCTCATCCGCACGAACTTGCGGCCCATCGCCTTCGCGATGCTCTTGCCGAGGCTCGTCTTGCCGACGCCGGGCGGGCCGACGAAGAGCAGGATGGGGCTGCGGATCTTGTCGGCCAGCTTGCGCACGGCCATGTACTCGGTGATCCGCTCCTTGGGCTTCTCGAGCCCGTAGTGGTCCTCGTTGAGGATCCGCTCCGCATCGGCCAGGTCGAGGTTGTCATCGGTGTCGACCCCCCACGGGAGGCTGACCAGCCAGTCGACGTAGGTGCGGATGACGCCCTGCTCGGGCGAGGCAGACGGGATGCGGGCCATGCGGTCCACCTCCTTGAGCGCCTTCTCCTTCACCTCGTCGGGCATCGCCGACTCCTCGACCCGGGTGCGGAGCTCGCCCGCCTCGGCGACGGCGGGATCGTCCTCGCCGAGCTCCTTCTGGATCGCCTTCATCTGCTCGCGCAGGATGTACTCGCGCTGGGTCTTGTCCATCTCGGACTTGACCTCGGACTGGATGCGGCCCTTCAGCTCGAGGACCTCGATCTGCTTGGCGAGGAACGCGCCGACCTTGCGGAGCCGCTCCGGGACGTCGATCGTCTCGAGCAGGTCCTGCCGCAGCTCGGTGTCCATGTCGGGGCTGTAGGCGACCATGTCGGCCAGCAGCCCGCCCTCGCTGATGTTGCGCGCCGCGACCGCAACCTCCGGTGGGACCGATGCGCCCGAGCTGACATAGGTCTCGATCTGCGCCTGGACCGATGCCATCAGCGCCTCGACCTCGAGGGTCTTCTCCTGGGCGTCGTCGACGACCTCGACGCGCGCCTCGAGGTACGGCTCGGTCTGCAGCAGGTCGAGGAGACGGATCCGCTTCTGGCCCTGGACGATCGCGCGCAGCGACCCGTCCTGGGAGCGGATGACCTGGGCGATCTTCGCCAGCGTGCCGATGCCGTGGAGCTCGTCGGCAGCGTCGACCTCCTCGGTCTCCGAGCTGCGCTGGGTGATGAGCGCGATCGACGAGCCGTTGCGGACGGCACGGTCGAGCGCCTTGACGCTCCGGTCGCGGCCGACGTTCAGCGGCACGATCATCTCCGGGAAGATGACGGTGTCGCGGAGCGCGACGAGGGGCAGGACCTGGAAGGCGTCGACGCGGTCGTCGCCCTCGGTCGGTGTTGCTTGCGCCACGACGGGCTCGATCGGCGCGTCGGGCTGGTCGTTGCGGTGTTCGGGATCCACGGTGTTCACGTCCTCAAGGCTACTCGTCGGGCGCGGCCGCAGCCGGCTCGCTCTCGACGAATCGTTCGACATCGGCTTCATCGAACAGGTCGAACACCCGGATCTTGCCGAGCTCCTCGAGCTGAAGGATGACCTTGACGCCGGCCAGGTTCACTCCCTGGCGACGGGTGAGAAAGCGGATGATGCGCACCCGCCGGATATCTGCCTCGGAGTAGAGGCGCAGGTTGTTGCGGCGCTGGGGGCAGACGAGGCCCTCCTCCTCGTAGATGCGGAGCGTCCGCGGATGGACGCTCGCCAGCTCCGCGGCGATGCTGATGAAATAGCGCGGCCGCAGCGGGTCGCGGACGGTGGTCACGACGGAACGGATTGCGGGTTGGTCGCCATTGGTCGTTTCTCCTCGAACCCACCATGGCTGGCAGGAACGTCGGATGACCATAAAGTCTGACAATGCCGTTGTCAAGAGTGCTGGCAACGACTCCTACGGCAGGGCGCGGCGCAGCGACGCGCGCAGCGCGGACAGCCTCCCGGCCAACCTGCCGCGCTCCGGTCGCGGCACGGGGCGGCCGGCGTAGCGCTCGATCTCGTAGCCGACCGCCAGCCGGCCCAGCGCGCTGCCCGGGAGGCCCTCCCGGCGGGCGCGGGTCGCATGGCCGGCGGGCGTCTCGGTTCCGGCTCGCGCCCAGCGACCGTCCCGGTCGAGCAACCCAAGCGCGGCGAGGTAGGCTCCGGTCGCGGTGGACGGGTCGTGGCGCCGCCGGGCCGGTGCCATCGGCTCCGCCTCGACTGCCGGTGCCGCCTCCGGCGGCCGCACGATCGACCGTTCCTCGAACCCGGCGAGGTCCTCCGCCTCGGCCTCCCGCCGGTCGCGCAGCCGTGCCCACAGGTAGAGCCCGATCGCCGTCAGCTCCAGGATGATGAGGACCGCGATCGCCAGGTAGAAGACGATCGACGGGGCAGACGGCACGTCGACCACGTCGCCGCCGAAGGTTGGCAGCGTGATCTTGGGGAATGTCGTGCCCGGCGGAATGATGGAGCCGATGAACTCGGTGATCGCCGCGATGACCACGATCAGCGGCGTCGTCAACACGATGAGCGCCAGGAAGATCGCCCGCAGCGGACCGACGATGGTGGTGAGCAGGGCGCTCGCCGGGACGCCGAGCAGGAGGCCGAGTGGAACCCCGACCAGCGTTGTGACCAGCGCGACGAGCCCGATGAGCAGGAGCCACGAGCGGCGCGAGCGGACGTCGTCGTCCATGCGTCGCACCGTCTCGAGTCGCGCCAGGCCGAGCGCCGTGAAGGCGCTGCCGGCGAAGAGCAGCGTCGCCACGAAGGCGGCCGAGACGAACGCCGCCTCGAGCGTGCCGCTGGCAGCGAGATGCCCCGCGAGCCAGGGCACGGCCAGCAGCGGCACGCCGAAGCGCAGGAGCCGATCCTGCTGGTCCTCGTCGTCGTCCCGGCCGCCATGGGTTCGTCCGCGCGCGACCGCCAGCGCGCCCACCCATCCGGGGACATGGAGCGCGAAGGCGGCGTCGGTGTTGCCGTCCACGAGCGCGATCCGGACCGCGGGATCCAGGACCCACGTCAGCGCCCCTCCGAGGATGACGAGCAGGAGGCCGCCCACCACGTCCGCCGTACTCGAGCGCCAGCGGCTGCGCCGCGCCCACGCCATGCCGAAGCCGGCAAGCACCGCCAGCTCGAGCGGCCCGACGCGCGGGACCTGGCCGGTCATGACCTGGACCGCATCGTAGGCGAGGGCGATCCATGCGCCCTCGGCCAGGGACTGAAGGATCGGCAGCAGACGGCTGCGTCCGTCGGACGTGCCGAAACGGAGCGGGAAGCGCTCGCGACGCACCTCGTGGCGCGCGACGAGCTCGGGATCAGGAAATCCGGAGACCATCCGCGTCCCGCCAATTCGGCGTGAGGTGCGCGGCGCGCACGGGCAGGCCGGTCGCTCCTGACCCACCGCCGAGCCGCACCACCTCCACCGCGTGCCCGCTCGATGCGAGGCGGCGCAGGATCGGCTCGACCGGCGCGTGGTCGCGCGAGGTGAGGGCGATCACCGTCGTGCCGGGCGCGACCCGGCGGCCGAGCCAGCCGAGCAGCTGCCCGTACGAGATGCTGCTCACCGGCCCGATCCGCGCCAGCAGCTCGCCGGCCCGCGCCAGGTGGCTCATGCCCGCTCGCGGGGCGAGCCAGGCGATGCGCTGCGTGGTGCCGCTGAAGCTGCCGGCCGCGATCCCGACTGCCGCGCCGTCGTCGAGGTAGCGGCGCGCGAGCGAGATGGCGGTCACGCAGAGGCCCTCGAACGCGTCCTCGTCGTACGACATCTCCCAGTGCGCGACGTCGGGAAGCGTCTGGACGTCGATCGCCAGCACGACCGACCGGCCACGCGCCGGCTCGTAGCGGCGGCTCACGGTGGAGCCGAGGCGGGCCGTCGCGCGCCAGTGGACGCGCCGCAGCGAGTCGCCGGCCTGGAATGGCCGGACCCCGGAGAAGAGCGCCGGGTCGGCGGTGAGGCTGTGCGTCGCGCGCCGCTCGCCCAGCGGCGCGCGCGCCGTCGGCGCGTGCTCGACCGGCACGCCGCGTGGGACGACGGTGAGCTCCTCGCGGCCGGCCATCTCGCTCTCCGCCGCGTCACGCCCGAAGACGTCGCGAATGCGGAGGCGGGCCGGGCCCACCTCGTACGAGCCTCGGCGCAGGTCGTCGAGGTGGAAGTGGCGCACGACGCGCTCGTACCACGTCAGGGCCCACGTGTTGCGGAGGATGCGCCGGCTCTGGCGTTCGTCGGCATGGTCGAGGTTCGGCCGCTCGCGGACGACGAGGCCATCGGTCAGGAGGTCGTCGACGGCGATCCAGGGCAGCGGCAGCGGCTTCTGGTTCCAGACCGTGACGTCAAGGCCGATGGAGTCGCCCGCCACCGCCCGATGCGCGGTCAGCGCGCGCTCGTAGGTCACGCTTTGTGCCCCGAAGCGGCTCCAGAGACGGGTCAGCGTGCCGTAGGCGGTGGCGATCCCGGCCACGACGAGGAGGCCGGGCGCGCCGGCGGTCGCGCCGACGATGACGAGGACGGCCGCGAACGCGAGCCAGCCGCTCATGGCTCGCCAGCTGCGGCGGCCTCCTGCGGCTCGACCTGGAGCTCGATGCTGTCGAGGACGTCGGCGATGACCGCGGTGGCGGTCGCGCCGCGCAGCTCGCGGTCGATGTCGAGCAGGATGCGATGCTCCAGCACGGGCGCCGCCAGGAGGCGGACGTCGTCGGGGAGCACGAAGTCGCGCCCATCGAGGAGCGCGGCGGCCTGGACCGCGCGGTAGAGCGCGACGCTCGCCCGCGGCGATGCGCCGAGCCGGACGTCCGCATGCTGGCGGGTCGCGCGCACGAGGTCGACGATGTAGGCCTCCACCTCGGGCGCGACGCGCACGGTGCGAGCCGCCTCCCGCAGCGCGACGAGCGCCTCCGGCTGAGCGACGGTGGTGACCGCATCGAGCGGCTCGCTCGCGGCCTGGTGGCGGCGCGCGATCCGTCGCTCGGCCTCCGCCTCCGGATAGCCGAGCCGGATCCGCACGAGGAAGCGGTCGAGCTGCGCCTCGGGGAGCGAGAACGTGCCCTCCAGCTCGATCGGGTTCTGGGTGGCAAGGACGACGAACGGGTCGGGCAGCGGCCGCGTCACGCCCTCCGCCGACACCTGCCGCTCCTGCATCGCCTCGAGCAGGGCCGACTGCGTGCGGGGCGTCGCGCGGTTGACCTCGTCGACGAGGACGACGTTGGCGAAGATCGGTCCGGGGACGAAGCGGAAGTCGCCGCGCTCGAGGATCGAGGAGCCGGTCACGTCGGTCGGCAGCAGGTCCGGCGTGCCCTGGATGCGGGCGAACGTCATCCCCACCGCCCCCGCGAACGCGCGCGCGATGAGCGTCTTGCCGACCCCCGGCACGTCCTCGAGGAGCGCGTGGCCGCCGGCGATCACCGTCACCGCCAGCAGGCGCAGCGGCTCATCGGCCCCGACGACGGCGGTGCCGACGGCATCGACGAGGCGGGCGAGGAAGCGGTCGCCGCGGAGGGCGGCACCATCGGTCATGCGATCAACCTACCCTTCACGGCCGCGTCACGTTCACGATCGTCCACCGCCGCGCCCCGAGCTCGAGACCACCGGGCAGCGGTGCCGGCCGCGCCGCCAGCTCGAAGTGGAGCAGCTGCGCCTGCGGGATCGGCACCAGCTCGCTCCCGGCGGCAATGCCGAGGAAGTGGACCGGCCGGCGCTCGTAGCGCACGAGCTCAGCGACCGCGGTGGCGTGCTCGTCCGTGGCGCCCTCCTCGACCCGGAGCCGAACACCGCGGAGCAGGTTGGCGCGCGCGTCACCGCAGTCGCTGGTCAGCGTGCCCGCCGCGCAGCGCAGGCGGAGATCGTCGAGGACGGCATCCGCAAGGCCGGCCAGGCGGTCCGGCTGGTCGGTGACGGCGGCCAGCGCCGCGCTGCGCCCGCTTCCCTCCGGCCAGGCGGTCAGGAAGCGATCCAGCACCGCCCCGGGCGTGGCAGCGGTGGCGGCCACGAGCCAGAACGCCGTGCCCCAGAGCAGCAGCGGGACGGCGAGCCACGCGGCGACGGCAGCGGCCGAGCCACGCGGCGTGGGCGGGATGGCGCCTGAGCTGCGCTGCGCGATCCGGTAGGCGTGGACCGCCTGCGCCGTCCAGGCGACGAGGAACGCGCTGCCCATCACGAACGGGACGAGGTACCAGGTCGTGTCGGCGAGGGTGGCGGACGCCGCGCCGATGAGCGCGAGCCCCAGCAGCTCGGCGGCCAGCAGCCCCGCGCCGACTTCCCGCTGCCCGAGCGCCGCGTGCCCGAGGCCCCAGCCGACGATCGCGCGGCGCAGGACGCGCCCCGGGTCGACGGAGGCGCTCATTCCCCGATGAGCAGCCCGCGCAGCTCCGCTTCGTGGTCCGCCGACGTCACCGCCAGGAGCTTGTCGCCGGCGAGCAGGCGCGTCTCCGGGCGCGTGAAGATCGCCCGCCCGTCGCGGACGAGGACGGCGATCGTGCTTCCCTCGGGCAGCGTCAGGTCGCGGAGCTCACGCCCGACGGCCGGCGCATCCGCCTCCAGGTGCGCCTCCACGATCTGCAGCTCACCGCCCTCCAGCTCGGCCAGGTGCAGGAGGTCGTGGATCGGGATCTCGTGCTCGATGACGCCGAGGATCGCCTTCGTGGGGCTCACGGTGTCGTCGATCGCGAGCTGCCGGAACAGCTTCTCGTTCTTCGGGTCGTTGACCCGCGCGATCGCGCGCGGGACGTTGAAGCGCATCTTCGCGACCTGGCATGCGACGAGGTTGTCCTCGTCGTCACCGGTCACCGCCGCCATCACATCGGCGCGGCCCATCCCGGCCTCGCCCTGGTAGCGGCCCTCGCAGCCGTCGTTCGGGATGACGATGCTGCCCAGCTCGTCCGCGATCATCCGCGCCCGGGCCGGGTCGCGCTCGATCATCACGACCTCGTGACCCGCGGCCAGCAGCTCCTTGGTGAGGTGGTAGCCGACGTTCCCACCCCCGACCACGACGACGTACATCAGGCGTTCTCCTGCTCGGTTGGCGCCACGATGTCGCTTGGCGCCACGCTGGTGTCGCCCGCGGCGGGTGGATGGAAGTGATCGTGGTCGTCGCCACTGGACGGAGGCCGCGCCGAGCTCCGCATCGGCTGGGCGGTGGGCGCCTCGACCTGGCCGCCGGTCGCCTCCGGGCCGTCGTGCGCGGCGATGACCAGGGCGGCGGAGAGAATCACGGTGCGGCAGATCGTCTCGAGGCCGAGCGACCGGAACGCCTCCGCGCGAAGCGGGTCGTTGATCTTGGCGATGACCCGCGGCACGCCGAATGTGTGCTTGGCCATCTGGGCGGCGAGCGCGTTGCGGTTGTCGCCCTCGGTGAGCGCCATCACGAGGTCGGCCATCTCGGCGCCCGCACCCCGCAGGATGTCCTCCGCCGTCCCGTTGCCGCGCACGGTGACGCCCGCGAACGACTGCGGCAGGCGGTTGAACGCGCGCTGGTCGAGGTCGATCACCGTCACGTGATCGCCCTGCTGGTCGAGCTCGGCGGCCGTGCTGGCACCGACGCGCCCGCAGCCGATGATGATCGCCCTCATGGTGTCCTGGCCAACTCCTCGGTCTCGACGCGCAGGCACCAGACCGGGGCGGTCGAGTTGCGCATCACATACGGAACGGTTCGCCCGGCGTCCCACTGGCCGCCGAACCGCATCTTGTAGCGTAGCCCCATCACGATGAGGTCGGCGCTGTGCTCGACCGCCTCGTCGACGATCGCCGGCCCCGCCGACCTTGCCTGGACCACGCTGCTCGTCACCTGGACGAGCTGGCCGCGCAGGAACTCCTCGGCGTGGCTCGTGACCTCGTCGGCGAACGCGCCGGCGCGATCATCCTCCGCGTCGAGGTTGCGCGCGAACGGGACCTCGATGACGTGGATGAGGACCGCCGCCCCGGCGGTGCCGCCGAGCAGCGTTGCCGCCAGCCGCAGCGCCGGCTCGTCAGCCTCCGTGCCGGCCAAGGGAACGAGCACGCGCTCATAGCGAAGGAGCGTGGGGCGCTCCTTCTTGGAGCGGAGGAAGCTCATGGCGACGGATATCCTACGCCGGCGCTACGGCGCCGGCACCTGCACGACGGCGTCGACGATGAACTCGTCACTGGTGGTGTCGTCGGCGCGGACCGCCAGCTGGCCGACCGGCAGCGCCGTGCGATCGATGACGGCACAGTCCGCCGGGTAGCTGAACGCCTGCGTCGTGCCGGTGCCGGGCCGGGGCTCCACCTCTCGGGCGAGGATCTTCATACCCGACCCGTCGAGGCTGATCGACTGGATGGTGACCGACCAGCCGCCGGTCGCCCGCTCACCGATGTGCAGGCAGAGGAGCGCCTGGCTGGCGAAGTCGATCGGCGGTGCCGGCGTCACCATCGCGGCAGCGCTCGCAGCGTCGAAGCCGATGAGGATCGTCGCGTCGGCGCGCTGCGTCGGATGGGCGTCCGCCAGGCGGGCGAGGCTCACCATCCGGACGCCCTCCGAGGCGCCGGTCGATGCGCTGCTCGAGCCGCCCTCGATGCGGGCGGCGAGCCGGCGCCGCTCCCCGAGCAGCCGGCGAGCAGCAGCAGCGCCACGGCCGCGAGCCCCAGCCGCCTCATCGGCCGTAGCTCAGCCGCTCGGCGAGGCGGGACGGGAGGCCGAGCTCGAGCATCTGGCGCTGCGTCGCCTCGACGTCGTAGGCGACCCGGCGGTAGGCGGCGCGACAGGCATCGGTATCCAGCACGAGGTAGGAGGCGGCGGGGTTCCCGTCGCGCGGCTGGCCCACGCTGCCGGGGTTGACGAGCGCGCGGTGCTCCAGCGCGACCTCCTCGCCGCCGACGCCGACCGTCGCCTCGACGCCGCGCTCGGTGGCATGGAAGACGACGGGGTAGTGGGTGTGCCCGAAGAGGCACCAGCGGGTGTCGAAGGCGTCGAGGTTCGCCGCCGCCACCGCGGTCGAGACGATGTACTCCCAGATCGGGTCGCGCGGCGAGCCGTGGACGGCGGTCAGGTCCCCGTCGCGCCGGACCTCGGGCAGCGCCGCGAGGTAGGCGCGCGCGTTGTCGTCCAGCACCCCGGCGGTCCAGTTGATCGCCGCGTGTGCGTCCGGATTGAAGTCGCCCGGATCCACGGTCCCGATCGCCGCCCCGTCGTGGTTGCCCAGGACGCTCCGAGCGCCCATCTCCTGCAGCGCGGCAATCACCTCGTTCGGCCGCGGACCGTAGCCCACGGTGTCGCCGAGGACCCACACCTGGTCGACGGGCGGGAGGTCCGCGCGCACCGCGTCGAGCGCGGTGAGATTGGCATGGATGTCCGACAGGACGGCGAGGCGCATGGGTCCGGCGAGTATACCGATGGCCCGGCGACGTCTCAGCCGAGCGGCCGACGCGACGGCTGGCCCGCGCGCCGCGGATAGCGCTCGTCCGTCGGGCTGAGCTTGCGGATCGTGACGAACGTGCGCCCGCCGAGCGCTGGATGGCCGGCCACCATGATCGTCGGCCGATCGCCGCCGAGGAGGGCCGACGCGGCGGCCCCGCGCACCACCTCCTCGTCCTCCGCCGTGAGCGGTCCCTTCCAGGCCAGCAGCGTGCCGCCGATGCGGAGCAATGGCAGCGCCAGCTCCGCGAGCACCGGCAGGGGGGCGCAGGCCCGCGCGATCACGACGTCGGCCACCTCCCGCAGCCCGGCGTCTCGGCCGACGTCCTCGGCGCGCTCCGCGAGGACGTCGACATTCGACAGCCCGAGCGTCGCCGCCGCCTCGCGCAGGAACGCCGCCTTGCTCCGTGTCGCCTCGACCAGCGTCCAGCGCAGCATCGGCCGCGCCAGCGCGAGGGGGAGCGCGGGGATGCCCCCGCCGGAGCCGATGTCGACCACGCTGGCGGGGGCGAGCGCGTCGAGGCGTGGCAGCGCTGCGATCGCGTCGAGGAGATGGTCGCGGGCGACCGCCGCCGGCTCCACCACGCGGGTGAGGTTCCGGTGCTCGTTCACGGCGAGCAGCAGGTCGACGAAGGCTGCCGCCGCCTCGGGCCAGGCGGCGGGCAGCGACGCAGCCAGGGTGGGGCCGGCGGCGAGGAGCGGTTCGAGCGCGCCGAGGGCGGCACGCCCGGGATGGGGGGCGTCGGACACGAAAATGCTCCGGGCTGGTCGCGGTTCAGTCTTCCCGATGCCCGACGGTGTCGTCGACCGGCTTTCGCATCGGTCCCGTCCGGGCTCCGGTTACCGTACTTGGCGGCCATCCAGAAGCAGGACGGCGACCGTACGCCACGTCGGCGGTGGAGAACAAGGGAGCCTGTCCACAATCGTGCGCAGGCGCACCGGATTGTGGATAACTCGCCCGGCTATACTCGGATCCCATGATCCGGGCGGCGCGATCAGCGCGTACGATCGAGGAGCGGTGGCGGGCACGCTGACCGAGGGCCGGTCGCCGCGATTCGCCCACGCGAGCGAGGCGGAGCTGGCGAGAATCCTCGACTTCTACGGGGTCGCATGGCACTACGAACCCGACGTCTTCCCCATCTCCTGGACGCCAGACGGCGTCGTCATCGAGTGTTTCGCGCCGGACTTCTACCTGCCGGAGATCGACTGCTACATCGAGCTGACGACGCTGCGGCAGTCGCTGGTGCGGAAGAAGAACCGCAAGCTGCGCTGGATGCGGCAGCTCTATCCGGAGGTGCGCGTGAAGCTCTTCTACGCCCGTGACTTCCGAGCGCTGATGGTGAAGTACGGCCGCCTCTCGTTCCTGTCCGAGATCGTGGCCGCCAACCGCGCGCCGAACGGGGCACGGACGACGCCGCCCAAGGACGGCGGCGTGACGCAGGGCGCGGCATGACGACCGCCGTGAGCGCCTCGATCCACGACGACGTCAGCGAGATCCTCCTTTCCGAGGAGCAGATCGGCGAGCGGGTCACGCAGCTCGGCCGCGAGCTCGTCAGCGCCTTCGCCGACCGCGATCCGGTTCTCGTCAGCGTCCTGAAGGGCTCGCTCGTCTTCCTCGCCGACCTCATGCGCGCGATGGAGATGCCGGTGAGCATCGACCTCATGGAGGTGAGCAGCTACGGCGCCGGCACCGAGACGAGCGGACAGGTGCGGATTATCAAGGACCTGTCGCAGCCGATCGCCGGGCGCCACGTCATCGTCGTCGAGGACATCATCGACACCGGCCTCACCCTGAACTACCTGCTCCGTTACCTCGCCGACAAGGGCCCGGCATCGGTCAGCATCGTGTGCCTGCTCGACAAGCCGGCCCGCCGCCTCGCCGAGGTGCCGATCGACTTCCGTGGCTTCACCATCCCGGACCGATTCGTCATCGGCTACGGCCTCGACTACGACGAGCGCTACCGGAACCTGCCGTACATCGGCGTCCTGAAGCCGTCCGTCTACGGCGGCGCTGAGCCGGGCGCGTAGGTCGGCTGTCCGCGCGCATGGCCGACGGAGGCGACCGCCGGTTCCGGACCCTGATCCTGCTCGGCTGCCTCGCGATGATCGGCTCGGGCTTCCTGCCGTGGTGGCATGCGGGCGGCGAGTCGGTGAACGGGGTGCGCATCCCGCCGCAGGCGGGGATCGGCCTCGAGGGGCCGGGGATCGTGATCTTCGGCGTCGCAATCGCGGCGCTCGTGCTGCTCGACATCGGCTATATCCGCGGCCGCTGGGGCTTCGTGCTCGACGCGCCGGCGGTCTACCTGCTGCTCGGCCTGGTGGCGACCGCCGCGCTCCTGTACCGGGGCTGGGAGCTGTGGCACGTCGGCTTCCTGCCGCTGCCGCAGGAATCACCCGGCCTCGCGGTCGCGGCGGTCGGCGTGGCGCTCGTCCTGTTCGGCGCAGGGAACGGATTCGGGGCGCGCCCTCGCCGCTAGGCCGGGGCACCCGGCAGCGCGGCGCCGATGCCGGGCTCAGTTCGCCCCGGGCAGGATGAGCGGCGAGAGGAAGAGCCAGCCCAGGAGGACCACGACGAGCAGCGCCACGAGCAGGAGGAGCGGCCGCAGATCCGGCCGATAGTCGCCCGGGCTCCTGCGTGGCGGTGGCGCGTCGCCCGACATCGGTTCGAGCCCGCCGGCTCAGATCTCGCCGAGGTACGCCTGGCGCACCTGGGGATTCGCGGTCAGCGCGTCCGCCGTGTCGGCGAGGATGATGCGGCCGGTCTGGAGCACGTAGCCGCGATGCGCGACGTTGAGCGCCATGAGCGCGTTCTGCTCCACGAGGAGCACGGTCGTGCCCTGGGCGTTGATGTCGGTGATGATCTTGAAGATCTGCTGGACGAGGATCGGCGAGAGGCCGAGCGACGGCTCGTCGAGGAGCAGCAGCTTCGGGCGGGACATGAGCGCGCGGCCGATGGCGAGCATCTGCTGCTCGCCGCCCGACAGGGTGCCGCCCCGCTGTGTCGCCCGCTCGCGAAGCCGCGGGAAGAGGTCGAAGACCCGGGCCGTGTCCTCGCGGATGTCCCCGGCGCTCCGTGTGTAGCCGCCCATCTGGAGGTTCTCGGTCACCGTCAGGCGCGAGAAGATCCGGCGCCCTTCCGGTGCATGGCCGATGCCGCGGCTCACGAGCCGGAACGCGTCGGCACGCGTGATCTCGTCGCCGTCGAAGCGGACCGATCCCTCGCGCGCGTGGAGGAGGCCCGAGATCGTGCGCAGTGTCGTCGTCTTCCCGGCGCCGTTCGCGCCGATGAGTGTGACCACCTCGCCGCGGTTCACGGTCATGGTGATGCCCTTCAGGGCGTGGATGTTGCCGTAGTAGGTGTGGACGTCGTCGAGCGCGAGGAGGGCGTTGCCCTCGGCGACCGGCTCGGCCGGCGGCGCGCTGACGGTCTGCTCGACGGTCATTCGACCGGCTTCCCGAGGTACGCCTCGACGACCTTCGGATCCTCGCGGATCGCGGCAGGCTCGCCTTCGGCGATGCGCTCGCCATGGTCGAGGACGGTGATGCGGTCGCTGATCCCCATGACCACGCGCATGTCGTGCTCGATGAGGAGCACGGCGATGCCGAGCTCGTCGCGGAGCTTCGCGATCAGGCGCGTCATCTCGGCGGTCTCGTTCGGGTTCATGCCCGCCGTCGGCTCGTCGAGGAGCAGCAGCTTCGGCTCGCACGCGAGCGCGCGCGCGATCTCGAGGCGCCGCTGGTCTCCGTACGGGAGGTTGCGCGCCAGCTCCTCGTCGCGATTCGGCAGGCCGACCAGCGCCATGAGCTCGCGGGCGCGGACCCGGCCGGCCTCCTCCTCGCGGGTCTGGCGGCGCGACGCGAAGACGGCGTCGACCGGCGTTGCGCGCAGCCGGGTGTGCATGCCGACGAGCACGTTCTCCATGGCGGTCATGTTCTGGAAGAGACGGATGTTCTGGAACGTGCGGCCGACGCCGGCCAGGACGATGTCGTTCGGGCGGCCGCTCTTGAAGATGCCCATCCTCGTCAGGAGATGCTGGTACCAGAACGGCCGAATGATCGCGAGCAGCAGCATCGCGATCAGGAAGGCGAGGGCGATCGGGATCCCGATCTCGAAGGCGAGCGAGTTGCCCGTCGCGCGCGAGATGAGGAAGGCGAGGAGCGCGACGATGAGCGCGGGGCCGACCCACAGGATCGATTCGAGCGAGGCGCGCACCGGCGGCGCGATCAGCTGGAAGCCATTGATCTCGACCGAGCCGGCGGTCGGCTCGATGAGGCCGGCCACGACGTTGAAGAACGTCGTCTTGCCCGCGCCGTTCGGACCGATGAGGCTGACGACCGATCGGTCGGGGATGACGAGATCGACGTCGTTGAGCGCGCGCAGGCCGCCGAAGTGCTTGGTCAGGCCCTGGGCGCGGAGCACGGTACCGCGCGGCTCGCCGGCCGCGTTGGTCGCGCTGGCGATCATTCGTCCATCACCCCGGAGGTGTCGGCGGGATCGGTCATCTCGATCACCTCCAGCTCCTCCTCGTGGAGCTCCAGTCTCCGCCTGCGGTTCGGGAAGAGACCCTCCGGGCGGAGCAGCATCATGAACACCAGGGCGAGGCCGTAGAGCAGGAACTGGTACTTGATGAAGTCGATGTCGCTGAGGATCGGCACCTTGAGGGTGTCGAAGAACTGGTTCAGCTGCTTGAGGAACACGTTCTGGATCATGAACAGGACGAAGGCGCCGACCGCCACGCCCCAGATGTTGCCCATCCCGCCCAGGACGACCATCGCGAGCACGGTGAACGACACGGCGAAGATGAACTGGTCCGGCCCGGCAAAGGTGAGCTTGCTGGCGGAGAAGACGCCCGCGAGGCCGGCGGTCGACGCGCCGAGGGCGAACGCGAGCAGCTTCGTGGTGACGGTGTTGATCCCGTTGCTTGCCGCGGCCAGCTCATCCTCGCGGATGGCCATCCACGCCCGCCCGAGGCGGGAGTCCTGGAGCCGATACACGAAGATCATCGTGATCGCGATGAGGCATAGCATGACGACGTAGAACGGCAGGATGTTGATCGTCGTGAACTGGATGCCGAACACGTTCGGCGCGTCGATGCCGCTCACCCCGTTCGTGCCGCCAGTGAACTCGTCCGAGTTCTTGAACATGATCGGCACGATCTCGCCGAAGCCGAGCGTCACGATGGCGAGGTAGTCCCCCCGCAGACGGAGCGTCGGAGCCCCGAGCAGGACGCCGAACACGGCGGCGATCAGCGCGCCGACGAGCAGCATCGGCAGGAAGGGGATGTGGAGGCCGTAGTACGGCGATGCCCCGAAGGCGTAGGTGTACGAGCCGATCGCGAAGAACGCGGCGTAGCCGAGGTCGAGCAGTCCCGACAGGCCGACCACGATGTTCAGCCCGAGCGCCAGCAGGACATAGACGCCGGCCAGCGTGAACACGTTGAGCCACGAGCTCAGCGGCTGGAACGTGCGGAGCGGCGGCAGCTGGGCAACGATCGGCAGCAGGACGCCGACGATGGCGATGCCCACGAGGACCGCCAGCGACCGATGCTTGCCCAGGAATCCGCCCACGACACCGCCGACCCGGCCGAAGCGCGGGTTCCGGGGCTGTGGCGGCGCGGTGCGCGCCTGCGTCTGACCGGTCATGCCCGTTCACCCAGCGCCTGGCCGAGCAGGCCGGAGGGACGGAACACGAGCACGATGATGAGAACCGCGAAGACCAGCGCCTCTCCCCAGCGGGCGAGGCCGAACTGTCCCGCGAACACCTCGACGAAGCCGATGAGGAAGCCACCGAGCGCGGCGCCCGGGATGTTCCCGATCCCGCCGAGGACGGCGGCGGTGAACGCCTTCAGCCCGGCGGAGAAGCCCAGGGTGAACTGCACCTGCCCGAAGTAGAGGCCGGCCACGACGCCACCGGCGCCGGCCAGCGCAGACCCGATGAAGAACGTGAGCGCGATGGTGCGGTTGATGTCCACGCCCATGAGCTGCGCGGCATCCCGGTCCTGGGCGGTCGACCGCATCGCGCGGCCGAGCCGGGTGCGGCCGATGAAGGCCTGGAGGACGAGGAGCAGCACGATCGCCAGCAGGAAGATGAAGACCGTCAGGTACGAGATCGATGCGCCGAAGAGGTCGAAGCGGCCGGTCGAGCTGATGAGCTTCGGGAAGGGGCGCGGAGAGGGCCCGAAGATCGTCTGGATGATGTTCTGGAGGATGAACGAGACGCCGATCGCCGTCAGCAGCGGCGCGAGGCGCGGCGCGTTGCGGAGCGGTCGATAGGCGAAGCGCTCGATGATCACGCCCACCACGCCCATCACGATCATGGTGACTGCGAAGACGAGGAGGAGGATCCCGACGAGCTGGAACGGATCCTTGATGGCGCCGTGCTGGCCGAGCGGGACGGTCAGGATCCAGAAGGAGACGAAGGCGCCGACCATGAACACGTCGCCGTGCGCGAAGTTGATGAGCTCGATGATCCCGTAGACCATCGTGTAGCCGAGCGCCACGAGGGCATAGATCCCGCCGAGCGCGAGGGCGTTGAAGAACTGCTGGATGAGGACTGAGGGTTCCATGGCGACTCCAGGTCCTCGCAGTGGGGAAGAACAAAGGGGCCGGCCGTGGCGGCTCGGCCCCTTTGTTCAATCAGTCGCTTCAGCCGCCCTGGCCGAAGTCCTTCTGGCTGTCGAAGACCCAGTTGGCGCCTCCGTCAGCATTCGGGTCAGCCTTGTAGTACGAGATGGTGTGCTGGCTCGTGTCGCCGTTCTCGTCGAACTTCAGACTGCCGAGCACCGTGTCGAAGCTGTTGCCACCTTCGGTCACGTATGCGCGCACCTTCTCCCGCAGGTCCGCCATGCTGGTCGCCGAGTCGGCCACCGCATTGACGGCTGCGATGATCACCTGAGCGCACGCGTAGCCGGGAGCGCTGTACGCGCCGGGGGCCTTGCTGAACTCAGCGTTATACGAGGTTGAGAACGCATCCGCGTTCGGGATGTCATGGATCGCTGCCACGCTGCCGTACGAGTTGGCGGCAGCATCGCCGGCGAGGTTCATGAACGAGCCGTCGCTGCTCCCGGGGCCGTCGACGATGCCGTCGCCGCCGCCGAAGGGCAGGTCGCCCATGCCGGCATCAGCCATCTGCGAGCGGAGCTTCGCGCCGCCCGTGGTGGTGACGCCGCCGTAGAACACGGCTGCCGGGTTCGCACCCTTGGCCGAGGTCAGGATGCTCGTGTAGTCGGCTGAGCCGTCCGGGTTCGGGACGCCCTGGCGCCCGGTGACCGTGCCGCCGAGTGCCTCGAACTTCTTCTGGAACTCGTCGGCGAGGCCTTTCCCGTAGGTCTCGGTGTCGTCGACGATGAAGACGGTATGGGCGCCGACCTTGTTGTACATGTAGTCGGCCATGGCCGGCCCCTGCACGTCGTCGGTGGTGGCCACGCGGACGTAGCTGACCTTGTTATCGCCGCGGAGGAACGTGCCGTCGTCACGCTTCTTCGTGATGTCGACCGCCGTATTGGCCGGGCTGCATTGCAGCAGGCCCGCCGGCGCGGTGACCGGCACCTCTGCGCGCGCGACGTTCGAGTTGAATGGTCCGACCATGCCCACGACCGAGTCGTCGGCGACGAGCGCCTGGACGTTGGTCGCGCCCTGGTCCGGGTTGTGGACGCCGTTCACCGCGTCGTCGCGGATATCGAGCTCCACGGTGTAGCCACCGGCCACGCCGCCCGCATCCTTGAGTGCGAGCTTGACGCCGTTCGCGGTCGGCTCTCCGTTCGTCGTCTCGCCGCCCGACAGCGGAAGATCGATGCCGATCTTGATGGTGCCCTTGCTCCCGCCACCGCCGCTGCCACCGGCAGATGCGGATGGGGTCGTCGACCCGCCGGTCTGGCAGGCAGACAAGATGATCAGCGCGAGCGCCAGCACGGCGCTCGAACGCCTGAGGTAGTGCATCCGGTCTCTCCTCACGTACTCGGGACGGCGAGTGTGCCTGCCCGGAAGGTGGCGGGCATCATAGCCGCGCCACCGGACGAGGTGCAATACCCCGGCGACGCTTCGCCGGTTCACCCCGCGCCCGGTCGATCCGGGGCCCGAAGTGGTATCCTCGTCCGGGAACGTCATGCAGCTGCGTTCGCGCGCGCTGCCTTACCCGTCCCGAGGGCCACCGGTGGAGTTCATCGTCCGCAGCGCCCGCCTGACCGATATCGATGCCGCGATCCGCGTGCTTGCACGCTCCGCTCATTGGTCCGGCGCCGGGCGCGACGACGCCGATCGGTTGCGAAGCCTCCTCTATGTCCCGGCCGCCACGGTCGTGGTTGCCGAGCGGGAGCATCGCATCGTCGGCGCGGGCGTCCTCTCGATCCGGCCCGCGGTGAGGTCGGGCCCGTTCGTCGGATGTATCGATGAGCTGGGCGCGACGACGGGCACGAACGATGCGCGCGACGACGAGCCTGACGCCCCGCTCCGAACGGAGATCGGCCGCTCGATCATCGAGCAGCTCGTCACGTCGGCGCGAAACAAAGGATGCTCGCGCGTGGAGGTCGTCGACCCCCTGGCCAGTGCCGAGGCGCCGCTGCTGAATGCGGCAGGCTTCGCCGGACCGGGGACGCTCCTGAGCCGCGCCATCGGCTGACGCCGTTGGCGCGCCGGAGCCGGCGCACCACGATCGCGCATCGAACCATTCAAACTCCTCAGGAGAAACGCTCACTGTGAGCAAGAACGTGGCGATGTTCGTTGACGTCGCCAACCTTTACTACGCCGCGCGCGGCCAGGATGTCGACGTCGACTACGTCGCCCTGCTGAAGCACGCGACGAAGGGCCGCGACCTCATTCGCGCCTATGCCTATTCCGGGCTCGACCCGGAGAACGAGAACCAGCGGAAGTTCCTCGACTTCCTCAACAAGAACGGCTACAAGGTCGTTCACAAGGACATCCGCAAGTTCGGCGACGGCCGAGTCAAGGCGAACCTCGATATCGAGCTCGTCGTCGACATGCTCCGTCTCGGCGACCGGATGGACATCGCCGTCGTGGTGTCGGGCGATGGCGACTTCGCGTCGGCGATCCGCGCCCTGCAGGACCGCGGCGTGCGCTGCGAGGTCATCAGCTTCCGGCCGAACACCTCGAGCGACCTCATCGCCGTGGCCGACGAGTTCATCGACATCATGAAGGTCGCCTCCATCGAGCGCGGCAAGGCGAGCAAGATGATGGGCGCGCCCGAGATGCCGGCCAAGGAGGTCAACCCCGAGTTCGGCTTCCGCGAGGCATCCCGCTCCGTCGCCGCCGCGGCGCTCAGCGCGCTGCGCACCGGTGACGCTCCCGCGCGCGGCCGTGGCCGCGGGCGCGGGACGAGCGCCGCGAGCGCATCCACGACCCCGAGCCCGCAGGAGGCGCCGGCCGCGGCCGCGCCCGCCGCGAGCAACGGGGCGAACGGCGACGCGATGGCCATCGATGGCGACGGCAGCCGCCGCCGCCGCCGGCGTCGCGGTGGCCGTGGTCGTGGCCGTCGCGCGGGCGAGGAGACCGTCAGCAGCGAGATCGGCGGCGGAGAGATGGGTGACCCGAACACCGAGGTCGGATGGGAGGAGTTCGATGACATCTCCCAGCTCGGCGTGACCGCGGAGTCCGACGATGCGGACCTCGAGGCGCCGCAGCTCGACACCCACGCCGAGGCCGAGACCGAGATCGGGTTCGAGGAGGTCGATGCCGCCACCCTCGCCGAGCTGGGCATCAGCCCGGCCGAGCAGCAGACCGCGGCCGCGACGGACGCGGACGAGCCGCAGCCGCGGACTCGCACGCCTCGCGCTCGGACGCCGCGCGCAAGGACGTCGGAGACGGCCGCCGAGGCCGCCGAACCGACCGCGTCACGTCGAGGACGCGGCACGCGCTCGTCGAAGGCGACGGCCGTGACCGCCGACGCCGGCGAGGAGGAGAAGCCGAAGCGCGCCACGCGCAGCCGCACCCCGAAGGCCACGGCCGACGCCGGGTCGGAGGAGAAGCCGAAGCGCGCCACGCGCACCCGAGCGCCGAAGTCGGCGGACGCCGCCACCGAGGATGCCGGGGCCGGGGCACCGGAGGGGATCTGGCAGCGCTTCCGCTCGGGGCGAACCTCGAGCTGACGCGCGCGACCCACACATGAAGAACGGGCCGGCCCTGGATAGGCCGGCCCGTCTGGTGTCCTGCGCGGTGTCCAAGGTCAGGCTGGGTCGTCGACCTCTCGTGCCACGGCGTCCGACATCTCGTCGGGCGTCTCCGGAGCCGGGACGGCATCGGTCACCGGGATCGGCGCCTCGAATGCGTCCGCCTCGCTGGTGCTGGCGAGCGCGTCGGTGTCGACGCTCATGCCCGTGTCGGAGTCGATGCCGGTCGCGATCGGTGCGTCGGCCATGTCGCCTCCCGCTCCGTTCGTCTCGCCGTCTTCACGCTGGAAGAGCGGGACCCAGTCGCCGGCGACGGCCTGCGCTCGCTCCCCGACGACCTCGACCGCCTGCTGCGCCTTCTGGCCGGCGATCTCGGCCGCGGCCTGCGCCTTGACCGCCAGCTCGTCACGCAGCTCGCTGCCGCGCTTCGGAGCGGTGAGCAGCGCGGCGATCACGCCGGCGGCGGCGCCGAGCAACATGCCGAGGAAGAACGCGCCCCAGTGGCGCTCCTCGCGCTGCTTGAGACCGATTCGCTGCGCGGCCGTGTCGACGAGGCCGCGCCCCGCCGGGATCGCGGCGCCGGCGGCCCCGATGGCCACGGTCCGTCGCTTCCACAGGTCGTTCACGAGCGGCCGAAGCTGCTTGCGCCATGCGCGCGCGCCCCAGCGGGTCGCGTCGTCGCTTGCGCGAAGCACGCTCTTCACGGCCTCGGCGCGAACCGGGGCCGTCTCCTGCCAGGTCTCCCCGGCACGCTCCACCGCCACACCCGTGGCGTCACCGACGGCGGCCGCGATCTCGCGGCTGCGCTTCGCCAGCGTGTCCGCCACCTGGGCGTCGAGCAGCTTGTCCACGAATGCCTTGACGTTGCCTGAAATCTCTTCGGCCGATGTTGACGGCCGGCTGCCAATGCGCACGAACACCTCCTGTCGCTCGGGGAAACGGGGTGCACGAAGTATGCCACCGGTGCTTACCGATGGCGCCCCGCGGGCCACGGTCAAGGGCGGATCCGGTTGCCAGCCGGTCGCCAGCGCCTGTGCCCGGGTGACCCGCGGGGCACGCCGCGCGATGATGCGTGGGCCCTCCGTACCCGTCCCTTAGCCCGGCCTTACGGCCCCTGCGACCTATACTCGGCCGGTGGTGACGGCAGCGCGGACAGGCTTTCTCGGGCTCGGGCAGTCGAGCGCGCGCGACCTGCTGGTGGGCGCGGTGCGGAATGGCCGGATCGGTGGGACGCTCCTCGTCCATGGCCCGCGCGGCGTCGACCTGAAGGCGTTCACCGACGACCTGCTCGCCGTCCTGCTGTGCGCCGATCCGGACGCCGGCGCGCGTCCCTGCAACGCGTGCCGTGGCTGTCGCGACGGCCGCGCTCGCACCCACCCGGACCTCGTGGTCGGGTCCCCGAACGCATGGCGCGACGCTCGCTCTGGCGGGGAGAGCATCGTCGCCGCGGCGCGGCGCTGGCTCGCGTCGGCTGCCGGCGCACCGATCGTCGCGGATCGCCGGGTCGTGGTCATCGAGCAGGCGGACGAGGCGAACGAGCAGGCCCAGAACGTCCTGCTGAAGGGGCTCGAGGAGCCGAGCCGCCGGCAGCTCTTCATCCTGCTCGCGACCGACGTGAGCCGGCTCCTGCCCACCATCCGGTCCCGCTGCCAGTCACTGCGGCTCGGGCCCGTCGCTCGCGACGCGCTCGTCCAATGGCTGATGGAGGAGCGGCACCTCCCCCTCGACCAGGCACGCTCGGTGGCGCGCATCGCGGACGGCATGGCCGGCACGGCCATTGAGTATGTGAAGACCCCTGGCATGCTCGACTGGCGTCGCCGCACCCAGGCCGAGCTGCTCGGCCTGCTCGAGCAGGGTCGCGCGGCGCGCCTTGCCGCGGTGCGCGAGCTCGTCGACGCGTCCAGCGCCTTCGCGTCCAGCGCCGTCGCTGGCCCGATGACCGAGGAACCTGCAGCCGACGGCGAGCCGATGGCGCGCACGTCGTCCGCGCAGCAGCGGGCCGCAGCGCTGCTGGTCCTCGGAGCATGGACCGATCTCGCCCGCGACCTCGCCCTCGCGGCCAGCGGACGCCCGGAGCTCGCCCCGAGCGTTGAGCTGCTGCCCGAGATCGCCGACCTCGCCCTGCGCCTGTCGCCCATGGAGCTGGCCGCCACGACGCGTCGCTTCGAGCGCATCCGCGAGGGCCTCGTCGCCAACGCCGCACCACGCCTCGCCATGGCGGTCGCCGCCATCGCCTGGCCGCGGCTGCCGTCGCGGGCATGACCGAGCAGCGCGCCACTGCCGAGCGGGTCGACGCCCGCGTGATCGGCCGCGTCCAGGGCGTGGGATTCCGGTGGTGGGTCGTCGAGCGTGCCAACGCCCTCGGCGTGACCGGCTGGGTGATGAACGAGGACGACGAGCGGGCCGTGCGCGTCGTTGCGGAAGGCCCGGCTCGGGCCCTCGACGCGCTCGTCGAGGCGCTGCGGCGCGGCCCGAGCGCCGCGCGGGTCGAGGCGGTGGAGGCGCGACGCGAGCCCGCCAGCGGTGCGCACGACCGGTTCGAGATGCGGCGTCGATGAACTGGCGCGCCATCGGCTGCCTCGGGCTCGGGATCATCGTCTTCGTCGGGATCGGGGTGCTGGGGTTGACGCTCGCCACCGGGCGTGCCGGCTGCCCGTCGCAGCTCGTCTGGCAGGACGGGACGTGGGAGCCGGATCGGCCCGCCACGAGCTCGCCGGCAGTGGGGCGGGCCGGCGAGACGCCCGTCCAGATCGGCAGCATCCTCGTCGGGCTGGCCTCGCGAGCGGTCTTCGGTCCCGCCGGCACCGCGCCGGGCGGGTCGACCGCGTCGGCGCTCCCCGACCAGGTGGCGGTCGATTGCGGCGACGGGACGTTCCAGACCTACCGTGCGACTGCGAATCGCGGCGCCCCGCCGTCGATCGGCGCATGAGCGAGCGGCGACCGATCCTGCTCCTCGTCAACCCCGTCGCCGGCGGCAAGCCCGGCTCCGGGCCGGACCTCTCGGACGACCCGGATGAGCTGGAGCCCGCCGCCCTCGCCGACGCGCTGCGCGAGCAGGGCCTCGACGTGCGGCTCCACGTCCTGGCGGAGGACGACGACGCGGCGGAGCTGGCAGCCGGGGCGGGACGTGACGGCCACGACATCGTGATCGCCGGCGGCGACGGCACCGTGGGGGCGGTGGCCGCGGCGCTGTGCGGCGGGGTGGCGACGCTCGGCATCCTGGCGCGCGGCAGCTTCAACAACGTGGCGACCGGCTTCGGCGTCCCGCTCGAGCTGGATGCCGCCGTGGCGGCGATTGCTGCCGGCACGTCCGGACGCATGGACTCCGGCATCGCGGTCATCGGTGAGCGGGAGGAGCGCTTCTTCGAGGCCGCCGGGGTCGGGCTGGACGCCGAGGGCTTCGGCGCCGTCGCGGCCGGCGAGCGCACCGGGATCGTCAGCGTCGTGCGGCGGCTGTGGCGGGCGCTTCGCCGCCGCCGCACCCCGATGCGCATCGGTCTCGACGGGAAGCGCTACCGGACCGGCGCGCCGGCTGTGACGATCGGCAACGGTCCCTATCACGGCTTCGGCTTCGCGCTGACCCCCGACGCCGATCCCCAGGACGGGCTGCTCGACGTGGCGATCTTCGGCGGCATGAGCCGGCTCCAGGTCGTCGCCCACTTCGTCCGGGTCGCCCGCCATCGGCCGGTCCGCGAGCCGCGGATCACCGTGCGGCGAGCGGCCGTGGTGACGATCGACGGCACCCGGGCGCGACTGCCCGTCCACGTCGACGGGCGCCCCGCCGGCAGCACGCCGGTCGAGTTCCGCGTCGACGCCGGCGCGCTCCGCCTCTTCCGCTAGGTCGCGACGCCCTCGGGCCCAACGCGCTCGGCGTGGACGCGCAGCGCATATCGGTCCGTCATGCCCGCGACGTAGTCGGTCACCTGGACGATGCGCGGCGCCTCGTGCTCGCGGTACGTGTCCGGGATCTCGTCGGGGTGCTGGAGGTGCCAGTCGACGAGGTCGCGCAGGAGGGCCACCGCCGCGACCTGCTGGGCGCGCTGCGCGGGCGCCTGGTACACGCGCTCGAACATGAAGTCGCGAAGCTCGTGCATCACGTCCAGGGTCGCCGCGTCCATCTCGACCCGTCCGACCCGCAGCGACGTCTCGACCACCGCCTCGATCATGCGACCGATCCAGCCGCGCCCCGGCGTCCCGAAGCGCTCGACGACGCGCGACGGCAGCTCGTCCGGGGTGAGGACGCCCGCGCGGATCGCGTCCAGCGCGTCGTGGGAGAGGTAGGCGATCCGATCGGCGTAGCGGACGGTGAAGCCCTCCGGCGTCGCCGGAGGTGGCTCGATGCGCCACGAGTGGGCGCGGATCCCGTCGCGCACCTCCCAGGACAGGTTGAGATCCTCCAGCACCTCGAAGATGCGGACGCTCTGGGCGGCGTGATGCCAGCCGTCGGGCGGGAAGTAGGGGTCGAGCGCCTCTTCGCCGGTGTGGCCGAACGGGGTGTGGCCCACGTCGTGGCCGAGGGCGATTGCCTCGGCCAGCGGCTCATTCAGCGACAGCGCCTGCGCCAGCCCGCGCGCGATCTGCGCGACCTGGAGGGTGTGGGTGAGGCGCGTGACGAAGTGATCGCCCTCCGGGTTGAGGTAGACCTGCGTCTTGTGCTTCAGCCGGCGGAACGCCTTGGCGTGGATGATGCGATCGCGATCCCGCTCGAACGCCGTGCGGTAGGCATCCGGCTCCTCCGGGCGCTCCCGGCCGCGGGTGTCGCGGGCACGCGTCGCGATCGGCGAGAGCGCGGTTTCCGCGGCCTCCCGCGCGATGCGATCGTTCCGCTTCAGCAGCAGCGGGTCGTCCTGCATGGACCGATGATGCCGCATGCCCCCGACCTACCGCCGCGTTGCCACCCCGTGGGCGTATCGGCCAAGGATGACGCGTCCGGTCGGCCGAGCGTGCCACCGGGCGGGACGTCGGCCTTCAATCCAGCCGGTCAGGCCGCATACGTTCCACCTGGCGGGAGAGGCGAGACCAGGGTCGGCTTGCTTCGCCGATAGCTCCATCCGGTGGAATGCGATGAAGCTGGCGCGCCGGACAGGATTCGAACCTGCGACCTTCGGCTCCGGAGGCCGACGCTCTATCCACTGAGCTACCGGCGCCAGTTGCGGTGGGCGCCCATCCTACCCGACGCCGGCCGAGGCAGCGTGGCGACGGAGACGACGGGTGCCGGTCGCATTGCGGTGCGGCCCTGCAACGTGGTTCCGGGCATAGTCGAAGGCCCCGCCGAAGCGGGGCCTTCATTGCTGCCGGATTCGCTAATCGCAAGGGCATCTTTCACGCACGGTTTCCCGCACTACCCTTACCCAAACCTACCCATGGCCTTGCGACCAGTTGTGAATCGCTGTGCGAACAGCACCGTGAGGATAGACCATCCGTTCACTTCGGGTCAATGGTTGTGTCGTGAAGATTCCTTTACCGAGTCAACTGTGTGCTCAGCCACCCGGCGACCCGCTCGCGGGGCCCTCGACCGTGAGGTGGCTGATGATCACCGGGTCGAGCGGCACGTCGTTCTCGTTGACCGGCACCGCACCGATCCGATCGACGACGTCGCGCCCCCCGGTCACCGTGCCGAGGACCGAGTAGGCGGGGCACAGCTGCGGCGAGTCGGCGACCGTGATGAAGAACTGGCTGCCGTTGCTGTCGAGGTTCGTCATCGGCCCGCAGGTGCCGGGCGGGTACTTGATCCCGTTCGCCATGGCGACCGTGTACGCCGGATAACGGAGGTCCGGATTCGGCATCTCGACGGTGAACCTATAGCCGGGGTCGCCACTGCCAAGCCCGTTGAAGTCCGCGTGGTTCGCCTTCGTCTGCGGATCCCCGGCCTGGACGATGAAGCCGGCCAGGATGCGGTGGAAGCTGATCCCGTCGTAGAAGCCGCATCGGGCGAGCGCGACGAAGTTCGCGGTCGCGATGGGTGCGCTCGACGGGTCGAGGGTGATCACGACATCCCCCTTGTTGGTCGCGATGCGGGCGGTCGTGGCACCGGTGAGGATCGTGCGCGCGCCATCCGCGCTCGGCGCGGCCGTCGGGCAGGGGCCGTTCGGCGTGGGCGACGCGTTGCCGCAGGCGACAAGGAACAACGCCACCGCGACGAGCGCCGCGCCGCGGCGCGGGTTCATCGGGCCAGCGAGGGGAAGAGCCGCCGCGCGTAGCTGACCGGCATCGTCCCGCCGTAGAGGAGCGTGTCGTGGAAGGCCTTCGGGCTGAACGTCCCGTTCGCGCTGCGCTCCACGTCCGCGCGCAGGCGCTCGATCATGTAGCGGCCGTAGAGATACGAGAGCTGGTAGGCGGGGGTCGAGGTGTAGCGCTTCACCTCCGCCACCACCGCGGGTCGCTCGAAGCCGGTGCGCTCCTGCATGAAGTCCACCGCCTCGTCGAAGCCGATCTCGCCACGGTGGAGGCGCACGTCGAGCAGGATCCGGCACGCGCGCCAGATCGCATCGGTATGGACGACGTACCAGCCCTTGGGCGTGTCGTCGAAGCCGGCCTCCTTCATCATCCGCTCGCAGTAGAAGGCCCAGCCCTCCGCGAACTCGGGCGAGTCGGAGAAGAGGCGCACCAGGCTCGGATTCGTCACCGCGGCGGAGAGCTGCAGGTGGTGACCCGGGTACGCCTCGTGGACGCTCGTGTTGCTGATCGAGCTGCGGTTGTGCTCGCGCATCATCTCCGGCGACGACGGCGGGGTGACGATGTAGGTACCGGTCGGGCGGGCATCGAACTTGGCGGGCTCGTAGTACGCGGCGAACGGCACGAGGTGCCGGATGAACGACGGCGTCTCGATGACGCTCAGGTGGTCGTCCGGCACGACGGTCGCGAGATCGTGCTCGATGACGAAGTGGCGCGCCGCGTCCATCGTGGTGCGGTACTCGTCGAGCGACTCGACGAACGTCGCGGCATGGTCGTCCTTGACGAGGTCCGCCACCTCGAACGGGTCGAGCGTCGGGTCGATCTCGGCGCACACCGCGTTGCGGGCCGCGATGCTGTCCGCCAGCATCTGCTCGCCCACGGCGAGGATCTCGTCGCCGGTCGCCTCCAGCTCGCGAAGCCGGACGATCTCCTCGAACTGCTCCGGGCCGGCCTTCCAGTCCGCGGTCGCCTGCGGCAGCACCACGTCCCGGAGGTGGGCCGCGTGCCGCTCGAGCGCGGCGTTCGTCGCGTCCGCGGCCGCCTCCAGCCGCCGTGTCAGGGCCGGGTCACCGCCGTCGGTCGCCGCCGCGGCCACGATCGTGCCGAGGAACGAGGGGAGCGCCTCCGCGCTCTCGATGTCGATCTCCGCCCAGAGGCGGACGGGCTCCGTCACCCGCGCCTCCGCCTCGTCGATCACCCGCGGCGCCTGCTCCAGGCGCGAGGCGATCGACTCGAGGCGCTCCGCCAGCGGAGCGAAGTCGCGCGTGAACAGCGGGAAGAGCCCCTCACCGATCTCCTCGGCCGCGTTGGCGCGACGCTGCCACGTCCTCCGCTCGGTGAGCGCGTGGAGCGCCAGCCGTCCCTGGTGGATGACGAGGTCGCGGTCGAGGGCGTGGTCGGCGGACAGGTCCTCGGGGCTGAAGCGCTCCATCTCCGCGATCGCGCCGCGATGATGGGAGACCAGCGCGTCGACGTGCTCGCGCGAGGCGGCCGGCAGGTCGCCGTCGTGGTCGTGGACGCCGAGGTACGTGGCGACCACGGGCTCGAGCGCGAGCCGGTCGCGGAACCAGCGGTCGATCGTCCGCGTGAAGCGGGCATCGGCGTCGCTCTGCTGATCGGTCATCAAGACTCCTGAAGAGGCGGCGCCGTCGCCGCCGGCGGCGCGGCACTCGCGTCCGGTCAGGGAGGGACGGTGCCGAGGGACGGTCGGGTCGCGCGGCGCACGAGTGTGGCGCGCGTCAGCGAAGCCTAGCATCCTCGCCCTGAACGTTCCCGGGCCGCGCCCGGGCAGCCGATCCGGCCCCTCGCGTACAATCCGGAGCCGTCTCGACGCTCACCCCGCCGCTCCGGCGCGGGTTCGCGTTTCGCCGCCGCACGCTCGCAACGAAAGGTGCTTCCCAAGCCCGATGGTCACCTCGAAGAAGGTCACGAAGCCGGCGCCCAGGATGATCCGTGCGGCGTCGCGCTCGGTCGCGACCCGCCACCGGAGCCACGCCCTGGCACCCGAGCACCTCGGCGAGCGCGCCAGCCTCGCGCTCCTCGTCATGGCCGTGGGCGGGATCGCGGTCCTCATCTCCGCGGTGGCGGTGCTCGTCAGCGGCTTCACGATGCCGAACCGCTACGCGACCTCGGCGCCGCCGAACCTCGGCCAGCTCGGCGTCGGGCAGGTGCTCGGTGGCGCCGCGGTCCTCGTGCTGGCGCTCGCCATCGTCGCGGCGGTGGCCGGCACGTTCCTCGACCTGCGCGGCGCGCGGCGGATGGCCGTCATCCTCGGCGTGCTGACGGCGGCTTCCGCCGCGGCCGGCGTCGTGGCGGTGATGACGATCGGCGGCGGGGACCAGCCGCTCGCGCTCGTGCTGCTCGTCGTCGGCATCCTCTTCGCCGCCGCCAGCGCGATCCTGGGACGAACTCGGCGCCCGCTCCCAGCCGAGCCGGCCTGACCCTCGGGCGCGCACCGGCGCACAACGAACCGATGGCGTCCCTCCGGCGCGTCCGCGGGCGAACGCCGCGCATCCTCCTCGCGATCGCGGCGCTCGCGATCCTCGTCGGTGGCGCCGGGGTCGCCGTGGGGACCTCGGCGAGTGGCTGGCTCATGGAGCGGCTTGCGGGGACGGATCTCGCCATCGACCGTGCCGCGCTCGGCGGCGCCGTGACGGCGCTCGGCATCGCGACGATGCTGGTCGGAGGCGTCCTCATCGGCCTGGCGCTCGCCCTCCACCTCGCGCGGCCGTGGGCGCGTCCGGTCGCCGCGGCGGTCGCCTTCGCGCTGCTTGCGGCGGCCGTCGGGTGTCTCGCGGCGGTGGCGGCGAGTTTCGCCCGTGATCCGCAGAACGGGCCGGCCTACATGGCCGGCGGCATCGGCCTGGCGGTGCTCGCGGTGGCCCTCGGGGTCGTGCTCGTGGACGCGGTCATGAGCGCCGAACGGGACCGGCACCCCGACTGAGGTCGCCGGACGCCTCTGCTATACTCCGCCACCGTCGCTCCCGCGGGCCCGTGGTGTAGCGGCCCAACATGCCAGCCTGTCACGCTGGAGATCGCCGGTTCGAATCCGGTCGGGCCCGCCACCCTCAGCTCTCCGGCCGCACCCAGATCGTCGCCGCGTGGGTATCGGGCCAGCCGGAGCTTCCGACCGCGACCAGCGTGTCCCCGTCCGATCCAACGCTCGCCATGCCGCCGCCGATGAGCGACGCCGCGTCCGCGTCGCGAGTCCAGGCGATGCCGTCCCGCGATCGCCAGACCACCGCGGCGCCGTTCGCGTCCGAGTTCCAGCCAACCGCGACGAGGCTGCCCGCGACCGCCGCCAGGTCGTCCATCTCGGCGTGGACCGCGTATGCGCTGCGGCTTTCCATCGGCACGGTGGTCGGGGCGCGATGCCACGTCACGCCGTCCGATGAGGTCCAGGCCGCGGCCGTGGCACCGTCGCCCGACCGTCCGACCGCCACGTACCCGCCCTGCACCGCGACCACCGCCTGCATCAGCCCGTCGTCGAGCGCCGCGTCCGCCGGGGCGCGCTTCCAGTTCACGCCATCTGACGAGGTCCAGGCCGCGGCCGGGGCGCCATCGAGTGCCTGCGCTCCGCTGCCGACGGCCACGAAGCCGGCCGGTCCGCCGATGGTGATCGCGTGCGGCCGGCCCGTCCCCGGAGCCACGGCCAGCGTCCACTGCCGGCCGTCGGGAGAGCGCCAGAAGAGCGGCTGCTGGCTCGTCGCCACGCTCGCGTAGCCCACCGCGACGAAGCCGTCGGGCGTGGCCGCCACGTCGAGGATGCTCGATTCGATCGCACCATCCACGGCCGGCACCGTGCCCGGTTGCCACGAGCGCTCCCTCGTCGTCGCTCACCCATGCCGCCGCCGCGCCGCTCGACGCCCCGACGGCCACGGCGCGCCCGTCCGCGATCGCGACGCCGGTCAGGGTCGCGCCGCGCTGTGTCGCCAGCGGGACCCGCCGCCACGGCCCCGCAGGTCGATCGGCGCGCCAGATCGCCGCGCCCACCACTGACTCGCCACCAACCGCGAGCCACGTGCCCCGATCGGTCGCCACGCCGGCGAGAGCCGTCGAGGACGACGGGTGGCACGGCGAGCAGAAGACCGGGGGCGGCCCCGATGGCAGGCTCACGACATCGCTCGACTGCTCGATTCTCGGCGCGTGACCAGCCCGCGACCGCGGGCAAAGCGGACGACGGGGGCGGCGGCGCCGACGTGCAGCCAGCCATCGTCAGCCCTGCCACGACGACGAGCGTGAGCGCGCGGACGAAGGGAAACGCGGATCGAGTCATGCCGAGGGTTCTACCCCGCCGACGACGGGGTCGTTCGCCGCAGGCTCGCTACTCCGCCCCGGCCGCCTCGGTGCCGCGACCGGCGCCGGCGGCCTGGACCGCCTCCTTCGTCGCCTTGCGCGAGCCGGCCTCTTTCGCCGCGCGGTCGGCCGAGCGGCGATGGCGGGTGATCGCGGCGCAGGCCTCGTCGACGTCATCGGTCAGGGTGAGGAGGCGCAGGTCATCCGGCGAGATCTTGGCCTCGTACAGCGGCTTGGCGCGGATCCACTCGAGGAGGCCGCTCCAGTAGTCCTTGCCGTAGAGGACGACCGGGAAGTGCTGCACCTTGCCGGTCTGGATGAGGGTCAGCGACTCGAACAGCTCGTCGAGCGTCCCGAAGCCGCCGGGAAAGATGACGAACCCGATCGCGTACTTCACGAACATCGTCTTGCGGGCGAAGAAGTAGCGGAACTCCATCCCGAGGTCGACGAACTCATTGAGCCCCTGCTCGAACGGGAGCTCGATGTTGCAGCCGATGGACAGCGCGCCCGCGTCTCGGGCGCCGTGGTTCGCCGCCTCCATGATCCCCGGCCCGCCACCGGTGATGATCGCGTAGCCCTGCTTCCCCAGCTGTGCCGCCAGCTGGCGCGCGGCGCTGTAGTAGCGGTTCCGGCGTCCCACGCGTGCCGAGCCGAAGATCGTGATCGCAGGCCCGACGTCCGCGAGCGCGTCGAAGCCCTCGACGAACTCGCCCAGGATGCGGAGCGCGCGCCACGTGTCCGTGTCGCGGAAGCCGGGCTGCGCCTCGTGCGAGCGCAGGAGGGCCTGGTCCTCGGTCAGCCGCTCCCGCGCCTGCTCCTTGCCGCGCACGACGACGGCGCCGCTCCGGCGCTCCGGCTCCCGCTTCCTGGATGGCATGGCGACCTCGCTGCGTGGGGTGTCGACCGCTCGACACGTCGAAGGACCGATGGTAGGGTGTCGCCTCGCCCCGTCCACCCGCACACGCCGCGGCGCTCGGGTGGGGCGCGGAACACCGCTCGGTTCGAGGATTCTATTGCCAGACCTGCTGCGGCGCGTCGCCGCCCTCACAGTCGTGAGCGTCGTCGGCATCTCGCTGCTCGCGCCCCTGAGCGCTCGAAGCGCGACCGCCGCCCTCGTCGAGGCTGACCGCCTCCTCGACGCGGCCGCCAACGCCCCACGCCTGATCGCGGAGCGCGGTCCCGCGTCGCGCGCCGCCTCCGCCGCCGACACGCTGGCGTCGGTCGGCACCGGTCCCGCTGCCGAGGACCTCACTCCGCTCGTCCGGCAGCATGCCTCCGCACCGATGGCCGCGCGCCTGGCGACGATCTCGGTGCCCGCCCCGGCCCGCACCGCCCTCGCGTCCGCGTCCGGCTCCGGCATCTGGGACCGCATCGCGGGGTGCGAGTCGAGCGGCAACTGGGCGATCAACAGCGGCAACGGCTACTACGGCGGACTCCAGTTCAGCTTCAGCACCTGGCACGCCTATGGCGGCGGCGCGTTCGCGGCGTATCCGCACCAGGCGACACGCGCCCAGCAGATCGTGGTGGCAGAGCGGCTGCGGGCGGCGCGCGGCTACCAGCCGTGGCCGGCCTGCCGCATCAAGCTCGGCCTGCCGTAGGTCCCGTCATGCGCGATCTCGTCCGGCGCATCGCGATCCTGTCGCTCGCCAGCGCCCTCGGAATCGCGCTGCTCGCGCCGCTGGCGGCGCGGAGCGCGGTCGCGCCGCGCATCGAGGCCGCGGCACAGCTCCTCGACGCGGCCGCGCATCCCCCGCGCCAGCTCGGTGACCGCGGCGACGTCGGCCGGGCCGCGTCCGCGCTCCGCACGCTCGCCGTTGCGCCGGCCACGACGCTGGTCGAGCATCTCGTCACCCCCGCCAACCCCGCGGCCGGTGCGCCGCGCGTCGTCCTGGCGCCGCGCCTGGTGACGGTTGCCACCGCGCGCCCGACCGCGGCACCGACGACGCCGCCGGCGGCCGGGCCGACGGTCAGTGGTCGTGCGACCTGGTACTGCTGCTCCCTCGGCTATCGGGGCAAGGCGGTCGTCGCCCTGGCGGGGGCGCTCGGCGGCCACTACGACCCGACGGCATCGTGGTTCGTGACGATCTGCGCCGACCGCTGCGCCCGCCTGCCGGTCGTCGACTACTGCCAGTGCTACTGGGGGACTGCCGCGCAGAAGGTCGCGGACCTGTCGCCGGAGGCGTGGGCGGCGATCAGCGACAGCCCCCTGAGCGCGGGCGTCATCCGGGTGACGATCGACCTCGGCCGCTGAGCCGCGAGCCACCGCCGGCGGCACGGGAGGGTGGCGGGTCATCGCGAGCGGGTAGGATCGGTCCCATGCTGCATCCCGAGGGGGTGGGCCACGTCGTGCTGAAGGTGCGCGACCTCGACCGCTCGCTCGCCTTCTACCGGGACCTGCTCGGCTTCCGCGTCGCGTCGCAGATGACGAACGTGATGATCTTCCTGACCGCCACCGGCGAGAACCACCACGATCTCGCCCTGCTGCGAGTCGGCGACTCCGCTCCCGCACCGGCCCCGAATGCGGTGGGCCTCTACCACGTCGCGATCCGCCTGCCCGACGAGCAGGAGCTGCGACGGGCGCACGCCCTGCTGACCGAGCGCGGGCTGCTGAAGGGCGCGGCCGATCACGGGGTGAGCCACTCCGTGTACACCGCCGACCCCGACGGCAACGAGATCGAGCTGTTCTGCGACACCCCACGCGCCGACTGGGAGGGACGAGTGGACAGCGTGATGACGGTGCGCCCGCTCCGGCTCGACTGAATCGCGGCGTCGCCGGCACGGCACGACCCTTGCTCGGGAGGCGGGCGTGCCGTTCCTCCCGTTCGTCCTCCTCATCGCATGGCAGGCGCTGAGCCGCTCCGCGTCCTTCGCCCTCGGCTGGGCGACGACGCTGTTCTTCGGCCACGTGCCGGGCAGCCGCGGCCGCGTGCTGTCGATCATGGGCCTGCTCGCCGCCGCGTGGGTTGCGCTCCTCATCGGCGTGGCGCTGCCGCTCGCCGGGGGCTGGCTGGCGCAGCGCGGCGGACTCGTCGGCCGCGGCTTCGAGGTGGCGCCGTCGCTCGTCGCAGTCCTCGCGGTGGCCCTGGTCCTCCTGCCACCCATCCTGGCCGGCCTGGCGGAGCTCGCAGGCTTCGAGGCCGACCCGGCGGTGGGGCGCTGGCTGCGCCGCATCCCGATCGCTTACCCGGCCACCGCGTCGCTGGGCGCGGGGGTCCTCCTGATGGTGGCGATCTCGCCGTTCCTCATCGTGCAGCGGGTGCGTGCCAAGCGGGTCGTGCTCCAGGTCCCGCTCGTCCAGCGTCCCGGCAAGCAGGGCGAATCGGTGATCGACGCGATCGGCGACGCGCTGGCTGATGCCGGGCTCGGGACGTTCCGCCGTGAGAGGGTCACCGGCCCGCGTTCGTGGCCGCTCCGCACGATGGGCTTCGCGAGCCGGCATCTCCTCGGCGCGGTCGTGCGCGGCGAGCCGGATCGGATGCTGGATGACGAGCTGGAGGTCATGAGCTACGCCACCAACGTCGCGATCCTGGGACCCGAGCGCACCGCGCACCGCGCGCGCGCGGCGATCGAGCGGCGTCTCGCCTTCCACGACGCGTACCTGACCTGGAGCCCGGAGTCGCAGGAGCTGGAGGAGGTGCTGTTCGAGCTCCGTGCCTCGCATGCGCCGAGCGACGAGGTCGCGCAGCTCCTCGACCGATTCCGCGCGCGCCTCGACGCGACGACGCTCAATGCCGACGAGTGGAACGTCCTCGAGCGGCTGCGCCTGCAGCTGGCGGAGGAGACGCACGCCGACGCGCCGGCGCCCGGCGAGCGCGAGCGGACGCGCCACGAGACGCGCGAGCCGGTGGCGGTGCGCGGCCGCTAGGCGGCGTTCGGGGGCGCCGTCGCCCCGCCCGAGAAGCTCAGGATCAGGAAGCCGATGACGAGCGCCACCAGGATGACGATGACTACGATCCGCGCTCCGCTGCCGCCGCGCGCTGGCAGCGGCTGGTAGGGACGGCCGCGCCGCGACGAGCGGCGGCTCATCGGTCCGGCACCGTCGCCCATGTGCGGCGGAAGAGGAACGGCGTCAGCAGCGCCTCCCGGTTGCTGACGCTGCGGAGCTGCTTGCGCGTCCGCTTCAGCAGCTTGCCGTGATAGGTGCCGTCGCCGTAGGGCTCGAGCAGGCGCGCTACGTCCCAGTCGTGCGTGCCGGCGATGGCCGCGTCGCCAAGGTATCGGTCCAGGATGGCCTTCGCCTCGTCGATGGCCACGAAGCGTCGCGCCCGCGACGCGTTGTCGAGCAGGCTCAGCAGGTCCTCGAAGCTGATGTCGACGTCCTCGACGAGGGTCGAGAGACGCTCCATCGTGCCCGGCATGCGCTCCGGCTTGAAGAGTCCGGCCAGCAGCGTGCGACGCTCCGCGGGACCCAGGTCGGCCAGCGCCTCGCGCAGGCCCGGAATGCCCAGCGCGGCATCCGCGACCGGGACGGCGTAATCGGTCAGGTGCACCATCATGTCGCGCCTAGGGTACCGATGGAGCGGCGGGGACGCGTTCTAGCCCGCTCCCGGCTCTCCTCGCAGCTGATCAGCAAGAACCCGTGACACGGCCGGGTCGAGCGGCACGCCGCCGCCATGGGCGGCCCGGATGGCCGATGCCACTTCCTCCGCCTCGGCGTCCTTGAGGAGGTAGCCGGCGGCGCCGGCCGCCAGCGCGGCGCGGATCTTGTCCTCCTCGACGAACGAGGTGAGCGCCACGACCGGCATGCCGGGATGCGAGCTGCGGAGCGCGGTGATCGCCTCGATGCCGGTCATCTCGGGCATGAGGAGGTCCATGAGCACCACGTCCGGCGCAAGGCGCTCGACCGCGGCGAGCGCCTCCCGCCCGTTCTCCGCCTCGCCGACGACCTCGAAGTCCTTGAGCAGCTCGAGGAAGCCGCGCAGCCCGCGCCGGACGACGGCGTGGTCGTCAACGAGCAGGACGCGGATCGGGGGTTGGTCGCCGGGCCGAGTGCCGTCCGCGGCACGGGGTGTCGGAGTGCGCGCGCGGCCTGGAAGCACCAATGCGTAGATGCGTTCCGGTTGCGGGATGTCGCGGAGCCGCTGCGTCCCGAGGTCGCGCAGGCGCATGCCGTCAGGCACCCAGCCGCCGAGGTCGTCGAACGTCGTGCCGGCAATGAGCGTCTCGCCGCCCTCGGCGAATCCCTGGATGCGGGCGGCGCGGAAGAGCGGGCGGCCGTAGTAGCGGTCGCCGCGCTGCTCGACGTCGCCGGTCACGAGCGCAACGCGGATGCGAATCCGCCCGACCGCTCCCCACGGTTCCGCCTGGACCGCCGCCTGGAGCTCCACCGCCGCTGCGACAGCGTCGCGCGCCGCGTCGAACACCGCGTATGCGCCATCTCCCACACGCTCGAAGACGTGGCCGCCGTGCGCAGCCGCCGCGCGCTCGACGAGCTCGTGGTACCTGGCGAGCGCGGCACCGGCAGCGGCGCCATGAAGCTCGGTGAGGCGCGTGCTCCGCTCGACATCCGCGAAGAGGAAGGTCAGGTGGCGCGTGGGCACGTCAGGCTGCATGACACGGGAAGCATAGGGATCGCGGCGGCGGGCGGTGTCACCCGTTGCCGCTCGCATGACCGCCTACAATCGGTCAGCCAATTCATTGCACGAGGACCTGTGAGCGTGCTGCTCGAGGGCAAGAAGCTGCTCATCACCGGGGTGCTGACCGACGACAGCATCGCGTTCGCCGTGGCGAAGGTCGCCCTGGAGCAGGGCGCCGAGCTGCTGCTCACGAACGTCGGCAAGGGCGTCCGGCTGACCGAGAAGGTCGCGCGCAAGCTCCCATCGACCCCCGACGTGATGCAGATGGACGTCAACAACCCGGACGACATCGCCGCTGTGGCGAGCGCCGTGATGGACCGATGGGGCCGTCTCGACGGCGTCCTCCACTCGATCGGCTTCGCACCGCAGGACGCCCTGGGTGGCAACTTCCTCAACACGCCGTGGGAGAGCGTGGCGATGGCCTTCCAGACATCGGCCTATTCGCTCAAGGCGCTCAGCGTCGGGATGCTGGAGCCGCTCAAGGTCGCCGGCGCGGACGGCGGTGCATCGGTCCTGAGCCTGACGTTCGACGCCCGCTTCGCCTGGCCCATCTACGACTGGATGGGGGTCGCGAAGTCCGGGCTGGAGTCGATCACCCGCTACCTGGCGCGCGACCTCGGCCAGCACAACATCCGCGTCAACACCGTCTCCGCCGGACCGATCCGCTCCATGGCCGGCAAGAGCATCCCCGGCTTCGACGCCATCAGCGGCACCTGGGACGCGCGCGCCCCGCTGGCGTGGTCGATGACCGATGCGACGCCGGTGGGCGAGATGTGCGCCTTCCTGCTCTCGCCGATGGCGTCGATGACGACCGGCGAGATGATCCACGTCGACGGCGGCTACCACGCGCTGGGGACGGACTTCAAGCCCCGCGCATGACCGAGCTCCGGACCGCCGCCCAGCATTTCGACGAGTGGGCGCCCCGCTACGACGCCCAGATCCGGGAGATGGTCCCGCGCTACGAGGAGATCCACGACACCATCGTGGCGCTCCTCACGCTGCGGCCGCCGCGCCGCATCCTGGACCTCGGGGCGGGAACCGGGTACACGATGCACCGCATCCTCGAGGCCGTTCCCGGCGCCACCGCGACCGGGCTCGACGTGTCGCCGGAGATGCTCCAGCGCGCCGGCGAGCGGCTCGCCGCGCACGGGGAGCGCGCTGAGCTGCGCCGGAGCGACATCGCGGAGCCGGAGATCATCGGCGCGTACGACGCGATCGTGAGCATCCTGGCGGTGCACCACCTCTTCCCGGACCAGAAGCGGCACCTGTTCAGCCGCATCTGGGAGCACATCGAGCCGGGCGGCGTCTTCGTCCTGGCCGACTACTTCCGGCCCGCCATGGACCGATTGAGCGAGCTCTACGACCTCCCGGACGAGCCCGATGCGCACGAGGTCGAGCACGACCACCCCGACACCGCGGCGGAGCATCTCGCCTGGCTCACCGCCGCAGGCTTTGCGGCGGTCGACCTCGTGTGGAAGTACGACGACGTCGGCGTCATCGTGGCGTGGAGGGCGGAGCGGCCCGACCGCTGAGCTAGCTCGCGATCCTCGCCTCGAGGTCCAAGAGCCGACGCTTGGCGTCCAGCCCGCCGCCGTAGCCGCCCAGCCCGCCCCCGGCCGCGATGACGCGGTGGCACGGCACGACGATGGCGACCCGGTTGGCGCCGTTGGCGCGGCCCACCGCTCGGAACGCGCCGCCCGCCTCGACCCGGGCGGCGAGCTCGCGATAGCTGATCGTTGCGCCGTACGGGATGCGGCGCAGCTCGCCCCACACCCGCTCCTGGAAGGGGCTGCCGGGGATGTCGAGCGCCAGGTCGAAGTCGCGCCGCCTCCCGGCGAAGTAGTCCTGCAGCTGGCGCTCGAGCTCGTCGAGCAGCGCGTTCGTCCCGTCGACGGTCGGGCCGATCCGGCGCCGCACGGCGGCGAGCTGGGCGGCGATCATCCGCCGATCGGCGAAGTCGCACAGCACGACCGCGCGCTCGGTCGCGCCAGCGAGCAGGGTCCCGACCGGGGTGTCGATGTGGCGCACCGTGACCGTTGCGGCGTCATCGGGATGGCAGCGCAGGCAGGCGCGATACCCGGCCGCCCGGGCGGCGGCCGCATCGGCCAGGAAGCTGACGTTGCGCAGGAACGGCTTGCGGACGCGGCACGATGGGCGGCAGTAGATGCCGGTGGTCCGCACCGCGACCACGAAGCGCGTGTCGTAGGTGGCGTCGGAGGTGGCGAAGGCCCGCTCGAGCTCGGCGGTGGTGTCGGTGTTCATGCCCATTGAAACGTGGCCGGATGCCGCGGCGTGAGATCGCGTTCTGTGGCTCAGGCGTCCCCGGCCTGCTGCGACTGGAAGACGAGATTCACCATGAACGGCGTGCTGCCGAGGATCTGGTCCCGCTCGCGCAGCTCGAACCGATGGCGCCCGATCTCCTTCACCTCGAGACCCTGCAGGTCAGCGACGATGTTCGCAGTCGTCGCGCCCGGCGGCACCTCGATGTGGAACTCCGGCGGCCGCGCCAGGAGGGCCGCGCCCGACGGGGAGATGAGCTGGAGCGTGAGGTCGTGGCGGCCCGACTCCGCCTCGAGGATCGCGACCACGAAGCAGCGGCCGTGGACGGCGGGCAGGCGGGTGACGTTGATCTGGCTGAAGACGCCCATCGCCGACAGCTTCCCGTCCTGCGCGGTGAGCGCGTAGTCGCACAGGAGGAGGGCGTCGAGCTCGAGCCGGCGGGTCGCATCCGTCATGCGGGGGAGTCTAGTCGCGGACCGATGTCGTCATCGTCGAAGGCCAGGGGCAGGACCGCCCCCACGAGCTCGACGATCTGCAGCTCCTCGATCTCCGAGCGCGTGACCCAGCGGCAGAGGTCGGTACTGCCATCCACCTCCGGCCGCAGGGTGCCGCCGGTGATCGCGACCCGGTAGACGATCTGCACGGCGTGGAAATCGGAGGCCGGCTCGTCCCCGAGCGCATCGAGCAGCCTCGCCCACGACTGGACGTCGAGGATTTCGATGACCTCACCGCTGAGCCCCGTCTCCTCGGTCAGCTCGCGCAGCGCCGCGTCCCGAGGGTGCTCGCCGTGGTCCACGCCGCCGCCCGGCAATGTCCACCAGCCGTCGCGGCTCCGCGTCGAGCCGGGCGCGAGGCGGCAGAGAAGGATGCGCGACGCCCCGTCGGTGCAGACCGCGTAGGCCGCGACGCGCAGCACGCGCGGAAGCTCGTCGCTCACCCCGCGTAGAGGTCCGGGTCGAGCAGCCAGGCGATCTCGCCGGTTCCGGGTTCAGGCACGCCATAGAACTCCACGCACGCCAGCCCGCCCTTCCGCATGCGCACCGAGGCGGCGCCGGTGAGCAGCGAGATCGCGCTCGAGAGGTCTGGCTCGTGACCCACGAACATTACCCGCCGCGCATCGGGGTGATCGGCCATCGCTCGTGCCAGGTCGCCCCAGCCGGCGCCGGCGCTGAGCCGATCGTCCACGACCGGCGTCCCGCCGACGGCGGCGCAGAACAGCTCGGCGGTGCGGAGCGCCCGTGGCAGCGGCGATGTGATGACGACGTCGGGGCGCAGGTTCAGGCGCTGCCACACCGGCGCGGCCGCCTCGAGCTCCGCCTCTCCCTTCGCGGTCAGCTGCCGCGCATCGTCGTCGTCGTCGCGCGTCAGTCCGATCGCCTGGTTGGACGTGCCGGCCTTCCCGTGGCGCAGGAAATAGAGGATCACGCGGTCGTGGTGGCGCTGCTGCCGTCGTTCGGCGTCGGGTCGTCATCGGCACCGCCCCGCGTGCCGGCATGGCCGGCCGCGACGCCGCGGGCATGGCCGGTGCGTTGGACCGCCACCTGGCCGCCAGCGGTGACGCCCGCCTTCGGCAGCGTGATCGAGAGCACGCCGTTGCCGAACGAGAGGTTGGCGCGGTTGGCGTCCACCGTGCACGGCAGGTCGATCGTCCGCTCGTAGGGCCCGTACGACCACTCGCGGGTCAGGTACGCGATCCGATCCTGCCCCTCGCCGTGCTGGCCGGCCCGCAGCGTGAGCTGGCCGGCCTCGGTCACGTCGACGCTGATGTCTTCCGGCGCGACCCCCGGCATCGGCGCGATGACCATGAGCTCCCGGTCGTTCTCGAAGACGTTGACGGGGACGGCGGTGGGATCGGTCATGACGGTGCCTCCGAATTCAGTCGGGAAATGCCTCGGGGCCGCGCTCCGACAGCTCGGCGGCATGCTCGCCGGCGTTGTCCGGCGGCAGCCACGAGTACGGGTACCGATCGTCCTCGAGCTCGACCGCCTGCTGGGTGAGGAACAGCGGATGGAACGTGTCGATCATGACCGCCAGCTCCTCTGTCGCCTCCTTGCCGATGCTCGCCTCCACGGTGCCCGGATGCGGCCCGTGCGGGATCCCCGCCGGATGGACGGTGAACGAGCTGATGTCCACCCCGCGACGGCTCATGAAGTTGCCGGCGACGTAGTAGATGACCTCGTCGCTGTTGATGTTGCTGTGGTTGTACGGCGCCGGGATCGCGAGCGGGTGGTAGTCGAACTTGCGCGGTACGAACGAGCAGACCACGAAGTTGCGCGGCTGGAAGGTGAGGTGGACCGGCGGCGGCTGGTGGACGCGCCCGGTGATCGGCTCGAAGTCGCCGATGTTGAACGCGAACGGCCACAGGTAGCCGTCCCAGCCGACGAGGTCGAACGGGTGATGTCGGTAGTGGTAGGGCGTGATCCGATCGCGGCTGCGCACGCGGATGACGAAGTCCCCGTCCGCGTCGGTGACCGGGGCCATCTCGCCAGGCGGCCGGATGTCGCGGTGGTAGTAGGGGCTGTGCTCGAGCAGCTGGCCGTACTCGTTCCGATACCGCTTCGGCGGCTCGATCTCCGACGGGCACTCGAGCCACAGCATCCGCTGCTCGGAGCCACCGTCCGGGACGAGGCGGTAGGTCGTCCCGATGGGGATGACGAGGTAGTCGCCGGGCCCGTAGGGGATCGGCCCGAAGATTGTCTCGAGCGTGCCGCTCCCCTCGTGGACGAAGAGCAGCTCGTCCGCGACCCCGTTCCTGTAGAAGTCGGTCATCGGCTCCGCCGGGCGGAGGACGCCGAACGTCACGTCGCTGTTGAAGAAGAGCGGGATCCGTCCGGAGAGGCCGTCGCCTTCCGGCGCCACGTCCTTCGTGTTCACGAGGTGATGCCGATGCGGCGCGGTGGCGGCGTCCTCGGCCGCGCTGACCGTCACCGCGGTCGGATCATCGATCTGGTGGGTCTGCGTGGGCGGCGTGTGGTGGTAGAGCAGCGACGAGCGCCCCGCGAACCCCTCGACGCCGAACAGCTCCTCCGCGTAGAGCGTGCCGTCCTCGCGGCGGAACTGGGTGTGGCGCTTGTGCGGCACCTGGCCGCGCTGGACGTAGAACATCGGCGGCCATTATCGGCCGTCTAGGGGGAGCCGGGGTGGCTCGCGTTGTCGGCGACGGCGGCGAGGATCGCCTTCACCTCGAACGGCGTGAGGCCCGGGTGCTTGCTGACGAGGCGGGCGACGAGGCCGGCCACGTGCGGCGCGGCGAAGCTGTTCCCGACCGCCACGATCTCGGTGCCGTCCTTCCACGCCACCGGCACGTCCACGCCCCACGCCCCGAACTCGACCGGCGGGGTCGGGTTGTAGTAGATGCGCATCGGGTCCGGCTCGGCGTGCGCGGCGACGGAGATGACCGACGAGAAGAGTGACGGATAGCTGTTGCCGGGCACGTTGTTCGCCGCGCTGACGAGGATGACGTTGTGGAAGTAGGCGTCGTCGGCGATGTCGTGGAAGAGGCCGAACAGGGCGTCGCTCTTCGAGCTGAGGCTGAGGTTGACGACCTGGATGCGGCGCGCGATCGCCCACTCGAGGGCGGCGGCGAAGGCCGCGCCCTTTCCCTTGAGGTCGGCGCCGAGGACGCGAATGGAGACGATCTCCGCCTCCGGCGCCAGACCGATGATGATGCCCGCGCACGCCGTTCCGTGGCCGAACAGGTCGACGGCGTCGTCGGGGACGACCGCCGGCTCCTCCCCGCTCAGGTCGACGGCGAGGCTCTCGACGAGGCGGCCGCGGACGGCAGGGTGGTCGCCCTCGACGCCGCTGTCGATGATCGCGACCCGCACCCCACGGCCCGTGGCGCCGCCCCACGCCCAGTCGCGGTCGATGGTGCCGATGACGCCCGGGATGCGCTCCTGGCGCGCCACCGAGCCCGGGGCGAACGGCTCGGACCAGGCGGGAAGCTCGTCCTGCTCGATCTCGGGGGCCATCGGCTCAGCGTCGGCGGGCGCGCGTGCGCTCGTTGCGGCTGGTCTCGGCCTGGTCGGCGACCACCTGGAGGATGGCGGTGACGAGCTGCATCTCGCGGTCGCCGAGCGCGCGCAGGCGGCTCACGAGCTCGACGAGCCGCCAGAAGGGAGCTCCCTCGTCGGTGTCGAGGTCGGCCGCCGCCGCCCCTGCCAGCCGCTCCGCGCTTGCCTCGTCGAGCTCGCCGTCGGTCAGCTCCCGGAGCGCGGCAGCGAGGAGGGCGGGCGTCTCGCGCTGCAGGCGGCTGGCCGAGATCGCGATCCCGGCCTGCTGGGCGAAGACGCCGAGCAGCTCCACGTCGCGGAGCGTGAAGCTGGGTGAGTCGCGCTTGTCCAGCAGCTGGAGCACGCCGACGGTGCTGTCGCCATCGACGAGCGGCACCGCCGCGATCGAGCGCGGCGTGTAGCCGGTCCGCTGGGCGGCGGCGCGGTCGAAGCGAGGATCGGACCCGACATCGGAGAGCGCCAGCGCCTGGCCGGTCGAGAAGACGTAGCCGACGATGCCCTTCGTCGGCGGGACGCTCATCCCGATCGCGCCGGCGCCACGCGGCCCCGCCGCGACCTTGAACTCGAGCCGCTCCGGGTCGCGCTCGAACAGCGCGATCGAGGCCGCCTCGGCGTCGAAGAGGCGCACCGTGGCGTCGACGATCGACTGGAGGAGCTGGCGCTCGGCGTCGGGGACGAAGCGGCGCGCGACAGAACTCCGCCGCGCTGCCGATCGGATGACCTGCAGTGCGGCGGAGTCCGGGTTGGGAGACCCGTTGTCGGGGCTCATCGGTGGTGGATCGGTCTGCTAGCGCTCCGGCTTGCGCTGGATGGCGCTGCGCTCGGGCTTCCGCATCATCGAGTGACCCTCGACATCGTCGTCGTCGAGCCGCTGGACTGCGCTGCGCTCCGGCTTGCGCTGGATGGCGCTGCGCTCGGGCTTGCGCTGGATGCTGTGACCCTCGACATCGTCGTCGAGCCGCTGGACTGCGCTGCGCTCCGGCTTGCGCTGGACTGCGCTGCGCTCCGGCCGGCGCTGGATCGAGTGGCCTTCCACGTCATCCTCGCCGATCCGCTGGACTGCGCTGCGCTCCGGCTTGCGCTGGACTGCGCTGCGCTCCGGCCGACGCTGGATGCTGTGTCCCTCGACGTCGCTGTCGTCTCTGCCGGTCCGGTCGTTGCGATCTCTGGCCATTTGGAGTCTCCCTTCGATTCGTGGACGCTGGTGCGTGCTGTGTGCTGATCTGATGGCTGCAGCCTAGCCTGCCGCCGCGACGCGGCCGAAGCGACTGGCCGACAGCCGCCCTGTCAACCACGCGACACTCGCGCTCGTCATCGCTCGGCCCGCCGGGCCAGCTCGTCGAGGTCCGTGATGATGAGCCGCTCGCGCTCGATCCGCACCAGCCCATCACCGATGAGATCGCTCAGCAGCCGGTTCACGCTCTGCCGCGTTCCCCCGATCATGCCTGCCAGATCGGTCTGGGTATAGGGCCAATCGAGGGCGATGGGGTCCTGGGCCGACGCTGATCCCTCCTCGGCGAGCCGCACGAGGCGCCGCGCCAGGCGGCCGGCAAGGTCGAGGAAGTGCAGCTCCTCGGCGTGGTTCGTGAGCCGTCGCAGCTCGACGGCGACGCCCTTGAGGAGCGCGTCCCGCAGTGAGGGATGCGCGTCGAGGAGCTCGAGGAACACCGCGCGCGGCAGCGTGCTGGTCTCGGTGGCCTCGATGGCGGTGGCGGTCGCGGAGCGCGGCTCCCCGTCCAGGAGGCTGAGCTCGCCGAAGAAGTCGCCCGGCCGCACGGTGGCGATGATCGCCTCGTCGCCCTCCGGCGACGGCAGCACGATCTTCACGCTGCCGCTGGTGACGACGTGCAGCGCGTCGCCCGGGTCGCCCTGGTGGAAGATCACCTCGCCGCGCCGATAGCGCCGCACGGTGAGGCGGCGGACGATCTCGGACATCGCGTCGGCCGCGCAGTGGGTGAAGAGGGCGCAGCGGCGCAGGCTGGCGATCGCGAGCTCGTTCGGCGGCGGCACGTGGGTCATCGGTTCACCCCACCGCGCCACGGTGCAGCTCGAGCAGCCGCGACGAGAGGTCGGGCGCGGCGCCGACCAGCTCGAGGAACTGCCGCCCATCGAGCGACACGAGCGTCGTGTCATCCACCGCCGTGACGGTCGCGGTTCGCGGCACGCCCGACAGGAGGCCGATCTCGCCGAACACCTCGCCGCTGCCCATGCGACGCAGCTCCACCGGCGAGGCTCCGTCCGTCGCCTGGCTCACCGCCACCGAGCCGTCGGCGATGACGTAGAAGCGGTCCGCCGGGTCGCCCTGGCGGATGATCACCTCGCCCGCCCGGACGTGGGCCACGAAGGAATCGGCGGCGGCGGCCTCGAGGCGCGCGGGGGGCAGGCCGGCGAGGGCGGGGGCGGCGACGAGCTGCTCCCGCGCCGGGTCGAGGTGGGGGAGCTGGATCGCGGCCGGGCCGAGCAGGACGGCACCGACGACGACGGTGATCGCGATCGCCGCGCCGGCGAAGCCGAGCGCCGTCCCCGCGCCCCACCAGCCGGCCATGAGCGGCAGGAGGAGCGACCCCGCCGCGTACGAGGCGACCGTGGCGGTGTGCATGAGCCCGAAGGCGCGGCCCCGGATCTCGTCGGGCACGATGCGCTGGAAGAGGGTGGTGCCGACCACCTCCATCAGGAGGCTGCCGGACGCGGCAAGCGTCATCGCGGCGAGGGCGGGCACGAGGTTGCTCATCTGGCCGAGGCCGATGAGACCGATACCGAACACGATCCCGCCCGCCACCATGGGCGGGCCGAGGCGGCGGCGCAGGACGAGCGCCCCCGACACGACCGCGCCGATGACTCCGCCCACCCCGATCGCGGCGTTGAGATAGCCGGTCGCGGCATCGCCCTGGCGCAGGATGTCGATGGCGATGATCACCGTCATCACCGACAGCCCGCCGAACACGAAGCCGCCCACGATGTCGACGAGGGCGAGCCCGGAGAACGCCCGCGCCCGCTCGCGAAGCATCGGCAGCAGGGCGACCTGGAGCTTCGGCGGCTCGTCGGCTGCGCCGTCGGCTGCCGCGGCGGCGGCGAGGTGCTTCGGCGACGGCAGTCCCCACAGCACGATCGCGACGAGGCCGAACGAGATGGCGTTCAGGACAAAGGCGAGCGTCAGGCCGCCGGCCGCGATGAGGATGCCGCCGAGCGCCGGGCCGACGATGAAGCCGATGTTGTCGAGGCTCGCCCAGGCGCTGTTCGCCGGACCGAGCTCGCGCTCGTCACGCACGAGCGACGGCAGGTAGGCGCTGATCGCCGGGCCGAAGAAGGTGGAGAAGCAGGCGGCGAAGATGGTGAGCACGACGATCGGCAGCAGCGGCGCCTGGGTCGCGACGAGGAACGCGAGGCCCAGCATCACGACGCCGCGGGCGACATCGGTCACCAGCAGGACGATCCGGCGGTCGAAGCGGTCGACGATGATCCCGGCCGGCACGGAGAGGAAGACGTACGGCAGCACCCGCGCGGCGCCGACGAGGCCGAGCAGCGCCGGCGAGCTCTCCCGCTGGTACACGACCACGAGGAGCGCGACGAGGTAGAGCCAGTCACCGATCGAGGAGACGAACTCACCCACCAGGAGGCGCGCCAGGGCGCCGTTGGCGAAGACGCGGCGATAGGCACGGAGCGCGTTCATCAGTTCGGGAGTGTCCACCCTCCGACGGTCGAGGGCAGCAGTGTAGGGGCGGTCACGCCCCGATCGCGATCAATCCGCCGCAGCCGGATCCTCGTCATCGCGGCTGCGCCCCAGCTCGGAGTGACCGCCGCGCGGGTAGATGATGAGGAGCCGTGTCGGCTCGTCGCCGATGGGCTCCGCGTCGTGCGCGATCGTCCCGTCGAGGAGGACGTAGTCGCCCGGGTCTGCCTCGATGACCGCGTCGCCCTGGATGATCCGCAGCCGCCCCGACAGGACGAGGTGGTGCTCGTCGCCGGGATGCGCGTGGAAGCCGGTGCGGATGCCCGCCTGCATCTCGCCCTCGAAGATCGCCAGGTCGCGAGCCAGCCCGCCGTCGACCTGGGTGAGCGACCCCGGGCCGTCGCCGATGGCCCGTCGCGGCCGCTCGGCGGCTCGCACGACCCGCGGCCCGGTCGTCGGGTCGAGGAGGAACCACGTGATCGGCACATCGAGCGCATCGGCCAGGGCGGCGAGCGTCTCGAGCGACGGCGAGGCCTTGTCGTTCTCGAGCTGGCTCAGGTAGCCGACGTTCCGGCCGGTCAGCTCGGCGACGCCGGCGAGGGTGAGCCCTCGCTCGCGCCGCCGGCGCCGGATCTGCGCGCCGACGAGCGGACGGCGTCGGGACGGCTCCCGCCTGGTGGTCATGGACGGATTATGCCCTGCACAATCAGGTATTGACAAGAGCAAATCGGCCTGCCATGATATTGGTCATCAACAACATTTCCTTGGCAACAGCCAAGAACCATGGAAGGAAGAGCTCGACCATGAAGGTCGCCATCATCGGAGCCGGCAACGTCGGCAAGGCCCTCGGCACCTCGCTCACGCGCGCCGGACACGACGTCACCCTGGGCGCCAGCAGCCCGGAGAGCGCCCGCGAAGCCGCCACCGCCATCGGCGCCAGCGCGGCGGACACGAACGTCGCGGCCGTCGACGGTGCGGAGGTCGTCATCCTGGCGGTCCCGTACGGCGCCGTCGCAGCGGTCATCGCGGACATCGCCGGCCACACGGACGGCCGCATCATCATCGACACCACCAACCCGCTCAAGGCCGACTACTCGGGCCTTGCCACCGGCGAGAGCTCGGCGGCCGAGGAGTTCCAGGCGCAGCTGCCCGGGTCCCCGGTCATCAAGGCCTTCAACACGCTGTTCGCCAGCAACCAGGCCGACCCCGGGTCCACCGGCGAGCCGATGGACGGCTACGTGGCCGGCGACGACGCGAAGGCGAAGCAGACGGTCATCTCCCTCGTCGAGTCGATGGGCCTGCGGCCGCTCGACGTCGGGCCGCTGAGCGCGGCGCGCTACCTCGAGGGGATGGCGTACCTGAACATCGGTCTCAACGCCGCCAACGGCTGGAGCTGGACCTCGTCCTGGCGCCTCACCCGCTAAGACAGGCGCCAACCTTCCCGAACCGATGCGCGGGCCCGATCCGGGTCCGCGCATCGTCGCGTCCGAGGCCTGAAGGCTCAGCCGCGCTGCGTGCGGCCGGCGAGGATCGCCAGCAGCCCGCCGAGGACGATCGACGCGAGGCCCACCCCTGCGATGAGGAGCGAGCCGCCCGCGAACAGGCCCAGGACGGCGAAGAGGATGCCGATGAAGACGAGCGCGCCGGCGGCGAAGGTGGCGACCATTGCTTCATTCCCATGTGGGGAAGGGTTGACGCGCTGCAGTGTGCGGCGTGGGTGACCGACCTTCCATCGGTCACTTGTCGTACCGCGCCCGGCGGTCCGTCCGATCCGGCGGCTAGACTCCGACGATGTCCGCCGCCATCCCGGTCGTCGCCTCCGACGCCCATCTCGCTCACGACGGGGTGGTGGAGCTCATGGCGGGCCGGGAGGTGCCGTGCTACGAGTCGCCGGCGCGAGCGATCGAGATCCGCCGCGCCCTGATCGCGCGTGGCGGGTACGTGATCGCCGAGCCGGATGAGCACGGGCTGGAGCCGATCCTCGCGGTCCATGACCACGTCCTCGTCGACCTCCTCGAGCACGCCTGGACCGATGCCATGGCCGCCGGCCTGGACCCCACCCGGCCGCTCATCCCGGACACCTTCCTGACCCGGGGCTACGACGGCGGGATGGGGGTCGCGACGCTGCCGGTGGCACGCCACGAGCAGCTCGGCGCGTTCACGTTCGACACCGCCACGCCGCTCGTCGCCGGCTCGTACGGCGCGGCGCGCGCCGCGGTCGACATCGCGCTCACCGCCATGGAGCGCGCACTGGCCGGCGTGCCGCTCGCCTACGGCCTGTGCCGGCCGCCCGGGCACCATGCCGCGCGGGCGATGTTCGGCGGCTACTGCCTGTTCAACAACGCCGCCGTCGTGGCGGAGCGGCTCATCGCGGTCGGCGCCAGCCGGGTCGCCATCCTCGACGTCGACTACCACCACGGCAACGGTACGCAGTCGATCTTCTGGGAGCGTCCCGACGTGCTGTACGTGAGCCTCCACGCCGACCCGCGCGGTGCCTATCCCTACTTCTCCGGCGCGGCCGACGAGATCGGCGCGGGGCGTGGCGAGGGAGCCAACCGCAACCTGCCGCTGCCGCGCGGGACCGATGGCGCCGCCTACGTCACCGCCCTGGCCGACGCGTGCGCGATGATCGACGCGTTCGATCCGGACGCGCCGCTCGTCGTGTCGCTCGGCTTCGACACGTACGTTGACGACCCGATCGGCGGCTTCACGCTGCGGACCGATGACTACGCGACCATCGGCTCTGTCGTGCGTGGCCTGGGACGGCAGGCGGTGGTGCTCCAGGAGGGCGGGTACGCGGTGGAGGCGATCGGCGCGAATGCGGTCGCGTTCCTCGATGCGCTCGGCGCGAACGCCGCTCAGCCGGCGGCGTCGAGCGCGGCGACGAGGTCCTCCGCCAGCGCGACCGAGTAGTTCTGCCCCCGGTCGTGGGGATAGACGCCGAACATGTTCGCCAGCCACAGTCCGCGGACCGGGGTGCGGAATGGCGGGATGTGATGGCGGTAGTCGACCGTCACGATCGGCTGCGCGAAGGGCGCGGCGTGAACCCACGCCTCCCCGATCCAGGAGCGCTCGAACGCGGGGTTGAGCCGCGTCAGCTGCGGGGCGACCTCCTCGAGCAGCTCGTCGCGCGAGCGGCCGAAGATCGGGTCGTCCATCGGACGGTAGTTGCCGAGGTAGATCAGGTGGCGACCGCCGTACTCGTCCGGGTCGCGGTAGTTCGTGTGCTCGACGAGCGCCATGAAGCTGAAGCCGGGGTCGTTCATGTTCACCCAGTAGGCATCGGTCAGCGGGCGGTCGAGGGCGAGGACCAGGCAGTGGGCACCCAGCGCGCGACCCCAGTCGTGCCGGTCTCGCCACTCCGCCGGCAGGTCCGGCACGAGCCGCGCCGTCAGCCGCGTCGGCAGGGTGGAGACCACCCGGTCGTAGCGCTCGCCCCCGTGCGTGGCGGTGACGACGAGGCCGTCGCCGTCGCTCGCCACGCCCTCGACGCGGGTGGCGAATCGGAGCGTGCCGCCGAGGCCCGCGATCGCCTGGGCGAGTGCCTCGTACCCGTGCTGGAAGCCGCCGCGCAGATAGCCGAGCTCCGCGGAACGGTCGTGGACGCGAGCCCAGAACCACGGCATCGCGACCTCGTCCGCGGCGGCGCCGAACTTCCCGCGCAGGAGCGGCTCCCACACGACCTCGTGGGCCCGTCGCCCCATCCAATGCCGGATCCACGCCGACGCCGTTCGCCCCTCGAGCCGGTCCGGATCCGGCAGCGCCCGCAGCATGCCGAGCGCGGCGCCCATCCGCACCCGGTCGGGAAGCGGCAGCGGGTCGAAGCGCAGCAGCGAGATCGGCGAGTCGAGCTGGTGGAGCCGGCCGTCACGAAGCGTCGCCGTCACCGGCCGCCGCCACTCGAGCCGCGACCCGACGCCGAGCTCGTCGAGGAGCGCCGCGATCCGACGATCGGAGCGGAAGAGGTGGTGATAGAACTTCTCGAGCCACATCCCCGGCTCGATCTCGAACCCCGCCGCCAGGCCGCCGGGCAGCCGTTCCGCCTCGTACACGGTGACGGGCACGCCGCGCTGCGCGAGCCGGAGCGCCACGGTCAGGCCCAGCGCACCGCCGCCGAGGACCGCGGTCCGCCGCTCGCCGCGGTCAGGCATCGGCACCGCCGAGGATGCGTGCGAACCGGTCCGGGTCGACGTTGCCGCCGGAGATCACGATGACGCGCCGCGCGTCCCCTTCCGGTTGCGGCGCCGCGCCGGAGAGGTGGGCCGCCATGCTCGCGGCGCCCGAGGGCTCCACGACGAGCCGTCCCCGCGTCGCGAGGAGGCGCATCGCGTCCGCGATCTGCGCTTCGGTCACGGTGACGATCTCGTCGAGGTAGCGGCGGAGATGCTCCCACGGCAGGCGGCCGAGGTGGTTGACACGGAGCCCATCGGCCATCGTCCGGAGCGTGTCGCTGGCCGGCCAATCGACGATCCGCCCCTCGCGCAGTGACTGCTGCGCATCGGCGGCCAGCTCCGGCTCCACCCCGATCATCCGCGCCGACGGTGCCAGCGCCTTCACCGCGGTCGCGACACCGGACGAGAGGCCGCCACCGCTCACCGGCACGAGGACGCTCGTCACGTCGGGCAGGTCCTCGACGATCTCGAGCCCGCACGTGCCCTGGCCGGCGATGATCGCCGGGTCGTCGTATGGCTCGACCATCGTGTAGCCGTGCGCGGCGGCGAGCTCGAGCGCCTTCGCATGCCGCTCCTCGCTCGCCGGGCCGGTGAAGACGATCTCGGCGCCGTCGCGCTCCACGCCCGCCACCTTCACCCGCGGCGCGTCGTCGGGCATGACGATGACCGCGCGCGTGCCGTGGAGCCGCGCGGCGCGTGCCACCGCCTGGGCGTGGTTGCCGCTCGAGTAGGTGATGACGCCGCGCCGGCGTTCCTCGTCGGAGAGGGTCGCGATCCGGTTGAAGGCGCCGCGCATCTTGAAGGCGCCGATCGGCTGCAGGCTCTCCGGCTTCAGCCACGTCCGCTCGTCCCACGGGAGGAGCGGCGTGCGCACGGCCACGCCGCGCAGCCGCTGCGCGGCGGCACGGATGTCGTCGATCGTCACCAGCTTCTCCACGGACCGATGCTACCCGCGCCGGACGCGCCCGGGTCGGCCTGGTCTGGCAGTCGCGGGGAGCGAACGGTCGCGCCCGCCTACAATCGGGTCACGTGAAGCGCATCGGTTTTCTCTCCTTCGGCCACTGGTCGACGACGCCGTACTCGCAGGTCCGCTCCGGTGCCGACGCCCTCCTCCAGTCGATCGAGCTGGCCGTGGCCGCCGAGGAGCTCGGCGCCGACGGCGCCTACTTCCGGGTCCACCACTTCGCGCAGCAGCTCGCGTCGCCGTTCCCGCTGCTTGCCGCGGTGGGCGCGAGGACGAGCCGCATCGAGATCGGCACGGCGGTGATCGACATGCGCTACGAGAACCCGTTCTACATGGCGGAGGATGCCGGCGCGGCCGACCTCATCGCCGGCGGCCGCCTCCAGCTGGGGATCAGCCGCGGCTCGCCGGAGCAGGTGATCGACGGCTACCGCCATTTCGGCCACGTCCCGACCGACGGGGAGGATGACGGCGTCATGGCGCGTCGGAACGCCGAGACCTTCCTCGACCTGCTCCGCGGCGAGGGCTTCGCCGCGCCGAACCCGCGACCCATGTTCCCGAATCCGCCGGGCCTGCTCCGCCTCGAGCCCCACTCGCCGGGGCTTCGCGAACGCATCTGGTGGGGCGCCGGGTCGAATGCCACCGCCGCGTGGGCGGCAGGGCTCGGGATGCACATGATGACCTCGACACTGAAGTTCGACGAGTCGGGCCAGCCGCTCCATGTCCAGCAGGCGGAGCAGATCGCGGCCTTTCGCGAGGCGTGGCGCGCTGCCGGTCACGCGGGCGAGGGGCGGGTCTCGGTCAGCCGCAGCATCTTCCCGCTCGTCGATGACCGCGACCGGCAGTATTTCGGGCACAGCCGGCAGGAGGGCGACCAGATCGGCTACCTCGACGAACGGACGCGGGCGGTGTTCGGCCGCACATATGCCGCCGAGCCGGACGTCCTCGTCACACAGCTCGCCCAGGACACCGCCATCGCCGCGGCGGACACGCTGCTCCTCACCGTCCCGAACCAGCTGGGCGTCGACTACAACGCCCACGTCATCGAGAGCATCGTGCGCCACGTTGCCCCCGGGCTCGGCTGGCGCTGAGTCGCCGCGCGGCGAAGCAGCCGGAAGTGTTCGGGTCTTCCGAACAGTTGCCAGATCCGACCGCGTGCTGACCGCGCGAGGTCGCTGAGGCGGCGATCCGCGGTCAGCGGGACGCGGTGATGCGGTAGATGAAGCCGGCCTTGTCGTCGCTGATGTAGAGCGCATTCACGCCAAGCCGATGAGGACGGCGAGCGCCAGGAGGCCGACGAGCGCGATGTTGCGGGCCCGGCGCATCGGTCCGGGCGTCCGACCTACAGGTTGCCTCGCCGGGCCTGCTCGATCTCGATCGCCTCGAAGAGGGCCTTGAAGTTGCCGACGCCGAAGCCGCGCGACCCGTGACGCTCGATGATCTCGAAGAAGAACGTCGGGCGGTCCTGCACCGGGCGGGTGAAGATCTGGAGGAGATAGCCCTCCTCGTCACGGTCGGCCTCGATGCCGAGCTCCTCGAGCGTCTCGATCGCGACGCCCACGTCCCCCACGCGCTCCGGCAGGCCCTCGTAGTAGGCGTGGGGCATGCCGAGGAACTCCACGCCACGCTCGCGCAGCGCGCGCACCGTGCCGACGATGTCCTCCGTGCGCAGGGCGATGTGCTGCGTGCCGGCGTCGAGGTAGTAGTCGAGGAACTCCTGGATCTGGCTCTTCTTCTTGCCGGCCGCGGGCTCGTTGATCGGGAACTTGATGCGGCCGTTGCCGTTCGTCATCACCTTGCTCATCAGCGCCGAGTACTCGGTGTGGATCACCTTGTCGTCGTAGTGGATGAGCTGCGCGAAGCCGAGAACGTTCTTGTAGTAGTCGACGAATCGGTTCATATCGCCGAGCTCGACGTTGCCGACGCAGTGGTCGACCTCGAGCAGGACCTGGCCGGTCGCGGCGGGCGGCGGCGCCTTCAGGCGGTGATAGCCGGGCGCGAACATGCCGTGGTAGTCGTTGCGGTCGACGAACGAGTGCACGACGTCGCCGTAGGCGTGGATGCTGCTCCGGCGGAGCACGCCCTTCTGGCCGGCGAGCTCGGTCGGCTCGAGGGCGGACGCCGCTCCCCGGGATGTGGTCTCGTGCCAGGCGCTCGTGACGTCGTCGACCGCGAAGGCAATGTCCTTCACCCCGTCGCCGTGCTTGGCGACGTGCTCGGCAATCTCGCCGTCCGGCGTCAGCGGGGCGGTGAACACGAAGCGGATGTCGTTCTGGACCATCACGAAGCTGGACCGATCGCGCACCCCCGTCTCGAGCCCCGCGTAGGCGACCGGGGTGAAGCCCCACAGCGCGCGGTAGTAGTGCGCCGCCTGCTTGGCGTTGCCCACCCAGAACTCGATGTGGTCGATGCCCTTCAAGGGCAGGAAGTCCTGCGCCTCATCCTCGGCGTTCTTGTTGATGTGGGCGCCCGCCTGGTTCGCGGCGCCGCGCTCGACGAGATCGGTCATGGCGGGGAGTCTACTCCGCAGGTCCGATGCCACCCGCAGCGCCCAGGGCCAGGACCACCATCCGGTCCACCGCGGCAGCAAGCTCGTCCGGCGACACGTACGTCTCCTCGGACGTCTCCACCTCCGAGAGGACATCACTGACGACGAGCGCGCACGCGGCCTGCACGCCGCTCCGAGCGGCGAGGTAGAAGAGGGCCGACGCCTCCATCTCGAATGCCAGCACGCCACGGTCGCGCCACCGCTGCGCATAGTCGGCGTCGGGGTTGTAGAAGACGTCAACGGACGCCACGAGCCCTGCCCTCACCCGGATGCCCTGCCGCTCGGCGAACTCGACCAGCGCGCGCGTGAGGGCGAAATCCGCCGCCGGCGCGTAGGGCTCGCCGTGGAGATACGTGCGCGTCGCACCGTCGACCGGGCAGGCCGCGGTCGCGATCACGAGGTCGCCGGTCTTCAGCCCGGGCCCGATCCCGCCGCACGTCCCCACCCGGATCAACCGCTTGGCGCCCAGCCGCAGCAGCTCCTCCACGACGATGCTCAGGCTCGGCGTGCCCATCCCGCTGGTCTGCACGCTCACGGGTGCGCCGTTGAACGTGCCGGTGTAGCCGAGCATGCCCCGGTGGTCGTTGACGAGCCGCGTCGCTCCCCCCTCGAGCCCGCCGTCAAAGCGCTCGGCGATACGACGTGCCCGATTCGGGTCGCCAGGCAGCAGGACGGTCGGCGCGTAGTCGCCCTGTTCGGCGTGCAGATGGAGCTGTGGCATGCCGCCTAGCGTACCGCGGCAGCCTCTCGCCGCACGATGCGTCGTGCGAGCCTGGCCGCCGCGGCCGCCTCGCCATGGTCCACGGCGGTCGCCAGCTCGAGGTGCATGGCGTCGAGATTCGGATCCGCCACGAGCCGATGGATACCGGCGCTCTGCCGGCGTCGCAATCGGTCCAGGATCGATGTCGCCACCTCGCCGGCCGCCGGCCTGCCCATCCCTCCGAGGCGGCAGAGCTCCCGGTGGAACTCCGCGTCGAGCCGGAGCCACGTGTCCGCGTCGCCGCCGTGGCGCAGCTTCAACGACCATGCGAACTCGGTCATCGGAGCTGGCCGCAGCACGTTGTGCCCGTCGCGTGACGCGCGCCGCGCCGCACGCGATGCGGCACCGACTTCGATGAACCCTCGCGCGTCGTCAAGCTCTCCGGTGGTGGCGGCCCGCATCGCGACTTCGACCATGCGCCGCGGCCTGCGTGCGGTCACATACGTTCCTCGACCGTGACGGCACACCAGCAGCCCCTCCGCGACGAGGATCGCGATCGCCTCGCGCAGCGTCGTCAGGCTGACGCCCATGTGCGCTGCCATCTCGCGCTGCGCCGGCAGCCTCCTGGATGGGCGAAGCGCATCGGTCAAGATCTCCTGGCGTATCAAACGTGCGATCCGATATGCCACGGGCCGCCGGGCCAGCTCCGGAAACAGCGCCGCATCGGCCCATGATTTGGAGTACTTCTTCGCTTTTGCCACCGCGACGTCCTCGAGCTCCTCGCACTGTTCGGGTCTTCCGAACAGTGGTGGGCATGGCTTAGCGGGCGGTTAGGCGGGCGTTATCGGGTGGGCGCAGGTAGGATCGCCGGGATGCCAATCAGCCAGTGGGCCGAGGAGCTGCGCTTCGCGCGAGAGACGGCGACTGCGGCCGGGTCGATCCTGCTCGGCAGCTACGAGCGCCTCGAGCGGATCGACTACAAGAGCAAGCGCGATGTCGTGACGAACGCGGACTACGCGTCGGAGCGAGCCGTGATCGCCGCGATCAGATCGGCGTTTCCGCACGACGGGATCCTGGCCGAGGAGTCGGGTGAGCACGCCGGCGGCAAGCGCGCCGTGGGAGGACGGAGGGATGCCGCGCACGCGGATCGGCTGTGGGTGATCGATCCGCTCGACGGAACCGTGAACTATGCGAACGGCATTCCGTATTACTCGGTCAGCATCGGTCTGGTCGTGGGCGGGTGGCCGGCGGTGGGCGTGGTGCTCGACCCGGCACGGGGCGAGATGTACGACGCCGTGGCCGATGGAGCCGCGCGGCTGAACGAGGTCGCGGTTCGCGTCTCGGAGAAGGAAACGCTGTCGGACTACGTCGTGAGCCTGGCGGTGATCGGGCGAGGAGGGTTGAGCCGCGAGCGACGGATCGCGCCTCGGATCCGGATTCATCGCCGGATGGGGAGTGCCGCGCTGTCGCTGGCATACGTCGCAAACGGGCGCTTCGACGCGTTCGTGCAAAACGGTGGGCTGTCCGCCTGGGATGTGGTCGCGGCTGGGCTGATCGCCGAACGCAGCGGTGCGGTCCTGACCGACGTGAAGGGCGGCCCGTGGTGGAACCCGGCGGTGAAAGGGGCACGGCACAGCGTCGTCGCCGCGCCGGCGGCGCAGCACGCGGCGATCATGGAGCTGCTCGGATCGGTGAGGATGCGTGCCGAGACCCGGAAGGACGCGCCCCGCACCGGGATCGCGGCCGAGGGCTGACGAAGGGCAACCCCGTCCGCGTGGCGGCCTAGACCAGGGACGCCTCTTGGAGAACCGCGGCCAGTGTTGCGAGAGTCCGGGCGGTGGCGCCCCAGACGTGGAGGTCGGCGTGCCGATAGGCGGCCGCCTGCAGGCGCCATTCGCGGACCACGAAGGTCTCGAGCCCGACGGCGTCGGTCTCGAAGAGACGGGCGAGAGGCAGCTCGACAATCGACGCCACTTCGTCCTGCTGCGGGACCAGCCGGGGTGTGCGCTCCGCGGTCGCGACCACGGGGAGCAGCTCAAAGTTGCTCACTGGTATCCAGATCGGGTCGAGCGACCCTGCGACGGTCACACCGGCAGCGGCGGGATCAAGGCCCACTTCCTCAGCCGCCTCCCGGAGCGCGGTGGCGGCGCGATCGGCGTCCCCGTCATCCACCGCCCCACCGGGGAGTGACACCTCCCCCGCATGGGCACGGAGGTCGCCGTGACGAACGGTCAACGGGATGGTGAGCCCGCTCCCGTCGGCCGCCGGGTAGAGGAGGAGGAGCGTCGCCGCCTGGCGCGCGGGCGGGAATGCTGCCCGGTCGTAGCGCTGGCCGGTTCCGCGGTCGGCGGCCGAGCGCGGGGAGAATCGAGGATCGAACGGGATCGGCCGGGTGGCGTTTGCGATGGCATCCCGGACCATCTGCTGCCAGCCGTCGGGAGCGGATACTATGCCGACCATGAGCTCCACCTCCCCGCACGCCGCCCTGCCGCCCGCCGTGGCCGATCGTGACACGCAGGTCCGTGATGCGCTGCGTCGAGCCCGAATCCTGGCGAATCGTACGCCGCACATCACGAAGGCCGCCCGTCGCGAGGCGAACCGCGCCATTGACCTCCTCGAGGGCCAGGTAGGGCTGAACCGGGTGAACGTGCCCGACGCCAGCCGGGCGCTTGAGCTCCTCAACCGCGCGCATCCGGGCCTGCAGTTCGCGCTCCTGCGGAACGCGGCGTTCGTCGACCGCTTCGCCGGTGCGCTTCGCCACCTCGGGCTGCGCGGCATCGAGCAACGCCTTGACGAGGTCTCGCAATCGGTGATGGCAGAGCCGATCAGCGGCCCGACCGGGCGCCGCGAGCATCGAGACGACCTTCCCACTGACGACCGCACCGACCAATTCGGCAACCCATTGCCGCCCCCGCCGGGGAGCTACACCGGCTACTGAGCCGCGGCGAGCCGCGCGAGCAGGCTGGCGTCGGTTGGCGTCGAGCCCAGCCCGAGCCGCTCCCCGATGACCGCCGCGAGCGGCGGCTCCACGTACGTCGACCGCAGGGTCGGCCACGCCGCGGCGGCGAATGCCTCGCCCGGCGTTCCGTCGAGCGCGATGCGACCCTCGCGCATGACGATGACGCGGTCGAATGCCTCCGCCGCGAAGCCCATGTCGTGGGTGATCGCGACGACCGTCGTGCCGGCCGCATGGGCCGCTTCGATCACGGCGCGCACGAGGCCGACGCCACGGACGTCCTGGCCGGTCGTCGGCTCGTCGAGAACGAGCACCGGGGTCCGCATGGCGAGGACCGATGCGAGCGCCAGCAGCTTGCGCCGCGAGCCGCCGAGATCGTATGGATTGACCGATTCACTGCCGACGAGGCCCGTGGCGGCGAGCGCCTCGCCGACCGCGGCACGCAGCTCGGCACCACCGAGGCCCACGTTGCGCGGCCCGAACTCCACTTCGGCGCGGACCGACGGCGCGAAGATCTGTCGATCCGGGTCCTGGAAGACGAGGCCGACGACGCGTGCCAGCTGGGCGACGGTCCGGGTCGCGGCGTCGACCCCGTCGATCGTCACCCGGCCCGACGTCGGGCGCAGCAGGCCGTCCAGGTGGCGGACGAGGGTCGTCTTGCCCGAGCCGTTCTGCCCGATGAGCGCCACCCGCTCGCCGGCCCCGATCCGGAGGCTCACCCCGTCGACGGCACGCACGCCGCCGTCGGTGGCGCCGTGCCCGTAGACGTGGACGAGGTCCTCGACCGCGATCTCGGTCATCGGGCGGCCCCGGAGTCGGGTTCAGGAGGGTCGAGCGCCGCGACCAGGGCGCGCGACGCCGGTTCCGGAAGCACCGCCTCGGCCGCCAGGCGCCGCAGGCGGACCGTGGCCGGCTCGGCGACGCCAAGCTCGCTGAGGCGCGGGTCGCCGAGCACGTCGCCAGCCTGCCCTTCGAACGCGATGCGCCCGGCCGCCACGACCGCCACCCGGTCGGCGAGGCCGGCGAGCAGATCGGTCTTCTGCTCGACGACGCAGATGCTCGCGCCGTCGCGAGCGATCGTGGCGAGCGCCTCCGCCACGAGCGTCGTGCCGGCGGGGTCGAGCTGGGCGGTGGGCTCGTCGAGCACGAGGTGGCGGGGTCGCAGGGCGAGGAGGCCGGCGATCGCGACCAGCTGCTGCTGCCCGCCGGAGAGCCGCGCCGGGTCGCGCTCGGCAAGCGGCTCGATCCGCAGCGCCGCGAGGGCGTCCCAGGTGCGGGCGATCACCTCGTTCCGAGGCACGCCCAGGTTCATCGGTCCGAAGGCGACCTCCTCGAAGACCGTCTCGGTCACCCCGGAGAGCTGGGTGGCGGGGTTCTGAAAGCCGATCGCGACCTGCGCGGCGACCTCATGCATCGCCCTCCCCGCCAGGTCCACGCCGTCGAGCCGCACCGTCCCGCGCAGCTGGCCGCCGATCGCGCGCGGCGCGAGGCCGGAGGCGACCAGCGCCAGCGTCGTCTTGCCCGCCTCGGACGGGCCGACGATGCCGACCACCTCCCCGTCGCGCAGCTCCAGCGAGACATCGCGCAGCGACGCGCCCCGCGCGCCGGCGTACCGGTAGCTGACCGCCTCGAGGGTGAGCATCAGCGGATCCAGTCCAGCCAGCCGGCGATCCGCGCCGCCAGCAGGGCCGGTACCGCCAGCGCCACGACCCAGCGGGTGAGCCGCTGCCGTCCCGAGTCGTCCGGCCACCACAGCAGCGAGCGGCGTCCGGGCCGGGTGAAGCCGCGCGCCTCGAGCGCCATCGTCCGCTCCTCGACCTCGCCGATGGCACCGAGGATCACCGGGCCGACGATCGGGACGATGCCGCGCGCCCGGCGCCACAGGCTGCCCTCGGTGTCGAGGCCGCGGGCACGCTGGGCGGCGGTGATCTGCGACGCGCGTTCGACCATCGCCGGCACCGTCTGGACCGATGCGTTGGCGACGAACGCGACGCGCGGCGACACCCCGCGCCGCTCGAGGTCGACGACGAGCTCCGCCGGCCGGGTGGTCAGGTAGAAGAGCGTGATCGCGCCGCTGATGGCAAGGATTCGCACCAGGATCTCGAGGGCGAACGCGGCGCCCTCCACGGTCGCCGAGATCGGCCCGATGCGGAACAGGACGTTCGCGGCGCCGGGGAAGAAGAAGACGTTGATGAGCACCGCGCTGATCGCGATCGGCAGGCTCAGGAGAAACGAGAGGCGCAGCAGTCGACCGAGCACGCCCGCGACCAGCGCGGGGACGAGCACCGCACCGACCACGAGCGCGACCGGCCCGATGACCCCGCCCACGATGACGGCAGCCGCGGCAGTGGCAGTCGCGATGAGGAACTTCGTGAGCGGGTTCAGCCGGTGCCACGGGCTCGGCCCGAGGCGTCCGAGCGACGGAGGCAGGTCGGCCGGCGCGGGAACGAGGCCCTCCGCCGGCCCTGGATCGTGGCGCGCGGGATCGGTCAGGCCGGTGCCTCCTGCGGGGCGGGGGCATCGAAGTCGTCGTCCACGCCGGTGTCGCCGCCCTCGAGCAGGCGCTCGCCCTGCGGGAAGCGCGCCTTCGTGCGACGCGCCATGGCGTTGAGGATGAGGTAGACGGTGAAGAACGTGACCATCTTGTCGACCGGGTCGGCCAGCAGCCCCTGCTGCAGCGTCGCCGTCTGGATGTCCGACCCGCCCTGCCGGAACGCGGCGACGAGGAAGTCCATCCCCGAGCCGGTCACGCCGCTGAACAGGTTGGCCGCGATCGGCGCGCTGATGAGCGCGGCGATGCCGCCGGTGATCACGCCGGCCACGACGACGTATGCCACGGTGAGGTCGCGGCGCAGGAAGAGGAGCGCCACGAAGCCGACGACGAACGCGACGAACAGGAGGACGACGGCCCAGCCGAGGATGGTGAACAGCAGGTTGGTGTTCTTCGGATTGAGGAATTCGAAGGCGGTCGTGTAGAACCGGCTGTACGCGTAGAAGGCGAGGAAGCCGACGATCGCGAGCGCCACGACGCCGCCGAGGAAGAGCCGGCCCATCGACCGATTCGGCCGCGGCCGGAGCCAGCCGGCGCGCGCGAAGAGTCCGGCGAGGACGCCGATCACCGCGGCGACCACGGCGAAGGCGCCGGAGATGTCGCTGTGGAAGGGCGGTGGTACGACGTACGTCCACAGGATGTTCGACAGGAAGCCGGTCAGGAAGCCGGGGATCGGCCCGGCGAGCGCTCCGACGAGGATCGTGCCGATCGAGTCGAGGTAGATCGGGATCTTCAGCGCCGCGCCGACGGCCTGCCCGAGGATGATGTTGAACGCGATCGCCAGCGGCATGAGGACGATCGTCCGGGTGTCGAACTGCCGGGCGATCGACCCGAAGCCCCCGGTCTGGAGGTATTCGACGACGGCGTACGCCGCGAATGCGGCAACGAGGGCGATCGTCGTTACGAGCGCCCAGCTGTTGCTGGCGCCCGCCCCGGTATCGCTGAAGTTGCCGATGACGGCGATCCCCACCACCGTCACCACCACGAACGCCACCACGGCGGCGATCCAGCGCATGATCATCTCGTCGTCTCCTCCGTCGCTCGGATCACGAGCGTCCCGCGGCGACCGCGCGGGCCAGTCGCCCGAGCAGCTCCGCCTTCATCCCCTCGCCATCAATCGCCACCGCGGCCCGCACCGCGTGGCGCGCCCCGTCGTCGACGCGCACGAGCGAGCCGGCGCGATGCGGGTCCGCGCTCGTGTCGCACGCCAGCGCGACCTCTACCGCGTCGGTCACCAGGTCGGGGCGCAGCAGCCCGGCGATGAGCGCCACCGGGTCGTGGAGGTACGCGCCGTCGATGCCATCGGCCTTCTGGTGGAAGCCGACGTAGTAGCGCACCGCGTCGCGCACGACCCCGGCCAGGTGCGTGTCCGGGAGTGCGTCGAGGTCGGCCATCGTGAAGATGATGTCCTGCGTCGCGTCCAGCGGGAAGATCCGACGCAGCACGTTGCGCGACAGGCACGCCTCGACCGCCTCGGGGTCGACGCACGCGTTCCATTCTCCGGTCTCGGTGGTGTTGCCGCGCTCCTCGAGCGTGCCGCCCATCCAGAGGCAGTCGCGCAGGCCCGTCGCGAGATCGGTGCCGTTCATCGCCGCCTGCGCCAGGTTCGTCAGCGGCCCGAGCGCCAGCACGGTCACGTCGCCGGGATGCCGGTTCACGTGGGCCGCCAGGTACCGGGAGGCCGGGATGGCCGTGTACTCGGTCGTCCCGAGCTGGCGGTCCTCGCCGCGCAGCTCCACGTAGCCAGTGCCGGTCGGCCCGTGCGTGTCCTGCGCGGTGCGAAGGCGGCGCTGGAGTGGCCGCGACGCACCGATGCTCACCGGCACGTCGCCGCGGCCGGCCATGCGGAGCACCTTCCCGGTATTCCGCGCCACGTGCTGGATCTCGACGTTGCCCGCCACGCAGGTCACCCCACGCAGGTTGATCTCCGGGGAGGTGGCGGCGATGAGCAGGGCGATCATGTCGTCGATGCCGGTATCGACGTCCATGATCAGGGGGAGCGCGTCGGGCTGCTGCGCGGTCATCGGTCGCTCATGGTACCCATCGGCTCAACCTGGCCGCGTCGCGGCCGAGCGGACCCGGGCGCCACCCTCTGCGGGCACTTGTCCACAAGTGTTCGGAACACCCGAACAGTTCGACGCGCCCGCGGCGGGCTGCCCTCGCACCGGGCCAGCTACGGCCAGCCGCCGGCGCGCCCGAGCTTGCTGGCGGGCGACATCCCGAGCTCACCGGCGATGAAGTGCGCAGCCGCGAGGATGCGGTCGAGGTCGACGTCGGTGCGCACGCCCTGGCGATCGAGGAGATAGACGAGGTCCTCCGTGGCGAGATTGCCCGCGGCGCCCGGGGCGTAGGGCGAGCCTCCGGTCCCGCCCGCCGCGGCATCGAAGGCGCGCGCGCCGCGCTCCATCGCGGCCACGACGTTGGCGAGCGCCGTGCCGCGCGTGTCGTGGAAGTGGAAGGCCAATGCATCGGTCGGGATGCCGGCCGTGGAGAGGGCGTCCATGACCCGCGCCACGTCGCGCGGCGCCGCGACGCCGACGGTGTCGGAGATGGCCAGCTCGTCGACCCCGAGCTCGAGCAGCGCGTTCGCCACGCGCACCACCGCCGCAGGGTCCACCTCCCCCTCGTAGGGGCAACCGAAGGCGGTCGAGATGTACCCGCGCATCCACCAGCCACGCCGCCGTCCCTCCTCCGCGATCGGCCGGAAGGCGGCGAGCGACTGGTCGATCGACATCCGGATGTTGTGCCGCGCGTAGCCATCGGTGGCGGCGGTGAAGAGGCAGATGGCGTCGACCCCGGCCCTGATCGCGCGCTCGAGGCCGCGGGCATTCGGGACGAGGACCGGGTAGCGGACGCCGGGACGGCGGTCGAGCCGGGTGAGGAGATCGTCGGCGTCGGCGAGCTGGGGGATGGCATCGGGGCGCACGAGCGAGGTCGCTTCGATGTCCCGCAGCCCGGCGTCGGCGAGCAGGTCGATGTAGTGGAGCTTCGCGTCGAGCGAAACGGCCGCATGCTCCGCCTGCAGCCCGTCGCGCGGGCCGACCTCGTAGATGCGGACCTCGGGCTGGCTCATCGAGGCGCCCATCCTAGGCCGATACCTCCGCCAGCACGTCGCCGCGCTGCACCTGCTGGCCCTCGCCGACGAGGAGACGGGTCACCGTGCCGGCGATTGGCGAGGCGACGGCATGCTCCATCTTCATCGCCTCGATCACCACCACCGGCGCGCCGCTCGCGACCGCCGCGCCGGCCCGTGCCCGCACGGCGATGACGCGGCCGGGCATCGGTGCGGTCAGCGTGGCGTGGTCGTCGCCGCTCCCGGTCGCGTGGCGCACCGCCTCCTCGACGGTCGGCGGCGGCGCGAGCCGGAACGCCACCGAGCGGCCTTCGACGTCGACGTGCGCGGCGTCACCGTCCACGACGGCAGCCGGCTCCTCTGCATCGGCCGACGGCTTCAACGCCACGCCGCGCTCCTCGTCGCCGGTGCGCAGGCGGACCGATGGCGGCTCGTTCAGACGCCAGCCGCCGTGCCACGGGCCGTCGCCAGCCTGCCCGGCGAGCGCCGCCGCCGCGCGTTGCCAGACGGCGGGCTCGAGCGCGGGCGGGTCGGGGACGCCCAGGGCGGCCAGCGTATCGGTCCGGATTTCGCCGTCGCGCATCGGCTCGCTGGCGAACAGCCAGCGCAGGTAGCGGAGGTTCGTGGTCACGCCGAGCAGGCGGGTGGCGGCAAGCGCCTCCCGCATGCGGGACAGCGCCTGGGGTCGGGTGGCGCCGTGCACGACGATCTTCGCCAGCAGCGGGTCGTACCGATCGCTCACCGTGTCGCCGACGCGCAGGCCGGTGTCCACGCGCGCGTCGGCCGGCCAGGCGAGGTCGAGCACGCGGCCGGTGGCGGGCAGGAACCCCGCCTCGGCGTCCTCGGCGTAGAGGCGCGCCTCGATGGCGTGCCCGCTCACCCGCGGCGCGACGGCCGCGATCGGCTCACCGGCGGCGATCCGGAGCTGGTCGGCCACGAGGTCGCGGCCGGTGACGAGCTCCGTCACCGGGTGCTCGACCTGGAGCCGCGTGTTCATCTCGAGGAACGAGAAGCTGCCGTCGTCGGCGAGGAGGAACTCCACCGTGCCGGCGTTCTCGTAACCCACCGACGCCCCGGCGGCGACGGCCGCGGCACCCATGCGCTCGCGCAGCTCGGCAGTCATCGCGGGACCCGGCGCCTCCTCGACGACCTTCTGGTTCCGGCGCTGGGCGGAGCAGTCGCGCTCGCCGAGGCTGATCCCCGTCCCGTGGGCGTCGAAGAGCACCTGCACCTCGACGTGCCGCGCGTGCTCGAGGTACCGCTCCAGGATCAGTCGGTCGTCGCCGAAGGACCGATGCGCCTCGCGCCGCGCCGATGCCAGTGCCTCGTCCAGCTCCGCCGCCGCGCGCACGATGCGCATCCCCTTCCCGCCGCCGCCGGCGCTCGGCTTGACGAGCAGCGGAAACCCGATCCGCGCGGCCTCGCCGGCGAGGGTTCCGTTGTCCTGGTCGTCGCCGTCGTAGCCCGGCGCCACCGGAACGCCCTGGCCGGCGACGCGCCGCCGCGCGGCGGCCTTGTCGCCCATGGCGGCGATCGCCGCGGCGGGCGGCCCGACCCAGGTGAGCCCGGCGGCGACGACGGCGCGCGCGAACTCCGGGTTCTCGGCGAGGAACCCGTAGCCGGGATGCACCGCGTCGGCTCCGGCAGCTACCGCGACCCGCAGCAGGTCCGCGGCGTCGAGGTACGAGGTGATCACGTGTGCCTCGTCCATGCCGTCCGGCGGCCGCTCGTCCGCCGCGTGGACGCCGACGGCGCGGATCCCCAGCCGTCGCGCGGTCCGTGCCACGCGAACGGCGATCTCGCCGCGGTTCGCGATGAGCAGCGCGCGGATCGGCCGCGGGTCGCCGCTGACGGGGTGCTCGTGGACGGTCGCGAGCGACGAACGCGACACGCGGACCCGGCCACCGACCCGCTCCGCTGCGAGCCGGCCCTCGGCGATCCAGCGCTGCACGGTGCGGACCGTGACGCCGAGCTCCGCGGCGACCTCGCGCGGGGTAAGGGAGGAGTCGGGCATGTCGCGATTGTCGCAGGCGGGCGGTGGCTCAGGACCAGGACGGGGGTCGCTTCTCCACGAAGGCGGCCAGCCCCTCCTGACCCTCCTGGCTCGTCCGCTGCCGCGCGATGGCGCGCACGGTGAGCGACCGCGCCCCGTCGGCGGTGAGCCCCCGCTGATCGCGGACGAGCGCCTTCGCCGCTCGCGCGGCGCTCGGGCCGGCGCTTCGCAGCTCGTCGAGGACCGCGGCCAGGCGCGCGTCGAGCGCCGCCTCGTCGGGGAGCACCTCGTGGACGAGGCCGATGTCGGCAGCGCGTCGCGCATCGAAGCGCTCCCCGGTCGGGAAGAGGGCCCGCGCGGCCGACTCCCCGACCTTGGCGACCACGAACGGTGAGATGACGGCGGGGATGATGCCGAGCTTCGTCTCCGTGAAGCCGAAGACCGCTCCCGCCGTCGCCAGGACGATGTCGCTCACGGCACAGAGGCCCATCCCGCCGCCGAGCGCGGCGCCCTGGACGCGCGCGATGACCGGGACGGGGCACGTGTCGATGGCCCCGAACATGTCGGCCATGGCGGCCGCGTCGCGCTCGTTCTCGTCCACCGACAGGCCGATGCTGGCGCGCATCCACGTGACGTCGGCGCCCGCGCAGAACGTCGAGCCGTCGCCGGCCAGGACGACGGCGCGCAACGCCGTCGGTGGTTCGTTCGCCAGCGCCTCGAAGGCATCGCGCAGCGCGGCGATCAGCTCGGCGTTGAAGGCGTTGCGCACCTCGGGCCGCGCGAGGGTCACGTGGGCGACGCCGGCGTCGCGCTCGACTCGCAGCAGGTCGCTCACCGGCGCTGCCTCGCGCCGCGACCGGCGCCACGGAAGAACGGCTCGGCCACAGCGCGGACCGAGCCGAGCAGCGGCTCCTCCAGCCACACCACATCGGTGCCATCGGGCACGTCGACCGTGACCGCGGCGCCGGCGTCACCGACGAGGCCGAGCAGGAGCCGCTCGCGTCCGTCCGACTCCGAGGCGACGAGATACGCCTCGCCGACCCGCGAGCCGTCGAGCGCGGCCGCGAGCGACCGCTCGAGGACGAGCGCAGACGACCCGGGCAGCCGCAGGCGGACCGATGCGCGCGCGGCGGGACCGAAGAGCGGCGCGTCCGAGCCGGGCAGGCGGCCGTCGGCCAGCGCAAGGAGCTCGGTCGTCTCGAAGCGATACGGGATCGGTCCGGCCGGATCCATGATCGCCGGCAGGCCCGCGCTCGCCAGGTTCGCCACCGCGACCCGGGCCGGGAGGGGGAGGCTGGCCGTGCCGCGCGGCGCCCAGGCGGCCAGCGCGCCGTTCGACGCGAAGCAGACGCTCACCGGCTCACCGTCGCCGTCGCGGGCGAGCATGACGCTGATCTCGACCTCGTCGCTGTCGTCGATCGCCGACGCCAGCGCGGCCTTCGCCTCCTCGCCGTGGTCCGGCGGCACGGGGAACAGCAGCGTCCCGCTCATCAGCGTGCGGTAGAAGCCGTCGAGCGCGGCCCGCCCGGTGCCGCGCTCCTCCGCGTCCCGCGCGGCCGCCATCGCCTCGAACAGGTTCGCGGCGCTCGTCTCGAGCGAGCCGCTGGGGCGCGAGCGATCGTGGGATCCGGGGGCGGGGCGCGGCATGTCGCTCGTCATGGCTGTCCTGCAGCCTAGCCGATGCGCGGTGCTACGATCGACGCATGATTCGCGGCATCGATCACCTCGTGATCGCCGTGCCCGATCCCGACGCCGCGGCTGCCGAGCTTGTCGCCACGCTGGGGATCGCGTGCACCGGTGGAGGCCGGCACAGCGGTGCCGGGACGTTCAATCGGATTGCCTGGCTGGCGGACGGCGCCTATCTCGAGCTGATCGGCATCGACGAGCCCGAGCTCGCCGGGCAGCGCCCGCTCGGGGCGGCCGCGGTGCGCGCGCTCGAGGCGGCGCCGGACGGCGGCTACGCGGCCGCCGCGCTGCTGGCCGACGATCTCGACCTGCTCGTGGCGGAGCTTCGAGCGAACGGCAGCGCCATCGGCGACCCGATTGCCGGCTCGCGCATGCGGGCCGACGGCAACCTGGTCAGCTGGTCGGTGGCCTTCCCCCCACAGCTCGGGCTCGACGGGCTGCCGCTGCTCATCCACCACGAGCCGGACGGAATCGAGTGGGGGCCGGCGCCACTCGCGGGACGGCGCACCCAGGTCCATCCCATCGGCTCACCGGTGCGGCTGGCGCGCCTCGACCTGGCGGCGGCCGATCCGGCGGCACGCGCCGCGGAGCACGCCGCGCAGCTCGGGATCGAGTTCTGGGCGGTCGCGGACCTGGCCGTCGTGACCCTCGGCTCGCACGTCGTACGCCTCCGACCGCTGCGTGAGATGAGCCACGCCGTCGTCGTCACGTTGGAGGCCGAGGTCGCAGCGCCGCGCACCGCCGACCTGTTCGGGATGCGCTTCGACGTGGCGCCGGTGCGCGCTCCCGTGGCCGCCACCGCCTAGGCGGAAACCCCGAGGGTCACATCCGGAAGACGCCGAACCTCGTCTCGCCGATCTCCGCGTTCAGCGCCGCCGCGATCCCCATCGCCAGCACCCGCCGGGTGTCGAGCGGATCGATCACCCCGTCGTCCCAGAGGCGTGCCGTCGAGTAGTACGGCGAGCCCTGGCGCTCGTACTCGGCGAGGATCGGGGCCTCGAAGGCGTCCCGTGCGGCATCGGTCTCGAAGCCGCCGCGCACCGTCGACAGGACCCGCGCCGCCTGGACCCCGCCCATGACCGAGATGCGAGAGTTCGGCCACATCCACAGCTGCCGTGGCGAGTACGCCCGTCCCGCCATCCCGTAGTTGCCGGCGCCGAACGAGCCGCCGATGACGACCGTGAACTTCGGCACCGATGTCGTGGCCACCGCGGTGACGAGCTTCGCGCCGTCCTTCGCGATCCCGCCGGCCTCGTACTCGCGCCCCACCATGAAGCCGGTGATGTTCTGGAGGAACACGAGCGGGATGCGGCGCTGGCTGCACAGCTCGACGAAGTGCGCGCCCTTCAGGGCGGAGGCGCTGAAGAGGATCCCGTTGTTGGCGATGATGCCGACCGGGTAGCCCTCGATGCGGGCGAAGCCGGTGACGAGCGTCTCACCGTAGCGCGCCTTGAACTCGTGGAGCTCCGAGCCGTCGACGAGCCTCGCGATCACCTCGCGCACGTCGTACGACTGCCGCGCGTCGGCGGGGACCACCCCGTACAGGTCGTCGGCAGGAACCGATGGCGGCCGCGGCGCGGCCACCTCCCACGGCGGGGCCGGGCGGTGCCAGGCAAGGTTCGCGACGATCGAACGGCCGATGGCGAGGGCATGCTCGTCGTCGAGCGCGTAGTGGTCGGCCACGCCGGAGAGGGTGGTGTGGACCTCCGCCCCGCCGAGGTCCTCCGCGGTCACCTCCTCGCCGGTGGCCGCCTTCACGAGCGGCGGCCCGCCGAGGAAGATCGTGCCGGTGCCGCGGACGATGACGGTCTCGTCGGACATCGCCGGGACGTACGCCCCGCCGGCGGTGCAGCTCCCCATCACGAGCGCGATCTGCGGGATGCCACGCGCGGAGAGCTGGGCCTGGTTGTAGAAGATGCGTCCGAAGTGGTCGCGGTCCGGGAAGACCTCGTCCTGCATCGGCAGGAACGCCCCGCCGGAGTCGACGAGATAGAGGCATGGCAGCCGGTTCTCGAGCGCGATCTCCTGCGCGCGGAGGTGCTTCTTCACCGTGAGCGGGTAGTACGTGCCGCCCTTCACCGTCGCGTCGTTCGCGACCACCACGCACTCGATGCCCTCGATGATGCCGATGCCGGTGACCATGCCCGCCCCCGGGGCGTCGCCGTCGTAGAGGCCGTCGGCGGCAAGGGCCGACAGCTCGAGGAAGGCGGAGCCCGGGTCGATGAGGCGCTCGATGCGCTCGCGGACCGGGAGCTTGCCGCGCTCGCGGTGGCGGGCGATCGAGCGATCGTCGCCACCGGCGCCCCCGGCGGTGAGGCGCGCGGTGCGATCGCGAAGCTCGGCGACCAGCTCGCGCATCGCGGCTGCGTTCGCGCGGAACGCGTCGGAGCCCGGGTCGAGGGTGGAGCGGAGGACGGCCATGGGGCGAGATTATCGCCGCTCCGCTGCTACCCTCGGACCCGCATGGCCACCGACGCGCGCCGCATCCTCCTCGAGCGCCTCATCGACGATGCCGGCCTCTTTCCTCCTGCCCGGCTGCCGATGGACGAGGCGCTGGCAGCGCACGCCGCGAACCGCTTCGGCCCGGCGGCGTGGATCCAGGGCAGGTTCGTGTGCCCCGCCTCGCGGCTGGTGGAGATCGGTCCGGCGTGGCCAGACGGCCTGTCGAGCATTCGGCTGGCGGTCGTCTGCGATGGAGCCGGCGCCGCCGACGCACTCGGCTTCTCGGCGGCGCTGGCGGCCGACCTGGCCGACGCGGCACACATCGAGCGCGGGCGACGGCCGATGCGCGTCGAGCTCATCGAGGCGCGCCTGCCGGCGCCGGATGCGGCGGGCGATCTCACCGCAGCGGTGCGCCAGGCGGACTTCACCGCCGCCGTGGCCGCCATGGCCGAGGCGCCGGACTCGACCGAGGCGGACTCGCTGCGTGAAACGGTCGCGGCCGTGGCGGCCGCCCGGGATGCCGGCGCAAGCCGCCTCGGCGCGAAGATCCGCTGCGGCGGCCTCGACGCGGAGCTCTTTCCCTCGGCGGCCGCGGTCGCCGCGTTCCTGGCGGCCGCCGTCATCGGTGGCGTGCCCTTCAAGGCGACGGCGGGCCTCCATCATCCGGTCCGAGGCATCGACGCGACGAGCGGATTCCGGATGCATGGCTTCGTCAACCTGCTCGTGGCGGCCGCGCTGCTGCGTGCCGGCGCCATCGACGAGTCGGGAGCGGCGCGCGTCCTCGATGACGAGGACCCCGGCTCGTTCGTCGTGACGCCCGAGCGGATCGGCTGGCGCGACCGCGTCATCGAGGCAGCTGCCCTGGGATCGGTCCGGGAGGAGGCGCTCACCGCCTACGGATCGTGCTCCTTCGACGAGCCGACCGCCGACCTTGCCGCGCTCGGCTGGCTGCCATGAGCGATCGCGACGCGACGACCGACCCGGCGCTCCGCAGCTGGGTCCCCGGCGCCGACGGCTCCGATCGACCGATCCAGTCGCTGCCGTACTGCGCCTTCGCGCTGGGGACCGATATGCCACAGCTCGGGGTCGGAATCGGCCCGATGATCGTCGACCTTGGCGCGGTGGCACGCGCCGGCCACCTCGATGGGACCGTCGCCGACCCGGCTGGCACCCTCGGTGCCCCGAACCTCAACCCGTTGCTCGCGCAGGATCGGGCCGCGTGGCGCCGGCTGCGCGCCCGCCTCGGCGAGCTCCTGCGCAGCGACGCCGACGACCGGCTCCTGCGTCCGCACCTCGTCAGCGTTGCCGACGCCACGCTGCACCTGCCGGTCGCGCCCGGCGACTACGTCGACTTCTACAGCTCGCTCGAGCACGCGTCGGCGGTGGGTCGCATGTTCCGGCCCGCCGATCCGCCGCTCCTCCCGAACTGGCGCTGGATCCCGATCGCCTACCACGGGCGCGCCGGCACGGTGGTCGTCAGCGGCACCGACATCCGGCGGCCGGTGGGACAGCGGCGGCCCGCGCCGGACGAGCCGCCGAGCGTCGGTCCCACGCGGACGCTCGACATCGAGCTCGAGCTCGGTTTCGTGCTCGGCGGTCCGACTCCACTTGGAACGCCCGTCCCGATCGACCGGGCGGCGGAGCACATCTTCGGTGTGGTGCTCGTGAACGACTGGAGCGCGCGCGACATCCAGGCCTGGGAGTACCGGCCGCTCGGGCCGTTCCTGGGCAAGAGCTTCGCCACCAGCATCAGCGCGTGGGTGGTGCCGTGGGACGCGCTCGCGCCGCACCGGGTGGAGGCACGGGCGCAGGAGCCGCCGCCGCTGCCGTATCTCGGGCTCCCGGGCGCGTGGGCGCTCGACGTGGAGCTCCGGGTTGACCTGGCACCGGCCGGCGCGGAGCCCACCGAGATCTCGGCGGTGAACGCGCGCGGCCTCTATTGGAGCGCCCCACAGCAGGTCGCTCACCTCGCCTCGAACGGGGCGAGCATCCGTGCCGGCGACCTCATCGCGTCGGGCACGATCTCCGGCGAGGCGCCCGAGCAGGCAGGCTCGCTGCTCGAACGAACGTGGAACGGAGAGCGGCCGATGCGGCTCGCCGGCGGCGTGCAGCGCACGTTCCTGGAGGACGGCGACGCGGTCACCCTGCGCGGCTGGGCGGGGGGCGGCGGCGCGCCGCGGATCGGGCTGGGGAGCGTGGCCGGGCGCGTCCTGCCCGCCGCCGCTCCGGGCGAACGCCGCTAGGCGAGGGTGACGAGCGAGACGAGCGAGGTCACGTGGCGGGTATTGAGGATGAGGACGCTGACCACGTGCTCGAACGGCGGCTCCCCGTTGTGGAGCAGGTATGCGTCGGTGAGCGGCATGAACGACGGTCCGCGCGCGAGGAGGTGCGGTCCGGGCTCGACGCCGGGGTGGAGGTGCAGGTTGCCCGTGACGCTGAACGGGCCGACGGCGATCGCCACTCGGCGCAGCCGCCGATGGAGGCGCAGCTGGCGCGACGACCGCCACTCCGGCGGCATCGCCAGCAGCACGGCCGCGGCGGATACCGATTGCCATTCGCCGTTCTGATCGCCGGGGTGCGGGAGGCGGTCCTCCGGCACGCCGGTCGCGTCGATCGGCCCGGGCGCGGGGCGCCACAGGCGAAGCTCGTCGTGGTTGTTGAGGAGATCGGTGACGCGTTGGCCGCCGGCCGCGACCCAGCCGACGATGCGGGAGTCGGCGGTGTAGAGCTCGATCGGCGCCAGGTCGGGCGCGAGCGACAGCGCCGCACTGCCGGAGCTCGCGGGCTGCGTGCCCCGTCGCCAGTTCCAGAAGGTCACTCGTTTTCCTCGCAGGGGCGGTCGTGCGGCAGCCGAACGACTCGCGGCACTCACGATAGGAACCGCGCGCGACGCTTCCAACCCGACGGGAGTACTAGCTTCGGCCCGTTGCCGGGATGCACCGGTCCTGCCGCCGGGGCGTAGCGCCAGGCGTCTGGCTGCGTTAGACAGGGTGAGATGCCACGTTTCCTTCGGATCACGCGTGCCGTGCTCGTGCTGCTGGCGGTGCTCGTGGGCACCGCCCTCGCCACTCGACACGTGCCCGTGCCCGCGGCCAGCGCTCCGCTCGCGGCGTCGCCGACCGCCTCGCCGTCGGAGGACGAGGGGCGATCCGTCGACGAGGACGCCAACGAAGGCGGTGACGCCATCAACGATGCCGCCGCGCGGGCCATCGTCGACAGCGTGGCGGCCAACGGCCTCCATACCGATGTCGCGACCCTGCGCGACCTCGCGGCCAGGTACGGCGTCGGCGGTGCGGTGCGGCTCATCGGCTGGGCCGATGCCTCGGGCAAGACGCTTGTTGAGCTGCGCGCGATGCGGGACGGCGGGAGCGGCTGGGGCCAGATGGCGCACGAGCTCGGCCTGAACCCCGGCATCGGGACGTGGATGCGCGACGCGACCGCGGCCGATGGCGGCAGCGACGCAGCGGACCGCGACGAGGGCGCCGATGCCTCCGGGCCGGAGGGCAACGACGAACGCCAGCCGGCGTCACCCGGCGCCGGCGGCCGGGACCACGCCCCGGGCCAGGCGAAGCCTCACTGAGTCCGCCGCGCACTACGCTGCGCGGATGATCTCGATCGAAGACTTCAATCGCGTCGACATGCGGATCGGCCGCATCGTGGCGGCAGAGCCGTTCCCCGAAGCGCGGAAGCCGTCGTACCGGCTGCGGGTCGATTTCGGGCCGGACCTCGGCGTGCGCGCCAGCTCGGCCCAGCTCACGCGCACCTACCCCGAGCCTGCGCTCCTCGTGGGCCGGCTGGTCGTGGCGGTGGTGAACTTCCCGCCCCGCCGCATCGCCGGCTTCGCATCTGAGGTGCTCCTGCTCGGCGGCATGGGAGAAGGAGACCAGGGCGGCGAGGTGTGGCTGCTGACGCCCGACCCGGCCGCGCCGCTCGGCGCACGGATCGGCTGAGCCCGCGCGCGACGGGTCGCTCGTGGCTGCGGTGCGGACCGCCAGCGCAGGCCTCACACTGGCGTGGCCGCCATGACCGATCCGACCGACACCGCTTCTCTGCCGCTCGTCGGCGCCGCACCCGCCGGGATGCCGGCGCCGGACCTCGCGCCGCCCCAGCTCGCCCGCGCCGGCGACCCGTTCGCGCGGCTGCGGATCGTCCACTTCGTGGCCCGCCTGCGCCGGAATGCGACACTCCAGCTGCGGGACGTGGTGGCAGCGCTGAACGCCGAGTTCCTGGACTGGTCGTTCAGCGAACGGGTCGTGCTCGCCGAGCTCGTTCAGCTGCAGGCGAACTGGTCGATCAGCTTCCACGGCGAGGACCGAATCGTGCTCGATCGCAACGAGCGCGGCCACACGCTGCTGGTCGTCGACTCGACGAAGATGACGCCATTCCTCGTCGCCGAGGCTCGGCGCGCGCACGAGGCAGCGGACGAGGAGCTGCGGCGCTTCACCCTGGGCGACGGGGTGACGACCGACAACTAGACCCGGTCGGCATCTCCGGCGGATTCGCTCGCCATCGCCACCGGGCGCTCCGGGACGACATCGTCGTTCACGACCGGGACCGGGGTGCGACGCGGCTTCGGGCGAAACGGCGACGTCTCGGGGACGATCGGTCCGTTCGTCTCGACCAGCTCGGTGCCGCCGCGGTATGCCTCCCAGACGGCCATCACCGTGTCGCGGTGCGGCCGGATGCGGCAGTGCTCGTCGCGGTTGCCCATCTCGTCGCAGTAGCCGAGCGGCACGCACTTTGGCGCCAGGAACGACCCGAAGAACGGCGAGACGCGGAAGATCTCGTGCCTGATCTGCTTGAACAGCTGGCGGATCTCCCACTGGGCCATGGTGCAGAGGCGCAGACCGGACATGTGGATGAGCTGACGCAGGTTGACCGTCATGATCAGGTTCGTCTGCATCGCGTTCGGGAAGATGAAGCGCGCGTCCTCTGCCGGCACCTCGGCCTGCAGCAGCTGCCCGTAGAGCTCGAGGTTGTCGTCGATCGCGGCCTGGAACCGCCCGGCAAGGCCGTCGGGCAGGTCCCCGTTCGCGATGCTGTCGGGGATCGTGTAGCCGTCGCGCTTCTTGAAGCTCACATAGCGCTGCGACTGCTGGTCGAACGCGGTGCCGGCCCGATGCCGGACGAGCTGGTGCGAGAGCGTGCGCGTGACGCCGCTGATCGCAAACGTGAAGTTGACGTGCTCGATCGTCGAGCCGTGGCCGGATTCCATCACCTTGCGGACGAGGCTCTGCTGCTTCTCGTCGGCGACCTGCCGGCTGACCGCCTTGTCCCAGATCTGGTCGGGCACCTGCTCGGAGTAGCAGGTGCGGCAGGCGGTGTAGATGATCGGGAGGTAGTACTCCTCGACGATCTCCCTGGTCGGAAAGATGAGGCGCGCCGAAAGCGCGGTGGAGGTCGACGGCATCGGTGCGCGAAGGATACACCGATGAAGCCGCGAAAACACGGGGTTGTCCACAACATGTGGGGGTGTGGATAACCTCGGAGCCGCTATGTTGTGGCCTGTGACTCGCCCCCCGCAACGCCGGCTGGTGCCCTAGCCGGCCTCCAGATCCGACTCCCAGGTGACGGCCTCGAAGCGCGTGCCCGCGAGCCGGGCCAGGCCGTGGCGCCGGTCATACGCGATCCGGTTGCCGCCGCCGCCACGAGCGCTCGCCAGCGCCTCGTCCGCCGCGGCCAGCAGCTCGTCGGGCGTCGCGTCCATGCCGGCCGGCATGACGGCGATCCCGATCGACGCGGTCACCTCGATCGGTCCCTCCTCGGTCATTCACCGGGCGGCTCACGAGGCGTCGCAGCACCGACTCGGCGAACCGCGCCGCCCCGGCCTCGTCGGTGTGTGGCAGGACGGCGCAGAACCGACCGCCGTCGACGCGGCCCAGCGCATCCGCCGTCCGCATCCGGAGTCGGAGCCGGAGCGCGAGGTCCCGGAGCACCGCGTCGCCGACGGAGGTGCCGGCCTCCTGGTTCAGCCCGGCGAACCCGTCGATGTCGATCGCGACGACGACGAGCGGATGGGCGTAGCGCCGCGCCTCCGCGACCTCGAAGGCCAGCCGCTGGAGGATCGCTCGCCGCGACGCGACCCCGGTGAGCGGGTCGGTCGTGGCGGCGCGCGCGATCTCGCCGCGCTGGAGCTCCACCAGCCTGCGCGCCTCGAGCAGCTCTTCGATCGTGCCGCGCAGCTCGCGCGTCAGGCGCGCGGCCTCCGTCGTCTCGTTGCGCTCGAGCGCAAGGTCGCGCGCCACGAGCAGGGCGGTGCCGTCCCGAGCGTGCACAAGGGTCAGCTCGCGCGGTGCCTCGCCGTCGAGCGTGGCCCGGCTGCGGATCGCCTCGCCGGCCTCGCTCGGCAGCGTTGTCCATGCCTGCCCCCTGAGGATCGGCTCGAGCAGGTCGCCCAGGGCCGTGCCGGCCGCCGCGGGCTGAAGGTCGAAGGTCGCTCGTGCCGCCGGGTTCCAGTCGGCGAGGCGGCCCGCCGCATCGAACAGCAGCACGCCCTCCGCCAGGTCGTGGGCCATCTCGGGCAGCCGGGGAGCGGCGCCATCGTCTGCGGCCGTCGTGCGCTCGCCGTCGGCCGGTCGTTCGGCGGCGAGCAGCGCGGCCGCGGCGGCCAGCGCGGTGAGCGCCACCACCCCATCGATCGATGCGGCGCGCGCGAGAGCGAAGCCGACCCCGCTGCCCGCCATGAGGGCCAGTGGTCCGGCCGCGCGGTCCCGGCGGCCGGCGGCGAGCAGCGAGGCCGCGGCGAGCGCCGTCCCTCCGACCGCGGCCACGTATGGCGCGCCGCGCGCCGTCCAGCCGATGAAGAGCGACGCGGCCACGACCGCGTCGAAGGCGAGGAAGGCGCCGAGGGCGACCACGCTGCGGTCGATCCGCCCGAGCGAGCCGCGGACCGCGAAGGCCGTGATCCACGTGACGCCGGCGGCGGCCAGGGCGGCGAGGAGCGGCAGGATCGGCGCGTCCGCCGTCCCGCCGACGAGGGCGGCGAGGCAGCCGGCGAGGAGCATCGCGCCCGCCGCGGCACCGATGGCCGTCGTGCGGGCGCCGTCGCGGAGCGCGGTCACGAGCCAGCGCCCGGTGGCGACGGCGACCAGCGCCGCCGTCGCCGCGAGCGTTGCCACGGGGAGCCACCGCGCCGCGTCGGTGCCGACGGGCGGCACGGCGCGCAGCAGCGCGACGAGGACGGGCGCCGCGAGCACGGCGAGGCTCCACGCCACCACCGAGCGGGGGTGGATCTGCCGCGGACGCGAGGGGAGGGTCATGGATCGGGACGTGCGAGCGGTGGCGCGAGTGTGGCAAGCGGTCGCCGGGGGCGCCAATAGTACGCGTGGCATACTCGGCGCCCGTGAGCCAGCGCCCGATCATGTCCCGCCGCGCGTTCCTGGCCGCCACGGACCGTCTCATCGAGGACGGAGATGCGCTGGTCGGCGACCCGGACTGGAACGGGTTCCGGATGTGGCTGCTCAACAGCGACGAGCTGCTCGAGCGCGTATGGGGCAGGATGGACCGCTACCATCTCGCGTGGCTCAACGTCGGCCGCGGCTCCGCACCGACCGGCTCCGACCTCGACGCGGCGGCCACCCGGCAGTTCATCGCCGAGGTGGCGAGCGCCAAGCTCGCGGTCCTGCGTACGATGAGGGCAAGTGTCGAGCGTCGGGGATGGACCCTGCTCGGCGAGGACGACGACGAGGACGAGGAGCAGCGGTGACCGATCGCGCCTGGGGCGCCCCGTTCGAGACCGGCGGCGTGGCCGCCGTCTTCGCCCATCCGGATGACGAGACGTTCGGCTGCGCCGGCGCGCTCGCGCTCGCCGCCGATGCCGGGCGCGTGACCCGCCTCCTCATCGCGACCCGCGGCGAGGCGGGTACGCCCGACGGCTCGCCTGACCCCGCGATGGGCGACCAGCGCGAGGACGAGCTGCGCTGCGCGGCGGGCAAGATCGGCCTGAACGAGGTGAGCGTGCTCGAGGGCTACGCGGATGGCGGCGTCGCCGACGAGCCATTCGAGCGGCTCGTGACCGAGATCGCCGCCTGGCTCGCCGAACGGCGCCCGAACGCGGTCATCACCTTCGGTCCGCACGGGGTCACCGGCAACCCGGACCACATCGTCGTCGGCAGCGCGACGCGCTGGGCGGTGGAGCGGCTGGCGGCGACCGGGATGGCGCCGAGCGCGGTGTACGTCGTCTCGCCGGTCTTCGCACCCGGCCACAAGCGCTTCGACCTGTCGGCGGAGGAGCAGGCCGCCACGCACCGGATCAACGTCACCGAGGTCGTCGGGCGCAAGCTCGCCGCCCTCGAATGCCACGCCAGCCAGGCCGACGCGAAGCAGGAGCTCGCCGACCTGCGCGCGCAGCTCGAGGCCGACGGCGTGATCTACGAGGGCTACACGCGCGTCCGCCCCCTGGTCCCGTCACCCCACCCCGCGTTCGACGGGCGCCTCCTGTAGGACTAGACTCGGGCCATGGCGATCGACGCGAACCTCGGCAAGGCCGACGAGGTCATGACCGCGCTCTACGAGATCCACGATCCTGAGATCGGGATGAGCATCGTCGACCTCGACCTCATCAAGTCGATCGAGATCGGCGAGGGCGACCGGCCGACCGAGATCAAGATGGTGCTCACCACGCCGTTCTGCCCGTGGGCCGGCGACCTCATCACCGAGGTCAAGGCGAAGGCGGAGGAGGTCGTGAACGGCACCGTCAAGGTGACGCTCCTCGCCGACCGCTGGGAGCCTCCGCCCGGGCTCTTCTAGACCCCGTCGATCCTCGCCGGCGGACCGCCGCCGCTGAGCGCGCGTCGCTTCAGCTTGGCGGCCGAATCGCCGAGCGTGAGCGCGTTGCGCACCGCCTCCTCCAGCTGGTCGACGTTGAATGGCTTCAGCACGACCACGACCCCCTGCTCGGTGAGGTAACCCTCCAGGTCGCTCACCATCTTCAGCGCGGCCGTGCAGACGACGACCGGCACCTGCTCGAGGGCGCGGTCCATGCGGAGCTTCTGCAGCAGCTGCCAGCCGAGCGCCTCGCGCTCCCCGAACACGAAGTCGAGGATGATGAGATCCGGCTTCAGCTCGCGGATCTGCGCCAGCTCGCGCGGGGCGAAGCTCATGAGCGACGCCTCGAGGCCCATCTCCTTCAGGATCTCCTCGAACAGCTCCAGGATCTCCTGCGTGTCGTTGACGACGAGCACGCGCCTGCTGCGGCCGGGAGCGGCGCCGGCCTTTGCGCGGGGGGCGGGGCGGCGTCGGGTGGCGTTCTTCATGGAAGGCCGCGTGTGCAACGTTGGTGCCAAGCCGGCTCGGCGGCCGAGCGCTAGGATCGGACCGATGCGCATTTACACCCGGAAGGGCGACGACGGAACGACGGGCCTCCTGTTCGGCGGCGCCCGGGTGAGCAAGGCAGGGCTGCGGACCGATGCCTACGGCACGACCGACGAGGCGGTGTCCGCCCTCGGCGTTGCGCGCGCGGCGCTCGGGGGCGGTGCCGACGATACCGGTCGGCGCCTCGCCGCCCTCATCCTCCGCCTCCAGCGCGAGCTGTTCGTGGTTGGCGCGGAGCTCGCCACCCACCCTCAGCGCCGCGCACGGCTCGTCGCCGGCGCGACGCTCGTGACCGCCGAGATGGTGGCGGCGCTCGAGCGCGACATCGACGCGCTCGAGCTGCTCGTCCCACAGCCGAAGGAGTTCGTCGTGCCCGGCGAGACGGTCGCGGGAGCGGCGATCGACGTGGCGCGCACCACCGTCCGGCGCGCCGAGCGACGCGCGGTCGCGCTCCTCGACGCCGGCGAGCTGGCCGATGGCTCGCAGGTCATCCACTGGCTCAACCGCGCTGCGGACCTGCTGTTCGTGATGGCGCGCGCCGCCGACGGCGGCTTCCTGCCCCTCCACGAGCGCTGACGGCGCCGGATTCCGCGGCGGCGGGCCGTGGTGCTCGCCGATTCCGTTGCCGACGCGGGTAGAATCGGTCCAGATCGGTTGATCCCTCACGCGCCGGCCCGCGCCGGGGCGTGCCCCGAGCCCTGCATTTGCTGAGGATCGCGCGCGCATGACGCTCACCGCCACTCGCCACCAGATGTTCATCGACGGCGCCTGGACCGACGCCGCCTCCGGCGAGACGCTCGCCGTCATCAACCCGGCCACCGAGGAGGAGATCGCGCACGTCCCGAAGGGCGACGCATCCGACGTCGACCGCGCCGTCGCCGCGGCGCGCGCCGCCTTCGAGACCTGGTCGCAGTCGACGCCGCAGGATCGGTCAAAGGCGCTCTGGGCGTTCGCCGACGCGATCGAGAAGGACGCGGAGACGCTGTCGTCGCTCGAGCAGGCGAACGTGGGCAAGCCAAAGGGCACGGCCGATTTCGACGTGGAGTTCACCATCGACAACGTCCGCTTCTTCGCCGGCGCCGCCCGGGTCGTGGAGGGCAAGGCGGCCGGCGAGTACGTCGCGACCCACACGAGCATGATCCGGCGCGAGCCGGCCGGCGTCGTGGGCCAGGTGGCGCCGTGGAACTACCCGCTCATGATGGCGATCTGGAAGCTCTGCCCGGCCCTGGCCGCCGGCTGCACCGTCGTCCTCAAGCCGGCGTCCATCACGCCGCTGTCGGCGATCCGCCTCGCCGAGATCGCGGCCGACATCTTCCCCAAGGGCGTGCTCAACGTCATCACCGGCCCCGGTGCGGTGGTCGGGCAGCGGCTGATCACCCATCCCGACGTCGACATGGTCAGCCTCACCGGCGACACGGCCACCGGCAAGGAGATCGCGGCTGCCGCCGCGCAAACCGTGAAGCGCGTCCATCTCGAGCTCGGCGGCAAGGCGCCGGTGCTCGTCTTCGACGACGCCGACATGGACGCGCTGGCCGAGACGATCAAGCTGGCGGGCTTCTTCAACTCCGGCCAGGACTGCACCGCCGCGACCCGGATCATCGCCATGGGCGACGGCTACGACCGCGCGCTGGAGGCGCTCGTGCCGGCCGTCCAGTCGATCAAGGTCGGCGACCCGGCAAGTGACCCGGAGCTCGACATGGGGCCGCTCGTCAGCCGCGGGCAGCAGGAGCGCGTGGCCGGCTTCATCGAGCGTGCGCGCGGGTACGGCGCCGAGATCGCGACGGGCGGCGCGACGAGCGGGGAGCGCGGCTTCTTCTACCAGCCGTCGATCGTGACCGGCGTCGCCCAGGACGCGGAGATCGTCCAGTCCGAAGTGTTCGGGCCGGTCGTCACCGTCCAGCGCTTCGACGACCCGGAGGACGGGATCCGCTGGGCGAACGGCGTGCCCTATGGGCTCGCCGCATCGGTCTGGACGAAAGACGTCAAGCGCGCGCTGCGCGCCGCCAAGGCGCTCCGCTACGGCACGGTCTGGATCAACGACCACCTCACCATCGCCTCCGAGATGCCGCACGGCGGCTTCGGGCAGTCCGGCTACGGCAAGGACATGAGCAGCTACAGCATCGAGGACTACACGATCGTCAAGCACGTCATGGCGAAGATCGCCGACTAGCAGAAGGAGCACCGCGTGGGATCCAGGCTCAACCCCTACCTCGGCTTCAACGGCAACGCCCGCGAGGCGATGGACTTCTACCACGACGTCTTCGGCGGCGAGCTCACGATGCAGACCTTCGCCGAGGGCGGCATGGCGCAGGACGCGGCCGATGCCGACCGGATCATGCACGCTCAGCTTGAGGCGCCGAACGGGATGACGCTGATGGGCTCGGACAGCGCGTCGCGGATGGGCACGCCGCCAGCCGAGTCGTCGATCAGCATCTCCCTCTCCGGCGACGACGAGGCGGAGCTGACCGGCTACTGGCAGCGCCTTGCCGACGGCGGCGCCGTAACGATGCCGCTCGAGAAGGCGCCGTGGGGCGACCACTTCGGGATGGTCAAGGACCGATTCGGGACCGAGTGGATGGTGAACATCTCCGGCACGCCGCCCGGCTGACGAAGCGCCCCCGTGTCCGAGGCGCGGAGCTCCATCACCATCCGGCGGCCGATCGAGGATGTCTTCGCCGTGCTCACCGACGTGACGAAGACGGGCCGCTGGTTTCCGATGCGCGTGGAGGAGCGCTGGACCTCACCCCCGCCGTATGGCATCGGTTCCACGCGGCGTGCCACGACGTGGATGCTCGGCCGGCGCATGGAGAACGACGCGGTGGCGACCGAGTACGAGCCGCCGCGGCGCGCCGCGATGCGCGGCCTGTCGCGCAACGCCCCGTTCGAGGCGACGCTCGACTTCGCACCGGTCGCGGGCGGCACGCGGGTCGACGTGCGGACCGCGATCCTGATCGGCGGCATCGGCCGGCCCATCGGCGCGATCTTCGCCCGCTGGTATGGGAGGCAGTGGGACCGCGGGCTGCTCAACCTGAAGCGGCTCATGGAGGCCGGCGAGATCTAGCCGCCACGGTCCGGCTGGAATGAGACTCAGCCTTCCTGGATGACGAGCGCCTCGTTGGCGGCCAGCGGCAGGTCACCGACCACCGCGGCGCCATCGCGTGACCGATCCGTACCGATGAGCACGGTGCCGCCGTTGACGCCGGCGACCGTCACCGGCGCATCGGTCAGGTTAAGCGCGACCGTCAACGCGACGTCGCCCGCGACGCGCCGGAAGGCGTAGCTCCCGTCCGGCGTCGGACCGAACGGCACGAAGCGGCCGACCGCGAGTGCCGGGTGCGAGCGGCGCAGCGCGATGAGCCGCCGGCTGAGGCTGAGCAGCGAATCCGCATCCTCCGCCTGAGCGGCGGCGTTGACCCGTCCCGCATCGGGGGCCAGCGGCAGCCACGGCTCCAGCCCCGGCGGGCAGAAGCCCGCGTTCGGTGATGCGTCCCACTGCATCGGCGAGCGCTCGCCGTCGCGGCCCTTGCCTGCCTCGCGCGCCTCCCACGGGTCGCGCGCGCGGTCGTGCGGCACCAGCACGTCGACCATCCCGATCTCGTCGCCGTAGTAGAGCGTCGGCGTGCCGCGCAACGTCAGCAGCAGCAACATCCCGGCGGCTGCCTGCTGCCGCCCGGCCCGGGTGGCGAAGCGCGGCTGGTCGTGGTTGCCCAGCACCCACGATGCCCACGCTCCGCGGGGCAGCACCCGCTCCACGCCCTCGATGGCGCGACGCACGCCGTCGGACGTCCACGGGGCGTTGAGGAGGTGGAAGTTGAACGGGACGTGGATCTCGTCCTGCTGCTCGCCGTAGTAGCCGGCCCAGACGTCGAAGTCGGGATGGTGGAGCTCGCCGACGCTCATCCGCTCGCGGCCGGTGCGCTCGCCGTACGTGTCGAGCAGGCGCCGGAAGGACCGATACAGCTCGTGCATGTCCGGGTGCGCGTGGTCATGGAGGTGGAGCTGCCGGCTCCACGCGCCGAGGCGGAGGAACTCCTCGTCCGATGGGTTCGGCGGGTTGTCGCGCAGGAGCGGGTCCTTCATCACCATCGGCGCCACGTCGATCCGGAACCCGTCCACCCCGCGGTCGAGCCAGAAGCGGACGACGTCGAACATCGCCTCGCGCACCTCGGGATTCCGCCAGTTGAGGTCTGGCTGCTCGGGCAGGAACGTATGGAGGTAGTACTGCCCGGTCGCCGGGTCGAGGTCCCAGGCCGGACCGTTGAACATGCTGATCCAGTTGTTCGGCGGGCCGCCGTCCGGCGCCGGGTCACGCCACGTGTACCAGTCGCGCTTCGCGCTCGAAGGCCCGCTGCGCGATTCGACGAACCAGGGATGCTCGACCGAGGTGTGGTTCGGCACGTAGTCGACGATCACGCGGAGGTCGCGGTCGTGGGCCGCCTCGAGCAGGTGGTCGAAGTCGGCGAGGCTGCCGAACAGCGGGTGGACGGCGATGTAGTCGGCGACGTCGTACCCGAAGTCCGCCATCGGCGAGGGATAGAACGGCGCGATCCAGATCGCGTCGACACCCAGCCAGGCGAGGTAGTCCAGGCGGTAGGTGATGCCTGGCAGGTCGCCCACCCCGTCGCCGTTCGCATCGGCAAAGGAGCGCGGGTAGATCTCGTAGACGACGGCGGTCTGCCACCAGCGGGGAGGCGTCACGTGCATCGGGACAGGCTAGACGGCCGGACGGCGGCCGCGTGCCGTCGCCTGCTACGATCGTGGGCGCCGATGTCCGACCAGACCGCCGCGACGCCACCCGCCCCGCCCGAGCTGCCGCGCGGGCGCCTCCCCGCCCTCGACCGGCGAGCGGCCGATCGCCTCTTCTGGCAGGGCGTCGCGCATTTCAACGGCGCCCGCTACTGGCATGCCCACGAGGCGTGGGAGTCGCTCTGGCGGTCGGCGGCGGACGACGATCGTGACTTCTACCAGGGCCTCATCAAGGTCGCGGCCGGCCTCCTCCACCTCCAGCGACGCAACCGGCGCGGGGCGATGAACAAGCTCGGCGAGGGCCTCGTCCAGCTCGCCCCGTACGTCCCCGCGCATCGCGGCATCGTCGTCAACGAGCTCGTCGGCACGAGCGGCCGCATCCTCGACGACCTGCGCGCCGGGGAACTTCCGTACCTCATCCCACCCGTCATCAAGGAGGTCGAGGTCGCGGAGGAGCCGCACCCGCACCGATGAGCGAGACGCGCGTCGAGCACGACTCGATGGGCGAGGTCGAGGTTCCCGCCTCGGCACGCTGGGCGGCGCAGACGCAGCGGGCGGTCGAGAACTTCCCGATCTCCGGCCTGCGGCTGGAGCGCGCGCAGATCGCTGCCCTCGGGCGCATCAAGGCGGCGGCCGCGAAGGTGAACGGCTCGCTCGGCGTCCTCGAGGCGGATGTGGCCGGCGCGATTGCCGCCGCCGCGGACGAGGTGGCGCGCGGCGAGCACGACGCCGAGTTCCCGATCGACGTGTACCAGACCGGCTCCGGGACGAGCTCGAACATGAACGCCAACGAGGTCATCGCCTCGCTCGCCGCCGAGCGTCTCGGCCGGCCGGTCCACCCCAACGACCACGTCAACGCCAGCCAGTCGAGCAACGACGTCTTCCCGTCGAGCATCCACCTCGCCGCCACCGAGGCGGTCGTCCGCGACCTCGTGCCGGCGCTCGACATCCTCGCCGCCGCGCTCGAGGCGAAGGCGGCCGAGTTCGGGAGCGTCGTGAAGTCCGGGCGCACGCATCTCATGGACGCCACTCCGGTCACCCTGGGCCAGGAGTTCGGCGGCTACGCGGCCCAGGTGCGCCGTGGCATCGAACGGCTGGAGGCGACGCTGCCGCGCCTCGGCGAGCTGCCGCTCGGCGGCACGGCGGTCGGCACCGGCCTCAACGCCCCGGCCGGCTTCGCCAGCGCGGTGATCGAGGAGCTGCGCGATGCGACCGGCCTGCCGCTCAGCGAGGCGCGCGACCACTTCGAGGCGCAGGGCGCGCGGGACGGGCTGGTCGAGCTGTCGGGGCAGCTGCGCACGATCGCGGTCAGCCTCACCAAGGTCGCGAACGACATCCGCTGGATGGGCTCCGGCCCCCGCGCCGGCCTGGCGGAGATCAGCCTGCCGGACCTTCAGCCGGGCAGCAGCATCATGCCCGGCAAGGTGAACCCGGTCCTCGCCGAGGCGCTGCTCATGGTGTGCGCACAGGTGGTGGGCTACGACGCGGCCGTGGCCTGGGGCGGCGCGGCCGGCAACTTCGAGCTCAATGTCATGCTGCCGATGCTCGGCCGCAGCGTGCTCGAGTCGATTCGCCTGCTCGCGAACGCGACGCGCCTCTTCGCCGAGCGCTGCGTGGGCGGCATCACCGCCAACGTCGATCGCGCGCGCGAGTACGCGGAGGGGTCGCCGAGCATCGTGACGCCGCTCAATCGGTACCTCGGCTACGAGGAGGCGGCGAAGGTCGCCAAGCAGGCGCTCAGCGAGCGGAAGACGATCCGCGAGGTCGTCGTCGAGCGCGGCCATGTCCGCGACGGGAAGCTCACCGAGGCGGAGCTCGACGCGGCGCTCGACGTGCTGGGGATGACGCGCCCGCCGGCCTGAGCGCGCCACTACGACGATGCCGGCCCGTTTCCGAGCCGGCATCACCGCTGATCCATCGCGACGGGAGTGCCACTACTTCAGCCCCGTATCACTACGAAACGATTCGTAAACCCGCCGCGACGGTCTTCACTTGTGCGCTCATCCTCGCCGGTCGCGCGCCCGCGCGGTAGTGTCAGATGTCCCGCCCCGGCCGGCATGCTGCGGCCGCGTACAATCGAGCCTGAGCAACCCACCCGTCGCATCGGTCCATCCAGCCCATTCCCGCACCGATGCGCATGTGCGCCAAGAGCGCCCGCTGCATTTCGAGGAGACCGATCGACGTGCCGACCACGTACCGCAACCTGATCGCCGGCGAGTGGCGCGATGCCGCCTCAGGCCGCACGTTCACCTCCGTCAGCCCCGCCGACCACGACGACGTCGTCGGGGTGTTCGCTGCCTCCGGGCCGGAGGACGTCGAGGCGGCGGTCGCGGCGGCGGTGAAGGCCTTCCCGGCGTGGAGCGGCATGCCGGCGCCGAAGCGCGGCGAGATCCTCTTCCGGGTGGCGCGCCTCCTGGCCGAGCACAAGGAGGAGCTGTCGCGGCTCATGACGCGCGAGATGGGCAAGGTGCTCACCGAGGCGCGTGGCGACGTCCAGGAGGCGATCGACGTCGCCTACTACATGGCGGGCGAGGGACGCCGCCTCTTCGGCCAGACGGTGCCGTCGGAGATGCCGGACAAGTTCGCGATGGCGATCCGCCGCCCGATCGGGGTGGTGGGCATCATCACGCCCTGGAACTTCCCGGTCGCGATCCCGGGCTGGAAGCTGTTCCCGGCGCTCATCTGCGGCAACACCGCGGTCATCAAGCCCGCCTCCGACACCCCGGCCTGTCTCGTCCGCTTCGTCGAGCTGCTGAGCGAGGGCGGCATCCCGGATGGCGTCGTCAACGTCGTGACCGGCTCCGGCGCGGACGTGGGCAACGCGATCGTGGAGCACCCGGACGTGCGAGTCATCTCCTTCACCGGCCATACCGATACCGGGGTCGAGATCAGCACCCGCGCGGCGAAGACGCTGAAGCGCGTCAGCCTCGAGCTGGGCGGCAAGAACCCGATCGTGATCTGGGAGGACGCGGACCTCGACCTCGCTCTCGACTCGGTCATCTGGTCGGCGTTCGGCACCAGCGGGCAGCGCTGCACCGCCGCGTCGCGCCTCGTCGTCCATCGAGCGGTGCACGACGAGTTCGTCGGCAGGCTGCGCGACCGGGTGGCGAAGCTTGTCCTCGGTGACGGGCTCGACGACGGCACCGATGTCGGCCCGGTGATCAACGACCGCGCCGTCGAGCGCATCGCCGCGTACGCCGTCATCGGCCGCGGCGAGGCGGAGCTCGTCATCGGTGGCGAGGCCGCACGCGACGGCAAGCTCGCCAAGGGCAGCTTCTTCCAGCCCACGATCTTCACCGAGGTGCGGCCCGACGCGCGGATCGCCCAGGAGGAGATCTTCGGACCCGTCGCCTCGGTCATCCCGGTCACCGACTGGGACGAGACGGTGCGCATCGTCAACGGCGTGAAGTACGGCCTCTCGACGTCGCTGTTCACACGCGACATCAACCTGGCCTTTCGGAGCATCCGGGACTTCGACTCCGGCCTCGGCTACGTGAACCACGGCACGATCGGCGCGGAGGCCCATCTGCCGTTCGGCGGGGTGAAGGCGACCGGCAACGGCCACCGCGAGGTCGGCCAGGCGGCGCTGGAGTTCTTCAGCGAGTGGAAGAGCGTCTATATCGACTACTCGGGCAAGCTCCAGCGGGCGCAGATCGACACGACCTTCGCCGACGAGGAGTAGCGACCCTCGGTTGCGCGGGGGAAGGTCGCATGCCAGCCTAGGCAGACCGATGCGCCTGCCGTTCTTTCCCCTCCACCTCGTCGCCTTCCCGCACCTGCCGCTGCCGCTTCACATCTTCGAGGAGCGGTACCGGGCAATGGCGCGCGACATCCTTGCCGACGGCTCACCGTATGCCGGCCGCTTCGTCGTCTCGATGCTGACGTCGGGACAGGAGGCCGGCGACGACGCCGCCATCGGCCGCGCGGTGGGCACGATCTGCGAGGTCCGCACCGCCGAGCAGCTGCCCGACGGACGCTGGGTGCTCCTCGCGGTCGGCGTGGCGCGGGCGGCGCTCGGCGGTGTGGACCGCAGCGGGCCGTACCCGCTGGTGGAGGTGGAGGAGCTGCCCGAGGTGGACGGCGCGGTCGAGCCGACGCTGCTGCCGCGCGTCCAGGCCGCGCTCGACGGGTACATGACAACCGTGAAACGCTTCGTGGCCACCGCCGCGTCCATAGGGCACGACTCCACCGAGGTGCAAGAGGTGGCCCGCTCCCTGGACGAGGTCCTCAAGCCGATCGCGCTTCCCGACGACGCGCTCGCCGCGAGCTACGCGGTCGGCGGCGTGCTCCAGATCGAGCTGTCGCGCAAGCAGCAGCTCCTCGAGCTGCCCGACGCGGGCAGCCGCCTGCGCGCCGAGCTGGCCCTGCTCGAGCGCGAGTCGCGCCTCCTCGCCGACGGGGCGATGCCGCCGGTCAGCACGACCGACCTGTCGTACCACCCGAACTGATCGCCGCCATGCGCTCCGCGACCCGACGCCGGTCCGCCCCGCTCGTCCTCCTCATCCTCGTTGCCGCCTGCGCGGCGCCGTCCGTCACGTCGACGCCGCTGGCCACGTCCAGCCCCAGCGCGAGCAGGTCATCGTCGCCAAGCGCGTCGGCGACGAGCACCGCGACCGCGACGGCGACGGTCGTGCCGAGCGCCGCGGTCACGACCTACGTCGTCCAGGGCGGCGACACGCTGTTCGGGATCGCGCGCCGCTTCGGGACGACGCCGGCCAACCTGCAGACATGGAATGCAGTCCGCTACCCGTCCCTGGTCAGCGACCCCGGCACCCTCGTGGCGGGCTGGGAGCTGATCGTGGCGCAGCAGCCGGGCGTGACCCCGCAGCCAACTGTGCCGCCGACACCGCCTGTGACCCCGCGCCCCACGGTCCCGCCCCCGGTCGGCGACCTTCCATGCCGTGCCGGCGACCGGGCGGGCGGTGGCATGGCGACCTACGCGCGCATCCCGAACGCCGGGAACGAGGTGGCCCTGACCTTCGACATGGGCGGCCGCCTGGATCCGGCGCTCGACATCATGGCCTTCCTCGTTGCGAACAAGGTGTGCGCCACGATCTTCGCCACCGGCGCCATGAGCAGCACGCCGATCGGGCAGCAGGTACTCGGCATCATTCGCTCCCACCCGGGGCAATTCGAGATCGGGAACCACACGCAGGCGCACTGCGACCTCGTGCGCGGCGGCGGCGGCTCGCCCACCACGGCGCCATGCGTCACCGGCGGACCGCCAGCTGCCTCGTTCATCCGCAGCCAGCTGACCGATGCGGAGGCGGTCCTGCGCGCCGGCACCGGCCAGGACCCCCAGCCGTACTGGCGACCGCCCTACGGGTCGATCAGCCCCGCAGTGCTTGCCGCCGCGGCGAGCGTGGGCTACACGAAGACGTTCCTGTGGGACGTGGACAGCATCGACTGGAAGCCGGAGTCGCAGGGCGGCCCCACCGCGCAGCAGATCGCGTCGAAGGTCATCACGAACGCCCAGGGCGGATCGACGGTCCTCTTCCACCTCGGCGGCTACAACACGCTCGAGGCGGTGAAGGTCATCGTTCCGGCGCTGCGACAGCGCGGCCTCGTCATCTCCAGCCTGTCCGACCTCCTCGACGGGAGCTAGGGCCGCCGATCGCGGGCGTGGCATCCTGACGCGGTGTACGTGCCGGACCACTTCCGTCCCACCGATGACGACGTCGCGACGCTGCTCGCGAACCTCGATGCGGCGGACCTCATCACGCCGACGGCCGACGGCCTGCTCGCCACGTTCCTGCCGCTGATCCACGAGCCCGCCGGCGCCTCCGCCGAGGCGGGCGAGCATGGCCGGCTCATGGGGCACGTCGCCCGCAACAACCGCCAATGGAAGACGCCGGTGACCGGTGAGGCGCTCGTGATCGTGCGCGGGCCTGATGCCTACGTCTCGCCGGCCTGGTACGCCACGAAGCGCGAGCACGGTCGCGTGGTCCCGACGTGGAACTACGTGACGGCCCACCTCCACGGTCGCTTCGCCGTCCACGAGGAGCGGGACTGGATCGAGCGCAACGTCCGCGCCCTCGTCGCGCGCCACGAGGCCGGAAGGCCGGAGCCGTGGTCGGTCGACGACGCGCCCGAGCGGTACGTCGAGGGCCAGCTGCGCGCGATCGTCGGCGTGGAGGTCGTCATCACCCGGGTCGAGGCGAAGCTGAAGCTGAGCCAGAATCGGTCGAAGGCGGACGTCGACGGCGCGATCGACGGGCTCACCGCAACGGGCGACGTACGCTCGCTCGAGATGGCGGCGCTCATGCGCACCGTCGAGGACGGGCGCGAGCGCTGACCGATGCGGCCGGCAGCCGTCACCGGCCGCCGGCCCCCTTGGGGTGGGCTAGCCGCCCACCTCGTCCATCCCGGGCTCGGGCCGCGCGGCGGCGCGGAGCGCCTCCACGAAGATCCCGAGCGCGGTTGCGATGTCATCCTCCCCGACGATGAGCGGCGGCGAGAAGCGCAGCGACGCCTCGCCGCACTCGAGGACGAGCAGCCCGCGCTCGAAGGCGGCATGCTGGACGGCCTGCGCCTCCTCGTGCGAGTGGAACTCGACGCCGAGCATGAGGCCAATGCCGCGGATGTCGCGGATCGCGCTCGTGCCCGCGGCGGCCTCCTCGAGTCCGGCCCGGAGCCGGGCGCCCATGCGTCCCGCGTTCTCGCGCAGCTGACCATCGATGAGCTTCAGCGTCGCCAGGCCCGCGGCAGCACAGACGGGGTTGCCGGCGAACGTCGAGCCGTGGGCCCCGGGCGGCCACGTCCAGACCGATTCGCGGGCGATGAACGCGCCGATCGGCATGCCCGAGGCGATGCCCTTGGCGGTGGTGATGATGTCCGGCTCGATGCCGGCCTGCTCGACCGCCCACCACGTGCCGGTGCGTCCCATGCCGGTCTGGATCTCGTCGGCGATCAGCAGGATGCCGTGCTCGTCGCAGATGTCGCGCAGCCCCTGCAGGAAAGCCGGCGGGGCCGGGAAGTAGCCGCCCTCGCCCTGGATCGGCTCGACCACGATCGCCGCCACATCGCTCGGCGCGATGAGGCGCCCGAGGATCGCGCGGCGCAGCACCTCGAGCTCGGCGCTGCCGTCGCCGCCGGAACCCTCTCGCCAGGCACGGACGCGCGGGAACGGGGCGTGATGGACCATCGGCAGCAGCGGCCCGAAGCCGGCCCGCTGCTTGACCTTCGAGTTGGTCAGGGACAGGGCACCCATCGTCCGGCCGTGGAAGCCGCCCTCGAAGGCGATGATCCCGGCCCGATGGGTGTGGTAGCGGGCGAGCTTGATCGCGCCCTCGATCGCCTCCGTGCCGGAGTTGGTCAGGAAGACGCGTGCCTTCTCCTTGAATGGCGCGATCGCCGCCAGGCGCTCCATGAACTCCAGGTAGCGCGGCTCGAAGAAATCGGTGGCGGCGATGTGGATCAGCCGATCCGCCTGCTCCTTGATCGCCTTCACCACCGCAGGATGCGAATGGCCGGTCGAGCAGACGGCGATGCCGGCGGCGAAGTCAAGGAAGACGTTGCCGTCGACATCGGTCACCGTCATGCCGGCTCCCGATTCCGCCACGAGGGGATAGGCGCGGGTAAGCGACGGGCTGGCGACCGCCTCGTCGCGCGCGATCAGCGCGCGGGCCTTCGGGCCGGGCAGCTCGGTGACGATCCGCGGGGCGCCCGACTTCCGGGCAGCCGCAACCGACGTGGTCGTCTGGGTGGTCATAACCATGCACTCCGAATCGGAGCGGCGCGTCCTGCCCGCGCCCCTGGCTAAATGCCTCGCCATGGTAGCAGCCGCCTCCGTCGCGGCCGCAACCCCTTCCTGGCGCAGATCAGGCGCTTGCCCGCACCGCCTCGCCGACGAGCCCCGGGCCGCGGTACACGAGGCCAGTCCACAGCTGCACGAGGTCCGCGCCGGCGTCGAGAGCCGCGCGCGTCGAGGCGGCCGAGTCGATCCCGCCCGACGCAACGATGAGGAGGCGCGCACCGGCGATCCGCCGGGCGCGCTCGACCGCATCGAGCGTGGCGTCGAGGAGCGGCGCGCCGGAGAGGCCGCCGCGCTCCGCAGTCACGGCGCGGGGGCTCCGCAGGCCGGTGCGCGCGGTGGTGGTGTTCGACAGGATCACGCCGGCCGCCGGGGTGTCGAGCAGGGCGATCACGAGCGCCTCGAGCGCGGTCGGGTCGAGGTCCGGCGAGAGCTTCACGAGCAGCGGCGGTCGCGCGCCGCTCGCGGCACCGGCTGCGTCGAGGCGGGTCAGCAGGTCCGCGAGCGCGGAGGGTTCCTGGAGGTTGCGCAGGCCCGGCGTGTTCGGGCTGCTGACGTTGACGGCGAGGTAGTCGGCGACCGGTGCGACGAGGCGGTGGCAGGCGAGGTAGTCGTCCGCTGCCCGGTCGACGTCGGTGCCCCGTGCGCGACCGATGTTCACGCCGATCACGACGCCGGCTGGCAGGTCGCGCCGTGCCAGCATGACGCGCCGCGCCAGCGCCGCCGCGCCGTGGTTATTGAAGCCCATCCGGTTCAGGAGCGCCCCGTCCGCGGGCAGCCGGAAGAGCCGCGGCCGGGGATTGCCCGCCTGGGCGACGGGCGTCACCGTCCCGACCTCGACGAAGCCGAGCCCGAGCGCCGCCCAGCCCGCGACCGCGACCGCGTCCTTGTCGAAGCCGGCTCCAACGCCGATCCGGTTCCGGAAGCGCAGGCCGACGAGCTCGATCGCGGCGGGCTGGCGGTCGACCCCGCCGGCGAGGGCGGCGACGGCGCGACCCGCCGGATGGGTGCCGGCGCCGGAGAGCACACGGAGCGTCAGGCGGTGGATCCGCTCCGGGTCGAAGCGGAACAATACGGGGCGCGCGAGCGCGTAGAGGACCCCCCGCCAGTCGAGCCGCATCCGCCCCTCAGTCGTCGTGGGCGCGCGGGAAGGCGAGGTCCGTGGGGCGCAGGGACGGGAGCGCGGCGCCGTCCTCGCCGATCTTCGTCTCGACGCCGGGTGGGGCCATGAACTCGTGCCACACCTCGGTCCCCGCCGCCGGCGGGTCGTCGAGCTCCTTGAGCGCCACGATCCCCTCGAAGCGGATCTGCCCGCTGCCGCCGTCCTCGGTCTCGAAGTCGTCCTCGTACTCGGGAGCCATCTCGACCGCGCGGCCGAGCGCGGTCTCCTCGTCGTCGCCGTCGACGAGGATCACGCGATCCTCCACCAGGTACGGCACCTCGTCGGTGCCGAGGAGGTACGTGTAGCGGAGCTCGACGGCGAACCAGCCGGATGGGTCGACGGCCGCGGCCTCGTCCACCAGCAGCGGCTCGAGCGCCGGATCATCGGGACTCGTGGCCGCGTGCCCGTTCCTGCTCATCGGCGTTCCTCCAGCTATGCGTCGGGTGGCTCGTTCCCCATGACCGTCTGCGACTGCTCGCGCAGGAACTGCTGAACGTAGTACGGGCCGAGCCCGTTCTTGCCGGAGCTGCCGGAGCCCTTCCAGCCGCCGAAGCTCTGGATCCCCGGCCACGCCCCGGTGGTGGCACCGGCGCGCCGGTTGACGTACACCACGCCCGCCTGGATGCCGTCGAGGAAGCGCTTCGCCTCGGCGGGGTCCTCGGTGAAGATGCCGGCCGTCAAGCCGTAGTCGCTGCCGTTCGCCTCTTCCAGCGCGTGGTCGAGCGAGTCGACCTCGCCGACGACCACAAGCGGCACGAACAGCTCGTCGCGGAAGAGGCGATGGCTCACCGGCAGGCCGGCCACGACGGTCGGGGTGGGAAAGTAGCCACGCTCGGTGTCGGCGTCTCGCAGGACCTCGCCGCCGGCCACGATCCGGCCGCCGTCGCGCTTTGCCTCCTCGACCGCATCGGTGAACTTGCGGAGCGACCGCTCGTTGATGACCGGCCCCATCCAGCTCTCGCGCCGGGTGGGGTCGCCGACGCGGACGGTCTTCGCTCGCGCGGCGAGCTTGTCGAGGAAGGCGTCCGCCACCTCGCGCTCGACGTAGACGCGCGAGTTGGCGCTGCACTTCTGGCCGTCGAAGCCGAACGCGGAGCGCATGACGCCCTCCGCGGCCATGTCGAGGTCGGCGTGGCGGGTGACGATGGCGGGGTTCTTGCCGCCCATCTCGGTGATGATCGGGCGCGGGTAGTCGCGGGTGAAGCCCTTGTAGAGCCGCATCCCGACCTCGTAGCTGCCGGTGAACACCATGCCGCCGATGTCGGGGTTCTCCTCCAGCTCGGCGCCCACCGTGTCGCCGGGCCCGGTGACCACGTTCACGACCCCGGCCGGCACCCCGACCTCGCGCAGGACGGTCGCGAACAGGTACGCCATCAGCGGCGCGTCGGACGAGGGCTTCATGACGACCGTGTTGCCCGCCAGCAGGGCACCGGCCGCCGGCCCACCGGACAGCGCCATCGGGAAGTTGAACGGGCTGATGACCGCCCACACCCCGTGGGGCTTCAGCACGCTCCGCGTGTGCTCCTCCGGCGAGAGCGAGCCCATCGGCTGCACGAAGCCGTCGTGGCGCTCCATGGTGTCGCCGTAGTAGCGGATGAGGTCGGCGGTCTCCTCGACGTCGCCGAGCGCCTCGAGGCGGTTCTTCCCGACCTCGAAGCTCATCAGCGCCGCGTAGAGGAACTGGCGCTCGCTGATGAGGTCGGCGGCCTGGCGGAGCATGTCGAGCCGCGTCCGCCAGCCGAGGTCGCGCCACGCCGGGAAGGCGGCCTTCGCCGCTGCGATGGCGTCCCGCGCGTCCTGCCGCGTTCCGACCGGGAAGCGGCTGACGACGATATCGGCGTCGATCGGTGAGCGATCCTCGAATGTCTCACTGCCGGCCCGCTCCTCGCTGCCGACGAGCATCGGGTAGGTCCGGCCGAGCATCGCCCGCGCCTCGTCGACGGCGCTGTCGTACGCCGCCTGGAGCTCCTCGTTGTCGGCCGACAGCGTGGCGTACGTGATCTTCATGCGGGGCGTGGTGGTGGCCATGCGATCGAATCGCCTCCGGTGCGGATGCGTCCTCGGATCCGGCGCGCGGCGCGGCGAGGATCGAGGGGTAGTGCGTGCGACGGCCATTATCGCACCGACGTCCTCGGCGGCCGCCATTCGGGGGCAGACAACGCCGAAGGCCAGGCTCCGGGGGGAGAAGAGCCTGGCCTTCGGACCGCACGATCATAGGGCCACCGCGCAGGGCGTGCAAGGCCCTTTCCGTCACCGATTCAGGATCGGATTCCAGCGTCCGACGCGGAAACCGTCGTCTCCTCGCGAACCCGATGGAAGAGCGCGAGCTTCAGCTCCAGCGAGGCGCGGTGCGGTCCCATGAGGTAGGCGCGTCCCCGGTCCCCGTACAGGCGGGGCAGGAGCTCGTGCGCGGTCGCCTCGTCGCCGAGGTCGAGGCGCGCGTGCACGACCTTGATCTTGAACCCATGGCGCAGCCACCAGCCGGTGCGTCGCTGGGTGGCGTCGAGCGCATGCCGCATCACCTCCGGCTCGAGCAGGGCGGCGACGTCGTCGCGGCCGTAGTGACCGATGACGACCAGCCGGCCGCCGGGGCGCAGCACGCGCATGGCTTCGGCGACGACGGGCAGCGAGTCGTCGTCCGCCGCCACGAGACCGGTCAGCACCACGTCAACCGCCCCGTCCCGAAGCGGCAGGGCAGCCGGCGAGCCGGCGACGATGCGGAGGTTCGGCTGGTGGGCGGCCGCGACCCGCCGGCGCGCCTCGTCGAGCAGGGCCGGGTCGTCCTCGATCCCGTAGGTGCGTCCCGTGCGCCGCGCGAGGAGGAGCGGGTAGTGCCCGATCCCGGTGCCCACGTCGGCGACCCGCTTGCCGCCGAGCGGCACGATCCGCTCGAGCGCCGCCAGCAGCCGGCGCTCGGGGTCGATCGCCGCCGACAGTCGGGCGTGGAGCTCGGGATCGAGCTCGCTCCACGGCGGCAGGAAGGGATGGAAGCGAGTCACGGCGCGCTCACTCGCACCACGGCCGGGCGGCCGTCGGGGTCGCTGAGCAGCGCCTCGCCGGCCAGCACCTGGAGGTCGAACGCGACCGGGCCGGCCGCGTGACGGGTGGCGAAAAGGGGGACGTCGAGCGTCGTGCCGGGATCGATCGGCCCGTAGCCGAGCGAGGTCGTGCCGGACGGCTCGCCCTGCTCGCCCGGCCCCTCCACCCACTTCGTCCAGCGGGTCGAGGCCGTCAGCGGCGGGCCGCCCTCGCGGACGCGCTCGTCGCTCGGCTGGAACGGGGCGAAGAAGATCGTCGCGGCGAGCGCCGTCGGCCAGCGCAGGACGATCTCGTCGATCCGGCTCGGGCTCTGGTTCGTGATCGAGACCGTGATGCGCCCGCCGTCGGAGGTGAGGGCTGGCGTCACGGTGATCGCGACCTGCCGCGGATCGGTGGCCGGCGGCGGGTCGAGCGAGAGGGTCGGCTCCGGCGTCGGGGACGGCGCGCCGCTCTGCGAGGGCGACGCGCCGGCGGTCCGTGACGACGACCCCGACGGCGAGGGTGAGACCAGCGGCGTGGGCGTCGGCGACGCGAGCAGGCCGCAGGCGGCGAGGACGGCCGCCGAAAACGCCAACGGCAGCGCTCGCCGCACCGAGCGCCGGTCAGGTCGCATGGCGGCCAGGGTCAATCGCGAGCTCGCGGAGCCGGTGGCGGATGGCGTAGCCGGCGGCCTCGGCCCGGCTGGCGAGCCCGAGCTTGGCGAGGACGCTCGAGACGTAGTTCCTGACCGTCTTCTCGGCCAGCCCCAGCCGCCTGCCGATCTCGCGGTTCGAGGCACCGCTCGCCACCTCGGCGAGCACGCGCCGCTCCTGATCGGTCAGCTCGCCGAACGCGCCCGCCTCCTCGTCGCCGGCCGACTCGCGCAGCCGCGCCAGCACGGTATCGGTGACCGCCCCGTCGAGCCTCGACTCGCCGGCGGCAACCGAGCGGACGGCCGCGATGAGCTCGTCCGACCCAATGCGCTTCAGCACGTAGCCGCTCGCCCCGGCGTCGATCGCCTCGAACAGGGCGTCGGCGTCGGCGTAGCTGGTGAGCATGACGACGGGGGTGCCGGGCCGGCGGCGCGTGATCTCGCGGCAGGCGTCGGTCCCCGAGCCGTCCGGCATCCGGATGTCGAGCACGACGACGTCGGGCCGCAGCCGGTCGGCGGCGCGGATCGCCTCGTTGCCGGAGCCCGCCTCGCCGACGACCTCGAACCCGGCTTGGCGGGAGAGCACGGCCGCGAGCCCGATGCGCACCACCTCATGGTCGTCGGCGATGAGGATTCGGATCGGAGCCGATGTCGCGGCGCGGCTCCCGCCGATGGCGTTCGTCATGGTTCGCGGCGAGAAGCCACGACCGGCATGGTAAGGGAGAGCCGGGTGCCACGTCCGGGGGCGCTCCGGGTGACGAGGCGCGCCCCGAGGAGCTCCGCGCGGCGGCGCAGGTTGCGCAGGCCCTGCGTCGCGTCGTCGCCTGTCGCCTCCACGGCGCCCACGTCGAAGCCGATGCCGTCGTCCCGCACCTCGAGCGTCAGCTCGTCCTCGGCCAGCCACAGTCTGAGCGCCACGCGCCGCGCGCCGGCGTGGCGGAGCACGTTGCTGAGCGCCTCGCGCACGATGTGCCGCAGCTCGTCGGCCTGGGCATCGGTGAGCTCCACGCGCCACGGTCCGTCGACGCGGAGGCTGATCTCGAGCAGGCCGTGGGCACGCAGCTCCTCGGCGACCTCGGCGACGAGCCGCTCCGGATCGCGCGTCTCGAGGCCGGCGCTGCGGAGGTCGAAGATCGTGCGCCGGATCTCGCCGGTGATGCGGTTCAGCTCCGCCATGACGACCCGCCCGCCGGTCTCGAGCTCGGTCGCCGCCGGGCCGCTGATGCCCTCCCCGACGTGGGCGGCCACGGCTTCGAGCTGGAGGCCGGCGGCGTAGATCGATTGGATGATGCCGTCGTGCAGGTCGCGCGCGATCCGGTCGCGCTCGCTGGCGAGGAGCTCGCGCCGGCGGGCCTCGGCGAGGCGACGATCCGTCTCGTGCTCGAACAGCTCGAGGCTGCGCACCACCCCGATCGCCATCGCGAGGCCGACGATCGAGCGCAGCACCTCGATCGGCACGCCGATCGTGTCGAGCACGAGGCGACTGTTCAGCACCGTGGCCGGCGGCACCGGCCCGACCACGGGGATGAGCGCCTCGACGACCGCGAACGCCGCGAACGCCGCCGCGGTGAACCGCAGCGCACCGCGCACCGGCGGCCGTGCCACGGGACCGAGCGCAGCCGCGCTGCGCCGCAGGCCGATGACGACGGCGATCGCCGCGGGCAGGGCGAGCATCGCGCGGGCCAGCAGGTCGCCGACGGCCAGCGGGGCACCGACCTCTGCCACCGCCGGCCCGATCCGCCCCAGCGGCAGCCAGGTGCCCGTGTCCGGGATGAAGCCGCGGCCGGCAAAGGCGCTCAGGGTCGCAGTCGCCAGTGCCCACAGCAGCACCGCGATCGGCGCCACGAGGCGCAGCCATGGGATGCCGAGGCGGCTCGTCGGAGGCGCGTCGCCGGCCGTGCGCGTGGTGAGCATGAGCTCCGCACCGAACTGCAGGAGGAGCCCGAACGCCAGCGCCCGCAGCGCCAGCTGGACCCACAGGAGCGCCTCGATGAGCGCGGCGGGCAGGAAGCCGGACTGGATCGGAATGAACAGGTACCCCCAGACCCCGAGCCCGTGCGCGAGACCGAAGCCAGCCAGCCAGGGCAGGGCGCGGGCGAGGGCGAGCTCGCTGCGCTTCCGGCTCTGGAGGGCGATCGCGAGCCCCATCACGAAGAAGACCTGCCCGTAGATCGACAGGACGATGATCTGGTTGGTCGCGAACAGGTCGCGCAGCCACGCCACGCGACCATGCTAGCCGGACCTCGGCTACGATCCCGCCATGGCACAAGACGCGCCGGAGCGCACCCCCTTCGGCGTCCTGCTCTGGTTCGGCTGGGCGTTCGGCCTGCTTGCGATCTCGGGCCTGCTGCTGCCGAAGATCATCGCCTTCGTCGACTTCAGCGAGCGCGCGCCGTTCAGCCTGCTGGGGATCTTCATGATGGCGGAGCTCGCGCTCGTCATCTTCGGCGTGACGGTGGCGCTCCAGCGCAAGCGGATCGCGCACCGCATGGCGCTCGGCATCAGCCTCCTGCCGGTGCCGATCCTCGCCGGCCTGCCGCCGGCGCTGCTCGGGATGTCAGGCGAGGCCGCCTCCGGCTGGTACGTGCTCATGGTGCCCATCGGCCTCCTGCTCACCGCGGTCCTGCTGCTCGGCCTCACCCGGCCGGCGGCGCGCGCCTACTTCACCGAGGACTGACGCGCCTCGGACGTGCGATCAGGGTGCGGTGACGGTGAGCGTCCCCTTCACCCCGAGGCTCTCGTGGCCGGGCAGGGAGCAGAACGTCGTGTAGGCGCCGGGTGAGATGGCAGCCGAGATCGTTTCGGACTGGCCTCGGGACAGGTCGTGGGTGGTCATGAGCACCTTCCCGGAAGCATCGCGGACGGCGACGTTGTGCGGCGTCGGGCCGTCGTTCGTGACGACGAACGTCACTGTCGGCCCGGTGACCGTGATGGCGGGCTTCGAAAGCATGAAGTCCATCACCGTGATGGCGACCGCGCCCGGTGGGGGCGTCCCGGTCGCCTGGCTGGCCGCGGGCGGGGTGGTGGAGGATGCGGCGCTGCAGGCCGCGAGCGCGCCGACGAGGATCGCGGCGCAAATGGATCGGCGAATCAAGGTGGGTCTCCGAACGATGAGGGGGCCGGCGGCTGGCCACGCATGGCACCGCCGCCGGCTCCGGTGGCTCAGCTCGCGAACTTCTCCGGGAGCTTGGCGACGATGGCGGCCGCAAGCGGGTCGCCGATCATCCGCATGTGCATGGCTGCGGTCCGGTCGGCCTTCGCCGCCGCGACCACGTCGCCGGCACCCTGGGCGTCGACGATTGCCTTCGTCGTGGTCACGTGCTCGGTCACCAGTGACGCGAGCGTGTCCTGCGGCAGGTCCGTCGCCCCGGCCAGGAAGGCCGCGAACTGCGGGACGTAGGTGCCGGTCAGGTCCATGACCGCCTTGTCCATCTTGGCCTTGTCATCGGTCGCCACACCGGTGGTGTAGTCGACGAAGAAGCCGTTGTGCGCGCTCCAGATCTCGTTGAACTGGTCCTGCGCGTCCATGCCGTAGAGGCTCCCGATGGCGGCGCCGAGGTCGGTGCCGTTCTCGTTGAGGGCTGCGCCGGCGGCGGCGAACTCGTCGCTCCGGCCGCCGATGGCGGCATCGGTCGCGAAGCTCGCGAGGTAGAGATGCTCCTGGAGGAGCTGGTCGAGGCCGACGCGCAGGTCGACGGCGGGGGTTGCCACATCGCCGTGCGATGGACTGCTGCTTCGCGATGGCGGGCGCAAGCGCGTCACCGATCATCTGCATGTGGGCGTAGGCGGTGCGAAGCGCGGCGTAGGCCGCGGTCCAATCGCCGGCCGCCTGGGCATCGACGACGGCCTTCGTCTGGAGCACGTGCTGCGTCACGAGGTCGGTGACGGCCGCCTCCGGCAGCCCCGTGGCACCGGCGAGGAAGCTGGAGAACTGCGGCACGTACGTCCCGGTCAGGTCGGCGACGGCCTTGTCGGCCTTCGCCTTGTCCTTCGTCGCGACGCCAGTGGTGTAGTCGACGAAGAATCCGTCGTGCGCGCTCCAGATCTGGTTGAACGTGTCCTCGGCCGGCGTCCCGTAGATCGAGCCGATGACTGCGCCAATATCGGTGCCGTTCGTATTCAGCAGGTCGCCATAGGCGGCGAACTGCTCGCTCCGACCGCCGAGGGCGGCGCCGGTCGCCTTGGCGGCGAGGATGATGTGCTCGCCGAGCAGCTCATCGAGGCTGACGCGCAGGTTCGCGGCGTCGGAGTCGGTGACGGCGCCCGCAGCCATGCTTGCGGGGGCCATTGAATCAGGGGCCATGCTGTGGGCCGCCATGCTCAGGGACGGCGACGTCGCGGCGCCTCCGGTGGTCGAGCAGGCCGCGAGCAGGACCGAGCCGGCCACGATGAGGCCGGTCAGCTTCGGAATGCGCACGATGGGAATCTCCTTGGGACCAAACGAATGGCGGCCAGGATTGGCCGTCGCGAGAGGTACGTCCCAGGTGCGGCGCTGAATCACTCCGCGGCGGGCAGGCCACCGCGGACCGGGCCACGCGACGTGCCCGGCCTATACTCCGTGGCGATGACCGCGACCGCTCCGCCGCGCACGATGCGCGCGCTCGCCAAGACGCGGCCGGCGCCTGGCGCCGAGCTCGTCGAGCGCCCGGTCCCGACCCCCGGTCCCGGCGAGGTGCTGCTCCGCATGGAGGCCGCCTCGATCTGCGGCACCGACTACCACCTCTTCCAGTGGGATGCGTGGGCGCAGGACGTCATGCGGCCGCCGACCGTGCTCGGGCATGAGCTTGCGGGCCGCGTGGTGGCCGCCGGCGGCGCTGTCACCCGGGTGCGTGAAGGCGACCTCGTCGGCGTGGAGAGCCACCTCGTCGACTGGACCTGCTCGGTCTGCCGGCGCGGCGATCCGCACCTCTGCCGCAACCTCCGCGTCATCGGGGCGCACGTCGACGGCGGCTTTGCCGAATACGTCGTCATCCCGCAGGAGAACGCGATCGAGAGCAACGGCCTCGATCCCGCCGTGGTCGCGCTCCAGGAGCCGATGGGCAACGCCGTGCACGCGGCCTTCGTCGAGCCGATCGAGGGCCGGAGCGTGCTCGTCACCGGCTGCGGCCCGATCGGCCTGTGCGCGGTCGGCATCGCGCGGGCGGCCGGCGCATCGGTCGTGATCGCCACCGACACCGAGCCGTATCGCCTGGAGCTGGCGCGCACGATGGGCGCCACCCTTGCGCTTGACGCCCGCGACCCGTCGACCGCTGCCGCCATCCGCGACGCCACCAACGGCGAGGGGGTGGAGGTCGTGCTCGAGATGAGCGGCGCCGCGCCCGCGCTCGAGATGGCGCTCGACGTGATCGACCGCGGCGGGCGGGTCAGCCTGCTCGGCATCTTCAGCGAGCCGGTGCGCGTCGACCTGTCGGAGCGCGTCATCCAGCAGGGCGTGCGGCTGCACGGCATCTACGGGCGCCGCATCTACGACACCTGGGAGCGCACGCAGGCGCTCCTCCGCTCCGGCGCGCTCGACGTGTCGCCGATCATCACCCATCGCTTCGACCTCGCCGATTGGGAGCGCGGCTTCGAGCTCATCGCCTCCCGGCACGCAGGAAAGGTGGTCCTCCTCCCATGACCGATGCCACCGCGACGCCCTCGACCGCGCGCCGCGCGAATCCCCTCGCCTTCCTCGATGCGGAGCTCGACGAGCTGCGCGCCAAGGGCCTCTATCGGCGCCTGCGGGTGGTCGAGAGCGAGCAGAAGAGCCGCTGCGTCATCGACGGGCGCGAGGTCATCACCCTGTCGAGCAACAACTACCTCGGCCTGACGACGCACCCGCATCTCAAGGAGGCGGCGATCGCCGCGGTCGAGCGCTACGGCGCCGGCAGCGGCGCCGTGCGGACGATCGCCGGCACGATGAGCCTCCACGAGGAGCTCGAGGCGCGGCTGGCGACGTTCAAGCACGTCGAGGCGGTGCTGACCTTCCAGTCCGGGTTCACGTGCAACACCGGCGTGATCCCGATCCTCGCTCCCGAGGGAGCCACGATCGTCAGCGACGCGCTGAACCACGCGAGCATCATCGACGGCATCCGGCTCACGAAGGCGGAGCGCAAGATCTTCCCGCACGCCGACATGGAGGCGCTCCGCGCCACGCTGGCCGAGGTGCGTGCCGCGCCCGGCGGCGCCGACCGCACGATCCTCGTCATCACCGACGGCGTGTTCAGCATGGACGGCGACATCGCCCGCCTGCCCGACATCGTCGCCGCGGCGGAGGAGGCGAACGCGATCGTCTACGTCGACGACGCCCATGCATCGGGCGTGCTCGGTCGCAACGGGCGGGGATCCGTCGACCACTTCGACCTCCACGGGCGGGTCCAGGTCCAGGTCGGGACGCTGTCGAAGGCGATCGGCGTGCTGGGCGGCTACGTTGCCGGTCCGTCGAGCCTGCGCCAGGTGCTCGAGCACAAGGGCCGCCCGTTCCTGTTCTCGACCTCTGCCCCGCCGGCCGTGGCCGCCGCCTGCCTGGCCGCGATCGACGTGCTGGAGGCCGAGCCGGACCTCATCGAGCGCCTCTGGGACAACGCGCGCTACTTCAAGGCCGGGCTCCAGCGGCTCGGCTTCGACACCGGCGCCTCGGAGACGCCGATCACGCCGGTCATCGTCGGCGCGGGCGCGCTGGCGCATCGGCTCAGCGATCGGCTGTTCGAGGAGGGCGTGTTCGCGATGGGGATCGGCTTTCCGACGGTGCCGGAGGAGAAGAGCCGGGTGCGGACCATCGTGACCGCCGAGCACACCAGGGAGGAGCTCGACACCTGCCTGGCAGCGTTCGAGACGGTCGGCAGGGAGCTCGCGATCATCTGAGCGGCGGTGCGGAGGCGCACCGATCGGTCCAGGCAGGGGGTGACCTGCCCGGAACGATGGGCCGGCCTTCGGGCTCGCCCAGCTGCCCACCTGGCGGCGCCGGAGCGACCGGCGGCACTGGCGGCAATGGCAACGGTGGTGGCAACGGGAACGGTGGGAACGGAAAGGGCAATGGCGGCGGCACGTCGTCGGCGCCCGCGCCGACGCTGTCCCTGTCGCCGCCCACCTCGCAGGGCAATGGCCCGAAGGCGTCGCCCGCGGCGGCCAGCCCGGGCCGCATCCGACGCCTCGCGCATCCCATGCACCGCAGGGCTCGCCCGCCTCCTGATCGGTTCGGTCACCCGAGGGACAACAGAGAACGGGGTAGAGGACGAACCTCTACCCCGTTTCTGCCAGGGGGCTGGAGCCATGGGGCTCACATGCGTGGTGCGACCCGTTCGGTCGCTTCTGTTGGACGGTGGGGCGACCCTGGGGCCGCCCCACCTGACTTACCCTACCGGGCGCGGACCTCGCCGCGCCGGCGGGTGACGAAGAGCGCCATCGCCGACACGAGGAGCAGCGCTCCCCAGCCGGCCGTCGAGGCCGATCCACCGGTCGAGGTGTTCGGCAGGTCGCCGCCACCAGGACCACCGTGGCCACCCTTGACCGACTCCTCGGGGGTGTGGCTGGCCGGCGTGCTCGGCGTCGAGCTGGCCGACTGGCTCTCGCTCACCGACTGCTCCGGCGTCTCGCTGGAAGACTGCTTCGGCAGGTTCACGAAGATGGCATCGGCGCTGTTGCAGTCACCGTCGTCATCGACCTCGACCGTCTGCGAAGCGGGGTCCGCGATCTCGTAGCCCTTGGGGGCCTTGATCTCGGTGACCAGGTACTCCGTGTCGTGGGGAAGGCCGGTGATGCATGCCTTGCCGTTGTCGCCGGTGGTGAAGGTTCCCTCCAGGCCCTCCACCGTGAAGACCGCGCCGGCGAGGGGCTTGCCGTTGCCGTCGACCTTCTTGATGTTGAGGGAGGCGTGATCCTCCTGAGGCGACTCCTTCGGGCTCTGCGACCGGCTCTGGCTCTGGCTCTGGCTCTGCGACTGGCTCTGCGACTGGCTCTGCGACTGGCTCTGCGACTGGCTCTGCGACTGGCTCTGCGACTGGCTCTGCGACTGGCTCTGGCTCTGGCTCTGGCTCTGCGAATCACCCGGCCCCTGGGGCTCACAGGCGACCCAGAAGACCTTGTGCTTGATTCCCACATTGCCACCCGGGTTGGTGGCCCCTTCCCAGAAGAGCTTGTAGTGACCGTCGGGAAGGCTGAAGACACCGGTCGCGGGCTGGACAGCCTCACCGCCCGTGGCGTTGTAGCTGCCCGACAGGATGGTGGTGCCGTCCCCTGTCGGCGGCCACGACTGGATCCACCAGTTCCCGGCCTGGACCTCGTCGCCGAAGAAGAAGTGGAGGTGGAACGTGCAGACGTGTGGCTCGTTGTTGACAATCGGCTCGTTGTCGGTCGCGCCGTCGTGAACCTTCACGGTGCCGTTGTTGCCGGGCGCATTCTTCGCCATGGCTGGTGCCGCGAGGGCCGTCACCGAAAGGCCCATCGCGAGCACCGCGAGAGCCGTGACGAGTCGCCGCGACCAGCTCCTCTGAATGAACATGAGCTTGTCCCTCTTCTCCGTGCCCTGGGGAGCAATAGCCGGTGGTTTCATGCCGGAGATTCGGGATGCCAGCCCCCTTGGATGGCTCCGACCCCTCGGTCTCGTTCCGAACGTACTAAGCGTCGTGAGCGGTGGCCAGTACTCTCGGCGATCGAGTTCGGGGAGGTGCTGGCGGGTCGTGTGAGGTCCTGTGAGGACGGCTCCGCCGGAAGCGTTGCATTGGCGCACCGTTCCGACCCGTACCGGGTACCGCCGTCTGCCGGTACTGCTGGCGGACGTGGGAAGGCCCGTCCTCGCGGACGGGCCTGTCGATGGGCTGGCTGGAGAGCGGAGCCGCTAGCGCCGCCGGCGAACCGCCGCGACGTTGAGGGCCGCCAGGCCGCCGAGAGAGGCGATCAAGAGAACCGCGAAGGCGATCGCCGTGGGGCTGCCGCCCGCAGGCGCCGGCGCCGTCGCGGTGTTGGAGAGGCTCGCCTCGGGCGTGCCGGTGGCGGCCTTGACCGATCCCTCGCCGGAATGCGACGCGGCAGGAGTGCCGGTGCCACCCTTCACCGAGCCACCCGGAGACCCCGAAGCAGAACCCGACGGAGACCCGGAGCTCGACGTCGGCAGGTTCACGAACTTCGCGTCCGCGCTGTTGCAGTCGCCGCCGTCGTCGACCTCAGCAAGCTGGCTCGCCGGGTCGGCGATCGCGTAGCCGGCAGGCGCCTGGACCTGGGTCACGAGCCAGTGGCCGTCCTGCGGCAGCCCGGTGATGCAGGCCTTCCCGTCCGCCCCGGTCGTGAAGGTGCCGCTCATGCCGTCGACGGTGAACACGGCGCCGGCGAGCGGCTTCCCGTTGCCGTCGACCGCCTTGATGTTCAGGGAGGCGACATTCGCCTTGGGACTCGCCGCGCCGACGGTGCCGGCCAGCGAAAGGAGCGACAGGAGAAGGGCGAGCGTAGCCACGGCGGCCATGGCGAGCCGAGCGCGGGTTGCGCCGTGCGTCGACGGGATCGATTGCTGCACGAGATGACTCCCCGGTGTGAAGAACGAAGCGCACGACGCACGCACGCAGAACGTCGGCGCGGCAAGGATACTCCGCGGTACCAGTCTCGGCCAGTACTTTCGTTGGGAAAGCCCTTTCGCCGCGCGATGCGGCTCGAGCCGGCAAGCCCCCCGTCAGCCGGTCCGGCCGCGCGCCTCGAGCAGCACGACCTGCGTCTCCTCCGGCAGCGAGCTGGGCGTGACCGATGCCTTCGGCTGGCGGATCGGCTCCGACGCCATCTCGTGCAGGAACGTGTCCGCCGTCAGCAGGTCCTTCGACGCGCCGTCCACTTGGAAGTGCATCGGGATGACGATCTTCGGGTTGACCTGCGCCACCACCTCGGCCGCCTCGACCGGCGGCAGGGTGAAGACGCCGCCCGCAGGGACCAGCAGGACGTCGACCGGCCCGAGCTCGGAGAGCTGCTCCTCGGTCAGGAGGTGGCCGAGATCACCGAGGTGAGCGACGTGGACGCCGTCGAGCTCGATCGAGAAGACGATGTTCTCGCCCCGCTCCGCCCCGCGCGAGCCGTCATGGAAGGTGCGGACGCCGTTGATGAGCACGTCGCTGTACTCGTACTCGCCCGGCCGGGTGAGGGTCAGCCCGGCGGTGATGGAACGGGTGTAGGCGTGGTCGGCGTGGTCGTGGCTGATCGTCAGCAGCTCGACGTCGTGCTTGCCCGCCACGAAGCCGGTGGCCGGGGGGCAGGGGTCGGTGATGACGGTTGCGTCACGGCCCTTGAGCCGGAAGCATGCGCGGCCGTACCAGGTGATTTCCATCGGTCGCCCGAAAGTATGCGGGAAACGCACGAGCGCCGGTGCCCGCCCAATGACACCGGCGCTCGAAGGAGGGAGGGTGGAGGCGGAAACCCGGTTGAATGGATCTCCATCTCGCAGGATTGAAGGTATCGGGCGCGCGTGAATCCCAAACATCGGCGCGCCTTAAGAAACGTGAACGTTTCAGCACCCTCGCGACCGATGCGACAATGCGCCCGATGTCACCCCTCGCCCGGCGGGCCGCCGCCATCCTCGTCGTCATCCTCCTGCTCGCCGGGGTGGCACTCGTGACCGCCCGGGCGATGGGCGTCCCGGTCGCGATCGGCCCGCTCGCGAGCGCGACGGTGGAGCCGTTGCCGACGCCGACGGCGAGCGGATCGGGCACCACGGGCCCATCGGCCAGCGCCGACCCGGCGGCCGAGTTCGCTGCGATCGAGGGCCAGGTGCGCTCGATCCGCCTCCTCCCGGCCCCCGACATCGGTCCCGCGGATCTCATCGGTCGCGACCAGCTCCAGGCCGAGCTGCGCGCCTCCTTCGACGCGGACTACCCACGGGCGCGCCGCGACGCCGACAACCTCGCGCTCCGCGCGCTCGGCCTGCTGAAGGCCGGCCAGGACGTGGCCGCGCTCCAGCTGCAGCTGCTCGGCGACCAGGTCATCGGCTTCTACGACGACAAGCAGCAGCGGATGGTCGTGGTGTCGGATGCCGGCATCACGCCACAGGCGCGGATCACGTACGCGCACGAGTACACGCACGCGCTCCAGGACGCTTCGTTCGGCCTCGACAAGCTGCAGACCAACGCCGTCGGCGAGGACGACCGGGACCTCGCGCGCACCGGCCTGGTCGAGGGCGACGCGTCGCTGACGATGGTCCTGTGGGCGATCCAGCACATGAATCCCGCCGACCTCGGGTCGATCACGCAGACGCCGGTCCCCGACATGTCCGGCATCCCGGGCTGGATGGTCGCCCAGCTCGAGTTCCCCTACACCTCCGGCGCCGATTTCGTGGGCAGCCTCTACGCGTCGGGAGGGTTTCGACGCGGTCGATGCCGCCTTCGCCGACCCGCCCGCGTCGACCGAGCAGGTCCTCCACCCGGACAAGTACGCGAGCGGTGAGAAGCCGCTGACCGTCGCGCCGGTCGACCTGGCCGCGACGCTGGGTGCGGGCTGGTCGAACGTGCCGCCGACGACCATGGGCGAGGCGATGATCGCGATCTGGCTCGAGTCGCTCGGCGCGCCCCATGCGGACGCGACCGATGCCGGCGCGGGCTGGGGCGGCGACCGCCTCAGCGTGGCCGGCACGAGCGGCGGCGACTACGCCATGGCGTGGCGGATCGCCTTCGACGCCCCGGCGCAGGCCGAGGACTTCGCCCGGACCTACGGCGCCCTCGTCGGCGGCGTGGGCTCCCCGGCGCGGATGGTGCGCACCAGCGATACCGAGGTGCTCGTGCTCCACGCGTCGTCGGCCGCGCTGCTCGACCGCGCGGCGGGCGCCGCCGGCTCGTAGCGGCGCGACGCCCTACATCGAGTCGGGGGCGGAGATCCCCATCAGGCCGAGCGCGTTCGCCAGCACCTGGCGCGTCGCGTCGACCACGGCGAGGCGGGCGCGGGTCAGCGGCTCGTCGTCGGACAGGACGCGACAGTCCCGGTAGAACTGGCTGTAGAGGCTCGCCACCTCGTGGCAGAAGCGCGGCAGCTCGTGCGTCTCGCGCCGCTCGGCGGCCTCGGTCAGCACTTCGGGCAGGGCGAGCATCCGCCGGATGAGCGCCTGCTCGGCCGGGTGGCGGAGGAGCGCCGCGCCATCGGTCCCGTCGGGGGCGCTCGAGCGCTCGGCGGCGTGGCGCAGGATCGAGGCGCAGCGCGCATGGGCGTACTGGACGTAGTAGACCGGGTTCTCGTTCGACTGCCGGGTGGCGAGGTCGAGGTCGAAGTCGATGCCCGTGCTCGTCGCCCGGGCGCCGAAGAACCAGCGGGCGGCGTCGGGACCGATCTCGCGCAGCAGCTCGTCGAGGGTGATGAACTCCCCCGATCGCTTGCTCGAGCCGATCTCCTGCCCGTCGCGGATGAAGCGCACCCAGGCGATGAGGATCATCTGCACCGCGTCGCGATCGAAGCCGAGCGCGGCGGCCGCGTTCCGCACCCGCGCCACCGTGCCGTGGTGGTCCTCGCCCCAGACGTAGATGAGGTCCTCGAAGCCGCGGCTGAACTTCTCCGCCACGTACCCGATGTCCGAGGCGAAGTAGGTCGGCAGCCCGTTCGAGCGGATGACGACCCGGTCCCGGTCGTCGCCGAAGGCGGTGGAGCGGAACCAGGTGGCGCCGTCCTGCTCGTAGATGTGGCCGCCCTCGCGCAGCGCTGCGATCCCGCGCTCGACCCAGCCGGCGGCGTGAATCGACGCCTCGCCGGTCCAGACGTCGAAGCGCACGCCGAGGTCGGCGAGCGACCGCTCGATCGAGCCCCGGATCCGCTCCGCGGCCCAGCCGCCGAGCACCTCACCGGCGTCGGCCCCCTCCCCGTTGGCGGCGGCCATGACCTCGTCGGGCACCTCGGCCGCGAGCTCGGTGACGTAGGCGCCGTGGTAGCCGTCCTCGGGGAGGTCGGTGCCGTCACGGCGTGCCAGGACGGAGAGGCCGAGGTTGCGGACCTGGGCGCCGGCGTCGTTGAAGTAGTACTCGCGCGTCACCTCGTGGCCGACCGCCTCGAGCACGCGGGCCAGCAGGTCGCCGACGAACGCGCCGCGCGCGTTCCCGATCGTCAGCGGCCCGGTCGGGTTGGCGGAGACGAACTCGACGTTGATGCGGCGCGGGGCGGACGTGCGCGCACGACCGAAGTCGGCGCCGGCGCGACGGATCTCCTCGACCTGCGCCCCCACCCAGGCTGGGTCGAGGCGAAAGTTGATGAACCCCGGCGCGGCGATCGTCACCTCGTCGACGGCATCCGGGGTGACGAGGTGCGCGCGCAGGGCCTCGGCGATCCGCATGGGCGCCATGCGGGCGTGGGGGGCGAGCTGCATCGCGGCGTTCGTCGCGTAGTCGCCATGCTCCGGACGGGCGGGCTGCTCGATCACCGGCGGCGAGAGCTCTCCCGCACCGGGGAGCGCCAGGTCGCCCGCCGCGGCGGCGCGGCGCCGCGCATCGGCGACGGCATCGCGGAGCTGCTCGCGGAGGGAAGCCATGGGCCCGGCAGTCTAGCAGCGGCCGCCGGGCCGCTTATGGGTCAGCGGATGCGGACCGCCTGGCGGGCGGGCTGGCGCCGCGTGCCGCGAGATCGGATGGCGACGGTCGCCACCGCGCCACCGGCGAGCAGGACGGTGATGAAGGGAGCTTCAGGGCGCTGGCCGGCCGGTTGGACGCGTGCGCTGGCGGTCGCCGCGGTGGTCGTCGGAGCCTTCTGGGCGGCATTCGCCGGGGCGGCGACGGTGGCCAGGACGATGGCGGCCGCGAGCCACAGGCCGGCCAGGGAGATGACGAGCCGCCAGCTGGTCCCCTGGGCGTGGGAGCGGGGCGACATGGACGATCTGGTCTCCGGTGCGAGGTAGAAGTTGCCACGCTCCGAATGCACGCCGCGTACCAGTGCGCGCCGGGGTCACGACCACAGGTGGCGCGTCCGCGCACCACCCGAGGGGGTTTCAGCCGCGCGCGAGGCGCAGCTCGAGCGCCTGGTCGTCGGTGAAGCCGCGCAGCCCGAGCGTGTCGGCCGCCACCTCCAGCAGGGCCCCGGTCGGCGCAAGGCCGATGAGCTCGCAGTGGTCGATATCGGTCCCGTTCTCCAGCGCCATGCGCCGGATCTCGCGGATGACGCGGGGGATGCCGGTCTGCTCCCAGTCGACGAGGTTCATGCTGACCTGCGCCATGCGCGGCTCGCCGGGGTTCTCGAGCAGCACGCCCATCGCCTGGACGGCGGGCAGGCCGCCCGACGACTCGCGGATGGCGTGCGCGATCCGCTTCGCGAGCGCGAGGTCGTCGGTGGCGAGGTTGACGTTGAAGGCGATGAGCGGCTTCCGCGCGCCGACCGCGATCGCTCCACCGCGCGGGTGGAGCCGCGCCGGGCCGAAGTCCGGGGCGCGGTCCGGGTTCGTCCCGATCTCATCGCGCAGGCCCTCGTATTGGCCGCGCCGCACGTCGGCCAGGCGCCGACGCTCGGGGCGCAGGGCCGCCTCCCCGTAGAGGTAGACCGGGATCTCGAAGCGGAGCGCGACCTGCTCCGCGAAGCGCCGGGCGAGGTCGACGCATTCGCTGATCCGCGTCGTGCCGAGCGGCACGAACGGCATGACATCGACGGCACCGATGCGCGGGTGAGCGCCGACGTGGCGCTCCATGTCGATGAGCTCGAGCGCGCGGCCGACGGCGGCGGTCGCCGCCCGTACCACGGCATCGGCGGCGCCGGCAAACGTCACGACGCTGCGGTTGTGGGTCTCGTCGCGGCTGTGGTCGAGGAGCGTCACCCCGTCGATCTGACCGATGGCGCGCACGATCTCCGCGAGCACCTCGGGACGCCGCCCCTCGCTGAAGTTCGGGACGCACTCGATCAGGCTGGCCACGTCGGCCATCTTACGGTGCGCTAGGCTCGGCCCGTGACCGGCACCCTCCACCTCGTCGCGGTCCCCATCGGTGACCCGGACGACCTGACGTTTCGCGCCCGCGACCTTCTCCGGCGCGTGCCGCTGGTCGCGGCCGAGGACACCCGCCACTTCGCCACCTTGGCGCGGCACCACGGGATCGCGACCCGTGCCATCTCGTACCACGCCCACAACGAGGAGCAGCGGACGCCGCAGCTGCTGTCGCGCCTCGCGGCCGGCGACGACGTGGCGCTGGTGACCGATGCGGGCATGCCGCTCGTCAGCGACCCGGGGCTGACGCTCGTGCGCGCCGCGCTCGCCGCCGGCCAGCGCGTCACGGTCCTGCCCGGCGCGTCCGCGGTCACGACCGCCCTCGCCGCGAGCGGGCTGCCGCCGCTGCCGTTCCGCTTCGTCGGCTTTCTCGGCCGGACGACGGCGCGCCGGCGCGCGCAGCTCGGCGAGCTGGCCGGCGACGCCGACACGCTGGTCGCCTTCGAGGCGCCGCACCGCCTCGCCGCCACCCTCGCCGACGCGCTCGCCGTCCTGGGCGATCGCCCTGCCTGCCTGGCGCGGAGCATGACGAAGCGCGACGAGCGCTACCAGCGCGGCACGCTGGGGTCGCTCCTCGCCGAGGTGCAGGCCGAGCCGACGGTGCGCGGCGAGTCCACGCTCGTCATCGCAGGCGCCACCCGGGCGCCGGAGGTGGCGGACGCAACGACCGATGCCGCCCTGCTCGCGGCGAGCGGCGCCTCGGTGCGGACCACGGCCGACTTCCTCGTCCGGCGCCACGCCATCCCGAAGCGGCGCGCCTACGAGCTCGCGGCCGAGGCGCAGCGGTGAGCGACCTCGAGGCGGTCGTGACCCGTGTCGCCGGCTCGCGCCGCTACCGGGCCGTCGACGCGGCCCTCGTGCGTCGACTCGCCGGCGAGGAGCTGCCGCATGCGCGCAACGTCGACGACGCCGCGCGGCGGGTCCGGCGCCGCCTCCACCAGGCGGTCGGCGCGTTCGCCCGTGGCAGCGCCTCGCTGGGGGCGGTCATCGACAGGTGGACCGGCGACCTGGCGGATCCGGCGTTCCGCGCGGCGTGCGCGCGGGTCATGGCGTCGCATGCCTCGACCGCCGAGCGGGCCCCCTACCTCGACCGATTCTTCGACCCGATCTGGACGGCCGCGGGTGGCGCACCGGCGTCACTCCTCGATCTCGGCTGCGGGCTCGGGCCGCTCGCGCTGCCGTGGATGGGCCTCGACCGATCCGCGCCGATCATCGCCGTCGATGTGGACGGGCACGCGCTCGCGACCGTCGATGCGTTCCTCGGCCTCGTCGGACAGCCGCATCGGATCGAGGAGCGCGACCTCGCCGCAGCGACGGTCGACGACCCGGCCGACGTCGTCCTGCTGCTCAAGCTGCTGACGACGCTCGACCGGCAGGACACGACGGCCGCGGCACGCGTGCTCGGCAACCTCCGGGCGAGGCACGCGATCGTCAGCTTCACGCGGCGGTCGCTCGGCGGCCGGGCGCGTGGGATGGAGCGGACGTATCGCGACCGCATGGATCGCCTGGCGGTGGACGTCGGCGCGTCCGCGGTCACCGAGGCATCGGTCCCCAGCGAGCTCGTCTTCGTCGTCACCCTTGCCCGTGGCTGAGCCGCTCGTCACGCGGCGCGCGACGTGGCAGGTGCCGACGTTCCTGCCGGACGCCACGCGCGCCGGGGTGCGGGCGGTGAGCGCGGCGGACCTGCGCGCGGTCGGGATCGAGGGCGTCGTCGTCAACGCGTTCCATCTCCTCCGACGGCCGGGCGCGCGGGTGGTCCAGGCGGCCGGCGGCGTCCATCGGTTCATGGGCTGGGATGGGCCGATCCTGTCCGACTCGGGCGGGTTCCAGGTGTGGAGCCTCATCCGGCAGGACCCGGCGCACGGGGTCATCCGCGACAACGAGGTCATCTTCCGCGAGCCCGCGACCGGCGAGAAGTGGAACCTCACCGCGGAGCGGGTCATCAGTCTCCAGCTCCAGCTGGGGAGCGACGTGCTCGTGTGCCTCGACGACTGCACCGACGCCTCCGGTCCCGAAGGCGAGCAGGAGCGGAGCGTCGCCAGGACCGTGAAGTGGGCCCGCCGCTCGCGCGTCGAGTTCGACCGCCTGACCGATGGGATGAGCGATGGCGAGCGGCCGCTCCTCTTCGCGGTCGTGCAGGGCGGCGCCTCCGAGACCCTGCGCCGGCAGTGTGCCGCGGAGCTGGCCGCGATCGGGTTCGACGGCTACGGGTTCGGAGGCTGGCCGCTCGGCGAGGAGGGGGACCTGCTGGCGGAGCCGCTGCGCTGGGTGGCGGAGACGCTGCCGGCGGCCGCGCCGAAGCACGCGCTGGGGATCGGGCGGGCGGATCACGTCGTCAATGCCGCGACGCTCGGCTACTCGATCTTCGACTGCGCACTGCCGACCCGTGACGCGCGCCACGGCCGGCTCTACGCGTTCCGCCCCGGCCGCGCGGATCGCCGGCCTGCGGCAGGCGAGCCGTTCTACGCCACCCTGCGCATTCACGACGCGAAGTACCGGGTCGACCACCACGCGGTGGAGGACGGCTGCGACTGTCCGCTGTGCGGCGCGGGCCTCACGCGGGCCTACCTCCACCACCTGTTCAAGGTTGGCGACGTGGCGGCGGAGCGCTACGCGACGCTCCACAACCTTCGCTTCTACGTCCGCCTCTTCGCGCTCCTCCGCGGCTGAGATCGCGTCGGGCTCGCCGGCAGCCCTACAGGCCGAAGCGCATGAGGATCATGCAGGTGAAGATGACGATGAAGCCGAGCAGCTCGAGCACGGCGACGCGCTTCGTCCGGTCCGTCGCCGCCTGCAGCTCCGGTGTCGGCGAGCCGTCCGGCGCCAGCGGCGCGGCGTTCATGGCCCGCACCGCCGAGCCGATCGCGTACTTGCCCCATATGTAGGTGGCGAGCGCCGCGAGCAGGGCCACCGTCCAGGTCACGCCGTAGGCGGAGGCGACGAGGTCGTCGACGCTCTTGATCTGGCCCAGGAACGTGCCGCGGATGAAGCCGAGCAGGATCACGAGCGGCGCGACGATATTGAACACGCGCTCGGCGCGGTCGCCGTAGCCGCCGCCAACCTCGCGCTGCACGGGGATCGGCAGCGTGTTGAGCGTCGGGATGAGGAACGCCGCGATCGCGAGCGAGTTCCCGAACCACAGGATCCCGAACAGGACGTGGAGCCACTGCGCTCCGAAGACGACCCAGTCCATCCGTGTGCTGCCCTCCGTCGAAGCGAACTGCGGCCGCTCAGCCGTGCGCTGCGGCCTGGGCGGGATTATCGCGGCCGATGGGATCGGGGTTCACGCGCCGCGCGCGCGCCATCCGCTCGGCGAGCAGCTGGAGCGGCAGCGCAATGCCGAGGAGCGCGGCGGCGACTGGCGGCAGGTCGCGCGTCGCGGGCACCAGGAGCCGGCCGGCGGGAGTGAGATCGCTCCCTACCTCGGCGGCCACGCCCGCCGCCAGGATGGCGGCCGCCGGCATGCCGAGCTCACCTGCCGCGCGCAGGACGTCGAGCGCGCGATCCCGGAACCTCGGCTCGGCCGCGGTGGCGACGAGGATCACGACGATGCCGGTGCGCGCGTCGGCGGCCGCGAGATGGCCGTGGAGGACGGTTTCGACCGGAAGCGCCATGGTGGGAAGGTGGACGCCCTCGGCCAGCTTCAGCGCCAGCTCGCGCGCGCTCGCGTGGTCGGCGCCGCCACCAACCACGAGCAGCCGATCGCAGCCCGCGAGTCGTCCCGCGACGCTGGCGGCGCCGGCTTCGTCGCTTGCCGCCTGGAGCAGGGCACGCAGCGCCGCCGGGTCGACCGTGGCGCCGGCCAGCCGCGCGGCGACCGCGGTGCCCGCGATGAGCGGCGACAGGTAGCCCACGGTGTGGCACCAGCTCTGGTCCTGTTCCCCGGTCGTCACGACGATGCCCGCCACGGAGGCGCCCGGGGATCGATCGCCGACGGTGATCAGCGCGGTCGCGGCGCCCGCCCTGGCAACGGCAGCGAGGGCATCGTTCGTGGCCAGGGTGCCGCCCTCGTGCGACACGGCGACCACCAGCCCGTCCGGCTGCGGGTGCCGGAGCATCTCGAGCGCCTGCGCGAACTGGACGGCGTGGCCGATCGGCAGCCCGAGGACGTCGGTCCAGATGGCGGCGACCGCCTCCGCCGCATGCTCCGACGTGCCGCAGCCGACCAGCGTGACCGGCGCGGATGCCGCGACCGCCTCCTGCACCCGGCGAGCGAGCAGCTCGACCGCCGGCTCAGCCGCGAGGCGGCGTGTGAGGCGCTCGGCGAGCGCCGGCTCCGCCGCGATCATCTCCGTCATCGCGTACGGCGGGCCGTCGCGGAGGGCCGGCATCGTGGAGGCGGCCCACGGCTCGGGGGCGCCGGGCAACGGCCCCTCCGGGTCGAACGCCGTCAACCGTCGAGCATGGGAACGCGGACGCCGCGCTCGCGGGCGACCTCGATCGCCCGCTCGTAGCCCGCGTCGGCGTGGCGGATGACGCCCATCCCCGGGTCGGAGGTGAGGACGCGTTCGAGGCGAGCTGCCGCGGCATCGGTCCCGTCGGCGACGACGACCATGCCGGCGTGCAGGCTGTAGCCGATCCCCACCCCGCCGCCGTGGTGGAAGCTCACCCAGGTCGCGCCCGCGGCCGTGTTGACGAGGGCGTTGAGGATCGGCCAGTCGGCGATGGCGTCGGAGCCGTCGCGCATCGCCTCCGTCTCGCGGTATGGCGAGGCCACGCTGCCGGCGTCGAGGTGGTCGCGGCCGATGACGATCGGCGCGCTGATGGCGCCGGAGGCGACGAGCTCGTTGATGCGGGCCCCGGCCTTCGCGCGATCCCCGAAGCCGAGCCAGCAGATCCGTGCCGGCAGCCCCTGGAACGGGACCTTCTCGCGCGCCAGGCGGAGCCAGCGCTGCAGCCCCGCGTCGTCGGGGAACAGCTCGGCCAGCGCCGCGTCGATCGTTGCGATGTCCGCCGGGTCGCCCGACAGCGCAGCGACTCGAAACGGACCCTTGCCCTCGCAGAACAGCGGCCGGATGAAGGCGGGCACGAAGCCGGGGAAGTCGAACGCGTCGGTCACCCCGGCCTCCAGAGCGTGCGCCCGGATGTTGTTGCCGTAGTCGAACGTGACCGCACCGCCGCGCTTGAAGGCGAGCATCGCCCGCACGTGCTCGGCCATCGACGCCATGGACCGATGGACGTACTCCTCCGGATCACGCTGCCGCAGGTCGAGGGCCGCGTCGAGGTCCATCCCGCCCGGCACGTAGCCGTTCAGCGGGTCGTGGGCGCTCGTCTGGTCGGTCACGACATCCGGCTTCCAGCCGCGCCGCACGAGCTCCGGCTCGAGGTCGGCCGCGTTCCCGATGAGTGCCACGCTGCGCGCGTCGCCATCGGCGCGCCATCGGTCCGTCAGGGCGATCGCCTCGTCGACTGAATGGGTGAGCTCGTCGACGTAACCGACGTCGAGGCGCCGTCGCGCGCGGGCCTCGTCGACCTCGATCGCCAGGCAGGCGCCCTCGTTCATCGTCACCGCCAGCGGCTGCGCGCCCCCCATCCCGCCGAGGCCGGCGGTGAGGGTCGCCGTGCCGCGCAGCGTGCCGCCGTGGTGCTGGCGGGCGAGCTCGCCGAACGTCTCGTACGTCCCCTGGATGATCCCCTGCGTCGCGATGTAGATCCACGAGCCGGCGGTCATCTGGCCGTACATCGTCAGCCCGGCACGCTCGAGCTCGCGGAACTGCTCCCACGTCGCCCAGTGCGGCACGAGGTTCGCGTTCGCGATGAGGACGCGCGGCGCATCGGTCGTGGTGCGGAACACGCCGACCGGCTTCCCGCTGGCGACGAGGAGCGTCTCGTCATCCTCGAGGCGGCGGAGCTCGGCCACGATGGCGTCGAACGCCTCCCAGCTGCGGGCCGCGCGCCCGGTGCCCCCGTAGACGACGAGGCGATCCGGGTCCTCGGCAACGTCCGGGTCGAGGTTGTTCATCAGCATCCGCAGCGCCGCCTCCTGCGCCCATCCCCTGCAGGAGAGCTCCGTGCCGCGCGGGGCGCGTACGGGGCGTGGGCCGGCCTTCGGGGCAACGCTCGTCATCGACCGATGATACGGCCGCGCTGCGAGATCAGGCTCTCGAGAGGAGGAACGCGGTCGCGAAGCCGAGCGCGGTGGCGAGGCCCGCCGTATCGCCCCCGTCCCGGAACGCCTCGGGGAACATCGTGTCGGCGAGCATGGTGATGATCGCGCCGGCGGCGAGGGCCTGGATGAAGGCGAGCGGCCCGCCGCCCATCGTCGACAGCGCCGCGTTGCCGATGGCCGCGACGATGCCGGAGGCGACGGCGACGACCACCCACAGGCCGATGACGAAGCGGCGTGAATGCCCCTCGTCCGACAGGTCGCGCGCGCCGGCGAGGCCCTCCGGCAGGTTCGAGACGAGGACCGCGGCGAGGAACGAGGCGCTCACCCCCGCACCACCGAGGAGGGTGGCGCCGAGGACGAGCGACTCCGGCAGGCCGTCGAGCAGCGCGCCCAGGACGATCGCCGGCCCGCTCGTCTGGCGCCGCACGCCGCTCCCGGGGCCGAGGCGGTCGATGAGCCGATCGCCGACGTAGTACGCGAGCGCCCCGACCGCCAGGCCGGCGCCGAACACGAACGTGCCGCCAACGCGGAACGCATCGTCGGAAAGGTCGAACGCGAGCGCGCTCACGAGGGCGCCGGCACCGAACGACAGGACGAGGGCCACGATCCGGCGTGGGACCGGTGCGAGCAGCGCGATCACGGCGCCGAGGACGAGCGCCAGCGCGGCGACCAGCCCCCAGAAGCCCGCCTGGACCGGCACCGGCATCGGTCAGTCCTCGCCGAACGGGTTCGGCCGCTTCGGCTTCTCCGGCGGCAGGCGGAAGAAATCCTCCTCCTTCGGTCCGTGCGGCAGCGGCAGCGGCCACGCGTCCCCCTCGTCATCCGGCGGCCGCGAGCGATCCAGCAGGTCGCCCCACCCCACGTCGGCGCCGGAGCCGGTCAGCTCGCGGCGGTAGACCGGAAAGTGCTCGTCGCCCGCCGCTCGCTCGAATCGCGCCGCCTCGTACACCGATGCCGGACCGGCCGAGGGGACCCAGGGGTCGGTGGCGCGCTCGATGTACGCCTCGATGGCCGTGATGCCGCGGCGGTCGAGCTCCGCGCCGAGCGCGTCGAGGAGCGCCACACCGAAGTCGCGCCGCTGGTCCGCCGTGCCCGCGGCCGGGTCGACCTGGAGGCAGGTGACGACCCATGGCGCCGGGCTCTGCGGCAGGTCCGGGTAGCGCTCGCGAATGACGAGCGCACGAGGGTAGGCAGCCAGCGGACCGAACTGCGTCCACGCCACCGCGCGGCGCTCGACGCTGTCGGTCCGGAAGGCGAGCATCCCGTAGGCCCCGGCGAGATCGCGGCCCGCGAGGAGCCGTGACCGCTTCAGCGCGGCGAGCCGCGCGGCCCCGTCGCCATCAGGCGGGTCTGCCGCCTCGCGTCCACCGTCGAGCCGCTCCCAGTAGTCGCAGGTCTGGCAACGCGCTCCGACCGCGGTGGGCGACGGGATCGCCTCGAACGTCGCCTCGCTGACGAGCTCGAAGTCGAGGTCATCCATGCGCGGCCTGGGTCGCGCCGTTGGCGAGCAGGTCGCCGGCGTGGACGAGCTCGCGCAGCGCCTCGATGTCCGGTGCCGGCGGCCGATCCGCGTCAAGGTGCGCGACGCGCCCGCGCACGAGGGCGTGGGCGGCCGCCACGCCGGCGCCCGGTGCGAGCGGGGCGCGGAAGTCGAGCCCCTGCGCGGCGCACAGCGCCTCGATGGCGAGGACCCGCTCGGCTCGGTCGAGCGCATCGCGCAGCCGCAGCGCGCTGGTGGCGCCCATGCTCACGTGGTCCTCCTGGTTCGCGCTGGTCGGGATCGTGTCGACCGACGACGGGTGGCTGAGCCCCTTGAGCTCGTTGACGAGGGCGGCCGCGGTGTAGTGCGCGATCATCAACCCGCTCTCCACGCCCGGCCGCTCGGCGAGGAAGGCCGGCAGGCCGCTGTGGTGCGCGTCGACGAGGCGCGCGGTGCGGCGCTCGGAGATCGAGGCCAGCTCGGTGACCGCGAGGGTCGCGTAGTCGAGCGCCAGCGCCAGCGGCTCGCCGTGGAAGTTGCCGCCGGAGATCACCGCCCCGTCGCCGAAGACGAGGGGATTGTCGGTGGCGGCGTTGATCTCGACCGCGAGGACCCGCTCCAGCTCGCCCAGCGCGTCGCGCGCTGCGCCGTGCACCTGCGGCATGCAGCGCAGGCTGTACGCGTCCTGCACGCGATGGCCGGAGGCCGCGTGCGACGAACCGATCTCGCTGCCGGCGAGCAGGGCGCGGAGGTGACGCGCGGACGCGACCTGACCGGGATGCGGGCGCGCCGCGACCAGCTCGTCGGCGAAGGCGGCACCGGTGCCGAGCATCGCCTCGAGGCTCATGGCGCCGACGACGTCGGCGGTCAGCGCCAGGCGCAGCGCGTCGTGGTGCGCGAGCGCCCCGATCCCCGCCATGAGCTGCGTGCCGTTGAGGAGGGCCAAGCCCTCCTTCGCCCCGAGCGTGAGCGGCTCGAGGCCGGCGCGCGCCAGCGCCTCGCTCCCGGCGGCCGGCCCTGCCCCGTCGACGGTCGCCTCGCCCTCGCCGATGAGCACGAGGGCGATGTGCGCCAGCGGGGCGAGGTCGCCCGACGCGCCGAGGCTGCCGCGCGACGGGACGACCGGGTGGACGGCGGCGTTCAGCATCGCGACGAGGAGCGTGACGACATCGGTCCGCACGCCGGACAGGCCAACCGCCAGGGCATTCGCGCGCAGCACCATCATCGCCCGCACCACCTCGTCGGGCAGCGGGTCGCCGGTGCCGGCCGCGTGGGAGCGGACGAGGTTGCGCTGCAGCTCGGCGGTGCGCTGCGGCTCGATGCGGACGTCGGCGAGGTCGCCGAAGCCAGTCGTCACCCCGTACACGGTGGCGCCATCGGCGACGAGGCGCTCGATCACGGCGCGGGACGCGCGCATTCGATCGGCTGCGTCGGAGGCGAGCGAGACGGCTCGTCGGCCGCGTGCGACCTCGATGACGTTGTCGATGGTGAGGTCTCGGCCGGTGAGGGGAAGGGGAGCCATCGGTCCGTATACTACGCACCGTGCGAGGCCTCCCGGACCCTACGAGCCGCCTGCTCGTCAGCGACGACGCGCGGCACCGGCTCGGGGGCGCGGTCCCGAGTCCGGCGGCCGCCTTCCTCCTCGCCCTCATCGCGCTGCCGACCCTGTTCTGGCTCGTCATCCTCAAGCGCACGACCACGTACCTCGTGCCGGAGGAGTGGCTCATGGCGAACGTCGTCAAGCCGTTCCACGACTGGGTCGCGGCGAACCTGCCGCCGCTCGAGGCGCTCCTCACCGGGATCAGCGGTCTCGGCTCCGGCTGGTTCGTGGCGCTCGCCTTCTCCGGACTCGGCCTGCTGGCGCTCGTCAAGGGGCGGCGCGACCTGGCCATCATCCTGGCCGCCGGCATGCTCGCCTTCCCGATCGAGTGGGCGCTCAAGTACCTGACCGCGATCCCGCAGATGAGCCTCGGCCAGCTCGCGAGCGCGGTCCTTAACGTCAACGGCGTCGGGCTGGATAAACTCGCCGACTTCCCCGCCGGGCATGCGCTGCGCGCCACCGCGCTCTACGGCCTGGCCGCGTTCTGCATCGCCCGCCTGAGCCTCGACCGGCGGCAGGGGCTGACCGCCTACGCGGTGGCGCTCGTCCTCATCGGCGCCATCAGCCTCACCCGCGTCTACCTGCTCGCGCATTACCCGATGGACGTGCTGGGTGGATGGATGGCCGGCGCCGCGCTCGTCGCGATCATCGTCGCGGTCCACGTGATGCGCGTCGACGAGCGCCGCCGCCTCAACGAGGCGGTGGCCGCACCGGCCGCGGCCCCACTCCACCGTCGCGTCGCGGTGCCGCTCGACAACCTGCCCCGCCGCGGCGGCGAGCCGCCCGCGGTGGACGCCGGCGGGGAGCGGTAGGAGCGCGTGCTCGAGCTCATCGATCGGCAGGTCATCCCCTTCTTCCTCAGCCTGTACGACGCGGTCGGCTACGTCGGGGTGGCGATCGCGATCGCGCTCGAGACGTTCATCCCGATCATCCCGTCCGAGGTCATCGTGCCGATGGCGGGCTGGAAGATCAGCCAGTCGGCCACCGACCCGGCCGTGCTGGAGCCGCTGACCCACGCGCCGTGGAACTTCGTCATCGCGCTCGTCGTGGCGACCGTGGCCGCCGTGGCAGGCTCGCTCGCCGGCTATCTCATCGGCGCCTGGGGCGGCCGGCCGCTGCTCGACCGCTGGGGTCGCTACGTCCACATCCACCCCGCGGACCTCGACCGCGCCGACGCGTGGTTCGCCCAGCACGGCGATTGGGCGGTGCTCATCGGCCGCCTCGTCCCGCTGGTTCGCGCGCTCATCAACTATCCGGCGGGGGTGGCGCGCATGCCGATGGGGCGCTTCCTCGTCTTCTCCGCGCTTGGCTCGCTGCCGTGGAACGCGGTGCTGCTCCTCGCCGGCTACCTGCTGGGCGAGAACTACCGGCACCTCTACGACGCGGTGCGGCCGTACGAAACGGTGATCTACGCCCTCGTGGCCGTCGGCGTCGTCGTCCTCCTGTACCGATGGCTGCGCCGCCGCCCAGGCGACGAGGCGCGCGCCTGACGCGAAGTTGACCTCCCCGCGGCCGCGTGCCACGATCGGCCGCAGTCGAATCACGAATCATTGAAGTTGCCTTCGGGGCGGGGTGAAAGTCCCCACCGGCGGTCGGCGTCCTCCGCGACGCCAGCCCGCGACCCCGCGTCGCGCAATCGACGCGGGTTGACCTGACCTTCCGTGCGACGGGAGCCGACAGGGCCGACGGTGAGAGTCCGGATGGGAGAAGGTGACCGCTCGTGTCCCCCGTGCGGGAGGATCGTGTGCGCGTGACCGCGTGCGATCGGGCCCGCCGCGTTGGGTCACGGTGCGACGCCCCGATTGGTGGCCCGCACCGGAGACAGCCACATGGCCGACCACACGCCCGACCGCCGCGCGACCGCGCTTCCGCTGCGCGTCGCCGGCGTCCGCATGCGCTACCCGTCCGGCGTCGAGGCGCTCCGTAATCTGTCCCTCGACGTCCCCGCCGGCAGCCTGACGGCGATCATCGGTCCGAACGGCAGCGGCAAGAGCACGCTGCTGCGGATCGTCGCCGGCCTCCTGGCTCCGACGACCGGCAGGGTGGAGGTGGGCGGCGCCGCGCCGACGGCCGGCGACGGCAGGGTGGGGCTGGCCTTCCAGCAGCCGCGGCTCGTGCCGTGGCTCACGGTCGCGCAGAACGTCGCGCTGCCGCTTGCCGCCCGGGGCGACGTGGCCGCCGCGAGCGGAGCCGCCGTGGCGGACGCGCTCGACCGCGTCGGGCTGCGCGGGGCAGCGACGCTGCTGCCGGCGCAGCTGTCCGGGGGGCTCGCCCAGCGGGCCGGACTCGCGCGCGCGCTCATCACCGACCCGGGCGTGCTGCTCCTCGACGAGCCGTTCAGCGCGCTCGACCTGCTCACCCGCGAGGCCTTCGACACCGAGCTCGAGCGGCTGTGGATGGAGCGCCGCCCGACGCTGCTGCTCGTGACGCACTCCGTCGCCGAGGCCGTGCTGCTCGCGGATCGGATCGTGGTGCTCGGAGCGCGCCCCGGCACCGTGGTCGCTGATCTGGCGGTGCCGCTGGCGCACCCTCGCGGGACCGATGTCATGGCTCAGCCGCCGGCCCGGGCGGTGGCAGCGGCGATCCGGGACGCGCTGTCGCGTGCCCACGACCCCGACCTCGCCGGGTGGGTGGCCTCGTGACGCCGCGGCGCCTGCTCACCGCCCTCGCCAGCGCCGCCGCGTTCGTGCTGGCGTGGAAGGCCGTGACCGTCGTGACCGGTGTGCCCGCCTACATCCTGCCGGCGCCCGAGGTCGTGGCCGATCGCGGCCTGCGCGCGATCGCGACCGGCACGCTGTGGACCCACACCGCGGCGACGCTGCTCGAAAGCAGCCTCGGGTTCGTCGTCGGTGCCACGGTCGCCATCGGCGTGGGACTGGTGCTGGCGCGGAGCGTCCTGCTCGAGCGCGTGCTCTCGCCGTATATCGTCGCCGCGCAGGCGGTCCCGATCCTGGCGCTGGCACCGCTGCTCGACATCTGGTTCGGCGGCGGCCTGCTGGCGCGGGTCGTGATCTGCGCCCTCATCGTCTTCTTCCCGATCGCGATCGCGACCATGGTCGGGGTGCGCTCGGTGGATCCGGCGCTCGTCGAGCTCTTCGCATCGATGGGCGCCGGGGAGCGCTTCCGCGTCCGCCACCTCGACATCCCGTGGGCGCTGCCGGTGATCTTCGGTGGCCTGCGGGTGGGGGTCACGCTCGCCGTCATCGGTGCCGTCGTCGCCGAATGGGCAGGTGCCAGCGTCGGTCTCGGCATCCTCATCAACATCGCCGACCAGGGGCTGTTCGACACCCCGCTCATGTTCGTCGCGCTCGTCACGCTCGCCGTCATCGGCCTCGCCGGCTACGGACTCGTTGTCGTCGCCGAGCGCCGCCTCGTTCCCAACCAGAGGTAATCGATGTCCCGCCTTCGCACCTTCGCCCTCGCGCTGCTTCTCGCCTCCATCTCGGCCTGCACGACGACGCCATCGGTCCAGCCCAGCGGATCCGCGCAGCTGCGGCCCATCACCGTCCTGCTCGGCTTTCGTCCCGACGTCCAGTTCGCGCCGTTCTACGTGGCGATCAAGGAGGGCTACTACGCGGCGGCAGGGCTCGACGTGACGCTCGAGCACGCGAGCGGTGGCGACGTCGTGCGCCAGGTCGCCGACCAACAGGCCGCGCTCGGCGTGGCCGACGCCACCGACGTGATGATCGCGCGCACCTCGGGCATCCCCATCCGGTACGTGTCGACCCTCTACCAGGCGTTCCCGGTCGCGATCATCGGGAAGGCCGGGTCCGTCCCGACCACGCCGGCCGGGCTGAAGGGCAAGACGATCGGCACACCCGGGCGCTTCGGCTCGTCGTGGCACGCGCTGCTGGCGCTTCTCGACGCCGGTGGCCTCACCGCCAACGACATCACGATCCGCGAGTACCCGCAGTTCAACCAGGCCGAGGGACTGCTCAACGGCGACGTCGATCTCATCACCGGCTTCCGCACCAACGAGCCGCTCCAGCTGGCGAAGCAGGGGATGCAGGTGGGGATGCTCACCATCGACAACATCGCGCCGCTCCCCGGCCCCGGCGTGGTCGCGTCGGACGCCGTGATCAGCGCCGACCCGGCGCTCGTCCGCACCTTCACCGCCGCCACCGCGCGTGCGCAGCAGGCGGTGATCGACGATCCGCAGCTCGGCCTCGACGACTCGGTGGCGCAGGTGCCGACCCTCGGCGAAGATCGGGCGACCGGGCTCGCCGTGCTGAAGGCGACGGTCGAGCTGTGGAGCGCGGGCGGGTTCGGCAACGGGCGCATCGACCCGGACCGATGGACGGCCGCGTTCGCGACGATGCGCCGCCTCGGCTTCATCGACGGCTCCGTGCGCGTCGACGCGATGATCTGGAGCGAGTGACACGCGCCGGCGTGGCACGATGGGCGGACGAGACGCTCCGGAGAAGCTCATGCCTGACACGACGGTCGTGATTCGCAACCCATCCGGCCTCCACGCGCGGCCGGCCGCGACCTTCGTGAAGTCGGCGGCCAGCTATCCGTGCGAGATCCGCGTGACGAACCTCACCCGCGACGCGGCGCGCAGCGCATCGGCCAAGAGCATCCTCGGCGTCATGCAGCTGGGCGTCGCGCGGGGCCACGAGCTGCGGATCGAGACGAACGGCGAGGACGAGCAGCGCGCGCTCGACGAGCTCGTCGCGCTTGTCGCATCCGGCCTCGGCGAACCGCTCCCGTCATGACCCGGCTGCGGGGCGTCGCCGCCGCGCCGGGCGTCGCGCTTGCGGTGGCCGCGCGGCTCGAGCCTGCTGGAGCGACGACCGGCGCCGTCCGTGACCTCGACGGCGGCGTTGCCGAGGCAGTGGCACAGCTCGACGCGCTCGCCGGCCGCCTCCGCGCGGCCGGCCGCGACGACGAGGCCGACATCTTCGACGCGCAGGCGATGCTCGCCGCCGACGAGACCCTGCTCGACGCGGCGCGGGCGGAGCTGGCGGGCGGCGCCGCGCCCGACGGGGCGATCGAGGCCGCCGGGGACACGATGGCCGCGACCCTCGCCGCCCTCGACGACGAGCTGCTCGCGGCGCGCGGCGCGGATGTGCGCGACGTGGCGGCGCGCATTGCGCGCGCCATTCGCGGCGAGTCGGCGCCTCGGCTCGCACATCGGGCAATCGTCATCGCCCACGACCTGGCGCCGTCGGTGACCGCCGAGCTGGATCCGACGCTCCTGGCCGGCTTCGCGCTCGAGGCGGGCTCGCGCACGGCCCACGCCGCGATCCTCGCCCGCTCCCTCGGCATCCCGGCCGTCGTCGGCGTCGCCGGCCTGCTCGACGTCGTGGCGGACGGCGCGCCCCTCCTCGTCGACGGTGACGCGGGTGAGCTCGTCCTCGATCCATCGGCTGCGGACCGCGCGCGTGCCGACGCTGCGACCTCCGCACGGCAGGATGACCTCGAGCGCGACCGCGCGATCGTCGCGGAGCCGCTCGCCACCTCCGACGGGCACCGGGTCACGCTGGGCGCGAACATCGGCAAGCCCGAGGAGGCTGCCGGCGCGGTGGCCGCGGGCGCGGAGGCCGTCGGCCTGCTGCGGACCGAGTTCATGTTCCTCGGCCGCTCCGCGGCGCCGGGCGAGGCGGCGCAGCGTGACGCGTACGCGAGGGTCCTCGCCGCATTCGACGGCCGCCCGGTGGTGATCCGGCTGCTCGACGTCGGCGGCGACAAGCCGCTGCCCTACATCCGCCTGGAGGCAGAGGCAAATCCCTTCCTCGGCGTGCGCGCCATTCGCCTCGTCGACGTCGAGCCGGAGCTCCTCATGGCTCAGCTCCGGGCGATCCTGCGCGCGGCAGCCGCCACGGGGACCGACGAGCCGCACCTGATGGCGCCGATGGTGGCCGACCTGGCGGACGTCGCCGTGCTCCGCGGCCTCGTGGACGCGGCGGTCGTCGCCACCGGGGTCGACGTGCGGCCGCGCCTCGGCATCATGGTCGAGGTGCCGTCCGCCGTCCTCGTCGCAGCGCAGCTCGCGACGGCGGTCGACTTCATGAGCATCGGCACGAACGACCTGACCCAGTACCTGCTCGCCGCCGACCGCACCAATCCCCGGCTCGCCGCGCGCCAGGACCCGATGCATCCCGCCGTCCTTCGCGCGATCGCGATGGTCGTGGCCGCCGCGGCGCCCCATGCCACGCCGGTCGCCGTATGTGGCGAGATGGCCGGCGACCCGGCAGGCGCGATCGCGCTCGTCGGCCTGGGGGTCGACGAGCTGAGCATGGATCCGGCCGCCTTTGGGGCAGTGAAACGAGCGCTGCGACAGGTCACCCGCGACGAGGCGCGCCAGCTCGCCGAGCGCTGCCTCGCCGCAGCCGACGCGGCCACGGCACGCCGGCTGGTGGCGGACCGGCTGGCGATTCCCGGCTAGGCGCGCGGAGCGGCGGCGGGCTCGAAGCGCGCCAGCGACGGGTCGGCGTCGGGCAGGGCACGCTCGGCCGCGCGCACGGTCTGCTCGAGCAGCATCATCGTCGTGACCGGCCCGACGCCGCCGGGCACCGGGGTGATGGCCCGCACCACCGGCCGCACCGCGTCGAACGCGACATCGCCGACGATCCCGCCGCTCGTGAGGTTGATCCCGCAGTCCACCACGACGGCCGAGCGGTTGACCATCTCCGATCGAATGAGGCCGGAGGCGCCGGCGGCGACGACGAGGATCTCGGCGCGTCGGGTCTCGCGTGCCAGGTTGCGGGTCTCGCGATGGCAGACGAGCACCGTCGCGTCGGCCGCGGTCAGGAGGGCGGCGACCGGACGGCCGACGACGGCTGAGCGGCCGACCACGACCGCCCGGCGCCCGGCGATCGGGATCTCGTAGGCGCGCAGCAGCTCCATCACCGCGGCCGCGGTGGCGGGCACGAAGGCCTCGGTGTCGCCGCGCGCGAGGCGACCCATGTTCAGCGGAGTCGCGCCGTCGACGTCCTTGGTGGGCTCGATGAGCGCAACCACCTCGTGCGCGACGAGGTGCAGTGGCACGGGCTGGGCGACGACGATGCCGGCCACGCTCGGGTCGCGATTGAGGGCGCCGATCCTGGCCGCCAGGTCGATGAGGGTGACGCCATCGGGCGGGGTGACGACGATCGGCTCGATGCCGATCCCGCGTGCCGCTCGCGCGATGCTGTCCGCGTAGACCGCCGCCGGACCGCCGGCCGCGAAATGGACGATCGCGAGCCGCGGCGCGGTGCCGGCCGCATCGGTGAGTGCCGCCACGCGGTCGCCGAGCTCACGCCACAGGCGTGAGGCGACGGCGCGACCATCCAGCAGACGGGCGGTCATGTCGGTGTCGGCTTCGCTCCTCGCGGTTCGGCCATCCGGCTCGCGACGGCGCCGACGATGCGGCCGGCCGCGGCGTGCGCCCGGTTCTGCAGCGCGTCGATCTCGGCCGCGGCGCCGCCTCGGCCCGCATCGTCGGCAGGGAGTGACGGCAGGTTGATGCCGACGTTGAGCGCGCCGCCCTCCACGCAGGCAAGCGCCAGGTGCGCCGCCACGCCGATGTCGCTGATCGCATTCGGGTTGCCCACCGCCACGAGCCGCTCGGCCTGCTCGAGGACGGCGAGTCCGGCCCGCGCGGTTCGCAGGGGCACGTCGGTGGCGAGGCGGTTCGCCTGCGCCAGCTGCACGGCGCGCGACTCGCGCTCGGGATCGGTCGACCGTGGCAGGCGCCGCGCGGCGACGACCGCGGCATAGGCGTTGGCGTCCAGCGTCGCGAGGTTGAGGAGCTCGGACTGGAGCGCGGCCGCGGATGCGAGCGTCTCGGTCACCAGCGTCGCGTCGGCGTCGCTCGTGGTGCGGCCTTCGGTGAGGCGGCCAACCATTGCCACCAGCGCCGCGCCAAGCGCACCACCGAGAGCTGCGGCCGTCCCACCGCCCGGGGTCGGCTCACCGCTCGCGAGCTGCGACACGAGGTCACGAAGGGTCAGGTCGTCGAGCGCCGGCGGGGCGCCCGCCTGGTGCGGGGTGGTGGTAGTCGATCCTCCGGGATCCCTGGACATCGGCGAGCACATCTCGTCGGTGCGCGCAAACCGAGCCTCGGCGAGGGGGTGCCGCGCGCAGCGGCGCGATTGTACCCGACCTCCCCCGAGTCCCCGTCGAGCGCGATCTGGCGGTTCAGGCGGCGGTGTCGAGCGCCTCCACGAACCAGCGCCGGCGCCGCCCGTCGAACACGAGCGAGGCCTGCCCATGCTCGGTCTCGACGAGGTAGGTGACCCGCGGGCCGTGCTCGACCGGGTAGGCCGCCAGCTCGTCGCGCCGGGCGGTGAGCGAGGTCACGGTGAGGTCGCGGTCGGCGACGCGGATGCGTGCCGGGCGGGCCGCACCGCGATCCCAGGTGACCCGAGCTTCGATGGGGTTGATCCGTACGAGCGCCATCAGGCAATCTCCTCTGCGGTAGCCGCTCGCCTGGAAGGGCACGATGTGAACAGGCGTTCGATTCAGGGTCGCATCATACGAACGCCTGTTCGATTCGTCAAGCCTCGTCATCGATGGGCGGACCGGCAGGCCGCTCCCCGAAGTCGAAGCGTCGTCGGGGCCGTTCCCGGAGCAGCCGCGCGCGGGTGATCGCCGCGTCGCCGAAGCGCGCGCGCACGTCGTCGATCGTGGCCTCGAGCCGTGACTCCTTCGAGGCGCCGTCGAAGAGGGTGAGCTGCTCGGCATCGGTGAGGTGGATGGCCGTCACGCCGATGAGGCGCACCGCCCGGCTTGCGCTCCGTGAGCGGCGCAGGAGCGCAACCGCCGCCTCATAGATCGGTCGGCTCTCGCGGGTGGGCCGCGGCAGGATCGTCTGCCGCGTGATCGTGTCGAAGCCCTCGTAGCGCAGCTTCAGCTGGATGCCACGCGCGGCGAGCTCGTGCCGCCGCAGACGTCCCGCCACCGAATCGGCGAGGTCGAGCAGGGTCGCCTCGAGCGCCGCGTCGCCCACCACGTCGTGGTCGAACGTGTGCTCGTGGCCGACCGACTTCGGTGCCATCCACGGCACCACCGGCGAGGGATCGATGCCGGCGGCCCGCTCCGCCAGGTCGGTACCGTGCTTGCCGAACCGCCGGCGCAGGGTGGCTGGCGGCAGCGCGGCGAGCTGACCGATCGTCGTAACGCCGAAGTCGCGCAGCGCCTCGGCGGCTGCCGGCCCCACGCCCCACAGCCGCCGGATCGGAAGCGGCGCCAGGAAGGCGGCCTCCCCGTCCGGCGGCACGATGACGAGGCCGTCCGGCTTCCGCAGGTCGGAGGCGACCTTGGCGCACAGCTTGTTGGTGGCGATGCCGACGCTGACCGTCAGCCCGATCTCCTCCCGCACGCGTCGCTTGATCGTCCTTCCGATCTCGTCGCCACTGCCGAACGCCGTGCGCGAGTTGGTCACGTCGAGGAAGGCCTCGTCGAGGCTGATCGGCTCGACCATCGGCGTGAAGCTGGCGAAGACGCGCATCACCGCTTCGCTCACCTCGCGATAGCGATCCGGACGGACGGGCAGGAAGACGCCGTCCGGGCAGAGGCGGTGCGCCGTGCGCAGCGGCATCGCCGAGTGGACCCCGAAGCGGCGCGCCTCGTAGGACGCCGCGCTCACCACGCCCCGTGCGTCCGGGTCGCCACCCACGATCACCGGCCTGCCGCGGAGCTGTGGCGCGTCGAGCACCTCCACGCTCGCGTAGAACGCGTCCATGTCCGCGTGGATGATCGTTCGGGCGGCCATGGACCGATGGGTGGCGCTCAGGCCACGTCGACGGTCGGCGGCAGGCCGGGCGCGACGCGGCCGAGCAGTCGCACCGCCTCGTCGACGAGCGCCTCGCGGGTGAGGCGGTCGAGGCTGCGGAACGGATGGAGCGCGATCCGCGCGGTCGCGGCTTCGAGGTCCCACGTGCCGGCCACCCTCCCGTCGACGAGGAAGCTCGGCAGCACGTCCGCGTTGCGGGTGTAGACGGCCGGCAGGTCGGCGTCGGCGATGAAACGGCCGCGCCGCCCCGGCGCGTGCGAGAGCAGGAGGCTGTCCCATCGGGCGAGGAGCCGTGGCGGTGCCTCGGTCGGCTCGTCGGGGCGCGGCGCGCCGGCGAGATCGAGCAGCTCGCGGCCATCCGCGGACGCGAGACGCACGACCCGGTCGCCGAGCTGGGCGATCGCGGACTGCCAGCGGCTCGCCGTGCCGCGGCGCCCGGCCCACGCCATCAGGTCCTCGACGCTCGCGGGTCCGAACGCCGCGAGGTAGCGCTCGGTGACGTGCCGGAGCGCGGCCGCTTCGTCGAGCCCGACCGGCGGCGGGCCGATCCACGACTCCGCCAGCGCATAGCGCGAGCGCCCGTAGCCCTCGCCGTCGAACGGCACATGGACGAGCGGCATCGTCGCCGCGATGTGGCGCCAGTAGATGCGATGCGGGCGGGCCGCGAGCTTCGGCACCTCGGTGCGCATGATCGCGTCCATGTCGCGGATGCGGAGCGGGCGCTCGGCGAGCGCGGCGCGCACGGCCGCGTGCCCGCGACGGAGCTGGCGCGCGAGCGGCGAGTCCACCGCATCGGCCTTGAAGAAGGCGCGGAACTGCAGAAGACGCAGCGGCTGGACAAGCGCCGACATCGGCCAGAAGTCATCGGCGGCCACGATGTGGACGGTGATGCGCATGAGCGCGGCACGCACGATCGACCGCTGCTCCAGCGCCCCACGAAGGCTGCCCGGAGCGGCGCCGGAGCGGCTCCATAGGGCGATCGGTGGCCATTCGGGGTGCTGTGCCTGGAGCGAGCCGACATGTCGGACGCGGTCCGCGACCGCGCGGCTGCGCAGCGGCTCGAGCAGGCCCTGGCGGGCAAGGGTCGCGCGGTTGAGGGCGCGATCCGAGATCTCCGGATGCTGCGACACGGCGTCGCGCGCGGCGTCAGCCGAGCTTGCGAATGACGCCGATCACCTTGCCCTGGATCTGGACGTCGGTGGCGTAGATCGGCTCCATCTCCGCGTTCGCCGGCTGGAGGCGGATGCGGTCCTGCTCCCGGAAGTAGCGCTTGAGGGTAACGCCGTTGTCCTCCAGCAGGGCGACGACGATGTCGCCGTCCTGGGCGGTCGACTGCGGCTGGACGACGACGTAGTCACCGTCGTCGATCAGCGCGTCGATCATGCTCTTGCCCCGCACGCGGAGGACATACGAGTCGGTGCGGCCGACCATCGAGCGCGGGACGTCGAGCGCCTCGGCTCCGTCGGCGTACGCCTCGATCGGCTGGCCGGCGGCGATCTCGCCGAGCACCGGCAGGGCGGCGACGTCGCGCTCCATCGGCATGCGGAACGGGGTGACGCGGTTCCCGCCGGGGCGTCGCGCCACGGCGCCGTGCGGGGTCACGCGAAGCGCGCGTGAGGAGTTCGTGCCGCGCTCGAGAAGCCCGTCGCGCTCGAGGGCGATGAGGTGGTGGTGAACGGCGGAGGTGGAGGCGAGGCCGACCGCGTCGGCGATCTCCCGCACGGACGGCGGATAGCCGCGCTCCTCGACGGTCTGCGCGATGCACTCGAGGATGCGTCGGCGGCGCTCGGCGTCGTGCCTGGTCATGAGGTGCGCGTGCTCCGGTTGGTCGTCACCAGCCCACCCTAGCCGAACAGGTGTTCTAATGTCAACTGCCCGGCGCCGGCGGCCTCTGGTATCATGCGCGCCCCGTCGACCGTCGCCGCGAAAGAGGCACGCACCGTGAACCTGCCCGGCCGATTGCGCTACCTGCGCCTCGCCCGCCTCGTCTGGAAGCTCCCGACCTACGCCCGCGTGGTGTGGGGCATCGCACGCGACCCGCGCACCCCGATCGGGCTGAAGGCGATCCTCGTCGCCGCGGTGGCCTACGTGGTGTCGCCCCTCGACCTGGTTCCCGACGCGATCCCGATCCTCGGCCAGGCGGACGACCTGACGGTCGTGCTGCTCGTGCTCGACCTCTTCATCCAGAACGCCCCACCCGAGGTTCGGCGCGACCATCTCGAGCGGGCGAAGAACGGGACCGCCGACCTCGACCGTGACCTCGCGCGGCTGCGGGGGCTCATGGGACATCGCTACGACGAGATCCGCGACCGCCTGCCTGACCTCCTGGACCGATACGGCCGCGTTCGCGACCCGGATGCGCTGAAGCGCTCGCTCGACCGCTGGCGACGGAGCCGGGTCGGCGCCGCGGACGACGCGGCCGGCTGACGCCACCACCAACCCTACGAGAGAATCGAACGACATGAAGGTGATCCTCAAGCGCGACGTGAAGGGCCTGGGCCACGAGGGAGACCTCAAGGAGGTCAAGGACGGCTACGCCCGCAACTTCCTCCTTCCCACCGGTGCGGCGGCGATCGCCGACCGCGGCCAGCTCGCGAACTGGGAGCGGCATCGGGACCAGCGCGAGGCGCGGGAGCAGGCGCTGCGCGCCGATGCCGAGGCGCTCGCCGCGCGGGTCGCCGAGCTGCGCCTCGAGATCCCGGTGAAGGCCGGCGAGCGCGGTCGGCTCTTCGGGGCGGTGACGAGCCACCAGATCGCGGACCTGATCGCTCGCAGCGGCATCGAGCTCGACCGGCATGCGCTCCACCTGCGCGAGCCGATCAAGACGCTCGGCGACTACAAGATCGACGTGCGCATCATGCCGGGCGTCGAGACGACCGTCAGCGTGAGCGTCGTCCCGGAGGCGTGACCGATCGCGTCGACCCGGCCGCCGCGGCCCGTCGCTGGGCCGAGGCATGGCAGCGCGCCTGGGAGGCGCTCGACACCGAGACCGTGGTCGCGCTCTACGCGCCAGATGCCACGCTGCGCTCGCAGCCCTTCCGCGAGCTCGAGCGCGGTCGCGACGGCGTCCGCGACTACGTGGCCGGCGCCTTCGCCGAGGAGGCGGGCGTGCGCGCCTGGTTCGGCACCCCGGTCGCGGCCGGCGATCGCGCCTCGGTCGAGTGGTGGGCCGCGCTGAGCGAGGACGGCGAAGAGGTGACCCTGGCCGGCACCTCGACCCTGCGCTTCAACGCCGCCGGCCTCGTGGTGGAGCAGCGCGACACCTGGAACATGGCGCCCACCCGCCTCGAGCCGCCGGCCGGCTGGGGACGCTGACCGCCGGCAGCCGGTCGCGGTCGCGACAGGCGACCTGTCGCATTCGGGGCGTCGAATCGGGGTGGGCCGGCCCAACGGCCCTTATCCACAACCTGTCGGCTTATGCACAACCGGCCGGGGTTTTCCCCAGCGCTCGCCCGCCGCGGGGTTCGGCGGACGCAGTCGTGCCGCGTACGGTGATGCCTGCCAATGATGACGATTGCCAGCCAGGGCTCGGCCCTCGAGAAGCTCGCCCCGCAGGCGCAGGAGGCGGAGCAGAGCGTCCTCGGCTCGATCCTGATCGATGCCGACGCGATCCTCCGCGTCGCCGAGTTCCTGCGCCCCGCTGACTTCTACCGCGCCGCCCACGGCACCATCTACGAGGCGATGCTGTCGCTGCACGGACAGCGCGAGCCGATCGACCTCGTCACCCTGGCCGAGGAGCTCGAGCGGCGGGATCGGCTCGAGGCGGTCGGCGGCCCCGGCTACCTGGCGACCCTCATGAACGCGGTGCCGACCGCCGTCCACGTCGAGCACTACGGCCGCATCGTCGAGCGCAAGTCGGTGCTCCGCAACCTCATCGCGGCGGCGGGCCGCATCGCCGCCGTCGGCTACGAGGAGGCGAACGATGCCGAGGTCGCGATCGACCGGGCGGAGTCGATCCTGTTCGAGATCAGCCAGCGGCGCACCGCGGGCGGCTTCGAGTCGCTCGGGACGCTGCTCGGCCAGGCGTACGACCGGCTCGAGTACCTCCACGAGCATCGGGGCCAGATCCTCGGCATCCCATCGGGCCTGTCGGGGCTCGATGCCCTGCTCGGCGGCTTCCAGCCGTCGGACCTCGTCATCCTGGCCGCTCGCCCGAGCGTCGGAAAGACGAGCCTGGCGCTGAACATCGCCCAGCACGCCGCCGTGCGCGAGGGCAAGCGGGTGGCGGTCTTCAGCCTCGAGATGAGCCGCGAGCAGCTCGCGCTGCGCCTGCTGAGCGCGGAGACCGGGATCAACCCGCGACCGCTCCAGACGGGCTTCGTCGACGAGACGGACTGGAGCAAGATCGCGCGGGTCATGAACGAGATGCATGCCGCGCCGATGTGGATCGACGACTCGCCGGCGCTCTCGGTGATGGAGCTGCGCACCAAGGCGCGCCGGCTCGAGGCGGAGCAGCACGGGATGGACCTCATCATCGTCGACTACCTGCAGCTCATGCAGGCGGCGACGCCGTCGCGCGATGGCAACCGCGTCCAGGAGGTGAGCGAGATCAGCCGCGGGCTGAAGCAGCTCGCGCGCGAGCTCAAGGTGCCGGTCATCGCCCTCTCCCAGCTGTCGCGCGGGGTCGAGCAGCGGACCACCGCCGAGCCGCGACTGTCCGACCTCCGCGAGTCGGGGAGCATCGAGCAGGATGCCGACGTGGTGATCTTCCTGTACCGCGAGGCGGAGCAGAACGCCGACGCGGAGGTCGAGATGATCAAGGCGAAGGTCGCCAAGCACCGCAACGGCCCGATCGGCGAGGTGCCGCTCCAGTTCCGGAAGCAGAACACGCGCTTCTACGCGGTCGCGCCGCGCGACGACGTGGCGGCCTACTGATCGGCCAGCGCTGACCGTGGACCGTGCTTGATCGCCCGGTAAGCGAGCGGTCGAGTGGCTTGTGGGCGGGTGTACACTCGGGCGCTGTACCGCCGGTCGAGATCGCTCGGTCGGCCGAACACGGAGGCACGAGGGTCAAGGTGTACGCCGACAAGACGCTCCACTGTCGCGACTGTGGAGCCGAATTCGTCTTCTCGGGTGGCGAGCAGCAGTTCTTCGCCGAGAAGGGCCTGACGAACGAGCCCCAGCGCTGCCACAGCTGCCGCGCCACTGCGCGGCAGAATCGCGCGCTCGGCATCACGAATGGCGGAGGGAGCCGGGAGATGCACGCAGCCGTCTGCGCGGAGTGCGGCGGCCAGGCGCTCGTCCCGTTCCTGCCGCGCAACGACCGCCCGGTCTACTGCTCGAGCTGCTTCGACAAGGTTCGCGCCCGGGCCTGATCCGCTGCCGCGCTCGAGCGCGGACCGATCGACCACCGGAGCGCCGCCGTCGAGGCGGCGTTCTCGTTGCTAGGATGACCGTCTCCCATCGCATCGAAGGTCCGCCGACCCTCCATGTCCGTCATCGCCGTCGTCGGCGCCCAATGGGGTGACGAGGGCAAGGGCCGCGTGGTCGACTACCTCGCCGCCGACGCCGACCTGGTCGTGCGCTACCAGGGCGGCAACAACGCCGGCCACACGGTCATCAACCGTCACGGCCACTTCAAGCTGCACCTGATCCCGTCGGGGATCTTCTATCCGGCCACCCGCAACCTGCTCGGCAACGGGGTGGTCATCAACCCGCCGGCGCTCGTCACCGAGCTGGACCAGCTCGCGGCGTCCGGCATCGCCACCAGCAGCCTGTTCATCAGCGACCGCGCCCACCTCGTCATGCCGTACCACGTCCTCCTCGACCAGCTCGAGGAGCGTGAGCGCGGTGACGCGCGGCTCGGGACGACCTCGCGCGGCATCGGGCCCGCCTACGTCGACAAGGTGGCCAGGCGTGGGATCCGGGTCGTCGACCTCATGGACGCGGACGCGTTCTCGGCGCGGCTGGCGACGAACCTGGCCCGCGTCCGGCGCATCGTGAGCGGCTACTTCGCCGCCGGCGGACCGGACGACCCGCTCCGCGACGCGATCGCCGAGGCGACCGACGAGGCGGCGATCCGCGCCGTCTACCTCGCCGCGGCGGCGCGGCTGCGGTCCCACGTCGTCGACGGGCAGCGGCTCGTCGACGAGGCATTGGTGCGCGGCGATCGGATCCTGCTCGAGGGGCAGCTCGGGACGATGCGCGACCTCGACTGGGGCGTCTACCCCTACGTCACCTCCTCCAGCCCGATCCCCGGTGGCGCCAGCCTCGGCGCGGGCATGCCGGCGGTGCGCATCGACCGCGTGATCGGAGTGGCCAAGGCCTACACCACCGCCGTCGGTGCCGGCCCGCTGCCCGCGGAGCTGCTCGACGCAGCGGGCGAGCTGCTCCGCGAGCGCGGCGTCGAGTACGGCACCTCGACCGGGCGGCCGCGTCGCTGCGGGTGGTACGACGCCGTGGCGGTGCGCTTCAGCGTCCGTCTCGCCGGCTACTCGAGCCTGGCGTTGACGAAGCTCGACGTCCTCGACGCGTTCGCCCGCATCCCGATCTGCACGGCCTATCGCGACCCAAGCAGCGGCGAGCGGTGGGACACGATCCCGGCGGCCGACGGGCTCTATGGGCGCCTCGAGCCGATCTGGGAGGAGCTGCCCGGCTGGCAGACCGATACCACCGCCTGCCGCACCTGGGCCGACCTGCCCGCCGCGGCGCGAGCCTACGTCTCGCGCATCGAGGAGCTCGCCGGCGTGCCGATCGGCCTCGTCAGCGTGGGGCCGGAGCGCGACCAGATGATCGTCCGCCCGACATCCGAAGAGGAGCACCGTTCATGAGGATCGGCGTCATCGCCCCGCAGGGCTGGACGGGGGAGTTCGACGGCTGGGACCCCGAACGCGCGTGGCAGCGCACGGTGGCGGTCACGCAGCAGGCAGAACGGCTCGGGTTCGAATCGGTCTGGCTGTTCGACCATTTCCACACCGTGCCGAAGCCGACCGACGAGCTGACGTTCGAGTCGTTCACGTCGCTCGCGGCGCTGGCCGCGCTGACCGAGCGCGTGCGGCTGGGCCAGATCGTCATCTGCAACGGCTTCCGGAACCCGGCGCTCACCGCGAAGATGGCGTCGACGATCGACACGATCAGCGGTGGGCGCTTCGAGCTCGGGATCGGCGCCGGCTGGAAGCGCGACGAGTGGCTCGCCTACGGCTACGGGTTCCCGGACACGCCGGTGCGGCTGGCGAAGCTCCACGACGCGCTCGAGGTCATCGGCCGCATGCTCGAGCCGGGGAGGACGACGCACGCCACCTACGACGGCGAGCAGCACAGCGTCAGGAACGCGATCAACCTGCCGAAGCCCGTCTCGCCGAGCGGCATGCCGATCATGGTCGGCGGCAACGGACCGAAGGTGACCTGGCGCCTGGCGGCGCGCTACGCGGACGAGCTCAACGTCGACGGGATGTCGCCAGACGAGGTGGCCGAGGCGCTGCCGGTCATCCGCGCACGGTGCCAAGAGATCGGGCGCGACCCCGACACGCTGAGCGTCTCGGTGCACGTCTGGTGGGGGACGCCGGCATGGAAGGCTCCCGGTACGCCCCGCCGGGAGCTGCTCCGGTCGTATGCGGACCTGGGGGTGAGCCGCGTGATCGGCCTCCTCCAGGCCAGCGCCGAGGACGACGAGGCGCTCGCCGAGCTGGCGGCCGATGCGCACGAGGCGGGGCTTCAGCTCGAGGGCTGACATTCGGTCGCATGCTCAGTTGCAAAGATGTCTCTGCAAAGGTATCTTTGCATGCATGACCGATCGACCGCGCCCGGCGGCCGGCTTCGACCCGCAGCGCGATGTCCTGCTCGACGCGCGCAACCTGCGGGGGCTCGCGCACCCGCTCCGCCTCCGCCTGCTGGGTGCGCTGCGCGAGGGCGGCCCGTCGACCGCCACGCTCCTCGCTGCGCGGCTCGGGGAGTCGAGCGCGGCGACCAGCTACCACCTCCGCCAGCTCGAGGCGTACGGCTTGGTGGTCGAGGAGGTGGGGCGCGGCACAGGACGCGAGCGCTGGTGGCGCTCGGCGCATCGGTCCACCTACTTCGACCTGGGTGCCGTCGAATCCGACGAGGGGCAGCTGCTGGGGGAGGAGTACCTGCGAGGCGTGGCGCACGCGTACGCGGCGCGGATGGAGGCGTGGATCCACGCGCTGCCGACGGTGCCGACGGCCTGGCGCGACGCGGCGACCATGAGCGACTACCGGATGCGGCTGACGCCGGAGCAGGCGGTGGCGCTGGTGGCGCAGCTCGACGCGATCGGCCTCGAGCATCGCGACGACCCGGACGCTGACGAGCCCGGCGACCCGGCCGCGCGACGCGTAGCGTTCCAGTTCCAGGTCCTCCCCGACCCGCGCGACGTCGCCGAGGCGGCCGACCATGGCTGAGCGGCGACGGCGCGGGATCCTCGGCCTGCTGGCCGCGAACGGCGTCTCGACCCTCGGCACCCGGATGTCGATGCTCGCCATCCCGTGGTTCGTCCTGACGACGAGCGGCAGTGCGGCGGAGACCGGCCTGGTGGCGTTCGCCGAGACCGCGCCGTACGTCCTGCTCATGGCGGTCGGCGGGCCGTGGGTCGACCGCGTCGGCGCGTGGCGCGTGGCGATCGCGTCGGAGCTCACCGCCGGCGTGGCGATGGGCCTCATCCCGCTGCTGTTCGTCAGCGGCCACCTGTCGCTGCCGATCCTGGCGGGACTGGCCGCGATCGCGGGCGCGGTGCGTGGCGCCGGCGACACCGGCAACCGGGTCCTCGTGCCGGCGCTGGCCGACGACGCGCGCATGCCGCTCGAGCGCGCCTCGGGCCTCTTCGACGGGATCAGCCGCACCGCCGGCATGGTCGGCGTGCCGCTCGCCGGCGTCCTCATCGCGGCAAGCTCGGCGCCGGCGGTGATCGTGGTGGACGCGGCGTCGTTCTTCATCTCTGGCGCGCTCATCCTCGCCCTCGTGCCGCGGTCGTCGCAGCCGGCCGCCCATCCCGACGAGGAGGGTGCCGGCTACCTCGAGCGGCTCGGCCAGGGCATGCGCTACCTGCGCGGCGACCGGCTGCTGATGGGCATCGCGCTCATGGTCCTGGTCACGAACCTCATCGACGCGGCGAGCGGATCGGTGCTCATGCCGCTCTGGGGCCAGGAGCGCCTCGGCAGCCCGGTCGGCATCGGTCTGATCTCCGGCGCATTCGGGCTCGGCGCGGTGTCGGGCAATGCCGTGCTCTCGTGGCTCGCTCCGCAGCTTCCCCGGCGCTGGGTCTACGGCCTCGGCTTCCTTCTCGCCGGGGCGCCGCGATTCGTCGCCATGGCGCTCCTCTCCACCGTGCCGCCGATGCTCGTGGTCGGCTTTCTCGCCGGCTTCGGCGCCGGTTCGATCAACCCGATCCTCGGCGCGGTCGAGTACGAGCGCGTCCCGCGCCACCTCCAGGCGCGGGTGCTCGGCGCGGTTGGTGCGCTGGCCTGGGCCGGCATCCCCGTCGGCGGGATCGTGGGCGGTGCGGTGGCGCAGGCGATCGGCCTCACCGGCGCACTGCTCGTGGCCGGGGTGGCCTACTTCATCACGACGCTGGTGCCCTTCGTCTTCCCGGCCTGGCGCGAGATGGACCGCCGCCCATCCGCGCCCGCGGCCGCCTCGAGCCAGCTGCTGGACGAGCTGCCGTCCGCGTGACGCTCGTGCGGACGCGATCCTGCACCGTACGTCCGCCATGACCGATCGACCACGCCGCGCGATCGCGTGGTTCCGGCGCGACCTCCGGCTCGGGGACTCGCGCATGCTCGCCGCCGCGACGCGCGCGGACCGTGCCTGGCCTGTCTTCGTCGCCGACCCGGCGATCCTCGCCGCGCATGGCGTCGCGCCGGGTCGCGTCGCCTGGTTCGGGGCCGCCATCGCGGCCCTCGATGCGGCGCTCGCCGAGCACGGCTCGCGCCTGACCGTCCTGGCCGGCGATCCGGCGAGCGTGCTGCCGGCCTTCGCGCGCGATGTCGAGGCCGACCTCGTCGTCGCCGCGCGGGACGCGGAGCCGGACGCGGTGTCCCGGGACCGGGCGGTCGCCGACGTCCTGCCGCTCGAGCTGGTCGACGACACGGGCCTGCTCCGGCCGGGATCGCTGCGGACGACGGCCGGTGCCCCGTATCGCGTGTTCACGCCGTTCCGGCGCGCGCTCGACGAGCGCCTCGCGACCGCCGGCGCCGCGATGACCGCCGTCGCGGACGCCCGGCTCGAGCGGCTTGCGCCGGCCGAGGCGGATCCGCACCGCGGCGGCCGCTTCCCATCCCCGCCGCCGCCACATGACCTTCCGGCGGCTGGCGAGGCCGATGCTCGGCGTCGTCTCCAGCACTTCCTCCGGGGTGGCCTGCGGCGCTACGCGGCCGAGCGCGACCACCCCGCCGGCGACGCGACCTCGCACCTCAGCCCGGACCTGCGGGTCGGCGCGATCTCGATCCGGGCCGCCTGGCGCGCCGCGATCGCCGCGGAGGCGCGCGGGCGCGAGCGCAGCGACCCGGAGCTGCGCCGCAGCGCGCGCCGTTGGCGGGACGAGCTCGCCTGGCGCGAGTTCTACGCATCGGTCCTGGCCGTCGAGCCGCGCGTCCTGCACGAGAGCCATCGTCCGGAGTACGACGCCATCGAATGGACCGATGGACGGGAGGCGGACGAGCTGCTCGCCGCCTGGCGCGAGGGGCGCACCGGCGTCCCGATCGTCGACGCCGGCATGCGGCAGCTGCGCGCCACCGGCTGGATGCACAACCGCCTGCGGTTGATCACCGCGAGCTACCTGGTCAAGGACCTCGGCATCGACTGGCGGCGGGGCGAGGCCGTCTTCATCGCCCACCTGCTCGACGGCGACGTCGCCCAGAACAACGGCAACTGGCAGTGGGTCGCCGGCGTCGGGACCGACGCGGCGCCCTACTTCCGCATCCTGAACGCGACGCTCCAGGCCCGCCGCTTCGACCCCGATGGCGCGATGGTCCGCCGCTGGGTCCCCGAGCTGGCGGATCTTCCCGCGGCCGAAGTGCACGAACCGTGGCGCTCGGCCTCGTCGCCGGCGGGGTATCCACCTCCGCTCGTCGACCACGCCGACGCGCGACGACGAACGCTGGCCCGCTACGGCGCGGTCCGTGCCACCACGCCGGCGACACGGCGCGGCACCGGCGCGCGGTCGCGGCGGTAGCCTTCCCGGCGTGACCTCTCGTTCATCCCGGGCCTCCGTGCTCGCGATCGTCGCGTGGGTTCTGATGGCGTGCCAGGCTCCGACGCCCACCGGGACCACCGTCAGCGCGGCGGGGCTGCGATTCGTGGCGCCGCCCGGGTGGGCGGCGCGGCTTGATCCGCCGCCGACGACCGGCGGCACGGCCCTGCTTGGGTGGGCCACCAACCAGGTCCCGTCGCCGGCCTGCGCGGGCGCCTGCGCGCACCCGATCTCCGCGCTCGCGCCAGACGGGATCATCGTGTGGGTGCGGCGCATCGACTGCCTGCCGAACTGCCAGCTGCCCGATGCCGGGCGGACGCTGATCGGCGGCCGCGAAGCGGTGCGGCAGGAGATCGAGGGGCAGGTGTGCGAGGCTCTCGCGGGCGCCGGTGCGAGCCCGGTGTCGGCCGAGGCGATCGTCGCATCGGTGACGCCGCAGCGCCAGGACGTGTTCCTGGTCTGTGCCGCCGCCCATGCGGCGCGGGTCGAGCTCGATCGCCTGGTCGCGTCGGTCGGGTGGACGATCCCGTGAGCCGGCCGAATGCGCGCGTCGGGGCGCGCGGGCTGTTCCGCCATCCCGGGCCGATCGAGCCGTATCCGGCCGAGCCCTCCGACGAGGAGCTCGCCGCGGCCGTCGGGCTGGACGTGTCGGCGATCGTGCGGATGGACATGAACACGCTCGGCGGCGGCCCGCTGCCCGCGGTCGTGGCCGCGATGGCCGACGGCGGGGAGGTCGTGGAGTACAACGATCTCGGCTACCGCGCGCTGCGCGCCGCGATCAGCGCGGCAACCGGGGCGCCGGCGGCGCGGATCATTCCCGGCGCCGGCGGAGATGAGCTCATCCGGCTCCTCACCGCCGTCGCGGTGGGGCCCGGCGATGCCGTCGTCGTGCCGACGCCGACCTTCCCGATGTTCGCCGTCGAGGCCGCCCTCGCCGGCGGGCACGTCGTCGCCGTGCCGCGTGCGCCATTGCGGGAGCGGCCGTCCGTCGACGCCATCCGGGACGCGGCGGCGTCGTCGTCGGCGCGCCTCGTCTGGATCTGCTCCCCGAACAACCCGACCGGCGACCTCACGCCCCTGGCGGAGATCGAGGCGATCGCCGACGGCCTCCCCGCGCTCGTCGTGGTTGACGAGGTGTACGTCGAGCTGGCGGAGGCGGCGGCCGGCGTCGCGCCGGGCGGCCTGTCGGCCATTCCACTCGTCGACCGCCTGCCCAACCTCGTCGTCCTGCGCTCCCTCTCGAAGGCGTACGGCCTCGCCGCGGCACGGGTCGGATACCTCGTGGCGGACGATGCGGTCGCGACCCGGCTCGACGGGTCTCGCCTCCCGCTTCCGATCGCCGGGCCGAGCGACCGCCTGGCGCGCGCCGCGCTCGCCGACCCGGCAGCAGCCCGGGCGCGCCACGAGGTCCTCGGCACCGAGCGCGCGCGCCTGGACGCGGCGTTCGACGGACTCGGCTGGGAGCGGCTGCCGTCGGTGGCGAACTTCGTCCTGTTCCGGCCGCCGGACGCGGCAGCGCTCGCGGGACACCTCCATCGGCGCGGGATCGTGCTGCGCGCCTACGGGGACGGCCCGCTCTCGGGCTGGCTGCGCGTCACCGTCCGCTCGCCGACCGAGAACGACCGCTTCCTAGCCGCGATCCGCGCCGACTGACGCCGGTCGCCCGCCTATACTTCGCAAAACCAGCACGGGCGAGACCGCCGTTGATCGACCAGGCCCCGGTACGCAGCGCCGCCGAGACCCGCCTGCGGCGCGCCTATGGATTCGAGGAGGTCGCCCTCGTCCCGGGAGCGGTGACGGCCGACCCGGGTGAGGTCGACCTCGCCGTCGACCTCGCCGGCGTGGCCCTGCGAATCCCGTTCCTCGCGGCCGCGATGGACGCCGTCGTGGACACCGCCTTCGCGACCCGGATGACCGAGGCCGGCGGCGTGGGGTTCATCAACCTCGAGGGCCTCTACACCCGCTACGAGGATGCCGGACCGATCATCGAGCAGGTCGCGGCGGCGGAGGACGGTCGCGCCGCGGCGCACATCCTGGCCGACGCATACGCGCAGCCGGTGCGGGACGACCTCATCGGTACGCTCATCCGCCGCATCAAGACCGCGGGCGGCATCGCCGCCGTGGCGACGACACCCGCCTCGGCCTGGCACCACGCCGAGGTGGCGGCGGAGGCCGGCGTGGACCTGTTCCTCGTCCAGTCGCAGGTGAGCAGCGCGCGCCACATCTCGACCTCCGGCCGCGTCCTGTCCCTCGCCGACCTGACCGGCGCGCTCAAGGTGCCGGTCCTGGTCGGCAACACGGTGAGCGGTGATGCCGCCTACCAGCTCATGCACCAGGGCGCGGCCGCCATCTTCGTGGGCGTCGGTCCGGGCGCCGCCTGCACGACGCGCGAGGTGCTCGGGATCGGGGTGCCGCAGGTGACCGCCACGCTCGAGGTCGCGGCGGCGCGGGATCGGTACGCGGCGGAGACCGGCCGCTACGTGGCCATCGTCACCGATGGCGGCATGAAGACCGGCGGCGACATCGCGAAGGCGATCGCCTCGGGTGCCGATGCGGTCATGCTCGGCTCGCCGTTCGCCGGGGCCAGCGAGGCACCCGGGCGCGGCTTCAACTGGGGGATGGCCGCTCCCTCGCCGACGCTCCCGCGCGGCACCCGGATCAAGATCGGCGATCGGAAGCCGCTGGAGCGGATCCTGTTCGGCCCGGCGGAGACCACCCACGGCACCGAGAACCTCGTCGGCGCCCTCCGGCAGTCGATGGCCGCCCTCGGGGCGCGGACGATCCGCGAGATGCACGAGGTCGAGATGGTGATCGCACCCGCGATCGCGACCGAGGGCAAGTCCTGGCAGCTCGCCGGCCGCGAGTAGCCGGCGCCGCGCAGGTCGACGTCGACTGACGGGTACGATGCGAGGGTGTCCTCCGTATGGCGTGAGATCGGCGAGCGGGTGTTCGTCCGCCGCTACGACTTCTTCGACCAGTCGATCGGCGCCGTGCTCGGCGCGGACGGCGTCGTCCTCATCGACACGCGCTCGGTACCGTCCCAGGCAGAGGAGCTGGGGCGTGACCTCCGCGCCCTCACAGACCGTCCCATCCACGCCGTCGTGAACACCCACCACCACTACGACCACACGTTCGGCAACGCGACGTTCCTGCCCGTGCCGATCTGGGGTCACGTGCGCTGTGCGGCGGTGCTGCTCGAGCGAGGCGAGGACGACCGCGCGCGCGTCATGCTCGAGCTCCCGACCCTCGCCGACGAGCTGGCGGCCGTGCGCATCACGCCGCCGGACGTGACCTTCGATCCGAGCGCCACGCTCGACCTGGGAGATCGGCAGCTGGAGCTGACGCACCTCGGTCGCGGCCACACCGACAACGATGTCGTGGTGGCGGTCCGCGACGCCGGCGTGCTGTTCGCCGGCGACCTCTACGAGAACGGCGCGCCGCCGTCCTTCGGCGACGCCTACCCGGTGGCCTGGGCGGCGACGGCAGGTCGTCTCCTGGAGCTCGTGCCGACGGTCGTCGCGCCCGGACACGGCGACCCTGCGGACCGCGACTTCGCCGAGCGCCAGACCGGTGAGCTCGGGGCCGTTGCAGAGCTGTGCGCGGCCGTCGTCGCCGGCGAGATCGGCCCGGACGAGGCGCTGCGCCGATCCCCGTACTCGGTGGTGACCACGCGTCACGCGCTGCGTCGAGCGCGGATCGAGGCGGAGGAGCCTCTCACGGACGAGCACCACTGAGTAAACTTGCTCATCGGCGTGAGTAGTTTCACTCGGCGAGGTGAGCAATGAAGACGAAGACGGGCGGCTACCGGCGCCCGGTCTTCGACGAGATCCTCGCCCGCACGCACGAGCCGCGGCGCTTCATCCAGGTCCTCGCCGGCCCGCGGCAGGTCGGCAAGACGACGCTGGCACGGCAGGTGATGGCATCGATCGGCGTACCGGGCCACTTCGCTTCGGCGGACGCGCCGGACCCGGAGGACATCGGCTGGATCTACACCCAGTGGGCGATCGGCCGCCAGGCCGCCGCGGACGGCGGTCGGGCCGGCGGGGTGCTCGTCCTCGACGAGGTCCAGAAGATCCGCGAGTGGTCGGACGTCGTGAAGCAGCTGTGGGACGAGGATTCGGCGTCGGGGATGCCCCTGCGGGTGATGCTCCTCGGCTCGTCGCCGCTGCTCGTGAAGCAGGGCCTCTCCGACAGCCTCGCCGGGCGGTTCGAGGTGATCCGCGTGTCGCACTGGACGTTCGCGGAGATGCGCGACGCCTTCGGCTGGGACCTCGACACGTATCTCTTCCACGGTGGCTACCCGGGGGCGGCCCCGCTGGTCACGCGCCACGAGCGCTGGGAGGAGTACGTCCTCGACGCGCTGGTCGAGACGTCGCTGTCGCGTGACATCCTCCTCCTCAACCGGGTCGAGAAGCCGGCCCTGCTGCGGCAGCTCTTCCGCCTGGCCTGCGCCCACTCCGGACAGGTGCTGTCGTACACGAAGATGCTCGGCACCCTGACGGATGCCGGTAACACCGTGACCCTCGCCCACTACCTCGAGCTCCTCGGCGGGGCTGGCATGGTGACCGGGATCGGCAAGTACGCCGGGGCGGTCGCGCGGCGTCGCGGCTCGAGCCCGAAGCTGCTGGCCCTGAATACCGGCCTCGTGTCGGCCACGGCCAGGACGACGCTCGCGCAGGCCAAGGCGGATCCGGTGGCCTGGTCGAGGCTCGTCACGACCGCGGTCGGGGCGCACCTGTGGGCACATGCCGACCCCGAGGAGCTCGTCTACTGGCGCGAGGGGAACGCCGACGTCGACTGGGTGGTGCGGCCGGGGAAGCTCATGCGCTCGCAGTCGGCGCCGCTGGCGATCGAGGTCCGGAGCGGCCATCCCCGTGGCAGCGCCGGCAGCCTCGCGTTCCGGCGCACGCATCGCGGCGCGCGGTCACTCACCGTGGGCGCCGGCGGCATCCCGCTCGAGGACTTCCTGGGGGCGCACCCCCGTCGCTGGCTCGACGGCTGAGCCCGCCCGTCAGCCCAGCGGCCAGACAACCTCGGTGCGGAGATCGTCGGTGGCGACCTCGGACGGGTCGTCGACGTACGACTCCCACGGCGCAGGTCCGGGCTCGCGGCCCGCGGCCCGGATCCAGTCTCGGAGACGGTCGTACGTGGCGGCCAGGCGGTCGTAGCTGCCGCGATGGACGATGACCGCGGCCGCGCCACCGGCCAGCTCGGAGCCGCCCACCTCGCCGGGCTCGCACTCGGCGAGCGGCCGCAGGTTCGCGACCGGCGCCGCGACCGGCAGGCCCATTTCGATGTCGGCCCGCTCCGGGCCGAACTCGTGGTAGCGCGCGTACGGTGGGCCGGCGGGCGCGCCACCGAGATCGGCGACGCGGTCGGCGACGTTCGGCAGGTGGACGTCGAAGAGCGCACCGATGTCGAGCTCGCTCATCGGCTGCGTAATGCGGGCGGCCACGGTCGGCTGCGGTGCGAGCTCGACGATGCGGGGATCGTCGGCGCGGGCCGGATCGGTCATCGGTCTGTCCTCGTTCGGTCCGTCGATGGTAGCCGGCGCACTACACTGCATCCACCACCACGCACGCGGGCACCGGATTGAGCGAGACGGGCGACGACGAGCAGCCACCGAGGCGCCCCGACCGCGGGCGCACGGTCCACGGCGAGGCTGCGAACGCCGGCCACCGGGTCCTGGCACCGGACGACGCCGAGGTGGAGGCCTACCTCGAGACGGCCCTGCATGCCCCGCCGCCCGAGCGGCGCGACGAGGCGCCGGAGGGCCCCGACACGGTCGTCATCCTCGACTTCGGCAGCCAGTTCGCACAGCTCATCGCGCGGCGCGTGCGCGAGCTGAACGTCTACTCCGAGCTGCTGCCGCACGACACGCCATGGGAGGAGATCCGGCGTCGCAACCCCCGCGCCGTCATCCTTTCGGGCTCACCGTCATCGGTCTACGACGCGAACGCGCCGAAGGCCGATCCCGCCCTGTGGTCGGGCCAGGTGCCGGTGCTCGGCATCTGCTACGGCATCCAGCTCATGGCGCACGAGCTCGGTGGGGAGGTGCTGCCGTCGGACAAGCGCGAATACGGACCCGCCGCGATCACCATCTCGAGCGCCGACGGCCTGTTCGCCGGCCTCGACCGCGAGCAGCCGGTCTGGATGAGCCACGGCGACAGCATCGCCCGGCCGCCGGACGGGTTCACCGCCACCGCGCAGTCGGAGTCGAGCCCGTACGCCGGCCTCGCCGCCCCGGCGCGCAACCTCTACGGCATCCAGTTCCATCCGGAGGTGGCGCACACCCCGCACGGCCGCGACGTGCTCCGCAACTTCGTCATCGGCGTGGCCGGCGCGCGCCCGAACTGGACCGCCGCGAACCTCATCGACACGACGGTCGCGCAGGTGCGCGAGAAGGTGGGCGACGGGCGCGTCATCTGTGCGCTGTCGGGTGGCGTGGACTCGGCCGTGGCGGCGACGCTTGTGCATCGGGCCATCGGCGACCAGCTGACCTGCATCTACGTCGACCACGGCCTCATGCGCAAGCGCGAGTCCGACCTCCTGCGCTCGACGTTCGCCGAGCACCTTGGCATGCAGCTCGTCATGGTCGACGCCCGGGACCGATTCCTCCGCCGGCTGGCCGGCGTCGAGGAGCCGGAGGAGAAGCGCCGCATCATCGGCGACGAGTTCATCCGCGTCTTCGAGGAGGAGGCGGCCAGGCTCGGCCAGATCGACTTCCTCGTGCAGGGCACGCTCTATCCCGATGTCATCGAGTCGACCTCCGCCGAGACGAAGGCGGCGGCGAAGATCAAGACCCACCACAACGTCGGGGGCCTGCCGGCCGACCTGCGCTTCCAGCTCATCGAGCCGCTGCGCTACCTGTTCAAGGACGAGGTGCGGGTCGTCGGGGCGGAGCTGGGCCTGCCGGAGAGGATGGTCCAGCGGCAACCCTTCCCAGGCCCCGGCCTCGCGATCCGGATCATCGGCGAGGTCACCGCCGAGCGGCTCGAGACGCTGCGCGAGGCGGACTGGATCGTGATCGACGAGATCAAGGCCGCCGGCCTGTATCGGTCGCTGTGGCAGTCGTTCGCGATCCTGACCCCGGTCCGCAGCGTGGGCGTCATGGGCGACGGGCGGACGTATGCGAACGTCGTCGCCATCCGCGCCGTGACCTCCGACGACGGGATGACCGCCGACTGGGCGCGGCTGCCGTACGAGGTGCTGGCGAAGATCAGCGCGCGCATCGTGAACGAGGTGCGCGGCGTGAACCGCGTCGTGTACGACATCAGCTCGAAGCCGCCCGCCACGATCGAGTGGGAGTAGGTCCCACCCATGGCATCGTGGTTCGACCGTCTTCTCGAGGAGCTCCAGCGCCGCCAGCAGGAGGCTGATGCCGCCCGCGAGGGCCGGCCCATCCCGCCTCGCGATCGCACCAACGGCGACGATCGCGAGGATCTCCCGCCGCCCGACGTGCGCGCCGAGCTGCGCCGCCGCCGGGCGCGCCTCGGCGACGACGGCGGCCGGGGCGGGAACGGCGGTGGCGCGCCGTTCGGCGGCCCGACGAGCGACTGGGACGGGGGCCGCATCCGGCGCTGGGTGCTCATCGCCATCGCGGTCGTCGGCATCCTGTTCGCGCTCGGCCTTGCCGGGGGGGTGGTGAACCTCCTCACCGACCTCATGTGGTACGGCGCGCTCGGCCGGCGCGACGTCCTCACCACGCGGCTCACCGCGCAGGTCGTGCTCTTCGTCATCGGCTTCGCGGCGTTCGCGCTGCCGGCGATTGCCAGCATCCTCGTCGCGCGCCGCGTGGCGCCCCAGGTCCCGCTGCGGCGGATCGGCCAGTTCGAGCTGCCCGACACGAGCGGTGCGGCGCGCTGGGTGACGATCGCGATCATGGGCGTCGCGCTGCTGCTGGCACTCGGCTCGGGTGCGGCCTGGGCCGGCAACTGGGAGCACATCCTGCTCGCCATCAACGGCGGCGACTTCGGGACCGTGGACCCGCACTTCGGGCGCGACGTCGGCTTCTACATCTTCGATCTGCCGGTCTTCCGCTTCCTCCAGGGCTTCGCCGTCACGACGCTCATCGCGATGATCGTGCTCACCGCCGCGGCCTACGCCGCGGGCGCGCTGCGCTGGCAGTTCCGCCTCACGGCGCCGGTGCGGGCACACCTGTCGGTGCTCGGCGCGCTCCTGCTGGCGGCGATCGCCATCGGCTTCCAGTTCGACATCGCCGAGCTCTCGTACTCGCGCAACGGCTACGAGGCGATGCAGGCGGTGAGCTACACCGACCTCAACGCGCAGGTGCCGGCGTTCACGATCCTCACCGTGCTGGCCGTCGTGGCCGCGCTGCTCCTGCTCGCCAACATCTGGTTCCGCACCCTGTGGCTGCTCGGGCTGACCGCCGCGGCCTGGGTGGCGGCTTCGATCCTGGTCGGCAACCTCTACCCGAGCTTCGTCCAGACCTTCCAGGTCAACCCGAACGAGCAGACGCTCGAGGTGCCGTTCATCGCAAAGCACATCGGCGCCACGCGGGCGGCGTTCGACCTCGACGCGATCGACGAGCGGCGCTTCACCGGCGAGCAGGCGCTGACCCAGAACGTGTTCGCCAACGACGCGACCACGATCGACAACCTGCGGCTGTGGGACTACCGGCCGCTGCTCACCACCTTCGGGCAGCAGCAGGTCATCTACCGCTACTACGACTTCAGCGACGTCGACATCGACCGCTACGACGTCGGCGGCCAGCAGCGCCAGATCATGCTGAGCGCGCGGGAGCTGAACCAGAACAAGCTGCCGGACCAGGCGCGCACCTGGACGAACGAGCGGCTCGTCTTCACTCATGGCTACGGGATCACGGCGGTGCCGGTCAACGCGGTCACGCCGCAGGGGACGCCGGACTACCTCATCAGCGGCATCAACCGCGAGCCGCAGCTCCCGGTGGGCGAGCCGCGGATCTACTTCGGCGAGGCGACCGACACGTACGTCGTGACCCAGACGACGACGCAGGAGTTCGACTACCCGCTGACCGCGGGCTCCGACATCGGCGCCACCACGACCTGGAAGGGAACGACCGGGGTCGGGATCGGCAACTTCTTCACCCGTGCGCTGTTCGCGCTCCGCTTCGGCGACCTCAACCTGCTCATCAGCAACCAGCTCACCGACCAGTCCCAGATCCTCTTCCGACGCACGCTCGAGGAGCGGGTGCCGGAGATCGCGCCCTTCCTCAGCTACGACCGCGACCCCTACCTGGTGAGCGCGAACCAGCGGCTCTACTGGGTGTGGGACGCGTACACCACGAGCGACCGCTACCCCGACGCCCAGCCGCTGCCCGACGGCAGCCGCTTTGCTGGCGAGAACTACGTCCGCAACAGCGTCAAGGTCGTCGTCGACGCCTACGACGGCACCGTGCGCTTCTTCCTGGCCGATCCGAACGAGCCGATCATCGCCGCCTACGCCCGCATCTTCCCCAACCTGTTCGAGCCACTCGACGCGATGCCCGGCGAGCTGCGCGCGCACCTCCGCTACCCCGAGGACCTGTTCACGGCGCAGAACCAGACGTACCTGCTCTACCACCTGCCGGCGACCGACGGCGGCGCCACCACGTTCTACAACCAGGACAACCGCTGGGCGTTCCCGGAGGACGTCGCCAAGGCGACCGGCGAGCCGATGGAGCCTTACTACGTGATCATGCGCATCCCCGGCGACCAGCAGGCCGAGTTCGTCCTCATCCAGCCGCTCGTGCCGGAGGGTCGGTCGAACATGATCGCGTGGGTCGCGGCGCGCATGGATCCCGACGTCTACGGCCAGCGCATCGCGTTCCAGTTCCCGACCGACACCTCCACCCAGGGGCCGGCGCAGGTGGAGGCGCGGATCGACCAGGACGCGACCGTGAGCGCGCAGTTCAGCCTCTGGGATCGGTCCGGCTCGCGGGTCATCCGCGGCAACCTGCTCGTGCTGCCGATCGGCGAGGACGGGCTCGTCTACGTGGAGCCGATCTTCCTCCAGGCCGAGGGCGCGCCGTTCCCGGAGTTCGTGCGGGTCATCATGGTCAGCCAGGACCGGGTCGCGTTCTCGAACGACGTGGCCGGCGCCCTGCGCCAGATCCTCGGCCAGGCCGGCCCGCCCCCGGTCGAGTCTCCCTCGCCGGCGCCGTCGGGCTCGCCTGGCGCCAGCGTGTCGCCGAGTCCCAGCGCGTCGCCGCCGGCGTCGGACGTCGCCGGCCTCGTCGCCCAGGCGCGGCAGCTGTACGACGAGGCGCAGGCGGCGCTGCGCGCCGGCGACCTCGGGACCTACCAGGCGCGGATCGATGCCCTCGCCCGGGTGATCGACCAGCTCGTACTCCTCACCGGCGGCTCAGCGCTGCCATCGCCGACCGCCACGCCGTAGCGTGAAGGTCCTCGTCCTCGGCTCCGGCGGGCGCGAGCACGCGCTCGCGTGGCGCCTCGCGCGCGACGAGGGCGTGCGGCAGGTCCGGATCGCGCCGGGGAACGGCGGCACCGCCGCCTGCGCGGAGACGGTCCCGGACCTCGACCCGCTCGATCCGGCGGCGGTCGCGCGGCACGTCAGCCGCGAGCGCTACGACCTCGTGGTCATCGGCCCGGAGGCGCCGCTGGCGGCCGGGGTGGCCGATGCGCTCGACGGCGTCGCGCCCGCCTTCGGCCCGACCCGCGTCGCCGCGCGCCTCGAGTCGTCGAAGGCGTTTGCCAAGGACGTCATGCGGCGCGCGGGCGTGCCGACCCCGGCATCGGTCACCGTGCGGGGCGCCGACGAGGCCGACCTCGACGCGTGGGAGCGGCCGCCGGTCGTGAAGGCGGACTGGCTGGCGGCGGGCAAGGGGGTGGTCGTGGCCGAGACGCGGGACGAGGCGGCGGGCGCGCTGCGCGACCTGTTCGACGTCGCGCCGGAGGGCGGCAGCGTCCTCCTCGAGGAGCGGCTCACCGGGCGCGAGGTGAGCGCCTTCGCCCTCGTGAGCGGCGAGCACGTCGTGCCGCTGGCCGCGGCCGTCGACCACAAGCGGTTGCGCGACGGCGACACCGGCCCGAACACCGGCGGCATGGGCGCCTATGCGCCGGTCCCGTGGTTCGGCCGGCGCCAGCTGGAAGAGGCGACGGAACGCATCTTCGAGCCGGTCGCGTGGCGCATGGCGCGCGACGGGACCCCGTACCTCGGCGTGCTGTACGCCGGGCTGATGCTGACCGATGCCGGACCGATGGTCCTCGAGTTCAACGCCCGCTTCGGGGACCCCGAGGCGCAGGTCCTGCTGCCGCTGCTCGACGGCGACCTGGCCGAGGCCCTGCTCGGCGTCGCCACCGGGGACCGTGGCCGCCTCGACGGATCGCTCGGGCTGCGCGATGGCGCAACCCTGGGCGTGGTGATCGCCGCCGAGGGCTACCCCGACGACCCGGTTCGCGGCCGCTCCATCGAGGGCGTCGAGCCGGCGAGCCCGGCGGACGACGGCGAACTGCTCTGTTTCCATGCGGGCACCCGCCGCGCGGGCGGCGGCTGGGAGTCGAGCGGCGGACGGGTGGTGACGATGGTGGGTCGCGGCACGGACCTGGCCGGCGCCCGCGCGGCCGCCTACGCGGGCGTGGCGGGCGTGGAGCTGGAGGGCGGGCAGCATCGGTCCGACATCGGTCTCGCGGAGGCAGCGGAATGAAGCCCTTCCGCTTCTGGGCCGGTGCCACCGAGCCGGTCTCCGCCCGCGAGTTCGCCGAGCGGGTGCGGCGAGCCGAGGCGGCCGGCTTCGACGCGCTCGTCTTCCCGGACCACGTCGTGCCGCAGCTGGCCCCGGTGCCGGCGATGGCGATCGTGGCCGCGCTCTCCGACCGGCTGCGCATCGCCCCGTTCGTCCTCAACAACGACCTCCGCCACCCGGCCGTGCTCGGCCACGACCTGGCGACGCTCGACCTGCTGTCGGACGGGAGGCTCACCGTCGCCATCGGCGCCGGCTGGAACCGGCCCGAGTACGAGGCGATGGGGATGGCGTTCGACCCGCCGGCGACCCGGGTGAGCCGCCTCGAGGAGTCGATCTCGATCCTGAAGGGCTACTTCGGCGACGAGCCGTTCAGCTTCGGCGGTGTGCACTACACGATCACCGAGCTCGACGGTCAGCCGAAGCCGGTGCAGCGGCCGCATCCGCCGTTCATGGTCGGCGGCGGTGGACGCCGGGTGCTCTCGATCGCCGCCCGCGAGGCGCAGATCGTCGGGCTTGCGCCACGGACGCAGCGGGATGGGCGCGGCGATCCGCGGTCGCTGTCGTGGGAGGCGACGGTCGAGAAGGTCGGCTGGGTTCGCGAGGCAGCGGGCCAGCGATTCGCGGAGCTGGAGCTCAACGTCTACCCCTCGGGCGTCTCGCCGCAGATCGTCGATGATCGCGGCAGCGCACTGCGCGAGGCGGCCGATGCCCTCGCGCAGCGGTTCGGCGCGCCGCCCGACGAGGCGATGCTGCGCGACTCGCCGCACATCTGGATCGGCTCGCTCGACGAGCTGACCGAGAAGGCGCTCCGCCTCCGCGCCGAGCTGGGGATCACGACCCTCATGCTCGGCGAGGTCGACGAGCTGGCACCCCTCGTCGCCCGCCTGGCAGGGCGCTAGCTCGGCGGCAGCAGGTCGGTCATCGGCTCCGCCTTGCACGCGTCGGCGAGGCAGGGCAGGCCGTAGAGCTCCTCGATCGTCCGCAGCAGGCTGGCGTGCCCGTACTGCTTCGCCGAGGTGACGGGCGCGGTGAGCCGCGGGGCGACGACGATCGTGGCGACGTGGTTCGACGTGTCGCCGTGCGCCTCGTCGAACGTGATGAAGAGGATCCCATCCGCCATGGCGGGACTGGCGATGAGCGGCGCCAGGAAGCGCTTCGCCCACGCGTCGCCGGTGCCGATCGGGCAGTCGTGCATGTCGTTGCACTGGTTCGGCACGATGAACGCGACGTCGCTGGCGGCCGGGTCGAAGTGCGCGAAGTCGGTGATGTTCGCGCAGCGGGCCGGGTTGCCGCTGATGGCGGTGAAGCTGATCGCCGGGTTGTGCTTGCGCCGGTAGTCGCCCTTCCCGTCCGCGCCATCGAGCGACGTCGGCCCGGTGAAGCAGTTGCCGGGATAGTTCTCCGCGAAGACGCGCCACGTGAAGCCGGCCGCCTCGAGCTGGTCGGCGAGGCTCGGAGCGGTCACGTCATGCGACTTGTCGTCGGTCACGCCCTGGGTCGAGCCGCTGAACATCTCGAGGTAGTTCGGCTGCGACGGGTGCGTGGTGGCGAGGTAGTTCGTGGCGTTGCCGTAGCGCGCCGCCAGGCTGGCGAGGTACGGCGCCTCGGGGCCGAGCGCCGCGTCCGCCGCCTCGTTCTCGAAGATGACGACGAACACGTGCGACGGATGCTTGCCGACAGGATGCGCGCTCGCCGACGCCACCAGGGAGGGCTCCGGGCTGCCGATGGAAGGGAGCTCGTTCCCCGTCGGGCCGCAGGCGGTCAGCAGGACGGCGCCGAGCGTGACGACGGCAGCGGCACGAACGCCGGATGCCCGGCGCGGGGCGATGGACACAGGCGAGCCTCGTGCGGGTGGTGCAGGGCGGCTCCGCATGATAGCCGCGTCCCGCGGCGACGTCCCGGCGTGCCTCTCGGCACCGGTATCCTCTTGCCATGACCGATGCCTCTCGCCCCGCGGCCGCGCCGCGCGTCGCCGTGATCTGCGGCTCCCGTTCCGACCTTCCCAGCCTCAAGGGCTGCTTCGACGTGCTCGACGGCTATGACATCGGCTGGGAGGCGTCCGTGATCAGCGCCCATCGCCAGCCAGAGGCGCTCGGCGCCTACGTGCGCGACGCGGAGGCGGCCGGGATCCAGGTCTTCATCGGTGCAGCCGGTCTTGCCGCGCACCTGCCGGGCGTCCTCGCCTCGCTGACCTCGCGGCCGGTGATCGGGGTGCCGCTCGACGGTGGCGCGCTCGGCGGCGCGGACGCGCTCTACAGCGTCGTCCAGATGCCGCCCGGGGTGCCGGTGGCCAGCGTCGCGATCGGGTCGCCAGGGGCGAAGAACGCGGCCCACCTCGCCGCCCGCATCCTGGCGCTGGCCGACCCCGACCTCGCGTCCCGGGTCGCCGCTGCCCGCGAGGCGCAGGCGGCGGGAGCGGAGCTCCGCATCGACCCGCGCGCCTGAATCGGTCCCGCCCGGGCGCGGTCAGTGCGGGCTGCCGAGGCGCTCGATGATCCGCTTCTCGACGGCCAGGATCTGCTCTTCCAGGCCCTGCACGCGCTCGAGGATCTCGGTGTTGCCCCGGAGGAGCTGCTCGTTCTGCTGCTCCTCGACGTCCGCCTCCGACGCCGCGTGCTCCAGGGTGAGCCGGTCGCGGATCGCCGCCCGGTTGCCGGCCAGCAGGATGAGCGGCGCCGCGTAGGCGGCCTGGGTCGAGAAGGCGAGGTTGAGGAGGATGAACGGGAACGGGTCGAAGTGGAAGAGCAGCGCGACGTTGCCCGCGATCCAGGCCAGGACGACGAGGGTCTGCAGGATGATGAACCGCCAGCTGCCCAGGAACCCGGTCACCGCGTCGGCGATGCGGGCTCCAAGTGGCGCGTCGTCGACCATGACCTTGTTGACCGGGTGTCGGCTCGGTGACATGGCGTGATCTCCATACGTGCGGCGGGCGTCGCCGGGCATCCTCGCACCGATGGCCGGGCTGCCGCGCGCTCGTGTGATCGCGGACCCACCGTCGGAGCCGGCCACGGCCCCGCTCTCGTACCATGCGCAGGGTGATCGACCGATACGCGCTCCCCGAGCTGCGCGAGCTGTTCGGCGAGCGGCGGAAGCTGGAGCTGTGGCTGCGGATCGAGCTCCTCGCCGTCGAGGCGCTCCGTGACGCGGGCGTCGTGCCCGACGCCGACTGGGAGCGCATCCGGGCCGCGGCCGTCGAGGTGAATCCCGAGCGGGCGCGCGAGATCGAGCGCGAGTCGCAGCACGACGTCATCGCCTTCCTGCGCAGCGTGACCGAGCGCCTCGGGCCGGAGGGACGCTGGCTCCACTACGGGCTCACCAGCTCCGACGTGCTCGACACTGCCACCGCCGTCGTGCTGCGCGACGCGACCGTCGCCGTCGAGGGCGAGCTGCGCGGCCTCGCGAGCGCTGTCGAGCGGCTCGCGCGCCAGCATCGGTCCACGCCGATGGTCGGTCGCAGCCACGGCATCCACGCCGAGCCGATGACGTTCGGCTTCAAGGCCGCCGGCTGGCTTGCCGAGCTGCGCCGCGACGCCGAGCGGCTGGCGCGCGCCCGCGAGGGGATCGGGGTGGGCAAGATCTCCGGCGCGGTCGGCACCCATGCCAACGTGAGCGCCGCGGTCGAGGCGCACGTCTGCGAGGCGCTCGGCCTGGCGCCGGACCCGGCCGCGACCCAGGTCGTCAGCCGCGACCGCCACGCGGAGCTGCTGACCGCGCTGGCGATCCTGGGCGGGACGCTGGAGCGGATCGCGACAGAGGTGCGGCACCTCCAGCGCACGGAGGTCGGCGAGGCGTTCGAGCCCTTCGGCGCGGGACAGCAGGGGAGCAGCGCGATGCCGCACAAGCGCAACCCGATCCTCGCCGAGCGGGTGACCGGCATGGCCCGCCTGCTGCGCGGCGACGCCCTCGTGGGACTCGAGAACATGGCCCTCTGGCACGAGCGCGACATCAGCCACTCGAGCGCGGAGCGCTTCGTCTTCGAGCGGGCGCTCGGCGTCGCCGCGTACGCGACCCGCATCCTGGCCACGATCCTCGACGGGCTGGAGGTGGATGGCGCACGGATGCGAGCGAACCTCGACCAGCTGGGCGGGATGGTCTATTCGGAGGCGCTGCTGCTGGCGATGATCCGCAAGGGTGCCGATCGGCAGGCCGCGTACCGCCTCGTGCAGGCCGCGGCGAAGCGCGCCTGGGCGGGCGAAGCCTCGTTCCGCGACGCGCTGGGGACCGATCCGGACGTCGCGGAGTGGCTCTCCGCCGACGAGATCGACGCGGCAATGGACCTCGACCACCACCTCGCCGGGATCGCCGCGTCGTACGCGGCGCTCGGGCTGGAGTAGCGGCCGATGCGCGGCTGGCTGGCGGGCGCACGACGAGCGGCGAAGCTCGCCGCCGATCGCGCGGAGCTGTGGATTCCCGGCACCCTGGCCGCGCTGGCGTTCCTCGGCTGGCTGCCGCTCGTCATCGCCGTCGTCCCGTTCCCCGACACGGCGGGGCTGACCTTCTTCGGCGCTGACCTCGTGTCGTCCGGCAGCTACCCGCTGAACGTGCTGCTGCTCGGTGTGGCCGGCCTGCTCGGCATGCTCTCGCTCTGCCTGCTCGTGGCCCTCGGCGAGGCCGCGCTCCAGCGGGCGCTCCGGCCACTGCTCGGCGGCCGGGGGTCCCAGCCGCGCGACGACGGCTCGGCCGAGTCGCTCACCGCCGAGACGGCGGTCGTGTTCGTCGTCATCCTGGTCGCGCTGCTGCCCGCGGTCGCTGCAGCCTTCGGGCTGGCGCTGTGGGTCGCCGCCTCGGCGCCGACCGAGTTCATGTCGCCGGACATCGGTGGCACGCCGGTCATGCGCGTCATCGGTGACGTGCTGCCGGGCATCGTGCTGCTGGCGCTCGTCGTCGTGGCGGCGCAGGCGTTCGGCGGCGCCGTGGAGCGGCGCGCCATCGGTCCAGCCGCGGAGCCGCTCGGACGCGCCACGCGCGATGCGATCGGAGACCTTGCGCGCCGGCCCGTGATCACGGCGGCCACCCTCGGGGCGACGACGCTGGCCCTCATCGCCCAGCTCGGCGTCAGCACGCTGGTTCTCGCCGTCCTGTGGAAGCCGATCCGGGTGGCGCTCGACGCGGGCGACCTGGCGACGCCGTCCACGATCCTGCTGCTGGTAGGCTTCACGGCGATCTGGCTCTGCCTCCTCCTCGCCGGTGGCGCGCTGAACGCGTGGGCATCGGCCTGGTGGTCGCTCGGGCTCGATCGACCAGTTGCCACCGAGAGGGCCGTCGCCGCGTGACCGATCCGCTCGCCATCAACCCGACACTCAGCATCGGCACCCAGCTCGAGCTTGCGCTCCGCCTCACCGCCGGGCTCGTCCTCGGCGCGGTCATCGGGTTCGAGCGCGAGCTCCATCGGCAGCCGGCCGGCTTCCGCACCCACAGCCTGGTGGCGCTCGGCGCGGCCCTGTTCGCGATCATCTCCGGCTACGGCTACGTCGGCGCGAGCGCCGATCCGACGCGCATCACCGCCCAGATCGTGTCCGGCATCGGCTTCCTGGGCGCCGGTACGATCCTCCAGTTCCGGGGCCACGTCCGCGGCCTGACCACCGCCGCCAGCCTGTGGTCGGTGGCCGCCGTGGGCGCCGCCACGGGGACCGGGCTCTACGTCCTGGCCGTGCTCGGCACGGCCCTCATCCTCGTCGTCCTCTCGCTCCTCGATCGCGTCGAGTCGTTCGCACGGCGCCGCTACAACCTCGCCCCACCCGGCTACAACGTCGATGCCATCGACGCCGCGGACGAGCCGGAAGGAGAAGCACGGGACATGACGCCATGACCGACCTGGTGCGCGAGACGCACGTCGAAGGCCTGCCACTCATCCATCGCGGCAAGGTGCGCGAGACCTACGCGGTCGGCGACGACCGGCTGCTCCTCGTGGCGACCGATCGGCTGAGCGCCTTCGACGTCGTCTTCGACCAGCCGATCCCGGACAAGGGACGCCTCCTCACCCAGCTCTCCGCGTGGTGGTTCGGCCGGCTGGCGTCACTTGGACCGACTCATTTCCTGTCGACCGATGCCGCCGACTTCCCGCCGCCGGCGCGGACGGCGGAGCTCGCCGGCCGGACGACGCTGGCGCGCCGCGCGGAGCGTGTCGATGCGGAGTGCGTCGTGCGCGGCTACCTCGCCGGCTCCGGCTGGGCGGAGTACCGCCGCAGCGGGGCGGTGTGCGGCCACGTGCTGCCGCCGCGGATGAAGGAGGCCGGCAAGCTGCCGGAGCCGATCTTCACCCCGTCGACCAAGGCCGAGGAGGGCCACGACGAGAACATCACCCGCGGGCAGCTGGCGGACCTCGTGGGCGCCGATCTCGCCCGGCAGCTGGAGGAGCGCTCGCTCGCGCTCTACCGCGCCGGCTCCGAGATCGCCGAGCGCGCCGGTCTCATCCTCGCCGACACGAAGTTCGAATTCGGCTGGATCGACGGCCAGCTCGCGCTCATCGACGAGGTCTTCACGCCGGACTCGTCGCGCTTCTGGGATGCCGACCTCTACGCCCCGGGCAGCTCGCCGCCGAGCTTCGACAAGCAGTACGTGCGCGACTTCGTGGCGGCGAGTGATTGGAACAAGGAGCCCCCGGCGCCGACGCTCCCCGATGACGTCATCGCGGGCACGCGCGAGCGCTACGTGACCGCCTACGAGCGCCTCACCGGGGTGCGGTGGGGCGACGGGGAGCCATCGGTCTAGTGCGCTGGCTGGCCGAGGTGCAGGTGACCCTTCGGCCGGGGATCGCCGACCCCGAGGGCGCCACCATTGCCGGCGGCCTGCGCTCGCTCGGCTACGACTCGGTGAGCGATGTGCGCGCCGGCAAGCAGCTGCGCATCACGTTCGAGGCGGAGGACTCCGCCGGGGCCGAGGCGGCGGTGGCGGAGATGTGCCGGCGGCTGCTCGCCAACCCGGTGATGGAGGTCGCGACCTGGCATGTGCGCGCCGACGAGCAGGTCGACCTCGACGAGCCGGTGACCGGGTGAGCGCGTTCGAGGTGCGGGCGGCGAGCGCGCCGCGCATCAGCGTCGTCGTCTTTCCCGGCACGTGGAGCGAGCGCGACTTCGCGCACGTGGCCGCCACCCTGGGGTGGGATTGCCGCCTCGTGTGGCACGCGGAGGAGTCGCTGCCGGCGAGCGACGCCGTGGTCCTGCCCGGCGGCTTCGCCCACGGCGACCACCTGCGCACCGGGGCGCTCGCCCGCTTCTCGCCGATCATGCGCGCCGTCGAGGCCTTCGCCGCCGCCGGCGGGCCGGTGCTCGGTTCGTGCAATGGCTTCCAGATCCTGTGCGAGGCAGGGCTCCTGCCGGGCGTCCTGCTGCGGAACGACCATCTCGAGTTCCGCTGCGACTGGCAGTGGCTGCGCGCGGAGTCGAGCGCCGGGCCGTGGCTCGGCGACCTCGCCGCCGGGGACGTGATCCGGCTCCCGATCTCGCATGGCGAGGGCCGATTCCATGCCGATGACGCGACGCTCGACGCGCTCGAGGCCCGCGACCTGGTCGCGCTGCGCTACACCGACGAGCGCGGCGCACTGCGTCCGGACGCCAACCCGAACGGATCGGCACGCGGCATCGCCGGCATCACGAACGAGCGCGGCAACGTGCTGGGCCTGATGCCCCACCCGGAGCGCGCCGCGGAGGCCGAGGTGGGCGGCACCGACGGCCTGCGAATCTTCCGCTCGCTCGCGACCTGGCTCGCCCGGCAGCCGGCTGCCGCCGAGCGTCGGCTATGATGCGAACCGCCCCACCCGGCCGATGAGGGAGGCTATCGCCCGATGATGAACGACGAGCGGGACCCCCGCGACGACGCGGCCGAGCAGGCCGGCGAGCGGCCGTCCGACATCCCCAACCAGGAGCCGATCACGCCGCCGGCCAGCGATTCGTCGGCCGGCGAGCCGCCGGTCGAGATGTCCGCTCAGGGCGACGCGACCGCTGATCCGATGCCGCCGCCGGCAGCAGAGTCGCCGGCCGATCTGCCATCCACCGACATGCCGTTCGAGGCCGCCGATGCGGCCGCCAGCGAGTTCGAGTCCGCGCCACCCACGAGCTCCGAGCAGCCCGCGCCGGCCTGGCCCGAGGCTGACCACGCGGCCGCCGAGGACGCCACTCGTGGCACCGATGGGTCCGGTCTGCCGGAGCCGAGCACGCCGGCCGAGGCGCCGTCGATGACCCCGGAGGCCGCACCGCAAGAGGCCGCTGCCGCCGAGGCCGCTGCCGCCGAGGCCGCTCCCGCCGAGGCCGCTCCCGCCGAGATGCCTGCCGACGCCCCGAGCGCCGATTCCTCCTTCCCGTCACGGCCGTTCGACTCCGAGCCGTGGCCGACCGAGCCGCCTGCCGCGGGCTCGGGCGATGCCGACACCTGGCCCACCCGCGCCCCGGAGCGTCATGACGAGGCGGCGTGGGAGCCGCCGGCCCATCCGCCGTCAGAGGCGGAGGCGTATGCGGCACCACCCGAGCCGCCGCGCGAGACGCTCGCCGATGACACCGCGGCGATGGCCGCCGCCGCCACGACCCCCGCGCACAGCGTCCCCGCCGCCACCGACGTCGGTGAGAGCACCCAGTGCCCGCGCTGCGGCACCGAGAACCGGCCCGGGCTCGCCTTCTGCCGCAACTGCGGCCAGCGGCTCGTCGCCGCCGGCCTCGCCCCGACCGTCGAGCGCCTCGGCGCGCCCGAGGGCACCCTCGCCTGCCCGCGCTGCGGGACCCACAATCGCGCGGGCGTGGCGTTCTGCCAGAACTGCGGCGCGAACCTGCGCGCCGCTGCGACGCCCGGCTACGTGCCGCCCGCCGCGGAGGTCGCGGCACCGGCCGCGGAGGTCGCGCCGGTCGCTGCAGCCGGTGGCGCGGTCCTCGGCCCGGTCGTCCTCCTCATCGGTGCGCTGGGGATCGTCGCCGGCTGGCTGCTGCCGTTCGCATACGGCGGCACCTCGCTCTACGAGCGCGCCTTCGGCGCCGGTGGCTACGGCGCCGCCTTCTGGAACGACTACCCGAACGTGCCGAGCGGCCTCACCGATCAGTCCTACTTCGGCTTCGCCGGCCCGTCACCGGTCCTGGCCGCGCTGCTCGTCGTGCTGGCGATTGCGGGCTTCATGCGGGCACGTCCCGGCGCGCTCCAGGCGCTCGGGCTCGGCATCGCGCTCATCTGGGCCGTCGGCCTGGCCGCGCTGTTCGTCGTCGTCGAGGTGCTCGGCCACATGGGCGGCCCGCTCACCGAGCTGCTGCGCGCGCTGACACCGGGCGGGATCATCTTCTTCCTCGCGTCCCTCATCGTCCTGATCGGGACGCTGACGCGCTTCGCACGGAGCTGACCGAGCATGGCGACCCGCTTCTGTGGCAACTGCGGCACCGAGGTCGACGACGACGCGGCGTTCTGCCCGTCGTGCGGTCGGCCGATCGCCGCCTTCGAGGCTGACGACCCCGCTGCCGCGATCCCGCCCGCGCCCGCCTGGCCCGAGCCGGCCCGTCCGCCGGAGCCCGAGCCGCCGGCACCGATGGCGAACGACCCGGAGCCGATGCCGCCGCCCGCCGAGACGTCGAACCCCACCACCGCTGGGACGCCTCCCGGCGTGCTTGGCTGGAACCGCGAGCCTGCCACGCCGCCGCCCGCCGAGGCGCCCCACGACGCGTTCGATGCGGCACCCGCGTCTCCGCCGCCACCGATGGCCCCGCACGATGCGCCGGAGCACGAGCCGCCACCGGTCACGCAGAGCCGCGCCGCCGCGCCGCCACCACGCGCTGCCGGGGCGCCGCCGCCGGTTGAGCCGCCGACCGCGCCGCCGCCGCCCGCAGGCCCCTTTCCCGGCGCCGCAGGGGAGCGGTCCGCCGGCCCGCAGGTCGAGCTGCCGATCACCTGGCCGGTGACGCTCTCCGGCTGGCTGATCGGCGGCGGCACGTTCGTGGCGGCGGTCGGGTTCCTGGCCGACATGTTCGGGTTCCGCGGCGCCGGCAACGTCGTGAACGTGCTGTTCCTGCTGCTCCTGCTGGGCGTCGCCGCGACCGTCTTCCTCAGTGCCTCGATGCCGGCCATCTCGCACCTGCGGCTGGCGACGCTCTGCGTGTCGTTCCTGGCACTGGGCATCGCGCTCGACCGGCTCGGCTTCAGCTTCGCGGGCTTCGGGACGCTGCTCGTCCTGCTCGGCGCCGCCGCCGCGGCCGCGGGAGCGGTCATCCTCGAGCTGGGTCGCGACCAGCCGATGGCCGGGCCGATGGACCGGCGCTGATCCCCATCCAGCGGTCCGCCATCGGCGCATGACCCTCGCCATCCCGATCGAGCGCCACGGCCTCACCGAGGACGAGTTCCGCGCCGTCGTCACGCGCCTCGGCCGCGAGCCGAACGAGGTGGAGCTGGGGATGTTCGGCGCGATGTGGTCGGAACACTGCGCCTACAAGCACTCGCGGGCGCTGCTGGGCATGCTGCCGACCACTGGCGAGCGGGTCCTGGTCGGGCCGGGCGAGAATGCCGGCGCGCTCGACATCGGTGACGGACTGGCGGTCGTCTTCAAGGTCGAGTCGCACAACCACCCGAGCGCGGTCGAGCCGTACCAGGGCGCCGCCACCGGCGTCGGCGGCATCATCCGCGACATCTTCACCATGGGCGCGCGACCGATCGCGCTCGGCAACAGCCTGCGCTTCGGGCCGCTGGATCCGGCGGACGACCCGGCCGGCCGGACCGATGCCGCGACCGCGGCGCGCAATCGGTACCTGTTCGGGGGCGTGGTGGCCGGCATCGCCGGCTACGGCAACTGCATCGGTATCCCCGACATCGCCGGCGAGGTCGTCTTCGACCCGAGCTACAGCGGCAACCCGCTCGTGAACGCGCTCTGCCTCGGCCTGGCCAGGCACGAGGAGATCACGCTTGCCCGCGCCGGCGGAGCCGGCAACGCGCTGCTCCTCGTTGGCGCGGACACAGGTCGCGACGGCATCCAGGGCGCGAGCTTTGCATCCGCCACGCTCGGCGCGGAGGCCGAGCGCGAGGAGCGACGGCCGGCGGTCCAGGTCGGCAACCCGTTCCTCGAGAAGCTGCTCATGGAGGCCTGCCTCGAGCTCGCCCGGCTCGATGCGGTGATCGCGATGCAGGACCTGGGCGCCGCCGGGCTGACGTGCGCGCTGGCCGAGGTGAGCGCCCGGGGCGGCGTCGGGGCGGAGGTCGACCTCGACCGCGTGCCGCGGCGCGAGGCGGGGATGGCGCCATACGAGGTGCTGCTGAGCGAGAGCCAGGAACGGATGCTCATCGTGGTGCGCGCCGGCCGCGAGGCGGAGGTCGCGGCGGTCTTCGCGCGCTACGACCTGCACGCGGTGCGGATCGGCATGGTCATCGACGAGCCGGTCGTCCGCTGTCGAGCCGGTGGCGAGGTCGTGTGCGAGGTCCCGGGCGTGGCGCTGGCCGACGAGGCACCACGGTACGTCCTGCCGCAGGCGCCGCCGGCCGGGCTCGAGGACCTGCGGAGCGTCGATCTCGCGGGCGTCGGCGCGGCGGCACCGACGACCGGCGACCTGCTCGACCTGCTTGCCAGCCCGAACGGGCGCAGCCGCAAGCCGATCTGGCGCCGCTACGACCACATGAACGGCACGAACACGCTCGTCGCGCCGGGCGCTGGCGACGCGGCGCTGCTGCGCGTGAAGGGCACCACCCGCGCGATCGCGATCGCCATGGACGGCCCGTCGCCGGCACGCCTGGGAGCGCTCGACCCACGGCTGGCAGCGGTCTCGGCGGTCTGCGAGGCGGCGGTCAACGTGGCGTGCAGCGGCGCGCGACCGATCGGTCTCACGAACTGCCTCAACCTCGGCTCACCGGAGTCGCCCGAGGGCTACTGGCGCCTCGCCGAGGTCGTCGGCGGCATCGCCGACGCGTGCGACGCGCTCGGCATTCCGGTCGTCTCCGGCAACGTCAGCCTCTACAACGAGACGGCGGACGGACCGATCCTGCCCACGCCGGTGATCGGCATGATCGGCCTCCTGGAGGACCGCTCGACGGCGCGACCGATGGCGTGGCGCGACGGCGACGAGCTCTGGCTGCTCGGCGACCTCGGCGACGACGCAGGGGCCCTGGCGGGCAGCGAGTATGCCGCCGCACGCGGGCGCGACGGCGGGCGCCCACAGCTCGACGCGAGCGCGGTGGCGTCGGTCGTGGAGCTGCTGGTGACGGCGGGCGCCCTCATCCGCGGCGCGCACGACGCCTCGCTGGGCGGCATGGCGGTGGCGCTTGCCAAGGTGGCGATCGCGTCGGGCTGCGGGGCGATGGCCGATCTGCCCGTGAGCGTCGCGGCCTGGTTCGGCGAGCGGGCCGGACGGGTGATCGCGAGCGTCGCGCCCGACGACGCGGCCGCGCTGCACGACCTCGCGCGCCGCACCGGGGTTCCGCTGCGCCGGCTCGGTCTCGCCGGCGGGGAGGCGCTTCGGATCGGTGACGCCGGGGTGTCGGTGGGCGACCTGCGCGCCGCGTGGGAGACGCCCTTCTAGGCTCGCTCCTCCGTCCCGCCCCGCTCGTCCGTTTCCGCGCCAGCCTCGTCGAGGCCGATCGAGGCGATGACGGGGTCGCCGCCGGTCCGCATCCGCGCCCGCCGGATGGCGCGCTGGCTGAGGAGCGCGCGCGTCGCCTCGAAGTCGGGGACGAGCGCCGGGCGCCGGCGGCGCAGGACGAGGAGCCACCACGCGCCAAGGAGCATGAGGGCGGTGAGCGTGGCGACGGCCCCGAGCGTCGCCGACGGACCCGTCGCGACACCGACCGGCGTGGCGTCCGCTGACGGCGAAGCGCCCGGCGAATCGGCGCGGGTCGCGGCGCTGCCGTCGGCGACGGTGGCGGCCGCGGTGGGTGCCGCCTCGCGACTCGGCGCGGCGCTCGGCGCGCGCGGCATGGGAGCCGGCGCGTGGCTTTCGGCGGCACGTGCCGGGGTGGTCGTGCCGACCGCGTGGGGAACCGACGGCGCGGCGGTTGGCGCGGCGGGGGCCCTGGCCGGCGTGGGTGCGGTGGTGAAGATGGCGGCCGCCGAGGCGGGCGTGACCGGCCCGGGCGTGGCGGTGGCAATCGCGACCGCGATGTCACTGGAGCTCGGCCCCGCGCCGAGCGCGACGGACGGCGCCCCGCAGAGCGCCGCACCGATCGCGATGATGACGAGGCCGGCGCGTCTCACCCTGCCGCCTCCCGAACCTGGTTCCGCGACCGCCGTCGCCGAACCGGCCGCGGCGCGCCGACTCCCGCCTCCTCCTCGTCGGTTGCCGGGACCGGCTCGGCCGGGCGCTCCTGCGCGGTGAGCACCGCGGCGGCGGCCTGCGGGTCGATGCGGCGCAGCCCGCCCCGCGCGCGCTCGTGGAGGCGGTAGACCTCCTCCAGCCCGTCGGGCGGCACGCCATCGGCGTACACGTTGTTGAAGTGGCGAACTACCTGCGGGTCGAACTGGGTGCCGGCGTTGCGCTTCAGCTCGGCCAGCGCCTGCTCGTGGGTCAGCGCTCCCTTGTACGGCCGATCGTGGACCATGGCGTGATACGCGTCGGCGACCGCCACGATCCGCGCGCCGAGCGGGATCTCGCTGCCACGCAGCCCGTGCGGATAGCCGCCGCCGTTGTAGCGCTCGTGGTGGTGGAGGACGACCGGGATCGCGTCGCGCAGGCCGGAGGCCTGCTCGAGGATGACCTGGCCGATGCGCGGGTGCTCGCCGATCGCCTGCCACTCGTTGTCGGTCAGCTTCGTCGGCTTGTCGAGGATCTCGGAGGGCACCGCCAGCTTGCCGAGGTCGTGGAGCAGGCTCGCGATCCGGATCCGCTCGATCTCGTCGGACGGCAGGCCCATCTCGAGCGCGATGCCGGTCGCCAGCGACGCGATCATGTCCGACGGCCGGCCGCGGTGGTGCGGCTGAGGGGCGAGGACCGATGCCAGCGCCTGGGTGGCGGTGTCGCTCGCCCAGCGCCCGATCGCCGACGCTGCCTCGCGCCGCTCGGCGGAGATGGGTGCGCGACGGATCGGCGACTCGTCGTCGAGGTCGCGGAACATGTAGGTGCGGTTGCGGCCGAGCGACTTCGCCGCGTACATGGCTGCGTCCGCCTGGTCCACCAGCCGATCGACCTGGAGCTCGCCACCGACGCCGCCGGCGATGCCGGCGCTGATCGTGATCGCCGTCGTCTGGTTGTTCGCGATCCGCATCGGTGCCGACATGACGATCGAGCGCAGCTTCTCGGCCAGGATGAGCGCGTCGTCGACCGTCGTCTCGGGGAGGATGAGCATGAACTCCTCGCCGCCGTAGCGGCCGAAGAGGTCGGATGCGCGCACGTTGTCGCCGACGAGCGAGGCGACCTGGCGCAGGACGGCATCGCCGGAGTTGTGGCCGTAGGTGTCGTTGATCGGCTTGAAGCGGTCGATGTCGATGAACGCCACCGCCAGCGGCTTGTGGTGGCGGGCCGCGCGCTCAACCTCGGCGCCGAGCGTGGTGAGGAGCGTCTCTCGGTTCGCCACGCCGGTCAGGCGGTCGTGGGTCGCGCGCGCCTCGACCTGGAGGAATGCGCCTGACGCCGCGTTGAACGCGCGCGCCAGCCGCCGCTCGGCCGGGACACCGCTCTCCCGGATGAGCACCGGCACGTCACTGTCGAGCGTCTCCTCGAGCGAGCGCGCCAGGCGGTTGAGGCGCCAGCCCATGTAGCTCCACGCGGCGAGCGCCATGCTCGTCATCCCGGCCAGGGCAGCGAGGGCCATGAAGACGAGGAACAGGTCGCGCTGGCCGGGCTCCGCCATGCCGAGCAGGCCGGACACCGTGACGGCCGTCCCGGCCACCGCGAGCGGTGCGAGGAATCCGAGAGCCCGAGCGAGTCGAAGCATGGTTCTCCGCGACGGTGACGGGGGATGAGTCGATGTCCATGGCAAGCATCGGCGCGAACGGGGCGCGGTTCCATGGGTCGATGGTCACCCGGGTGCGACGCGACACCGCCCTTCCCGCCGCAATTCGACGCTGGGCGGTCTGGTGCAGTACTCGACCCGTACCGATGGATGGCCGGCGGCGCCGGTCAGCGGGCGAGGCGAAGCCAGCGCGGGGCGGACCAGGCGATGAGCGCGGCCATCACGGACAACGCCGCCCCGGGCAGGACGAGCGGCCCCGACGGGCCGACGAGCGACGCCACGACCGCGATCAACGCGCCGACGGCGATCAGCCAGCGGCCGAGGCCGCTGGCGCGCACGGCGTGGAGCCACGCTCCGATGGCGACCAGCGTCACCCCGAGCCCCGCGGCGAGGAGCGTGGTGAGCGTGAGCGGCGGGATGCCGGTCGTGAGCAGGCTGGCGGCGGTGGCACCGGTGGCGCCCGACCCCTCGAACGTGGCCGATACCGCCGCCTGGCTGGGGCCGAGGACGGCGAGGCCGATCCCAACCCAACCGAGCGTGGCCGCCAGGGCGGCGGCGAGCAGCTCGGTCATGCGCAGCGGCAGGTGGGCAGGTGGCATCTGCGCATCGTGCGCGCCCGCGCCGGTGACGCGCAAGGCGGGCGCGTATCATCGGCACGTGCTCGACGCCCCGGCGCCCGCCTGATTCCCGTGATCCCGTGGCCGCCTCACGACCCCGCCACCGCGGGAGATGTGCATCCGGCGCGGCAGCCACTCCCGATGTACGAGCCCCACGGCCCGCGCGAGGAGTGCGGTGTCGTCGGCATCCACGCCCCGGGCCAACCCGTCGCCCACCTCACCTACCTGGCCCTCCACGCCCTCCAGCACCGCGGGCAGGAGTCGGCCGGCATCGCGGTCAGCGACGGACAGCGCCAGCGGCTCCACAAGCGGCTCGGGCTCGTGAGCTCGGTGTTCGACGAGGAGACGCTGGCGCCGCTCGACGAGGCGGACATCGCGATCGGGCACACCCGGTACTCGACGACCGGCAGCAACTCGCTGCCGAACGTGCAGCCGGTCTACGTCGACAGCGACCTCGGCGAGCTGATGATCGGCCACAACGGCAACCTCGTGAACGCCACCTGGCTGCGCGACGAGCTCGGCGAGCAGGGGATCGAGTTCACCACCGCGTCGGACACCGAGGTCCTGGCGCGGCTCATCGCCCATGCCCCGGGCCGCACCTGGGCGGCGCGGGTCGAGCACGCCTTCCACCGCGCGATGGGCGCCTACACCTTCACGATGCTCGCCGGCGACGCCCTCGTCGCGGCCCGCGACCCGATCGGCTTCCGGCCGCTCGCGCTCGGGCGCATGGAGGACGCCGACGGCCATCCGATCGGCTGGGCGGTGGCATCGGAATCGGCCGCCCTCGACGCCATCGGCGCCCGCTTCGTGCGCGACGTGGAGGCGGGCGAGATCCTCACCATCGACGCGGAGGGCGTGCACTCGCATCGGTCCACCGTCGCCGGGCGCACGGAGAAGCTGTGCGTCTTCGAGTTCGTCTACCTCGCCCGCCCGGACAGCGTCATCGACGGGCGCCTGCTCTACGAGGCGCGGCTCGAGATGGGCCGTCGCCTGGCGCGCGAGCACCCGGCCGAGGCGGACCTCGTCATCCCGGTGCCCGACTCGGCCATCCCGGCCGCCATCGGCTACGCGGAGGAAATCGGGTTGCCGTACCGCGAAGGGCTGATCAAGTCTCGCTACGTGGGCCGGACGTTCATTCAGCCGGTGCAGGGCGGACGCGAGACATCGGTGCGGATGAAGTTCAACCCGTTGCCGGAGGTGCTTCGCGGCAAACGGGTCGTGGTGGTCGACGACTCGATCGTGCGCGGCACCACGACCGGCCCGATCGTGGCCATGCTGCGGCGCGCCGGCGCGGCGGAGGTCCACGTCCGGATCCACTCGCCACAGATGCGGCACCCCTGCTACATGGGCGTCGACACCGGCAACCGCGACCAGCTCATCGCCGCCAACCTCGACCTCGACGAGATCCGCCGCGCGATCGGCGCCGACTCGCTCGGCTACCTCTCCGAGGAGGGGCTGCTCCAGGCCGTCGGCGGGCGCCAGGAGGCGCGCTGCACCGCCTGTTTCAACGGCCGCTACCCGCTCGACGTCCCGCTCGAGGTGGACAAGCTCATCCTGGAGCGCGGATGAGCGGCAGTTACCGCGCCGCCGGCGTCGACATCGACGAGTGGAATCGCGCCCTGCCACGGATCGCGGCCGCTGCGGCCGCGACCGGCAATCCGAGCGTCCTCGGCGGGGTCGGCGGCTTCGGATCACTGTTCCGCTTCGACCCGACGACCCACCCCGACCCGGTGCTCGTGGCCTCCACGGATGGGGTTGGCACGAAGCTGCGCGTCGCCCAGGCGCTCGGCGTGTACGACACGATCGGCGTGGACCTCGTGAACCACTGCATCAACGACATCGCCGTCTCGGGCGCCGATCCGCTCTTCTTCCTCGACTACCTCGGCGTCGGAAAGCTCAACGCGGATCGCGTGACGGAGATCGTGTCCGGCATCGCGAACGCCTGCGCGGCGGCGGGCGTGGCGCTCGTGGGCGGCGAGACGGCCGAGCTGCCGGGCATCTACGAGAGCGGCGACTTCGACCTCGCCGGCTTCATCGTCGGCGTCGTGGCACGCTCCGAGCTGATCGACGGATCTGCCGTCATGTCCGGCGACGCCGTCATCGGTCTGCCGTCGTCCGGCCTCCACACCAATGGCTACAGCCTCGCGCGGCGCGTCCTGCCGCCCGACACCTGGCGGCGCGCGATGCCGGACGGGGAGCGGACGGTGGGCGAGGCGCTGCTCGAGCCGCACCGGTCGTACCTCGACGAGATCCGGATCCTGCGGCGTGCCGTGGACGTGCGCAGCTTCGCCCACCTCACCGGCGGCGGCTGGACGGAGAACATCCCGCGCACCCTGCCGGACGGGCTGGGCGTCGAGGTCGACGCCGGCTCGTGGCCGGTGCCGGCGATCTTCACCCTCATCCAGTCGGCCGGCGACATCGGTGACGAGGAGATGGCGCGCACGTTCAACCTGGGGATCGGCCTGACCTGCGTCCTTGCTGCCTCCGAGACCGATGCGGCCCGCGCCGCGCTCCCCGAGGCGCGGGTGGTCGGTCGGGTCGTGGCCGTCGACCCCGGAGAGCTGCGCGTCCGCTTCGCGTGACGCATGGGTCTGCGCCGCGGATCGGCGTGCTCGTCTCGGGGCGGGGGAGCAACCTGGCTGCGATCCTGGATGCGAAGCTCGCCGTCGCCCTCGTCGTGAGCAACCGCGCGAACGTCCCGGCGCTCGCAATCGCTGAGCGCCACGGCGTCCCGGCCATCGTCCTCCGCCGCTCGGCGTTCGACGGCGATGCCGATGCCCGCGACGCGGCGATCGGTACGGCGCTCACCGACGCGGGAGTGACGCTCGCCGTTCTCGCCGGCTACGACCAGCGGCTGGGCTCGTCCTACTTCGCGGCGTTCCGCGGCCGGACGCTGAACATCCATCCCAGCCTGCTTCCGCGCCATGGCGGGTCAGGGATGATGGGCCTCGCGGTCCATGCCGCGGTCCTGGCGAGCGGCGACACGACGACGGGAGTGACGATCCACGAGGTCACGCCGGAGGTCGACGCAGGCCCGATCATCGCCCAGGCATCGGTCCCGGTCGTGCCCGGCGAGAGGCCGGAGGAGCTCGCGGCGCGCGTGCTGGAGGTCGAGCATCGGCTCCTGGTGAGCACGCTCGCCGACCTTGCCGGCATGGGGTGATCTGGCCCACTGCGTGCTAGGATGACCGTCGCGCCGCCCTGAGCGGCCCCCACATCGAGGCTTGTTCGCTCATGCCGCAGGGCCTTCCAGATCCGGGCAAGATCTGGGACGACTTCATCTCGAACCCGATCGTCCAGCTCGCCGGGCAGCTCATCGTCATCTACGTCGTGCTGCTGTGGCTGGGAACCGCGTATTGGGCCTTCCGCGACATGCAGGCACGGACCGAGAACCCGATCCTTCCGTACTTCGCGGCCGCGCTCATCATCTTCTTCACCCCGCTCCTGTTCGTGTTCGCCGTGATCCTCTACCTCATCGTTCGCCCCCGCGAGACGATGGCGGAGGTCTACGAGCGCTCCCTGGCCGAGGAGTCGCTGCTCGCCGAGGTGGAGAAGAACGAGTTGTGCCCGGTCTGCCGCGATCGGGTCGAGGCCGACTGGCTCGTCTGCCCGAACTGCCGCACCCGGCTCCATCGCGTCTGCCCGAGCTGCAACCGCCTCGCCGATCCGACGTGGCCGCTCTGCGCGTACTGCGGCCACGAGTTCGGCCGCGCGGCGCGTCCGGCACCCGCCGCGGCGGCTGCCACGACGACGCGCCCGGATGGCACCCGCCGCCGCGACGTGACTGCCGAGCAGGGCGCGCTCGGCGCCTCGAACTCCTGATCGCCACCACCCTCTAGCCTTCGGTGGGCATCCCGCCGACCCCGCCGCTTCCGCCCGCTGCCCGGGCGTGGGGCCGCTCGCTCCTAGTCATCGGCCCTCGATCTTCGGCGGCCTGCTGACGATCGCCGGCTTCATCGGCATCGCCCTCATCGCATCGGGCGATGCGCCACGCGCGAGCCGCGGCACGTACACCGCCATGGCCGCGATCGGCGGCGTGCTCCTCCTGCTCGGCCTCGTGGGCCTCGCGCTGCGCGCGCTCCGCGCGAAGCGATCCCTGCCGCTGGAGCGTTACCGCGGTCCGTCGATCTTCGTCCTGCTCCTCATCGTCCTCGTCGCCGGCAACATCGTGAGCGGCGCGGTGGGGCTGATCGACCCGGAGGCGATCACAAACCTCACCGCGCTGCCGGCCGGGACCGCCACCCTGCTCCTCTTCCTCACGCCGGTGAGCTTCCTCGCCGTCGCGCTCCTCTTCGTCGTCTGGCCGCGCGCGCTGGTCGGCGTGCGCTGGGTCGAGGGGCTGCGGGCGATCGCCCGCTTCGGCGCCGGCGTGGGGATCGGTGCGGTGGCGTGGGTCTTCGTGTTCCTCGTCTCGGCCGCGCTGGAGTGGATCCTGCGCCAGCTCGGCCAGCAGATCGGCGGCCAGCAGCTGGCGGTCGACCTGCTCGGCAACGTCCCGTTCGCGGTGGGGATCGTGGGCGTCGCCGTCGTCGCGCCGATCGCGGAGGAGCTGTTCTTCCGGGGCGTCACGCTGAACGCCTGGGAGCGCGAGTACGGGCCGCGGCGCGGCCTGTGGGGATCGGCACTCCTCTTCACGGCCATCCACGTGCCGGACGGCGGCATCTTCATCGTCCCGCCCATCCTGATCCTGGCCCTGGTGCTCGGCATCACCTACCAGCGCACGCGGAGCTTGCCGATGGTGATCGGCATCCACGCCGCCTTCAACGCGATCTCGACCATCCTGGTCGCCGTTGCCTGAGCGGCCCGCGCTAAGCGCGGGCTAATGGACCGATGAGCGGCCGTCGCCAGCATGGACGCCGATGTCCATCCACGAGACCGCCCCGATCCCGCTCCTCCGTCGTGCCCGACGTGAGCGGGAAGGGTGGTGCGAGGATCCGGGGCCGGTTGAAGCGCTCGACCACGTTGAGGCGGCGCTCGGCGGCCCTGACGCGCGCGCCACAGCACGCCGCGTGCTGGCGACCGGCGATGGGCTCAGCGGCCTGGCGCGGATGGACGCCAACGAGCTGCAGACACTCGGCCTCAGCCCGGCCCGCGCCGCCCGTCTCGCCGCGGCCTTCGCCCTCGGCCGGCTCGCCACGACAGCCTGGCCACGGCACGGATGGATCGTCCGCAGCCCGGCCGATGTCGCGGAGCGGCTCCTGCCCGAGATGGGGCTGCTGGAGCGCGAGGAGCTGCGCGTCCTCCATCTCACCACGAAGAACGCGGTGAGCGCGATGCAGACGGTCTACGTCGGCAACCTGGCGGGCTCATCGGTTCGCGTCGGCGAGCTCTTCACCGATGCGGTGCGGCGTTGCGCCGCCGGCATCGTCGTGGTCCACAACCACCCGAGCGGCGACCCGGCGCCCTCGACCGAGGACCTGCGGATCACCGGCGAGATCGCGGCGGCCGGCGCGCTGCTCGACATCGGCCTGCTCGACCACGTCGTGATCGGCCACGGCCGCTGGGTCAGCCTCCGCGCCCTCGGAGCGTGCGGATGATCAGCCGCCGACCACGATGTGCTGGATCGTGCCGCCGGAGAGATCGGTCAGGTACAGCTCCCCGTCCTCCGCCTGCCCGAAGCTCGAGATCGCGAGCCCTGAGTCGAGGACCGGCTTCGGCGTCGTCGTTCCCTCGTCCACCTGGAGCGTGAACATGCGCCCCGAGCAGTAGTCGGCGAAGACGTAGACGCCCTGGAGCTCGGGCTGCCTGGTCCCGCGGTACACGTAGCCGCCGACCACGGCACACCCCTGGTCGTGGCCGTACTGCGCGATCGGCATCACGAAGGGCCGCTGGTCGCAGTTCGGGTCGGACAGGCAGCTGCGCCCCTCCATGATGTTCCAGCCGTAGTCCTCGCCACCGGCCGAGTCACCGGGCTGTCGATCGATCTCCTCCCACGTGCCGGCGCCCACGTCGGCGATGTAGAGATCGCCCCAGGTGGCGTCGAAGCTGAAGCGCCACGGGTTGCGGAGGCCGAGCGCCCACACCTCGGGCGCTGCCAGGCCGGCGCGGGCGGAGCCCGGCGCAAACGGATTGGTCGCCGGGATCGCGTAGCGCTGCCCGTCGGCCGGCGGCGTGTCGACGTCGAGGCGCAGGATCTTGGCGAGCAGCGCCTGCGGGTTGCGCGCGTTGCCCTGCGGATCCCCACCGCCACCGTCGCCGAGCCCGACATACAGGTAGCCGTCAGGCCCGAAGGCGAGCTGCCCACCGTTGTGGTTCGTGGCGGGGTGGGGGATGTCGAGCAGGCCGCGCGCGGTCGTCCGATCGGCGACCCCGTTGCGTGCCGTGTACTCGGCGATCCGGATGTCGCCGTTGCGATCGGTGTAGTCGACGTAGAAACGGCCGTTCGTGGCGTAGTCGGGATGGAAGGCGAGGCCGAGGAGGCCGCGCTCGGACGCGGACCCGTCGACGAGGTCGGCGATGTCGAGGAAGGGTGATTCGCGAACCTCCCCGTCCGCGCTCACCACGCGCACCCGTCCGGCCTTCTCCGTGACGTAGAGGCTGCCGCTGCCGTCACCGGCGACCGCCAGCCCCGTCGGCGAGGCGAGACCGGAGGCGAACGGCTCGAGCGCGAGCTTGTCGGGACCGGTGGCGAGCGGCGGGATCGTGGAGCCCGGGCCGCTCGCGTTCGGCGTGCCGCTGCGAGGATGCCCCACGTAGCTGCTCGCAGGCTGCGAGCCGCGCAGCCCGCTGCCCGCCGGGGTTCCGCACGCGGCCACGAGCAGCGAGATCGCGAGGGCAGCGGCGGCGGGCCGGGCGGCGGCGCGGTGGAGGTGCGGCGTCATCAGTCACCGGACACTACCCCGGACCGTGCCGCGAGGTTCGGCTCGCCGGTGGCGCATCGGGTAGGGTTGAGGCCGAAATGACGACGACCCGATCCAGCCTGCGCCGCGCTGCGGCCATCGCGGCCGAGGCACAGACGGCGGCGAGCGGCGCGGTGGACGCGCGCGTCGGCACGCGCCGCACGATCGTCATCGAGCGCGTGGCACCGGAGCTCGACGGGGGACGCTACCCGGTGAAGCGCGTGGTCGGCGACACGCTGCTCGTCACCGCCGACATCTTCGCCGACGGCCACGACCTCCTTGCCGCCGCCCTGCTGCTGCGCGCCGCCGACGCGGATCAATGGACCGAGGCGCCGATGCGCTTCGTCGACAACGATCGCTGGGCCGGCTCGCTGCCGCTGGCGCGCAATGCGCGCCATCGGTACACGGTCGAGGCGTGGCGTGACGAGTTCGGGACGTGGCGCGCCGGGCTCGCGAAGAAGGTGGAGGCTGGTGTCGCCGTCCCGGTGGAGCTGGAGGAGGGGCGGCTGCTGCTCCACGCGGCCCGCGACCGCGCGCGCGCGGCCCGGGCCGCGGCCGACGCTGCGCGCATCGACCGCGCGCTGGCGGCCGCCGATGCGGCAGCCGACGAGGCGGCCGCCGCCGCCGAGCTCGAGGTGGAGGACCTGCTTGCGGTGATGCGCCGGCATCCCGACCGCAGCCACGCAACCCGCTACCCGCTCGAGCTCGAGCTCGTCGTCGACCGCGAGCTGGCGCGCCACGGCGCGTGGTACGAGCTCTTCCCGCGCTCCCAGGGGCGCGATCCGGCCGTCCCGACGTCGACGACGCTCCGAGACGCGACCTGGCGGCTCGACGACATCGCGGCGATGGGCTTCGACGTCGTCTACCTGCCGCCGATCCATCCCATCGGCCACGCGCACCGGAAGGGCCGGAACAACACGCTGGTGGCGGAGGCGACCGATCCGGGCAGCCCGTACGCCATCGGCTCGCCGGAGGGTGGGCACCGCGAGGTGGCGTCGGAGCTCGGCGGGCTGGCAGCCTTCGACGACTTTCGGACCGCGGTCGAGGCGCACGGGATGGAGCTCGCCATCGACCTCGCCCTTCAGGCGAGCCCGGACCACCCGCTCGTGACCGCCCGCCCGGAGTGGTTCCGCCACGCCCCCGACGGCACGATCAAGCACGCTGAGAACCCGCCGAAGAAGTACCAGGACATCTACCCGATCCACTTCTACGGGCACGACGACGGCGCCCGCGCCGCCCTGTGGCAGGAGTGGCTCGACGTCGTGCGCCACTGGATCGGGCGCGGCGTTCGCATCTTCCGGGTCGACAACCCGCACACGAAGCCGATCGCCTTCTGGGCCTGGCTCATCGGCGAGGTGCAGCGCGACCGCCCCGACGTCATCTTCCTGTCCGAGGCGTTCACGCGGCCGAAGATGATGCAGGTCCTCGCCAAGGTCGGCTTCAGCCAGAGCTACACCTACTTCACGTGGCGCGAGAGCGCGGCGGAGCTGCGCGAGTACCTGACCGAGCTGACGCAAAGCGAGATGCGGGAGTACTTCCGCGGCAACCTGTTCACGAACACGCCGGACATCAACCCGCACCACACCGATCACGGCCGGCCGGCGTTCGTGATCCGCTCCGTGCTCGCCGCCACCCTGTCGAGCAGCTACGGCATCTACTCCGGCTGGGAGCTGTGCGAAGCCGCGCGGCTCGGCGACCGCGAGGAGTACCTCGACAGCGAGAAGTACGAGATCCGCGCTCGCGACTGGGAGGCGCCGGGGAACATCAAGCTCCTGGTGGGGGAGCTCAACCGGCTGCGGCACGAGCATCGCGCCCTCCAGCTCTACGACAACCTGCGCTTCGAGAACGTCACCGGCGACCGGACGCTCTTCTATCGCAAGGCGCTGCCGGACCCCGCGGGCGGCGGCGATCCGCTGCGCGGCGAGCCCTACCGCTGGACCGATGCGGTGTTCGTCGCGGTCAACTGCGACCCGCTGGCGGCCCAGACGGCGGTCCTCCACCCCGATCTGCCAGCGGTCGGGATCGGGTGGGACGAGCCGTACCGAATGAAGGACCTCCTCTCCGGCGAGGAGCGGATCGAGCGTGGCGCCGACCTGGCAGTCGACCTGAACCCGGCGGGGGAGCCGTTCCGCATCTTCACCCTGCAGCGGATGCGTGCGTGATGAAACGCGTGGTTCGGGTGCCCGGGATTTCGGTCATCGCCCTGCTCCTCCTCGCTGGCTGTGCGGTCGGTCCGCAGCAGCGCGTCACCTGCTATGGAAATGGGACTCACCCGGCGGCTGCTGATGACGCATGCCGGCGCGCAGCGGTCATCGCGCTCAGCCATGCACCCCGCGGCGAAGTGCTCGCGACGGCGGCCGAGGTCTGGCAGGGGCCGTGCACACCGGGCGCGTTCTGCGGCTTGTCCCGCAGCCGGCATCGCCTGCCTGGAACGCGATCGTCGGGATTAGGGTTGCGGGTAATTCGACATCCCTCACCCACGTCTACGACCTCGCGTGGTCGCCATCGGTCGCGCCGTTGGAAGGGATCGACCCGGATCAATTCATCGACATGATTCTCGGCACCCGGGGCGCCTGGGTGATCACCGTCCCAAGGCATGACGAAGAGCAACCCCATCTCTACGACGCCATCGCCGCCCGACGCGGCGCCTGCCGCCCTCGATCCGTCGACGGTGCCGATGACCGACGGCACCGTGCCGATCCACCGCGACGACGAGCTGTGGTACCGGGACGCGATCATCTACCAGCTCCACGTGAAGGCCTTCAACGACTCCACCGGTGACGGGATGGGGGACTTCGCCGGGCTGACCTCGAAGCTCGACTACATCGCCGACCTGGGCGTGACCGCGGTGTGGCTGCTTCCCTTCTATCCGTCCCCGCTGCGCGATGACGGCTACGACATCGCCGACTACTACGCCATTCACCCCGACTACGGATCGCTGCGCGACTTCCGGGTCTTCGTGCGCGAGGCCCACCGGCGCGGGCTGCGGGTGATCACCGAGCTCGTCGTCAACCACACGAGCGACCAGCATCCGTGGTTCGTCGAATCGCGCGCGAGCCGGGGAAACCCGAAGCGCGACTGGTACGTGTGGAGCGACGACGACTCGCGCTATGCCGACGCGCGGATCATCTTCACCGACACCGAGGTCAGCAACTGGGCGTGGGACGCCGGCAGCCAGCAGCACTATTGGCACCGCTTCTTCAGCCACCAGCCGGACCTCAACTACGACAACCCCGCCGTCGTGAAGGCGGTGACGCGGGTCATGCGCTTCTGGCTCGACCTCGGCGTCGACGGGCTGCGCCTCGACGCAGTGCCGTACCTCGTCGAGCGCGAGGGGACCAACTGCGAGAACCTGCCCGAGACCCACGGGGTGCTGAAGCGGCTGCGGGCTGCGATGGACCAGCGCCATCCCGGGCGCATGCTCCTGGCCGAGGCGAACCAGTGGCCGCCGGACGTACTCCCGTACTTCGGCGATGGCGACGAGTGCCACATGGCGTTCCACTTCCCGCTCATGCCGCGCATCTGGATCGCGCTGCGGCGGGAGGATCGGTATCCGATCGTCGAGATCATGGACCAGACCCCGGCCATCCCCGACGGCTGCCAGTGGGCGATCTTCCTCCGCAACCACGACGAGCTGACGCTCGAGATGGTCACCGACGAGGAGCGCGACTACATGTGGTCGGAGTACGCCGCCGATCGCCGGGCACGGATCAACCTCGGCATCCGGCGCCGGCTGGCGCCGCTGGTCGACAACAGCCGGCGACGGCTCGAGCTCTTGAACTCGCTCCTCTTCAGCATGCCCGGCACGCCGATCATCTACTACGGCGACGAGATCGGGATGGGCGACAACATCTACCTCGGCGACCGGAACGGGGTGCGGACGCCGATGCAGTGGACCGGTGACCGGAACGCCGGCTTCTCGCGGGCCGACGCGCATGCCCTCTACTCGCCGCTCGTCAGCGACCCGGTGTACGGCTACCAGGCGGTGAACGTCGAGGCCCAGGAGCGGATCCCGGGATCGCTCCTCAACTGGATGAAGCGTCTCATCCGGGTGCGCAAGCAGTACCCCGCCTTCGGGCGCGGAACGCTCACCTTCCTCCACCCCGAGAACCGCCGGGTCCTCGCCTACATGCGGGAGCACGAGGGCACGACGATCCTGTGCGTCGCCAACCTGTCGCGGTTCGCGCAGTACGTGGAGCTCGACCTGTCTGCCTGCGAGGGGCGGGTGCCGGTCGAGCTCATCGGCCGGGTCCACTTCCCGCGCATCGGCGAGCTCCCGTACCTGCTGACCCTCGGCCCGCACGACTTCTACTGGTTCGAGCTGACCGATGGCGACGGCTGACGCCATCGCCATCACCCCGGCCTGGCTCGCGGCACAGCGCTGGTTCCGCGCCAAGTCGCGCGCCATTGGCAGCACGGCCCTGATCGACGAGCTGCCGCTGTCCGCAACGGCGCGTCTCGTGGTGGTGGAGGCCTCCTATGCCGATGGCGCCCCGGCGGAACGCTACCTCGTTCCGCTGGTGGGCGAAACTGAACCGGCCGACGGCAGTGGCGCATGGCGCGCGCTCATCGCCGCCATGGCCGATGGCGCCGAGATCCACGGCCGGCACGGGCGGCTGCGCTGCAGCGCGACGTCGGCGCTGGCCGAGCTGCTGCCGTCGCCGCACGAGGCGATCGACGCCCTCGTGGAGCGGCGGCTCGGCGTCGAGCAGAGCAACACGAGCGTCGTCCTGGGGGAGCGGCTCATCCTGAAGCTGTTCCGCCACCTCGAGCCAGGCCGCAACCCCGACATCGAGATCGGCGGCTTCCTCACCGCGCGCGGCTTCGACGGGGCGCCCGTCCTGGCCGGCTCGGCGACGTATCTCCCGGCCGGCGCCGAGGCGTGCGACGTCGCCATCCTCCAGGCGTTCGTGCCGTCACGGGGCGACGGCTGGAGCGCGATGCTCGAGCTGCTGGCGCATGACCCGGCCGCGGGGATCACGGCGGCCGGTGAGATCGGCGAGCTGACGCGGCGCCTCCACGACGCGCTCGCGGCCGACGACCGTGACCCCGCCTTCGCGCCGCGCGCCGCCGCCACGTCCGAGACGGGCGCCTGGCGCGCCGCGGCCGAGCGGGAGCTGGCAGCTGCCGTCGCCGCGCTCGCTGGCGAGCAGCACGACGCCCTCGTCGCTCTCGGGCCGTCGATCCGGGCGCGCTTCGCGGACGCCTTCGGGCGTGCCAGCGGCGCGGCGCGCGTCATGCGCATCCACGGCGACTATCACCTCGGTCAACTGCTCGCCATCGAGCATGGCTTCCTCGTGATCGACTTCGAGGGCGAGCCGGCGCGGCCGCTCGCCGACCGCCGCGCCCATGCGTCGCCGATGCGCGACGTGGCCGGCATGCTCCGCAGCCTCGACTACGCGGCGCGGAGCGCGGCAGCCGGCGCGCACGCGGCCGGCTTCGACGCCCGACGCGTGGCTCGACCAGGCGCGGAGCGCCTTCCTGGGCGCCTACGGCGCCATCGGTCCATCCGGGGCCGCCCTGGTGGAGGCGTTCGAGCTCGAGAAGGCGTGCTACGAGGTGCGCTACGAGGCGAACAACCGTCCCGCATGGCGCTGGCTGCCGCTGGCCGCGATTGCACGGCTGGCAGCCCCTATCCTTCGCGAGCGCATGACCGACAGCGCCACCGCCGCCCACCGCGTGTGGCGCGGTGACCCGTATCCGCTGGGGGCGACGTGGGACGGCGGCGGGGTGAACTTCGCGCTCTTCTCCGAGCATGCGACCGGCGTGGAGCTCTGCCTCTTCGACGAGACCGGGTCGAACGAGCAGCGCGATCCCGATGCAGGACCAGACCGACCAGGTCTGGCACGCCTACCTGCCCGATGCGCGGCCCGGGCTGCGCTACGGCTATCGCGTGAGCGGACCGTACGAACCGGCGAACGGCCATCGGTTCAACCCGGCGAAGCTGCTGCTCGATCCCTACGCGAAGCGGCTCGACGGCACGATCGCGTGGAGCGACACCCTGTTCGGCTACCGGGTCGGCGAGGAGGACGGCGGCCCCGACGACCGGGATTCGGCGCCGCAGATGCCGAAGAGCGTGGTCCTCGATCCGGCGTTCGTGTGGGGCTCCGACGGCCAGCTCGGCACGCCGCTCGAGGACACCGTGATCTACGAGGTCCATGTCAAGGGCTTCACCCAGCGGCACCCGGACGTGGCCGAGGGCCTGCGCGGCACGTACGCGGGCCTCGTCAGCGAGCCCGCGCTCGAGCACCTCACCCGGCTCGGCGTCACCGCGGTCGAGCTGCTGCCGGTCCATCAGCACGTCAACGACCGGGCGCTGGTCGAGCGCGGCCTGTCGAACTACTGGGGCTACAACACGATCGGCTTCTTCGCCCCTGACGCGCGCTACAGCGCCACCGGCGAGCCGGTGAGCGAGTTCAAGACGATGGTGAAGCGCCTTCACGACGCCGGGATGGAGGTGATCCTCGACGTCGTCTACAACCACACCGGCGAGGGCAACCACCAGGGTCCGACGCTGAGCTTCCGGGGCATCGACAACGCGGCCTACTACCGGCTCGACCCGGACGACCGGCGCCGGTACGTCGACTACACCGGCACCGGCAACACGCTCGACGGCACGCACCCGCGCGTGCTCCAGCTGATCATGGACTCGCTGCGCTACTGGATCACCGAGATGCACGTCGACGGCTTCCGCTTCGACCTCGCATCGGCGCTGGCGCGCGAGCTTCACGACGTCGACAAGCTGGGCAGCTTCTTCGACATCATCCACCAGGACCCGCTCATCTCCCAGGTGAAGCTCATCGCCGAGCCGTGGGACGTCGGGCCGGGCGGCTACCAGGTCGGCAACTTCCCGGTCGGCTGGGCCGAGTGGAACGGCCGCTACCGCGACACGGTGCGCCGCTTCTGGAAGGGCGATGGGCAGCAGGCGGCGGAGCTGGCGTATCGGCTCAGCGGCTCGTCCGACCTCTATGCGCAGTCGGGGCGCCGGCCGCATGCCAGCATCAACTTCATCACCTCGCACGACGGCTTCACCATGCGCGACCTCGTGAGCTACGAGGGCAAGCACAACGAGGCGAACGGCGAGGAGAACCGCGACGGCGACAACGACAACAGCAGCCAGAACTTCGGTGTCGAGGGCGAGACCGATGACCCGGCCATCCGCGACGTGCGCGAGCGGCAGGTGCGCAACCTGCTCGCCACCCTCTTCCTGAGCCAGGGGGTGCCGATGCTGCTCGGCGGCGACGAGATCGGCCGCACGCAGCAGGGGAACAACAACGCCTACTGCCAGGACAACGAGATCAGCTGGTTCGACTGGGAGCTCGACCGTCCGCAGCAGCAGCTCTTCACGTTCACGCGCAGCCTGATCAGCCTCTTCCGTCAGCATCCCGTCCTTCGCCGCCGCCACTTCTTCCAGGGCCGTCAGATCCGTGGCTCGAGGGTCAAGGACCTCACCTGGTTCGGCCCGGACGGGGCGGAGATGACCGATGAGCAGTGGCAGGGCGGCGGCGCCCGCACGCTCGGGCTCCAGCTCGCGGGCGACGCGATCGGCGAGACCGATGCCCACGGCGCGCCGATCGTCGACGACACGCTGCTCGTCATCCTCAACGCGTCGGACACCGCGTCCGCCTTCGTGCTGCCGAACCACGGACGCGCCCGTCGCTGGGAGCGCCTCTTCGACACCGCACTGCCGAGCTTCGGCGCCGCGCAGGGGGAGCACCCGGGTGGCGCGACGATCGACGTCGGCGAGCGATCGGTCCTGCTGCTCCGCCGCCTGCCACGGCCGAAGCGGCCGCGCGAGTGATCGACCCCGGCGCCTGGGGCATCGCGGGGAGCTACCGCGACGCCTGGGAGCGGCGGCAGCGGATCCCCGCCGCCAGCCGCCGTGCCGTCCTCGCCGCGATGCGGATCGAGGGCGACGGTGCGCAGCCGCCGCCGGCGATCGTGGCCCGGCCCGGGCAGGTGCTCGCCACCCCAGGCGAGGTGGTGCTCGAGGATGGCACCGCGCTCGGGCGGCTGGGAGCGCTGCCGCCGGACGTGCCGACCGGCTACCACCACCTCGACGGCCGTCTCCTGCTCGTCGCACCGCCGCGCTGCCACCTGCCGCGCGGCCTCCGCGCCTGGGGGTGGGCGGTCCAGCTGCACGCGGCGCGCTCGACACTGAGCTGGGGCCATGGCGACCTCGCCGACCTCGGGATGCTCGCCGCCACGACCACGACGCAGGGCGGCGGGTTCGTCACCGTGTCGCCCACGTGGGCCGCCAACCCCGGCGCCACGATTCCAGAGCCGAGCCCGTACTACCCGTCGTCGCGCCGGATGCACTCCCCGCTCTACCTGCGGGTCGAGGAGGTCTCGGGCGCCGATGCGCTGGGCACTGAGCTCGTGCGCCTCGCCGCGGCGGGACGCGCGCTGAACGGCGCGCCGCGGATCGACCGCGCCGCGGTCGCCGAGCTGAAGCTGGGTGCCCTGCGCGCCATCTGGGAGGCGGCCGATCGGCCCCGGGTGCCGGAGGCGTTTCGGGCTGAGATCGGCCCGACGCTGCGCCGCTGGGCCACGTTCGCGGTCCTGTCCGAGGAGCTCGGTCCGCGCTGGCGGGCCTGGGCGGCGGACTATCGGGACCCGGCCGCCGTGGCGGTCGCACGCTTCGCCGCCGGGCACGCCGCGCGGCTTGGGTTCCACGAGTGGCTGCAATGGCAGATCGACCTTCAGCGCGCCCGCGCCAGCGCTCGGACGCGGGTCGTCACCGACCTCCCGATCGGCGCCGATCCTCAGGGCTTCGACGCGTGGGACTGGCAGCCGCAGCTCGCCGACGGAGCGACGATCGGCGTGCCGCCCGACCGGTTCAACGCGAGCGGCCAGGACTGGGGGCTGCCCGCCTTCGTGCCGCACCTGGCGCGTGCCGACGACCATCGGGCCTTCGTCGAGACGGTGCGGGCGGGGCTGCGACATGCCGGCGGTCTGCGCATCGACCACGTGCTCGGCCTGTTCCGGATGTGGTGGGTGCCGTCCGGGGCCGATCCGCGCGACGGTGCGTACGTGCGCTACCCGGTGGACGAGCTCCTTGCCATCCTTGCCATCGAGAGCGCGCGCGCCGGAGCGATCATCGTCGGCGAGGACCTCGGCACCCTGCCGCGCGGCGTCCGCTCACGGCTCGCGCGCGCCAACGTCCTGTCCACCCGCCTCCTCTACTTCGAGCGCCGTCCACCGGCCGCGTATCCGCGGCGGGCGCTCGCCTCGATCACGACCCACGACCTGCCGACCCTCGCCGGCGCGTGGAGCGGCTCGGACCTGGCCGATCAGGCGGCCGCCGGCCTGACCCCGGACGTCGCCGGGCTCGCGCTGCTGCGGAGCCGCGTGGCTGCCGCCGGAGGCGTTCCCGAGACCGCCGAGCTGGCGACCGTTGCGCTCGCCGCGCACCGCGCGCTGGCGCAATCGCCGGCGGCGCTCGTGGCGGCCACCCTCGAGGATGCGATGCAGGTCGAGCGCCGGCCGAACATCCCCGGCACGGTGGCCCCGGCGCGCGACAACTGGTCGACCGCCCTCCCGCGCCCCATCGAGTCGCTGCGCGATGACCGCTTCGTTGCGCACCTGGCGGAGGCGCTGCGCCGCTGAGGCTGCGTCAGGGACGGAGGATCACGACGCTCAGCGGCGGCAGGGTCATCTCCGCCGAGCAGGGCTGGCCATGCCACGGGACCTCGACCGCCTCCACGCCGCCGAGGTTGCCCATGTTCGAGCCGCCGTAGACCTCGGCGTCGGAGTTCAGGACCTCGCTCCAGCGGCCGCCGCGCGGCAGCCCGATGCGGTACCCGAGCCGGGGCAGCGGGGTGAGGTTCATGACGACCGCCACGCGGCGATCGGAGGCGGGGTCGGTGCGCAGGAACGCATAGACCGAGGCATCCGCATCGGTCGCGTCAATCCAGGCGAAGCCCTCCGGGTCCGGGTCGGCCGCCCACAGCGCCGGTTCGGATCGGTAGAGCGCACCGAGGTCGGCGAGGTAGCGCGCCAGGCCGGCGCGCATCGGTCCATCGGCCAGCTGCCAGGGCAGCGAACGTTCGTGCGACCACTCCTCCCACGGCGCGAGCTCGGTGCCCATGAAGAGCAGCTTGCCGCCGGGCTGGGTGTAGAGGTCCGCGAGCAGGCAGCGCAGGTTCGCAAAGCGCTGCCACTCGTCGCCCGGCATCTTGCGCAGCAGCGAGCCCTTGCCGTGGACCACCTCGTCGTGCGAGAGGGGCAGCACGAAGTGTTCGGAATACTGGTACAGGCCGCGGAAGGTGAGGCGGTCGTGGTGCCAGCGGCGATGGACGGGATCGCGCTCGAAGTAGTCGAGGTGGTCGTGCATCCAGCCGAGGTCCCACTTCATGCCGAAGCCGATGCCACCGGCATACGTCGGTCGCGTGATGCCGCCGAAGGCGGTGGACTCCTCCGCCACCGTGAACGTCCCCGGGTGGCGGCCGTAGCAGCGCTCGTTCACCTCGCGCAGGAACGCGATCGCCTCGAGGTTCTCGCGGCCGCCGTAGCGGTTCGGGACCCATTCGCCGGGCTTGCGGGAGTAGTCGAGGTAGAGCATCGAGGCGACCGCGTCGACCCGCAGCCCGTCGACGTGGTACGCGTCGAGCCAGAACAGGGCGTTGGCAACGAGGAAGTTGCGGACCTCGGGGCGTCCGTAGTTGAAGATGAGCGTCCCCCAGTCGGGGTGCTCGCCAAGGCGCGGATCCTCGTGCTCGTAGAGCGCGGTGCCGTCGAAGCGGCGCAGGCCGAAGTCGTCGCGTGGGAAGTGGGCCGGCACCCAGTCGACGATGACGCCGATCCCCGCCTGGTGGAGCGTGTCGACAAAGGCGGCGAAGTCGTCGGGGGTGCCGAAGCGCGCGGTGGGCGCGTAGTAGCCGGTCACCTGGTAGCCCCACGAGCCGTCGAACGGATGCTCGGCCACCGGGAGGAGCTCGACGTGGCTGAACCGGAACCGACGGCAGTGCGCCGCCAGCAGCGGCGCCAGCTCGGCGTAGCCAAGCCACGACCCGTCCTCGTGGCGCATCCACGAGCCGAGATGGACCTCGTAGATCGCCATCGGGCTGCGCGTCGGGTCGCGACTCCCGCGCTCGGCGAGCCATGCCTCGTCGCCCCAGGCATGGCGCAGCTGCCAGACGCGCGAGGCGGACTCCGGTCGCAGCTGCATGGCGAAGCCGAGCGGATCGGCCTTGAGGCGCAGGCTGCCGTCCGCGCCGAGGATCTCGTACTTGTAGAGCTCGCCCGGACCGATGGCCGGCACGAAGAGTTCCCACACCCCCGACGCGCCGAGCGACCGCATCGGCGTCAGCCGGCCGTCCCAGCGGTCGAAGTCGCCGACGATGCGGACGCTCCGTGCCCCCGGCGCCCAGACGGCGAACGCCACGCCGTCCACGCCGTCGATCGTTCGCGGATGCGCGCCGAGCACGTCGTAGAGCCGCTCGTGGGTCCCCTCCGCGACGAGGTGCAGGTCGAGCTCGCCCAGGGTGGGCAGGAACCGATACGGGTCGTCGCGCTCCCAGTCGTTGCCGTCCGGGAAGCCGAAGCGCAGCCGGTACGGGGCACCGAGGCCGGCGGCCGGCATCTCGCCCGCCCAGAGGCCGCCGTCGAGGGGCGCCATCTTCACCGCCTCGCCGCCGGCGAGCAGGTCGACGCTCGATGCGTCGGGGTGGAAGGCGCGGACGATCGAGCCGTGGCGCCCCAGGATCGCGTGCGGGTCGTGATGCTCGCCACGCGCCAGCCGGGCGGCGTCTGCGGCGGGCGGGGCGAGGTCGCGGCCGGTGGGCGCAGTCATGGGTCTAACCATACCCGTCCGACCCGGCTGCACGATCCGTGCGGGGCCGGGACCTCCGTGTTCCACGCGGCGGCGATACCGGCCAAGCTGGCGGCGAACTCCGGCGTTTCTTGGCCTCCGTTGTCAGCCGGGAGAACAGGTGGCCACGTTCGGCCGGTGGAGTGGGCTGTCCCTGGCCGATAGCCCCACCGGGTGGGAACCTCGCGGGTGCGGAGCGGAAGCGGGCCTGTGCTAGGGTTGCACCGCGATCCGCCGTGCCCGGACGCAGCCTCCGCCGACTCAGACGCGGCCGGATCATGTGCCAGCCGCCGCGACGCATACGAGAGGGACCTTGGGACTCTTCGACGGCCTGCTCGGCCTCCTCAGTCATGACGTCGGGATCGACCTCGGCACCGCCAACACGCTCGTCACCGTCCGCCACCGGGGCATCGTCATCAGCGAGCCGTCGGTCGTCGCCATGGACACGCGCACGAAGCGCGTCCTCGCCATTGGCGCCGAGGCGAAGCGGATGGTCGGCCGCACGCCGGCGAACATCGTCGCCATCCGGCCCCTCCGCGACGGTGTGATCAGCGACTTCGACGTCACCGAGCAGATGATCCGGTACTTCATCCAGAAGGTGCACGACCGATACGCCCGCATCCCGCGCCCGCGCGTGCTCGTCGGGATCCCGTCCGGCGTCACCGAGGTGGAGAAGCGGGCGGTCCGCGACGCGACGATCAACGCCGGCGCGCGCTGGGCACGGCTCATCGAGGAGCCGATGGCGGCGGCGATCGGCGCCGGCCTGCCGGTCAGTGAGCCATCGGGGTCGCTCATCGTCGACATCGGCGGCGGCACCACCGAGGTGGCCGTCATCTCCCTCGGCGGGATCGTGGTGGCGCGCAGCATCCGGATCGGCGGCGATGAGATGGATGTCGACATCGTCGGCTTCGCGCGCCGCGAGTACAACCTGCTGATGGGGGAGCGGACCGCGGAGGAGATCAAGATCGCGGTCGGCTCGGCGTATCCGGGCGCGTCGGACCGCACGGTGACATTCCGAGGCCGCGACCTCCTCACCGGGCTGCCGCGCAGCGTCGAGGTGAGCGGCGACCAGATCCGCGAGGCCCTCGAGCCATCGGTGGCGCAGATCGTCGAGGCCATCAAGGAGACGATCGAGGAGACGCCGCCCGAGCTCGTGGCCGACATCATGGACCAGGGCATCGTGCTGGCCGGGGGCGGCGCCCTACTGGCCGGGCTCGACCGCCGCGTGGCGGAGGCGACCCAGATGCCGGTCCACGTCGCCGACGACCCACTGACCTGCGTGGTGCGGGGCACCGGCAAGGTGCTCGAGGACCTCGACAGCCTGGAGCGGGTCCTCATCACCGAGCAGTTCACCCGCGCGCCACGGTAGGCGCGCACCCAGCCGGCCGATGATGATCGGCGGACCACCTCGGCGCGGGTCGCTGGTCGGCCGCCTCTACGCCGCGTTCATGATCGTGTCGCTCGTGTTGCTGCTCGCCTCGCGGACGCCGCAGGCGCGCGCGATCCAGGAGGTCGGGGCCCGGGCGCTCGACCCGGTGCGGCACGCGGTGACGGGCATCGGCGACGGCATCGTGGGCGTCTTCGGCACGATCGGCGAGATCGATCGGCTGCGCGCCGAGAACGAGCGACTGCGCGGCCAGGCAGCCGGCATGCAGGAGCGCGTCACCGAGCTGACCGAGGCGGCCCGCGAGAACGCGGACCTGCGGCAGCTGCTCGGGCTGCGCGCGAGCCTCGCCATGCAGCTGCTCCCCGTCCGCGTCCTCTCCGTCGACCCGTCGAATTTCAGCTGGGAGGTCGGCATCGACGCGGGCAGCCGTGATGGGCTCGCGGTCGGGATGGCGGTCGTTGGCAGCGCCGACGGAGCGGGTGCGCTCGCCGGCGCGGTGGTGGCGGTAACGCCCGACACGGCGCAGGTGCGCTACGTCATCGACACGCGCTCGAGCGTCATCGCCCTCGACCAGGCGACGCGCGCGCTGGGTCTCGTCGAAGGCCGGCTCGGTGGCGACCTGCTCATGGTCGACGTCCGCGTCACCGATACGGTCAAGGCCGGCGACACCGTGATCAGCGCCGGCCTGGCCGGCAGGGGCGAGGTCCGCAGCCGCTACCCGCGCGGCCTCCTCATCGGTACCGTGCAGGCCGTCGAAACCGATCCGGGGGAAGGGCTCACGCAGACCGCCTTCGTCGCCCCCGCGCTCGACTTCCGGCACCTCGAGCGGCTCCTCGTCGTGCTGAGCTACACCCAGGACTGACCCCGCTGGTGGGGGTGCGCCGCCGCACATAGGCCCTTCGGTCGCTCGTTCGCGCGGACCACTGGGCCATGGCGCGCCCGTGACGCCCCGCCTACGGTGGGAGCTCGACGCCGCCCTGCGGCACCCGAGCGCGCGTCGTCCACACGAACAAGCCGCCCGCCACGGGAGCTCCCATTGCGCGACCGCCTCCGCCGTTCGACCCTCGCCGTCCTCGTCGCCGCCGGCGCCGTCCTGTCGCTGCTGCCCGGCGTCGCCGGCGCGGCCGGCTACAAGGTGGTGGTGATCGTGGGGCCGACGGGGGCGCAGACGCCCGACTACATCACGTCGGCGGACGAGGTGGTCGCAGCCGCGAAGGCGCGAGGGGCGACGGTGGTGCCGGTGTACTCACCTAACGCGACCTGGGCGAACGTGAAGAGCGCCGTGGCGGGCGCGAACGTCATCGTCTGGATGGGCCACGGCAACGGCTTCCCGAACCCGTACAGCGCGACGGAGAACACCGACCGCGTGAACGGCTGGGGCCTGAACAAGACGACCACCGGCGGCGACAGCGAGACGAACATGGCCTACTGCGGGGAGCGCGCCCTGCTCGGGACGCTCACCGCCTCCGACGACGCCACCCGGCTGACCTACTGCGGCGGCACCGCGAACGACGGGATCGCGCCGGCTCCCGGCTTCGTGATGGTCTACGCCCACGCCTGCTACACGCCGGGCGCGGGCGAGGCACGACCGGCGGCCGCCGAGACCGTCGCCAGGGCACGGGTCGCGAACTTCGCCTACCCGCCGCTCAAGCTCGGCGCGGGAGCCTTCTTCGCCACCGACTACGGCGACGAGGCCGATCTCGTCAGCCGCCTCCTCGCCAACCCGGGCATGTCGTTCGGTGAGGCGTTCCGGACGGGCTACGGGTTCGACCCGTCGGCGATCCGCTCCACCCCGCACCCGGATCTCGCCGGCCGCCAGGTCTGGATCCAGCGCACGGCGAACCAGTGGCTCGGGACCGACTACTGGTACGCGTTCGCCGGCGACCCGCACGGCTCGCTCTCCGGCGTCGTCGTCAGCCCGACGCCCACGACCGTCGATCGGTTCGCGGGGACGAACCGCTACGGGACCGCGGCGGCCGTGTCGGCGGCGAGCTTCGCCCCCGGCGTGCCAGCCGCCTTCGTGGCGACCGGCGGCAACTTCCCCGACGCGCTCGCGGCGGGTGCGGCAGCCGCGCACGACGGCGGCCCAGTCCTGCTCGTCGGTCCGTCGTCGATTCCCGCCGAGACCGCGGCCGAGCTCGAGCGGCTGCGGCCGGCCCGCATCGTCGTCGTCGGCGGCAGCGGCGCGGTGCCCGACCCGGTGGTCGCCGACCTCGTGCCGTACGCGACGAGCGGGGAGGTGACGCGGATCGCCGGCGCCAGCCGTTACGAGAGCGCCGTGCTGGTCAGCGCCGCCACCTTCGCCCCGGGAGTCGCCGCCGCCTACATCGCGACCGGCAGCAACTTCCCCGACGCCCTCGCCGGCGTGCCGGCGACCGGCATGGCTGAAGGGCCGGTGCTCCTCGTCGGCCCCGACGGGCTCTCGGACGTGGTGCGTGCGGAGCTGACGCGCCTGGCGCCCGGGCGGATCATCATCCTCGGCGCGACCTCGGTCGTCTCATCCGCCGCCGCGACCGAGCTGGCGGGCTACGCTCCGGTCACCCGCCTCGCCGGCGCCAGCCGCTACGAGACCGCGGCCGCCGTCTCAGCCGGCATGTTCGCGTCCACCTCGACCGTCTACCTCGCCAGCGCTGCGAATTTCCCCGACGCCCTCGGCGGGGGCCCGGTCGCGGCGACGGTCGGTGGCCCGCTCCTCCTCGCCTCGAACGGCCTCCTCCCGCTCGCCACCGCGCAAGAGCTCGAACGTCTGCATCCGACCCACGTTGTGGTGCTCGGCGGGACGAGCTCGGTCGCCGACGCCGCCATCGCCCAGCTGCGGGTCATCCTCGGCGACTGACCGGCGGGTGGGCAGTTCGTACCATGTCGCCGCCAGGTCCGGATCGGTAGGGTCTGGTGCAGTCCGCGAGCGCCCGCGTGCGGGCCGCCCCGATCCAGCTGGAGCCCCGCGACCCATGAACCGCACCTGGCACGCCCTCGTCGGCATCGTCCTCCTCGTCGGTCTCGCCCTGCCCCCGGCCGCCGGCGCCGCGAACCCGGCCCCGCTCGGCGGCGCGCTGACCCTCGCCGATGGATCGGTCCTGCCATCGATGCCGGCGGATCTCCTCACACCGTCCGCCCAGGCCGAGATGCTCGCCGCGCATGGCGATGCACAGACCGCCGCCGGGATCCCGGACGCCAAGGCCGCTCCCGGGCCCGTCGCCCCACTCGCCGGTGCGACGGCGGCGATCAGCGGACCGGGCGGCGCGCTCCCGAACGGGCTCGGGCACGAGGTCCTCGGCTTCCTGCCGTACTGGGACCTCGATGCCGCCGTGACATCCCACCTCCGGCTCGACCTGCTCTCCACGATCGCCTACTTCAGCATCGGCGTCTCGCAGAACGGGGACCTCCAGCAGTCGACGAGCGGCGGCGCCGCGACCGTCGGCTGGGCCGGCTGGACATCGCCGACCCTGACGAGCCTGATGAACGCCGCCCATCAGCGCGGGGTGCGGGTGGTGCCGACGATCACGATGCACGCCTGGGACTACAACTACACGGCGATGACGGCGCTCCTCAACAGCGCGACCTACCGCGCGAAGCTCGTCAGCAACGTGGTCACCATCGTCCGCGACCGAAGAGCCGATGGCGTGAACATCGACTTCGAGCCGGTGCCGACCAGCCTGCGCGCCGCGTTCACGTCGTTCATCCGCCAGCTGAAGGCGGGCCTCGTGGCGGCGCGGGTGGGGTCGTACGTCACCGTCGACACGATGGCCGGCGCCGCGGCGTGGGCGACCGGCTACGACGTCGCCGCGCTGACCGCGAGCGGCGCGGCCGACGCGATCATGGTCATGGCGTACGACTTCTCGTACGCCGGCTCGGCCCGGGCAGGCGGCGTCGCGCCGTACGGCAGCGCCACGATCTACGCCGCTGGCGACGCGCTGCGCGACCATCTCGCCGTCGTCCCACCGGACCGCCTGATCTGGGGCGTGCCGTACTACGGCCGCGCCTGGAACACGAGCACCGACCTCGTCAACTCGACGGTGCGCAGCCCGGCCAGCTCGTCCGCGTTCGCCTACTTCCGGACCGATGTGGCGGGCAACTACGCCCGCTCGCTGGCCACCACGAACGGGCGCCGCTGGGATGCCGCCGGGCAGGGGCCGTACACGGTGTACCGCGCCAGTGACGGCGGATGGCGGCAGCTCTACTACGACGATCCGACCTCGATCGGGCTGAAGTACGACCTCGTCGTGCGCAACGGGCTCGCCGGCGCCGGCATCTGGGCGCTCGGCATGGACACCGGCACGAGCGACCTGTGGAACGTCATTGAGTCCCACCTCCTCGAGCGGGTCGGGCGCGCCTCGGGCACCGACCGCTTCGGGACCGCCGCGGCGGTGAGCTCGGGCGCGTACGGGACCGCCGTCCCGGTCGTGTACCTCGCCAGCGGAGCCGATTTCGCCGACGCCCTCGCTGCCGGGCCCGCCGCGGGTCGCCAGGGCGGGCCGCTCCTGCTGGTGAAGCGCACCTCCCTGCCCGACACGACGATCAGCGAGCTCCTTCGCCTGAAGCCCGAGCGCATCGTCGTCCTCGGCGGGCCGTCGGTGATCGACGACTCGCTCGTCGCGTCGCTCCAGCCCTATGCGACCAGGGGGGTCGTCAGCCGCCTCGCCGGCAGGGACCGCTATGCGACCGCCGCCGCGGTGAGCGCCGACGCGTTCCCGGACGGCGCGGCGGTCGCCTACGTCGCGTCGGGCAAGAGCTACCCGGACGGACTGGCGGGTGGTGTTGCCGCGGGGCGCGCGGGTGGACCGATCCTCCTGACCGCCCCGAACCAGCTGCCCGACGCGACGGCAGCCGAGCTCACCCGCCTCCACCCCGCGGAGATCGTCATCCTGGGCGGGCCGGCAGTGGTCGGGGTGGCCGTGGCCGATGGGCTCGCCGCGTATGCCTCGTCCGGCACGGTGACCCGTCTGTTCGGCGCGAACCGCTACGCCACCGCGGTCGCCATCTCGCGCGCGACGACGGCGCCGGGGCCGCGCGTCGTCTACCTCGCCACCGGCCAGGCGTTCCCGGACGGGCTGGCCGGCTCGCCGCCCGCGGTGCGCGACGGCGGGCCGCTCCTGCTGACCACCCCCACCTCGATCCCGGCCGACGTCGTCGCCGAGCTGTGGCGTCTCAACCCGGCGCGGGTCGTCATCCTTGGTGGCACCGCGTCGGTCAACGCGGCGATCGCCGCCCGGCTCCGCGCGCTCTGGGACTGATGGGCACGCTTCCCGGGGAGGATCGGGCCATGGTGGCCACGGCGCGCGCTCGGTAGGGTCCCAGTGGCCGTCCTCGACGGCACACCGCACCGGAGCTCCGACCACCGCATGCCCTCGCGTCCCCGTCGCCTGACCATCTCCCTCCTCGCCATGCTGCTCGCGCTCGGCGTCGTCCAGCTCGGCACCGCGGGAGCGGGGGCCGTGGACGGCACGGCGCTCGTGGGGCTAGCCAACCAGGAGCGCGCGCTCGAGGGTCGGGCGCCGGTGGCCTACGACGCGCTCCTCGAGCGGATCAGCGACGACCGCGCGCGCCAGATGGCCGCGACCGACGTGCTGGCCCATGACATGACCTACGTCGCCAACCAGCTCCACGCTGCCGGCGTCTGCTTCTCCGCCTACGGCGAGATCATCGCCTCGGAGCGCGGCTACCCGACCTACGACCCCGCCCGCACCATGGCGCAGTGGTGGGCGTCGCCGGGGCACCACGCGATCATCGTCGGCGACTACAACGCCGCCGGCGGCAGCCACGCCCGATCCGCCAGCGGCAGCGCGTACTCGGCGATGGTGTTCGTGAAGCTCTGCGCGGCACCGGCCCACACGACCGCGGTGAGCCGCATCGCCGGCACCGACCGCTACGGGACAGCCGCCGCCATCAGTCGCTCGAGCTTCGCGCCGGGCGTCGCGGTGGCCTACGTCGCCACCGGCGAGAGCTTCCCCGATGCGCTTGCCGGCGCGGCCGCGGCCGCCCACGACGGCGGGCCGGTCCTGCTCACGGCGCGCGACGTAATTCCGCCGGCGACCCTGGACGAGCTCACGCGGCTGCGGCCGGCGCGGATCGTCGTGCTCGGCGGCCCGGGAGTCATCTCCGACGGTGTCGCGGCCACGCTGGCCGCCATGGCCCCGGTCGATCGCATCGCCGGTGCCGACCGTTACGCGACCGCGGCCGCCATCAGCGGCGCGACCAACGCCCCCGGCGTGGCGGTGGCCTATGTCGCCACGGGGGCGGCCTTCCCCGACGCACTGGCCGGCGGGGCGGTCGCGGGGCGCGACGGCGGACCGGTGCTGCTGGCGACCCGGAGCGGGATCCCGGCCGCGACTGCCACCGAGCTGGCGCGCCTCGCGCCGGCGCGGATCGTCCTCCTCGGTGGATCCAGCGTGCTGGATGATGCCGTCCTCGCCGCCCTGCGGCCCTTCGCCACGACCGGCGACGTGCAGCGCCTCGCTGGCGCGGATCGGTACTCCACCTCGGTGGCGGTCAGCCGCTTCGCCTACGGAGCCGGCTCCGAGACCGCGTTCGTGACGACCGGGCTCGCCTTCCCCGACGGGCTCGCCAGCGGCCCGGTCGCGGCGCTCGTCCCGGGGCCGGTCCTTTTGGTGGCGCCGGACCGGCTGCCCGCGGTCGTCGGCGCCGAGCTGGCACGCCTCGCGCCCAGCCAGGTCGTGATCCTCGGTGGCACCGGCGTCGTGTCCGACGCCGTGGTCGGGCAGATCGAGGCGCTGCTGCCCTAGCGGCGCGCCAGCACGGCGTTCCAGGCCTCCGCCATCGCGCGGCGCTGCCCGGCCACGTCGAAGCGTGCCGCCGTGGCCGCCACCGCGACCGGGTCGTACTCCGGGACGCGGGCAAGCGCCCCGGCGTAGTCGCCGTCGCCGACGAGCGTGCCGTTCACGCCATCGGTGACCACCTCCCGCAGCCCGCCGACGTCCGCCGCAACGACCCAGCGCCCGGCGGCGATTGCCTCCGCGGCCGCGATCCCGAACGCCTCCGCCCGCGACGGGACGAGCAGCACGTCGTGGGCGGCCAGCAGCGCCGGGATCTCGCCGGGGGCTGCCACCTCGAGACCGGGGCCGCGCAGCGTGTCGGCGAGGCCGCGCGCGACCTCGTATCCCTTGCCGGCGTCCGACCCGCCGAGGTAGAGCACGCGGCGCTCCGCGGGCCGCGGCTGCACGGCAAACGCGGCGAGCTCGATGCCGGGGTGGATGACGATCGCGTGGGCGCCGAGCCGTTCGACCCGCGACCGGGTGTGCTCCGAGTTGGCGACCACGAGGTCGGCACCGCGAACGACGCGCCGCGCCAGCCAGCCGAGGATGGGGTGGCGTTCGGCGATCACGCCCACGTCCGAGCCGTGTGCGACCACCACGAGCGGGAGGCGTCGGATCCGCGCCACCACGATCGCCACGACCCCGGACGGCAGCGCAAAGTGGCCCTCGACGCCGTCGAAGCGGCCGCGCGCCGTCAACCCGCGCCACAGCAGGCCGGGGTAGCGGCGCCACCACGGGGAGCGCAGCGTCGAGGGCGCGATCACGGTCGCCCGCAGCGCGGGATCGGCGAGACGCCGCTGGACGAAGATGCCGGCGGCGGGCTGCTCGGCGATCGGGTAGCGGGCGGTGATCACGAGCAGGCGCATCGGTCCGCCGACGGTAGCACGTAGAATCGGCGCTCTCATGACAAGCATCGCCGCCGCGCGCCGTCCAGACGGCCGCGCTCCCAACCAGCTCCGCCCGGTGAAGATCGTGCCGGACTACCTGAAGTTCGCGGAGGGATCGGTTCTCATCCGGGTCGGCGACACGCGCGTCATCTGCGCGGCCACGATCGAGGACCGCGTGCCTGGCTGGATGCGCGGCAAGGGCGCCGGCTGGGTGACCGCCGAGTACAGCATGCTCCCGCGCGCTGGAACCGAGCGCAGCCAGCGCGAGGCGGCCCGGGGCCAGATCGGCGGCCGGACGCACGAGATCCAGCGCCTCATCGGGCGCAGCCTGCGCGGCGTCGTCGCCCTCGACCGGCTCGGCGAGCGGACGATTACCCTCGACTGCGACGTGATCCAGGCCGACGGCGGGACGCGGACGGCGAGCATCACCGGCGCATACGTGGCGCTGGCGCGGGCGATGACCAAGTACGGGATGGCTCACCTCCTCACCGCCCAGGTGGCTGCGGTGAGCGTCGGGATGCTCGCCGGCAGCCCGCATCTCGATCTCAACTACGCGGAGGACTCGAGCGCGGACGTGGACTTCAACGTCGTCATGCTCAGCGACGACCGCTTCGTCGAGATCCAGGGCACGGCCGAGCACCGCGCCTTCGACCGGGCGCAGATGAACGCGATGACCGATCTCGCCGCGGCCGGAATCCGGCAGCTTTTCGAGCTCCAGAAGGCTGCCGTGGCCGCCGACCCGGCGGAGTGAGGGACCTCCTCCTCGCGACCACGAATGCGGGCAAGCGGCGCGAGTTCGGCCGCCTCCTCGCCCACCTGCCCGCCCGCGTCGTGACCCCGGACGAGATCGGCGTGGTTCTGGAGGTCGACGAGCCGTACGACACCTATGCCGAGAATGCGCGGGTCAAGGCCGATGCCTTCGTCCGGGCCTCAGGCCTGCTCACGGTCGCCGACGACTCGGGGATCGAGGCGGCCGCCCTCGACTGGGGACCCGGCGTCCAGAGCGCGCGTTTCGGCGGTCGTGACGGCCACGAGGCGGAGCGGCTGCTCGAGGCGCTCGGCGACGCGACGGACCGCCGCGCACGCATGGTCTGCGTGCTCGCCGTCGGCATCCCCGGCACGCCGGACCCCCGCATCGAGCTCTTCAGCGGCGTCCTCCAGGGCATCGTCGCCACCCGGCCGCGCGGTGAGGGCGGTTTCGGCTACGACCCGGTCTTCCTCCTCCCATCTGGTGTCACGAGCGCCGAGCTGCCGGAGGGCGAGAAGGACCGCCTCAGCCACCGCGGTCGCGCGGTGCAGGCGGCGACGCCACGGCTCGTGGAGCTGCTCACACGCTGAGGATCACGGTGAGGGACCATCGGGCCCGGACCATGGTCCAGTACCCGGGGTGGCGGCCCGCTCGATAGCCTCTCCCTCAGCCGCCGCGTGCTGCCGGGCACGGTCGCGCGCACCGGCATGCAGCCCGGAGCCGATCCCAAGCGTTGTCCCGTCTCGCCACGCTCGTCCTCGCCGCCCTCCTCGTGCTCAGCACCGGCTCGAGCGTCCTCGCGGCACCCGGCAGTCCGCGGCCCGCGGCTCCGTCCCGCCTCGCCGCACCGCCCTCCGACCGCACGTCGGGTGAGCCGGCGCCGCGGGTCGTGGCGGGGCGGGTGGCGGTCCATTACGCAGATGCGACGAAGGGACCCGGCCGCGCGCGAGCGCTCGGCCTGGCGGCGGCGCGCGACCTCCCGGCGGCGGGGTCGGGAACCGAGATCCTCGACACCGGCGGCCGTGCGACGAAGGACGTGCTGGCGGCGCTCCACGCCGACCCGACGGTAGCGTGGGCCGAGCCGGTGTACGTCACGGCGCTGCCGGGAACCGTGGCAGCGGTGCCGGTCAGCGACCCACTCAGCGTGCAGCAGTACGCGCTCGACCGGATGCGGGTCCGCGACGCATGGGCCATCGGCACCGGCGGCTCGTCGATCGTGGCCGTGCTCGACACGGGGATCCAGTTCGATCATCCCGACCTCCAGGGCATCGTCGCCTACAACGCCGGAGAGATGGGCGCGGGCAAGGAGTCGAACGGGCGCGACGACGACGGCAACGGCAAGGTCGACGACTGGCGCGGATGGAACTTCGTGGCCGACACGAACGACCCGACCGAGGACAACGTCCACGGCACCTGGGTGTCCGGCATCATCGGCGCGAGCCATGACAACGGGATCGGGATCGCCGGCATCAGCTGGCGCGACAAGGTCCTGCCGGTGAAGATCATGGACGCGAATGGCACCGGCGACACCGCCGACCTCGCCGCCGGCATCGACTACGCGGTGAAGCGCGGCGCGAAGGTCATCAACATGAGCATCGCCGGCTTCCCGTACACCCAGCTCGTGCAGGACGCGATCGATCGCGCCTGGGCGAGCGGCGCGGTCCTCGTCGCGGCGGCGGGCAACAACCGCAGCAGCAGCCCGACGTTCCCGGCCGACTTCGCGCACGTGCTCGGTGTGACCGCCACGCAGGCCGATGACGAGCTCACCAACTGGTCGAACTACGGCAGCTGGGTGGAGCTCGCGGCGCCTGGCGCGGCGGTCACCACCACGAACTGCAACCGCTGCAACGGCTGGGGCGACTACACCGCCATCAGCGGCACGAGCTTCGCCGCCCCGAACGTCGCCGGCGTGGTGGCGCTCATGCGGGGCCGCTTCCCGGCCATGACGCCGCAGGCCATCGTCGACCGCCTCCTCGCCACCGCCGACGACCTCGGCTATGCCGGTCGCGACGACCGCTACGGCTACGGCCGCGTCAACGCCCTCCGCGCGCTCGGCGGATCGGCCACGCCGGTGACGCAGAGCCGTGGCGACGCGCTGGAGCCCAACAACGTCCTGTCGCGCGCCGCGCCGATTCCGCTGGGGGTCACGACCCACCCCAACAGCTACCCGGCCGGCGACGTCGATGTCTTCCGTGTCACCGCGCCGCGCGCCGGCCGGATCGACGTGGCCGTCACCCCGGTGATCGACACGACGCGGCCGGTGAAGAGCTCGCTGCCGTTCGACCCGGTGCTCGAGCTCTACGACGCGACCGGCCGCCTCGTCCTCCACGTGGACAACCCGACGGACTCGACCGCCGTCGAGCGCGGCTCGATCCAGCTCGCGGCGGGCGCATCCGCCACCCTGCGCGTCACCAACTGGCTGCCGAACGGCGTTCGCACGGCGTACACGATCACGCCGGCGTTCGTGGACAACGTGGCCCCGCTCGTCGCGGGGCGCGCGCCGGTATCGGGCGCGGGAGGCGTTGACGCCGACAGCGGCATCACCGTGCAGTTCAACGAGGCGGTGACCGGGGTGAGCGCCTACACGATGGCGCTTCGCAATGCGGCCGGCGCCGTTCTGCCCGCCACGGTGTCCTACGATGCCGCGCGCCGTACGGCGACCCTCCGCCCGCGCTCGACCCTCCCGGGGCGCGCCACGCTGAAGGTGTCCCTCAGTGCCAGCTCGATCAGGGATGCGGCCGGCAACGGGTTCGCGGGCACGAGCTGGACCTTCGCCACCCGGCGCGCGGCTCCCCGCCTGGGCGCCACCGACCGTTACGCAACCGCGGCCGTCCTCTCCGCGGCGCGGTTTGCGGCCGGCGCGCCGGTGGCGTATGTCGCGTCGGGCCTCGGCTTCGCCGACGCGCTGAGCGGCGGCCCGGCCGCTGCCGCCGGCCACGGCCCGCTCCTGCTCACCGCACCAACGACGCTCCCGGCAGCCACGGCGACCGAGCTGGCCCGGCTCGCCCCGGGGCGGATCGTCGTCCTCGGCGGTCCGTCGGCCGTGAGCGACGCGGTGATGGCCGCGCTCGGGAGCTACACGACCGGCTCGGTCACCCGGATCGCCGGCGCGGACCGTTACGCCACCGCGGCGCGCATCAGCGCAGCCACGTTCGCCCGGGGTGTGCCGGTCGCCTACATCGCCACCGGGGAGTCGTTCCCCGACGCGCTGGCCGGCGGTGCGGCCGCAGCGCACGCCCACGGCCCCGTCCTGCTCACCAAACCCGGCAGCCTGCCACCGGCCACCGCCGCCGAGCTGATCCGGCTCGCCCCGGGCCGCATCGTCGTCCTCGGTGGGCCGACGATGATCAGCGACGCGCTGCTGGCGAAGCTCGATACGCTCACGGCCGGATCGGCGACCCGCCTCGCCGGCGCCGATCGCTACGGGACCGCGGTCGCGGTCAGCGCGGCCACCTACCCGACGCATGTCACCACCCTCTACGTCGCGACCGGCGCCGCGTTCGCCGACGGACTCGCGGCCGGCCCGGTGGCCGGGCTCGCGGGCGGACCGCTGCTCCTCGTTGGGCGCGACACGCTGCCGTCGGTCGTGAGCGCCGAGATCCGGCGCCTCGACCCGAGCACCGTCGTCGTGGTCGGCGGTAGCGGATCGGTGAGCGAAGCGGTGCGGAGCCAGATCGAGGGCCTCTGACCGGCGACTCGGGCGCGGGGTAGAATCGGCGGCGATCGGCAAGGAGATCGCATGACCGACCAACCGTCCGTGCGGATCCATCCCAGCGCGGAGGTGTCCGCCGATGCGGTCATCGGTCCCGGCGCAAGCATCTGGAACCAGGCGCAGGTGCGTGAGCGCGCCCGGATCGGTGCCGGATCGATCATCGGCAAGAACGTGTACGTCGACGCGGACGTCGTCATCGGTGACCGCTGCAAGGTGCAGAACAACGTGAGCCTGTACCACGGCGTGAGCGTCGAGGACGGGGTGTTCATCGGTCCGCACGTGTGCTTCACGAACGACCGGCTGCCGCGCGCGATCAATGCCGACGGCACGCTGAAGAGCGATGCCGACTGGGAGGTGTCACCGATCCTCGTCCGCCACGGCGCCGCGGTCGGCGCGAACAGCACGATCCTGCCCGGCGTGACCGTCGGGCGCTGGGCGATGATCGGCTCCGGCAGCGTCGTGACCCGCGATGTCGCCGACTACGAGCTGGTGGCGGGCAACCCGGCGCGCCGGATGGGGAGCGCCTGCCCGTGCGGCAACGTCCTCCACGACGTCGCGGGGCGTCCCTTCGCCGGCGACTGCCCGCGCTGCGGCGACGCCTTTCCGCCGGGCGCCGCCGAATGAAGGTCCTCACCGTGGTGGGGGCGCGGCCGCAGTTCGTGAAGGCGGGACCGGTGAGCCGCGCGCTCCGGGAGCGCCACACCGAGCTCCTCGTCCACACCGGCCAGCACTACGACGAGCAGATGAGCGCCGCCTTCTTCCGGGATCTCGAGATCCCCGCGCCGGACGTGAACCTCGAGGTCGGCTCCGGCGCACACGGCGAGCAGACCGGCGAGATGATGCGCCGCCTGGAGCCGGTGATCGTCGAGCACGCGCCGGACTGGGTCCTCGTCTACGGCGACACGAACTCGACCCTCGCCGCCGCGGTCGTCGCGAGCAAAGTCTCCTTCGCCGATGGCCGCCGACCGTCGCTCGCCCACGTGGAGGCGGGCCTCCGCTCGTTCAACCGCTCGATGCCCGAGGAGCGAAACCGAGTCGTCGCCGACCACCTCGCCGACCTCCTGCTGGCGCCGACCAGCGGCGCGGTCGAACACCTTGCGCGCGAGGGCCTGGCGGCGCGCACCGAGCTCGTGGGTGACGTGATGGTCGACGCCTGGCAGTGGGCGGCCGAGCGCGCCACGCCGCACCTTCCGGCCGCGGCGGCCGAGCGGCCCGGCTTCCTGCTCGTCACCCTGCATCGTGCCGAGAATGTCGACGACCCGGGGCGGCTGGCGGGGGTGGTGCGCGCCATCGCCGCCGCGGCGGGCGAGATCGGCCGGCCGGTGATCTTCCCCGTTCACCCGCGCACGGCTGCGATGCTCGAGCGCCACGAGATCAGCATGCCGGCCGAGGTGACCGCCATCGACCCGGTCGGCTTCTTCGAGATGGTCGCCCTCGAGCGCGCCTCGAGCGCCATCGCCACCGATTCCGGCGGCGTCCAGAAGGAGGCGTACCTCGCCGGCGTGCCGTGCGTGACGCTGCGGACCGAGACGGAGTGGGTCGAGACCGTCGACGCGGGCTGGAACCGGATCGTCGGCACCGCGCCCGACGCGGTCCATGCCGCGCTCACCGATCCGACGTTCCTCGCGCGCGACCGGCCGCGCCCCGAGCTCTACGGCGACGGCCGGACGGCGCGCCGCATCGTGGATGCGCTGGAGCGCGCGATGCCCGTGGCGGGCGGCGCGACCTTGACCGAGCCGCAGCCCACCGGGGCCGCCGACACGGCTCGCACCGCGGAGGCGTACGCGACATGATCCCCATCGCGCGGCCGCAGATGGGCGACGAGGAGCAGGCGATGGTGGCGAGCGCGCTCGCCTCCGGCTCGCTCGCCCAGGGCGCCCGCGTCCACGAGCTTGAGGAGCGCTTCGCCGCATTCGTCGGCGTGCCGCACGCGATCGCCACCAGCTCGGGCACGACCGCGCTCCACGCGGCGCTGCTCGGCTTCGGCGTCGGCCAGGGCGACGAGGTGATCACCGTCCCGTTCACGTTCATCGCCAGCGCGAACAGCATCCTGTACACCGGCGCACGGCCGGTCTTCGTGGATGTCGACGAGGCGACGTTCACAATCGACGTCGACCAGGTCGAGGCCGCGATCACGCCGCGCACGAAGGCGATCATGCCGGTGAGCCTCTACGGGCAGATGGCGGACATGGCGGGCATCGCCGCCATCGCCGATCGGCACGGGCTCGCCATCGTCGAGGACGCGGCGCAGTCCCACGGCGCCGCGCGCGACGGCCGGAGCAGCGGCACCTGGGGGGCGGGCTGCTTCAGCTTCTACCCGACGAAGAACATGACGACCGGCGAGGGCGGGATGGTGACCCTGGGCGACGAGGCGACCGCCGAGCGCGTCCGCCTCCTGCGGGAGCACGGCATGAAGGTTCGCTACCACCACGACACGCTCGGCTACAACTTCCGGATGACCGACATCCACGCCAGCATCGGCCTGGCGCAGCTCACGAAGCTGCCCGCCTACAACGCCCGGCGGCAGGCGATCGCGGCGCGCTACGACGCCGAGCTGCGGGGCGTGATGACGCCATCGATCGCCCCCGGCGCCACGCACGTCTACCACCAGTACACGATCCGCGTCGCGCACCGCGACGAGTTCGCCGAGCGGCTGAAGGCGCGTGGGGTGGGGAGCGGCATCTACTACCCCATCCCGGTGCATCGCCAGAAGCCATTCATCACGCTCGGCTACGGCGACGCCCGCCACCCGGTCACGGAGCGCCTGACCGAGCAGGTCATCAGCATCCCGGTCCACCCGTCGCTGACCGATGACGAGGTCGCGGCCGTCATCGCGGCCGTGAACGCGACCGCGGACGAGCTCGGGCACCTCGCCGCCGGGGTGACCGCATGACCGATGCGGCGCGCCCGCTGCGCGCCGGGGTCGTGGGGCTCGGCATGATGGGCCGCAACCACGTCCGGGTGTGGGACGAGGTGATCGACGGCGTGGAGCTGGCCGCGGTCGCGGACCCCGATCCGGCCGCGCTGCGGCGGGCGACGACCGGCCGCGCGGCTCGCGGCTACCCCGACCCGGCCACGATGTTCGCCGAGGAGCGGCTCGACCTGGTGAGCATCGTGGCGCCGACCTCGCTCCACCTGCCGGTCACCCTGGCCGCGCTCGCCGCCGGCGCCCATGTTTTGGTCGAGAAGCCGATCGCGTCGGACCGCGCCGAGGCGGAAGCGATGATCGACGCCGCCGAGCGCGCGGGGCGGATCCTCACCGTCGGCCACATCGAGCGCTTCAACCCGGCGATCCGCGAGCTGAAGCGGCGCCTCGCGGGCCGCGAGCTGGGCCGGGTGTTCCAGATCAAGGCGACCCGTCTCGGGCCGTTCCCGGCCCGCATCCGCGACGTCGGGGTGGTCATCGACCTGGCGCCGCACGATCTCGACATCATGCGGTACCTCGCGGAGAGCGAGCCGATCCGCCTCTACGCCGAGACCGAGCAGCGGATCCACACCGACCACGAGGACCTGTTCAACGGGATCATGAAGTTCGCGAACGGGATCATCGGCATCTTCGACATCAACTGGCTGACGCCCCAGAAGCGCCGGACGCTGACGGTGACCGGCGAGCGCGGCATGTACGTGGCCGACTACATCAACCAGGACCTCCTCTTCTTCGCCAACCCGGACGCCGAGGCCACGTGGGAGAATCGGGGCGCGGACGGCGTGACCGCGCCGATCACGTCCGTCGCCGAGGGCGAGATGACGCGCCGCGTGATCCGAAAGCAGGAGCCGCTCGTCGTCGAGCTGGCCGAGTTCGCGAGTGCGGTGCGCAGCAACGGCCCGCCGCCGGTCGACCCGCGCGACGCGATGATCGCCCTGCTGCTCGCCCGCAAGATGGTCGAGGCGGGGGAGAGCGGCGCGGTCATCTCCGGCGCCGCGCTCCAGGAGGCGCTGGCATGAGGATCGCGGTCGTCGGGCTCGGCCACATCGGCCTGCCGCTCGCCGTCCAGTACGCGGGACGCGGCCACACGGTCATCGGGGCGGACATCAACCCGCGCATCGTGGAGGCCATCGGTCGCGGCGAGAGCCCGCATGACGACGAGGCGGCGCTCGTCGAGCGCGTCCCGAAGCTCGTCGCGTCGGGCAACCTGCGCGCCACCACCACGACCGCCGACGCGGTGCGCGAGTCGGAGGCGGTCGTCGTCATCGTGCCGGTCGTCGTCGACGCGCAGCGCGAGATCGACTTCGGGCCGATCGACGCCGCCACCCGCGACGTCGCGGCCGGCCTGCAGCCGCAGACGCTCGTCGTCTACGAGACGACCCTGCCCGTCGGCACCACGCGTGACCGATTCGGTCCGGTCCTCGCCGCCGGCAGCGGCCTGACCCTCGACCGCGACCTGTTCCTCGCCTTCTCACCGGAGCGCGTCCTCGTGGGGCGTGTCTTCCTGGACCTCCAGCGCTACCCGAAGATCGTGGGCGGCACGAGCGAGGAGAGCACGCGCCGTGCGACCGAGCTCTATCGGTCCGTCCTCGACGAGGGGACGGAGGTGTGGGCGGTCGCGAGCGCCGAGGCGGCCGAGATGACGAAGCTCGCGGAGACGACGTACCGCGACGTGAACATCGCCTACGCCAACGAGCTCGCACGCTTCGCCCACGAGCGCGGGATTGACGTGATGGAGGTGATCGGCGCGGCCAACTCGCAGCCGTACAGCCACATCCACCAGCCCGGCGTCGGCGTCGGCGGGCACTGCATCCCGGTCTATCCGCATTTCCTGTTCAACGGCGATCCGAGCCTGCGCATCCCGCCGCTGGCGCGCGAGATCAACGAGGGGATGGGCGCGTTCACGGTCGACGAGATCGAGGAGCGGGTCGGCTCGCTCGAGGACCAGCCGGTGCTGGTGCTGGGGATCGCGTACCGAGCCGACGTGCGCGAGGACGCGTTCAGCTCCGCCTTCCGGCTGCGCGACGAGCTCCTTGCCGCCGGCGCACGCGTCTACGCCCACGACCCGTACTTCAGCGACGAGCACCTCCGCGAGCGCGGCTTCGAGCCGTATGACCTCGATGACGCGCAGCCGGTGAAGGTCGCCATCGTTCAGGCCCCGCACCGCGCCTATCGCGACCTCGCGCCGGATGCGCTGCCCGGCCTCGAGCTGTTCGTCGACGGGCGGAACGCGCTCGAGCGGGCGCCGTTCGACGCGGCCGGGGTCGCGTACCTGGGCATCGGTCGCTAGCGCGCCGATGGAGGCGGATCCGGCGGCCGCGGCCGCCCCGAGGGTCGGCCTCGCCGCCGGCCGCGGCGTGTGGGTCGTCCTGCCGACGTACAACGAGCGCGAGAACATCGAGCCGATCTGCGCGGCGATCCTCGACGCGCTGCCGCAGGCGCAGCTCCTCGTCGTGGACGACGCGTCGCCGGACGGGACCGGCGCGCTGGCCGACGGGATCGCGGGGCGCGACGAGCGGGTGCAGGTCCTCCATCGGTCTGCGAAGCAGGGGCTGGGCGCCGCGTACCGCCACGGGTTCCGCTGGGTGCTCGAGCGGCCGGAGACCGAGGCGGTCGTCCAGATGGACGCGGACTTCAGCCACGACCCGCGCGACCTGCCGCGCCTCCTCGCCCCGCTGATGCGCGATGCGGAGCTCGCGCTCGGGACGCGCTACATCCGTGGTGGCGGCACGCGGGGCTGGCCGTGGTACCGGCGCCTCATCAGCCGCGGCGGCACGACGTTCGCGCGCACCGTCCTGCTCCTCCCGTACCGCGACCTGACCGGCGGCTTCAAGGCCTGGCGGCGCGAGCTGCTCGAGCAGATCCGTCTCCGCGACGCGCACGCGTCCGGCTACGGCTTCCAGGTCGAGACGACATGGTGGGCGCATCGTCGCGGGTCGCACATCGTCCAGGTCCCGATCGTCTTCCGCGAGCGCGTGGCCGGGAAGAGCAAGATGCACGGCGGCATCGTGCGCGAGGCGATGCTCATGGTCCTCCGCCTCCGCTGGGACGCGGTGCGCGAGTCGCTCGCGGGGCGCCGGCCGTGACCCGCCGGCTCGCTGGCGAGGCAGGGGCACATCGGCTAGGATGGCGCCTCGCCCGGACGCCCCGCCTCATCTCGCCCTGCACGACGAACTGACCGCATGACCATCCGCCGACCAATCCTCGACCGCAAGCACCGTCCCCGATGGCAGGACGAGCTGCGCACGCAGCAGCTCATCGTCGCCGGCTTCGCCGTCGCCATCGCCGTGGCGGTCGGCATCCTCGGCTCGACGATGTGGAACACGTACTACGACAACCACCTCCGCCAGGTGGCGGTCGTGAACGGCACCTCGCTCAACGCGGACGCGATCCACAAGCGGGTGAACATCATCGGCTCCGAGCTCACCGCCCGCGGCGTCGACTTCAACTCCCAGCTCGGCGGGGCGCGCGACTCGGTCCTCCAGCAGCAGCTCCAGGTCGTCCAGGACCAGCTGAACACCGTGAGCAAGACCGCGACGGACTCGCTCGTCAACGGCACGTTCCTCGGCCAGCGCGCAGGGCAGGTGGGCCTGTCGGTCAGCGACGCGGAGGTCACCACCGAGGTAAACCGCCGGCAGACGCTGCCGACCCGGCTGGAGCTGTCGGTCATCACCGTCAACGCCCTCCCCGCCGACGCGCCGGCCGGCATCGTGCCGACCGATGCGCAGCTGGCAGCCGCGAAGCAGAAGGCGGATGGCATCGTCGCCGACCTGAAGGGTGGCGCCGCGTTCCCGGCCACCGCCGACGCGAAGAGCGATGACGCCACGACGAAGGCGCTCCACGGCCGGATCGGCCTCGTCGACGCGAGCGACGGGACGTACGGCGCACTGTTCGCGAAGGCGAAGGACGGGAAGGCCGGCGACCTCATCGGTCCATTCCTGGACACGAATCGGTACGTGATCCTGCGCCTCGACAGCCGCCATGACAGCGGGCCGTTCACCATCCTCACCCAGCTCCTCGCGTCGAGCGAGATCAGCCCGGCCGACTACCGCGCCTACGTCCACGACGACCTCCTGCGGGCGAAGTTCCGGACCTACTTCGGCACCCAGGTGATCCAGGCCTACCAGCCGCAGCGGCACGTGGCGCAGATCTTCATCAGCGGCGACCAGGGCGTGCCGCTCCCGAAGATCCGGCTCCGGCACCTGCTCGTGCAGCCCATCCCCGGCGCCCAGGACCAGACCGCGGCCACCGCTGAGCAGTGGCAGGCCGCGCTCACGAAGGCGAACGAGCTCTACGCCAAGGCAACGGCGGCGAACGCGGACTGGTGCGCGCTCGCGAAGTTCTCCGACGACCCGGGCAGCCGGAACCAGTGCGGGGACCTCGGCTGGTACGACCCCACCACCTCGCAGTTCGCGGCCGACTTCAAGGCCGCGGTCGCCGGGCTGGCCGTGGGCGAGACGACGAAGCCGGCGAAGACGCAGTTCGGCTACCACGTCATCGAGGCCACCCAGCAGCGCACGAGCGCGCAGGACCAGGCGGACCAGCTCGTGAAGGACCTGCGCGCCCATCCCGACACGTTCGCGACCGTCGCGAAGGCCCAGAGCGAGGACCCGACGAGCGCGGCGAAGGGCGGCGACATCGGCTGGGTGGCGCGCTACGAGCAGGTGCCAGCGCTGGAGACGGCGATCTTCGGGCTGACGAAGAAGAACCAGGTCAGCGACCCGGTGGACAGCAACAACGGCTTCTACATCTTCCAGCTGCTCGAGAGCTCGTCGTCGCGCTGGGTCGACTACGCGCGTCTCGCCTCGATCCGCAACGCGGGCTTCGACCGCTGGCTGACGGAGCAGAAGGCTGGCGTCCAGATCTGGGTCGATCCCTTCGTTCCAGAGCGGCACCGCGAGCGCCGGCCGGCGGTTCGGGCGGTGGCAGCGTCCAGTGAGCCGCGGTCGCGCGGCGTGAGCTCGCCCGACGCGATCGCCGACCTCATCCGGGCAGCCGGGGTGGATCCAGCCGCCGGCCTGCAGCTCGTTGCCGCGGATCGCCTGCCCGCCGTTCCCTTCGATCCGAGCCTGCCGCTCCTCATCCTTCCCGCCGCCGCGGCCGAGACGGCGGCCACCGTGCCGGGTCGCCATGCCCACCATGGGCCGATCGCCGTGCTGCGCGCGCTGTACCCGGGGGGCCACGCCCTCCACCGCCTGCGCGACGCGCAGCACGTCCCGCTGGAGGATCTCGACGAAGCGGCGCTCGAGGGGGACGCGTGGCTCGTGCCGCCGCTGGCCCTGACCGACAACCTCGCCAGCCCCTACGGGATGGCGGCCATCAGCGCTCGCCTCCGTGCGCCGGACGGCTGCCCGTGGGATGCGAAGCAGACCCACCTCACCCTGCGCCCCTATCTGCTGGAGGAGGCGTACGAGACGATCGACGCCATCGAGCGCGGGGATCCTGCGGACCTCGCCGAGGAGCTCGGCGACCTCCTGCTCCAGGTCATTCTCCACGCCCAGCTCGCCGCGGAGGAGGGCACGTTCGACCTGACCGATGTCCATCGGTCCATCGCGGCCAAGATCGTGCGCCGCCATCCGCACGTGTTCGGCGAGGTCACCGTGGACGGGGTGGAGCAGGTGCTCGCGAACTGGGAGACGATCAAGGCGGGCGAGCGGGCCGAGCGCGCCGCGAGCGGCACCGATGCCCCGGCCGGCGCCTTCGCGGGCGTCGCCCGTGCCCTCCCTGCCTTGCCGGCGAGCCGCGAGATCCAGGAGCGCGCCTCGGCGCTCGGCTGGGACTGGCACGCGATCGACGGCGTATGGGAGAAGGTCGGCGAGGAGCTCGCGGAGCTGCGCGCCGCGGCCACGCCCGAGGAGCGGCTCCACGAGGTGGGTGACGTCCTGTTCGCGATCGTCAACCTCGCGCGCTGGCTGCAGCTCGATCCGGAGGAGGCGCTGCGCACCGCGAACCGGCGCTGGATCGCCCGCTACGAGCGGGTCGAGGCGCTCGCCGCCGAGCGCGGCATCGATCTCGGGACGCTCGACCTGGCCGGCAAGGACGAGCTGTGGGACGAGGTAAAGGCAAGACCGTAGGCCCTCGGGCCGGCCCCACGACGATGCCGGAAGAATGGTGAGCCTCGACATCAGCCGTCCAGCTGGTGTCGGGATTTCCAGCCCTCGACCAGCCGGCGCGCACGCACCGTGTCGAACACTTCGCGATCAGTCCTGCCGTATATGCCTGCGCGGCAAAGTGCGTCAAGCGCGAACTCCAGCTCCCTGAGCATCGCCTCTGTCGGGCGACGGGCACATCGCCCGACGAGCTCCAGCACGTCGCTGCGGTCAGCCATCCGCGTTGAACATCGAATGCGGCTGAGCCGCGAGCCGCCACGAGTGATCCCGCCCCAGTGGCCTGTCGCATCCGCATCGCTCCGAAGACACGCCAGCGGAACCCTCGCCCGACAACGCGCGCATTGCTGGCCACCGGAGGCCGGCGCAGCACGCACCCCCCGCGACGTCGTGCAGAGGCTTACTCCCGGCGGCGGTCTGCGGCCGTGTCGTCCAACGCACGCCACTCACCTCCCCTGGATCGGACTTTTCGCGAGCCCGCCCTCGTGACCACCGGGCAAATGATAGCCACCTGGCAGTCAATAGCCTATCATGCGACCCATGACCGGAAGCACCGTTGCCGAGCGAGACCCAGTGCCTGCGGATGCAATCGCGGAGGAGCTCGAACGGATCGCCGTGGCTGCGGTCGGCCTCACGACGTTGGCCCTCGCCCACGCCGACCCGGGATTCGAGCTCACGTTCCCGCAGTGGCGGGCAATGCTCGTCGTCGGCGAGAGGGCGGATGGAGCCCGTGTCGGAGAGGTGGCCACCCGCGTCGGTGTCACGCTCCCGGCCACCAGCCGCCTGCTCCGCCGCCTCGCTAGCCGGGGCTTGACCACGCTCTCGACAGACGAGCGGGACCGGCGAGCCACCCGCGTTCGCCTGACGGATCGCGGTCAGCGTGTCCGAGACGCCATCCTGGCGTTTCGACGCGCCGCCCTGCGCGACGTCGCGTCCGCCATCCGGCTCGAGCCGCTCGAGTTGCGCGACGGGCTAACGACGATCGCGGAGCTGCTCGAGGTCTTCGCGTGAAGGCTCTCGTGCTGCAGCATGTCGATGCCGCGCTCGTCTGGGTCCGGCGCCGCATCCGCGGCGCTCATTACCTTCGCAAGTGGGTCGTCCTCGGGGCCGTCATCGGGGTGGTGGGCGGCGTCGGGGCCATCGTCTTCTACGCGTCGCTCGAGCTCGCGACCCGTGTCTTCCTGGGATTCCTGGGCGGCTACACGCCTCCGACTCCGACCGGGGAAGGCGGCGCTCCGATCACCGGCATCGCACGAGTGTGGGCGATCCCGCTGGTCGTTGCGCTCGGTGGCCTGATCTCCGGTGTCATCGTTCACCGCTACGCACCCGAGGCCGAAGGCCACGGAACGGATGCCTCGATCGCGGCATATCACCACAACCCGCGCGGAGTCCGCGGCCGCATCCCTCTCGTCAAGCTCATAGCTTCGGCGGTCACCATCGGCTCCGGCGGCTCCGGGGGCCGGGAGGGGCCAACCGCCCAGATCAGCGCCGGTTTCGGATCGTTCCTGGCGCGAACACTCGACCTCGAGGCCCGCGATGCACGGATCGCGGTCGCCGTTGGCATGGCCGCAGGCATTGGTGCGATCTTCCGCGCGCCATTGGGTGGCGCAGTTCTCGGGGCCGAGCTGCTGTACCGCGACGACGTGGAGTCCGAGGCGCTCGTGCCGGCGTTCGTCGCGACCATTGTGGCCTACTCGATCTTCGGCGCCGTCGAGGGCTTCAGCCCCATCTTCGGGGCACAGGTCCGCTTCGGATTCTCCAACCCTGTGCAGCTCGGCTGGTACGCGCTCATCGGCATCGCGTGCGGGCTCGTCGGTCTCCTCTACATCCGGTCCTTCTATGGCCTGACAGCGTGGTTTCGTCGCTGGGCGCCGCCACGCTGGCTGAAGCCCGCGATCGCCGGGTTCGCGGTCGGCTGCATCGGGGTCGCCGTTCCCGGCGTGCTGGGGACCGGTTACGGCTTCCTCCAGGCTGGTCTGGACCGGCCGGCGCTGCTGACCATCCCGCTGTGGATGATTCTGGTCTTGCCGTTCGCGAAGATCCTCGCGACCTCCCTCTCGATCGGCTCAGGGGGTTCGGGCGGGATTTTCGGACCCGGCATGTTCATTGGAGGGATGCTTGGCGCAGGCATCTGGCGACTTCTGGAGCCCATTGCGCCGGCGATCCCAGCCGACCCGGCACCGTTTGTCATCGTGGCAATGATGGCGTTGTTCGGCAGCGTTGCCCATGCACCGCTGGCGGTCATGCTGATGGTCGCCGAGATGACCGGCAATCTCTCCATGCTCGCCCCGGCCATGGTGGCGGTGGGGTTGGCCACCTTCGTCGTCGGGTCCCGATCCATCTACCGCAGCCAGCTCGCGACGCGTGCTGACTCGCCGGCTCACCGGTTCCGGTTCGCGATGCCGCTCCTGGCGGCGGTGCCCGTTGGTGACGCAGTTCGACAGGCGCGCCTCGTGCTCCGAGCAAAGGACCTGGTCACAGCGGGCCGGGCGAGGATGGAAGCGGCCAGCGTGCCCGGTGCGCCAGTCGTCGGAGCAGATGGCACCGTCCAGGGGCTCATCGATCTGGATGCGCTGCAGCTGATGAACGCTGGCGACCGGATCATTGGTTCGGCGATCGTGCGTGAGCCGATCCTGGCAGCGGACGATGGCCTTGATGACGCCCTCGGCATGCTTGCCGACCACCACCGCGAGTGGGCCCCCGTCGTCTCTGGTGGAGGCCGGCTCGTCGGCGTCCTGTCGGTGCGGGATGTGATGACCGCCTACCGCACCGCGCTGAACGGCAACATCCGCCAGGTCCGTGGGCTCCGGGCCGGTGGGATCACCCTCGAGGCGCAGATTGCCGCAGATTCCCCACTCGCTGGGCGGCTGGTCTCCGAGATCGCATGGCCCGCGGACGCGGTCCTTGTGGCGATCGAGCGGGACGGCACCTTGATCGTTCCTCGAGGCGACCTCCGGCTCGTGGCCAATGACCGCGTGTCCGTCTTCTCAACACCGGGTGCGCGAGCCGCCCTCCACGACCTTCTTGCTGCACCGGGAGTCGGGTCCGCGAGTGAGTCGGAGATTGGTGGCGGGACAGACGCCATCTCCGCCGATGGCGCGCTGGACCCCCTCGGGAAGGAGTAATGACGAATGAGTGCAGTCCTCCCGGTCATCCGCGCGCAGGGGCTGACCAAGAGCTATGGCCCCGTCCACGCCCTTGACGGGCTCGACCTCGAGGTCGCGCAGGGAGAGGTCCACGGCTTCGTCGGTCCCAACGGAGCGGGCAAGACGACGACGATCCGTGTGATCCTCGGCCTCATCCGAGCGAGTGGCGGGCACGTCGAGCTCTTCGGAGCGGACCCGTGGCATCACGCTGCGACGCTCCACGAGCGCCTCGCCTACGTGGCTGGCGACGTCGCGCTCTGGCCTGGGCTCACCGGGGGGCAGTGTCTCGATGTCCTCGGCGCCACCAGGGGCGGGCTGGACGAGCGTCGCCGGGCCTCCCTCATCGAGCGGTTCGACCTCGACCCGACGAAGCGGATCCGCGACTACTCGAAGGGCAACCGGCAGAAGGTCGCCCTCATTGCTGCGCTCGCAGATGACGCCGAGCTGCTCGTGCTTGACGAGCCCACCTCTGGGCTGGACCCGCTGATGGAGCAGGCGTTCCAGGAAGTGGTGCGAGAGCGGCGCAAGCACCGGCTGCACGGTGCTGCTGTCCAGCCACATCCTGGCCGAGGTCGAGGCTCTGGCCGATCGGGTCACGATCATCCGACGCGGCCGCACGGTGACGACCGCAACGCTCGCCGAGTTGCGTCGCCATGCGCGAACCCATATCCATGCCATCACGGTAGACGCGCCCTCGGGCCTGGCCGACGCACCCGGCGTCGCGGACCACGTCGCCGAGCGGCACGAGGGAGGCGTCGACAGCCGGTTCACCGTCGATGCCGAGCACCTCGACGCCGTGGTGGGCCGGCTGCACGCCGCGCGGATCCGTACCCTCACCGTCACCCCACCGAGCCTGGACACCCTCTTCCTGCGTGCGTATCAGGGAACGACCGCTCCCGCCAGCTCCGATCGACTGCCGGAGGCGAGCGGATGATGGCGACCGGCATGCGGACCATGCTCGGCGTGCAGTGGCGAACGCACCGGCGCGCCACGCTGACCTGGATGTTCGTGCTTGTCGCGAGCATGGTGGGTGCAGCAGCGGCGGTTGCGGGCCTCTATACGACCCCGGAGAAGATCCGCGCATACGCTCAGGCGGTCAGCGCCGGGGACGCCCTCCTCGCAATCAACGGCAGGGTGGAGGGACTCGACAGCCTGGGCGGGATCATTCAGGACGAGTTCGGCTTCCTCGCAGCATTCCTCCTCCCGCTGTTCGGGATCAGCCTCGTCGCGCAGGTTACGCGCCGGGAGGAGGAGGCCGGGAGGCTCGAGGCGGTCCTCGGCGGTCCGGTTGCGCGCCACGTGCCCGTCCTCGCCGGGCTCGGCCTTGCCTGCGGTGTCATCTGCGTCACCGTCGTCGCGTTCGCGATCGGCCTGGTTGCATGCGGTATTCCCGGTGACCGCTCGGTGCTGTACGCCGGCTCGCTGGGAGCACTCGCCTTCGTGTTCGCTGGGCTGGCGGGACTGCTCGCTCAGCTCACGATGCACTCCCGCGGCATCTATGTAGGGAGCCTGCTCGCCCTGGCGGTGGCCTACGTGCTTCGCGGCGTCGGCGATGTGACCGGTACCTGGATTCCGTGGCTGTCGCCGCTCGGCTGGGCGGAGAAGGCCGCGCCGTTCGGGGCGATGCGGTGGTGGACCCTCCTTATCCCGCTCGCCGTCGGGGCATTGCTGGCCACCGTTGCCGTCCTCCTCGCTGCGCGCCGTGATCTCGGCAGCGCTCTCGTCCGCGAGCGCGCAGGACCGGCGCGCGGAGCGAGATGGCTGCGCAATCCGCTCGGGCTGGCGACGCTCATCCACCGCCCGGCGTTCTTTGGCTGGCTGGCGGGCGCCGTCCTGATGGCGACCATGATGGGGTCGCTCGCGCGGCAGTTTCTTGACGCCGTCCTGGGCAATCCGTCGATGGCCGCGGTGATCGGGATATCACCTGCACATCCCGAAGATGGGCTCGTCGCCGTCACCCAGCTGTACATTGCCGTCCTCGCCACGGGTTATGCGGTCCATGCCGTCAGCACCCTGCGCGGCGAGGAGGTCGCAGGACGCCTCGAGCTGCGGCTCACCGGCGCCCTTTCCAGAACGAGGTGGCTCATCGCTCACGGTCTTGTCATCGCGGCCGGGCTCGTCGTCATCGTCGTCACCTCATCGGTTGCGCTGGCCGCCGGCATGGCGTGGTCCACCGGCATGACCCTGGACCTGGGGCGCGTCCTCGGGACGGGCACGGCATATCTGCCGGCCGAGCTTGTCGTTGGGGCGCTCGCGCTCACGATTTTCGGCTGGATGCCGCAGCGGTTTGCTATCAGCTGGGGGGCCTTCGGCTTCGTGGCTTTTGTCGCACTCCTCGGTCAAGGGCTCAGGCTCCCCTCGTGGGTGCTCGACCTCTCGCCGACGACGCATGTCGGCGACCCTCCAATCGGCGACGTTCAGGCGCTGCAACTCGTCTCTCTCGCGGCGGCCGGGGCCGCGCTCATCGCCGCTGGAGTCGTCGGGTTCCGCCGCCGCGGAGTGCCCCAGGGCTGAGCCCCCGGAGAACGACAAGGAGCGGCGCCGCTCGGCGCAGCCGCACGCGGCGACGGCGCTCAGCACTACGCGCGGAACGAGCTCATCGAGTCCGGCGGTCCGATGGAACCGATGTTCATCGCCCGACCTCTCATGAGGTGGCCCTCCGTCGTCGGCCGGGCGCTAGACTACGGCGGGCGTGAGCTCAGGAAACCGCGGGGCGTAGCGCAGCCTGGCAGCGTGCCTGCTTTGGGAGCAGGAGGTCGCCGGTTCGAATCCGGCCGCCCCGACCACGCATCATGGGATCCGGAACGACCCGCACAGCAACTGGAGGCCGATGACCGAGGTCGCAGCCGCTTCGCCCCCGGATGCCGCGCCTCTTCCCGTCGGCCGCGGCCGCGTTGCGATCCTCGTCCACGCGCTCGTTCCCGGGGACGCCCGCATCCGGCGCCAGGGCGACGCCCTGGTCGACGCGGGCTACGAGGTCGATGTCTTCGCGCTCCGCGGCCCGGGCGAGCCGGCCGAGGAGCTGGACGGGCCGCGCCGCATCATCCGCCTCCCCGTGAATCGCTGGTTCACGGGCTTCGCCGGCCACCTCGCGGAGTACGTCGCCTTCACCGCCATCGCCGCCCCGCGCCTGGCGGCGGAGCATCGGTCACGGCACTACGACCTCGTCCAGATCGCCACCGTGCCGGACTTCCTGGCCTTCGCCGCGCTGCCGGTGAAGTGGACCGGCGTGCCGGTGCTGCTGGACCTGCACGAGGACATGCCGGAGTTCTTCCGGGACCGATTTGCCAGCCCGCTCCTCCGGCCGCTTCTCCCGCTCGTCACCGCCACCAGCCGCGCGTCCGCCGCCGTCGCCGATGAGCTGATCACCGTCCACGAGCCGCTGCGGGCGCTGTCGATCGAGCGGGGCGTGGCGCCGGAGCGGATCGAGGTCGTGATGAACGGCGCCGACGCCACGATCTTCGACCCGGCACGGCATCCGCGCCGCCCGTTCATGGCCGATGGGACGCTGCGAATCATCCATCACAGCAACCTGCAGCGGATCTACGGCCTCGACCGCGCGATGCAGGCACTCGCTGCGCTGCGCGACGAGATCCCGCTCCACCTCGACGTCTACGGCGACGGCCCGTGGCGACCGGAGATCGAGCGCGCGATCGAGGAGTGGGCCGTGGCGGACCTCGTCACGCTCCATGGCCGCGTCCCGATCGACGACCTGCCGGGCCTGATCGCGGCGCACGACGTCGGCATCGTGCCGTCGATCCACGAGCCGTACCTCGAGTACTCCCTCTCGACCAAGCTGCTGGAGTACGTGGCGATGGGCGTGCCGGTGATCGCGAGCGACCTCGCCACGAACCGCGCCCACTTCGGCGACGACGCGATCCTCTTCATCCGCGGCGGCGACCCCGCCTCGCTCGCCGACGCGATCCGGCAAACCGTTGCCGATCCGGCGGCCGCAGCGGCACGCGCAGTGGAGGCGAGCCGGCGGGGCGCCGCCTATGCGTGGAGCGCCCAGCGCGATCGGTACCTCGCGCTCGTCGAGCGGCTTATCCAGCGGCGGCGCTGATGCTCGTCGCGTCGGCGGTCGCCTTCGTCGTCGCCCTCGTCAGCTCGCTCGTGGCGACCCCGCTCGTCCGCGACGCCGCGGAGCGACGGGACCTGCTCGACGAGCCGGGTGGGCGGAAGATCCACGCCCGCGCCGTGCCGCGTCTGGGCGGGGCGGCGATGCTCCTCGCCTTCCTCCTCGCCGTGGCGGTGGGGGTCGCGGCCGACTCGGCGACCGGTGGCGGTCACCTGCTGGCGATGCTCGCCGGCATCTGCATCGTCAGCGCGGTGGGGCTTGTCGACGACCTCCGTGACCTGCCGCCCCTCGTCAAGCTCGCCGGCCAGCTCGTCGCGGCGATCGTCACCGTCGCGCTCGGGCTCTCGCTGAGCGAGCTGGCCTGGTTCGGCGGGACGGTCCAGCTCGGGTGGGCCGGCCCGATCCTTACCGTCGTCTGGCTCGTCGCCGTCGCCAACGCGGTGAACCTCATCGACGGCCTGGACGGCCTTGCCGGCGGCGTCTCGCTCGCCACGCTGTTCGCCTTCGCCACGATCGCCCTCATGCGTGAGCAGGCCGCCGTGCTGCTCTGCGCGCTGGCAGCCGCCGGGGCGGTGATCGCGTTCCTCGCCCACAACCGCCCGCCGGCCTCGATCATCATGGGCGACGCCGGCTCCATGTTCCTTGGCATGCTGCTCGGGACGAGCTCGGTCGCGCTCGTCGCCGCGGACCCCGGCCGCATCACTCCGCTGCTGGTGATCATCGCGCTGGCCGTCCCGCTGGCCGACATGACGTGGGCCGTCGTCCGACGGCTCGCATCACGGAAGTCGATCTTCACCGCCGACAGCAACCACATCCATCACCAGCTGATGGCGCGCGGCCTCGGCCAGGGCCGGGTGACGCTGCTCCTCGTCGCCGCGTCGGCGGTGCTCGGCCTCGCGGCCGTGCTGCTCGCCCGCTAGCCCTCGCCGGCGGCTTCCGCCGACCTCACCACGGGACGATCCACCCGGGCGGTCAGCAGGCTCACGACGCCGAGCAGGAACCAGAACACGTAGGCGACGCTGTTGCCCTCGAGCGTCATGGTGCTTACCGAGCTCACGATGAGGGCTGCACAGGCGCCCGCGATGCCGCCGATCAGCACGCGTCGCCGTCCGATCGCGCGTCGCGCCGCCACGACCGCGGGCACGCCCACGACCGCCAGCGCGGCGAGGAAGGCGGCGAAGCCGAGCACGCCGCTCTCGATCAGGATGTGGAGCCAGAAGTTGTCGACCGTGCGCTGGAGCGGGTTGCTGAACAGCTTGTCGGTCCCGTACGCGGGGTAGACCGGGGTCGGGAAGATGTCGGCCACCGATCCGCCGTAGCGGCCGGGTCCGACCCCGAGCAGCGGGTGGTCGCGCAGGATCGGCACCGCGTTCAGGATGAACAGGGTCCGCAGATCCTTGCCATGGCTGACGGTGTCGACGCGCCCGAGGGTGGAGTCGATGAGGTCCGGTCTCGGCGGCGGGCTCGTGCCCGGAGGCGGCGGCGGCACGAGCAGGTCGCGCGGCATGGTCAGCGCGATGGCGAAGGCGAGGCCGGTGATCGTCGCGCCGGCGATCATGGCCCGCCAGTTGATGAGCGCGATCGCGGTGCCGGCGCCGACGAGGAAGGCGAGCCAGGCGCCGCGCGAGAAGGAGATCCAGAGCGCGACGACGAGGAGGAGCGCCAGGCCGAAGGCGATGAGCCGCCACCGCCGCCGCAGCGCGGCCACCATGCCGAAGATCGCGAACGGGGCGGCGGCGACGAGGAACGAGCCGAAGGTGTTCGGGTCCCCGAGGAACGAGCTGAGCCGATAGACTTCGCCATACCTGCCCTGGAGCGCGTAGAGGCCGAAGAGGTTCGGATCCAGCAGCGCCTGCGCGACGGCAACCAGTGCCGCCACCGCGACGAGGGCGACGAACGCGGCCACCGACGCCACGCTCTGCGGCAGGTCGTAGCCGACGACGCGTACCGCCACGAACAGGACGGCGGCGTCGAGCGTGAACGCCAAGCCCGCCAGCGCCACGCTCGGCGGGACGAGGTTGATGAGCGCGCTCACCGCAGCGAGCGCTGCGAAGGCAACGAGGGCGCCCACCGTCGGGTGACGAAGGGCGGGGACGAGCGTGTGCTCGCGCAACCCGCGCACGCCGATGACGATCGCCACCCCGGCGAGGAGCGCCTCCGACGTGATGTGGGCCACGAAGCCGAGGCTCGCCGGCACGAGGCCCGCCACGATGTAGCGGTCGAGGATCGGGCTGAGCACGACGGCCATGAGCACCACCCGGGGCCAGCGCCACGAGGCGGCCGCCAGGAGGAGCACGAAGGCGACGCCGAGCACCACGAACCCGGTGGCGGACACCTGGCCGACGACGATCGTGGCGACGAGCAGGATCGCGGCTGCGCCGACGGTGAGAAGCGCTGCGAGGCTCACCCGGCCGAGGGGGACGAGGCCGCGGAGCTGCTCAGGACGTGTCGTCACCTGACCTCGAGATCGCGGGTTCGGAGTGGCCTCATTGTAGGGACGGGATGACGCCGAGCGTCTCCAGGACGTCATGCGCCCGCGCCGACCACGCGTTGCGTCGCGCCGCCTCCGACGCCGCCGCGTCCCATGCGGCGCGCTGCTCCGGGCTCGCAGCGACGAGCTGGCGGATCGCCGCTGCCATGTCGTCAGGCGAGTCTCCGACCACGATGCCGGCATCAGCGGCGCGCACGATGCGCGCCGTCTCGGTGCGGTCGGTGACGAGCAGCGGACGGCCGTAGGCGAGGTACTCCATGAGCTTGATCGGGATGGCGAGATCGTTGTAGGCGCCCGGGGCGCGGGGGATCACGGTCCCGATCACCTCGGGCAGCAGGCTTGCCACCTCGTCGCTCGACGCGCGCTCGACGCGCAGCCAGGCCGGTTGGGGGAGCGGCGGTTCACCGCCCGGTCGTGTCACGCACAGCAGCTCGACGTCGACGCCGTCCCGGCGCGCAGCTTCGACCGCCGCGAGCATCAGGTCGCCGCCCTGCGCCGGCACGCGGGTGTCGCCGACGAAGAGCAGCCGGTTGGCGTCGGGCGCACGCGGGACCTCGAACGGTGGCGGAGAACCGGGTGGCAGGAGCGGCGCCTCCGCGCCGGCGCGCGGCCCGAGCACCGCCTCCGCCAGCCCGCGCGACGGAAAGGCGAGGTCGGTCGAGACGAGGCGCAGGGCGTGCATCGCAGCTGGGAAGAGGCGCCGTGAGGCGCGGCGCCGCCAGGTATCGGCCTGGTAGTAGTCCTCGAACAGCTGGTACGCGTCGCGGACGTAGGTCAAGACCGGGATGCCGGCCGCCCGGGCGACGCCGAGGATCGCGAGATCGGTCTCCGATGGCAGAGCGGTGCTGCTCTCGACGTAGATGCCGTCGAGGCCACGCAGCCGTCCGCGCAGGGCGTAGCCGGCGAGCGCCGCCCGCCGCCCCGGCCGGTGCCCGTCGACGAGGTCGACCGCGACCTTCTCGCGCAGCGCGGCCAGCATGCGGCGAATGCGCACCTCGGGCCCGGAGCTGGCGGACCCGGCCTCGTACATCGCGAGCATGAGGACGCGCGGGACGGGGCGGGTCATCCGCCGGCGGCACCCGCACGCGCGGTTCCCGGCGGCGGCCCGTCGGCATCGGAGCCGAGGTACCAGCCCTCGACCGCCGTCGCGCCGAATAGCTTCGTCATGGCGGCCCGGATCGCGTCCCGCTTCGGGACGAGGAGATAGTTCGTGTTCGGGTCCGGGGGAAGGTCCACATAATCCGGATAGCCGAGCACGAGGCGGTCGATGTTCGGGCCGGTGATGAGCGGCAGCAGGCTGGCGAGGTTACCGGCCTGCTCGCGCGGGAAGTCGCTGCTCACCGTGCGGCCGATGGCGTCGAGGATGCCGGGCAGCTCGAAGACGAGGTTCGCGGCGGCGAGCTCGGTGCGGAGGGCGAGGAGCACCTTCTGCTGGCGATCCGCCCGCTTGAAGTCGTTCTGGTACTCGACGGTCCCGTCGGGCATCTCGATCCAGCCCTTCCGGATGCGCGCATAGGCGAGCGCGTCGTAGCCGTTGTAGGCGTGGCAGCCGGCGGGCAGCTCGACGCCGCGTTTCGCGGATCCCGGCCCGGTGTAGCCGGGGTCGACGAGCTTGCCCGGCAGACACAGGTTCACGCCGCCGAGCGCGTCGATGAGCTCGCCGAAGCCGGCGAGATCGACGGTGGCCACGTACTGGATCTGGATGCCGAGATAGAGCCCCACCGAGCGCTCCAGGGTCCGCAGCCCGCAGCTGCGCGGCGACGGCAGGTCGGGGCACCAGCGCTCCGGGTTCGCGCTCGCCACGGTCGAGAGGGCGTTGATCTTGTCCGGGTACAGCCCGTCGCTGAACTGGGACCGATCCGGCAGCGGCACGAAGCCGGTGTCGCGCGGGATCGAGATCAGCGCAGCCGTCTGCTTCACCGGGTCCACGCTCACGACCAGGATCGTGTCGGTGAGCGCCTCCTGCCGGCCCGGACCGGAGTCGATCCCGAGCAGGAGGAAGTTCACCCGCTTCGTCCCGTCCCAGTGGTAGTCGGGCTTGTTGATCGGGTGGTCGTTCGTGCCGCCGTTCGTGGTCGTGCCGCCGCTCTGCCCGCCGCCGAAGACGTTGCCGAGGGTCTGGTCGAGGCTGCGCAGCACGAGGCCCGCATACGCGTGCATCCCGACCGTGGCCGCCAGCAGCAGCGCCACCACGAGCATGTCGCGGCGGCGGTGGCTGCGCGCCACGTCGTGGGCCGCGTAGTGGGTCAGGTGGATGTCGTGCCCGCCGAGGCCGGCATGCGCGATCGCGAACGCGCGCCAACCGAAGAGGGCCACGTCGAGCGCCAGCAGGCCGAGGATGAAGCTGGAGCTGAAGACGTCGACCGAGAGGCGGTTCGCGAGGATCGTGAAGGCGGAGATGACGAGCAGCAGGACGAGGAGCACCGGCACGGCGAGGAGCAGGGCGATCTGCCACTGGCCCGCGTACGCCTGGCCGAGCCCGGGGAAGAGGAACGACAGGATGGCGGCGAACCAGCGCGGCCGCGGCTGGCGGAGCTCCGTCATTGCAGTCTCGTGCGGGGTGGATCAGGGGCCGGGCGGCCCAGCATTGTAGCAGCGCTCGCATGGCCCTCCCGGAGAGCGCTTGGCCGCTTGCTCCGGGCGTCCGGCAGCCCGTCGCGAGCCCATCGCGGCGCATTCGTGGTGCACCCGCGCGACGCCTGAGCGGTACGGATGGGTTAGTACGTTTGCGCCACCTGCGGGGCAGTACCCATACTGGCTCGACCAGTGTCCAGCGAACAGATCTTCCTCCTGCTCACCGCCGCCGCTGCCGCGCTCGTGGGCGCTGCCGCACTGGTCGCCGTGCTCCGCGAACGTCGCCGGGCCCAGGATGGAGCACCCTCCGCGGCCCTCGTGGCAAGCGATGCGGCGCCCGCCGCCGAGCAGGCCGGATGGACGGCCGAGGACCGCGGTACGGCCTACAACGGCGTGCTCCGCATCCTCTGGTGGCTGACGATCGCCGTCGTCATGGTGGGGGTTGGCGTCTCGGGGGCGTACGGCGACGTCCAGCCCCAGATCTTCGCCCTCGGCGGCGGGGCGGTCATCGCCGTCATCGCCTTCCACGAGCTCTTCCCGAGCACCCGGCGGAGGCCCGCGGTCGCCATCGCGGAAGCGCTCGTCGCGCTCGGCCTGGTGACGGGGTTGCTCGTGCTGACCGGCTACGGGGCGTCGCCGTTCTTCTTCGCCTACGCCATCGTCGCCGTGGCCGCTGCCCTCGCGCACGGCGGCCGGGTGGCGCTCATCGTCGGTGCGCTGGCGACGCTCGGCTACCTCGGCGTGCTGGCGGTCGACCCGCAGCGCGGCGCATGGACGCCCCTCGACGGCCTCCGCTTCGGCCTCAACATCGGCTCGGTCTGGCTCCTCGCCTACCTCGCCGGCGTCTTCGCCGCGCAGGAGCGGCGCGTCCGGCGCCGGATGGTGACCCTGACCCGCACCGATCCGCTCACCGGCCTCTTCAACCGCGCCCACCTGCTGCCGACGCTCGAGCAGGAGGTGAGCCGCACCCGGCGCAGCGATCGTGGCTTCTGCCTGCTCATGGTCGACCTCGACGGCCTGAAGGCGGTGAACGACACCTTCGGCCATCACCGCGGTGACGAGGTGCTGCGGGCCATCGGCCGCATCATCCATCGGTCGATCCGCACCGTCGACGCCGCCTACCGCTACGGCGGCGACGAGTTCCTCATCCTCCTGCCGGAGACCGATATCCCCGGCGCGTTCGTGGTCGCGGAGAAGATCCGCACCGGGGCCGAGGAGGTCGGCCTGGCGCTGACCGGGACCGATGGCACGACGAGCGTCAGCATCGGTCTGGTCTCGCATCCGGAGGATGGCTCGACGGCGGAGGAGCTCATGCTCGCCGCCGACCGCGCGATGTACCAGGCGAAGAGCCTCGGCAAGAACCAGATCAGCGGCAACCCGCGGCCCCGGCGCCTCATCGGCCGTGTGCTGCCGCCCGCGAGCGAGCCCCCGGCCGAGCCGCCGTCCGCGCCGATCGAGCTGCCGCCCGTGGCGCCGCCCGCGGCGGAGGCTCCGGACGCGACCCCGGTGGCGGCCACCACTACACCCATCGCCGTCGCCGCCCACAACGGCGGGCCGACCGTCAACCTGCCGATCGAGCCCGAGGCCGAGCAGGTTCCGGTCGCCATGGGCGGGGACGAGGAGCCGGACGCGGCCGTCGTCCGCGGCCAGATCGCCACCGCGCGGCTCTCGTTCGACCCCGACGACCAGATCCGGCGCGCCATGGACGCGTTCCTCTCCGCCCCGCGCGACCCGAGCCGCGGCCCCGACGCCTGACTCGCCGGCTCGCGCCGGTCCGCTGCTAGACTCGCCACCATGCCCGGTTTCGCCACCCGCGCGATTCGCGCTGCCAGCCGCACGCCTGACGTGCCGCAGGCGCCGATCAACGTGCCGATCTACGCGTCGAGCACGTTCGAGGTCGGCTCGGCGGCAGAGCTCGCTGAGCTGCTCGAGTTCTCCCGCCCCGGGCACAGCTACACGCGCTACTCGAACCCGACCCACGCCGCCCTCGAGGACGCGCTGGCCGAGCTGGAGGGCGCGGAGGCATGCATCGTCACCGCATCGGGCATGGCGGCCGCGCACGCCGTCGTCCTGTCCACCGTCCGCAGCGGCGAGGAGCTGCTGCTGCCACATGCCGTCTACGGCGGCATGGTGGGGCTCGGCAGTACGGTGCTCGACCGCTCGGGGATCGGCCATCGCGCGGTCGACACGACCGACATCGACGCCGTCGCGGAGGCGATCGGTCCGTCCACCAGGCTCGTCTGGCTCGAGACGATCACGAACCCCACCACCGACATGGCCGATGTCCGCGCGATCGCCGAGGTTGCCCACGCGCGCGGGGCGCTGGTCGCGGTCGACAACACGTTCGCCTCGCCGTATCTCGCCAACCCGATCGCGCGCGGCGCCGACCTCGTCATCCACTCGACGACGAAGTACATCGGCGGGCATTCCGACATCGTCGGCGGCGCCATCCTCGGATCCGCCGAGCTGGTGGCGAACGCGCGCCACATCCTCATCAACGCGGGCGGCAACGCGAGCCCGTGGGAGGCGTTTCTCGCCCTGCGCGGGCTGAAGACGCTGGCGCTGCGCATGGAGCGCCACTCGTCGAACGCCCTGGCCGTCGCGACCGCGCTCGAAGGCGCGCCCGGGGTCGAGCGAGTGCGCTACCCGGGGCTTGGCTCGCACCCCCAGCACACGCTGTCGCGGGAGGTGCTGCGCAATGGGATGGCAGGCGGGATGATGGCGGTCGAGGTCGTCGGCGGCCGGACCGGCGGCGAGCGCTTCCTCGGTGCCCTGAACGTCGCCGTCCACGCCACCAGCCTTGGCACCATCGAAACCCTGTGCAGCCATCCGGCGTCCTCCTCCCACCGTCAGCTGACCGATGCGGACCTCGCCCGCGCCGGGCTCTCGCCCGGCATGGTGCGCGTCTCCATCGGTATCGAGGACGCGGACGACATCGTCGAGGACCTGCTCGGAGCCGCCCGCGCCGCTGCCGGCTGACTGAGCCCGGCGACAGCTCGAGGCGCCACTTGGACCGATCCGCAGCACTTGTCCCGTCGGCCCGCCTGGCGCGGGGCGCCGACCGCCTCCTGCGCCTCGCCGGCGACGTCCGGCTGGCGATGGTCCTCCTCCTCCTGGCTGCGGTGGCCAACGCGGTGGCGACCGTCCTGCCCCGGGGCGCGGAGATCCTCGCCTCGCCGCCGTACGGCGTGCTGCTCGGCACGATCCTGCTCTCCGGCATTGCCGGGGTCGCGGTGCGGGCGCCGGCCGCGTGGCGCGAATGGCGGGCGCCCGGGCCGGTGCCGGAGGGCCGCGACACCCTCGTCGCGACCGTGGGCACCACCCTCGCGCCGGCAGAGCTGGCCGGCCGGCTGCGTGAGGCCGGCTATCGCGTCGTCGCCACCGATGGTCCCCGCTGGTCGCTCCACGGCAGCCGCCGCGGCTGGTCCCGCTTCGCCGGCCTGGGCGCGCACCTCGCGCTGGTCGTGACCGTCATCGGCGCTGCGCTCGGGACCGCCTTCGCGAGCGAGTCCACGTTTTCGCTGCTGCCCGGTGAGGAGTCATTCCTGGAGTCCGCCGCCCCCGGTGTGACCGACGCGGTGCGCTTCGAGCAGCTCGACGCCGCCTTCGGCGCGGATGGACGGCCGACGCGCCTCGACACCACCGTCACGTTCCTGCGCGACGGAGGCGCCGTGCGGCGCCAGGTGCTGCAGGTCAATGCGCCCGGATCGTTCGGACCGTACCTGGTGCACGCATGGACCTACGGGCCTGCCGCGCGGCTGCGGGTGACCTCGCTCGGCGGCAGCGTCCTGCACGACGGCCCGCTCGCGCTCGACGCATCGCGCGACGGCCGCCCGGCCGCCCTCCTCGACCTGCCGAGCCGGGGCGAGTCGGTGGCGGTGGTGCTGGCCGATGCGACGGCCAACTCGGTGGCCGTGTCGGCCGGCAGCGGCAGCGCGCCGTCGGACGCCGCCATCCTCCGTCCGGGAGAAGAGGCACGCATCGGCGACCTCCGCGTCCGGCTCGACGGCTTCACCTCGTGGGTCACGTTCCTCGCCCGCCGTGACCCGGGCATGGGCATCCTCTTCGCCGGCGCCGGCCTCCTGGTCGCCAGCCTGATCGTCACGTTCTGGCTGCCCCGCCGCCGGCTGTCGGTCCGTCCCGTCGGTGCCGGAGTGCGGATCGCGCTCCGAGGCGAGCGCTTCGACATGCCAGCGGCGGAGCTCGCTCGCATCCGTGCGATCCTCGCCCGGTGACGACCCTCGTCGACCTCTGGCGCGCGAGCGACCCGCAGGCATGGCTCGTGGCGACGCCCACCAGCGGCCTCGCGGTCGCGGTCCGCGGCGTCGCTCGCACGCGCGCCGCCGCTCCCCAGCTGCCGCCCCTCGCCGAGGGCCAGCTCCTGCTCGTCGACGCGACGCTCGTGCCCGCCGAACCGCTGGACGGGCTCGTGGCGGCGGTCGGCGAGGCCGGCCTCGCTCCGGCGGCGCTGATGGTGGCCGGCGTCACCACCCGCCCGGCCCCGCCGCGCGACCCCGCGCCGATGCCGATCCTCGCCAGCGAGCGATCGGCGGCCGCGCTGGCCGCGCTGCTCGCGCGCTACCTCGATGATGAGGTCGGGGTCCTCGACGCTCTCGCGGTCGAGGTCCGGCTCGCGTGCGCGGAGGCTGCCCTCGCGGACCCAGCCCCGGCCGCGCCGGCCGGCATCGTCGCGGGCCGCCTCCGCCGGGGCGTCGCCGTGGCGGTCGACGGCGCCCTCGTCGCCCTCCATGCGCGGCCGGCGGGCCAGGCGCTCGCCGCGCAGTTCGTGGCGGCGCATGCGCGGACGCTCGCCGCCGGCACGCGCCGCGTGGGCACGCGGCGCACCCGCGACGGCCTGTGGGTCCACGAGTCGCCGGTCCGGCCGGGCGCCTCGGTCTTCGTCTTCGACGACATCCCGCTTGCCCGCGTCGACGAGGTCGCGGCGGCAGCCCTCACCGCAACGATCCGGGCGCTGCTGCGGCGGCCGGTCGGGCCGCCCCGACAGCGCGATGCCGCGCCACGGCAGCCACCGGCTACCGGCGACCCGCTGACCGATACGCTCCTCGCCGTGGCGCGTGCCAACGGGCGCGTCGCGACCGCGGCCCGAGCGCTCGGAGTCCACCGCAACACCGTCCTCTACCGCCTGAACCGGGCGCGCACCGAGCAGGGCCTCGACCCGCGCCGGGCGGAGGACGCGCTGCGCATCCTCCGGGACGACGAGGACCGCCACCGGCAGTAGCCACCCTGTGCAGGGTGCACAACGAATGCGCGCCGGTGGGCGAGCCGCCCGGGCCCGCGGCAGGGACCGCGCAGGCGAAGATCCATCGGTCCACACGTCTCGTCGCGGCCGTCCGGCTGCGCGCACAGGAGTCACCGATGGCCACCAAGCAGCTGACCGCCGCGCTCAAGCTCGCGGAGGAGCGCAACCTCCGGTTCGTGAGCCTCCAGTTCACCGATATCACCGGGCACGTGAAGAGCGTGCAGGTCCCGATGCACCAGCTGGAGCCGGCGGTCGACGGCGGGAAGTGGTTCGACGGGTCGAGCATCGAGGGCTTCGCGCGCATCGCCGAGTCGGACATGTTCCTGGTCCCCGACCTGTCGACGTTCGCGCCGATCCCCTGGGAGCCGGGCCTTGACGCGGATGGAAAGGCACTGCCGACCGGCAGCGCGCGCGTGATCTGCGACGTGTTCACGCCGAACGGCGACCCGTTCCCCGGCGACCCGCGATGGGTGCTGCGCCGCCAGCTCGACAAGGCGAAGGAGCGGGGGTACGTGCTGAACACCGGCCCGGAGCTCGAGTTCTTCCTCCTGCGCCGATCGGCCGACGAGGTCGAGACCCTGCCGCACGACGCGGCGGGCTACTTCGACCTCTCCGAGGACCTCGGCACCGAGGTTCGCAAGGAGATGATGAACGGCCTCGAGGACCTCGGCATCAAGGTCGAGACCGCGCACCACGAGGTCGCCACCGGCCAGCACGAGATCGACTTCGAGTACGCCGATGCGCTTCGCACCGCCGACAACGCGGTGACCTTCAAGACCACGCTGAAGGCGGTCGCGGCCAGCCACGGCCTGTACGCGACCTTCATGCCGAAGCCGTTCTTCGGCATCAATGGCTCGGGCATGCACACCCACCAGTCGCTGTGGGACATCAAGAAGGGCCGCAATGCCTTCGCCGATGGCAAGGACCCCTACGGCCTGTCGGAGACGGCGCGCCAGTACATCGCCGGCACGCTGGCTCACGCCCGCGGCATGATCGGCATCCTCGCCCCACTCGTGAACAGCTACAAGCGGCTCGTCCCCGGCTACGAGGCACCGGTCTACATCGGCTGGGCGCGCATCAACCGCTCCGCCCTCATTCGCATCCCGCAGATCAGCAAGGGGAGCCTGAACAGCACCCGCATCGAGCTGCGCTGCCCCGACCCGTCCTCGAACCCGTACCTCGCCTTCGCCTGCATGCTGGCGGCGGGCCTCGACGGGCTCGACAAGAAGATGTCGCCGCCGGAGCCGGTGGAGGAGAACCTCTACCACTTCGACGCCGCCAAGCTCGAGAGCCGCAAGATCAAGCAGCTGCCCGGCACGCTGCGCGAGGCGCTCGACGAGCTGCGGAACGACGAGGTCATCGCGGACGCGCTGGGCGAGCACGTCTTCGAGCGCTTCGTCGAGGCGAAGACCGAGGAGTGGGACGACTACCGGATGCAGGTCAGCAGCTGGGAGCTCGACCGCTACCTGGAGGCCTTCTAGCCGGCATCGGCCTCGACCGGTCCCATTCGCGGTCGGCGCCCGGGCGAAAGGCTCGGGCGCCGATCGTACCCACGCGCGTCGCGGCGCCCGGCCGCGCTCGTTGCTGTTCCGCAACACATGATCGGGCGCTGACCCCACAAGACTTCAGCCAAGCGCTCAGCGGGCAAGCCCATGAGTACTGGCGGGTCCTGAACGACTGGGCTAGGGTGGACCTCCAGCCCGATCTCATCCTTCAGTAGGGGACTCGCCTTGTTCGCTCGCATCGCCGACTCCGGCCGCCTGCGGTTCGCCGCCGGTTTCACCTCCGCCCTCATCCTCCTCGCCGTCCTCGCGTTCTCGGTGAGCCTCGCGCTCGCCGGCTCCACGAACGTCACCGCCACGAAGGCGGAGGACGCCCCCGATCCCGCCCCGCCGGCCACGGTCTTCCATTACACGATCGACGGCACCGTGGGCGCGCTCGCGGTCACGGGCCTCCAGGTCAAAGACGCCACGATCGATGATCCGCAGGTCGTCGCCAACAGCGCGACCTGGTCGCTCAACGGTGGCGGCACTACGCCGTGCACCATCGGCGCGGGCTCGAACGTGACCTGCACGATTGGCTCCGCGGCGGCGAGCTCGAGCTTCCAGGTCATCGTCACCGCCACGATCGCGGCGACCCCCGACACCGCCTGCCTCAACCCGAACGGCAGCGGCACGCTCGACGACACCCTGCGCAACGCCGCCACCGTGAACTGGAACGACTCCGACGGTGGTCCCTTCACCATCACCACGAACAACGTCACCGTGAAGCTGGACTGCACCGGCTCCACGCTGCCGACCCCGACTCCCAGCCCGACTCCGACCGCGACCGCGACGGCGTCGCCGTCCGGCCCGACCGTGACCCGCATGTTCGGGGCTAACCGCTACGCCACCGCCGCCAAGGTCTCGCAGTACAAGACCCCGACCCCGGGCGTGGGCGTCCCGGCCGTCTACATCGCCACCGGTCTCCAGTTCCCTGACGCGCTCGCGGGCGCGCCGGCTGCCAATCATGACAACGCCGCCCTCCTTCTCGTCCAGCAGAACGCCATCCCCGCCGAGACGCAGGCCGAGCTGACGCGGATCAAGCCCCTCAAGATCTACATCCTCGGTGGCACCGGGGTCATCTCGACGGCCGTCGAGAACGCACTGAACTCGTATGACCGTGGGGGCGGCGTCGTGCGTCTCTCCGGCGCGAATCGCTACGCGACTGGTGCCGCCATCGTTGCCCACGCCTTCCCGACCACGGCCGCGTCGGTCATTCTTGCCAACGGGACCCTCTTCCCTGACGCCCTGGCGGGCGGGGCGGCGGCGGCCTCCAACGGCATGCCGCTCCTCCTCACCCAGCCCGGTGCCATCCCGACTGAGACGGTCGCCCAGCTGAATCGCCTGAACCCGACGACGATCTACATCCTCGGCGGGACGGGCTCAATCTCGACCACGGTCGAGAACCAGCTCAAGGCGCGAGGCAACCATCCGACGGTCACCCGCGTGGCCGGCGCGGACCGCTACGCCACGGCCATCAAGATCTCGCAGCAGTTCTTCACCGCCAGCGGCCACGCCCACATGTGGGTGGCCACCGGGGTGAACTTCCCCGATGCCCTCGCGGCCGGGCCAATCGGTGAGCCCCTGCTGCTCACCCCGCAGGCCGCGCTGCCGGCCGGTGGTGCCACGGAGGCGACGCGCCTCAACCCGACCAGCATCGCGGTCCTCGGTGGTCCGACGATCATCTCGGACAACGTGATCACCCAGCTCCAGGGGACCTGAGACAGGTCGCCTGAGCGATAGGGATCGACCGATGCGGTCGGCTCGCAGACGAGCCGCTGCCATCCTGGGCTCGACGCTGGCGCTTGCCGCCAGCGTCGGGCTCCTCGGCCATGGCCTGGTGTCCGCCGGCGCGCCGGCCGGCTACGCCAGCTTCGTGGAGCGCATCCCGGCCGCGCAGATCGGGGTCGGCAGGCCACTGGGCGTCGCCTATGCCGCCGATCGGGGGGAGCTGGTCGTGCTCGACGCCGCGCCCGGCCGGGCAACGCGGCTCCGGTTCCTGACCCGCTACGGGGAGGCGGGAGCTACTTCGACCGTGGGCGTGACGCCGGATGGATCGGCGTTCGCCTACGATCCTCAGCGCCATGCCCTGCTCGTGGGCGGGGCTGGTGGTCACCTCGGGGCGGTGGCGACCGGTGCCCGACCATCGGGGAGCGGCGCTCTGCCGGCCCTGGCGCCGAGCGGCGTGGACGGCATGGCCATCGACCCGCGCGACGGCAGCGTGGTCCTCCTTGGTGGCACCCAGCTTCGACGGTCGACGGCGGCCGCCGACGGCACGCTCCCTGTCGGTGCGGCGTTCGCATCGGTCAGCGCGGGGGCGGGCCACCGGCTCGTCGGTCCCGCGGTCGGTCCGAACGGGAGCGTCTTTGTGCTCGACGCGGATGCGTCGCGCCTGGTGGAGCTCGGCCCGCTGGGCGAGCTGCGCTCCACGCGCGCGATCACGGACGCGACGCTCGTCGATCCGCGGGGCATCGTCATCGCCCCGAGCGGCGACCAGACGGATGCACCCTCGATCACCAGCCTCTACATCGCCGATGCGGGGACGACGAGCGGCCGTGGTGCGGGCGTCGTCGAGGTGGCGCTGTCCGCACCCGTGATCTCGCCGCAGGCGGCGGCGGTAGCGGCCGTGCCAGCGTCGCTGGTCCAGACCATCGACACCTCGAACAACGGCCCGTGGGGCGTGTCGAGCACCGATCCCTCGGGCATCGCGTGGGCGAGCTGGAACTCGCGGCTCGTCATGACCGACGGCGAGATCGAGGAGCCGATTCCCTCCACCGCCCCCTGGTGGAACGGCGCGAACGGGTTCGTGCTCGGGACGAATGGCAGCCAGCTGAGCACGTTCGACGTCAACCAGTACGGCCAGAACGAGCCGGCCGGCACCGCGGTCGACCAGGCGACCCACCTCCTCTACAGCTCGCACGACGGCGAGCGGCGGGTGTTCGTCATCAACCCCGGCGGCGACGGCCAGTTCAACGGTGCGGGCGACAGCAAGGTGCGCGACTTCTACCTCACCGGGGTGTGCGACGGGATCATGTGCGTCGACGACCCGGAGGGGCTCGCCTTCCAGGCCGGGCACCTCTACATCGGCGACGCGCACGGCAAGGAGCTGTGGGACGTGGCGCCAGGCCCGAACGGCATCTTCGACGGCACCCCCGCCAACGGTGGCGACGACGTCCTGCTCAGCCATTTCGACACCGCCGCCCTGGGCCAGAACAACCCCGAGGGCCTCGACTACAGCCCGGCCAGCAACTCGTTCTGGATGGTCAGCAACGTCGCGAAGAACCGGTTCCTGAGCGAGGTGAGCCTGAGCGGGACGCTGCTCCAGGAGATCAGCCTCGACGCGATCCCGGGTGTCGACTCACCGTCAGGCGTGGCGATCGCGCCGCGCTCGACGAACCCGTCCCTGTGGAGCGCCTACATCGCCGATCGCGGTGTCGACAACGGCGTCGACCCGAACGAGAACGACGGGAAGATCTTCGAGGTCGCCATCTCGTTCGGCTCCGGCCCGACCCCCACGCCGACCCCCACGCCGACCCCGACGCCGACCCCGACGCCGACCCCGACCCCGACGCCGACGCCGACGCCGACTCCCACCCCGCGCACCGTCGTCCGCCTCGCCGGGACGGATCGGTACGGGACCGCGGCCAAGGTCTCCGCGCAGATCGAACCGAGCCCCGGCGCAGGGGTCCCGGCCGTCTACGTCGCGTCGGGCCTGAGCTTCGCGGACGCGCTGGCGGGCGGCCCGGCCGCAGCCGAGCGCAACGGCACCCTCCTGCTCGTGAACGGGAGCACGCTTCCGAGCGCGACCGCGGCTGAGCTGACGCGCCTGAAGCCCAACACCATCTATCTCCTGGGCGGCACGGGCGTCGTCTCAACCGGGCTGGAGGTCCAGCTGCGTGCCTATGCCCGCAGCGGCACCGTCATCCGGCTCGCCGGCGCGGATAGGTACGGCACCGCCGCGGCCACGGTCGCCGACGCGTTTCCAGGGACCAGCTCGGCGGTCATGGTGGCCACCGGGGAGGCGTTCCCCGACGCGCTGGCCGGCGGCGGCGCCGCGTCGCATGCCGGGATCCCGATCCTGCTGGTGCATGGCAACTCCATCCCGACGGCAACCGCCCAGCAGCTGACGCGCCTGCATCCGAGCACGATCTACGTTCTGGGTGGGACCGGCGCCGTGTCCGCCGGGGTCGAGACATCGCTCGGCGCCTACGCCGCCACGGTGACCCGCATCGCGGGTGCCGACCGCTACCAGACCGCCGTGGCCGTCTCGAAGCGATTCTTCAACAGCGCCAGCGGTGCGCACGTGTGGGTCGCCACCGGCAGCAACTTCCCCGACGCGCTCGCCGCCGGCGCGGGCGGCGACTCGATCCTGCTCACGAACACGAGCTCCCTGCCCGGTTCGGTCGCGACCGAGATCGGCCGCCTGGACCCGAACCTCACCAACGTGCTCGGCGGGCCGACGATCGTGTCTGACGCGGTGATCACGCAGATCCGCGCCATCCCCTAAGGGGTCGGCCCGCCGCGGACGCGGCCGAGGTGGCCGCGAAGCTCGCGCACACCATCCACCAGGCGCCGCACCTCGGCGCCGGTCGGCAGCAGGTAGTCGGCCGCGCGGCGACGGGAGAGGCGCGCCGCGATGAGCGCCAGCACCACCGCCTGGGTCGTGTAGCTGAGGACGCTCGCCAGCGAGGCACCCACGATGCCGAGCCACGGGATGAGGAGCAGGTTGGCGACGATGTTCAGCACCAGGCTTGCGCCCGTCGCACCGGCGACCGAGAGCGGCAGGCCCAGCCCGCTGATGTAGCCGGCCAGCACCTTGGCGCTCGAGAGGGCGACGATGCCGGGCAGGATGACGAGGAAGGGCAGCATGCTGCCCAGGTAGTCGGGAACGATGACGAGGATCGCCACGAGCGCGACCGGGATGAGGACCACCACCGCCAGGATCGTGATCAGGACCGTGAAGCGCGCGACCTGCGGCGCGCTCGCGTCGGCCGCCTCGCGCTGCATGCCGGCCACGCGAGGGTAGAAGACGGTGCTCACCGCGTCCGGCACGAAGAACGTCAGCTCGGCCAGGCTGACCGCGAAGGCGTAGAGACCGATGACGGCGGCGTCGCCGAGCAGGGCGCTGAGGATGAGGACGTCGGCGCGGTAGCTGAAGTACCCGGCCACGCTGGCCGGGTAGATGCGCATGCCGTAGCCGAGGATCTGCGGCAGGCTCACCGGTGCGCCAGGATCTGACGCCTCTCCCACGGCGCGCCAGAGCTCCACCGTGACGGCAATCGAGGCCAGGACCGCGGTCGACACGTATGCCCACACGGCGCCGGCGACCCCGAGGCGCAGGACGAGGACGAGGACGACCACCAGCGCCAGCATCAGCACCGCCTGGCCGATGAGGATCACGTTGTAAACCCGGAAGCGCTGGCGACCGATGAGCACCGACCCCGACATGGTGGCCAGGAACTGGAACGGAACGGCTGCCAGCGACACGAACAGCAGGTCGCGTGGCGCCGGCTCGAGGACCGAGCTCGTGAGCCACGGCAGCAGCACGAGGGTGCCGCCGACGAGCAGGACCGAGAGGCCGACCGTGAGCAGCAGTGCGTGGGCGCGCAGCTGCGCGACCGATCCGCCGCGGCCGGCGAAGAAGCTGAGCGACGAGGTGCCGAACTGGCCGAGGGCCACCAGCATGCCCGGCACGAGGACGAGGAGGGCGTACTGGCCGCGCCCCTCAGGGAGGAGGATGCGGGCCAGCAGGAACGAGGTGACGACGCCCGCCACGAAGCGTGCGATGCGCGTCACGAACACGCCGGCGACGCGCTGGCCGAACGATGTCTGCAGGCTCATCTCGCCGATGCCAGCTGGCGATACAGGCCCTCCATGCGGGCCATGCTCGTGTCGTAGTCGGCCTGATCCACCACGTGGGCGCGGAGTCGGGCGCCGAGACGCGCCGCTTCGCTCCGTTCCATCACCAGCGCGCGCTCGATCGCGGCCGCGGTCGCGGTCGCATCACCGACGGGCACGAGGAAGCGATCCATCTCCGGATCAATCGAGCGAAGCACCGGTCCGACCGCCGGAAGGTCGCTGGCCACGATCGGGCGACCGCAGGCCATCGCTTCGAGGAGCGTGACCGGAAAGCTGTCGCTCTCCGGGACCGACACGACCACCGCCGCGAGCCGCAGCAGGTCCGGCAGCTCGCCATGCGCCACATCGTCGATGACTCGGAGACGCTCGCCGATCCCGCCCGCGGTCGCGCGCTGCCGCAGTCCTGCCAGCGTTGCCGGGTCGGCGCCGCGAGCCGAGAGCACGAGGCCCACGTCGTTGCCGCGCGTGACGAGCTCCGCCACGGCGTCCACGACGACTTCCTGGCGGTACAGCGGCCGGATCGCACGCGGCGATAGGATGACGGCTGCGTTCCGGGAACCCGGAGATGCGCCAACATCCGATTCCGAAGAAGCCGGGGCAAACGTTGCGGTATCGACGCCGTGGTGCACGAGCGTCACACGCTCGCGTGGCGCCCCTGCCTCGATGGCGGCGGCACGCATCCGCTCCGACGAGACGGTGACGAGCGACGCCGAGCGCAGGGCAAACCGGTTGAGCCATCGGGTCCGCACGGCACGGGCGGGCACGCGCAGGATGTCCGACCCCCATGGCGTGACGACGAGCGGCCGAAACCCCGCCGCCGCCGCCTGCCAGCCGAAGCGGCGCACGTACTGCGCGTGGAGGACCTGGCTCTCGAGCCTCCTCAGCAGGCGCCGCAGCTCGGCGCGCCGAGCGAGCCAGCCGGTTGCGGTGAGCCGCTCCACGAACACCCCGCTCGGGAGGTCGGGCTCCAGGGCCGTGGCTGACGGGACGAGGAGCCGCACGTCGTGCCCGTGCGCGCCGAACCACCCGACCCAGCGTCGGGTGTGGACGCTGTTCGGATCGGCAAGGAACGCCAGGCGCAGTGGTGGATCTGCGCTCACGCCATAGGCCCGATGCTCACCGCCACGTGCCGGGCGCGGCATCGGTCGCGGCGGGTGGTGCCTCGCCGCGGGCCATCGACTCGTCGATGATGCGCCACGCGTCCTCGACCCCCAGCCAGCCGCGCACATCGGTCGGTCGGCCCTCGAGCTCCTTGTAGGTCCGGAAGAAGGTCTCGATCTCGAGGAGCCGATGCTGTGGCAGGTCCTCGAGGCGATGCGTCTGGTCGCGCCGCGGGTCGTCGTGGGCAACGGCGAGGATCTTGAAGTCGTGGCCCTTCTCGTCGGCCATGTCGAGCACCCCCACCGGGCGGGCGCGGACGACGCAGCCGGGGAACGTGGGCTCCGCGATGATGACGAGCACGTCGAGCGGGTCGCCGTCATCGGCCAGGCTGCCCTCGATGAAGCCGTAGTCGCACGGGTAGTGGACGCTCGAGTACAGGATCCGGTCGAGCACGAACCGATGGCGGACGTGGTCGTACTCGTACTTGTTCCGGCTCCCGCTCGGGATCTCCACCACGACCTCGATCGGGCCGCGCTGCGCGCCGCTCACGCGCAGAGTATGCCCGGCTAGACTCGCGATGTGGGACGCATCCTCGTCGCCGAGCCGGTCGCCCAGCCCGGCATCGATACCCTCGCCGCCGCGCACGAGACGACGGTGCGCCTCGGCCTGACCCGCGCGGAGCTGCTCACCCTGCTCGGCGAGGGCGGCGGCTGGGACGCGCTTGTCGTCAGGTCGCAGACGCGGGTCGATGCGGAGCTGCTCGCCGCCGCGGCGCCGCGCCTCTCGGTCGTGGGCGTGGCCTCGGTCGGGATCGACCGCATCGACGTCGAGGCGGCGACGCGGGCGGGCGTGATGATCGTCAACGCCCCGACCGGCAACACGATCGCCGCCGCCGAGCACACGATGGCGCTCATGCTCGCGATGCTGCGCCGGATTCCGGAGGCGGACGCATCGGTCCGTGCCGGAGAGTGGGAGCGCAGCCGCTACACCGGTCGCGAGCTGCGTGGCAAGACGCTGGGGATCGTCGGGCTCGGCAAGATCGGCAAGTCGGTCGCGCGCCGCGCAGCCGCGTTCGAGATGCGGGTGATCGCGACCGATCCCTTCCTGACCGCCGAGCAGGCGGCCGAGGTTGGGGCCAAGCTCGTGGGGCTCGCGGAGCTCCTCCATCGGTCCGACGTCATCACTGTTCACACCCCGTTGAACGCGCAGACGCGCGGACTGCTCGGGCGTGGCGCGCTCGAGGCGATGAAGCCGGGTGCGTTCGTCCTCAACGTCGCTCGCGGGGGGATCGTGGACGAGGCCGCGCTCGCCGATGCGCTTGCCTCCGGCGCCCTGGCCGGGGCGGCGGTCGACGTGTACGCCGCTGAGCCGATGACGGACGACAACCCCCTCCGCGCGGCGCGCAACCTCGTGCTCACCCCGCATCTCGGCGCGTCCACGGCCGAGGCCCAGGACCGGGTCGGGCTCGAGATGGCGGAGCAGGTCGTCTCCGCCCTGGCGGGCGTGACGCCGCCGTACGCGGTGAACGCGCCGTCGGTCGCGCCCGACGTGGCGCCGAAGCTGCGCCCGTACGTGGAGCTCGGCCGGCGGCTCGCGATCCTCGCCCGCCAGCTCGTCCGCGACCCGTTCGACGGTCTCGCCCTCACCTACGCCGGCGAGATCGCCGCCGGTGAGTGCGCCCCGATCCGTACCGCCGCCCTGGCCGGCATCCTCGAGGCGGTCACCGACCAGCGCGTCAACGCCGTGAACGCCGACCTCGTGGCACGCGAGCGCGGGCTCACCGTGAGCGAGACGCGGACCGTCGCGTCGGAGCCGTGGGCGTCCCTGGTGGAGCTCACCGTCGGCCCGGCCGTGGGTGAGCCGGCACTCGCGCTCTCGGGCTCCACCGCCCATGGTCGTCCTCACCTGGCCGGCATCGACGGCTTCGCGATCGACGCCGAGCTCGCCGGACCGATGCTCGTCACCCGCCACCATGACCGCCCAGGCATCGTCGGCGCGGTCGGCACGATCCTCGCCGAGGAGGGGATCAACATCTCCTCGCTTGAGCTGTCGCGCATGTCCGCCCACGGGGAGGCGATGATGTTCGTGTCCGTCGACGACGCGGTCTCCGCCCTCCACCCTCGCGCGCGTCGGCGGCGCCGACGGGATCATCACGGCGCGCGTCGTCGAGCTGCCGCCGCTCTGAAATCCCGCCCCGGGAGGAGTCATCCAAGGGAGGCCCCGGGTGCGGGGAGCCCCGCCTGTGACGCACGCTTTCACGTGCTGCATGTGCAACACATGCGCATGTGACGCACCCGAGGCACGTGAGACACGCTGTCACGAACAATGCTGACAGCGCGAACAGCCCCCGCCGGAGGTCGTTCACAACTCCGAGTCACCGCACGTAGGTGTCGTCGGTCGCCCGTACCCGGCGTCGCCGATAGCGTGGCACCCGTCGCCCGATCTCCTCGCCAGGCGGCGGGTAGATCCCCGAGTACTCCTCGAGCAGCCTGCAGACGAGGGCGTTGACCGAGGTCCCTTCCAGGAACGCCCGACCGCGCGCGTGCGCCAGCGACACGAGATCGACGCGGAATGTCACGTTGACCAGCGCATGTGGCCATCGGTCGTCGAGCGGCATCGCTGGTCCATCGCGACGACCCACCCCGTCAAGCACGTTGGGGCGAGCGGATCCATTCATCGGCGAAGGATGCGCCGGCAGCTACCATCCGCGGCTTAGCCCCCGCTTACTGCCGGAAACGACGGCCTACAATCGGGCCATGAGCACGAAGCCCTTCGCCTCCTCCGCCGATCTCGCCGAGAAGGAGGCGACGCTCGAGGAGCTCGCAGAAGGGGTCTATGCCTTCACGGCGCAGGGCGACCCGAACGTCGGGGCGATCGTGGGGACCGATGCCATCCTCGCCATCGAGGCGCGCGCCACGCCCGTCATGGCGCAGCGCTGGATCGACGTGCTCCGCACCCGCACGCAGCTCCCCTTTGGCGACCTGGTGCTGACCCACTACCACGCGGTCAGGACGCTCGGGGCCAGCGCATTCGGGGCGCAGCGGATCATCAGCCACGCGCAGACGGCTGCGGCCATCGAGGAGCGCGGCGCGCAGGACTGGGCGAGCGAGCAGGGCCGAATGCCGCGCCTCTTCCTGGGGGCAGAGTCGATCCCCGGCCTGACGCGGCCGACCGACACGTTCGACGACGTCATGACGCTCGACCTCGGCAACCGCAGCGTCGAGTTGCGGCACCTCGGTCGCGGCCACACGTCCGGCGACATCGTGGTCTGGCTGCCCGAGGAGCGGATCATGTTCGCCGGCGACCTCGTCGAGGCGCAGGCGGCTCCCTACATGGGGGACGCCCACGTGGCGGACTGGTCGTCGAGCACGCTCGACAACGTCAGTGAGCTCGGCGCCGCCCAGCTAGTGGGCGGTCGCGGCCCGGTCGTTCGGGGAGTGGACGTCGACGTGGCGATCGAGGACACGCGCGCCTTCCTCCGCACGACGCTCGACCGGACGCGGGAGGTGCGCGACGCCGGCGGCTCGCTGAAGGACGCGTTCGCATCGGTCCATGCGGAGCTCGCGCCGCGGTATGCCGGATTCCCGATCTTCGAGCACTGCATGCCGTTCAACGTGCAGCGCACCTGGGACGAGCTCGACGGCATCGACCACCCGCGTATCTGGACCGCGGAGCGCGATCGGGAAGTCTGGAACGCCCTCCAGGACTGACTGCGGAAATCGGCGGCGGGGTCCTGCTCACCGGTGGTACGTTCCGCCCGCCACCGCGCGCTGCCGGCGCGGTGCGTCGAGGTGCCGGACCCAACGGCGCCGAGGGGAAGGGGGTGATTCACCGGAATCGCGTCGTTGCTCCGCACGACCACGCGGCTCGCGAGCCGCGTCGCGAGTGTCGTCCTGCTGCCATCTCGGCCGCCGCCGCGCGCGCCGACACATTCCGTATCACCCACGGAGGGGACCTTCTTCATGCGCAGAATTCTTGCGTCACTCTTCGTCATCGCCTGCGTCGTCGGCCTTGGCATCGTGGCAACCGGTGCCTACTTCACCGACACGATCACCCAGGACAACTACACCTTCACCACCAGCACGGCGGACCTCAAGTTCGCGTTCTGCGGACCCGAGGGCATCGACTGCTCGAGCACGAGCGCGACCCTCGACAACTACACGTTCAGCACCGCCCAGACGACCGGCCCGGGCCAGTCCGCCTCCGGCTGCCTCGTCATCGAGAACACAGGCCCGTACGCGGTCGCGCTTTCGAGCCAGCTCTTCGTGACCTCGCAGACCAATCCCGATATGGACAACTTCTTCGAGGTGCGCTCGGACGTCGCGAACAGCAGCTGCCAGGCGACGAGCATCATGCGCGACTGGGCGTCGGCGGAGACCGCCGCCGGCCAGGGCATGGTCCCGTCGGGCATCACCCTGGCGCCCGGTGACCGCCTCTATGTCATCACCCGGAACCGCTGGAACAGCTCGGGCGACCAGAACTACCTCCAGAACCAGACGCTGAAGCTGAAGACGGTCATCGAGGGTCGCACCTCCTAGGCCGCCCACGGACGAACACCGGTCGTCAGGCCGATGTCCCGCATGTGGCGCGCGGGCGCCACGATCGGGCAGGCGATCCTCTGGATGGCACTGCTCTGCTTCGTGGCGCTCGCCGCCGTCCCCCGCCTGACGCCGTACGACGTGCTCATCGTCCGCGGCGGCAGCATGGAGCCGACCCTTCACGTCGGCTCGATCGTCGTCGTCGACCGATCTGCGCGCTCGCCGCGGATCGGCGAGATCGTCTCGTTCCATGAGCAGGACGGGAATGTCGTCACACATCGGGTCGTCGGCCGCGACGACGCGGGCTACGCGACGCGCGGAGACGCGAACGCGAGCGCAGACCTCGGCCGCAAGCCGGCGAGCAGCGTGGTCGGCACGGTTCGCGGAAGCGTCCCCTACGTGGGATACGGGCTGTATCTCCTCCAGCAGCCGCTGGTCTTCCTCGGCTTGCTGATCCTGACGGGTGGGACGCTCGTCCTCCATGAGCTCGGCGCCATCCTTGCCGAGCTGCGGCGCATCCGCGATCGTCGGCGAGGGGTCGAGCATGCTGGCTGACCTGCGACGGCGTTCCCTGCTCTTCGGCTCCTTCATCGTCCTTGGCGTCGCCATCGCCACCAGCGGCGCCGCGTTCACCGACGACCTGTTCATCGATGCCGCCTACGTCGCGAGCTTCACCGGGGCACCGACCTCCTCGCCCTCGCCCATCGTGCCGCCGATCCCCGTGGCCTGTGCCGGCATGAAGTTCCACCAGATCGTCGTTGGCACGGCGGGACGCGACGTGATCAACGCGGCGAATGGCGGTGCGCTCATCTTCGGGATGGGCGGCGATGACGACCTGCACGGAGGAAACGGCAAGGATTGCGTCGTCGGGGGCGACGGCAACGACCTCATCACCGGCGGCAATGGCAGGGATGTCCTCCTCGGCGGGCCGGGAAACGACCGGATCTACGGCACCGATGCCCGCGGTGTCGAGGGCGGGAATGGCCACGATCAGATCGATGGCGGCGACGGCACCGATGCCTGCTTCGGCACGCCCAAGGACAGCTTCACCGCCTGCGAGACAGCGACCGATCAGGCGGCGAACCGGCTGATTGTGCCACTGGCAGCCGAGACTGGAACCCCATCGCCGAGCCCAACGCCGACGGCGGCGACAACGTCCTTGGAGGCACCGAGCCCAACGCCGATGGCGAGTGATGTGACGCCGACCGCGTCTCCCTCGTCGAGCCCCACGCCCGCACTGACCCCCAGCCCGGATCCATCGACGCCGCTCCCGACTCCATCGCCCACGGCTAGCCCGACGCCGAGCGACTCGTCGACGCCATCTCCGACAGCGAGTCCGACGCCTTCCCCGACGAGCACGGCAACCGAATCCCCGAGTCCGCCTGCCGGTCCCTAGAATCGGCCGCGTGGATGCGTCCGTCGCGGTCATCGGCGCCGGGCCGGTCGGGCTGACGCTCGCCGGGCGGCTCGCACAGCATGGCGTCCGGGTCGCCCTCTACGACGCCGCCGCCGCGCACGTCGGGGAGGGCAGCAAGGCGCTCTGCATGCAGCGCGAGACGCTCGAGATCTGGGACCGCCTCGGGATCGGGCAGCGCGTGGCGGACCGCGGGGTGCAGTGGCGGATCGGGCGGACGTACTTCCGCGGCCGCGAGCTCTTCAGCGTCACGCTGCCCGGCGCGAGCGACGACCACTTCCCGCCCTTCGTGAACATCAGCCAGACGGAGGTCGAGGAGCTGCTCATCGCGCGCCTCGCCGAGCTTGGGGTCGTTCCGCGCTGGCGTCATGAGCTCACCGCGCTGGCCCAGGACGGCGAGGGCGTCACGCTCACGTTCGCCAACGGCGTCACCGCGACCGCTGCCTACGCGGTCGGGACCGATGGTGCCCATTCGGCGGTCCGCCACGCCATCGGGCTGGGATTCGACGGCCACACGTTCGAGGACCGCTTCCTCATCACCGATGTCCACGCCCGGCTGCCGTTTCCCGCCGAGCGGCGCTTCTTCTTCGACCCGCCGTGGAATCCCGGCCGCCAGGTCCTCATCCATCCGCAGCCGGACGACGTATGGCGCATCGACTGGCAGGTCCCGCCGGAGACCGATGCAGACGCCGAACGCGAGACGGACCGCCTCGAGCGGCGGATCCGCCAGGTCATCGGTCCCGACGCCCCGTACGAGCTCGTGTGGCAGACGCTCTATCGCTTCAGCCAGCGGCTCGCAAACCGGTTCCGGGTGGGACGCGTCTTCCTCGCCGGCGACGCGGCGCACGTCATGTCGCCGTTCGGCGCGCGCGGCCTGAACTCCGGCGCCGCGGACGCCGAGAACCTGGCCTGGAAGCTCGACGCCGTCCTCCGCGGGGAGGCGGGGGACGCGCTCCTCGACTCGTACGAAGGGGAGCGGCGACCAGCCGCGATCGAGAACCTCGCCGTCACCGACGCGACGATGCGCTTCATGGTTCCGCACGGTCCGTGGCGCCGCCTGCGGCGCAACCTCGTGCTGCGGCTCTCGGAGCACCTGCCGTCGGTCCGCCGCCGGGTGAACTCCGGCCGCCTGGCCGCACCCTTTGCCTATCCGGCGTCCCCGATCCTCGGTCGTGGAGTCGTGGGCCTGCCCGCGCCCGGGACGGTCCTCCTCGACGTCCCGGTGGAAGCAGCCGGGGCCTCGCGCCTGCGCGAGCTCACCGGGTCGGGATTCGTGGCCCTCGTCTTCGACGCGACTGCGGCTGCGGGTGCGGCGCCGGTCGTCGAGGGCGTCAAACTCCTGCGCGTGGGCGTCGAGGTCCGAGATCCTTCCGGCCGCCTCGCCGCGACGTACGACCCGGACGGCGCGGCGCGCGCCTGGCTCATCCGGCCGGATGGATATCTCGCCGGGGTCGGCCCCGCGGCGGAGCTGCCGGCGATGCTGGCTCGCGCTCGGGGGGACGCGGCTCGGACAACTGCCGCGGGCTGACGCGGCGCGTCGGGGATGGGCTGTGGAAAAGCGCCGTGAGCCGTCCAAAACTCGTGGAGAAAGGGGATTGCCTGCCCCCATCCGCCCCGGCAATACTCTAGGTGTCCCGAAGGGGCAGCTGGCATACCGGAGATCACATCAACGGTGGCCGCGGTTCCTTCGGGACACTTCGTGTGCCGCGGATTCCGGGCCAGCCCGCTAGCGCCGCTCCTCGAGCCGTCGGATGACGGCGTCCAGGGTGGCCGGCGCCGCCGGACCGACGAAGACGGCAAGTCCCCCTTCCGTTCCTGGCACGAGGAGCTCGGCGTTCCAGTCCCCGCGCGCCTGGTTGGCCATGCGCGTCGCGGAACCCGCGACAGGCTCGCCCTCCGCCGCCACGAAGAGCTTCGGGAACTCACCGAGGCCCGACGCGTCGCCGTCGGCCGAGATCGCGATCAGCTGGTCGATGAGCGTCGCGTCCTCGCTTCCCACCGTGAACGCGGCCCGGAACGCGACGCCGGACGTCATCACCGCACTCCGGGCCGCGCCCTGGTCGCGCAGCCAGGCGACGGCGGCGCGCAGCCCGGCCGGCGACGCCCCGTCGAGGGCGACGACCTGCATGCCGTGCTCGGCGAGCGCCGGCGCGACCGTGCTCCACGCCTGCGCCCCGCCGTCCGCCAGCAGCACCACGCCGTACGTGCCCGAGCCCCACGCCAGGCCCCGCGATCCATCGGGCAGCGAAACCGTGCGCGCCTCGGCCGGGGTTGGGACGAACGAGCCGATGGACGGGGAGCCATCGGTCCCGGACGAGCACGCCCCCAGGATCGCCATCAGCCCGATGACCAGGCAGCGCCGCATCAGAACCCCCACTCGCCCACCACGAAGCGACCCGCGAAGAGCCCGAACAGCGTCAGCGACGCGAAGGTGAGGACGGCGCCCCAAGCGCGTCGCCGCGACCCGAGCGCGAACCAGGCGAAGAGCGGGAACAGGGTCAGCGAGTAGCGCGGCACCGACAGCACGAAGCTCGTCGAGGTGAAGAGCAGCCAGTTTCCGGCCATCCAGACGAACCACGATGGACGGAAGCGGAATGCCGTGTACACCGTGCCCAGCGCGCCAAGGATGATGAAAGCGAGCTCCATCCAGCCGAGCATCATCGACTCCCAGCCTTCGCGGCTCGTGATGCTGCTCACGACCCCGCCGATCCCCACCCACGGCGGCGCGAGCGACTTGTACCAGTGGTCCTGCTGCACGAACAGGAAGTAGAACGGGTCGCCATAGGTGACCTGGTTGACGCCCAGGTAGATCAGGAACCCCACCGGCACCAGGCCGATGCCCAGCCAGCCCCAGCGCCACCGCCGCGGACGATCGCGGTACCACTGGGTTGCGGCCTCCGCCGCGAGCGCCGGCACGAGCACGAGCCCATTGACGCGCGTCAGGGCCGCGAGCGCGCCGAGGATCCCGGCCAGCCACCAGCGCTCGTTGCGCGCCGCCAGGAACGAGCCGAGGAGGACGGCCAGGAAGACGGACTCGGTATAGGGGATGTGAAGCACGTAGGCGGTGGGGAAGATGAGGAGGAACCAGGCCGCGTTGCGGCCCATCGGCCTGCCGAGCTCGCGCCCGACGACACGCGCCAGCAGCGGAGCGACGAACAGGCTGGCGACCGTCGTGACCACGAAGCCGGCGATGAGCGGGTCGCGGGTCACGGCATTCACCGCTCCGCTCAGCCACGGGTAGAGCGGGAAGAAGACGATGAACAGCGGCACGTCGCCCGGGCCGCCGGCGTTGTAGCCGTAGCGTGCCAGGTCGAGGTAGTGCGGCGCGTCCCACCGGTTCCAGATCTCCAGGACCTGGCGGAGATCCACGATCTTCTCGTCGTTGACGGTGACGAACGCGATGACGCCGAAGATGAGCACCCCGACCTTGATGAGGACGGTCAGACCGATGAGGCTCCAGTCGTCATCCGTCAGGCGCAGGCGCGGCATGGGCCGGAGTGTAGGCGCTCGTCCGCGTGTGGACCGATATCGGCCCGGCTGCTACCATCGGTCACCTTCCCGAGCCCGCGCGACGCGGGCGATTCAGCCGGTCGGGGCGTGGCGCAGCCAGGTAGCGCGCATCGTTCGGGACGATGAAGTCGGAGGTTCAAATCCTCTCGCCCCGACCAACGCAGCCATCTTCGGGCCGGGGCCCGGTGGGGAGACAGCCCGACGTGGTCCACGATCGTCCGGTCCCGGACTGACCCCGTCCTCGATGACGGCGGGGAGCGCCAGCGCGGCGAACGGTGTGGATCCGGAAGCGCCCGGATCGGTCAGGCAGCTGAGGCATCGACGCCTGGCGTGGGGACATGGGCTCGGTGCGCTTGCGGCAGTCACGATCCTGGTGTCGCTCGTTCGACTTGCGGTCAGCGGGCCCGGCGCGACCGGGGATACGTTCTGGTACGCCCGCCAGACGTTCGAGCTCAACGGCCAGACAGAAGCCACCGCGAATCAGCTCGCGAGCCAGCTGATGGCGACCGTCAGGGGCGACGATCCGGCAGCGTGGCTGCGCGTGGCCGGCTCGATCGACCGGCGATACCCCGCCATCTTCACCGCCAGGCCGTTGTACCCGCTCGCGGCGAACGCGATGCTGCCGACCGACGGTTTCCGAGGCCTGCTCCTCGTCTCCGTGCTCGCGGGCGCCGCCGGTGCAGTGGCTGTGGCATCTGCCGGGCGGCTGCTATCGGGGTCGAGCGCGATCGGTCTGCTGGCCGGCCTGCTGACCGTCCTTCTGCCATCGGGCCAATGGTTCAGATACCTGCTCGCCGACGGACTCATGCTGGCGGTGTGGGCCATCGCGCTGCATGCCGCGACGCGGTTCCGCCATCTTGGCGGGTCTCGTTGGCTGATCGTCTTCGGGACGGCCGTGGCGGGGCTGTGGCTCGCCAAGTCGGCAAATGGCGCAGCACTCGTGCTGGGTGTTGCACTTGCGCCGCTGGCGACCGGCCTTCCGACGCTCCGATCGGGCCGCACGCTGCGGCTGCTCGTCGTGGGGGTCGGAGTGGGGATTGGCTACGTTGCCCTGTCGTGGCTGCTCGGGTTCGCAGGGATCGGCGACAGTCTCCAGGACCTCGCAACCGGCCACTTCGCCCTGCCTGACAGCGGCAACCCCGTGGGTGATCTGCTGTCACGCGAAGGGAGCCTCCTGAGCAGCCTGCCCGGGATGGTTGTCGCGGCGGCCGTGCCCATTAGTCTGGCCGTCGTCGGGTTGGTCGCTCTTCGCAGGTTCACGACCCGCGCCGACGTCTGGCTGGCGGCCAGCCTGTGCTGCGTCACGCTCGTCGCCGTCCACCCCCTGCCGAGCGAGATTCCGCGCCTCATGGCCCCAGCCTGGCTGGCGGTTGCCATCGGACTGGCGTGGGTGCTGGTCCGGGGCGGCGATCGCGTCTTGCGATCGTGGCGTGGCGAGGCCGCCGTCCCTGCTTGAGGCATCGCAAGCCCCCGTGGGGGGCGATGAGCTCATGCCAGCGCGTCGCGGCGCCGACGCGTCCGCGGCCGGCCAGCCGGGCGCTGAGATCCTCGACGGTTGTTAGCATCGGCGCAGCCATGGAATCGACGTCCGAAGCCACCGATCCCGAAGCCCGAATCCGCGCCAGCTTCGCGCGCCAGGGGCTCATGCGCACGATCGGCGCAAGGCTCGGCGCCATCTCGCCCGGATCGGTCGAAATTGTGCTCGTGCCCGACCCGGCGATCTCGCAGCAGCACGGGTTCGTCCATGCCGGCGCGGTGACGGCGATCGCCGATTCCGCGGCGGGCTATGCGGCGCTGAGCCTCATGCCCGAAGGGCGCGGCGTGCTGAGCGTCGAGTACAAGATCAACCTGCTGGCGCCCGCGGTTGGGGATCAGATCGTGGCGCGCGGCCGCGTCGTCCGGGCAGGACGGACGCTGACCGTCGCGCAGTCGGAGGTCTACGCCGTGACGGGCGACGAGGAGCACCTGATCGCCCTCCTCACCGCCACGATGATGACGGTGGAAGGGCGCGACGGGATCACCGATTGAGCTCGCCGTGGCGTGCAGGCCCGCCACCCGCACGCCACAGAACACCCGGGCCTATGCGCAGCCGATGACCTCGAACCCGGAGATGACGACGCCGATCTCACCGAGGTAGGACGGGGTGGGCGCGTAGTTCGTGGAGCCCATCGTCACCGTGCCCGAGGCGACGGCGTCACGACCGGAGCCCTTCCAACGGTTCAGGACGTGGCAGTTGCGGGAGTACCTGTCGTTCGTGTTGCTGTGATCGCGGTGGATAGCGCTGGTGCCGACCCACGCGATGTTCACGTCGAGGGTGACCGGGTCACCCGTGTCGAGGTTGCTCGCCACGAGCGTCGTGTGCACCGACGCGACGTCCAGCTGATTCGAGATGACGAGGTCGGCCTGGGGCAGCGCCTCGGTCTCGCCAACCACGTCGAGGAGCGACTCTCCCGTGCAGAGGTTGTACTCGAAGATGCTGACGGCGAGGTTGCCGGTCGTCGTCTTCGGGTCGGGCATCTGATGGTACGTGCTGCGCTGCACGCTGACGAACGTATCGGTCTGGATGCACCCTGACGGGTCCGTGGACGAGAACCACGCGTTGGCCAGGGGCCCGCGCAGATTGACGACCGTGACCTTGTCGCTCGCCGCGCTGGCGGCCGAGGCGGGACCCAGGGCCAGGAGGCCCAGGCTCAGGATGACGAGGGCGAACCTGATGAATCGATGCACGTTGTCCATGCCTCCACTGCGTCCTTGGGGTCGTACTCATCCCCGTGGGGACTGACGCACGGCGTCGCCAGGACGTTGAGGGAGCCCACTCCGCACCGGGGCAAAACCAAAAGCCGCCCCGGTCGAAACCGAGGCGGCTGATGTGGCCGCGGAGCGGAGGGCCGGCGGGTAGGCCGACCGGTCGCGCAGCGCGGCCTGCGAAGGGGGTTAGGCGGCGACGGGTACGCCGTGCATGAGAGCGAGGTCGCCGATCTGCGTGGTCAGGAGACGAACGCGGTCCGCGATGTTCTCCTTGACCCAGGTGGAGGCCATGTTGATCGAGTTCTGGGCCTCTTCACGAGTCTCCCAGATGCTGATCGCGACAACCTTGTGGTTGCCGGTGTCGACCAGTCCGTAGTCCACGAAGCCAGGCTCCTTGACGAAGGTCGGCAGGAGGCCGCTCTCGACGATGCCACTCAGCTCGCCGAAGGTGCCCTTGGTGATGTCGTAGGTGGAAAGACGCGTGTAGCGCATGTGATCTCCTCTGCCCCCAGTGCGGCCAGTCGATACGAAACGGAAGTCGCCGGTGGCTGTCCGTGTCGAGGGGCCAGAGGATCAAGCGGTTCGCAGCCTTGCAGCCGTTGGGACGTAGTCTAGCACGTATCCTCACGTGATATATTTGCCGCAAGGTCGTTACAGACACGTACGAGTACGTTCGAGCATGCCAAGGGTCGAATTCGAAGCCGATACGGAGGAGGAGCTCCTCGCCATCGCGTGGCGTTGGGTGATGGGTCCGCAGCGCCAACCGGGAGGCGAGGTCGTCGGCGATGCCGGGGACCAGGCCGATCTGCGACGGCGCCAGCTCGGCGAGGTCCTGAACGCGATCCGGGGCGCCGACAGCCGTCGGTTCGTGCGCGAGGTGGCGGAGCTCTCCGCCCGCGGGACGGCGCTGCCACTCGACGCAGACCTCGCGGTGCGCTATGGCAAGACGTCGAATACCGCGTTCGCGGGCATCGTGGCAGGCCCGAACAAGGTCATGCGGCGCGTCGCGCGGCGCGACCTGATCAGCTGGGACGGCGACGTGCGCGGCTACCGCATGGAGCCGGCCGACGCCGAGATCATCCTCCAGCGCTGGCCCGTCGCCTGAGCGGGTGAGTGACGGATGGCTTGCCCGGTTGGCAAGCCATCTGCATAGTGACGTCGCATGCGCCGGCACGAGATCGGCGCACCGTCATGAACGGACCGATGGAGCACAGACAGCCGATGCCTGACAAGACATCTCCTGCCCGCGTCGTCATCGTCGACCGCGATGCGGATGTTGCGGGCGTCGTCCAGGCGATCCTCACCGATGAGGGCTACCTGGCGAGCTCGATCACCGACCAATCACACGACGCGATCACACGGGCCGTCGGTCGGCTGGAGCCGGATTGCCTCCTCCTCGACGGCGCGTCGTCGACCGAATATGGCACGAGCTGGACCGAGGCCGCGCTGCTCGCCGGACGCTCGCGGGCGATCCCGGTGGTGATGTTCAGCGCCCACGCCCCGGAGCTGCGGGAGGCGAGCGACGGGAAGAGCGACCGGGCGGTGGCGGCGGGGTTCGCGGCCATCCTGCCCAAGCCCTTCGACATCGACCAGCTGCTCGAGGCGGTGGCCAGCGCGACGAACCGCAGCATCGCGTTCGACCGCTCGCACGCTGCCGACGGAGAGCGCAACGTGCAGCTGGTGCACGACCTGCGCGCACGCGGCGCGACCGACATCCGGACCAGCAACCGCCGCGAATGGGCGACGTTCAGCCCGCCAGCGACGTCCGACATCGTCCAGCTGTATTGGTGGGAGGCCCTCGGCGCATACGTGGTCGGCCGCTACCAGCAGGCAAGCGCCACGCTCGAGCCGGTCGGCCAGTTCACGGACCTCGGCGCCGCGCTCAACGCGGTCTTCGTGCCCGCGCGCTGACGCCCGTACGCCGTCGGCAGAGGAGCCGACCGGCAATACTCGGCGCATGGCATCGTCGCCGGCTGAGCCGGAAGCCGTCCTGATCACCGGCGCGTACGGGACTGGGAAGACCACGTTGGCGATCGAGATTGCCGGGTTCCGGTCCAATCGGGCGCCGGCGCGGGGCTCGAGGATCTCGCGGTCGTGAACGCCGGGCCTCCAGCAGAGGTGGCCGCCGACATCGCCTGGCTGGACTGGCATCAGGATCCGCCACATGCCTGAGCTGGAGCCGCCCACGATCGAGCTGCATGCCTCCTTCCTCGAGGCGCTCGCCGAGTTCCGGGCCGAGGGCCGGCTCGGGCCGGGCGATTCGACCGGGCTCGGGCAGGATTGGCGCGACGGCATCCCGGGGCTCGACGATCCGGCCGGCTTCGCCGCCTACGTGGACCGCGTCCGGGCGCGCGCGCTGCCGGGCACGCCGCGCCCTGCCGGCTATGTCCCGGACACGATCCTCTGGTTCCGCGATGGCACCACGTTCCTTGGCCGCATCAGCATCCGGCACGAGCTGAACGAGGTCCTGCGCGATGTCGGCGGGCACATCGGCTACGACGTCCGCCCATCCGCGCGGCGACGCGGCCACGCCACCGAGATGCTGCGCCAGGCGAAGCCGGTCGCGCAGGCGCTCGGCATCGACCCGGCGCTGGTGACGTGCGACGTCGCGAACATCGGCAGCCGGAAGGTGATCCTCGCCAACGGCGGTGTGCTCGAGGACGAGCGCTACGGCAAGCTCCGCTTCTGGGTGCCCACCGGACCTGACCGATGACGGCGTACACCCTGCTGCGTAGACTGACGGCATCGAGCGACATCCACGACGGAGGACTGGACCGATGGCCGGCAGCGGCACGAAGGACGACCCCTGGCAGCTCACCACGCCACCGGGGACGAGCGACTACACGATGTACCGCGACGAGGCGGCGGACCCGCCGCAGATCGTCTGCCAGGTCGGATCCACGAAGCTCACCTATGACGCTCGCGCGATCGACGACCTGCACGTCTGGCTGAAGGCGCAGGGCGACTGGGTGCCGCTGGGCGCGGCGGACGAGCAGAAGGCCGCTGCCGAGGGGACCGTCGAGGCCTTCGGGCGCGCCGCTGACAACCCGGTCGGCGGCTGGTACGGGCTCCGCAAGGGCTACCGCGGGCGGTTCGGGATGTACATGCCGCCGCTGCTGGAGGCGCTCGGGTTGGCCGAGGTCGAGCACAACCCCCGCAACAACCGGATGCGCGCCCGCTAGGACCTCGACCGGGCCCGATCAGGGCCATCCTGCCCGTCAGCAACGGGCCATCGGTCCGTAGGCGCCGACATCCGCCGGCGGCGACGATCGCCGCATGACGTCGCCCCCGCGGCGCCGGTGAGCCTCTTCACCGTCGCCACGTTCCTCGCGATCCTGGCGGTCCTCGCCGCGGTGGCGGACGTTGTCCTTATCGCGATCGCAGCTGTCGTGGGTGCGGGGCCGCGTCGCGCACTGCGCGACGTCATCGGTCCGTATGCGATCTGGATGGCCGCCGTGGTGGCGCTGACCGCGATGGCCGGCAGCCTGTACTTCTCCGAGGTCGCGCACCTCGAGCCCTGCGTCCTGTGCTGGTACCAGCGCATCGCGATGTACGCGCTCGCGGTGATCCTCGTGGTGGCAGCCGTGCTGCGCGACGCGCGGGTGCGCCCGTATGCCGTCGCGCTGGCGGGCATCGGCGCCTGCATCAGCGCGTACCACATCCTGGTGCAGCGCCTGCCCGGCCTGCCGAGCGGCAGCTGCTCCGTCACCGCGCCGTGCTCCGCCGTCCAGGTCGAGGTCTTCGGCGTCATCACGATCCCGGTGCTCGCGCTCATCGGCTTCCTCTCCGTCCTCGCGCTGGTGACGGTCGTCCTCGGGCGCGGCGAGGCGGTTCCGTCGTGAGCGCCCGGACGCGCCGGCTGCCACGCCGCACCGTGGTTGCCGCGCCGCCGCGGATCCCGGTGCTGTGGGTGGCCGGCGCCGCGGTGGCGGTCGTGCTGCTGGCCGCGATCCTGACCCTCGTCCTCACCAGCGGCACCAGGCCGAGCGAGCCGGGACCAACCGTGGGCGTGGCCGGCGCTCGGCTGGCGCAGCTGCCCGCTGACGGCACGGATCCGGCGCTCGGCGCGCGGCTGCCGACGCTGAGCGGGACCGGCCTCGATGGCAAGCCGATGACGATCGGTCCCTCAGGGAAGCCGCAGGTCATCCTCATCGTCGCCCACTGGTGCCCGCACTGCCAGGCGGAGGTGCCGCGCCTCGTCTCGTGGCTGCGCACGAACTCGCTGCCGAACGGCGCCGCGTTCGTGACTCTCTCGACCTCGATCAGCGCGGCGCGACCCAACTACCCGCCCTCGACCTGGCTCGAACGCGAGGGGTGGAGCGGGCCGGTGCTGAGCGACGACGTCGCGTCGACCGGCCTGCAGGCGCTCGGGATGACGACGTTCCCCGGCTTCGTGTTCGTGCACTCGGACGGGACGGTTGCCGGGCGCCTCTCCGGGGAGCTGCCGGTCGAGCAGGTGGCGCAGATCGCCGCCAGCCTGCATTGAGGGCCGCGCCATACTGACGGTCCCATGACCGTCACCGCCACCACCGTCACGCTGCCCGACGGCCGCTCTCTCGACGCCCTCGTGGGCGGCGCAGAGCGCGGGCTCGGCCTGATCGCGCATCACGGCACGCCGGCCGATGCCACCCGCTTCGCGACCTGGGACGAACCCGCGGCGCGCCACGGGTTGCGCCTCGTCACCTACAGCCGCCCGGGCTATGCGACCTCGACCCGCCACGAGGGACGCGCGGTGGGTGACGTGGCCGCGGACATCGCGGCGCTGGCGGACGCGGCGGGGGTCGGGGAGTTCGTGGCGATCGGCCGCTCCGGCGGCGGGCCGCATGCGATCGCCTGCGCCGCGCTCCTGCCGGACCGATGCCTGGCTGCGGCCGCGCTCGTCACCGTCGCGCCGTGGGGCGCTCCGAACCTCGACTGGTTCGACGGCATGGCGCAGCTCAACCTCGACGAGTTCGGCGCGGCCCTGCGCGGGGAGGACGCGCTCCGAGGTTGGATGGCCGAGCACGGCGAGGAGTACCGCCACGTACGCGGCGAGGATCTGGCTGCCGCGCTCGGCGATGCGCTGCCGCCGGTCGACCAGGCGGCGCTCGCGGCCGGTGCCGCCGACGGCTTCGCCTCGTCGATCCGCCGCGGACTGGAGCAGGGCTTCGACGGCTGGGTCGACGATGACCTCGCCTTCACCCGGCCGTGGGGCTTCGAGCTGGCGTCGATCGAGCGGCCGGTCCGCATCTGGCAGGGCGAGCTCGACCGGCTCGTGCCGTTGGCCCACGGTCGCTGGCTCGCCGACGTGATTCCCGGCGCGCACTTCGTCATGGCCGCCGGCCAGGGCCACCTGTCGCTCGGCGACGCGCACCATGACCCGATCCTCGACGACCTGCTCGCCGCGGCCGATGGCGGCGCCGCCCGCTGACGTCGCCCGTGACGCTCGCGCAGCCCCAGGACGAGGTCGCCGCGTGGCTGCGCGACGCGCGGCGCACCGTGGTCCTCACCGGCGCCGGGATCAGCACCGACTCCGGCATCTCCGACTTCCGCGGCCCGCAGGGCGTGTGGACCCGGGACCCGGCGGCGGAGAAGCGCGCCGACATCTCGCACTACCTCGCCGACCCGCAGCTCCGGCGCGACGCGTGGCAGACGCGTGCCACGCATCCGGCACTCGTGGCGCGGCCGTCGGCCGGGCACCTGGCACTGGCGCGGCTCGAGCGAGCCGGTCGGCTCGACACGCTCATCACCCAGAACATCGACGGACTGCACCTCGACGCCGGCTCGTCCGCTGAGCGGCTGATCGAGATCCACGGCACGGCCCGCGAGTACGTCTGCCTCGACTGCGGTGCCCGCGGACCGATGAGCGATGCCCTCGACCGGGTGCGCGCCGGCGAGCCGGACCCGCCCTGCCTGGCCTGTGGCGGGATCCTGAAGTCGGCCACCGTGAGCTTCGGCCAGCAGCTCGACCCGGCCCTCATCGGTCGCGCGATGCGGGCCGCGCGGGCGGCGGATCTCTTTCTTGCCATTGGCACGAGCCTCACCGTCTTCCCGGTCGCGGACCTCCCGGTGCAGGCGCTGGACGCCGGCGCGCGGCTGGTCATCCTCAACGCCCAGCCGACCCCGCTCGACGCCCGTGCTCACGCGGTCCTGCGCGGCCAGATCGGGGAGCTCCTGCCGGGGATCGTGGAGCGGGCGATCGGCTGAGCGGCGGCTGCCGGGGCGGGCCCCGGCTCGCGCGGCGCCCCGAAACGGCAACCCCCGAGACCTGCCAACCGCTAGGCTGCGCGCCAATGCGCCGCCTGCGGAAGATCGCCGTCGTCATCGGTCTGATCCTGGTGATCGTGCTGGTCGGGGGCACCGGGTGGGGCGTGGTGACGGTCCGCAGCTCCTTCCCCATGACGGAGGGCACGGTCGCCGTCCCGGGCCTCGCCGCGAACGTCGAGGTGCGGCGCGACGCCTACGGCGTGCCGACCATCACCGCCGACACGGCCACCGACCTCTTCTTCGCCCAGGGCTACGTCCATGCCCAGGATCGGTTCTGGGAGATGGACTTCCGGCGCCACGTGACCGCCGGGCGCCTGTCCGAGCTGTTCGGCGAGTCGCAGGTCGACACCGACGCCTTCATCCGCCTGCTCGGCTGGCGTCGCACTGCCGAGCAGGAGCTCACCATGCTCGACCCGACGACGGTCGCGTACCTGGAGGCGTACGCGCGCGGCGTGAACGCCTACCTCGCCGACCACCACGGGTCGCAGCTGTCGCTGGAGTACGCGGTGCTCGGCCTCCAGAACGCGGGCTACGTGGTCGAGCCGTGGACCCCGGCCGACTCGGTGGCGTGGCTGAAGGCGATGGCGTGGGACCTGCGCGGCAACATGGACCTCGAGATCGAGCGCACGCTGCTCGCGACTGTCCTGCCGGCCGGCCGGGTTGCCAGCCTCTACCCGCCCTACCCCTACGGCTCGCACCCGGTGATCGTCGACCATGGAACGGTCACGAACGGCGACTTCGGGACCGATGCCACCGCCGCCAGCGACGGATCCGACCCGGCCCTGGCCGATGCCGCGCCGGCCCTCGCCCGCGTGGCCGCACGCGCTGCGACTCTGCCGATCCTGTTCGGCCATGGACGGGGGATCGGCTCGAACGCCTTCGCCGTGGCCGGCGCGCGGACGACGAGCGGCAAGCCGCTGCTCGTCAACGATCCGCACCTGGCGCCCTCGATGCCGTCGCTCTGGTACCAGGTCGGACTCCACTGCCGCGCCATGTCGGCGGCCTGCCCATTCGACGTGGCGGGCTACTCCTTCTCCGGCGTGCCGGGGATCGTCATCGGTCACAACGACCGCGTGGCGTGGGGCTTCACGAACCTGGGACCGGACGTCACCGACCTCTACCTGGAGCGGCTGCAGGGCGACAGCGCGATCGTCGACGGGGCGTCGGAGCCGCTGACCGTGCACGACGAGGAGATCAAGGTTGCCGGCGGGACGCCGGTGACGGTGACGATCCGGTGGACGCGCCACGGCCCGCTGCTGAGCGACAGCGGCGGCATCTATGGCCAGTGGGGACGGATGCGACCCAGGAGGCCTTTCCGGGCGCGGATCCGACCGCCCCTTACGGCGTCTCCCTGGCATGGACCGCGCTCCGCCCCGGCCGCACGGCCGATGCCCTGTTCCTCATCGATCGGGCGCGCAACTTCGCCGACTTCCGCGCCGCCGCACGCCGCTTCGAGGTCCCGTCCCAGAACCTCGTCTACGCCGACGTCGACGGGCACATCGGCTACCAGGCGCCCGGCCTGATCCCGATCCGTGGCAGGGGCGATGGTTCGGTCCCCGCGCCCGGCTGGGATTCGTCGTACGACTGGACCGGGTTCATCCCGTTCGACGCGCTGCCGTGGATCCTCGACCCGCCGAGCGGCATGATCGTGACCGCCAACCAGGCCGTCGTCGGCCCCGACTATCCCTACCACCTGACCGATGACTTCGACCTCGGCTACCGCGCGGCGCGCATCACCGAGCTCCTCGACGGCGCCGGGAAGCTCGACGCGACCTCGCTCCGCGGCCATCGATTTCGACCGCCGCGATCCGTTCGCGGCGACCCTCATCACGCATCTCGGCGCGATCACGCTCGACGATGCCGGCGCCACCGCGGCGCGTGACCTGCTCACCGGCTGGGACCGGCAGATGAGCCCCGACTCGGCCGCGGCTGCCTTCTACGCCGCGACGTGGCGCGCGCTTCTCGTCCGCACCTTCGGCGACGAGGTGGCCGCGCTGCCGGAGAAGGACCGCGAGTGGGTGCTGCCCGGTGGCGGCGACCGCTGGTTCGCGGTGGTCGGGCCCCTGCTCGACGACCCGCAGAACGCGTGGTGGGATGACGTCGCCACGCCGGCACGCGAGACTCGTGACGACATCCTGCGCGCCGCCCTGCTCGCCGCGAATGGCGAGCTCCGCGCCCGACTGGGCGGCGACCCCACCGCGTGGCGCTGGGGGAAGCTCCACACCCTGGAGCTGACGAACGCGACGTTCGGCAAGAGCGGCATCGGTCCCATCGAGTGGCTGTTCAACCGCGGCCCACTGGAGCTCGGCGGGGGGCAGGATGCCGTCGACGCGGTCGGCTGGAACGCGTGGAAGGGGTACGAGGTCGACTGGGTGCCGTCGATGCGGATGGTCGTCGACCTCGCGAACCTCGACGCCTCGCGCTGGGTGAGCCTCACCGGCGCCTCCGGCCACGCCTTCAGCGCCCACTACGACGACCAGTCGGCGCTCTGGGCCCGTGGCGATACGACGCCATGGCCGTTCGGCGCCGCCGCGGTGGAGGCCGCGACGGACGACCTCCTGACGCTCACCCCGCCCGCGGAGTAGGCTGCGCGGCAGATGACCCGCGACCCTGCCCGCCTCAGCCGGCGGCGCTTCCTGAAGGTCGCCGGGTGGACCGGCCTCGCCGGCGTGCTCACGGCGTGCGGGCTCGGACGGGTCTCGCCCTCGGCCCTGCCATCCGGCACGGCCTCGCCGAGCGCCAGCCTCTCGCCCAGCCCGACCGTCACGCCTTCCCCGAGCCCCACGCCGACGGCGACGCCGGGCCGGACGCTGCGCGAGCAGATCGGCCGCATGCTGCTCGTCGGGTTCCGCGGCACGACCGCCGCCGAGGCGGCGACCACGATCGCTGACGTGCGCGATAACGCGCTCGGCGGGGTGGTGCTGTTCGACTACGACACGCCGACGAAGACGCCGGTGCGCAACATCGTGTCGCCGCGCCCAGGTGACGGCCCTGGTGGCGGCGTTGCGCGATGCCGCTTCACAGCCGCTCATCGTCGCCATCGACGAGGAGGGGGGCCTGGTGGCGCGGCTCGACCCCGACCACGGCTTCCCGGCCACGATCTCCGCCGCGGCGCTCGGCGCACGCAACCAGCCGGCCTTCACCGAGAGCTACTCGCGCGGCCTGGCCACGACCCTCCGCGACGTGGGGGTGGACCTCAACCTCGCTCCCGTGGTCGACCTCAACCTCAACCCGTCCAACCCCATCATCGGGGCGCTCGACCGGAGCTTCTCGGCCAACCCGGACGTCGTCGTGGCGCAGGCGGAGGCATTCATCCGTGGCCATCGGTCCGTCGGCGTGCAGACCGCGCTCAAGCACTTCCCGGGCCACGGCAGCGCGACCGGTGACACCCACCTGGGCGTCGTCGACGTCAGCGGCGTCTGGCAGCAGGTGGAGCTTGAACCGTTCCGACGCATCATCGCCGACGGCCTGGCGGACGCCGTCCTCACCGCCCACATCTTCGATGCCCATCTCGACCCGCAGCACCCGGCGTCACTGTCGAAGCCGATCGTGACCGGCATGCTGCGCGGACAGCTCGGCTGGGCGGGCGTCGTCATCAGCGACGACCTCCAGATGGGCGCCATCCGCGCCCAGTACGGCTACCCCGAGGCCGTGGCGCTCGCGATCGAGGCGGGGGTCGACCTGCTGACGATCGCGAACCAGCAGATCTTCGAGGAGGGAATCGTGACGCGCACGATCGACATCATCGAGGGCTTCGTGACCGCCGGCCGCATCTCCGAGTCGCGGATCGCCGAGAGCGTGGCGCGCATCGACGCCTTCCTGGCGGCGCGGAGCGGTTAGGCCGAGCCCTCGGACGGCGAGGCGGGCGGCACCGCCGGGGGAGCGGCGGTCGGCTGGCGGCGCAGGCGGAACCAGGCCCAGAACAGGACCGATCCGCCGCCGAAGAGGACGAGCAGCAGAGCCACGGTGATGAGCGAGGTCCGCGTGGAGTCGGCGAGGTAGCCGGAGGACGGGTTGAGGAGGATGTGGGCGAACGCGAACGTCGCCACGCCCAGGATCCCCGCCCAGACGCGCCGGTTCCACGCCCGCACCCGCTCCCCGGGCAGGAAGCGGAGCGGCATCATCCCGAACACCGCGGCCTCGAGCCCCGCCACGACGACCGTCGCGCACGTGGTCTCGAGGAGCGCGTTCATGAACGGCTGCTCCCCGCCGGTCGACCCGCCGCGCACGACCGGGAGCAGGATCCAGGCGAGGATCGCCACCACCAGCCCCGTGATCGTGGCGAACGCGTCGAGCCGGCCCTGCTCGAGGCGCGACAGCTCGCGGGTGAAGGCGAATCCGACGATCATCCCGTACAGGTAGCCGGGCTGGAAGTCGGCCACGCGGCTGAGGATGACGCAGCCGAGTGCGATGAGCAGGGTGCCGGGGAGGGCGTTCGCGCTCATCCGGCCCAGGCCGCTGCCGCGCGCTCCGATCACGAGCGGGACGGCGATCGAGGCGAGCATGACGAGCATGCCCAGGCCAAGGCCGAGGAACGTCGCCACCGACAGCAGGTCGAACCCGAACGTCGGGTCGAGGAAGCCGTAAAGGAGCGCGCTGATCGCGACGAAGGCGAGGATCCCGAGCGGCGTCCGCCAGAACACGCTCTCCTCGGCGGGCTCCGCCGCCCCTGCGATGCCCCCCGCGGCGGGAGCCGCGGACTGGTTGGAGACCGATGGCGTGACGCCGCGCGATCGGTCCATCCGCGCGGCGACCGCGCCGCGCGCCCACGCCCAGAGGCGGCCGAGCGTGCGTGCCGTCCGGCGTCGGACGCGACCGACGAACGCGGTCACCTCCGCGTAGTGCTCCTCGAGCGTGCTGTTGAACAGCGTCGCCGGGAACGGGACGAAGAAGACGATCCCGGTGGCGATCACCGCGCTCGATGCGATCACCACCGGGTCGAGGCTGATGTCGGCCGGCCCGGGACGGCGTCGCGGAGTGCCCGCCCCGCCGCCGCGCGGCCGAGCGGCGAGAAGAACGTGTCGTGGGAGATCGTCACGCTGCCGTTGGCCGGGATCGTGACCTCCCAGCTCAGCCCCGCGCCGTTGTCCACCGCGACGTCGCAGCGGCACGTGTCGGGGAACGAGGTCTGCTCCCCGATCGCGGTCCACACCTCCTGGTAGCCGGCCTCCAGGTAATGGCTGCCGCCGGTGACGGGCAGCCATTGCTCGATGCGCGCGTTCTCCGCCGGTGAGATGACGCAGGCCGGGGCGCCGGCATCGACGCGGCCGTAGCCCACGTCGGAGTCCTGGAGATAGCAGTCACCGCCGCGGTAGAGGATGCCCCGGATCTCGGACCCGGTCGCGTTCGAGAGCTTCACGTCGGTGCGATACGCCTCGTCGCCGACCACGTACGAATCCGTCTGCTCGACCCGGATCCCGGAGTCGGCAGCGTCGACGACGGTCACGAGCCGATACGGATCGAACCCATTTCCCGATCCGCTCACCGGTGCCTGGCTCACCTCCGTCCACGGGAGCGAGGCGCTGCCCGCCGTGCCGGCCAGGATCGCCGGCCCGTAGATGCCGCCGTTCACGGACAGGAACGTGCCGCACGAGCCGATGTCGCCGCCGAAGAACTCGAACCGCTGGTCGTCGCGGTGCGCGACCTGGCAGCCGAGGTCCGGAGTCGTGATGATCTGGGTCAGCGGCCCGCTCGAGGCGATCGTGCCGTCGATGGCGCCGGCGATCGGTGGTCGCACGAGCGCCAGCAGCGCAAGCGCGAGGACCGATGCGGCGGCCAGCTGCGCCAGGAGGGCGGCGCGCTCCATCCACCGCGGGGGCCGGGCGTGGGCAGCCGGCATCGGGCGCATCGGCGCGGAGTATAGGTGCCGGGCGGTGCGACGAACACCCCTGCCGGCCTACGTCGTACGTCCCGCGGCCGGGCGGTCGGATGAGCCGATTCGGGCCCCACCGAGCGGGCACCACCATGTCGTGCATGCACCCGTTCCACCGCCTCTTCCGCGCCCCGCTCGCGAGCCGGCAGCGACGCGCCGTCCCGGCACCCGTCGTGCCGGACCCGCAGGTCGCCGAGATGCTCGCGACCTCGCGCGTGGCGTGGCTGTCCACGGTCGACGAGGACGGCGCCCCTGCCCTCGTCCCGACCTGGTTCTGGTGGGACGGCGAGGTCTTCTGGCTCTTCGCCAAGCCGGGTCAGCGGAAGCTCCGCAACATCCGACGCTTCGAGCGCGTGACGCTGGCGGTGGGTGACCCGCATGCCGACTTCGACGTCCAGCTGGTCGAGGGCAGCGCGCACGCCGTGGACGTCGCGACGTCGGCGGTCATGCCAGCGGCGATGCAGCGCGCGTACGACGCATGGCTGACCGCCGCCGGCCTCGACTGGGACCGCTACTGCGCGATCTATCGGCAGCCGATCGTCGTGCGGCCGACGCGCTTCGTCCCGTGGCGCGGGCTGACCCACCGACCGATCGCCTCGCGTCCCGCCGACGGCGCGGTAACGCCGGCCCAGCGCCCGGTCCGACAGCCGGTCCCGAGCCCCGCCGCGCGGCCGATGGCGCTGCGCCCGTCGGCTACGCTTGCCTGACCTTGACCGATCCCGTTCGCTCTCCGCGCCTCGAGCTCCCGGCCCTCACCGTCCCGCAGTACGAGCGCCTCATCGCCGGCGACCGCGACGGCGTCGGCGCAGAGCTGGGGGCGGATGTCGGCGCCGCGTGGCTCGCCGACGCCCGCTGGCTGATTGGCATGCGCCGAGAGCAGCTGCGTCAGCATCCGGACCACGAGCCCTGGCTCGTTCGCCCGGTCATTCGCCGCGAGGACGGAGTCCCGCCGGAGGCGATCGGCTACGTGAACTTCCACGCCGCGCCGGACGAGCGGGGCATGGTCGAGATCGGCTACACGATCCTGCCGGCGTGGCGCCGACGCGGGTACGCGGGCGAAGCCGCGCGAGCCGCCCTGAGCTGGGCTGTCACCGATCCGCGAGTCCGCACGCTCCGCGCCTCGGTCGCGCCCGACAACGAGGCATCGCGACGTCTGGTGGCGTCGCTCGGCTTCGTCCAGACCGGGGAGCAGTGGGACCCCGAGGACGGCCTTGAACTCGTCCATGAGGTCTCGCGTGAGGCGTTTATGTCCCGCATCGCCGGCGAGGGCTGATCCGGGGCCGGGTCCAGTCTCCGGCGGGCCGCGTCGCCGCTGTCAGCAGCGCTCGTGACAGCGTGGGTCACGAGCGGGCTCCCCGCGCAGCGGACCCTCGCCCTGGGGCCGGCGCCGACGCTCGGTGTTCAGTGGGGCGTGAGGAACTGCCAGTGGTCGGGGATGACGCTCGGCGCCTTCCCGATCACCACCACGATCTCCTGGTGGCTGCCGAGCTTGACGTCCGCCGGGTTCCCCTCCTGCTTCGTCCCGTCGACGTACACGGCGATCGGCGTGGGTGCGCAGAACTCGCCGGCGCAGGTGGCATCGAGCTTCAGGCCCCACTCCGTGAAGAACTGGCCGAGCGTCAGCGGCGGCTGGTTGGCGTCGGCCGACTCGGTGTGGATGATGCCGTCTGGCTGATGGGTATGGAGCGGCGAGAGGCACGGCGCGTCGCACGTCGTGACCTCGAAGTCCTGCCCGGTGCCGTCGTCGGTCGGCGTACCCGTCACGCCCCTGGCGGAGGTATTGATCCCGATGCCGGCCGGGATCGGCACCGCCGTGCCATCCACGAAGACGTCGAGATGGGCGTGCGTGTGGGTGGTGAGAAACTCGCGGTCGGTCGCGGTGAGGCCGGCCTTCTGGGTGGCCGTTACGGCATCGGACGGCGCGGCCCAGCTCGGTTGCGCGAGAGGCGCCTGGCCGCATCCGCACAGGGCGACCGCCGTCACGAGGCTCGCCAGGAATGCCGAACGTGTGCGGCGCACCGTGCCCTCCTACGCGCTTGCCCGGGGTGGATGGTGAGCTAGAGCCACTCGTCCCCGGCCAGGACGCCGGGGGCGATCTCCGACTCGAACAGCGCCAGCTCCTCCGCCGGGATCTTGTAGACGTGCTCGTCGGCGGGGTACGTGCCGTCGCGCACCTCGGCGACGAACGTCGTGAGGCCGCGCCGGATCTCGCCCGCGATGTCGGCATAGCGCTTCACGAAGCGCGGCGCCGGCCCCTCGTTGATGCCAAGCAGGTCGTGCCACACGAGGACCTGGCCGTCACAACCCGGTCCCGCGCCGATGCCGATCGTCGGGATGCGGAGCGCCTCGCTGATGCGCGTCGCCACCCGGGCCGCGACGGCCTCGAGGACGAGCGAGAAGCAGCCCGCGGCCTGGAGTGCGAGCGCATCGGCGTACATCTGGCGTGCCTGCGCCGCGGTTCGGCCGCGCGCCTTGTGGCCGCCGAGCGCTGTGGCCGACTGCGGCGTGACGCCGAGGTGGCCCATCACCGGGATGCCGGCCGCCACGATCGCGCGGGCGCGCGACACCATCGGTCCGCCGCCCTCGAGCTTCACGCCCTGGGCACCGCACTCCTTCACGAGCCGAACGGCGTTGTGCACGGCATCCTCGTCGCTCGCCTGGAACGCGCCGAGCGGCATGTCGACGAGGAAGAAGGCCCGATGCGTGCCGCGCCGCGCGGCACGGGCGAGGATGACCATCTCGTCCATGCTCACCGCGGTCGTGTCCGGGTAGCCGAGGAGGTTGTTGCCCGCCGAGTCCCCCACGAAGACGATGTCGACCCCCGACTCGTCCGCGAACCGCGCCGAGGGCGCGTCGTAGGCGGTGACCATGACGATCTTGGTGCCGTTCCGCTTCATCTCCGCGAAGTCGGTGATGGCGATCGGTGCGCCGTTCGTGCTCATGGCCCGATCTTCCACCCGACGGGTCTGCCGTGTCCAGCCACGAAGCTCACTCGTCGAGCAGGACGTTGTCGATGAGCCGCGTCGAGCCGACGCGCACCGCGGCGGCCAGCGTGTCGCCGGCAAGGTCGGCACGCTGGATGTAATCCACGCTCAGTCCTGACGTCGCATCCAGCGCCGCCCGTGCCGCGGCCACCGGGTCCTTCCCGGCCTGGAACGCGATTCGGCCCGCCTCGAGCCCGCGCGGCAGCGCCAGTGCCACCTGGCGCTCCTCGGCGGAGAGGTATCGGTTTCGCGACGACAGCGCCAGCCCGTCGTCGTCGCGAAGCGTGGGCCGCGCCTCGATCTCCAGCGGCAGCGCGAGGTCGCGCACGACCTGCCGCAGCACGGCGACCTGCTGGGCGTCCTTGCGGCCGAAGTAGGCGACGGTGGGCCGGATGATTCCGAACAGGCGGGTGCACACGGTCGCCACGCCGCGGAAATGGGTCGGCCGGAACGCGCCCTCCAGAACGGTGGCCAGCTGGCCGGGGTCGACCCACGTGTCGAAGCCGGGCGGGTACATTTCGTCAACGCTCGGGGCGAAGAGGAGGTTCACGCCCGCGGCCGAAGCCGTCCGCGCGTCACCGGCCTCGTCGCGCGGGTAGCGAGACAGGTCCTCCGCCGGGCCGAACTGGGCGGGGTTGACGAACAGGCTGACCACGACCACCTCGCAGGCCTCGCGGGCAGCGCGCATGAGCGCCAGGTGGCCCTCGTGGAACGCACCCATCGTCGGAACCAGCCCGATCCGGTCGCCTCGCTCCCACGCCGGCGCCAACGCTTCGCGCACCTCGGCCACGGTCCGCGCGATCGGGAGGGGCGCCTCGTCGGTCACGGCTTCGTCGCCTCCGCGAGCGCGCGGTAGAGCGGCACGAGATCCGGCGCCCGCTCCTCGAGTGCGGCGATGTGAGCGTCCACGGTGGTCCAGTCGCCGCGCGCGATCGGTCCGGTGAGCTGGAAGCCGTTCTCGATCGTGCGGGTCATGAGCGGGACGAGCGCATCGGCAGGGACGCCGGCCTCGCCCACGAGGCGGGCCGCCACCCGCTCGAGGGTCACGAGGAAGTTCGACGCCACCGCGGCACCGGCGTGGTAGATCGGCTTGTCGGCGTCGGCCAGCACGAACGGCCGCAGGCCGAGCGTCTCCGCGAGCCAGCGGGCGGCCTCGCCGGCAGCATCGGTCTCGAAGGTGAGGGCGCCCCAGGCGCCGTCCAGCTGCTCGGGGCCGCGGTCGCGGGTGAGGGTCTGGAGCGGGTGGACGACGAAGCGCCGCTGGTGCGGGGCGAGCGCGGTGACCGAGGTCGCACCGCTCACGTGCGCCAGCCAGGGACCGATCTCGATGCCCCGCGCCACGCCGCTGATCGCCTGGTCCGGCACGGCCAGCAGCACGAGCTGCGCGTCGGCGCGCGGCTCGCGACCCGTGGTGACAGCCACACCCCGCTCGCGCAGGCGCGCGGCGATCGCGCTGCCGGCGCGCCCCGATCCGACCACGTGCACCCGCTCGAACACGCGAGGTAGCGTGCCACACTGCGACCGATGCGAACGCTCTCCCGGACCGATGCGCGACGGCTCGCCATCCGTTCGCAGCTCCTCGCCGGGCCGCGCCCGCCCTCGGCCCTCGCCGTCATCGAGCGGCTCGGGCAGGTCCAGGTCGATCCGACCTCGATCGTGGCACGCGCGGAGCGGCTGACGATCTGGTCGCGCCTCGGCGCGTACGACGTTGACGAGCTGCGCCGCCTGCTCGAGGAGACGCGCGAGCTGTTCGAGTATCGGGCCTTCCTGCTGCCGATGGCGAATCTCGAGCTGTACCGCCCCGCCATGCGGCGCTTTCCGAGCCAGCGCACGACCCGTGGCCGCCTCACCGCCGAGTGGCTCCGTGACAACGCCGCGTTCCGGGCCTACGTCCTCGACGAGCTTGCGCGACGCGGGCCCCTGCCGAGCGGCGCCTTCGACGACCGGGCCGAGGTGCCGTGGCAGACCGGTGGCTGGAACGACGGCAAGAACATCGGCCAGATGCTCGAGGCGCTCGCTCGATCCGGTGCCATCGCCATCAGCCGCCGCGACGGCGCGCAGCGGGTCTGGGATCTCACGACCCGCATCTGGCCGGAGGCCGACGACCTTCCCGACGAGGTGGTGGCGATCGAGCTTCTCGACCGGCGGCTGAGGGCCAAGGGCATCACGCGGGTGCCGTTCGGTGATGGCCTCCACTACGAGCTGCCGGCCGGCGAGCTCGCGATCGAGTCGCTCCTGACCGATGGCGTGGCGGTCGCGGTGACGGTCGACGGCGTCGACGGCGAGTGGATGGCGCATCGCGAAGCGCTGGACGAGCTCGATGCCGGCGCGTTCGAGGGCCGGACGGCGATCATCGGTCCGTTCGACCCGCTCATCGCCGACCGCGAGCGCACCGAGGCGCTGTTCGCGTTCACGTACGCGTTCGAGCTTTACAAGCCGGCCGCGAAACGGCAGTACGGTCCGTATGCGCTCGTCGTGCTGGACGCCGATCGGCTCGTCGGCCGCCTGGACGTGCGGATGGACCGACGCGCGCGCCGGCTCATCCTCAACGGCTGGTACCCCGCGGATGGGGCGCGATCCGGCCTCCCCGCTGCGGTGCAGGCGGAGCTCGACTCCCTCGGCGCGTGGCTGGGAGCCGAGAGCGTTGACCGGCTGGCGACCATGACCCCATGAGATGGACGACGCTGGGAATGGCGATCGCCGCCCCGCTTGCGGTGTTGGCCGTCGTCGCTGCCCTGCTGCTGGGCAATCAGCTCGCCTCGATCGGACCGGTGGCCGGCTGGCTCGCGATCCCTCTCTTCGCCCTGTCGCCGCTCGTGGCGGCCACCACATGGCGCGAGGTCTCGTTCGGTGCTCGGCTCGGCCTGTCGGCGGCGCTGGGGATCGTCGCCTCGGTCGTGATCGCCGCGACCTACTGGCAGCCCCTCCTTCATCCCGACTGCGTCTACGGCCCGCGGGTTACGCCATGGGAGGTGGCTCTGCCGGTGATCGTGGCAGGAGCCGTCTTCGGGGTGGGTTGGGCGGCCGCGGCGCTCGTGGCGAGCAGCCTCCACGCGGCCGGCCGCCCATGGCATGCAAGCTCAGCCGGCGTCGTCGTGCTCCTCGCAGCAGCATTCGTGTCGACGCTCCTCGCGTTCGCGATCGGCGGTGGTCTCTGTAACCATTCCCCCGGCTAGGCGCGGCTGATCGCCACCACCCAGAAGTCCGGTCCGTCATCGGTGAAGCGGGCCGAGAGGCCGCCCTCCGTCGTCGCAGCGGCGCAATCGGTCCGGGATGCGGCACGGCAGGCGAGCCCGTCACGAACCCGCGACCATAGCGACCCGGGACCACCGAGCAGATCCCGCGCGACCGGCAGGTACGCGTCGGCGAGCGTGAGGGCCGCCGTCGCATCGGTCGCATCCAGCGTCAGGACGACCTCCTCGACCGGCACGCCGACGAAGTCGAGCTGGTTGCCGGCCCGATCCGTGCCGACGACGTGATGCGGCCCGGCCGGCGCAAACGTCATGCCATGCGCATCGGTCAGCGTCGCCTCCGCGCGGGCAAGCGCGAGGTCGTGCACCTCGTGGCTCGCCGCGACGCCGGACGGGAGGACGAGGGCGGGTGCCGGTCCGCAGGCGACGAGCATGAGCGCCACCATCGGTCCGGCCAGGCGCATGCCGCGCCGCATCCCGCGCATCTGGCGTACGGTACGGCACCGATGACCGATGGCCCTGGGCCGCTCTTTCTCGTGGGCGGCAACGAGTTCAACCCGGGCAACGAGCCGCAGGACCGCGCCTTCGTCGCCGCCTGCGGGGAGGCGCCGGCGCATGTCGTCGTGACGGCCGCCGTGCGACACGACCCCGAGGCGGCGGTCCGGCATGCGGTGCGTTGGTTCGCGCCGCTTGGCCTGGCGATGACCGAGCTACCGGTGCGGACGCGCACGCAGGCGAAGGCGCCGTCCACCGTTGCTGCGGCTGCCGCGATGGGCGGCGCCTACCTGTGCGGCGGCGACCCGGGGATCGTCGTCACCACGCTGCGAGGAACGGCCGGCTGGGATGCCGCGGTCGCCGCGTGGCGGGCGGGCGCGGCGCTGGCCGGCTCATCGGCCGGTGCCATGGCGCTCGGGGAGTGGACGCTGCTGAAGGGCCGCATGCCCGGCGACCACGAGCGCCGCTACGCCGACGCGCTGGGCCTCGTGCCGGGTGTTGCGGTCATCCCGCACTGGGACGAGTTCGGCGCGACGTGGCTCACGTCCGCCGTGGCCGCCCGGCCGCGACGGGATGTCGTCCTGCTCGGCCTCGACACATGCACGGCGGCGGCCTGGGACGGAGCCGCGTGGCATGCGCTCGGGCGGGGAAGCGTGACGGTCATCGCGCCGGATGGCGAACGCGCCACGTTCCGGGCTGGGGCACGGATCGGGGGGCTGCCGGCGCCACGGTGAGGTTGCGCACGATGCACGCAACGGCCACCGAGCGGCCATGCATGCGCCGCCCGGTGCACCTGGTGCAAGCCACGGCCATTGGCGTCGCGGTTTGGCGGGTCTGCTGGCGGTTGGGTGCACCTCATGCACGACGCAGCGATCCCCGGCGTGCCGCCACCCGGCGTGACGACCTACCACTCCAGCGTTCGGGCGCCGGCCACGAGCTGCTCCACGATGAACGCCGCGTTGACGATCCGCGCGCCGGGGACCAGGTCCTCGTCGGTGATGCCGCGTGGCTTCGTGCACGCGCCGCAGGCCCAGATCTCGCCGCCGTTGGCCACGAATTGGGGGATCAGCTCGGCAAGTGGCGGCAGACCGGGCGCGGCGACGCCGTCGGCGTAGCCCTTGGTCGCCAATCGAACGCCCTCGATCGTGAGCAGGACCGATGTCGGCTGTGCAGCGGTGGCCGCGATGTTCGCCACCACGAACGGCATCGTCGCCCGCTCCGGCTCGTCGCCGCCGCAGGTGGCATGGGTGATGATCTGTGCCATGGTCGTGTCCTCCAATGTGCTCATCGGTTGCGCTCGATGACGAATCGCCAGTGGCCTGCGCCCGCGTCGGACGCCTCGAGCAGTCGGTTGCCGGTCAGGCGCGCCCACGACGCCAGCGCATCGGGGGCGGTCGGGTCATCGGTCACGACCTCGAGTTGGTCGCCGACCCCGAGCGCGCGCATGCGTCCCGCGATCAGCGGTGTGAGCGTCGCGCACGACGCACCGATGCCATCGAGGTATTCCAGCGAATCAGCCATCGCAGCGGTCCTCCAGCGAGGCGGGCCGCCGGATGCTCAACGGCCGACCGGCTTGCCGCGCCTCACCGCACAGGGTGGTCGCCGCGCGTCGTCACGCCTTCGGCGCTACCACCCAATCGCTGAGGCGAGATCGCGCTGGTCCGTCGGTATTCACGCAGGTCGGCCGCGCAGCAGGGCGGCGACCGCGACCGTCCGGGCCGCCGTGCCGGAGAGCCCGAGCCGCAGGTACGCGTTCGAGAGGTGGCGCTCGATCGTCCTGGCGCTGAGCCCGAGGTGCTCCCGCGGGCAACGAACCGACGTGGAGGGGGCTCGTCGCGGTGGCTCGTTCTCGGCTCTTTGCCCCTCTCACAAACCCAGCGGCGCTGCTATTCGAACGTGACCTCGATGAGCGGCGAGCCGGCGACCATGACGCCAAGGCCGTAGCCCCAGCCCTCGGCGATCGGCGGCAGGACGGCCTCGCGCTCGGCGCGGTCGGTGATGACGCGGCCGTGCGCCGGGAGATCCGCCACCACGCCACGCTTCAGGTGCACGACCATCCGCGGGTTGGCGCGGAGGTTCGCGATCCAGCTCCGCGGCCAGCCCGGCTTGCCGCTGATGAACCAGCGGCCGCCGATGCTGTGGAGGACGATCTCGAGCCGTCGCGGCTGGCCGCTGTGGCGGCCCGTGGTCGTGATGTCGATCACGCCACCGCGCGCCAGGGCAGCCTGCACCCGCTCGTCCATGAGGGCCACGTTCGACGGAGCGACGGTCATGCCGGTACCGTGACCGTCCGCTCGTCGGCGCCGCGAACGAGGGTGATCTCGAGCGGCCCATCGCCGGCGAGCGCGTCGTACAGGTCGTCGGCGTTGCCGATCGCCTTGCCGCCAACCGCCACGAGCAGGTCGCCCTCGGCGATCCCCGCCTTCGCGGCCGGGGAATCGTCCTCGACGTCGCGGACGAGGAGGCCGTCGCGATCCGGCAGCCCCACCGCGCGGCGCAGGTGGCGCGCCACGCGGGATGGGACGAGGCCCACTCCCAGGCGACGACGCGTCGGCGTCTCGCCACGGGTCAGCGCGTTGACGCGCTCGCGGAGCGTCGCATCGGCGCCGATCGCCTGGTAGAAGCCCTCGCCGAGGCGGTTCGTGTTGATCCCGAGCAGCTGGCCATCGGGGTTGACGACCGGTCCACCGCTCGATCCCGGCAGCAGGGGAGCGGTGTGCTCCAGCGCGCCGGTGACACGTCGCCCGCGAGGGCCGCGGAACGAGCGACCGATGCCGCTCACGAAGCCGAACGATGCTCGCGGCCCCTGCCCGCCCGGATTGCCGAGCGCGACGACCGGGTCGCCGCTCGCCGGCGTCCCATCGGCCCACGGGATGGCCGGTGCCGAGCCGGTGTCGACGGCCAGGACGGCGACGTCGCCGTCGGCGTCGACGCCCTTGACGGTCGCGGCCTCGGTGCGGCCGTCGGCGAACATGACCGACACCTCGTCGCCGTGAAGGTTGTGCGCGTTCGTGAGGACGAAGCCCTTGTCGAGGACGACGCCCGACCCGCCGCGCCATCGGTTCCCGATGCCGACCACGGATGGGCCGACCTTGTCGCCGATCGCCTTGATCTCGCTGCCCAGCTCTGCAAGGGCTGCCATGGAATGCTCCTTCATCGGTCAGTGCGTAGGATGTGACTTGCAATGTGCAAGTTACCACCCACGAACCGGCTGTCAAGACCGATGCCGTACGATCCACACATGCCCGCCGCCGACACCCCACTCGCCGCCGCACTCGAGCGGGTGGGGGACCGATGGAGCCTGCTCGTCATCGATGCGCTGCTCGACGGGCCGCGGCGCTTCAACGAGCTGACCGACGCCGTGCGCGGGATCGCGCCGAACATCCTCGCCGACCGGCTGCGGCGCCTGGAGTCAGAGAGGATCCTGCGCTCGACGCCCTACAGCGAGCGACCGCCGCGCTTCGCGTACTCCCTGACCGATGAGGGCGCAGCGCTCGCCGGGGCGCTCCACCTCCTCGCCGACTGGGGCGGTCGCGGTGCCCCCGACGCCGAGCCGACGCGCCACGCGACCTGCGGCACGCCGGTCGAGGCGCGGCTGTGGTGCCCGACCTGCGATCGGATGATCGACGACGCCGAGGCCGACGCCGTGCGCTACGTGTGACAGAGCCGCCATACGTCGACGCGGATCCGGCGACCCTGCGCCGCACGTTCGCCATCGCGGACGGCGACGAGCCGGACGTCCTGGTCATCGACGGTCGCTGGTCTGCGCGCGCGCTCGCGGCGGACGTGGCACGCACGTGGCCCTCGGCGCGTGAGCTCGACGAGCGCACCTCGATGGTGGAGGTGGCCGGCCGACGCGCGTGGATCACCGGCGTCTTCGGCGCCGCGCAGGCCGCGACGTACACGCATCTCGCGGTGCGACTCGGGGCGCGGGCGGTCGTCCAGGTCGGCTCGTTCGGCGGCCTCGTCGGCGGCTGGTCGGTGGGCGATGTGCTCGTGCCGTCCTCGGTGGTGGGGCGCGACGGCGTGTCGCGCCAGCTGACCCGCGGCGACCCCGTCATCCCGGACCCCTCGCTCACCGATCGCCTGCGCCGCGCCCTCGCCGCGGCCGACGTCTCGGTCCGGAACGGCACGCTCGTCTCGACCACCACCATCGCCCTCGAGCGCCACTCCGACATTGGTCGCTGGCGGCACGCCGGCTACGTGGGCGTCGAGATGGAGGCGGCCGCGACGCTGGCGATGGCCGCGCATTTCGGGGTCCCCGCATCGGCCGCCCTGTTCCTGTTCGACAACCTCGCCGACGGCCGCAGCGTCTTCGACCAGACCGATGACGAGCGGATGCGCTGCCGCTTCAGCCGGGAGCGCACCCTGCGCGCGGCCGTGGCGTCGGCCATCCAGTCGGTCAGCTGACCAGGGTCCTCGGGCGGGTCTCGCTTGACAAGTGACCTAGCGGTCACATATCATCGGGACACCATGGAAGAGGAGCTGGAAGCCGCCTTTCGGGCGCTCGCCGACACGAACCGTCGTCGGCTGCTCGACCGGCTGCGCGAGCGCGATGGCCAAGCGCTGGGGGAGCTCGAGGCGGCGCTGCCCGGCATGACGCGATTCGGGGTGATGAAGCACCTGCGCGTGCTCGAGGACGCGCATCTCGTCACCACTCGCCGCGACGGCCGGCGGAAGCTCCACTTCCTCAACCCGGTTCCCATCCAGCTCATCGCTGACCGATGGATCAGCCGCTACGCGGCGCCGTGGGTGAGCGGGCTGGCCGACCTGAAACAGTCCATGGAGGCAGAGTCACCGATGTCCGCACCCAAGCAGGTGTACGAGATCTTCATCCGCACCACCCCAGAGCGCCTGTGGCAGGCGCTGACCGATGGCGAGCTGACCCGCCAGTACTACTTCAAGACCGAGGTCCGCAGCGACCTGGAGGTGGGGAAGCCGTTCCAGTATTTCGGCAGCGACGGCACGATGCATCTCGATGGCGAGATCGTCGAGATCGATCCGCCGCGGCGCCTGGTCACGACGTTCAACGCGCTGTGGAGCCCCGAGATGGCGGCCGACCCGCCGTCCCGGATCACGTACGAGATCGAGCCGATGGGCGCGACATGCAAGCTGACGATGATCCACGACGGGTTCGAGACCGAGACCGCGACCTACCGCGAGGTGGCCGGCGGCTGGAGCTTCATCCTGTCCGGTCTCAAGACGCTGCTGGAGACGGGGGAGCCGCTCCAGGTCGGCGAGCCGGAGGCCGAGCCGGCGAACGCCTGAGCGGGTTCGCCGACGCGAGAGGCGCCCGTCGCAGCGTTGCGGCGGGCGCCTTGGGCGTCAGAACGGCTTCATCACCATCAGCCACACGATGATCGCCAGGCCGGTCCCGCCGATCAGCGCCAGCACGTAGGGGCGCGACGAGTCGAGCATCGCGTCGACCTGCGCATCGGTCAGCGGCGGCTCCTTGCTCTCGCGCACCTTGCCGTCAGCATCGGGCGCGGCAAGCGCAGCGCGGAGCTTCATGTAGTGGGGGGTCGCGAGCCCGTACATCGCCCCGAGGACGATGACGAGCACGCCGATCGACGCCCAGATCCACGCCTTGCCCCAGTAGTCGCCGCCGAACCCTGCCGCGATGCCACCCGCCAGCAGCAGGAGCAGGCCGATGTACATGATCCCGATCGCCGCCTGCGACATCTGGAGGAGCATCGTCACCCGCTCGCGATCACGCTGGCCGCGCATCTTGAGCGCTGAGCCCATCGAGACGCCGTGGGCGACGACGAACAGGAACGCGCCGAGCACGTGGGCAAGGACGAACCACGGTTGCATCGGACCAATCTATGGGAGCCGTCAAGCGCTTGGCGTGTGGGGCTTGCGCCGGGACCGATACTGACCTGCGTATGCGTGTCGTGGGGCGCGCCCTCTCCGCGGTTGCCCTTGCCTGGGCGTGCCTTGCCATGCCCGCGACCGCGCTGGCGGTGAACGTCACGCCCGGGCAGCTGATCTCGATCGCGGCACAGTACAAGATGGGCTGCGGCCCGGCGGCCGACTACGTGACGTGCGCGCCGAGCATCACGGATCCGCGGCTGTGGCAGGCGACGATCTGGTCGAGCGCCGATCTCGTCTACGAGGTCCAGACCGATGCCACCGAGTATCCGCTGAGCCCCAGCGCCCAGTCGATGATGGTCGGGCTCAACGATCCCGGCTGCGGCGACACGAGCCGCATGACCTCGTTCGTCGCCGAGACGGCGACGCTCACGGATAACCAGCAGATCAGCGCCGACATCGGCGATTGCACCGTCCACGGGAAGATCACCCTGCCGATCGAGGGCAATCCGACCTACACGGTCACCTCGTACGTCCGCACCCCGACGAGCACCCCAACCCCCACCCCGAGCCCGAGCCCAAGCCCGAGCCCGAGCCCGAGCCCGAGCCCAACCGCATCGGTGACGGCGCATCCGACGCTCATCCCGACCATCTCGCCCTCGGCCACGGTGACGGCCATCGCCACCGCCAGCGGCTCGTCGTCGGGTGCCACCGGCAGCAGCTCTCCGTCGCCCTCTCCGTCACCGACTTCGACCACCACCACCACGCCCAGCCCGACGGTGGAGCAGCAGGTTGCCGGAGGGCAATCGACCCCGAGCGCGGAACCTGCCGGAGGTTCCGGCTCACCCCTCGACGGTCGCGGCGGGCAGCCCGGTCGTGGTCGGCTTGCGCTCGCGCTGGTGGCGAGCGCCGCGCCGCGCTTCGAGGCAGTGCCACTTGCGGGGAGCGCCCTCCTCGCCGTCCTGCTGCTGCTCTTCATGGCCTTCGCCTCGGAGCTCTTCAACAGCACGCTGGAGAGCAACTACGACGAGGTCGCCGGCTGGCTGCGGGTCTGGCGGCGTCGCGCCGGCGGCATCTCACGCTTCTGGGGCGGCCCGCTGGGGATCGGGCTGTTCATGGTCCTCGGCGCGGCGGTCTATGGCTGGCTCGACCCCGGCTTCGGCCCGGACCTCGACTCGGCGGCGACGCTCTTCGGCCTGCTGGTCGGCCTCGTCGTGGTGATGATCACGTTCGAGCTGCCCGGGATGCTCATGTACCGGCGTCGAACCGGCGCCCTGCCCGGCCTGCGAGCGCTGCCGTGGACGCTGGCCGCGGCCGCCATCTGCGTCGTGATCTCGCGCATCGCGAACCTCGAGCCGGGCTACCTCTACGGCCTGCTGCTCGGGATCGTGTTCGCCCGCGAGCCGAGCGACGCGGAAGAGGGGCGGCAGACCGCGGTGGGCGCAGGCTGGACGCTCATCGTCGCTCTCGCCGCGTGGGCGGCCCTCGGCTGGGTGCGCGGCGATCCGGCGCCCCTGAGCGGGCTCGGCGGCCTCGCCGTGGAGACGGCCCTGGCGGTCATCGTGGTCGGCGGCCTCGAGGCGGTCGCCTTCGGCCTGCTGCCGATGCGCTTCCTCGCCGGACAGGCGCTCTATCGATGGAATCGGCCGCTGTGGGCCGCGCTGTTCGGAATCGGAACCTTCGCGTTCCTCTACCTGCTGGTTGGGCCGCATACGGGGTACCTGTCGGAGCTGCCGCTCTCCGGGCTCATGGCGGCGTTCGGCGTCTTCGCCGTCTTCGGCGCGATCTCGGTGCTGTTCTGGAGCTACTTCCGCTTCCGCCGCGCGCGGCCGGAGCCTGCCTAGCCCCGCAGCCTGACGCGGCGGATGAGCTGCGCATTGGCGGCAACCACGATCGTCGAGATGCTCATCGCCAGGGCGCCGACGCTCATCGGCATCACGAAGCCGATCGGCGCCAGCGCCCCGGCGGCGAGCGGAATGGCGAGCACGTTGTAGCCGGTGGCCCAAGCGAGGTTCTGGAGCATCTTCCGGTAGCCGGCCTGTGAGAGCCGGATCGCCCCGATGACGTCGCGCGGGTCGTCGTGGACGAGCACGAGATCCGCCGATTCGACGGCCACGTCGGTCCCGGCGCCGATGGCGATGCCGACGTCCGCGCGTGCGAGGGCGGGCGCGTCGTTCACGCCGTCGCCGACCATCGCGACGACCGATCCGTCCGCCTGGAAGCGGCGGACGGCGGCATCCTTGTCGGCCGGCAGCACATCGGCCGCCACCTCGTCGTCCGCGATACCGAGCTGCTTCGCGACCGCCAGCGCCACCGGTCGGGCGTCGCCGGTGATCATTCCGACCCGAACGCCTTCCCCGCGAAGCTGGCGGACCGCGTCGGCGGATTCCGGGCGGACCTCGTCCGCCAGTGCCAGCACGCCCAGCGGCCGCCCGTCCTCGAGGAGGACGAGGATGGTGGCTCCGTCTGCCGACCACCGATCCGCCGCCTCGCGCATCGCTCCCTCCAGCCTGCCGCCCGCCTCATCGAGAAGGCCCGGGCCCCCGATCGCAAGGCGATGGCCGTCAACGACCGCGCGCGCTCCGCGCCCGGCCATCGCCTCGAAATCGGTCGCCGGGGAAAGCGACACACCGCGCTCCCGCGCCGCGTGGACGACCGCCCGCGCCAGCGGGTGCTCGGCGTCAGCCTCGAGTGAGCCCGCCAGGGCGAGCAGCTCGTCATCGGTGAATCCGTCGGCGGGTGCGATGCCGCTCACGGCGGGGCGACCCCGGGTCAGCGTCCCCGTCTTGTCGAACAGAACGATGTCGACCTCGCGCATGCGCTCGAGCGCCAGGCGGCTCCGCACGAGGAGCCCATTCCGCGCACCGAGCGACGTCGAGATCGCCACGACGAGCGGGATCGCGAGCCCGAGCGCGTGCGGGCAGGCGATGACGAGCACGGTCGCGGTGCGGATCAGAGCCTCTTCCGGCCGCCCGGCGACCATCCACGCGATGAGGGTGACGATGCCGGCGGCGAGGGCGACATAGAACAGGATCGCGGCTGCGCGATCTGCGAGCGCCTGCGCCCGCGAGCCCGATGCCTGGGCCTCCGCAACGAGCCGCATGATTCCCGACAGCGCCGTCTCGTCGCCCGTCGCCTCGACCCGGATGCGCAGGGCGCCACCGCTCGCGACCGTGCCCGCCACGACGCGCTCGCCGGCCCCGCGGCCGACCGTCCGTGACTCGCCGGTGACCATGCTCTCGTCGATCTCGGCGCGGCCGTCGACGATCGTGCCGTCGGCCGGCACTCGTGATCCGGGCCGTACGAGCACCACGTCGCCGACCTGCAGCGCGTCGAGCGGCACGCGCTCGGTGCCGGCCTCCACGATGCGCTCCGCCTCGTCGGGCAGGAGCTCGGCGAGGGCTGAAACCGCGCCGCGAGCCTGCATGATCGCCCGCATCTCGAGCCAGTGGCCGAGGCTCATGACCGTGATCAGGGTCGCCAGCTCCCACCAGACCTCGACCGTGAAGATGCCCACCGTTGCCGCCAGGCTGGCGATGAACGCGACCAGGATCGCGAGGCTGATCAGCGTCATCATCCCGGGCTGCCGCGCAACCAGCTCGTCGCGTGCGCCGCGAAGGAACACCCGCCCGCCGATCGCGAAGACGGCGGTCGCGAAGAGCGGCGGGATGAGATCGCTGCCCGGGAATGCCGGCGGCTGGTAGCCGAGCAGCTCCCGGACCTGCGGGCTCCAGATGACGACGGGGATCGTCAATGCCAGGACGAGCCAGAACTGGCGGCGGAAGACGTCCGGATCGTGGCCGGCGTGCTTGTCGTGGGCTGCGTGCTTGTCTTGGGCTGCGTGCGCGCCGACGGCGTGCGCGTCAGCGTGATGGTGGGTGGTCACTGGCTGCCCGAAGCTGATACTCCCCCTGAGTATCTCACCTCGTGCAAGGCCATCCTGTGGGCCGCGCACCGACACCGCGGGGTGGGGCTCGATTCCCCCCCCGGGGGATGTCCGTCTCGGGCGGGTTTGGGTGCCGGAAGAGCCCCTCAGCCCTCCAACTTGTCAGTTGCGTCCGCCACGGCGCACATCCGCCCGAGCTCGGGCTCTCTTACGCTGGCTCCCAGTGGAACTGCCCGGTGAAGAGGCCGTCGACGACGCCGATCTGGTAGCCGAGGTAGAGGCCGAACGCGAGCGACAGGACGCCCGAGCCGAGCGTCAGCCAGCGGTTGATCCGCTCCGACCGGGCACGCGAGACCATGAACGGCAGGCCGATGAGGGTGGTGAGGATCGCCATCCCCGCGGCCACGCCGGCGCAGAAGATGAAGAGGTAGGCGAACGCGGCCCCGGTGTCCTGGATCGTCGACAGGACGAGGAGCGCGATCGCCGCGCTGCCGGCCAGGCCATGAACGAGGCCCACCGCGATCGGCCGGATGAGCTGGTACCAGCCGAACGTGGCGATCAGGCCGTGGTCGAGCTGCACATCGGTGCCGTGACCGTGGAGGTGGGCATGGCCGTGGGCATGCGGGTCCGGATCCGGCTCGTGCGCGTGGAGATGCGCGTGGTCGTGCCCGTGCATCGGTGCCGGCGGGGTGAAACGCTCGGTGATGCGCCGCATGGCGCCGGTGAGGTTGAGGATCCCCAGGCCGATGAGCATGATCGCCACCGCGAACTCCATCGCCAGCCCCACCGGCGGCGGAATGACGATGTTGAAGCCGATGATGAGGATGCCGACCACGGCGACCGTGATCGTATGGCCGAGCCCCCACAGCGCACCGATGACGGTGGTGTGGAAGAAGCGCTTGCTGCGCGCCAGGATCGTCGTCACCGCGATGACGTGGTCCGCGTCGGTCGCGTGCCGCATGCCGAGCAGGAATCCGAGGCCGGCGAGGGCGAAGAGCTGGGTCATGCGACGGGGAACCTCGATGCGCGGCGACAGCGGCCGGGCGGCGATTCTCCCACGCATCGGCCACTGTTGCAACTCGTTGCAGTAGTGGCGGTTCGGGCTATACTCGGCCGGCCATGACGAACGCCGGAACCGATGCCACCGCGCTCGCGCCGAGGGACTGGGACGGGGTCCCGGCGCTCCTTCGCGCCCGCGGCCTGCGCTGGACGCCACAGCGCCGCACCGTGATCGACGTCCTCGCCGATGTGCGCGGGCACGTCACGGGCGCTGAGCTCGTCGACCGCTGCCGGCGCGTGGATCCGGCCACGATTCCCTCGACGGTCTACCGCACCCTCGACGTGCTCGAGGAGATCGGCCTCGTCCGTCACGGCCACGGGCCCGACGGTCGCGAGGAGTTCCACGTCGGGGTCGAGCCCGAGCATGGCCACCTCCACTGCACGTCGTGCGGGGCCAGCTGGGAGGTCGACGCGGCCGAGGCGGCCGCCGTCATCGATGCCTTCGCCGCGTCGCGCGGGTTCGCCGTCGACCTCTCTCACCTCACCCTCGTCGGCCGCTGCGGCACCTGCCGCGCCGCACCGTGACCGACGCCGCACCGACGTTCCTTGGCTTCCCCGTTGCGGACGGCACGCACGCCGACGCGTCGATCCTCGGCGTGCCGCACGGGATGAGCTATCCATCGCCCGGGCTCACCGCCGGTTGCGCGGCAGCGCCCGGCGCCCTCCGCGCTCGGTCGGCGCGCCTCGCGCGCTTCCGCGACCACCATGACTTCGACCTCGACGGACCGATGTTCCCGGCCGGCTCCGGCTACCGGGTGGTCGATGCGGGCGACGTGCCGGGCGACCCGGACGATGGCGCCGGCAACGTCGCGCGCGCCGAGGCCGCAGTCCGAGCTGTCCTGGAGACCCGAAGCGTTCCGATCGTCCTCGGCGGCGACGACTCGGTGCCGATCCCCGTCCTGCGCGCGTTCGACGGATCGGCGCCGCTGACCGTGCTGCAGGTCGACGCACACCTCGACTTCCGCGACCACGTGGCGGGCATCCGCGAGGGCTATTCGTCACCGATGCGCCGCGCGGCCGAGATGGGGCACGTGAAGCGCATCGTCCAGGTGGGCCTGCGCGGGGTGGGGAGCGCGCGGAGCGCGGACGTCGCGGACGCGCGCAAAGCGGGCAACCTCCTCGTCACTGCCCGCGAGCTGCGCGACCGCGGCGTGCCCTGGCTGCTCGAGCAGCTGCCCGTTGGCGAGCGGCTGTTCATCGCCTTCGACTGCGACGGCCTGGATCCATCGGTCCTGCCGGCCGTGAGCGGGCTCTCGCCGGGCGGCCTCGGCTACGACGAGGCGAGCGATCTGCTGGCGGGCGCCGCGCGTCGCTGCCGGATCGCGGGCGCCGCCTTCACCGAGCTCGTCCCGGAGCGGGATGTCAACGAGCGGTCGTCGCTCGTCGTCGTGCGTCTCGTGACCCGCCTCCTGGCCGGCATGTCCCGCGCCGCGTCGCCGTTCGCCGAGTAGCGGCTCCCGCCCGCCGCTCGGGGCGCGGTGCTAGCGGACGTCGAGGGTGGCGTTCGCCCGGGCCGACATCTCGAGGTAGCTGAACAGCGCGAACGCGGCGATCGCATACGCGATGCCGATCAGGACCTCGATCCCGATGAGGCCGCCGACCTGGGCGAAGCCGGCCCCGTCGGCCGCCTCGCGCACCGCCTGCAGACCGTGGGTGAACGGCAGCAGGTTGCCGACGACCTGCATCCAGCCCGGCAGCTCGCCGAGGGGGATGTTCACGCCGCAGAACAGGAGGATGCCCATCATGATGAGATTCGCGCCGAACAGGCCGTCGCGGAGCCGGAGCGAGATCGCGCCCTGCAGCGCCCCGATCGCGGTGCACGAGAAGACCGTCGCCAGCAGCGCCAGCCCGGCCACGGCCAGCGACTGCGGTGCGAGCCGCACGCCGAGGAACACGACGCCCACGCCGAAGGCGTAGAGCGAGACGAGCAGCCCGTTGAAGACGAATGGGATGAAGCGGCCGGCGAAGAGGGCGAGCCGGTTCGCGGGCGTGGCGAGGATCGCCGGCAGGGTGCCGAACCAACGCTCGTTGGCGATCGCCATCGTCATCCCGAACACGCCGGCCAGCGCCGAGACCTGGACCGCGTTGCCGATCGCGAAGTACGCGGGCGAGCGGTTCGTGGCGTACGAGCCGAGGGCGGCGAAGAAGAGGAGCTGGAACGTCGGGCCCCCGATGAGGGTGGGGATGTAGATCGACGGCCGCGCCCAGTTGAACAGCATCCCGTAGCTCATCCGGCCGCCGACCCAGAAGACGCGCCAGGCCGCGCGCCAGCCGCCTGGGTCGACGGGCGTTGCGCGTGCCGGCAGGGCGGTGGCGGTCACTGGAGCGCCAGCGTCGCGTCGCGGCGCGCCTTGGCGAGCACGAAGACGAGCAGGACGCGGGCGGCGACGTAGTAGACGGCCGCCAGGGCGAAGCACATGAAGATCGCGAAGAACGGCGGCTCCGCTCCGGTGGTGGCGCCGCGGATGGCATCCATGCCCCAGGTCGGGGCGAGGAGCCAGCTGATCGGCCGCACCCAGAACGGCAGCGTGGCGACCGGGACGAGGAGGCCGGCCGCGAGCCAGATCGGGTACTCGAGCAGGTTGCCGAGCGCGTTCGCATGCCGGTAGAGGACGAACGAGGTGGCGATGAGCATCCCCAGCGCGCCGAGCGACGTGATGGCCGCGACGAGGGAGAGCGGCAGCACGAGCGGGAACGTGGCCTCGATCGGCATCCCGAACAGGAGCGCTCCCCAGCCGAGGGTCGCCACGATCCCGTAGAAGCCGAGCACGACCGCGCCGAACGTCTGGCCGACGAGGATGTAGTCGTAGCGCGACGGCGCGCTGACGAGCAGCTCGAGCGTTCCCTCCCAGCGCTGCCACGCGATCGCTCCGCCGCAGCCGAAGAGGGTCGTGCTCCAGACGCCCATCATGCCGGCCCCCAGCGCGACGTAGAGGAGCGTCTGGCCCGCCGCCCCGCCGCCCGAGCGGAAGAGGAAGAAGGCGAGCGTCGCGAAGATGAGCGGGCTGATGAAGGTGGTGAGGATGAAGAACTCGCTCGCCAGCAGCATCCGCACGTTGAACCAGGTGACCACCCAGACGAGGCGCACCGTCCGCGCGAAGCTCACTGGACCGATGCCGCGCGTGCCGAGCGCGCCTCGTCGTCGCCGGTGGTCGCGATCAGGTGGACGTAGGCGTCCTCCAGGGTCGGCTCGCGGCCGATGACCTTGCCGACCCGGGTATCGCCCAGCAGCGAGAGAAGGCGCTGGGTGATCTGCGTGCCTCGCTCGCTCTGCACGAGGAGGATCTGGGCCTGGTCGCGCTCCTCGGTGTTCACCGCGTTGACCTCCGGGTCGGCCCGCAGGCGCGCCACCGCTTCGTCGCTGACGCCGAACGTCTCGATCTCGACGATCGTACGATTGGCGATCGCGTCCTTGAGATCGGTCCCCGTCCCGAGGGCGACGATCCGGCCCGCATTGATGACCGCGATCCGGTCGCAGAGCGCATCGGCCTCGAACATGTAGTGCGTGGTGAGGAGCACGGTCTTGCCGGCGTCGACGAGCGACTGGACGGTCTGCCGCAGCTCGCGCGCCCCGACCGGGTCGAGACCGATGCTCGGCTCGTCGAGGAAGACGACCTGCGGGTCGTGGAGCAGGCCGCGCGCAATGTGCAGCCGCTGCCGCATGCCGCGGCTGTAGCCCTCGACCTTCTCCTTCTCGCGCCCCACCAGGCCGACCATCTCGAGCAGCGCCCCGATCCGTCGCTGCTGGACATCGGGGTCGACGCCATACAGCTCGGCGAAGTAGCGGAGGTTGTCGAGCGCGCTGACCCGGTCGTAGAGGCCGCGATCGCCACCGAAGACGTAGCCGATGCGCTTCCGCACCTCGGTCGTCTCGTGGACGACGTCATGCCCCATCACGCGCGCGGTGCCGCTCGTCGGCAGCAGGAGCGTGATGAGCATCTTGATCGTGGTCGTCTTGCCCGCCCCGTTCGGCCCCAGCAGCCCGAACAGCTCCCCGGGCTGCACCTCGAAGCTGATGCCGCGGACGGCGGGCACGTCGAGGCGCCGGCGGCGGAGGACGCCGGTGTGGGTGCGGTACGTGCGCACGAGATCGGTGGCCTCGATCGCGGGCTCGTCGTGCGGGCGGGGGGCGGCATCGGGCATGGCGGTGCGCGGAGCAGTCGTCGTCATCGGCCCGCGGATTCTATCGGGCCAAGTGTCTTGACGTCAAGAGAGTTGCCGTTGGTGCGCATCCGCAACACCACGAGGGGCGCGGCCGATGATCCTCGCCCGACGGCCGATTATGCTGCCGGCGGCATCATGCCGCCTCAATTGCATCCGCCCCCGGGACCACGCTTGATCGCTCCTCATCGACGCCGCCGTATCGCGCCCAGCGCGGCGGCCCTCGTCGCCATCACGCTCATCACCTGGTCGTCGTCGCCGATCGCCGCCGCGCCGCGTCCCGCCCCGGGGCCCAACGGGCCGCCGGCCGCGGCAGCCTGCACCGTCGTCATCGGGCCCGACAAGGGGGCGATCGACGGCAGCGACGCGGCGCTGAAGGGCCTCAAGCCGGGGGCCGTCATCTGCCTCCCCGCCGGCACGCGTCCGAACCTGCTGATCCGCAACATCCACGGCACCGCCGCGGCACCGATCACGATCCGCAACAACGGCGGGGTGACCCGGATCACCGGGGCGCTGCTGTCGGACGGCGGGATCCTCATCCAGGCGAGCTCCGACATCCGCATCACCGGCACGGGGACGGAGGCGCACTGCGGCGCCCTGTACCGGGCCGCCGACCAGCGCTGCGGGATCGTCATCGACGGCGCCCAGAAGGGGATCAAGGTCGACACTGCGAAGGGCGGCACCGTCGGCGGCTTCGAGTTCGACCACGTCGAGGTCGTGCATACGTCGCAGACGATCAAGACGCGCGGCATCACGATCCACCCCATTCCCGGCCTGACCGTCAAGGGCATCCACGTCCACGACAACCACGTGGTGGAGACGCTGGCGGAGGGGATCTACATCGGGAGCGAGCCGCACGCCCAGCCGTATGCCAAGCTCGGCAAGGTGGAGAACGTCGAGATCGACCACAACCTCGTCGAGCGCAGCGGCTACGACGGCATCAAGCTCAAGGTCGGCCTCGGCTCGGTGTCGATCCACGACAACGTCGTCCATGATGCGGGCCAGCTGGGCGACCCGGCCCACCAGGGCGGGATCAAGACGGCGTTCGCCGGTGGCGACTACTACAACAACACGATCATCGGCGGGGTGGAGGGGATCCGCATGGACCGCGTCCTGCCGGTCGACCCGACGCGCTACTTCAACAACCTGGTGGTCGGCGTGAAGAGCGTGGGCATCCAGACCTCGCAGGACCACGCCGCGATCTACAACAACACGATCGTGGACAGCCAGGGGGACGGAATCAAGGTCACTGGGGCGAGCTCGTACGTGGCCGACAACATCATCGCCGGCGCGGCCCACCCGCTCGGCGTCCGCGACGGCGTGGAGCTGCGGAACATCGCAGCGGCGACCGACCGCATCGGCTTCGTCGACCCGGCGAACGGCGACTATCGGCTGCTCGCCACCTCGACCGCGGTCAACGCCGGCCCACCGACCGGCCGGTTCCCGTGCGGCGCCGACGACATGCGCACCGCGCGCTGGTCGCGGGTCAACCGGGTGCCGCACTTCGACCACGACCGGGTGGGTCGGCCAAGCGGCTGCCTGAGCGACATCGGCGCGTTCGAGTACGTGCCGGCCAGCTCGGCCGGGCCCCGCGCCTCCCCGCTCCCGGAGTGAGCGGCTAGGAGAGGCGTCCCTCGTCGGCGCCGGGGGCGCGCAGGCCGGGCTCGGGCGCGTCGGGATCCATCGGCGGCGGGCCGGGGACGTCCGTGTCGTTCGGCATGTCGCCGGGCATGTCGCCGCCGGGCTCGTGCCGCGGGTCGATCTCGGTGTCGGGTGGCGTGTTCGGAATCGTCATGAACCGTTCCTGTGCATGGCGCGTACCGCGCAGCGGCGCTAGAACCAGTCGTGCGCCTTGAAGTAGAAATAGGCGGCGCCCATGACGACGGCCATGATCCCGATCGCGAGCGGGTAGCCGAGCGGCCAGTCGAGCTCGGGCATGTGGCGGAAGTTCATGCCGTAGATGCCCGATACGATCGTGGGCAGGATGAGGATCACGGTCACCGCGGTGAGGCGCTTCATCACCGCGTTGAGGTTGTTGCTCGTCACCGACAGGTTCGCGTCGAGCGCGGCCGCCACCAGGTCGCGCAGCAGATCGAGCTGGTCGAGGATGCGGACGAGGTGGTCGTAGAGGTCTGCGTAATAGGGGAGCGACGGGTCGTCGATCGCCGCGTTGTCGCGCCGCAGGAACGCGTTCGCCACGTCGCGCATCGGTGCCAGGATGCGACGCAGCTCGAGCAGCTCGCGCTTGATGCGAAGCACGACGCGGAGCGTCTCGCGGTCCTGGTGGCCCGCGATGATGCGGTCCTCGAGCTCGTCGATACGTTCGCTCAGCCGGTCGAGGACCGGGAAGTAGCCGTCGACCACGCTGTCGAGGATCGTGTACAGGAGCGCGCCGGCGGTCTTCCCGGCGGTATCCGGCCGGTCGGCGAAGCGTTTCGCGCTCTCGGTCAGCGCGGGCGACTCGTCCCAGTGGACGGTGACGAGCCACGTCCTGCCGATGAACGCGTGGATCTCACCGAGATCGGAGGGCAGGTTGCTCTCGTCGCTGCGCGCCGGACGCGGGTCGTCCGCGGTCGTCGCCGCGTGCGGCGGGATCGCCTCGTACACGACCGCGACCTGCTGGTCGGGATACGTGTCGAGCTTTGGCCGCTGCCTGCGCTTCTGCAGGTCCTCCTCCGCGAGGGGGTGGACGCCGAACTCCTCGCGCAGCAGACGCAGCGCCGCGGCGTCCGGCGAGCGGAGGTCGAGCCACACGACCGCGCCGTCGACCGCCCGCAGCTCGTCGATCTTGCTCAGCTCGTCCGGCTTCAGCGCGCGTGGCGGCTCGCCGGGGAGGTGGACGAGGCAGGTGGTCGCGGATGCCATCGCGGCGGAGTGTACGCCGGGCGGTGCGCGGCAGGCCCATCGGCGCGGCGCTCGCATCGGCCCCGGCGGGCAAATGTGCTATCCTGCGGTAGCCGATTTTGACGCACTGCCATGGGAGCACGAATCGCGATGGGATGGTTGCCGGAGGAGGCCGAACGGCTCCTCGGCGTGGCCCTCGTCGGTGAGCTGACCGTGATCGGGCGGGACGGGCGACCGATCTCGCACCCGCTCATCCCGCTCTCTGACGGCGAGCGCATCTATCTCCACTCCTCGACCCTCTTCTCGAAGAAGCTGGAGCACATCAAGCGCAACCCGAAGGTCGCGCTCTCGCTGACCGATCCGGTCGCCATGAAGGGCGTCGCCGGGCGCGTGACGATCCAGGGCACGGCGCGCGTGATCGAGGACGATCCGCATCGCGACTGGGAGCGCCTCATCCTCGGGCTGTGGCGCAAGAAGGAGCCGGCGATCGACGCCTTCCTCAAGGCCCGCGTGGCTCTGCCGCTCTTCTTCGAGCGCTCCGTGATCGAGATCACCCCCGAGCGCTGCCTGCTCTGGCCGGACGGGGACACGTCCCGGGCCCCGCTGGTGAGCGCCGTCCCGAGCGCCGAGGCCGCCTGATGCATCCCGTGACGCCGGCCGACCTGGCCAAGCTCCGGACCTATCCCTTCGTCGTCGTCAGCTGGGTCGACGACGCGGGCTATCCGCTCAACGTGGCCACCGACTTCTCGACCGATCCGGAGGGCGGCAGCATCCGGCTCCGACAGCCTGCGGGGCCGGGACTCGGGATCCCCACCGATCGCACGCTCAACGTCATCGCCAGCCACATCCGCCCGCAGCCCGGGATCGGCTACGACGAGCGGCGCTATCTCCAGCTATGGGGCACCGCTGCGGCGACAGCGGGCGATGCCGTGCGCTTCACGCCGACCAACGCGTGGGGCTGGGACGAGTCGGAGATGCCCTTCTTCGAGTACTCCGAGCGCTCGGTGCCCCAGTCGCGCCGCTACCTCGCCTCACTCTCGGAGGAGCAGGGCCGCGAGGTGAAGCCACGCCTCGATCGGTTCTGGCTCTTCCTGCGCACGACCCGCCTCCCGTTCCTGTCGGCCACCGCCGTGCCCGTCCTGCTCGGCATCGCGGTCGCGGCGAGCCATGGCTCGTTCACGTGGTGGACCGCGCTGCTCACCCTCGTCGGCGCGTTCTTCGCCCACCTCGGGATCAACGTCAGCAACGACGTCTTCGACACCCTCTCCGGCGCCGACGACGCGAACGTGAACCCCACCCAGTTCTCCGGCGGATCGCGGGTCGCCGTCTACGGCCTCCTGTCCGTGCGGCAGCTCGTCCTCCTGAGCGCTGCCCTGTTCGGCGTCGCGGGGGCGATCGGCATCGGGCTCGTCTGGATCACCGGTTCGTTGACCCTGCTCGCGATCGGCATCGCCGGGATCCTGGTCGGGCTGGCGTACACGGCCCCGCCGCTCAAGCTCGTCTACCGCGGCCTCGGCGAGATCGCGGTCTTCTGCGGCTTCGGCCCGATCATGCTGCTCGGCGCGTACGTGGTGCAGACCGGCCGTCTCGCCTGGGAGCCGATCGTGGCCTCGATCCCGGTCGGCATCCTGGTCGCGCTCATCCTCTACGTGAACGAGATCCCGGACCGCGCCGGCGACGCCTCGGTCGGCAAGCGCACGCTGCCGGTCCGCCTCGCGCCGGCGACCGTCCAGCGTGGCTACCTGGTCGCCGCGCTCGCCGCGTTCGCCGTCATCGTGGCGGGCGCCGTCACCGGCGTGCTGCCCTGGCCCACGCTCGTGGCCCTCGCGGCGGTGCCGCTGGCCATCCGCATCCACGACGGGATCCGCGTCCACTACGACAGCCCGTACACGCTCATGGCGGTGATGGGCCAGAACGTGAACCTCAACCTGGTCGTCGGCGGGCTGCTGCTTGCGGCTTACGTGGCCACGATCGCGGTGATGGCCCTGCGCTGAAACGGGCGACGGGTCAGCGCACGCCGGGCGGCCGGGGCCGGCGCCACGGGGCCGGCTCCGGCTGAGTCTCCTCGTCGCTTGCCGGTGCGCGCCGCGGACGCGGGCGGGGCGGCGGAGGCGCCGGCGCCGCGGACGGGCGGACCGGCGCGCTGACGAGAAGGGCGGCGGCCGCGTCGCGATCGGCCTCGCCGGCGAAGGCCACCCGCAGGTCGGTGCCGAACCACGACAGCCACAGCGCCGGCACGCTCCGGTTGACGAACGCCAGCCGGCCGACCTCGATCCCGCTCGCCGTGGCGCTCGCGCGCGGCACGTCCACGCGCATCGGGCCGGCGGGGAGTGCCGCGACCAGGACCGGCAGCCCGTCGGGCTGGGGCTCGAGCCGCACCGGCAGGTCGACGACGTCGATCGGGGCGCCGTCGGGGACGCCGAGCCGGCCGGATGCGGCTCCGGCCACGCCGGGAGTGGTGACCACGCGTCGCGTCACGGCGCCCTCGTGCCGGAAGACCGGGTAGCGGATCCGGCGCCCCAGGACCAGCAGCAGGCCGAGGATCACGAGCAGGAGGGCGCCGCCCCACACCCGGTCCGCCGGCAGCGCCGGGTCGTGGTCGAGCAAAGCGACGTCGAGGGCGCGGCTCCAGCCCAGCAGCGTGCGCCCCGCTGCGGTCGCGAGCATTGCGTCCACTGCCGCCGGGTCGCGGACCTGTCGTCCAACGACGGTGACGGGCACCGCGGACGGCGGCAGGGTCGAGGTCACGAGCACGCTCTGCGTCGAGTGCAGGCCGACCGCGCGCAGTGCCCACACCCCGCCGCCGGTGGCCAGGCGCCGGGCGTCGCAGCTCCCGTCGAGCGTGCAGATGGCGATGCCGGCGCCGGTGAAGCGGAGGCGGACGCGGACGAGCGTCCCGTCCGCCAGGCCGGTGATCGCGCCGGGGTCGTCGATGCGCTGCGCGGCGCTGGAATCGACGCCGCTCCGCACCTCCGCGATCACCCGTCCGTCGAGGGCGGCGACAGTCGCCGGGTCGCCGAAAGCGGTGACGCCGCGGTCGGCGAGCTGGGTCGTGGCCGAGGCGACGAGCGGCGCGTCGGTCGTCACCCGCCCCACCACCTCCCGGATGCGGAGCATGCCGTCGTCGACCGGGGTGCGAACGAGCATGACCCGCCGATCGTCCACGGCATCGCGGAGCGCCAGCCACCGCATCGGCCGGCCCGCGGTATCGGTCCCGGCGGGGAGCCCGGTCTCGAAGCCGATCCCGGCCACCTCGAGCATCGTCAGATCGCCGGCGCGCCGCTCGATCACGTCGCCGGGCGTGGCCTGGTGGGTGATGAGCTCCACCCCGGCCTGGGCGAGCGGGAAGAGGCCCAGCAGGACGAGGCCGGCGGCGACCAGCGGGACCACCGCCCCGCGGCGCAGGCCGAATGCAGTCGCGACGAGGCGCCCGAGGCCGACAGGCAGGAACGCGACCAGCGCGACGAGGCGGTCGGTCAGGCGTCGAATGACCACGCCCTCCCGTTCCAGGCGGCATGGATGAGGTCGCCTGCGGTGCCGCGCGCGAAGACGTCGATTCGGTCAGGGCCCCAGGCGCACGCGGTCGGGTCGCTGGCCAGCTGTCCACCGAGCGACTCCCACGCCTGCCAGCCCGCAGGCTCGTACCAGCAGTGCCAGAGGGCGCCGTCCGTGCCCCGCGCGAAGCAATCGATGCGATCCGCCCCCCAGCTGCACGCCGCCGGGTCACCGATCAGCGATCCGCCGAGCGACTCCCAGCCGTGCCAGGCCGCCCCGTCCCAGTAGCGGTTCCACAGGGCACCGTCGCCGTGGATCGCGAAGACCTGCATCTCGTTCGCCGCCCAGCTCGTCACCGCCGGTGCCGAAACGAGCTCACCGCCGAGCGATTCCCAGCCCGCCATCGTGAAGACCTCCTCACCCATGCATCACACCGATGAGCCGTCGCGCCGACGCCGCGTGACACGTCCCCGACCGGCCGGTCGCGTCACCAGCCCTCCGTGCCCCGCTCGCCCTTGAACGGCCCCACCACGTCGTGCGTGACCCAGCCCCCGTAGTAGCCGCCCGGCTGCGGCGTGACCTCCTCGCCGTCGACGGTGGCACGGTCGACCCGGCCCGCGTAGAACGCCACGTGGTCGCGAATCGCCTCGTAGCCGGGGAGCGGCGTCGGATACGACCATCCCGCACTGGGCGAGCGGCGATCGCCGACCACGAGGTCGAAGTAGTGCCCGCCGCCCTTCCATTCGCAGCTCGTGCGCCGCTCGATCGGCTGCAGGAGCTCGTGTCGCACGTCCTGGGGCGGGAGGTAGAAGACCGGCGCGCCGGCCGTCTCCAGCACGCGCAGCGCGCGTCGCGACTCCGCCACCACCTCGCCACCGAACTTGACCCGGACGAGGCGCTCCGACCGCTCCACGCGGGGTGGGCGTGGGTAGTCCCATACCGATTCCTGGCCCGGGCCGGGCTCGATCCTCCACGGTCGCATCGCGCGAGCATGGTAGTGCGGCCGCGTATCCTCGGCCGATGGAGGAGCGGGAGCTGGGGACCACGGGCCTGTCGGTGACCCGGCTGGGCCTGGGCCTGGCGGCGCTCGGCCGGCCCGGCTACGTGAACGTCGGTCACGGCACGGACCTCGCCGGCGCGACCACGCCCGATGCCATGCGGCGGCGGACCTTCGAGGTCCTCGACGCCGCCCGCGCGGCCGGGATCCGCTACCTCGACGCCGCGCGCAGCTACGGGCGAGCGGAGGAGTTCCTGGCCGGCTGGCTGGCGGCGCGTGGCGTGGCGCGCGACGACGTCACCATCGGCACGAAGTGGGGCTACACCTACACCGCCGCCTGGCGCGTGGATGCGGAGCGGCACGAGGTGAAGTCCCACGACCTGGCCACGCTCCGACGCCAGTGGCGGGAGACGACGGCGCTCCTCGACGGCCGCGTCGACCTGCTCCAGGTCCACTCCGCGACGCTCGACTCGGGCATCCTCCACGCCGGCGACGTGCTCGACGAGCTCGCCCGCCTCCGCGCCGACGGGGCGGTGCGCGCCATCGGGCTGACGCTGTCCGGCGCGGGCCAGGCGGAGACCCTCGCGACCGCGATGGCGCTCACTCGCGACGGGCGGCGGCTCTTCGACGTCGTGCAGGCCACCTGGAACCTCCTCGAGCCGTCGCTCGAGCCCGCCCTGGCAGCGGCACATGCGGCGGGTCTCGGGGTGATCGTCAAGGAGGCGCTCGCCAACGGGCGCCTCGTGCGCGGACCAGAGGCGGCGGTCGTCGAGCGCGAGGCGGCGCGCCTCGGCGCTGGGGTGGATGCGGTGGCCCTCGCATCCGTCCTGGAACGGCCCTGGGCCGACGTCGTCCTGTCCGGCGCCAGCACCGTCGAGCAGCTGCGCGCCAACGTCGCTGCGACCGAGGTTGCGCTCGATGACAAGGCGCGCCACGCGCTTGCCGGGCTGGCGATGCCGGTCGACGCCTACTGGCGGTCGCGCGTTGAGCTGCCGTGGACATGACGTGGAGCGTCTAGGATCGATCGGGCATGGAGCGCTTCCGGACGATCATCGAGCCGTTCCGCATCAAGAGCGTGGAGCCGGTGCGGCTGACCACCGTGGCGGAGCGTGACGCGAAGCTGCAGGCGGCCGGCTACAACCTGTTCAACCTGCACTCGGATGACGTGCTCATCGACCTGCTGACCGATTCGGGCACCGGCGCCATGAGTGCGGAGCAGTGGGCCGGCATGCAGCGCGGCGACGAGTCGTACGCGGGCTCCCCGTCGTGGTTCCACTTCCTCGAGGCGGTGACGGAGCTGTGGCCGTTCCGCCACGTCATCCCGACCCACCAGGGGCGCGCGGCGGAGAAGATCCTCTTCAGCGTCATCAGCGGGCCGGGCAAGGTCATCCCGTCGAACACGCACTTCGACACCACGCGCGCGAACGTCGAGTTCACGGGCGCGGAGGCGATCGACCTCGTCATCCCGGAGGGGCACTCCCCGTCGACCCTCCACCCGTTCAAGGGCAACATGGACACCGAAGCGCTCGAGGCGCTCATCACCGAGCGCGGGGCGGCGTCCATCCCGGTCGTGTTCGTCACGATCACGAACAACTCGGGTGGCGGCCAGCCGGTGTCGCTCGCGAACCTGCGCGCGGTGCGCGCCATCTGTGACCGATACGGCCTGCCGCTCTTCCTCGACGCGTGCCGCTTCGCGGAGAACGCGTGGTTCATCAAGCAACGCGAGGACGGCTACGCCGACCGGTCCGTGCCGGACATCGTGCGCGAGATGGCGGCGCTGGCCGATGGGATGACCATGTCGCGGCAAGAAGGACGCGCTCAGCAACATCGGCGGCTGGCTGGCCATGAACTCCGACGCCTGGGCCGAGCAGTGCCGCAACCTCCTCATCCTGACGGAGGGCTTCCCGACGTACGGCGGCCTCGCCGGTCGCGACCTGGAGGCGATGGCGCAGGGACTGCGCGAGGTGGTCGAGGAGGACTACCTGCGCTACCGGATCCGGTCGACGGCCTACCTCGGCGACGCGCTGGTCGAGAGCGGCGTGCCGGTCGTACGGCCGATCGGCGGCCACGCCGTCTATCTCGACGCCGCCGCGCTCCTGCCCCACATCCCGCCGCTGCAGTACCCGGGGCAGGCGCTCGCGACGGCGCTCTACCGCGAGGGTGGCATCCGGGGCTGCGAGATCGGGACGGTGATGTTCGGCCAGCATCCCGACGGGACCGAGGTGCCCGCCGCGATGGAGCTCGTCCGGCTCGCGATCCCGCGCCGCGTCTACACCCAGTCGCACGTCGACTACGTCATCGAGGTGATCCGCTGGGTCGCCGAACGCGCCGCCGAGCTGCGCGGCATGCGGATCGTGGAGCAGCCGGCCTCCCTGCGCCATTTCACCGCCCGCTTCGAGCCGATCTAGCCCCACCCGCACGGCCCGGATAGACTCCGCCGATGGCGGTGTGTGCACAGTGCGGGCGCGAGAGCCCCGCCGACTTCGGGTTCTGTCCGGCGTGCGGCGCCCCGCTCGGCACGGCCCCGCCCGCACGCGAGGTGCGCAAGGTCGTCACCGTCCTCTTCTGCGACCTGACCGGATCGACGGCGATCGGCGACCGGACCGATCCCGAGGCGCTCCGCGCGCTGATGCGGCGCTACTACGAGACCGCGCGGGTGGTGCTGGAGCGTCACGGCGGCACGGTCGAGAAGTTCGTGGGCGACGCCGTGATGGCGGTCTTCGGCATCCCGGTCGCGACCGAGGACGACGCGCTGCGCGCCGTCCGAGCGGCGGTGGAGCTGCGCGACACGGTCCACGAGCTGGGCCTCGAGGCGCGGATCGGGGTGAACACCGGCGACGTCGTGGCGGGCGATGGCGACACGCTCGTCACCGGCGACGCGGTGAACGTCGCGGCGCGGCTCGAGCAGGCCGCCGCCGCCGGGGAGGTGCTCCTCGGCGACGCCACGATGCGCCTCGTGCGCGACGCGACCGTGAGCGAGCCGGTCTCCCTCGCGCTGAAGGGCAAGCCGGACCCGGTGCCCGCGCATCGGCTCCTCTCGCTCGACACCGCCGTCACGGGCGTGGCGCGACACCTCGACACGCCGCTCGTCGGCCGGGCGCGGGAGCGGGAGCGGCTGCGGAGCGACTTCGACGACGCGCTCGCCACCCGGACGTGCCGGCTCTTCACGCTCATCGGTCCGGCCGGCGTCGGGAAGTCGCGGCTCGTGGCGGACTTCCTCGCATCGGTCGGGGAGACCGCGACCATCGGGCGCGGCCGCGCCCTCTCCTATGGCGAGGGCATCACCTACTGGCCCCTGGTCGAGATGCTGATCCAGCTCGGCGTCGAGCCGGCCGACGCGATCCGCTCCACCCCGGCCGACACGCAGCTGGCGACGCGCGCGATCTTCGAGGCCGCCGCCGAGCAGCGGCCGCTCGTCCTCGTCCTCGATGACCTGCAATGGGCGGAGCCGCCGATGCTGGACCTGGTGGAGCACGTCGTCGACTGGTCGCGCGACGCGCCGATCTTCATGCTCTGCATCGCGCGTCCGGAGCTGCTCGACCTGCGCCCCGGCTGGGGCGGCGGCAAGATGAACGCCACCTCGATCCTGCTCGAGCCGCTCGGCGAGGCGGAGGCGATCACGCTCGCCGACTCCCTCCTCGATGGCATCGAGCTCGACGCCGACACGCGCAGCCGGATCCTCACGATCGCGGAGGGCAATCCGCTGTTCCTGGAGGAGATGGCGGCACTCGCGCGCGAGGCGCGTGGTGTGGTCAGCGTGCCGCCGACGATCCGCGCCCTCCTGCAGGCTCGGCTCGACACCCTGAACGAGGCCGAGCGAACGGTGATCGAGCGCGGCGCGGTGGAGGGCAAGGTCTTCCACCGCGGCGCGGTGATGGCGCTCGCGCCCGAGGCGGATCGCGCCGGCGTGGGCGGCCAGCTGCTGTCGCTCATGCGCAAGGAGCTCGTCCGGCCGGACCGCACCCAGATCGCCGGCGACGACGCCTTCCGGTTCCGCCATCTCCTCATCCGCGACACCGCCTACGACTCCCTGCCGAAGGCGGTTCGCGCGGAGCTGCACGAGCGGTTCGGGGCGTGGCTCGCGGCGCATGGGGAGCTGCTCGAGCAGGACGAGCTCGTCGGGTACCACCTGGAGCAGGCGGCCGGCTATCTCCGCGAGCTTGATCCCGACGACGCGCATGCGGCCGAGCTCGCGTCGGAGGCTGCGGACCACCTGGCCGCCGCGGGTCATGCCGCGTTCGAGCGCCGTGACACGAGCGCCGCGAGCGGTTTGCTCGGCCGCGCCCATGCCCTCGCTGCGGCCGGTCCGCGGCGGCGGGCATTCGTGCCGGAGCTGATCGACGTCCTTGACCACGGCGGCGCCGCCGCTGCCATTCCGCCGCTCATCGAGGAGCTTGCCGCCGGCGACGAGGCGGACCGCGCCAGGGCCGACGTCGCAATGGTCAGCGTCGATCCCTTCGGCGAGCGCCGGACGGCCGATGACTGCCGGCGCCTGCTCGATGCGGCCGAGCAGGTCCTTCGCGGGGTCGACGACGGCGTCGGCCTGGCGCGCCTCGAGCTTGCCAGGGGACAGACCGAATGGGGCGCATGTCGCGGCGACCGCTCGCTCGAGGCATTCCGGCGCGCGTGGACGCGTTTCGAGGCAGCTGGCGTCCGCGGGTATCGGATCGAGCTCATCGACCACATCGCGGGCGGACTCGTCTTCGCCGGTGTGGACGCCGAGGTAGCTCGCACTGAGCTCGACCGCCTCGCCACCTCGATCGACGGGGAAGGCGGCCCCCTGTTCGAGGCCGCCTTCGCCGCGACCGTCGGTCGCAGCGAGTACATGCGCGGCGCGATTTCCTTCGCGGAGATCCGGGAGCTCACGGAGCGGGTAGCCGCGCTCTACAGCCAGACCGGAAGTGAGCGCCGCGCGCATGCCGCGCTTGGCTTCGTCGCTGTCGCCGCCGGGCTCGAGGGCAACGACGAGCTCGCGGAAGAGGTGCGGCGGATGGAGATCGACTACCTGCGCCGGATCGGCGACCAGTCCGTCATCGTGAGCGAGACGGCGGCGTGGGCGAACAGCCTCACCACGCTCGGGCGCGCGGACGAGGCACTCGCGATGGTTCGCGAGGCGCGCGTGACCTCGCGGCCGGACGATATCGGTGACCAGATCGGGCTGGACGGCGCGGAAGGCTTCGCCCTCGGCTGCCTCGGCGACCGCGCGGCACTGGCGTGCTTCGCGCGCGGTTGGGCACGCGCCGAGGGGATCGTCATGGCGCCGATGACCGTGGTCCATTCCTTCCTGGAGGCGAAGGCGAACCTCCTCCTCGGTGAGCAAACCGCCGCCCGGCGTATCGCAGAAAAGCTGGTCGCGACCGTCGAGCGGCGCGGCGCCCTGCGGATGGCGGCTGCGGTCCGGCGTGACGTGCTGGACCGGATCGGCAAATCGTGAGCAACCGCGCCTGGACCCTGGTGGCGGTCGTCCTCGCCAGCGGGATCGTGTTCCTCGACTCGACGGTGGTGAATGTCGCGCTGGAGCGGATGGGCCGCGAGCTGCCGTCGACGCTCGTCGGACGCTACGAGGGACAGTCGTACGTCACGAACGGCTATCTCCTCACTCTGTCGGCGCTCCTCATCCTGGCCGGCGCGCTGGCGGACCTGTTCGGCCGCCGCCGGCTGTTCCTCATCGGCCTGGCCGGGTTCGGCGTCGCCTCGGTCGCCTGCGGCCTCGCCCCGACCATGGAGCTCCTCATCCTCGCCCGCCTGTTGCAGGGCGCATTCGGGGCGCTGCTCGTTCCCACCTCGCTGGCGCTCATCAACGCCACCTTCAGCGGCGAGGAGCGCGGCCGCGCCTTCGGCATCTGGGCCGCCGCCTCGTCGGCCACCACCCTGCTCGGCCCGGCCGTCGGCGGCTTCCTGGTCGACACGGTGAGCTGGCGGATCGCCTTCCTCATGAATGCGCCGCTCGTCGTGCTAGGCCTCGTCATCGGCCTCCGCGCGGTGGCCGAGAGCCGGAACGAGCACGCGTCGCGGCAGCTCGACTGGGTCGGGGCGGCGGCCGTCGCGATCGCGGTGGGCGGGCTCACCTTCGGCCTGACGCGCGGCCAGGAGCGGGCGTGGGCCGACCCGGTGGCGTGGATGTCGATCGCCGTCGGCGTGATCGCCACGGCCGCGCTCGTCCCGCTCATGCGGATGCGGTCGAACCCGCTCGTCCCGCCGGCGCTCTTCCGGTCGCGGAACTTCACCGTCACGAACGTCAGCACGTTCCTGATCTACGGCGCGCTCTACGTGTACGGCATGATCCAGGCGATCTTCCTGCAGGGCGCGCTCGGCTACTCCGCGTTCGCGGCCGGGCTGGTGGGGATCCCGATCAGCATCATGCTCATCGTCTTCTCGACCTGGGTGGGCACGCTCGCCGCGCGCGTGGGGCCGCGTGCCTTCATGACCGTTGGACCGATCCTCATGGCGCTCGGGCTGCTGTGGTACGTCCGGCTGCCGGTGACCTCGCGCCCCTGGGCGGCAGCCATGGCCGATCCCTCGTCACTGGTGCCGCCGCTCGACTTCGTCGTCGACGTCCTGCCGGTGAGCATCCTGTTCGGCGCCGGCATCTGCCTCCTCGTGGCGCCGCTCACGACGGCGCTCATGAGCTCGGTCCCGGAGCGCAACTCCGGGCTGGCATCGGCGATCAACAACGCGGTCTCGCGAATCGGGCCGCTCATCGCCGGCGCGCTGATCTTCGTGGCCGTCACGGCGACCTTCTACGGCACCCTCGCCGACCGTGTGCCCGGCACCGATCTGTCGGACCCCTCGGTGCGGCGGATGCTCACCCCGCTGAACCCGCCGGGATCGGGCGCGACGGCGCGCGAGGCAGAGGCGGCGAACGTGGCGTCCGTGGACGCCTTCCACGTCGCCATGCTGGTGACGGCGCTCCTCTGCGCGGCCGGCGCGGCGGTCAACGGGCTCGGCATCCGGAATCCCGATCGCGGCTCAGCCCGCGCCGATGAGGGAACCGCGGAGGCCGCGCCGCCGGCGGGCTGAGGCGCCGCTCAGAAGACCTTCGGGCACCAGGGAGCGATATCGGTCCGCAGCAGGTCGTCGGCGGCGGCGATCGCACCGGCGCGCAGCTCGCGCGCGCGGCCGGCGCGCGCGAGATCGGCGATGCTGAATGCGCCGAGATAGGCGGCGCCGAGGTCCGCGGCCGACAACGCGAGATCGGCCTCGTCGCCGGTCCGCTCGGCGTGGCCCCCACCGGCAGCATCGGTCTCGAGCGACCAGCGCCCGCCATTCCAGTCGCAGAACTCGTCGCTCACCTCGAGCACCACCCGCCCTGCCGCCGCGTAGCGGCGTCCCTCGATCGCCGCCGGCAGGTCGACGATGCGCAGCCAGAGCCCGTCGCGGACGGTCCATGACAGCCGCCGCGGCTCGGCCACGAGGAGCGGCAGCGGATCGTCGACCGGCAGGTTCCAGCCACGGATCGTGGCCACCAGGTCGATGTCGAGCAGGTAGCGCCACAGGTCCGCGTGCGCGCTCGGGGTGAGCGACATCAGCTCGTGGACCTCCACCGTGCCCTTTGCGCCGACGTCATCCCACTCGCTCTTCACCCGGTAGCGCGCGTACCCGGTCGGACGGCCATCGGTCTCGTGGAGGATGTACGCCGCCTCGGCGCCGCCGTTCCGCGCGTGCTCCGGGTCGTGGAAGAACTCCGACGCGTACCACGCCGCCGAGCGGTCGAAGGCGCCGGGCCGCTGCGGGCGCGCCGCGGCGTGGAGCGGCGGGATGAGCTCCTCCGCGGCTCGCCGATCGAGGAGGCGCAGCGTGCCGGACCAGACGTGCGGGCTGCGGAACGCGGATCGCGCGCGGTCGACCGAGAATCCGGCGCCAAGCGTGGCGAGGCCGTATCCGAAGCGCTGGTAGATGAGTCCCTCGGACGCCCACAGCCCGGCGAGCGGCTCGCCGCGCGCGTGGACGTCGTCGAGCTGGCGCCGCATCAGCTGGCGCAGGATCCCGCGCCGCCGGTGGGTGGGGTGGACGCCGACCATCGTCACGCCGGCCATCGGCAGCTCGCCGCCGGGCACGGTGACCGAGAAGCTGAAGGCGCCGGCGGTCGCGACCACCCGGTCGCCGTCGTACGCCGCGAGCGCCCGGTCGAGCTCGACCACCGGCTCGAAGAGCGCCTCGTCCTCATCCTTCATGGTCCACGCGAATGGCAGCAGGACCGCAGTCATGAAGTCGTGGAAGGTGCCGTCGTACGGGCGGATCTCGAGGCTCATGGCCGCGATTATCGCCCGCCGCGGCGGCGCTATCATGCCCGCGCCCACCTCGACGGCCCCGCACGAGGACGCGTGAATGTTCCCGATCGGCGACGAGAACGAGCCCGGTCACGGCCCCGCCATCGCGACGTTCGCGATCATCGCGGTCAACATCCTGGTCTTCCTCGTCCTCCAGGGCGCGGGAGGCCCGAGCGGGGATCGATTCACGTACGGCTACAGCGCCGTGCCCTACGAGATCACCCACGGGACCGACCTCACCCAGCCGACCGAGGTCACCGTCAACGGCCAGACCGGCGAGATCCCGCAGGAGCCGGGCCCCGTGCCGATCTGGCTCACGCTGCTGACGAGCATGTTCATGCACGGTGGCTGGCTCCACATCGGCGGCAACATGCTCTTCCTCTGGGTCTTCGGTGACAACGTCGAGCACCGGATGGGACCGATCCGCTACGTGATCTTCTACCTGCTCGCCGGCGTCATCGGTTCGCTGGCGCAGATCCTCATCGCCCCGGACTCGAGGATCCCCACCCTGGGCGCCTCCGGCGCGATCTCCGGCGTCCTCGGCGCGTACCTCGTCCTCTTCCCGCGCAACCGGGTCACCGTATTCCTGTTCCGCTTCATCACCCAGGTGCCGGCGCTCGTGGCCATCGGTCTATGGGCCGCGCTCCAGATCTTCAGCGGCATCAGCGGCCTGGGAGCGGACACCGCAGGCGGCGGAGTCGCGTACTTCGCGCACATCGGCGGCCTCGCGGCCGGCCTGGTGGCCGGGCTCATCTTCCGCTCCACCGGCAGCGGCAGCTCGCCGCCGTCGCGCGCCTTCGGCCAATGACGCTCGCGCCGGTCCGGCGGGATGCTGGCCTCTTCGGGCCGGAGAGCATCGCGTGGCGCGTCGACCGCGAGGTGCTCGTGCTCGGCGGCGGCACCTGCGCGCTCCTCCTTCAGCTCGCACACCCGGCGGTCGCGGCGGCGGTGGCGCAGCATTCCACGTTCCGCGACGACCCCTATGCGCGCCTGCGCCGGACGCTCACCTCCACGTTCGCCGTCGTCTTCGGCACGACCCGGCAGGCGGAGCGCGCCATCGGGCGCATCAACGCCATCCACCGTTCCATCGGCGGCAGCATCCCCGAGACGGGTGCCGCCTACGACGCCACCGACCCGCGCCTTCTCCTCTGGGTGCACGCGACCCTCATCGACACCGCCATCCGCACCTACGATCGCTTCGTGGCGCCGCTCGGCCCCGACGAGATGCAGGCCTACCACGCCGAGTCGCGGAGCATCGCGATCCGGCTCGGCATCGCCCCGGACCTGGTGCCGGAGACGCTGGCCGAGCTGCGGACGTTCATGGCCGGCGCGGTGGCCAGCGGCGAGGTCGCGGTCTCGCCAACCGCCCGGTCGCTGCGCGACGCGGTCCGCTACCCGTCCGCCTTCCCGCCGCGCTTCGTCTGGGATCTCGCCCACCTGGCGAGCGATTCGGTCATGCACCCGCAGCTGCGCGCGCAGTACGGGATCGGCTGGTCGTCGCGGCGCGCGGCCGGGGTCGAGCGGCTGGCGTACGCCTCGCGCCGCCTCGTGCCCCTCGTGCCCGGTCCGCTGCGGTTCGTCCCCCAGTCGCGCAGCGCCGAGCGGAGAGCTGCGGCTCGCTGAGCACGCGGTGCCTGCGCGCACCGCGCTCGGCATCACGCCGCCGGACCCATTCCGCCATCCATCGACCGGCCCGGTATGATCACGCGGTCCCGCATCATCCCCCGACCCAAGGTCATGCGCGCTCGCGCCGCGAGCGTGCGCCGGAGGACCGATTGACCCGTTACGCGACCCTGGCGCTCGCCGCGGCCGTCGCCACGTTCGTGCTCATCAGCGTCGGCGGCCTGGTGCGCGCCACCGACTCCGGCCTGGCCTGCCCGAACTGGCCGGGGTGCTTCGCGTTCAACGATTGGATCCCGCCGGCGCAGCTCCACGTCTGGATCGAGCACACCCACCGGCTCGTTGCGTCGCTCGCCGTCGGCCCGCTGGTCGGCATCGTCGGGATCTGGACGCTCCTGAGCCGCGACAAGCGGCGTGACCTCCCGCTCCTCGCGGCGGCGATCGCGGCCGGGGTGCTCGTCATCGTGCAGTCGGTCATCGGGCGCAGCGTCGTCATGGAAGGACTGGCGGCCGAGCTCGTGAGCGTCCATCTCGGGATGGCGCTCACCGTGTTCGCGGCGACGATCTTCATCGCCGAGCGGGCCGCTCACGGGCCGCTGCCGGCGCGGAGCGCCGACCCGCCGCTGCTCCGCCTCGGCCTGGTGACGGCGGCCGCGATCTTCGCGCAGATGCTGCTCGGATCGTGGGTCACCGGCCACGGAGCAGGGCTCGCGTACGCGGACTTCCCGCTCATGAACGGCCGCCTCGTGCCGGACGTCATCGCCAGCCAGCAGGCCGTGCAGGTGCTGCACCGCGCGCTCGCGCTGGTGGTGGCGCTGCTCGTGGTCGCCACGTTCCTCCGCGTCCGACGCGCCACCGACCTGCCGCGGCCGCGCCGTATCGCGACCGCCATGCTCGTCCTGGTCCTCGTCCAGCTGGTGCTCGGCGCCGCGAACATCTGGTCGCAGCTCTCGGCCTGGTTCGTCGTTCCGCACTTGGCCGTCGGATCGGGCCTCTGGGCCGCATCGGTCTGGCTGGCCCTGAGCCTGCGCCGGCTGCGGCCGGCCGACGTGCGGCTGCCGGATCGCGTCAGGGAGCCGGGCGCAGCGGCGAGCCCGGTGGACACGCTGCGCGCCTACATCGCGCTGACCAAGCCACGGATCATCGAGCTCCTGCTCGTGACGACGATCCCGACCATGGTCCTCGCCCAGCGGGGCGTGCCGTCGCTCGGGCTCATGGCGGCGGTGATGCTCGGCGGCACGCTCGCCGCGGGTGGGGCGAACACGATCAACCAGGTGATCGACCGCGACATCGACGACGTGATGCGCCGGACCCGCCATCGGCCGCTGCCGAGCCACGCCATCACGCCGCGCTCGGCGCTGACGTTCGGCATCGCGCTGAGCATCATCTCGTTCGTCTTCCTGGCGGTGACGGTCAACCTGCTGGCGGCACTGCTGTCGACGAGCGCGATCGCGTTCTACGTCTTCGTGTACACGCTGTGGCTGAAGCGCAGCACGCCGCAGAACATCGTGATCGGCGGCGCCGCCGGCTGCGTGCCGGTGCTCGTGGCGTGGGCCGCGGTGACCGGCCGGATCGAGGTGCCCGCGCTCATCCTGTTCGCCATCGTCTTCTACTGGACGCCGCCCCACTTCTGGGCGCTCGCCCTGCGCTACCGGGGCGACTACGCGGCCGCCGGGGTACCGATGCTTCCCGTCGTCCGGGGCGAGGCGGAGACGGCGCGTCAGATCGTGATCTACACCCTGCTGCTGGTGGCGGTCAGCCTGCTCCTCCTCCCCGCCGCGCGGATGGGGCTGATCTACCTCGTCGCCGCCCTCGGGCTGGGGGCGCTCTTCGTCGTCCATGCGGTCCGCATCCAGCGCCACGCGGGCAGCGGGCGCGCGGCAATCTCGCTGTTCCGGTACAGCATCAGCTACCTGACCCTCCTCTTCGCCGCCGTCGCGGCCGACACGCTGCTCCGGGTCCCGCTCGGCTGAGCGCCAGCCTCATCGACGCTCAGCGACCTTCGGCATCGAGGCGTGCGTCGAGGCGCGCGGTGCGGCGGTCCTCCTCCCGGACCCAGACGGCCACCACGAGGGCCATCCCGGCCAGGAATGCAACGTCGCCGACGACCCACATCACGATCCCGCCGAGCACCTGGTCGTCGAGCGGCGCCGGACCCCAGCTCCGCAGGTTCGTCAGGTAGTGCGGATAGAGCACGGCCCCCGCGTTCATCAGCGCCACCCCGAGGAACGAGTTCTGGGGCATGGCGAGGAACAGGTAGAAGAGACGCACCGGGTGGGGCAGGCGCCACGGCGCCGGGTCCGCGCCGATGATCGGCCACCAGAAGAGGAGGGCCGCGGCGAGGAAGCTCGCGTGCTGGAGGTAGTGCAGCGCCGGGTTCTCGAGCGCGTCGTTGTAGAGGGTCGAGAAGTGCCAGCCCCAGTTCACCGCCGCGAACAGGAGCCAGGCGAGGAGCGGGAAGCTCAGCACCCGCATCGGCAGGCTGTGGAGCAGGCGCAGGATGCCGCGACGCAGCCGCGGCGACGCGGCACGGAGGACGAGGGTGATCGGGGCGCCGGCAAGCAGGAGCGGCGCCGCGATGAGCTCCAGCAGCATGTGCTGGACCATGTGGACGCTGAACAGCGAGCCCTCGTAGGCCTCGACCGGGGAGAGGAGGGCGACCGCCAGCGCGGCGAGACCGGCGACGAAGAGCCCGGTGCGCCACGCCCGCGGGGGATTGCGTGGGTGCGCGCCCGCCACCCGACGCACGAGCCACAGGTAGCCGAGGGCCGCGGCTGCGATGCCGGCCACGGGCAGGAGCTCGACGCGCCAATCGAGCAGGACGCCAGGGAAGCTCGGCGCGGCCGCGGTCGCCCCGTGCGCGAGCACGGCGGTCGGGATCGCGAGCGCCACGCCCGCGGGTAGGAGGAGAAGGAGCCGCCGCATCGGCCCCATTGTCGTCGCGGGGCCGCAAGCTCGCACCCACGGGCTCCCGAAACGAGCGCGGGAACCGGGACGCCGGCTCGCGCGTCAGGCGCGGCATGAGAGGCACGACCCGCGCCCGCGCCGCCCTGCTGACGATGATCCTGCTTGCCGCATGCGGCGGGCGGGGTGGCGGCGGTGCAACGAGCAGCCCAGGGCCTGGCATCGCGCATCCGTCCGGCTCGGACCTCGTCGTTCGCATCGACTCCGCCGGCGGCTTCGTGCCGGTCGAGTTCGTCTTCACCGCCCTGCCGCTGCTGACGATCAGCGGTGACGGCACGGTGGTGGTGCAGGGCGCGCAGGACGCCATCTTCCCCGGCCCCGCCCTCCCTCCGATCCAGGCACGACGCCTCACCGAGGCCGGCCTGCAGCTCGTCCTGGGCGAGATGGCGAGGACCGGGTTCTTCGGCGCGAGCGCCGACTTCAACGGGGCGCAGGCCATGGTCGCCGACGCGAACGCGACGGTCTTCACGCTCCATGCCGACAACCGCGAGGTCCAGGTCAGCGTCTACGCCCTGGGCCTGCTGTCGGGCTCCGATCCGCCCACGACGATGGGGGCCCGGGAGCGCGAGGCGCACCGCGTGCTCGCCCCGCTGGCGACCAGGCTCGGGAGCCTCGACTCCTGGATCCCGGAGTCCGCCTGGGCGGAGATCGCCTGGCACCCGTACCGATCCGACGCGCTGCGCCTGCTCGTCCGCAATGCCGACGACGACCCCGCCGACCCGTCCGGGATCGCCGGTGGGCTGGCGCCGTGGCCGGTCGACGGCGACCCGGCGACCTTCGGCGACCCGTACCCGCCGATCGGCGGGGCGCGCTGCGGGGTCGCGAGCGGCAGCGCTGCCGCGGCGTGGTACGCCGCGCTCGGGGCGGCGAACCAGCTGACCCGGTTCACGGCCGGCGACCATCGGTACCAGGTGCTGGCGCGTCCGGTGCTCGCCGGCGAGGAGCCGCGCTGCCGGGCGGGCGCCGCCGCCTGATCGCCGCATTTCGGCCGCGCCCAGGTGGGTGCGGCGCTGGCGGCGCATCGGTACAATGTGCGCCGTGCCGCCGTCAGCCCGCCTGAGCGTGCGTGCCTGCTGAACGTGACACGCGCGGATCGCTCGCGAGATGCGTGAGCCCCTTCGGTTGAGGAGCCTCGAAACGGACTGATGCGAGGAATGGTGGCAGCCCCGGGTGCGCGGACGCTGCTCAAGGTCGGATCACTGCTCGCCGTTGCGCTGCTGCTCGGCGGCTGCCTGATCCCACCGGAGCCGGAGACGACCGAGGCGAAGGCCACGTTCGGCCTCTACGTGATCGTCCTCATCATGGCGGCCGTCGTGTTCGTGGGCGTCGAGGGCTTCATCCTCTACTCCGTCTTCCGCTACCGCCGCCGCGACGACCGCCTGCCGGCCCAGCTCCACGGCAACAACCTGGTCGAGGTCATCTGGACCGTCATCCCGACCGTCATCGTCGTCGTCCTGTTCGTCCTCAGCATCTCGACCCTCGGCACCGTGCAGGCCACCACGGACAAGCCGGCGGTGGTGGTGGAGGTCGACGGCTTCCAGTGGCAGTGGACGTTCCGCTATCGCGACGACGACAACAACCCGGACAACGACTACTCGGTCACCGGCAGCGCCGCCCAGCCGCCGGTCATGGGGCTGCCGGTGGGCGTGCCGATCCGACTCCTTCTCCATTCCCAGGACGTGATCCACTCGTTCTTCGTGCCGCACTTCCTCATCAAGAAGGACCTCATTCCCGAGCCGGAGGGTCAGGCGGAGAACCAGCTCGAGTTCACGATCACGGACGCGGGCACCTACGCCGGGCAATGCGCCGAGTTCTGCGGCAACGAGCATGCCGCCATGCGCTTCACGATCCAGGCGATGGAGCAGGCCGATTACGACACGTGGATCGCCGCCGGCCGTGCCGGCGAATCACCGCCGCCGCCCGCACCCTCCGGCGCCGCGGTCGTCGACCTTTCGGCGGCGAACATCGCCTTCAACGCCGACTCGATCCAGGCGCCCGCCGGGCAGCCGTTCGTCATCCGCTTCAAGAACGACGACGGCGTCCAGCACGACGTGGCGATCTACAACGGCCAGACCGAGCTGTTCAACGGTGACGTCGTCGATGCCGGCAAGAGCATCGACTACCAGGTGCCAGCGATCCCGGCCGGCACGTATGACTTCCTCTGCACGATCCACCCGACGATGACCGGCAAGGTCGTCGTGCAGTAGCCCATCGGAGCGAGAAGAGCATGGCAACCACGACCCTCACCCCGCAGACCGAGAGCTACCGTCGATCCTGGGTTCTCGACTGGTTGACGACCGTCGACCACAAGAAGATCGGGATCATGTACATCGTCAACTCGTTCCTGTTCTTCTTCGCGGCCGGCCTGCTCGCGCTCGTCATCCGCTCCGAGCTGGCGGTGCCCGGGCTCCAGTTCCTCGACGCGCCGACCTACAACCAGGCGTTCACGATGCACGGGACGATCATGATCTTCCTGTTCGTGGTGCCGATGCTGTCGGGCTTCGCGAACTACGTGGTGCCGCTCCAGCTCGGCGCCCCGGACATGGCCTTCCCGCGCATCAACGCGCTGAGCTTCTGGATGCTGCCGCTCGGCGGGCTGCTGATCTTCTCCGGCTACCTCTTCGGCGGGGCGGCGGCAGAGGGCTGGACCGGCTATGCGCCGCTCTCGTCGAACGCCGAGCGCTTCAGCGCCGGGGTCGGCACCGACCTGTGGATCATGGGCCTCGTGCTGGTGGGGACGAGCTCGATCCTCGGCTCGGTGAACTTCATCACCACCATCTTCAAGATGCGCGCGCCGGGGATGACGCTCTTCCGGATGCCGATCTTCGCCTGGACGGTGCTCGTGACGGCGGTCCTCATCCTGCTCGCCACTCCCGTGCTCACCGCGGGCTGATCGCGCTGTTCATCGACCGCAACTACGGCGGCAGCTTCTTCGACCCCGCCTCGGGCGGCAACCCCATCCTCTGGCAGCACCTCTTCTGGTTCTTCGGCCACCCGGAGGTCTACATCGTCATCCTGCCCGCGATGGGCGTGGTGAGCGAGATCCTGCCGGTCTTCAGCCGCAAGCCGCTGTTCGGGTACCGCGCCTTCGTCTACGCCACGATCGGCATCGGCCTGCTCAGCTTCAGCGTCTGGGCGCACCACATGTTCACCACCGGCAAGGTGTTCCTGCCGTTCTTCGCGTTCATGACCGCGATGATCGGCGTGCCGACCGGGGTGAAGATGTTCAACTGGATGGCCACGATGTGGCGCGGCTCGATCAGCTTCACGACCCCCATGCTGTTCGCGGTCGGCTTCATCACGATGTTCCTCATCGGCGGCATCAGCGGCGTCATCCTCGCGTCGCCCCCGATCGACTTCCACATGCAGGACACCTACTTCGTCGTCGCCCACCTCCATTACGTGTTCTTCGGCGGCTCGGTGTTCGGCATCTTCGCGGCGACCTACTTCTGGTTCCCGAAGATGTTCGGCAAACGGCTGAACGAGAAGCTCGGCAAGACCCATTTCTGGATCCACTTCGTCGGCTTCAACCTCGCCTTCTTCCCGATGCACTCGCTCGGCATCCTCGGCATGCCGCGCCGCATCGCCGACTACGACCCGAACGCCGGCTGGACGGTCTACAACATCATCTCGACCGTCGGCGCGTTCATGATCGCGGTCAGCGTGATCCCGTTCCTCATCAACGTCATCGCCACCTTCATCAACGGCGAGAAGGTCGGCGACGACCCCTGGGAGGCGAACACGCTCGAGTGGGCGACGACCTCGCCGCCACCGCCGTACAACTTCGACACCCTGCCCCCCATCCGCAGCGAGCGGCCGGTCTTCGACCTGCGCCACAAGCACGACGCGGATCACCTCCACGACGGTGAGGCGGCCCTGGCCACCACGGAGGGCGATCCGGCATGACCGCCGAGCCCATGACGCCCGCCACCCGGCTCGAGCCGCCGCACCCGGAGGCGAACCGCGGCCTGCCGATCCCGCTCGTCGGGATGCTGCTCTTCATCGCCAGCGAGGTGATGTTCTTCGGCGGCCTGTTTGCCGCCTACTTCAACGCCCGCGCCAACGCCGCCGGCCACGAGTGGGGGCCGCCGGCGCCGGCACACGAGCTCGAGGCGTGGCCGCTGGCCGCGATCCTGACGATCATCCTCATCACCTCGAGCTTCACGATGCAGTTCGGGGTGTGGGCCATCCGCCGCGGCGACCAGGCCGCGCTCCGCCGCTGGGTGGGGGTGACCCTCCTGCTCGGCATCCTCTTCCTTGCCGGCCAGCTGTACGACTACAGCCAGCTCGGCTTCGGGATCCGCGACGGGATCTTCGGCACGACGTTCTACACCCTCACCGGCTTCCACGGCGCGCACGTCTTCGGCGGGGCGGTGGGAATGACGATCCTCTTCGCCCGCGCCACGAGCGGGCAGTTCAGCGCGCGCAACCACGTGGCGGTGGAGGCGATCAGCTTCTACTGGCACTTCGTCGACGTCGTGTGGATCGCGCTCTTCTCCATCCTCTACTTCCTCAGGTAGCGAGGGCGTTCGCGCGATGCCGCTCAACGACACGACCTTCGGCTTCCTGATCCTGGGCCTCGGCCTGCTGTTCGTGCTCGGCCTCGTCTTCGCGGTCACCTCGCGCGTCTCGCGCGCGCCGCGGGCCGCCGTCACGCCGCCGCCCGGCGTGCACCTGCCGCCCGGCTCGTGGCTGCCAACCGCCATGGCCCTCGGCGGGGCGCTGATCTTCGCCGGCCTCGCCTTCCGGCCGGACGATGCGCTGGCGAACTGGGTCATCTTCATCCCCGGCGTGCTCCTCTTCGTCGCCGGCGTGGTGTCGTGGGTGCGGGCCGCGAACCACGAGTGGAGCGACACCGAACGCGGCTCGCACGACGACGCCCCGGGCCACTGATGTCGGCGCTCCCGGCGCCGTCACGGCCGGCGCGCATCGTCCCGGATCCGCGTCGCGCGGCCGGCATCCCGCTGGCATGGCGGCTCGCCGCGGTCGTCGTCCCGCTCCTGCTCCTGGCGGGCTGGGGTGCCTGGCTCGTGACGCGGACCGCGCCGGCCGCAGCCAGCGGGCGGATCGGCAGCCCGGCGCCTGACTTCACGCTCACCGATCTCGACGGCGCACTCGTGCGCCTCGCCGACCTTGCCGGGAAGCCAGTGGTCGTCAACTTCTGGGCCAGCTGGTGCGGGCCATGCGTCCGCGAGTTCCCGCTCCTCGACGCGGCCGCGAAGGCACATGCCGCGGACGGTCTCGCCGTGGTGGGGATCGTGTACCAGGACACCGCGGCCGATGCCCGCGCCTTCATGCGACAGCGCGGCGCCGCGTGGCCGGCGCTGCTCGACCCCGATTCCGCGGTGGCGCGGGCGTACGGCATCTACGGGCCGCCGGAGACGTTCTTCATCGGCCGCGACGGACGGGTCGCCGGCCGGCAGATCGGCGAGCTGAGCGGCGCCGACCTGACACGACAGCTGGCCACGATTCTTGGACAGGAGTGACGAGATGACCATCAGCGGATCCCGCGACGAGGCGGCGGGCGGAGCCCCGGGCGCCACCGGCCTGGTGGCGTCGCACGAGGCATCCGGCCTCGTGGTTGACACGACCCATGACCTCCACGCCGACCACCAGACCCGCAGCACCAGGAGGTGAACCAGAACCTCCGCGTCGCCCTCGTCCCGCTGGCGCTCCTCGTCTTCGCCGTGCTCGTCTTCGTCGCCGCGGCCTGGACGTTCCTCGCCGCCTCGTAACCGATAGGAGCGACCTGACGGCCGGACCGTGGCCACCGACGCGGCGATCGAGATCCGCGGCCTGCGGAAGGCGTACGGCTCGGTCGCGGCGGTAAGTGACGTCGACCTGACGATCGCGGCCGGCGAGGTATTCGCGCTGCTCGGGCCGAACGGCGCGGGCAAGACCACCACGGTCGAGATCTGCGAGGGCCACCGTCAGCGGGATGGCGGCGAGGTCCGCGTGCTTGGCTTCGATCCGGCGCGCGGCGGGCGCGCGCTTCGCGAGCGGATCGGGATCGTGCTCCAGTCGACCGGCGTGGACCCGTACCTCACCGTGCGCGAGACGGTCGACCTCTATGCGGGCTACTACCCGAACCCGCGCGCCCGGGCGAGGTGCTCGAGCTCACCGGCCTGACCGATGCCGGCGGCCGCATGGTGCGGCAGCTGTCGGGTGGCCAAGAGCGGCGCGTCGACCTTGCCGTCGGCCTGGCGGGGAATCCCGAGCTCCTGTTCCTCGATGAGCCGACGACCGGGTTCGACCCGGCCGCGCGCCGCCAGGCGTGGGAGACGGTGCGCGGCCTGCGCCGGCTCGGGACCACGA
>CAWGUL010000005.1:0-110246 GCA_963825905.1 uncultured Chloroflexia bacterium | reverse complement strand
GCCGCTCGATGGACGAGGCATCACGCGGCGCACCTCGGTGGCCAGGGCGACGGGCGCGCCGATCTTCTCCGCGTAGCCGGCGACCCTCGCGATCAGCTCGTCGCGCGGCATGAAGCCATCCGGATCCGGCCCTGCGTACGGATCACCGGGGAACGAGGCCGACCAATTCGGGGTGACGAGCTGGAAGGCGTCCCATCGGTCCTGCCAGCCGCCGCCGAGCGTCCGTCGGCGGTCGAGCACGACATGGTCGCGCCCACCCTGTGCGAGGTACCAGCTCATGGTCAACCCGGCCTGGCCGGCACCGATGACGACCGTGTCGACGCTGGATGGGAGCGCCACGCAGCTTCTCCGTGCGAGGGCGGGTGCGGGGTCGAATGGCGTCCCCGGCAGGATTCGAACCTGCGACCGGCGGTTTAGAAAACCGCTGCTCTGATCCACTGAGCTACGGGGACCCGCCGAGAAGGTAGCAGCCGACTCCCGGCCGCGCCAGCCTACCCGCGCAGGCTCGCGGCGAGGTCGGCGAGGCCCTGGTCGAGGCCTCGTGGCGCGTAGCCCAGCTCGCGCCGCGCCTTCGCATCAGTCGCCCAGTAGGTCACGCCATCGGACGCGGCGATGAGCTCGCGCAGGTTCGGCGTCAGGCCGAAGCGGCCGGACGCCAGGGGTGCCACCGCGCGGAGCAGCCAGGTCGGGGTGGTGAGTCGCGGCGGCCTCGCGCCGCCCGCCCGCGCCGCGCGCCGGATGGCGTCGACCATGCGGACCAGCTCGCCGCCCAGGACGTACGACTCCCCCAGCGCGCCGCGATCCGCGGCGAGGAGGATTCCCGCCGCCACGTCGTCGACGAAGGCGAGGTTCATACCGAGGCTGCCGAACGTGATCGCCGGCAGGCGGCCGGCCATCGCGCGGCGCAGCTCCCCGCCGAGTTGCGACGGGTCGCCGGGACCGTAGACGCCTCCCGGCTGCACGATGATCACCGGTGCGCCGGCACGCTGCCGTTCCTCGGCCGCGAGGTGGCCGAGGTGCTTCGTCTCGTCGTAGTAGCTGACGTACCGATACGGCTGCGGCCGCACGTAAGCCTCGTCGACGACTCGCCCGCCCGTGTCGCCGAAGGCATTGACCGTCGAGACGTCCACGATCCGCGGCACGCCCGCCGCGATCGCCGCGTCGAGGGCGTGCTCGGTGCCGGTCACGTTGGCGGCGTACATCGCCGGCCGTTCGCGGTCGGCGATCCCGACCCGATATACGCCGGCAAGGTGGATGGCGACGTCCGCGCCGGCCATCGCGGCGCTGAGTCGCACGATGTCGGCGAGGTCGCCGGCCACGAGCTCGCAGCCGATGTCGCGAAGGACGGACGCCCGTTCCGGATCGCGCACCAGCGCGCGCACCGTGTCGCCCCGCGCACGCAGTTGCCGCGCGACCGCCGTGCCGATGAACCCGTTTCCTCCGGTGAGGAAGGCGATCATCGGTCCGGGAGGAGGCGGATCGTGGTCGGCAGCGTGTCGGGCTGGAGCATCGAGACTGTCGAGGCGCCGGTACCGTATTTCGCCACGAGGGCGGCGCTCACCGCCTCGACGGTCGCCTCGTCGGTCGCAGCCTCGGCGCGCACCGCGACGGAGCGGCCTGCCACCCGGAGCGCCCCGGCGCCCCGCCGCGTCAGCTCGCGAAACCACGCCCCGCGCGGGCCGCGCACCGAGCGGACATAGGCGTCGCCGTCCACGACGACGATCCAGATGACCGTCAGTCGCGGCTCACCGCTCGCCCGTGCGGTCTCGATCGTCACCTCGCGCCTCCGCGCCATGAGATCGAGCAGCGTCGGGTTCCCATTGGTCGGCCATCGGCCCATGGTGGGGACGACTCGCCGGCCGGTCAATCGGGGCCGCCGAGGAGGGTCGATCACCCCGGCCTGCGACGGCCGACGATGAGCGCGCTGGCGAGGAGCGCCGCCGCGCCCAGGCCCACGGCGGCTATGGCAGCGACCGTCACGACCTCCGGGTAGCGCGTGCCGGGGACGAAGAACTCGATGTCGACCCCGAGGACCCGTCCCGCGCGCATGTCGGCGTCCGAGGCGTACTGGCGGCCCTGCTCATCGATGACCGTGACCGCGAACCCGCGGGTCGCGGCCTCCTCCCAGGTGTAGTTCGTGCCGTCTGGCGTCTGCAGGCCGGTATTGAGCACGAGGGAGCCGGCCGGCAGCCCCTGCACCGGCCCGTCGACGCCGAAGCGAGCAACCTGCGCCTCCCCGGCGAGCCATCGGTCCTGAAGAAGGCTGAGCCCGGTGAAGGTCAGACCGATGACCAGGATCGCTGCCAGGATGGCGGGCAACACGCGGCCGACGAGCGAGCCGACCAGCAGACCGATCATCAGCGCCCCCAGCCCGCGCGCCACGATGAGCCAGCCACGTCGCCCGATCCAGGTGAAGTCATGGCCCATGTCGGCCCCCGGCTGCAGGGCAGCGGCGAGGATCTCGCTCGTGACTGCGAGCGCGCCGAGCAGGACGACGGTGACGAGCACCATGAAGGCGATGCGCCGAACCAGCCATCCCGTCCGGGAGCGGGCCAGCGTCCACGCCAGCTGCGCGGTGCCGCCGTCGATCTCGCGCGCCACGAGCGGCGCCCCGAGGAGCACGCCCATCCCGAACGGCGCCGCGAACGAGAGCAGGAGCAGCCGCGCGCCCATCGTCTGGAGGTTGTCGACGCGGTCCGCGATCGCCTCGCATCCGGTTGCGCTGCCGTCGAGGCAGCCCGGATGAGCCGTCGCGAGACCGCGCAGCTCGGCCGCGAACCAGAGCATCGCGGCGGCGGTGAGCGCCGTGCCCAGCACCACGAGGATCAGCTCCCATCGTTGCTGGCGATACGCGACGCGCCCCCAGGCCAGCGCGGCGGTCACGCCGCCACCTCGGCGGCGCCACGACCCGACGCGAGGTACCCGAGGACGAGCTCCTCGAGCGTTGCCGGCCGCTCCCCGCCGCCCTTGACGAGGGAGATCGCGGCACCGTCCGGGGCGCGGAAGGTGGCCACCGCCCCCGGTACCGTTCCGGTGCTGATGCCATGCCGTCCCAGCGCCTCGGCCACCGTCTCGTGGAGGAGCACCCGCCCGACTCCCAGGACGATGAGCCGGTCGCAGGCCTGCTCCACGTCCGTGACGATGTGCGAGGAGAGGAGCACGGTCGTGCCATCGGTCCGGACGGCATCGGTTACCACGTGGAGGAACTCGCGCCGCGCCAGCGGGTCGAGCGAGGCGAGCGGCTCGTCGAGGAGCAGGATCGGCGCACGCGTCCCGAGCGCCAGGGCGAGCGCGACCTGCGCCTGCTGCCCGCCAGAGAGGCTCCGCGCGCCGGCGCCACGCGGGATGCCGAGCTGGTCCAGCCGCGTGCGAGCCGCGTCGCGGTCGAACCCTGGTCGCAGCTGGACTGCGAGGTCGAGGTGGTCCTCCACCGACAGCCCGTCGTCGAGGGCCGGCGACTGCGGGACGTAGCCGACGTTGGCGAGCGCCGCGGAACGCTGACGCCACGGGTCGAGGCCCATGACGGTGGCGCTGCCGCGGGTGGGCCGCTCGAAGCCGACCCACGTTTTAAGGAGCGTCGACTTGCCGGCCGCGTTCGGCCCCACCAGGGCGGTGACGCCGCCGGCGGGGATGGCGAGGTCGATCCCCCCGAGAGCCCACACCCCGCGCCGGTAGCGCTTCGCGAGCCCTCGGGCCTCGAGCACGGTCACCTGACGGGACCGATGAGCATGGAGATCGCCCACACCATCGCCGCCAGGCCCACGAAGGGCAGCGCGATGGCGGATGCGCGGAGCGTGTGCATGGGATGGTGTGCCTCGGTACGTAGCTGAGGCCGATCGTCGCGGCGCACGACGGCGCGAACCATCGGTCACCTCCCGCAGCGGGATTGCGGGATTCCCCGCATATCGGTCCCGCCCGGGCCTCTGCTACCTTCGGCACATGTCCCTCTCGCGCCATGCAATGGTCGCCCTGCTCGTCGCCGCCATCGCCATCGCGTTCGGCGTCGCCGTGTGGGCGAATGGGCGCGTCGACCTCGGACTGCGCCTCGAGACCGCAGACGGCGTCGTGCGCGTGGCGGACGTCACGCCCGACGGCATCGCCGCACGGAGTGGCGTGCTGCCCGGCGAGACGGTCACGTTCATCCAGACCGTCGACGGCCGCCGCGTGGGCGGCGGCCAGGTCCGGCACGAGGTCAGGGAGGTCACGCCCGACGGCGGCGACACCGTGACGAAGACGATCCAGCTGCCCGCGGAGGCCCTGGCGGAGCCGGAGATCGCCGTGCTCGAGCTGGGTCCCGACGACGGCTCGGCGGTCTACCCCTCGATGCAGCTCGCCCGCGACGAATGGGTGCGCACCCTGTTCGACGCGAGCTGGCTCATCGTGCTGGGCCTCGGGCTCGGCGCCGTGACGTGGTTCGCGCTGGCGCGGGGCATCGCGGGCGACATCGGCCGCAGCCAGGCCGTCTGTCATCGGGGCTGCGGTCAGCGCGCCGCTGGCGATCATGCCGGCCGTCATGGCGGGCACGGCGCAGGGGATCGCCGGCGGCTACCTCGCCGCCGGCGCCGCGGCGCTCGTGGCGGGCTCGGCACTCGCCGGCCATCACCCGGAAGGCAGCTGGCGGCGCGCGGGACGAGCCGCGGCGGCGGTCCTGCTGGCCGTCACCGCGCTCCTCGTCGTCCGGTATCTGAACGCGCCGTCGCTGCTCTTCGACATGCGGGGGCAGATCATCGCGCTCATCACCGCGACCGCGGTCGTGCCGGCGCTGGTGGCAGCCGGCGGCACGAGCGTAGTCCGCGATCGCGCCTCGCTCGTCTCGCTCGGGCTCATGCCCGGAGCGGCGGGTTCGGTGATCGCGATCGGTGGCGTCAACCTGGCGCCTCTGCTCGTCGTCACGGGACTGCTCGCATGGCAGCTCCTGCCCCTCGGCCGCGTCGGCGCTGCGGTGCGAGCCATGGCCCCGCCGCACGAGGGTGCCGCGACGACCATCGCCGTCGCCGCCGACCCGCAGACGACGGAGCGCCGCGACATCATCGCGCTCCTGCTCGGCGGGCTCGCCGTCGTGATCGGAGCGGCCCAGCAGAACGCGTGGGCGCTGATCATCGGCCTCGCGCTCGGCGGGCTTGCCGCCTATGCGCTGCGGCGCGGGTTCCTCGGCGCCGGCTGGACCGATGCCGCGGCCCCGGTCGGCGTCGCGATCGCGATCCCGATCGTCATGGGCGGCGGCGGCACCGGATACGCCGATGGCCGCACGGCGGTCGTGCTCGTCACGCTCACCGCGCTCCTCGTCGCCCACCTCATCGCGTGGCGACATCCCGACCCAGCCTGGCGCGGCCGCCATTTCGCGGCCGCCGCCGTGCTGGCCGTATTCGCGCTCCTGCAGGCGAACGGCGACGGATCCGGCGGGGCGGTGATCCTCAGCGGGCTCGTGCCCCTGGTGCCGGCGGCCTCGCTGGCCTTCGTCGCCTCGCGCCCGGGTGCGCTCGCGGTCGTCGGGCGGCTGGAGACCCTCGCGGTCGCGGTCACGCCGGGAGTCGCGATGCTCGCCATGGTCAACGGTCCGGGCGCGCTGCTCCTGCTCGCCTGGTTCGCCGCGCTGGTCGTCTGGCGTCGGTTCACCTTGACCCCGCTGCTTGGGTTCGCGCAGCGCTCGCAGCAGCAGCTCGACCTGGCGGTCGCCGCGGCCGAGCAGGAGCGGGCGCGCCTTGCCGCGGATCTCCACGACGACGCGCTCCAGGAGCTGACCGGGCTGGTGCGACGCCTCGACGCCGCCGGCGACGCCGAGAGCGCCGAGATGGCGCGTGGCGTCGCCGAGCGGCTGCGCGGCATCACGTCCGACCTCCGGCTCCCCCTCCTCGACGACCTCGGCGCCGGACCGGCGCTCGAGTGGCTCGTCGCCCGCATCCGGCCCATGGCCGGCGGCGAGGTCCGCCTCGAGCGCTCGGATCCATCCCGCCCGCCGAGCGCGGTGGAGCTCGCCGTCTTCCGCGTCGCGCAGGAGGCGCTGGCGAACGCGGTCAAGCACGGCAAGGCACCGATCACCGTCCGCTACCACGTGGACGAGGCCGGCCGTGTCTCGCTCACCGTCGACGACGCCGGGCCGGGGATCGACGCCAGGGCGGCCGAGACGGCGCTCGCCAGCGGCCATCTCGGGATGGCGAACATGCAGCAGCGTGCGGAGCAGATCGGCGCCCTCCTCAACGTCCGCGCCTGGCCGACCGGCGGGACGCACGTCGGGCTCGAGTGGCGTCCACAGTGACCGCGCCCGCGCCCAGCATCCGGGTCGCCATCGTCGACGACCATCCGGTGGTCCGCGAGGGAACCGCCGCGATCGTCGCCGCCGCCGCCGACCTCGAGCTCGTCGGCACGGCCGGTGACCTCGACGAGGCCGCGCCATTCCTCGACGCGACCGCCGTTGACGTCCTGCTGCTCGACCTGCGCCTGGGGACCGACTTCGGGCTGCGTGCCCTCCAGGAGCGGAGCGCGAGCCTGCCGGCGGTCGTCATCGTCACCTCGTACGACTATCCCCAGTACGTCGACGCGGCGCTGCGCCTCGGGGCGGCTGGCTACGTGCTGAAGACCGCCCCCATCGCGGAGCTGCTCGACGCGATCCGCGCCGCCGCCGCCGGTCGGCTCGCGTTCGGCGTGCGACCCGGGGCGCCCGGGACGCGCCTCTCCTCGCGCGAGCGCGACGTCGTGGCGGCAGTCGTCGACGGCCTCTCGAACGACGAGATCGCGACGCGGCTCGGGATCGCCCCGAAGACGGTGGAGTCGCACCTCCGGCGCCTCTTCGAGCGCCTCGGCCTGGCGAGCCGCACCGAGCTTGCCACGCGTGCGCTGCGCGAGGGGTGGCTCGAGGTTCCGGCCGCTCCCGCGCCATAGACGGCCCTCGGCGCCCCAAGGCGCCGCGACATCGGTATCCTTCGTCGCGCATGGCAGGCAAGCGTCGAGCGCGCATCTCGGTCGTCAACGACAACGCCGACTTCCTCGAGCTCATGTCCGCGATCCTCGAGGACGAGTCGGGCTACGAGGTGGCGCTGTTCAGCGGCGCGGATGGATTCCCATTGAGCGACCTCCGCGACTCGCGGCCCCAGCTCGTCATCGTCGACCTCCTGCTCGGCGGCGCGTCGGGCTGGGAGATCGTGACCCTCGCGCGCGCGGACGAGGCGCTCGCTCCGGTCCCGATCATCATCTGCTCGGCCGACGTCGCCCAGCTTCGGGAGCGGGAGGAGGAGCTGGCGACGATCGGAAACGTCCACATCCTGTCGAAGCCGTTCGGGATCGACGACCTCACCGGCCTCGTCGAGCGCGTCCTTGCCGGCGCGACGCTCGCACCGACCGTCTAGACTCGCAGCGACCGATGGCCGACGACGACCGCATCATCACCCGCACCCAGCTGCAGACGCCGCAGATCGAGTCCGACCGCGACCTGCTGCGCGACGACGACCTCCTGAACGAGGAGCATCTGCGGCGGATGGACCAGGTGCTGATTCGCCGCAACCTCGACCACGTCCGCATCACGAGCCGCAAGCTCTCGCTCCAGCTCCAGCAGTACGTCCACCTCTATACGCCGGAGGCGAACGAGCTGCGCCGGCGGATCGAGAAGTACCTCGTCATGGAGCGGATGATCGAGCGCGAGATGGCCCGCCGCCACTCGTACTAGGCGGCAGCCGCCGAGGGTCCCAGCCGGTCGAATGTGGACATCCGTTGGTGCCCGGGCGCACCGATGTGGAAAACCCCACGGTGTCGCGCGAGCGCGTGCGACGGCACGCCGAATCGACCGAGGGAGCTGCGGCGCCGAGGCGGGATGGACCCGCCGAGCACCGCCCGATCAGGCCGGGGCGAGGCCCAGCAGCGGCTCGGCGGCGGGCTCCGAGACCGGCGGGATCACGGCCCGCACCCACGCCGCGAGCCGCGGCATCTCGGGCAGCGCGAACGTGATCCCGTGCGCGGCAAGCTGGTCATGGCCCCAGCCGTGGAACTCGCGGCGTGCGGCAACCGAGCACATTTCGTCGTACAGCTCGGGCCAGCCGATGGGGCGACGGTGGTGGCAGAAGCGAATGAACTCGGCCACGTCGGCCGGAGGGACCTCGCGCCGGGCCGGCGCGGAGGGCGGGCGCACGCTGGGCGTGCCGGACCGCTCGGACATATGCGGCGAGCCTCCGAAGGGATTGGGCAATCGATGAGTCCTGGTGCGGTTGCTCGGGTTTCGCTGGCGCGAATGATGGGGCACCGGCGGGCCATGGTAGAGGGCTTCCACGCCGCCCGGAAGGGGGTTCATCCACCAAGTTGTCCACATTCCTTTCCACAGCGACGGGATCGGTGGACACCACCCCGCGGATGGCCCCGAAACGGTGGAATTCCGTCGCTCGCCGGCGGCCCGCGTCAGCCAGCCGCAAAGCGGTCGAGCCGGAACAGACCGATGTCGTGGCTCGTCGACCCGTCGAGCGCCAGGTCGGCACAGATCTCGCCGACGACGCTGCAGAACTTGTAGCCGTGCCCGGAGAAGCCGGCCGCGATCGTGACCTGCGGCGACTCCGGCAGGCGGTCGATGATGAAGTGCTCGTCCGGTGAGTTCGTGAACATGCAGGCCTTGAGCATCTCCGTAGGTCCGCCGGCAGCGGGGAGGTAGCGCTCGACGAAGCCGCGCAGCGCCACCTCGTCGCGCGGGGTCGTCGATCGGTCCGGATCGTCCGGTTCGATCGGCTCGCGGAAATGGTGGTACCACCCGACCTTCACGCCGTGGCCGCCATAGGCCGGGAACCCGTACCAGCTCCCGCTCTCGACGTCGAGGATGAAGACCGGGAAGCGCTCGACGGCGAACGGTGCCGGGTTCCGCGGCGTGAACCAGGCGATCACCTGGCGCTCCGGCACGGCGAGCGTCGCCAGGCGCGGCACGAGCTGGCGCGCCCACGCGCCAGCGCAGATCACGAGCCGATCGGCCTCGTAGGTGGCGAGCGCCGTTCGGACCCGCGCTCCCCCTTCGGCGGTCGTCTGCCATCCGAGCACCGGCTCTTCGAAGCGCAGCTCGGCGCCGCGCGCGGTCGCCGCCTCGGCATGGGCGCGCATCGTGGCCTCGGAGAGGAGGAAGCCGCCGTCGGGCTGGTATACGGCGGTCGTCCCCGGATCGAGGTGCCGCCACGCCGGGTAGCGGGCCTCGATATCGCTTCGCGTCAGGACCTCGTGGCGCAGGTCGTGGAGCTCGGCCGCCGCGAGCGCCCCGCGAAACATCGGTCCATCTTCCGGACCGCCTTCCAGGCTGCCCGTCGTGATGAGCAGCTGCTCGCCGGCGATCCGTTCCAGCTCGTGCCAGAGCTCGTAGCTGCGGCGCAGCAGCGGCACGTAGGACGGGTCCTCGTGGTACGCGAGGCGGATGATCCGGGTCAGCCCGTGGGACGAGCCGCGCTCGTGGGCGAGCTCGAACTGCTCCAGGCCGAGCACCCGCCGCCCACGGCGCGCAAGGTGGAAGGCGGTCGCCGTCCCCATCCCGCCGAGACCGATGACGATCGCGTCGTAGCGCTCGGCCATCGGCGGAGTGTAGTCGGCGCGCCTCGCTATCGGGCGGTCGCCAGGGCAGGCGTGCGCGCCCGCTCCACGATCGGTTCGACGAGCTCGGCGAGCGACGGACCGTCGACCTCGACCAGCTCGTACCGGACCCGAGTGATCGGCTTGATGAGCCGCAGGACGCGGGTCAGATCGATGGGCGTCGCCGATAGGACGATGTCGGCGTCGACCGAGTTGAGCGTCGCCGCCAGCTCGGCGACCTGGGTGGCGCCGTAGCCCATGGCGGGCACGAGCGGCTCGAGCGCCGGGTAGCGGTCGAGCACCTCGCGGATGGAGCCGACGGCGGCCGACCGCGGGTCGACGAGCTCCGCCGCCGCGAAGCGCCGTGCCGCCACGACGCCGGCACCGTAGGTCATGCCGCCGTGGGTGAGCGTGGGGCCGTCCTCGACTACCACCACCCGCCGCCCATCGATCGGCGGACCGTCCAGGGTCAGCTCCGACCGCGCGGTGACGACCTGCGCCGCCGGGTTCAGCTCCGCGATCGCGGCGCGCACCGCATCGACCGCAGCCGGCTCGGCGGAGTCGGTCTTGTTGATGACGACCACGTCGGCCATGCGGACGTTCGTCTCGCCGGGGTGGTAGCGCAGCTCGTCGCCAGGCGCGCAGCGGGTCGGCGACGACCACGGAGAGATCCGGGCGGTAGAACGGGAAGTCGTTGTTCCCGCCGTCCCACAGGATGACGTCCGCCTCGGCCTCCGCGGCGCGAAGAATCGCCTCGTAGTCCACGCCGGCGTACACGATCCGTCCGGCGTCGAGGTGCGGCTCGTACTCCTCGCGCTCCTCGATCGTCGTGCTCGTAGCGGTCGAGGTCGTCGTAGGTCGCGAAGCGCTGGACACGCTGCGCCGCGAGATCTCCGTAGGGCATCGGATGGCGGATGACCACCGGCGTGACGCCGCGTGCGGCGAGCAGCGCGGCCAGGTAGCGAGTCGTCTGGCTCTTCCCGCGCCGGTCCGGGTCGCCCCGACCGCGATCACCGGTCGACTGCTCGTGAGCATCGTCCGCTGTGGTCCGAGCAGCGTGAAGTCGGCACCCGCCGCCAGGACGCGGGAGGCGGCGTGCATCACCGTCTCGTGGCTGACATCGCTGTACGCGAAGACGACGGTGTCGACGCGCTCGTCGCGGATGATCGCCTCGAGCTCGCGCTCCGGCCGAATCGGGATGCCGTGCGGATAGAGCGGCCCGGCGAGCTCCGCCGGGTAGCGGCGATCCGCGATGCCGGGGATCTGGGTCGCTGTGAAGGCGACGACCTCCACCGTCGGATCGGTTCGGTAGACGACGTTGAAATCATGGAAGTCGCGGCCCGCCGCGCCCATGATCACGACCCGCATGTGAGCCATTGCAGCCTCCTGACCGGCTGCAGGCGTCCACTGCCCGCGGTGCTGCCGGCGCATGCAGCGTGGCAAGCGCCGTGGCACGTGGCGAGTGCCCTTTGGCCCATTGCCACAGGCCATCCGCGCGCCGCGCCGCGTAGCATGCGGCCATGCTCGTCATCCTGCCCCCGTCCGAGACGAAGCGGCCGCCGCCCGACGTCGGTCCCGCCCTTGAGCTCGACGAGCTGTCCTTCCCGGAGCTGGGCGCGATGCGGGTGCGCGTCCTCGATGCCCTCGTGGCGACGACCCACGAGCGCGATGCGTTGCGGCGCCTGCGCGTGGGTCCTTCGCTCGCCGCCGAGGTGGAGCGCAACGAGCACCTGCACGAGCTGGCGACGAGGCGCGCCGTTGAGACCTATGCCGGCCCGCTGTACGGGGGACTCGATCCGCAATCCTGGTCGCCCGAGGCGCTGCGTCGCGCGGTTCGGCAGGTGGTGATCGTGTCCGCCCTGTGGGGCGCCCTTCGCCCGACCGATCACATCCCGTCCTACCGGCTGCACGTCTGCTCGCGGCTCGTCGGGATGGACCGATTGGAGCCGGCCTGGCGCACGGTCCTTCCTGCCGTGCTGACCGAAGCCGCCGGGTCCATCGGACCCGTCGTCGACCTCAGGTCGCGCGCCTACCAGGCCGTCGGCCGGCCCGCTGGCCTCGACGACCAGACGGTCGCCCTGCGGGTCCGCCCCTCCCCCACGGACGGTCCGCACATCGGCGACGTCATCGCGAAGCGGATCCGGGGCGAGGTGGCCAGCCACCTGCTCTCATCGGCTGGCGATCCCGAAGACCCGCTTGACCTCGCCGACCTGCTCGCCACGCGATGGCCCGTCGAGGTCGAGCCGCCGGGACGTCGGAGTCGCTCCTGGACGATCACGGTCGAGGCTGCCTGAACCTCGCCGGGTCGGAGTGGCGAACCGACGACTCGACCCCGGAGTGAATCACGCCATCGGGCAGGACCCGTCAGTTGAACACGACGCTGGCGAGCATCGCGAGGAACGCCGCCTTGTCGGCCGGGTCCGTTGCCGCATGGACGGCAGTGTCGCGGAAGACGAAGCGATAGCCCTGACCGGCGTGAACCGTGTATGCCACGTTGATGAGAATCCCGCAGTTCATCGACACCAACTTCGCCGGCTGACCGCCGACCGTGATGGATTCCACCGAGTCCGGGTGCCCTGCAGCCGGGCACGTGCTGCGGTGGACCGCGAAGTCGGCAGCGATGCCGTCGGCCGTGTAAGTGGCCAGGTCCTTGCTCGTCGGAGCCGCCGCCGCGAGCATCGCCGCCTGGCCGGGCGATACGAACGTGTCGATCACGAGGTCTTCCATGTCAGGAGCGCCGCTGCCGTCCCAGCGCGACGCCGCCGAGAGCGACCTCCAGCCCGGCGGGACCGTGATCGAGTAGGCATAGAGCTTGGACGTGTACGTCGAGGGCGAGGCGGGCGCGGTGGGAATGGGGCTGGGCGTCGGGCCGGTGCCGACCGGCGGGCCTGGACGCGTGGCAACGATGGCCGCCACGACGGCCACGGCAATGGCTGCGACGGCGAGTCGCACGAACGTGGACATGGGAATCCTCCACGGCCCGACGAACAGCGAGCGACGCTCCTGCCGAACGGAGGGAACCCCGTCCAGCACCGCGTAGAGCAGGTCATGCGGAGCGACTTCCGGCCCCTCGTCAAGCCAATCGTTCAGCCGATCATCAAAGGACTTGCGAACGCTCATTCGGTTCGTTCCTCCCGCATGGCGGGCAGGGTGGCGTCCGCCGAGATCGCAGCGCGCAGCCGACGCGTCGCGTGGTGGAGCCGGGATCGCGCGGTCCCGGCAGGGATGCCCAGGACATCCGCCACCTCGGTCAGTGGCAGGCCCAGGTAGTGATGGAGCACGACCACGGCGCGCTGCTCGGCCGGCAGGCGTCGGAAGCCACGCTCCAGCTCGTCCCGGTCGGCAACCGAGAGCGCCGTATCCGGGAACGAGGAGCGGTCGTTGCCGAGGAACTGAATCGCGGCTGACAGGCGCCGCTCAGAGCGTCGTTGGTTGTAGCAGGCGTGGACGACAAGCCGGTACGTCCAAGCATCCCAACGGGCTGGGTCTCTGAGCGACGGCAGGTCGCGCCACGCCTTGAGCAGGGCATCCTGGGTCGCGTCTCTGGCAAGCTCCGTTTCGCGGAGGATGCGATACGCGACTGCGTACAGGCGATCGATCGCCGCTGATGCCAGCACTGAGAACGCATGGGCGTCGCCAGCCTGTGCTCGCACGACGAGGGCCTCGTTCACGGTCGCCCCACTTTCCTCGGGTCGGCCTGAATCGGCCGTCCGCTCGTAACGTATGGCTTTCGGGAGAGGCGAAACGTTCACTTCGATCGGCAGAGATGGCCTCGTGCGTCGAGGTCGCAGGCTCGCCCCGCCAGCGGAACGGTGAAGCCTGCGGACGCAATGACCCCGGCGTCTCCTGGGCCTCGGGTGGCAGTTAACGGGCGGCCAGATCACCTCATGCCGAATGGCTCTTGCGCAGGTTGGTGGTGAGCAGGCTCAAATGTCACCGCGCAGCCGATGGTCGCGGTCGGCCTCGGAGCGGGTCCATCAGTGACATCAGCCGCGCATGATCGGTATTGGCGCCCAGCGAAACCCAGGAGCTGCAAGGAGAGCAGGCATGACTCCCGCAGTCGGATCTCCCGCGAATGGGGCGCCACAGGACGCCCGCCGGGGCGTGTTGGCAAGGCTCTCGGACCAATTCGGGTTCCGCCAGCTGGTGACCGACTACCTGATCCCCGTCGAGTCGAACAGCATCTGGTACCTCCTTGGAGGGGTCCTCGCCATCGCGCTGGTCCTGGAGATCGCGACCGGCTTCCTGCTGTCGCTCGTCTATATCCCCGATGCCGAGAAGGCGTACGGCATCACCCAGCACCTGCTTGCCTCGGGCGGGTGGTCCTTCGTCCTCAACTTCCACTTCTTCAACTCGTTCCTGATCTTCGGGCTGGTGATGGTCCACATGCTGCGGGTCTTCATCACCGGTGGGTATCGGCGCGGCAAGGAAGGCCTGTGGCTGGTCGGCGTGGCGCTCGCAGGCCTGACGTTCGTCATCTCGCTTACGGGAGAGGCACTGCACTGGGACGAGGTGGGACTCGGCGTCCCGTGGAACATCGCCGAGGTGCTTGGCGCCCTGGGGCTGTCTGGCTTCTTCAATTACACGGCTGATGCCGTCCTGGCGATCCCCACCGCGACCGAGAAGCTGGTGCAGATCTACGTGCTGCACGTCTCGATCGTGCCGATCGCCCTCGGCCTGTTCATCGCGTGGCACTACCTGCTGATCCGCTTCAAGGGCATCTCGGTTCCCTTCTGGCTGCGCGCCAGCGGCCGCTCCTCCGGCTTCGGCGAGCACATCCGCGGCTGGCTGCTGTGGGGCGGCGTCATCATCGGGCTTGTCGTGCTGCTCGCGATCTTCGTGCCGCGCGATGCCGGGACTGCGCCGCAGCTGCTGTCATCCTCCCCGCTGTACGGAACCGCCGACGATCCCGGTGGTCTCGGCTTCAAGCCGACCTACCCGATCAGCTGGACCCGCGGCATGAACATCATCGCGGCAAACCTCGGGGTCGACCCGGACATCTGGGGCGCCATGATCGGCATGGTGCTGCTGCTCGGTGCCCTGCTCGTCATCCCATTCGTGGATCGCGCCCCCCATGAGCCGGACAGCTCCGCCTCCGCCTTCGATCTGCGGAAACGCGGCTGGGCCTTCCTGGCCATGGGGATCTTCTGGGCCGTCCTGATCGCCGGTCTCATCCAGAACGCGATCGTCGCCGAGGGCTGACGACAATACCGCACGCACTTCACGGCCTTCTGGCGACCGGCAGCGGACTGCTCGTGCTGCTTGCTGGTGCTGAGGGCGCCTGGCGCGCGCTGCGACGCCTGCCGGCTGGGGCGGCAGCGGCGCGGCTCGAGGGGCTCGTGCTCCTTCTCGTCGCGGTGACGGCTGCAGGCGGCCTCGGACTTCTGGCGGGAGGAGCGCGTCCGGGGGAGCTACTCCACTTCCTCTACGCAGTCGTTGCGCTCTCAGCCCTACCGATCGCGACGTCCATGTCGACGCGCTGGGAGCCGCGCGCACGAGGGATCGCTACGGTACTAGGTGCCCTCCTAGCACTGGCAGCCATCCTGCGGCTGTCCGCTACCGGCGGCCCATAGGTGAACTCGCGAGAGGGATGGTTCAAACGGGCCTGGGCGCGCTCAGCTCAGGACCTCAGGTATTAGTGTCGGGAGCGGCCCCGAATTGTGGCCGCCCGGTGGGCCGATAGATTTGGATCGTGATGCCCTTCGGGGTCGCTTGCGATTCGACCAGCTCGAGCGACCTGTCCGGGCCGATGTCGGCGAATAGCCGCGTCCCCATACCGACGAGCACAGGGAAGATGAACAGGTTCATCTCATCGACAAGGTCGTTGTCGAGCAGCCAGCGGAACAGCGCGCCGCTACCATGGACCTGCAGCTCGCCCCCCGGCTTGGCCTTGAGCTCGCGCATTGCGGCCGGGATGTCACCGGAGATTACGCTCGTGCCTGCCCAACGCGGGTCCAAGCGCGAGGTCGACACGACGTACTTCGGCAGCGTGTGCAACGCCGTCCAGATCGGGCTGTCGCCCGCATCGGCCCACGTTCCCCAGGTAGCCGCGAAGTGCTCGTAAGTTCTCCGGCCGAAGAGGAACGCATCGGCGCGCCGGTAGATGTCGTTCATGACCGCGCCGGCTTCGTCGTCGAAATGGGCCCATCCGCGGCGCTGAAAGAGCCCGCGCTCGTCATCGGTTGGGTTCGCGCCGGGCCCTTGCATCACCCCGTCAACGGAGACCTGCGTCGTGGTCGTCAGCTTCATGCGGTCGTCACTTCTTTGCGCGCGCTTGGTGGTGATGACCAAATCGAGGCGCGGATCTCATCGGTGAAGGCCGCGATCACTCACGGGATCCGTGTCACCGCCGAGCAGCAGTGTTCCTGAGCGCTCGCAGGTGGGTTTCGCCATTCGTGGGCGTGAAGATCCGAACACGATAAGGCTGGTACCGCATACCGGATTCGAACCGGTGATCTCCGCCTTGAGAGGGCGGTGTCCTGGGCCTCTAGACGAATGCGGCCCGACGTCCACCGGGGGTGCGGCGAACGGCGCCGAGTATACCAACCCGCCGCCGGGGCCCTCAAATCAGCGGGCCGCGGCTGGGTACACGCGCATCGCCAGGAGCGAGATGCCGCCGATCACGACCGCGAGGGCACCCAGGAGCGCAAAGGGCAGCTGCGGCGCGTCGAGGAAGAGGCCTCGGAAGGCGAAGACGAGGTGACCACCGGCCACGGCCAGCGACACGAGGATCGTCCGCCTCGATGGCCGATCGAGGACCGCGCGCGCAAGCCGCGTGCAGAACGCCGCAAGGAGCCCGAACCCGAAGACCAGCAGCCAGATTGTCTGCGTGGCGCCATCGGCCAACGAGCTGCTGCCGAGGTAGACGGCATACGCCCCTTCGAGCAGCGCGACGGCCGCCCAGCTCCAGCCGACCAGGGACACGATGTTCGGTCGCGGAGCCGGCGGCGCTTCGACCAGCGACACGGGCCCTTCGCCGGTTCGGAAGTGTGCCAGCAGGGCGACGCGACCGCTGACCCCGAGCTTGACGTAGATGCTCGACAGATGCGACCGAACTGTCGCCTCGCTGAGCGAGAGATGCTCGGCGATCTCGCGCGCCGTGACGCCGGTCAGCGCCTGGTCGAGGACCGCCTGCTCGGCTGGCGTCAGCGCCGATAGCCTTGCGATCGTCGTGCGGGAATCATCGGTCTGCATGCAGAAAGGTTGATCGCTCGACGCCGGGTACGCATCCGTCAAACCAACGAATTTCGCCCGTGAGACCGATGAAATCCCGTCGCCTCGCATCGAATGCCCTGGATGAGCGACCTATCGCGGGAATCTCGCACGGCACGAGCGCCGTGCGGGGAATGGGCGATGAAGCGCGGCCGAGCGAGCGTGGGCCAGACGCCGATCCCTCCACCATGCTCATGCTCCCGCGGTTCATCGCCCACATCGCGCGCGGCGAGGAGATCCCTTAGGAAATCGTCGATTGATCGCCCCCTGCCACGTACCGCGGCCAGACCGCGGACCCGGTCCACGGCCGGGCCCCGGCGCACGCCGCCGACCGCGGCTCAGCGGACCCCGGCGGGCACGCCGATGAGGTCGCCCTGGCGCGCCAGCATCGCGTGGCGCCGCTCCTCGAGCCAGTTGTAGACGCTCTGCGCGACCTGCGGCCAGGTGTCGCTGCCCATCACGAGCCCGAAGTGGCTGGCGCCGGGGATGAACTCGTAGTCCGCGCCGAGCAGGTCGGCGGTGCGGTGGGCCTCGGCGGGATGGATGACGTCGTCGAGGCCTGCGCCGATCACGAGCGACGGGGCGGTGATGCGCGACGTGTCGACGTTGACGCCGGCCATCCGCTCACGGCGGGCACTGCCCGACTCGCGGGCACCGGCGAGGAGCTCCTGCATCTTCGACAGCTCATCATCGGTCATGTCCGGCATCCACTCGCGGAGCTGCGGCAGCGGCGCGATCCAGCCCCACCAGGCGGCGTCGTAGACCGGCGGCACGTCCCGCAGCTCGTGCGCGTCCGGCTGCCGCGGCAACGCTCCCGCGGGCGGCGACGGGGCGAGCAGGACGAGGCCAAGGACCGGGTTGCGCTCCGCGTACAGCATCGCCGCCAATGCTCCGATCCCCCAGCCGATCAGTACCGGCGGCCGCCCGACGTGGCGCACCGCCACGCCGATGTCGTCGGCGTAGTCGCGCATCGACGTCTCGGACAGCTCGGCGTTGTCGGAGGTGAAGTGGCCACGCAGGTTGAGCGCATGCGCCTCCCAGCCGCGCTCGGCGAGGTGAGCGGCGAAGTTCGACCACAGCCACGACCCGGTGAGCGCCCCGTGGACGAGCACGAGCGGTGGCTTGCGCGAGCGCCGCTCGGGTTGGGTCGTCTCGACGTGGATCCCCTCCGGATCGATGAACGCCTCGTCGCGCTTGATCGCCTGCACCATCGGGCTGCTGTCTCTCCTCAGGAGTCGTCGGTGCCGCCGAGTGGATGGAAGACCATCCCGGTCAGCAGCTTGGGGTAGAAGTAGGTCGATTTCTGGGGCATCACGTCGCCGGCATTCGCCACCGCGGCGAGCTGATCGAGCTGGGTCGGGCGGACGAGGATCGCGGCCCGGACCTCGCCGCGCCGGACGCGGTCGAGGGCATCGCCCGCGTCCCTAGTGTAGGCGAGCCGCTCCCCGGCGGCCACATCCGCGGCTGTGATCCCGAGCCGATCGTCGAGGATCGCGGCGTGGAGCAGCGACAGGTCAAGGCGCCGGACCGCGATGCTCGACCGCTCGAGCGCCAACCGCTCGGCGGCGGCGTCCGGGTCCACCCGCAGCAGCCAGCCGCCTTCATCGGTGACGAGGCCGAATGCCGGCGTCTCGGCCGCGGCCACCGCCTCCGGCAGCGCCTGGGCGGGCATCGGTGTCGCGTGCACGTCCGCATCCGTCCCGGCGACGAGGGCGCGCAGCTGCCCGGGATCGGCATCGGTCAGCAGGCGATGGGTGGCGCGGATCTCGAGCTCCTCGAGCTCGGCGTTCACGAGCACGCACATGATCCAGTCCGCCTCGAGCGCACCGGCAGGCGCATCGGTCCATTCCGCATACGCGCGCACCTCCGCCTGGTAGGCGAGCGCTGTCTCGTACCGATGATGCCCGTCGGCGATGAACAGGGTCTGGCGCGACAGGAAGTTCGTCATCCGCTCGTCCGGCTCGACCGCCGCCAGCGTGTGGAGCAGCCCGTCACCGTCGCGCGCGCGCCATTCGTCGCTCCAGGCGCGGCTCATGACGTGTCGATAGCGCTCGCTGCGGTCGAAGTAGCAGACGAGGATCGGCGAGAGCTGGGTCCGCGTGGCGTGCAGCAGCCCGAGCCGATCTGCCTTCGGGCCGGGCATCGTGTGCTCGTGCGGCCGGATCCCCGCCCCCCACGGCTCCAGCAGCACCCGGCCAACCACGCCGTGCACGAGTGGCTCGCCCGGCGTGTCGGTCCGCGCGTGGGCGTAGTAGTAGAAGCGCGGCTCCGGCTCGCGCGCGAGCGTTCCATCTGCCGTCCAGGCTGCGAGGGTCGAGGCTGCGGCAGCGTGGGGGTCCGCGCCGTCGGCGAGCTCCAGCCGCACCGCGTTGTGCGGGTCGCGCGCCTCCAGCTCCAGGCGCTGGACCTCCGAGATCACGTCGTACGGCGGGCACGCGAGATCGGTCAGGTCCGCGAGGCGGCCGGGGTGGGCGTCGCCGTCATCTGCCATCCGCACCCGATCCGGGATCGCACTGCCACCGAAGCGGTCCAGGGCATAGCCGAGGCCGCGAAAGGGGCGCACGAGGGGCATGCGCGGGAGTGTACCGGCTTGGCGCGAGCGAGCTCCCGAGGGCCACCCGCCCCGGATCCCGTGTCGCTCAGCCCGCCGCGCGCATCAAGCGCGGGGAGCGCTCGGCGAGGTCCGCAGGGCTCGTTCGGCCGCGGCACGCACCTCCCCGCGCGCGTCCTGCGCCGCGCGCGCGAGCAGATCAGCGTGCGCGGTTGCCGCGCGCGAGTTCGCGAGCGCATGGATCGCGTTCCGCAGGAGACGATGCCGCCCGGCGCGGACGAGTGGCGACGTTCCGACCGCGCGCGCGAAGGCGCGGCCGCCGAGCGGGAGCAGCCACGCGATGAGCGGCACGAGCGGCACGCGCAGCGGGCCGGTGTCGGCCGCCTCGGCGTTCACCGGGCAGACCTCCTGGCACACGTCGCAGCCGAAGATCCAGGAGCCGATCGCGCTTGCCTCCCACGCGTCGAACGCGCCGGGTTGCTCGATCGTCAGGTAGCTGATGCAGCGCCGGGCGTCGATCGTCTGCGGCGCCACGATCGCGCCGGTGGGGCAGCCGTCGAGGCAGCGCGTGCAGCCGCCACAGCTCGACCGCACCGGCAGGTCGGCGGGAAGCTCGTCGTGGACGAGGAGCGCCCCGAGGAGAACCCACGAGCCGGCGGGCAGGTGGGTGAGCAGGTTGGCGTTCTTGCCGATCCAGCCGAGGCCGGCCCGGGCGGCGAAGGCGCGCTCGGCCAACGGCCGGTCGTCGACGTAACTGGTCTCCCCTACCCCCAGCCCGGCTCGGCGCAGCGCGGCCGCCAGGGCGCTGAGGCGGTCACGCAGGCTCGCGTGGTAATCGGTGCCCAGGGCGTAGCGCGCCACCAGGCCGGCCGGCTCCGACGGTGCGCCCGCCAGGACCTCGGCGAGCACGCGCGCGAGGTGACCCGGATCGGGGTCCCAGGCGGCGCGCTCCGGTCCCACGTACGGCGCCGCGACGACCAGGACCGAGGTCGCGCGTGGGTCATGCCGCGACGGATCCGTCGCGATCAGCGGGCGCTCCCCGCCCATCCAGTCCATCCGGGCCATGCGACCGGCGGCGACGGCGTCCTCCATTCGTGCCCGCACCTCGGGGAGCGGCTCGGCAGGCGCCACGCCGACCAGCTCGAGCCCCGCCTCGCCCGCGAGTCGGGCGATCTCGGCGCGGGCGAGCATCATCGCTCGCGGTCGGCGCCGCTGCGGCGGAGGACGAAGTCGGGCGGCTCGCCGCTCGCCGGCGGCGGTGGCGGGGTCGTGCGCGCCACGATCGGCAGCTGGACCCGGAAGATCGTGCCGTGGCCCGCCTGCCGATTCGCCTCCGCCCAGATGCGCCCGCCATGCGCCTCGACGATGGCGCGGCTGATGTAGAGGCCCAGCCCCAGGCCGCCGAAGCGGCGCTTCGACGAGTCCGCATCGGCCTGGAAGAATCGGTCGAACACCAGGTGCAGCTGGTTCTCCGGGATCCCCAACCCGGTATCGGCCACCGCGAGGTGCGCGTGCTCGGTGTCGCGCCACGCGCGCAGCGTGACGGGTCCCCCATCGGGCGAGTACTTCACCGCGTTGTCGGCGAGGTTCGTCAGCACCTGGCCGATGCGGTCGCGGTCGGCGGTGATCGGCAGCGTCGCTGGCACCTCGACCCGCACCTCGCGGTCGCGGTGCTCGCGCTCGATCCGCTCCCCAACCGCGCGCACCTCGTCGGCGAGGTCGATACGGTCGGGCTCGATGCTCACCCCGCCGCGCTTGTCGATCCGGCTCACATCGAGCAGGTCGTCGACCAGGCGCCGCATGCGTGCCACCTGCGAGCGGATGACGCGCAGGTGGGCGAGTTCCTTGGCCGCGCTGCCAGCGTCACGGAGGCGCCCCTCCAGGAGCTGGCTGTAGCCCTGGATGCTCGTCAGCGGGGTCCGGAGCTCGTGGCTGACGATCGAGAGGAAGTCGTCCTTGATCCGCTGCGCCTGCCGCTCGCGCGCCACCTGGCGCTGGAGGTCCGACCACAGGGCGGCGTTGTCGAGCGCCGGCCCGGCACGTTCGACGATCGCCTCCGCCAGCCGCCGATCCGCCTCGCCGATCGGGCGCCGCCCGACCGACGCGGCGAGCAGGACGCCACCCACGCGTCCACGACTGATCACCGGCACGGCGAGCACGGAGGTGAGGGCGAGCGCCTCGACCCCGTCCGGGTCGCCGGGGAACGACGGCGGGGGCTCGTGCTCGGTGCCGGCGAGGATCGAGGTCGCGGTGGCCGCCGCCCCGCCGGCGATTCCCTGCCCCACCCGCGCGCGATGCTCGGTCAGGTGGGCGAGCACCCGGGCCGCGAGGTCGGGGTCGTCGCTCTCGACGTGCGCGGGCACGAGCTGCGCCGCCAGCTCCTCGCTCGGGTCGATGCGGAGGAGCGATACCACATCGCCGATCAGCGGCGCTGCGCCGTGGACGATGGCGCGCGCGGTGGCATCGGGCTCCAGTGAGCGCCCGAAGTCGCGCGACAGTCCGGCCAGGATCTCGCGCTCCCGGGCGCGCTCGCGCGCTCGCTCCTCCTCGTCGAGCTGGCCGTGCAGCTCCGCGTTCTCCATGGCGTTCGCGAGGACGCCCTGCGCGAGGAGGCCGGCGGCGAGGCCGGCGCCCACGAGGTACACCACGCGCACGGCGAGCAGCTCCCGGACGACCCCCTCGCCCGAGCCGATGGCGATGACGGCGGCATACGTGGCCGAGCAGACGAGCGCCGCCCAGACCGATGCGCCGAGGCCGTAGCGGAACGCGACGCCGAGGATGATCGGGACGTAGAACAGGTAGGCGTCAATCGAGGACGCGGCGGCGTAGACCGCGACCGTCACCGCGGTGAGATCGAGCGCGGTTGCCACGATCCCGACCTCGCGGGCCGGGAAGCGCGAGATGGCAAGTCGCAGCGCACCGTCGTAGACGACGACGAGGCCGAGCACGGTGAGAAGGACGGGCAGGCCGGGGAGCTGGTCGCGGAAGACGAGGACCACGGCCGCCGCGATGATCGCCACGGCCAGCCGGACCCAGATCAGCTGTCGTTCCTGGACCCGGAGCTGGCGGTCCAGGTGTCGGTCGAGATCGGGCAGGCGCGGAGCCTCCGGCTGCATCGGCGGGCCACTATAGCATCGGCCCCGGCGCCGGCCGTACACTCGGCCCGGGGGTGCCGGTGCAACTCGTCGCGCGGGCCGCGCGTCTTCAACGTCGCCACCCGCCGTGCGAGGGGAGATGAGGATCCCGACCCGAGCCATCACCCGCCGCTGGGCCAGCGCCGGCGCGCTGGCGATGCTCCTCGTCCTGCTCGCGGCGCCCGTCCATGCGGCCTCCCCGATCACGATGTCGGCGCGCGGCCTCCTCGGTGGGCGCTTCGAAGCCGGCGAATGGGCGGCCGTCGCGGTGAGCCTCGCCAATGACGGGCCGCCGGTCACCGGCCGTCTCGTCGCCGATTCGGCCTCCGGCGAGGTGGCGCGCGCGGTCGAGCTGCCGGCGGGCGCGCGCAAGGAGGTCGTCCTCTACCTGCGGCCGGCCGCCTTCGTTCGCCAGCTCGAGGTGGCCTTCGAAAGCGACGCAGGAAGCGTCACCGCCACCGTGGCGCTGCGCGCGCTCGACACGAGCGGGGCGACGGTCGCGATCGTCGGGGATACCGCCGGCGCGCTGCGCGCGCAGCTGGCGGCGCGTGACGCGGCCGATCCGCTCGCGCCGTTCGACGTGCCGGTCGGCGACCTGCCGGAGCGGCCGGAGCCGCTGCGCGGAGTCGAGGTCATCGTGTGGGCCGGCGACAGCAGCGCCCTCACCGACGGGCAGCGCCAGACGCTCGAGCGCTGGGTGGCGACGGGCGGCCAGCTCCTCGTCGTCGGCGGTCCGGACTGGCAGGCTCGTGCCGAAGGCTTCACGAACCTGCTCCCCCTGCGGGGCATCGCCGCGGTCGACGGCGCCCCGGTCTCCGGCCTCACCGCGCTGGCGGGCGCGCTGCCGGCCGGCGTCACGACGCTGACGGTGGCGACCGGCACGCCGGTCGAGGGAGCCCGGACGCTCGTGCCGCTCGCCACGGGGGACGATCGCCCGCTCATCGCGAGCGTCCCCCGCGGCGCCGGCCGGGTCACCTGGATCGGAGCCGACCTGGCCGCGCCGGCATTCGCGGGCTGGCAGCCGGGCGGTGCCGTCTGGGCGCGCCTCGTCGCCGGCAACCCGCTCGGCACGTTCTTCGGTGGGGTCCCGCGTCCCGAGGACATGGCGGTCGGAATGAGCCAGGCGCTCGTCAACCTGCCGGCCCTCGCCGTGCCGCCCGCCGAGCTGCTGCTGGCGATCATCGTCGCCTACATCCTGCTCATCGGTCCGATCAGCTACGTCGCCCTGCGTCGTCTCGACCGCCGCGATCTGGCCTGGGTGACCGCGCCGATCCTCGTCCTCGTCTTCTCGGCCGGCTCGTACGGGATCGGCACCTCGCTGAAGGGCAGCCAGATCATCGTCAACCAGATCACGGTCATCCGCACCGTCGCGGACGGGACCGTGGCCAGTGCGAGCACCTGGGCCGGGATCTTCAGCCCGTCGCGCGCGACCTACGACCTCTCGGTGCCCGGGGACGCGCTGCTTGCGGCGGTGTCGACCACCGGCGACCCGGCGGGCGTGAGCCAGGCGACCGAGCAGGGCGATCCCGCGCACCTCCGCAACCTGGCGGTCAACGTGTTCGGCATGAAGGCGATCCGCGCCGAGACGCTCGTCCCGTATCAGCCCTCGCTGCGGGTCTCGTGGCAGTACGTCCAGGGCCGGCTGCGGGGGTCGGTGACGAACCTGACCGACGCGCCGGTGGAGGACGTGGCGGTCGTCACCGGCTCGTCCGGGGAGATGGTCGGCACGCTCGCCGCGCACGCGTCGCAGGACTTCGAGCTCGCGGCCGCCGACTTCACCGGCACCTCGCCCAGCGACCAGGTCTACGGCTTCACGCGCGGCGACCCATCGACCGATGCCGGGCGCACCCGCGAGGTCCGCCGCGCGGCGCTCGCCGCCCTCGTGGGATTCGGCGGCCAGACGCCGGTCAGCTTCGTCAGCGCCGGCGCGGACCGCGGGCCGTTCGTCGTCGGCTGGCATCCGGGCGGGCCGATCGACGTCACCGTCGATGGGCAGCAGGTCCAGCGCTACAGCCAGTCGATCGAGATCGTCTCGGGCCGACCGACCGTCGACCCCTCCGACGTCACTCTCGCCCCGATCGACCTCGTGTCCCGGGTCGTGGCCACGGAGGGCAACGTCAGCCGTGCCGATCCGTTCAGCCTGCTCATCGGGACCGGCAGTGCCACATTCGAGATCTCGGCACCGCTCGAGATGTCCGGCATCGATGCCGATGCGGTGACGGTCATCGTGGGTAGCGACCCCGGCACGGTTCTCCTCGACCAGGCCGGCAGCCGGGGCGTTCATGCCGCCCGGCTACACCGTGGAGGTCCAGGACGTGACGGACGGGAGCTGGATCCGGCTCGGCACGCCGGACGTGACGAGCCACTTTCCGGTGCCGGACGCCTCGCGCGTCCTGCGCTCCGGCGGCACGATCCGGGTCCGCGTCACCGGTGACGTCCCCGCCGCGCAGGGCTCCTTCTCGCTCTTCGCCTCGGCACGCATCCACGGGACGCTCCCATGACGCCGATCATCGAGACCCGTGGCCTGGTGAAGCGCTATGACGACCAGCTCGCGGTCGCGGGGATCGACATGGTCGTCGGCCCGGGCGAGATCTTCGGCCTGGTCGGGCCGAACGGCGCGGGCAAGACGACGACGATGAAGATCCTCGCCACGCTCCTCGCGCCAACCGCCGGCGAGGCGTTCGTGTGCGGCATCCCGGTGACCGAGGATCCGATCGAAGTGCGGCGCCGGATCGGCTACATGCCCGACTTCTACGGCGTTTACGACGACCTGCGGGTCTGGGAGTACCTCGACTTCTTCGCGCGCTGCTATCGCGTGCCCGCCTCGCGCCGCGGACCCATGATCGGCGAGCTGCTCGAGATCGTCGGGCTGACCGAGAAGCGCGACGCGTACGTCGAGGCCCTGTCGCGCGGCATGCGGCAGCGTCTCTGCCTTGCCCACACCCTGGTCCACGACCCGCAGCTCCTCATCCTCGACGAGCCGGCATCGGGACTGGATCCACGGGCACGGGTCGAGATGCGCGAGATCCTGCGCGAGCTGCGCGGCATGGGAAAGACGATCCTCGTCTCGAGCCACATCCTCCCCGAGCTCGCCGAGCTGTGCACGAGCGTCGGCATCATCGATCGCGGCCGGCTCCTCCGCGCCGGCAGCCTGGCCGAGATCGAGCGCTCCCTCCGCGCCACCGCGCTGCTGCGCATCGACCTGCTCGGCGACGAGCCGGAGGTCGACGCGGTCGTCGACCGCCTGGGAACCGATGGCCGGGTGATGAGCGTCCAGCGGGCGACCGCGGCGGAGGGCCGGCCGACGCGCCTGGAGGTCGGCTTCGATGGTGACCCCGGCGAGCAGGCGGCGCTCCTGGCGGCGCTCGTGGCGGAGGGCCATCGCGTGAGCGGCTTTGCCCAGGTCACGAGCGACCTCGAGGAGCTGTTCCTCCAGGTCACCGGTCACGACGAGGAGGCGGCATGACGACCGCGGCCACGGCTTCGACTCGACGGCGTACGGCCGTCGCCGCCGACTTCGCCGCATCGGTCCGCACGATCCTCAGCCGCGAGCTGCGCGGACGCTTCCGCGGCCGGCGCGCCTTCGTCGTGCTGACCCTCTACCTCGCCGCCCTGGCGGTGATCGCCTACGGCGCCTACACGGTCCAGGCGCCACAGGCGCGGGACCTCGCCGGCGGCGCGCCGGTCGATCCCGGCGGGCTTGCCGGCGGGGTGGCGCTCGCGAACGCATCGGCCAGCATCGGTCAGGCGATCTTCTCGCTCCTCTCCGTCTTCCAGCTCCTGCTCGTCGCCTTCATCGCGCCAGCGTTCACGGCAGGCGCGATCAGCCTCGAGCGCGAGAAGCAGACTCTCGACCTGCTGGTAACGACGCCGATGCGGCCGGGCGCGATCGTCGTCGGCAAGCTCCTCGCCGCGCTCGCCTTCGTGTTCCTGCTCATCGTGGCCGCCATCCCGGTGAGCGCCCTGGTCCTCATGTACGGCGGAGCCGGCATCGACGACATCGTCCGCCAGCAGATCATCCTCTTCGTCACCGCCATCGGCTTCGGCGTCATCGGTGTCTTCTACAGTGCGCTCGTTCGGCGCACGCAGGCGGCAACGGTTCTCACGTACACCACGATCCTCGTCATCGTCATCGGCACGCTCCTCGTCTGGCGCTTCTGGACCGAGATCGCCACGAACGACCCGAGCAACCAGTTCGCGGAGGTGCGCCGCGCGCCGGAGCAGCTGCTCTGGGTCAACCCGGCGGTGGCGATGATCGAGGTGGTGGCGAACACGGAGCTCCAGTACGGCGACTTCACCCAGGCGATGCAGTCGATCCGCGGCGGGAATGTCGTGAACGTGCCGACGCCCGTGCCGACCAAGCCGGTCGGCGTCGGCGTTGGCGGAGGGGTCGGCGGAGGGGTCGCGGTGGACTGCCCGCCGAACGCGCCGCCCGACTGCAGGACGGCTGCGCCAGGCTCCACCGATACCGTGGCGCCGGAGCTGGTCAGCAGCCACTTCCTGCTGCGCTTCGTGATCAGCTTCGCCCTGCTGTCGCTGCTCCTCACCGTGGCGGCGATGCGCCTCGTCGTCCCGGCCGGGATGCGCTTCGTCTTCCGCCGGCGGCGGTCCGTCACGGCCGCGTCGAGGGAAGGCGCCCCGGCCGTCCCGGAGCTCGAGCCATGACACGTCTCGAGGACGAGCGCCAGCTCCTCGCCGAGGTTCGAGCGCGAATGGGAGCCGACGCTGCCCGGCGCCTCCGACGGCTGCGACTCCGCCTCTGGCTGCGGCGCGCGATCCGGGGTGCCGTCGTGGCCGCCGCGGCGGCGCTGGGTGCGGTGGCGCTCGCGCAGCTCGTCGCCCGCAGCGTCGCGCTCGAGGCGGCGCCGCTCATCGACCTTGCGATCGCCGCGATCGCGCTCGTGGCGTGGCTTGCCTGGTGTGGCGTGCGGCGACCGACGCTCGTCGACACGGCGCGCCGAGCGGACGACGAGCTCGGCCTGCGCGAACGGCTCGCGACCTCGCTCGAGCTCGCGGTGGCGGATCCGCCCGACGGCCCCGCCGGCGAGCTGGTGGAGCTCCAGCTCCGCGACGCGCGGGCGCAGCTCGCGACGGTTGACGAGCCGCGTGCCTTCCGACCCACGGTGGCTCGGCGCCCGGCGTTGGCCGCCGTGGGGGCCGTGGCCTTCGTCGCGCTGCTGGCGGTATGGCCGAATCCCCAGGACGGCGTGATCGCAGACCGGCGCGCGGCGCGCAACGCGGCGCAGGAGGTCGCCAACCGCGTCGAGCAGATCGCGAATCGGGCCGAGCGGCCGGGCGAGGCAAACGATCCGCGCCGGCAGGCACTCATCGACGAGCTCCGCAACCTCGTGCGCCAGCTGCGCGCCCAGGGCAACGACCGCCAGGCGACGCTGGCGCGCATCGGCAGCGTCCAGGAGCAGCTCGCACGAATGAGCGATCCGCAGGCGTCGCAGCGCGACGCGGCCCTCACTCGCCTGGCGCAGCAGGTTTCGCGGGCGGCCACGGGACGCGAGGACGCCAACCCGCAGGGCGAGGCCGAGCAGGCGGCGCGTGACCTCGAGCAGCTCGGCCAGCAGGCGGGCTCGATCGACGAACCGACGGCGCGTGCGCGGGCCGGCGCCCTTCGCGACGCCGCGGCCGCGGCGACCGCCAGCCACCCCGACGTCGCCCGCGCGCTCACCTCCGCAGCGGACGCGCTGGAGCAGGCGGCGCGGACGGGATCGCCACAGGACGTACAGAGGGCGCAGCAGGCCCTTGCCGCGGCGGCCTCGGCGCTGCGCGGCGCGGAGCGGGATCGCCAGCTGCAGCGCGACGTCGCGCGCGCGCAGTCGGCGCTGCAGGACGGTTCGCGCCAGGTCGCGCGCGCAGGGCAGCCCGCAGCGAACGCCAGCGGCCAGCCCGGCGCCAGCGGGCAGCCTGGGTCTTCTGGCCAGCCGGGCGCGTCCAGCCGGCCGGCGTCCAGCGGGCAGCCCGGTGCGAGCGGCCAGCCGGGGTCCAGCGGGCAGCCGGGGTCCAGCGGGCAGCCGGGCACGAGCGGGCAGCCCGGGTCCAGCGGTCAACCGGGTGCGAGTGGCCAGCCGGGCGGCAGTGGCCAGCCGGGCGGCAGTGGCCAGCCGGGCGGCAGTGGCCAGCCGGGCGCCTCGGGGCAGCCGGGAGGGTCGGGCCAGCCGGGCGGTCAACCCGGGGGTCAACCGGGTGGGCAACCCGGCGGACAGCCAGGGGGCCAGCCCGGCGGCCAGCCGGGCGGAGGCGGTGGCACGACCGTGCACCGGATCCCGGGCGGCGGCCTGCGCACCGGTAGCTTCAACGGCCCGACCCAGGGGAACAAGCCCTTCACGGAAGGGACGGATACCTTCTACGCGCCATTCAATCGGTTCGGCCGGCCCGGGGACCCGAGCTACATCGCCGGGCAGGGCGGCAGCGGCGGCCAGCAGAAGCCCGGCAGCCAGACCGGGGCCGGGTTCGACAACGGATCGGTCGTCCCCTATCGGTCCGTCTTCGACGCCTTCCTGAACTTTGCCAACAACCAGCTGGACAACCAGCAGGTCCCGATCACGCTCAAGGACTTCGTGCGCGACTACTTCAGCCGCCTCGAGCCCACGAGCTGACCACCGAGCGAGGAGACCGATGACCGATCAGACCGCCGCAGCGCCGGTCGAGCCCATCAGCCCGGAACGATTCGCCGAGCTGGCGCAGACGATCGAGGCGGAGGTGGGGCGCTTCATCGTCGGCCAGCACCAGCTCGTCCGGCAGACGCTCATCAGCCTCCTCGCCGGTTCGCACGCGCTGCTGGAGGGCGTGCCGGGCCTCGGCAAGACGATGCTGGTGCGCACGCTGTCGGAGGTCCTGGAGCTCAACTTCAGCCGCATCCAGTTCACGCCGGACCTCATGCCGGCCGACATCGTGGGCACGAACATCATCGTCGAGGAGGGCGGCGAGCGGCGGTTTCGCTTCCAGGCCGGCCCGATCTTCAGCAACCTCGTCCTTGCCGACGAGATCAACCGCGCCACCCCGAAGACGCAGAGCGCCCTGCTCGAGGCGATGCAGGAGCACCGTGTCACGGTCGCAAAGCAGCAGTACACGCTGACCGAGCCGTTCTTCGTGCTCGCCACCCAGAACCCGCTCGAGATGGAGGGCACGTACCCGTTGCCCGAGGCGCAGCTCGATCGGTTCTTCTTCAAGATCGACGTTCCCTTCCCGTCAGAGGAGGAGCTGATCGCGATCATGGAGCGCACGACCGGGACCGATGTGCCGGCCGTCAGTAAGGTCGCGTCCGGCGACGACGTGCTCGCCATGCAGCGCCTGGCGCGGGACGTCCCGATCGCTTCGCACGTCATGGCCTACGCCGTGCGCCTCCTGCGCGGCACGCACCCGGACACCGAGCACGTGCCGGACCTCGTGCGGCAGTACGTGCGCTACGGCGGCTCGCCGCGCGCCGCGCAGGCGATGGTCCTCGGCGCCAAGATCAACGCCCTGCTCGACGGTCGCTACAACGTCGCCTACGCGGACGTGCAGTCGGTCGCGGCTCCCGCCCTTCGCCATCGCGTGATCCTCAACTTCGAGGGCGAGGCGGAGGGAATCGGGACCGACGCCGTCGTGCGGTCGATCATCGCCGAGACGCCCACCGAGCCTGCCGAGTAGCCGACCGCCGGCCCCGCGGTCCGAACCGATGACGGTCAGCGAGCGGGCGACGCTCTTCGACGAGGCGTTCCTGCGCCGCCTCGAAGCGCTGGAGCTCGCCTCGCGCCGCCTCACCGCCGGCCGCATGAAAGGCGAGCGCCGCTCGCTCCGCCGCGGGCAGAGCGTCGAGTTCGCCGACTACCGCAACTACTCGACTGGCGACGACCTGCGCCAGCTGGACTGGAACGTCTACGCGCGACTGGAGAAGCTGTTCGTCAAGCTCTTCGTCGAGGAGGAGGACGTGACGGTGCACGTCCTCGTCGACGCGAGCGCGTCGATGGACTTCGGGGCGCCGAACAAGCTCGACTTCGCGCGCCGGGCGGGAGCGGCGCTGGCGTATCTCGGCCTCGCCAACCTCGACCGCGTCAGCGTCGCATTCCTCGGCGACGGGCGGGCGACGATGCTGCGCCCATTGCGTGGCAAGGCGCGCGTCTTCGAGGTGTTCGGCTTCCTCTCGGCTCCGCGACCGGAGCGGCTGACCGGGCTCGCGGCGGCGGCGCGCGACTATGCGGGGCATCTGCGCGGGCGCGGGCCGCTCGTCCTGGTCAGCGACCTCCTGGATCCTGGCTACCTCGACGCGCTGCGCGACCTCGCCGGCACGCGCTGCCAGCTGTCGGTCCTCCACGTCCTGGCGCCGGAGGAGCTCGATCCGGATGTCGCGCCGGACGCGCGGCTCGTCGACCGCGAGACGGGCCAGGCAATCGACGTGAGCGGTGACGATGAGCTCGTGGAGCGCTACCACGCCCGCCTCCACGAGTGGCAGGCGGAGATCGGCCAGTTCGTGACGCGACGCGGTGGCTCGTACGTCGCCGTCCCCTCGGACCTCGACCTCGCCGACCTTCTGTTCGATGTCCTCCGCCGGCGGAGGGTCGTCGAATGAGCGGGCTCCTCGCGCCATTCGCCCTGGCCGGCCTCGTCGCGCTGCCGGTCATCGTCGCGTTGTACATGCTGCGGCTCCGGCGGCGCGACGTGCCGGTCGGCTCGACCTTCCTCTGGCAGCAGCTCGTCCGGGACATCGAGGCGAACGCGCCGTGGCAGCGGCTCCGCTTCAGCTGGCTGCTCCTCCTCCAGCTCCTCATCGCCGCGCTCGTGGTGATCGCCGCGGCGCGGCCGTTCGCCACCGTCCGCTCGGAGCTTGCCGCCAACGTCGTGCTCGTCATCGACACGTCGGCCTCGATGGGGGCGACCGATGCCGCCGGCCCGCGGATCGAGGCGGCGCGCGCGGCGGCGCGGACCGTCGTGGGCCGGCTGCCGGAGGGGGGCCGCGTCACCGTTGTCGCGGCGGACGACTCGGCCCATGTCCTCGCCTCCGAGACGCGCGACCGCTCGACCGCGCTCGCGGCCATCGCCGGCGTGCAGTCCACCGAGCTGCCGGGCGACCTGACCGATGCGTTCGCGCTCGCCTCCGCCCTAGCCGCCCGAGACGCCGACTCGACCGTCGTCGTGGTGACCGATGCGACCGCGGACCGGCTGCCGCCGATCGGCATCGGTGCGCCGGTCGTGGTCGAGCGCGTCGGGGATGCGGACACGAACCAGGCGGTGGCGGCGCTCAGCGTGGTGCGGCGGTCGGGTGGCGCCCAGCTCGACACGTTCGTCGCCGTCACGAACCTCGCGGCGGCGGATGTGACGCGGCGGCTCGAGATCTACGCCGACGGCGTCCTGGTCGACGCGCGCGACCTCGCCATCGGTGCGGCGCAGCGCACGGAGGCGATCATCGGCACCGTTCCGTCGGCCGCGAAGGTGGTCGAGGCGCGCCTCGCCGGCAGCGACGCGCTCGCCGTCGACGATCGCGCGCTGGCGATCGTGCCCTCCGGCACACCGATCCGGACGCTCCTCGTCAGCGATGGCAACGCGTACCTCGAGAATGCGCTCGCCCTCCTGCCGCGCCTCGAGCTGTACGCCGTGAATCGCGCCGGCTACGACGCCGCTCTCGCCGATGCCGCGACGGCGGGCACGCCGTATGGCCTCATCGTCTTCGACGGCTTCGTGCCGCCGGCGCCGCCCCGCATCCCGTCGCTCTTCGTCGGACCGGAGGCCGACGGCCCATTCGGAGCGCTGGGTCAGGTGATCGGTGCGCCGTCCATCGGCCGCACGAACCCGGACGACCCGCTCCTCCGCTACATCGACCTGTCGAGCGTCCATGTCGGCCGCACGCCGACGGTCACGCTCGCCACCGGCATGCGGCCGGCGGTCGCGACCTCGGCCGGCGCACCGCTCGTTGCGGTCGGGACGCGTGATGGCCACGGCATCGGGCTCATCTCGTTCGACCTCGGCGACAGCGACCTGCCACTTCAGGTCGCCTTCCCGCTGCTCGTCAGCAACCTGACCGATGCGATCGTGCCGCCCGCGGTGGGGATCCTGCCTCCGTCGGCGCGCCTCGGGGAGGCCGCATCGGTGGCGCTCGACCCGGCCGTGACCCGGGTGGCCGTGAGCGGCGCCGGCGCGAGCACGCCGCTCGAGCTGCCGGTCATCGGCGGCGCTGTCGTGCTGCCCGGCGCCACCGACGTGGGGATCCGCGAGCTGCGGGCCGTGAACGACGACGGAAGCGCGGGCGCGCTGTTGGGCGAGACCGCGGTCAACCTCTTCTCCCCCGACGAGTCGGACATCGCGCCCGGCGACCCGCGCCGGATCAGCGAGATGGGGCTGTTGGGCGGCAGCCGCGCCGCCGCCGACAACGAGGCGCGCGCCGAGTGGTCCTGGCCGCTGGCGCTCGCCGCGCTGGTCCTCCTCGCCGTCGAGTGGCTCCTCTTCCACCGCCCGAGCCGGCGCGCCGTGCTCCGGCTCATCCGACGCAGCGCGCGGCCGGCGGCCGTGCGCACGGGAACGCGCTGATGCCGATCGGCTTCGCCGACCCCGCCTGGCTGTGGCTCTCGCTGCCGGCGCTGCTCGTCGTCGTCGGGGGCTGGCTGGTGGCCGCGCGGCAGCTGCCTGGCGGTCGACGGATCGCGTCGCTCGTCCTGCGCCTCGTGCTCACCGCCTGCCTGATCGGCGTCCTCGGCGGCGCGCGGCTCGCGCTGCCCGCCGGCCGGCTGAGCGTCGTGTTCCTCGTCGACGGCAGCGCGAGCATGGTCGACGCCACGCGGGATGCGCTCGTGGCGGCCGCGCGGGCCGCCGTGCGCGAGATGCCGCAGGGCGACACCGCCGGGGTCGTCGTCTTCGGCGCCAATGCCCTCGTCGACCGCCTCCCGTCGGGAATCGCCGAGCTCGCCACGCCGGAGTCGGTGCCGGTCGTGGGGGCGACCGACATCGGTGCAGCGGTGCGTCTCGCGACGGCCATCGCCCCGGCCGGCGCCCAGCAGCGGCTCGTGCTCCTCTCCGACGGCAACGACACGGCCGGCGCCGCCCAGCAGGCCGTGCTCGCGGCGGCAGCGGCCGGCGTCCACCTCGACGTTGCGCTGCCCTCCGGCGATCGGTACGGCGAGGTGCTCGTCGACGGCGTGGACGCGCCGGATGGGGCCCGGGTCGGCGAGACGATCGACCTGTCGGTTCGGGTGCGATCAACGGTCGACACCGCGGCCACGCTGCGCCTGCTCGCCGACGGTGCCACGGTCGGCACGCGCGCCCTGACCCTGCACCCGGGCACGATGACGCTCCAGTTCAGCGTCACTGCCGCGGAGGCCGGCTTCCATGTCTTCCGGGCGGTGATCGAGCCAGCCGAGGACCACTTCCGCGAGAACAACGCGGCCGATGCCTACACGCTCGTGACCGGCCCGCCACAGGTCCTGGTCGCGACGGACGACGCGGCGCGTGCGGCCGATCTCGTGGCCGCCCTCACCGCCGCGCGGCAGCAGGTGACGGTCGTGCCGCCGACCGGCGTTCCCGCGTCGATCGCCACGCTCGCGGGCTACGACGCGGTGGTCCTCGACGACGTGCCGGCCGACGCGCTCGGCGACGCGACGATGGCATCCCTGCAGGTCTACGTGCGCGACCTCGGCAAGGGCCTCGTCATGCTGGGAGGCCGTGCGAGCTACGGCGCGGGCGGCTACCTCGGCACGCCGCTCGAGGAGACGCTGCCCGTGTACATGTCGGTCCGCGACCGCGATCGGAATCCGGACGTGGCGCTCGTGGCGGTGGTCGACAAGAGCGGGAGCATGGCCGACTGCCACTGCACCGGCGACCAGATGGGCGTCTCGCAGCAGCAGACGCGGGGCTTCGAGAAGGTCGACATCGCGAAGGAGGCGATCCTGCGCGCCGCCGATGCGCTGAGCTCCAGCGACCAGCTCGGCGTGGTCGCCTTCGACTCCGGCGCGCACTGGGCGGTCCGCACCGGGCCGGTGAGCATCGGTTCGCTGCAGGGCTCGCTCGGCTTCCGCGCCGATGGCGAGACGAACATCTACGCGGGCCTCAAGGCCGCCTACGACGACCTCGTCCACAACCCGGCGTCGTTGCGCCACATCATCCTCATCACCGATGGCTGGTCGCGCTCCGGCGCATACGACCAGCTGCTGGCCGACATGAAGGCGGCCGGCATCACGCTCAGCACCATCGGCGCCGGCGGCGGCGCGGCGCACATCCTGCGCGACCTTGCCGAGCGGACTGGTGGCCGCTACTACGACGCGTCCGACGCGACCCGCATCCCGGACATCTTCCTCAAGGAGACGATCCGCACCGCGGGGGAACGGATCGTGGAGGAGCCATTCCAGCCCATCCCGTCCGCGCCGTCGGACATCCTCCGCGGCCTCGACGCCGGGCGCCTTCCTCAGCTGCTCGGCTACAACGCCACCACCGCCAAGGGCAGTGCCACCGTCGCCCTCCTCACTGCCCGCCAGGATCCACTGCTCGCGCAGTGGCAATACGGCCTGGGGCGCGCGGTGGCGTGGACCTCCGACGCACGCCAGCAGTGGGCCACCCAGTGGATCGGCACCCCGCAGTTCGGGACGCTGGCCGCGCAGCTCGTCAGCTGGACGTTGCCGCCGCAGGACGCGCAGGGGATCGACGTTCGGTTCAGCCCGGGCCGCCTGGGTGAGCTGAACGTGGAGGTCACCTCCACCGACGAGGATGGGGCCCCGCGGAACTTCTACCGCACCGTCCTGCGCCTGGTGGCGCCCGACCTCACCCCGATCCAGGCCCAGCTCGAGCAGGTTGGCCCCGGCCGCTATGCCGGCACGGTGCGCGCGGACGCGCCGGGCGCGTACCTCGTCCGCGTGGCACAGACGACCGACGGCGGGGCGTCCGCGAGCCGGACGCTCGGGATCGTGTCGCCCGCGGCCGAGGAGTTCCGGCGCCTGGGCGTCGACCCGGACGCGCTCCGCGGGCTTGCCCGCGGCGGAGCGGGTCGCACGTTCGATCCCGCCGATCCGCGGGCGCTCGCCGGCCTGTGGCGACACGACATCGCGGCGGCCGCCTTCCCGACCCCCATCTGGCCCTGGCTGCTGCTGCTCGCGATCCTGCTCGTCCCGCTCGACATCGGCGTACGGCGCGTCGCGCTGACGCGGGGCGATCTGCGGCGAGCGCAGGGCTGGGTCGCGCGCCGGCTCGGACGCGGCGAGCGCGCTCCCGAGGTCGTCCCCGGGCTGGCCGAGCTGCGGGCCGCGACCGAGCGGCGTCGCGGCCTCACCGACCGCAGTGTCCGCACCGACGCGCCGGCGCGCGGTGCCGAGCCCGCCGCGCCCCCGCCTCCGCCTGTCGGGACCGAGGCGATCCCGCCCCCGGCGCCTGCCGAGGCGGCTCGCGTGCCCTCGCGCTCGCCGTCGCCTCCTGCGAACGCCGAGCCGGCAGCACCTGCTGCCGCCGCAGCAGCGGAGGAGTCGCTCAGCGCCAGGCTGGCGCGCCGCCGGCGTGGCGGCGACTAGGCGTCGAGCTCCTCGAGCCCGGCGTCGTCGTCCGGCCCATGCCTCGCCCAGCGCCGCGGACCGGGGGCCATCTGCCACAGCGCCGCCGCAGCCGCCACGGTGAGGAGGACGACGATGCCCAGCCACGGCAGACGCCGGTAGTCGACCCAGCCCACCACGCTGACCGTCTGCCGCGCCCGGTTGCCGACGATGTCCGTCGCCTGCACGGCGACGTCGAGCGGGGTGAGTCCGGCAGCCACGGTGACGCTGAAGCGGCCGTCGCCGCCGACCGCGACCGGCGCGCCTCGCACCTCGACCGTGACGCCCGGATCGGTCTGGCCGTCGAGGCGCACGGTGCCGCCGAGCGACACCATCGGCGTGCTCACGGCCAGCGGCGGCGGCGCGGCTCGCTGCTCGACGCGCCACGTCGTGGCGTAGCCGGCGCCGGACGGGGTGATTGCCAGCACGCGGAGGTCGGCGGCCGCCCGGTCGCCGACGGAGACCGGCAGCGTCACCTCGCCAACGGCCGATCCGCCCGTCTGCGCGAACTGCGGAGGAGCGCCATCGACCAGCGCCACGACGATGGTCCCGATGGGGCCGCCCACCAGCACGTCGAAGGACGGACCCGGGATCACGAGCCGCTTCGGATCAGCCGTGATCGGCACCGCACCATGGAGGCCGATCGGCAGGACGCCATCCCGGGCCTCGTGGGTGAGGAGCTGCTGCGTCGACACGAGGACGATGCTGCCAGGCGTTGGCGCCGCGAGCGCGGGGGGACGCCGTTGATGCGAGAGGTCCCCGACGAAGAGCGCCGTCACCCGCCCCGATGCTCCCACCGACCCGACCGGCTCGACGCCCGCCATGGCGACGACCGGCCGCGTGCTGCCGTCCTGGACCAACCGCCCGGCCACAACGTAGGCGGGTGTTCGGCCGGTCCCGTCCGGGCCGCCGGGCCAGGGCCCGGTATATGGCGACACTGGTGCATAGCCGCTCGCGGCGATCGCCGCCGCACCCGGGGTCGGGCTCAGGTACGGCACGCCGCGGAGCGCGGCGTCGAGCGCGACGACGGTCGACGGGTCGGCGGTCGGTCGGGCGAGCAGCCGCTCTGCCGTCCCGCTCCCGATGACGGTGAGCGGCGTCACCGCCTCCGGGGAGTGCGCCACGACGGCGAGGGACCCGTTCGCCGGCCAGGCGGCCGCGACCGTCTGTCCCAGCTCCGGCGACGAGAGGACGATGAGCGGCCGGCCGCCATGGCGCAGGACGGCGAAGGGACCTGGGACCGTCAGCGGCGCGATGTCGACGACGGGGGCGCCACCGCGCCACGCCAGGCGGGTCAGCACGGGCTCGGACGCGCCGGCGCTGGTCCCACGGTTCGCCACGGCCAGCAGCTCGTCACCCGCGACGCGGTCGGAGTCCGCCACGATGGCGTTGTCGACGTCGATCGCGGTCACATCGACCAGCACGGTCTGGGTCCGAACGCCCGGCGTCAGCGGGCGGTAGATGCGGAGCGGCAGCCGGCCCCCAGCATCGGGAAGCTCGATCGCGACCACCTCGTCCACCCCGTCGTGGTCGAGGTCGATCGCCACCAGCCCGATGGCGTCCTGCTGCTGCCCCGCCAGTGGAGTCAGCGTGACCTGGGATCCCGCCAGTCCGACCTCGACCAGGGTGAGGCAGCAGGGCCGACCGCCGGGAATGTCGAGGCCGATCCCGGCCGCGATGACGCGCACCCGGCCGTGGTCGTGGAGGAGGAGCAGGCGGGCCGCGTCGTTGACCTCGACCGGCAGCGTGCCGTCCGTCCCCGGGCGCGGCAGGCCGGACAGCTGCTCGTCGACGCTCGCGTCGCGGCGCAGCGTGCGCTCACCGAGCTGCACCGGCTCCCCGGACGCGGGCTGCCGCCACGCGTCGACCGACATGCGGCCCGAGCCGTCGGACGCCGCCACGAGCCGAACGAGCTCCGGCGCGCCGTCCCCGTCGAGGTCGGCCGCGACCGCCCCGTACGTCGTGCCGGGGAGGGTCACCGACGGCGCCTCGGCGGGCAGCGAGACGGCAGGCGTGTCGTCGATCGCGGCCACGGGCCACGGGCCGATCGCGAGCGCCGTGATCGCCAGGACGAGCGATGCCGCGCGCCGCGTGGTGGCCATGGTGTGGCCGAGGATACCGCCGCCCCGGACGCGTGGCATCATCGGGCGATGCCCGCCCCGACGCCGCCGGTCCTGTGGCGGCCAGCACCGGACGCGCGCGCCACGACGCGGCTGGGCGCGTATCTCGCGTGGCTCGAGCGGGAGCGCGGCCTCGCGTTTGCGGACTACGACGCCCTGCTCGCCTGGTCGACCGCCGAGATCGGTCCGTTCTGGCAGTCGGTGTGGGAGCACTTCGACGTTCATTCGTCGACGGATACGGGACCGGCGCTGGCCGAGGTCACGATGCCAGGGGCGCGCTGGTTTCCCGGGGCGCGCCTCAACTGGGCGGAGCACGCCCTGCGCCTCGTCCAGCGCGCCGACGAGGATGTCGTCGTCGTCGCTCACGCCCAGACGCGCGAGCGGCGCACGCTCACCAGGCGCGAGCTGCGCGCGGCGGTCGCCCGCACCCGCGCGGGCCTCGCGCGCCTCGGGGTGACGCGCGGCGACCGCGTCGCTGCCTATCTCCCGAACGTGCCGGAAGCCGTGGTCGCGCTCCTGGCGACGGCGAGCATCGGTGCCATCTGGTCCAGCTGCGCGCCGGAGTTTGGCACCCGGAGCGTGGTGGATCGGTTCAGCCAGATCGATCCGAAGGTGCTCCTCACCATCGACGGCTATCGGTACGGCGACCGGTCCGTCGACCGGACCGATGAGGTGGCCGCCATCCGCGCCGCGCTGCCGAGCCTCGCGGCAACCGTCGTGCTCCCGTACCTCCACCCCGACGGGTCACGCGTCCAGGACGGGACGCTCGCCTGGGACGACGCGTTCGGGACCGATGGCGGCGGCGCGCTCACCTTCGAGCAGGTGCCGTTCGACCACCCGCTCTACATCCTCTACTCGTCGGGAACGACCGGGCTGCCGAAGCCGATCGTCCACGGCCACGGCGGGATCCTGCTCGAGCACCTCAAGATCCACGCCCTCCACCACGACCTCGGACCGGCGGACCGCTTCTTCTGGTACAGCACGACCGGCTGGATGATGTGGAACTACCTCGTGTCGGGGCTCCTCGTCGACGCCACGATCGTGCTCTACGACGGGTCGCCGGCGTGGCCGGACCTCGGCGCCTTGTGGCGTCTGGCGGGCGAGGAGCGAATGACGTTCTTCGGCACGAGCGCCCCGTACCTCATGGCGTGCCGCAAGGATGGGCTGCGGCCCGGCGAGCTCGCCGACCTCGGGGAACTGCGCGGGATCGGGTCGACCGGCGCGCCGCTGCCGGCGGAGGGCTTCCGGTACGTGTACGAGGCGATCTCGCCATCGGTCCATCTCCAGTCCGTCTCCGGCGGCACCGATGTCTGCACGGCCTTCGTCGGCGCCTCGCCCCTCACCCCCGTCTGGGAGGGCGAGATCAGCTGCCGCCACCTCGGCTGCGCGGTCGAGGCGTTCTCCCCGGATGGCCGCCCGCTCATCGGCGAGCAGGGCGAGCTCGTCATCGGCGCGCCGATGCCCTCGATGCCGGTCGCGTTCTGGAACGACCCCGACGGCGCGCGCTATCGGGCTGCGTACTTCAATGAGTTTCCCGGCACGTGGCGCCACGGTGACTGGATCACGTTCACCGAGCGCGGCTCGTGCGTGATCAGCGGCCGCTCCGACGCCACGCTGAACCGCGGCGGGGTACGGATCGGGACGGCCGAGTTCTACGCCGTGGTGGAGGGGCTGCCGGAGATCGCGGACTCGCTCGTCGTGCACCTCGAGGACGAGGACCACCTCGTCCTCTTCGTCGCGCTCCGAGACGGTGCGCCCTTGACCGATGCGCTCCGCGGCCGCATCACCGGGGAGCTGCGCCGCTCCCTGTCGCCGCGCCACGTGCCGGACGAGATCGTCGCCGTCCCGGCGATCCCGCGCACGCTGTCCGGCAAGAAGCTCGAGGTGCCGGTGAAGCGCATCCTCACCGGGACGCCCGCCGACGCCGCCGCCTCACGCGGCTCTCTCGCCGACCCGACCGCGCTCGACGCGTTCGTCGCGCGGGCGCACGATGGACGACCACCGGAGGAGGACCGATGAGCTTCGACGAGCTGCAGACCTGGGAGGTCTGGTACCCCGGCAGCGGCGCGACCGGCATCCCGATCGCGCGCGCCCGCATCGACCCGGTCGAGGCCGCGTGGGTGCACTCGATGCCGCGCCAGGTCTCCGTGCTCGTGCGACAGGGCGACGATCGCGCCATCGCGCGCGGCGAAGGGCTGACCCGCGCGGGCCGCTACAAGCCGATGACCCGATTCGCCATCGACGGGGAGCAGCTCACCCGCGAGGACCGCTGGCCGACGCAGGACGACCTCGGCGCGATCGTCATCCTGCCCGGCGGCGAGGCGGGTGTCCTCACCACCTGGTGGAACGCCGAGGACGGATCCGCCTGGCGCTGGTCGGTCGAGTTCAGCAACCGGCGCTGACGGGCGCCGGTCGACCAGTCAATCGGTGTAGTAGACCCCGTCCAGGGCACCCCACGCCGCCGCGCTGAAGACCGCACACGCGGTCTTCGTGCGGGCGTACTCGTCGTCGGAGAGCGCGTCGATCTTCGCCGCCAGCATCGCCGGCTCATCGGTCTCGATCGCGTGCTCCACGAAGTACGCCTGACCGGCCTCGTCGACCGTGCCCGCGTAGTGCTCGCGCAGCCCGGCGAGCTTGCTCTGCGCGGTTGCCGGCTGCTGGACCTCGAAGCTGTAGAGCGCGCCCAGCGCCTCCGGCACCGCGGCGAAGGCGTTGTCGCCGACCGCGACGAGCGTGGCGCTCTGCGGTCGCGTCATCTCACCGCTCGAGCCGAGCGACGCGCGGAACGCCGACCACAGGATGTCGTGGGCGCGCTCCTCGGCCGCATAGGACGGCTCCCCGATCCGATCCCAGCCGCGGTCGAGGGCGGCGATGAACGGCGCCCACTCGGTCGCGTACTCGCGGAGCCGCTCGATCGGCAGCTCGCCGGCGCGCCAGGCGACGTAGAAGGGATGGGCATTCAGGTCGAACTGCCGGACGATCGCGTCCAGCTCCTCGATGCGGCGGCTCATGGGCGGGGCACTCCTCGTCAATCGACTTGTCGCTCGTTGGGCGACCACGGCGCGGCAAGGGTAGCGGCTACATCGCGCGGACGCCGAGCAGGTTGCGGGCGATGACCATGCGCTGGATCTGGCTCGTCCCCTCCCCGATCTCGGTGAGCTTCGCGTCGCGCAGGTAGCGCTCGACGTGATACTCGGTCACGTAGCCGTAGCCGCCGTGGACCTGGATCGCGTCGTTGGTGACGTCGCGGGCCGCCTCGCTGGCGAACAGCTTCGCCATCGCCGCTTCCGTCGTATACGGCTTGCCGCAGTCCTTCAGCCACGCGGCGCGGTAGGTCAGGAGGCGCGCCGCGTCGATCTTGACCGCCATGTCGGCGATCATGAAGGCGACGCCCTGGAACTCCGCGATCGCCCTGCCGAACTGGTGGCGCTCCTTCGCATAGGCCGCCGCCGCCTCGTAGGCTGCCTGCGCCAGGCCGAGTGCCATGGCGGCGATCCCGATGCGTCCGCCGTCGAGCGTCTTGAGGAAGAGCTTGTCGCCCTCCCCTTCGGGGCCGAGCATGTTCTCGGCCGGCACGCGGCAGTCGGTGAAGATGAGCTCGCCGGTGTTGCTGGCGTGCAGGCCCATCTTCTCCTCCATGCGACCGATCGAGAAGCCGGGCGCATCGGCCTCGACGATGAAGGCGCTGATCTTCCCGGAGTTCTCCTCGCGATCGGTGACCGCGGTGATGATGTAGGTCCCCGCCACGCCGGCGTTCGTGATGAAGCGCTTGCCGCCGTTGAGCACCCAGGCGTCGCCGTCCCGGTGCGCCCGCGTCCGCGTGCCGCGCGAGTCGCTCCCGGCCCCCGGCTCGGTCAGGCCGTAGGCACCGATCACCTTGCCGGAGGCCATCGGACGCAGGTAGCGCTCCTTCTGCTCGTCCGTGCCGGCGATCCAGAGCGGATTGCAGCCGAGGGAGGTGTGGGCGCTGACGATGATCCCCACGCTGCCGCTCACGCGCGACAGCTCCTCGACGGTGATCGCATAGGCGAGGCTGTCGAGCCCGGTGCCGCCGATCTCCTCGGGATACGGGACGCCCAGCAGGCCGAGCCCCGCCGCCTCGCGGATGATCTCCATCGGGAACTCGCCCTTGCGCTCGAGCTCGTCGGCAACCGGCCGGATCCGCCGCTCGGCGAAGTCGCGCACCGTGCTGCGGATCGCCTCGTGCTGGGAGGAGAGGGCAAAGTCCATCGGGGTTCGCGGGCCTCGGCTGCGGATTCGGTGATGCCTCGGGAGACGGTGAGTCTACCCGTCCCTCATCCGAGCCGCCGCGCCGTCATTTGCCGCGGCGCCAGCGCTCCAGCTCGCGTCGGACGCGCTGCTCCTCGCCCCGCACGACGGAGGACCGATGCCGGCGCACGGGCGCCGGTCGGGGTCGAGTTCGCTTCGCGTGATTCGGCTTTGCCATCGGTGCAGAAGATGACGCGCCGGCCACCGATTCCGTTGCATGCCGCGCGTCGAAATCGCGTTGACACCCGCAACGGGCGGGCGGATACTCCGGCGACGCTCGAACCCTGTCGCACGACGGCAAGGTTGCGCCTCCCACGAGGGCTCGGATAGGTGCCACAGCCGGACGTACGGCTCGATCGGGTCACCAAGCAGTTCGGCCACGAGGTCGTCGCCGTCGACGACCTCTCGCTGGAGATCGAGCGTGGGGAGTTCTTCAGCATGCTCGGCCCGTCCGGCTGCGGGAAGACGACGACCCTGCGCATGATCGGCGGCTTCGAGGAGACGACGGCGGGCACGATCTACCTGGGCGACGCTGACGTCACGGACCTGCCGCCGTTCAAGCGCGACGTGAACACCGTCTTCCAGAACTACGCCCTCTTCCCGCACCTCACGATCTACGAGAACGTCGCGTTCGGCCTCCGACGCCGGAGTGTGCCGGACGGCGAGATCCGCAGCCAGGTGGCGAGCATGCTCGAGCTCGTCGAGCTGCCGGGCTACGAGCGCCGCAAGCCGAACCAGCTCTCCGGCGGACAGCAGCAGCGCGTGGCCCTGGCCCGCGCCCTCATCAACCACCCCAGGGTCCTCCTCCTCGACGAGCCGCTCGGCGCGCTCGACCTGAAGCTGCGCAAGCAGATGCAGATCGAGCTGAAGCGGATCCAGACCGAGGTCGGGATCACGTTCATCTACGTGACCCACGACCAGGAGGAGGCGATGACGATGTCGGACCGCATCGCCGTCATGCGCGCGGGACGGATCGAGCAGCTTGGCCCGCCCGAGGAGCTCTACGAGCGCCCGAAGACCGATTTCGTGGCCGGCTTCCTCGGCGTCAGCAACCTCCTCGACGGCGAGGTGACCGAGCGCGGCGACCGCCTGGCGGCCATCCGGCTCCCCGACGGGACCACGCTCCGCGCACCGTCGGGATCGGTGAACGGCAGCAGGACGGTGCGCGTCGGCATCCGGCCCGAGAAGCTGCGTGTCCTCGCCGTCGGCGAGAACGCGGCAGCCGCCGACGACGGCCTCAACGCGCTCGACGGCACGATCCTGGACGCGAGCTACATCGGCGTGAGCACGCAGTACCTCGTCGAGACCGCGACCGGCCAGAAGCTCACCGTCTACGCCCAGAACATCGAGACGAGCGGCGCCGCGGAGGCGCTCGCCGACGGCCAGCGGGTGCGCCTCACGTGGCGTCCCGAGCACACCTTCGTCATCGGTCCAGGTCCGATCGACGATCAGCAGCAAGGAGACTCGGATGCCTGACCCCCGGGACGACCAGTCGGAGCTCGAGCGCGCCATCGCCCGCGCCCTGGCACAGGGGAGGATCAGCCGTCGACGCTTCCTGCGGCAGGCGGGCAAGGGTGGGCTCCTCACCGCGTCGGCGCTGTCGCTGCCGGCCATCCTTGCCGCGTGCGGCATCAAGCCCTCGTCGAGCACGGGTGCCAGCGCCAGCGGCAGCGCCGCCGTCACGCCGATGCCGCTGCCGTCGTCGCCCGCCGGCACGCTGAACTGGGCGAACTGGCCCGCCTACATCGACATCGACGACACCACCGGCGACTACCCGACGATCAAGAAGTTCGAGTCCGAGACGCACATCACCGTCAACTACAACGAGGACGTCAACGACAACGAGGAGTTCTTCGGCAAGATCCAGCCGGACCTGTCGCAGGGCAACCCGACCCAGTACGACCTCATCGTCCTGACCGACTGGATGATCGAGCGCATGATCCGGCTCGGATACCTGGAGCCGCTCGACAAGGGCCGCATCCCGAGCTTCGCCGCCAACGGGCAGGACCTGTACAAGGACCCGTGGTACGACCCGGGCAACGTCTACAGCATGGCGTGGCAGTCGGGCATCACCGGCATTGGCTGGAACAAGAAGCTCGTCGCTCAGCTCCGCCCGGCGAAGCCGGAGATCACGAGCTTCGACGACCTCCTCGACCCCGCGTTCAAGGGCCAGGTCGGGATGTTCAGCGAGATGCGCGACACGATGAGCCTGGCGCTGCTGAGCCTGGGCGTGAAGCCGGCCGACGCCACCAACGACGACGCCAAGCGGGCGCAGGAGAAGCTCCTCGAGGCCGCGAACCGCAAGCAGTTCCAGGGCTTCTACGGCAACGACTACTACGACCTGCTCAGCGGCGAGAACCTCGCCCTCACCATCGCGTGGTCCGGCGACGTGAGCCAGATGAAGCTCTACGACAACTCCGACGTCGAGTTCGTCATCCCGAAGGAGGGCGGGATGCTGTGGGTGGACAACATGTGCATCCCGAAGAAGGCGGCCCACCCGCTGGACGCGCACCTGATGATGGACTTCTGGTACAAGCTCGAGAACGCGGTGCCGCTCACCGAGTACATCGGCTACTTCTCGCCGGTGAAGGGCGTAGCCGAACAGGTGAAGGCCGACGCCGACAAGGCGAAGGCGGACGGCGACACCGAGACCGCGAACGCCCTCACGGTGGTCTCCGAGACCGCGTTTCCGACCGAAGCCCAGCTCGCCAATGCCTACACCTACAAGCAGCTGAACGAGGCCGACGAGCGGGTCTGGAACGAGCTCTTCAACCAGGTGGTGCAGGGCTGAGCGGCTGACGCGACCGGCCGCGGACTGCCAGGAGGACTCGCACGGTGCGACGGCGCTTCGGCTGGCTCGTCCCCTACCTGTTCCTGCTGCCCGGCGGGCTGTGGCTGCTCGCCTTCTTCCTGGTCCCCATGATCATCATGGTGTCGGTGAGCCTGCAGCAGGGCTCGCTCGACACCGGCTACGCGATGACATGGAACTTCGGCATCTTCCCGGAGGCGATCGCGCAGGCGTGGCCGCAGATGGTGCGCTCGGTCATCTACGCGCTGATCGTCACCGCCCTGACCCTGGCGATCGGCTACCCGATGGCCTACACGATCGCGTTCCGCGGCGGCCGCTACAAGAACCTGCTCCTGCTGCTCGTGATCCTGCCGTTCTTCACGAGCTTTCTCATCCGCACCCTGTCGTGGAAGCTGATCCTGGCCGACAACGGGGTGGTGCTCGGCACCCTGAAGTCGTGGCACCTGCTCGACCCCGGGTTCCAGCTCATCGGTGAGGCGGTGGCGGTCATCAGCGGCCTCACCTACAACTTCCTGCCCTTCATGGTCCTGCCGCTGTACGTGGCGATCGAGAAGGTCGACCCGCGGCTCGTCGAGGCGGCGACCGATCTCTACGCCAGCCGCCGCGAGGCGTTTCGGCGCGTCACGCTGCCGCTCTCGATGCCGGGCGTGTTCGCCGGCTCGCTGCTGACCTTCATCCCCGCAGTCGGCGACTTCATCAACGCCCAGATCCTCGGCAGCCGCGACACGACGATGATCGGCAACATCATCCAGCGCCTCTTTCTCCAGACGAACGACTACCCGCGGGCGGCCGCGCTGAGCTTCGTGCTCATCGCCGCCATCCTCGTGATGGTGCTCGCCTACGCCCGGGTGGTCGGCAGCGAGGAGCTCACCTCGTGACCGCCGGCGCCGTCGCCCGGACCGACGCGGCTCGGCCGCCGGACGTCCACGTCCGCCCGCTGCGCGAGCGCCTGGCGCGGCTCATCCTGCCGGTCTTCACCGCCCTGACCGTGCTCTACCTCTTCCTGCCGATCGCGGTGATGATCGCGTTCTCGTTCAACGACCCCCGGGGCCGCCAGAACATCACCTGGCAGGGCTTCACGTTCAACAACTACCTCGACATCTGGAACCGGCCCGATGTCACGGGACCGATGGTGACCAGCCTCATCGTGGCCGTCGTGTCGACGGTCATCGCCACCACCATCGGCACGCTCATCGCGATGGCCCTGACGCGTTACCAGTTCAAGGGCCGTGGCGCGCTGAACATGCTGATCTTCCTGCCGATGGCGACGCCGGAGATCATCCTCGGCGCCTCGCTCCTGTCGCTGTGGGTGACGGTCGGCGTTCAGCGCGACATCGTGACGATCACGATCGCGCACGTCATGTTCAACATCAGCTACGTCGTCGTCACCCTCCGGGCCCGCCTCGCCGGCTTCAACCGAACGCTCGAGGAGGCGGCGATGGACCTCGGCGCCAACGAGTGGACGACGTTCCGCAAGGTGACCTTCCCGCTGATCTTCCCGGGCATCCTCGCCGGCGCGCTGCTCGCTTTCGCGCTGTCGATCGACGACTACGTCATCACCTCGTTCGTCTCCGGCTCGACCCGCACCTTCCCGCTCTGGGTCTTCGGCGTGAGCCGCCTCGGCGTCCCGCCGGAGGTCAACGTGCTCGGCACCCTGATCTTCGTGACCGCCTTCATCTTCATCGCCATCCAGGTCTGGGCCCAGCGGCGGGCACAGCGCCCGGCGCCGGCGGCGCCGTGAGCGGGCTGCGCATCAGCCAGGCCGCTGAGGCGGTTGGCGCGTCGCCGTCAGCGCTGCGGCGATGGGAGCGCGAGGGCCTCGTCCGTCCGCGCCGCTCGGAGAGCGGGTACCGCGTCTACAGCCCCGACGACGTGGCGCGCCTCCGTGCCGTGCGTCGCATGCGTCGCGTCGAGCTCGTGAACGGTCCGGGCATCCGGCGCCTCCTCGCCCGGGCGCGCGGATCCGCGAGCCGCATCGACGGCGCGCGGCTGCGGCACCTGCGCGAGTCGCGGGGCCTCGGCCTGCGCGACGCGGCGGATCGGTGCGGCATGTCGGCCAGCCACCTGTCCGCGATCGAGCGCGGCAGCGCGAATCCGAGCGTCGCCGCGCTCCAGCGCATCACCCGCGCCTACGACACCACCCTCGTGGAGCTCACCAGCTCCCACACGTCTGGACGCGTGGTGCGCCGCACCGAGCGTGCGGTGACGACCCTCGGCGACGGGGTGCGAATCGAGCAGCTCGCGCTGCGCCCCGGCCAGCTCGAGCCGCATCTGTTCGTGCTCGAGCCGGGCGCCACCAGCGAGGGCGCCTACGCCCACGACGGGGAGGAGTTCCTCTACGTCCTGGCCGGTGCGGTCACCGATCTGGATTGGCACGGCCGAGTGCCACGACCTGCGCGTCGGGGACGCCCTCACCTTTCCCTCCACCCTGCCGCACCGCTGGCGCAACACCGCCGGCGAGGAGACGCGCCTGCTATGGATCAACACACCACCGACCTTCTGACCGACTGGAACGCGCTCCGCGACGGCGTGCCGTCCGTCTGGGCGCGCTACACCGACCTCGTCGTCGCGCGCGGCGAGGGCGCGTGGCTCGAGACGATCGACGGAGCCCGCTACCTGGACTACACGAGCGGCATCGGGGTCACGAACACCGGCCACGCCCACCCGAAGGTGGCGGCCGCCATCGCCGCCCAGGCGGCGCGCGGCATCCACCTGCAGCAGAACATCGTGTACCACCAGGCCGGGCTGGAGCTCCACGACCGGCTGCCGCGTCGCTTCCCGAATCCGGACCGCGACACCGCGTACGGGCTCTTCCTGTCGAACTCGGGCGCCGAGGCGGTCGAGGCGGCGGTGAAGCTCGCGAAGATGGCAACCCACCGCACGAACGTGGTGGCGTTCCGCGGTGGCTTCCACGGCCGCACCCACGGTGCGATGGCCCTCACCAGCTCGGGCGTCAAGTACCGCGGCCACTTCGAGCCGCTGCTCGGCGGCGTGCACTTCGTGCCGTTCCCCTACCCGCTCCGCCTCGGCGGCGAGGAGGCGGCCCTGGCGACCACCCTCGCGGCGCTCGACGAGCTGTTCGCGACGCTCGTCTACCCCGACGACGTGGCCGCGTTCCTGGTGGAGCCGATCCTCGGCGAGGGCGGGTACGTCGTGCCGCCAGATGGGTTCCTGCGCGCCCTGCGCGAGGTGGCCGACCGCCACGGGATCCTGCTCGCGGTCGACGAGGTGCAGACCGGCTTCGCCCGTACCGGCCGGTTCTTCGCGACCGAGTGGACCGATGCCACCCCCGACATCGTGGTCATGGCGAAGGGCATCGCGTCCGGGCTGCCGCTCTCCGGCATCCTCGCGCGGCAGGACCTGCTCGAGCGCTTCGCCCCGGGCGCCCACGGCGGCACGTACGGCGGCAACGTCGTCGCCTGCGCCGCCGCGCTGGCGACGCTCGACGTGATCGACGACGAGCATCTCGTCGATCGGGCGGTGCAGATCGGCGATCGACTGCTGGCCGGCCTCCGCCGCGTGACCGACGGGCATCGCACCGTCGCCGAGGTGCGCGGCCGCGGGGCGATGGTGGCGATCGAGCTGGCCGAGGGACCGAGCCTCACGCCGCGCCCCGACCTGGCGAAGGCGCTGCTCGCCGAGGCGCTGGCGCGGAACCTGCTGCTCCTCACCTGCGGCACGTACGGGCAGGTGGTACGCATCATCCCGCCGCTCGTCACGACCGACGACGAGGTTGAGCTGGCGGTGACGGCAATCGGCGCGGCACTCGAGGCGATTGGCGCCTGACGGACCGCATGCACGCTCCGAAGAGGCTGCCCAAAGGAGGAACATGGCTGCATCGGTCTGGATCGTCGACGACGAGCCCCTGATCCGCACCGCGATGGTGGCGGTGCTCGAGGAGATCGGCCACAGCGCGGAGGGCTTCGGCGACGCCGAGGCGCTCTACACGCGGCTCGTGGCGGGCGAGCAGCCGAAGCTGCTGATCCTCGACCAGATGCTGCCGGACGAGGACGGCGCGCAGGTCGTGCGATCCCTCCGCGAGCGGCCGCAGTACCGCGACATCCCGATCCTGTTCTGCACCGCGGTCGGCGACGAGGATGCGGACCGCCTGGCCGACCTGGCGCCGGTCATCCGCAAGCCGTTCGACTTCCGCGAGTTCGTCGACTTCGTCGAGCAGCTGCTGCCGTCCCCGGGCGGTGCTCAGCCTGCGTCGGGTGAGGCGTCGCCCGCGTAGGCGGCAAGCACCGCCGCCGGGACGGGCACGAGCGGCGGGCGCGGGGTGAGCCGTGCCCGCGGATCGCCCGGTTCGAGCTCGAGCCGCGCCGCCAGCCACGGCACGCACCGCCGCCCCTGGCACTCTCCGAACGCCACTCGCGTGGCACGCTTGAGCTGGTCGGCGGTCGACCAGCCGTGACCGATGGCGCGGTACACCGCGTCGGCGCTGATCCCCCGGCAGGCACACGCGAGGTGCTCGAGCTCGCCCGCCGCGGCGACCGCACGGTCGGCGCCGAGCAGCGCCTCGAGGCGGCCGTCCGAGCCACGAATCTCGATCGTCGCCGCCGTCACGAGCAGGGGCGTCACCCGACCCTCCTCGATGCGGGCAGCGCGCAGCACCACGGCGCCAACGCTCCGCCACGCGTCGAAGACGGTCGCGCCACCGAAGGCCGGCAGGTCGCCATCCTCGACGAGCAGCTCGTCCACCTGCGCGCGCTCGAGCGGCGCAATCTCGAGCTCGGCGCCGGTCCGGCGCCCGCAGCCGCTCCCAGGTGGGGATGCCATTCATCGCTCCGCCTCGTCTGGCGCCAGCCGCCGATACCGGCTGCCGAACCAGATGAGCGGCGCCATGCCGGTGTCATAGCTGCCGGCGACGATCTCGCCCACGAAGATCGAGTGCGTCCCGCCGTCGTGGCGCGCAGCCACGCGGCAGTCGAAGAAGGCGATCGCGCCGTCGAGGATCGGCGAGCCGGTTTCCGCCTCGTGCCACGGGGCGTCGCAGAAGCGGCGCACCTTGTCGGCCGTGATCGGCTGCGCGAAGCACTCCGCCAGGGACTGCTGCGCGTCGGACAGGACCGAGACGGCGAACGAGTGGCTGCCGACGATCGCCTCATGCGTCTCGGTGGCGCGGTTGACGCTCGCCATGAGGAGCGGCGGATCGATGCTGATGGTGGCGATCGCGTTGGCGGTCATCCCGGCGAGCAGCGGCCCGTGGCGAGCGGCCACGACCGAGACGCCGGTGGCGAAGCGCCCCATCATCGAGCGCAGCGCGCGCTGCTGCTCGACGGTCATCGGTGCCAGCCGGTCGCCGGCGGGAGCTCGGTCGAGGCTCGTCCTGCGCATCGGTCTCGGGCGTCAGCCCGCCGGCACCTGGGCCATGCGCATGATGGCGATGAAGTAGCGGAAGGCTGTTTCGGCATCGTCCGCGGTCGCGGTGACGCTGCGTGGCCCGCAGCGCTCGACACCGGGGATGACGGCGCAATAGTCGGCCATGATCGGCAGCCGCAGGTCGACCTCGAGGCGCACCGGCGCCGTGACCCGATACGTTTCCATCGCGGCGAGGCGCTCCGAGTGCCGCGGTGCAGGCCAGCCCCGATCGCCTCGCGCGCTGCAGCCGGGGAGAGCGAATCGGCCACGAGGGCGGCCTGCGCGCGCTTGACGACGACCCGCTCGGCCCACGGCAGCAGGCGCTCCACCTCGGCGGCCAGCGCGTCGTCGCCTGCGACGAGCACGACCGGCACGCCGTGAGCGCCGAGGCGCATCGCGTTCAGCCCCGCCTCGTTGTGCGGCGTCGCCGTTGATCCGCGCCTCGAGCACGACGTTCGAGTAGGTGTGACCGATGATGCCCGCAGCGCTCCCCGCCCCGGCGTGGTAGCCGATGAAGGCGGCGGCCTCGAAGGCCTCGTCGCGACCGATGCCCTGGGTCATGCTGAACGGCTTGTCACCGATGAGCAGCCGCGCCCGCGGGTCCATCTCCTCGGCGCGCAGGTTCCGCATCTGCCAGTGGCTGTCGTTGACGACGACCTCGTCCGCACCCGCCTCGAACGCCGCGGCCACCGCCGCGTTCGCCTCGCCGGCCATGAGCGAGCGCGAGCGGTCGTAATCGGTCCGGTCGGGGTGCGTGGCGTCGAACGAGACCTGGTGCGGATGGGCGATCGCCGGCGATCCCCTCCATGTCGACGGAGATGTAGACACGCATCGTCAGCGATATCGCTCGAGCTTCTCGAGGATGGCGTTCGCGGTCCCCCATTGCTCGGCGTTCGCGCCGCGGCCGCGGTGGACGTGGACGAGCGGCACCGTGTTCCAGCTCGGTCCGTCCTCGCGCGGGATGTGGATCGCCAGGTCGCCGCGGTCGAGCAGCGCGACCACGGTGGCGCCGCGCTCACCACCGCGTGCGAGCGCCCGCTCGAGCGTCTTCACGAACTCGTCCGCGTCCGCCGTACTCGAGCGAGATCCGCATGGCGATGATCCCGCTCGTCGGCGGCAGGTTGGCGACCGGTTCGCCCACGCGCGCTCAGCGGCCCCCGATGCACGCTGCCGAACAGCCAGCCGAAGAACGTGAGGCTGCCGAGCACCGCGAATGCGACGACGACGAGCAGCAGCACGGCACCGATGGCGCTCGCCCACGCCGGCACGCCGCCGAGGCGGCGGCCGGGCACGCTCACCGAGCCGGATGCGACGTACATCGCGAGCGCGTCACCGTCGACGCGCACCTCGACCTCGTGGTCGAGCGGCATGACGAGCAGCGTCTCGGTCCCATCGGTGCGCGTCGCCGCCAGCAGCGCCCGCATCCGCTCGCCCTCCCGCACGATCACCGCGTGCTCGCCGGCCACGTTCGTCACCGGCTCGGCGCGCAGGTCACCGCGGCGTCCGATGGGAGGGCGGGCGGCTGGGCATCCATGCCGGCGAGCATAGCAGGCGATCCGCGCCGCCTCCGGCTGCGTCCGCGTCAGCGATCGAGGAGCGCGAGCGTGGGGGCGAGCGCACGGATCGTCGTCTCCGTGATCGGGTCGAGGACGAGCTGCACATGCGCCACCCCTTCGGCCGCGAATGCGCGCAGCGTGGCGGCCAGCGTCGCCGGCTCGCCGGGGATGGCGGCGGTGTCCGGGCGCGTTGAGGTCGCCGAGCTGCCGGCCCTTCGCGCCCTCGAAGCCGACGAACAGCGCCACGGTGCGCTCGACGCTCTGCCGGATCGCGGCCCGCCGCGCGGCACGCACCGTCGATTCGCGCGCGAAGCTCGCGATAGCCCTCCACCGTGTTGCCGAACCACGTGAACCACGCGTTCCACGCGTCGACGTGCGGCAGCGTGATGGCGAGCATCCGCTCCCCCATGCTGCCGACCATGAGCGGCGGCCCCGCCGGGACGCGGTCCGCGCGGCAGGAGGACGCAGTCCTCGCGCCTGGTAGATAGGTCCCGGCGAAGTCGACGCGCCCGTCGCGCAGGAGGCTCGCGGATGATGGTGAAGGCCTCCTCGAAGCGGCTGACGCGGTGGTCGAATGGGAAGCCGTAGGCGCGATACTCCGCCTCGTTCCAGCCCGCGCCGAGGCCCAGGATCAGGCGGCCCGCCGCTGATCTCGTCGACCGTGGCGGCCTTCTTGGCGAGCAGGGCCGGGTTGTGGAAGCTGGTCGCCGCCACGAGCGGTCCCGAGCTCCACGCGCTCGGTGATCGCGGCCAGCGCGGCCAGGCTCGACCACGCGTCCCACGGCCCGCGCTCCGGCAGCCCGTCGCCTCGGTAGAGGAGGTGGTCGCCGACCCAGACCGAGTCGAGGCCGACCTCCTCGGCGGCGAGCGCCATCGCGCGCTGCTCCGGCCAGCTGGCGACGTACTCGACCTCGGGGAGCTGGACCCCGACCTTCAGCGGACGCTGCGTCATGCCACCATCATGCCGGACCCGGCACCGGAGCCCTCGAGCGTCCGCCGCGCCGCGGCGACCGACGCGAGCTCGAGCGCGGTGTCTCCGGTCGCGCGCCCGTAGACCGCCAGCACCACCGCCAGGAACATCGACAGCAAGCGCGAGCGGAGCCACGCGGCCTCGTCGATCGGTCCGTACGCCGCCGCGAATGCGGGCCGCGCCGCCGCCGGCAGCAGGCCCCACGCCAGGACGAGGTCGATGCTCGGATCGGCGAGGCAGAGGTCGCCCCAGTCGATGACGCCTGCCGCTCGACCCTCCGGCGTGACGACAAGGTGGCGGAGATGGAGGTCCCCGTGGGCCACGACGCTCGGGACGCCGGGCGGGAGCGGCTCCGCCTCGGCCAGCAGCTCCGCTGCGTCGGCGCGAAGGTCGACGATGCCGGCGGCCGCGGCCTCCTCCAGCCGCCGGCGCGCCATCGGGACGCGGAAGCCCATGTCGGCGCGCCGCATCGGGTCGACCGGCAGCCGATCGCCGATCTCGGCCGCCAGCGAGGGCGCGTGGAGCGCGCGCAGGAACGTCGCGAGCGGCGCGGCCAGCGCCCCGCGCGCGGCGTCGTCGAGCGCGACGCGTGCGGGCTCGTCACCGGCGATGAAGGGGGCGGCGAAGAATGGCCAGGGGTAGTCGGCGGCCGGCCGACCGACGAATGCGCGGCACCGGGATCGGCAGCGGCAACCGCGGCGCGATGCCCTTCAGGAGGGCGATCTCCCGCCGCACGCCGGGCACCGCCACCGCGCGGCGCGGGAAGCGGACGGCCCACGCCCCGTCGACGAGGAAGACGGCGTTGTCCCAGCCGGACGCGATGTGCTCGAGCGGCCGGCCGGCGAGCTCGGGCAGCTGGCCGTCGATGAGGCGTCGCGCGAGCTCCGGAGTCACGTCGACGTCCGGATCCCAGTCCGGCATCGGTGCGCTCAGGCGACCCGGCTGGTGCGACCGTTCACGTAGTCGACGAGGACGTACTCGCCGAGGTGCTCCGGCTCGACGTAGAAGGCGCGTCCGCGGTTGATGCGGCTCATGAGGTCGACGAACTCCGACAGGTAGCGCGAACGCTCGAGCATGAACGTGTTGATGACGATCCCCTCGCGCGTGCAGCGTCCCACCTCGCGCAGCGTGGACTGCATGGTGCGCACGGTCGGCGGGTAGCTGAACTCGACCTGGCCGTTGGCGACGTGCGCGGTCGGCTCGCCGTCGGTGATGACGACGATCTGCTTGTTCCCGCCCGCGCGGCGGCCGAGGAGCTGGCGCGCGATGAGGAGCGCGTGCTGGAGGTTCGTGCCGTACTCGAACTCGTACGGCGAGAGCGTCGCGATCGCCTCCGGCTTGATCTGGCGAGCGTAGTACGCGAAGCCCACGACCCATAGCCGGTCGCGCGGATAACGAGTGGCGATGAGGGCGTGGAGCGCCATGGCGACCCGCTTGGCGGCGGTCGAGCAGCCCCGCAGGAGCATCGAGCGGCTCATGTCCAGGAGGAGGACGGTGCTCGCCGTCGTCGTCTCCTCCGACCGATGCACCTCGAAGTCCTCGGGACCGATGACGACTGGCACGCCCGGCCCGATGCGCCCCATGGCGTTGAACAGGGTGCGGTTGATGTCGACGTTGAACGTGTCCCCGAACTCGTAGCGCTTCGTGTCGTCGGTGAGCTCACCGCCGCGGCCCGGGCGCGGACGCGTGTGTCCGCCGAGCCCCTCGCGCCGCAGCCGGCCGAAGATCTGCGCCAGCGCCTGCGTCCCGAGCTTGCGTGCCGCGCGGGGCGTGAGCTCCAGCCGCCCGCCCTCGCGGTGGATGTAGCCGGCCTCCTCGAGCGCCTTGGTGAGGTCCGCCAGCCGATCCAGCTCGTCGATCGCGTCGTCGCCGCCGAGGTCGCGGAGCGCGTCGCGGTCGAGCCGCTCGAGCGCGTCGGGATCGCGGGCGGCGAGGAGCTGCTCCTCCATGGTGTCGTACTGCTGCTGACGGTCGATGGCGGCGAGCGCCTGCGCCAGGCCCATCGGCTCGTCACCCGCGAACGGGTACGGCTCGCCGAACGGAAGATCCGGGCGCGCCTGCTGGAGGTTGCCGGCAAGCCGCGCCATGTCCCAGCGCAGCCGATCGTCGCGGAGGAGGTCATCCATCAGCTGCTGCAGCTCGGCCCGCTGCTGCGGGCTCATGCTGGCCAGCAGCGAAGCCATCTGCGACGCCTGGCGGTGGAGGTGCTCGATCAGCTCATCGACCGAGCCGATGCCGGGCGGGAAGTAGCCGCCGTGCTCGGCCATGAAGCGCACGAAGTCCTCGCGCGTGTCGGCGCCGCTCGCGTGCTTCTCGAGCAGGGCGTTGAGGTCGCGCACCATCGCCCGCACCCCGTCGAGGTCCTCGGGGGTGACGCCCTGGACTCCCTCGCGCATGCCCTGGAAGTAGGTCTGCAGCATCTGCTGCCGCAGCTCGTCGCTGATCGCCGCGAACGCGTCGCGCGCCGCGTCGTCCATGAACTCGTAGTCCCGCAGGCCGTGGAGGCGCCCGGCCGCGTCGCCCGGCAGCGTATCGAGGCGGTCGCGGCGCTGCTGGCCGGTGCGCCGCAGGATCTGCTCGGCCATGCGGCTCTGGTCTTGCTCCGTCCCCGGCGGGGCGTCGAGCGATCGCTGCTCGGCCGTCCGGAGGCGGCGCTCGATGCCCTCGCGCTCCAGGCGCAGCACGTTCTCCAGCCGCTCCCCGAGGTCATCGAGGACCGATCCGAGCTGGCTGCGCTCCAGCTCCGCCTGGCGACGCGCGCGAAGGCGCTCGAGGATCTCGCGCAACCCCGGCACGTCGCCGCCGCGCGCCCCACGAACGCCGCGCTGCATCAGGCGCTGGAGGGCGCGCCGCAGGTCACCGTCGGCCAGCAGGTCGTCGGAGAGCGACTCCAGCAGGTCGTCGGCGTCGAACGGCGAGAGCTGCTGGGACCCGTCCCAGCGCGTGTAGCGGATGCTCACGAGGCTTCGATCAGCGTGCGTAGCGGACGCCGCCGCCGCGTCGCTCCTTGTTGAGGCGGCGGTTGAGGTGCAGCCCTTCCAGCACGAACTCGACCCCGCTCGCCAACCCGGCCGGCGACTCACCCACCTCCAGCCGGCCGATGGCGCGGCGCAGCTCCGGCAGGTCGTGGACGAGGCGCTCGTGCGTGGCCGGACGCGACGCTGTCGCCGACCTCGGCCTCGGCGCCCTCGTCGAAGCGCTCGAGCAGAGCGCCGAGCTCGCTCACGGCGAGGCGGCGGTTGAAGACGTTCACGATCGCGCGCGCCACGAGCTTGTCGATGACGCGGTCCTCGCGCGTCTCGTCGCCGAGCGTCTCGAGCTCGATCTTGCCCGCCGTGGATGCCACGACCGCGCCGAGGTCGCTGACCCGCGGGGCGGCGCTCGGCTCGCCGAGGCGCACGGCGCGCTTCGTGGCCGCCGCGATGAGCGTCTCGAGGTTCGCGATGCTCACCCGCACGGAGACGCCGGAGCGCTGGCTCACCTCGCTCGAGCGGCGGGCGAGCTGCGACAGCTCGGCGAGGATCTCGCGCATGAACGGCGGCACATCGACCGGGATCGCATCAGCCCGCTCGTCGTCGAAGGCGAGCCGCTCCTGGTCCATGATCGCCATCTCGACGTCGGTGTCCTCGGGGTAGTGCGTCCGGATCTGCGCCCCGAATCGGTCCTTCAGGGGCGTGATGATCCGCCCTCGGCTCGTGTAGTCCTCCGGGTTCGCGCTGGCCACCACGAAGAGGTCGAGGTCGAGGCGCAGGCTGTAGCCGCGGACCTGGACGTCACGCTCCTCCATCACGTTGAGGAGGCCGACCTGGATCCGCTCCGCGAGGTCGGGCAGCTCGTTGAGGGTGAAGATGCCGCGGTTCGCGCGCGGCAGCATGCCGTAGTGGATCGTGAGCTCGTCGGACAGGTAGCGACCCTCCGCGACCTTCACCGGATCAACCTCACCGATGAGGTCGGCGATGCTGATGTCCGGCGTCGACAGCTTCTCCGCGTACCGATCTGACCGATGCACCCACGTCACCGGCGTGTCGTCGCCGCGCTCGGCGACGAGCTGCCGCCCATACGGCGAGATCGGCTCCAGCGGATCGTCGCGGAGCTCGGAGCCGGCCACGACCGGCAGCCACTCGTCGAGGAGCGCGACCAGCGACCGGGCGATGCGGCTCTTCGCCTGTCCGCGCTCGCCGAGGAGGATGACGTCCTGCCCGGCCAGGATCGCGTTCTCGAGCTGCGGCAGCACCGTCTCGTCGTAGCCGATGATCCCCGGCAGCAGCGCCTCGCCGCGGCGCAGGTGGTCGATGAGGTTGGCGCGCATCTCGGCGCGCACGCTGCGCGATCGGTAGTCGGAGGTGCGCAGCTCGCCGAGGGTGGCGATGGTCGGGTGCGGGGTCATGGGAGGGCTCCATCGGTCGCGAGAGGCTCAGGGTAGGTGGCGAGGGCGGTCGCGAAGGCGACCGGGTCGCAGTCGCCGCGGGCGGCGAGGCGGGCGAGGAAGGCGCGGCGCTCGGCGAGCTCGGCCGCGAACGCCTCCGGCGCGACGCCGAGCGACGCGGCCAGCACCGCGTAGGCCGCGTCGTCGTGCACGAGCGGGCGCGAGGAGCGGCCGCCGTCGTCGGGCAGGATGGGCGGTGAGGGGAGGCGCTGCGCCCCCGTGAGCGACGGCGAGCGCTCGCCGTCGATGGCGGCCAGGCGCACCGGGGCGAGCCGGCCGGACTGGTCGAGGCGGAGGTGCCACGCCTCCTCCACGCGGCGGTACATGGCGCTCGGCGTCAGGTACGCCGACCACTGGAGGTAGATGGTGAGGGCGGCCAGGTCGGCATCGGTGGCATCGAGCTCGTCGCGGAGCGTGCCGATCGCCTCGGGCAGCGAGTCGGCGTGCATCGTGGCGCCCATCCCGTAGCCCTCGCCGGCCAGCCGCAGCGCGCGCTGCGCGGAGCGCCCCCAGACGTAGATCGGGAGGTGATCGGACAGCTCGTTGATCAACAGGTAGCCCCGGTCCGGCCCGATCTCAGCGGTCCAGCCGAAGTCACCGTACCAGCCGCGCAGGAAGATGCCGACCGTCCCCTCGGGAAGGAAGTCGACGAGGGCGGAGAGCGTCGTCGTCTTCCCGGCCTGCGGCGCCTCGGAGGCGAGCATGACGCTCCGACGGCGCGCGACGATCGCCCACAGCAGGGCCATGAGGCGCTCGTCGACGGCGCCCGAGCCGACGATCTCGACGGCGCTCATCGGCTGCGGCGGCGCCCAGTGATAGCCCCACCAACCTTCGGGGAATCGGGAGGTCCAGGCCGCCAGGGAGCCGGTCATCGTGGTGGCACGGTACGCGCCGCCGGAAGGGCCCGCAAGCCGGGCAGTTCCGTGGCGAAGGACTTCCCGCGACGGGCGGGAGCCGGTACGCTTGTGGCCGCCCCCCAACGCCCATCGAGAGGACTCGACGCCGATGCCACGTACCCTGCGCCGCCCGCTCCCGTGGATCCTGCTGGGGGGGCTCATCCTGGTCGCCGGGATCGGCTTTGCGCTGTCGCGCGGCCTGGTGAACCTGACCGCGGTCGCATCGCCCTCGACGATCGGCAGCGCGTCGAACGGCACGCCGAGCAGCTCAGGCAGCGCCGGAGCCTCCGGCGGCTCGGGGAGCGCGACGCCGGGCGCGGGCAGCCCATCCGTCACCGTCGGCACCACCGCGTCGCCGACGGTGAGTACCTCCCCCACGAGTACCCCGAGAACCACGCCCGCAGCGACCGCGGTGCCGGCCACCCCGGCCGTCACCGCGCAACCCACCCCCATCCCACCGCCGCCAGGGGGCGGCGGTACGGCGGTCCTCGTGGGCGCCGGCGACATCTCGACCGGCGGCCCGGCCGAGAAGGCGACCGCCGCCCTGCTGGCGAAGATCCCCGGCACCGTCTTCACCGCCGGTGACAACGCGTACAACGATGGGTCGAAGACCGACTACGTGCATTTCAACGCCAGCTGGGGAGCGTTCAAGTCCCGCATGCGGCCGGCGCCGGGGAACCACGACTACCACCTGAGCCCGCAGTACTACTACACGTACTTCGGCGCCGCGGCGGGTCCACCCGGGCTGGGCTATTACGTCTACACGCTCGGCGCGTGGCGCATCTACAGCCTCAACGGCGAGAACGTGAGCGCCGGGCAGGTCGCCTGGCTGAAGAACGACCTGGCGGGCCATCCCTCGGCGTGCGTGCTCGCCTACTGGCACGAGCCGCGGTTCAGCTCCGGGCAGCACGGGAGCGACGCCTCCTACGCGCCGTTCTGGGACGCGCTCTACGCCGCAAAGGCCGAGATCATCATCAACGGGCATGACCATGACTACGAGCGCTTCGCGCCGCAGAACCCCGCGGGGCAGGCCTCGGCCACCGGGATCCGTGAGTTCGTGGTCGGGACCGGCGGCGCGGGCCTCCGCGGATTCACCCACGCCATCGCGAACAGCGAGGTCCGCAACGGCGTCACGAATGGCGTCCTGAAGCTGACCCTGAGCCCGGGCCACTACGGGTGGCAGTTCATCCCCGTCGCGGGCCAGTCGTTCACCGACAGCGGGCAGGGCAGCTGCCACTGAGCCGGGCGGACGGGGCGCCGGCATGCGGCTGACCGCCCGGGGCGGGCGCTGGACGGAGATCGCCCTCTGGGCGCTGGCGGCGATCGGCACGATCACATTCGCCGCCTACCTCGTCGACATCATCCTGCGCGACGGCGGCATCGCCTACGACCTCCACGCCTACATCCTGGCCGGCCGGCACGCGCTCGAGGGCGCGCCGCTCTACGCCGCGGTGCAGATCGGCGATCCGGGTGCCTACCGCTACGCGCCGACCTTCGCGTACCTCGCCATCCCGCTCGCGCTGCCGCCCGAGCTGGTCGTGACCTGGGCCTACCGCGCCGCCTGCGTGGTCTGCGTGCGCGTGCTCGTCGGCTCGTGGCGGGCGGTGGGCATCGCGCTCCTCTTCTGGCCCGTCCAGATCGAGCTCGACGCGCTGAACGTCACGCTGCCGATCGCCGTGCTCGCGCGGATGGCCCTGCGCGGCTCGACCGTGGGTGTCGCTTCGACGCCTGCGACGGCGGCGCTGAAGTACGGAACGATCCTGCTGGCCCCATATCTCTGGCTCCGCGAGCCCCGACGTCGCCGGGCGCTGCTCATCGGCCTCGGGGTCACCGTCCTCGTGCTCGGCGCCCACGCCCTGCTCCGGCCGGCCGACTGGGCGGATTACGTCGCCTCGCTCGGCCAGCAGTCGCGCTCCGTCAACCAGGCGCCGTTCGCAGGCCCGCAGCTCATCGTGCTGGTGCCGTCCACGCTGGGCGACTTCGTGCTGCGTTTCGCGCTCTGCGTGGTCCTGGCGGGCATCGCCGCCTGGCGTCGCTGGAGCTGGCTCGCGTTCACCGCCGCGGCGCTCGCCGTGCCGACCCTCTGGGTGGCCCGGCTGGCGCCGCTCGTCGGCGTGCCGCGGATGTGGCTGGAGGACCGCGGCGCGGCGACGGCCGGTGGCACGACGGCACGCGCGGGCGCGCCGCCGTCCTGAGCGCCGTGGCTCAGGCGCCGAACGGGTTGACCGGCTTCGGGCTCGTGCCGACCAGGATCGCCTTCGTCTCGGTGTAGAGGTCGAGCGCCTCCACCGACTGCTCCCGTCCATAGCCCGACTCCTTGAAGCCGCCGAACGGGATGCCCGGGAACGCCACGAAGGGCGTGTTGATGCTCACCGCGCCGGCGCGGATCCGCTGGCCAAGCCGGTGGCCGCGTCCCGCGTCGCCGGTCCACACCGTCGCCGCCAGCCCGTACCGGACGTCGTTCGCGAGCCGGGTCGCCTCGGCCTCGTCGGCGAAGCGGGTGAGCGTCACGACCGGACCGAAGATCTCCTCCTGGGCGATCTTCCAGCCGTTTTCGACGCCACCGATGACGGTCGGCTTCACGAAGGCCGCCGCGTCGAGGCCGTCGCCGAGCTCACCGTCGATCTCCCCGCCGGCAAGGAGCTCTCCACCCTCGCCGAGGCCACCGCTGATGAGCCCGCGCACCTTCGCCGCGTGCTCGCGGCTGATGAGCGATCCGACCTGGGTCGTGTCGGCGAGCGGGTCGCCGATGCGCAGCCCCGCCGCCTTGGTGGCGAACGCATCGGCGAAGGCGTCGTAGGCGGATGCCTCCACCAGGATCCGCGAGCGGGCCTCGCACGACTGCCCGGCCGAGTAGTAGATCGCCCACAGCGAGCCGAGCACCGCGGCGTCGAGGTCGGCGTCGGCGAAGACCAGGTTCGGGCTCTTGCCGCCGAGCTCGAGCGAGACGCGCTTCAGCGTCTCCGCCGCCACCGAGGCGATGCGGCGTCCCGTCGTGGTCTCGCCGGTGAATGCCACCTTGTCGATCCCGGGGTGGCGCGCGATCGCCTCGCCGACCTCGCCGCCGGGGCCGGTGACCACGTTGAGGACGCCGGCCGGGATGCCGGCTTCGAGCGCCAGCTCGCCGAGCCGGATCGCGGTGAGCGGCGTTGCCGAGGCCGGCTTGAGGACCATCGTGCAGCCGGCGGCCAGCGCCGGGGCCACCTTCCAGATGGCCATCATGAGCGGGTAGTTCCACGGGATGATGGCGCCGACCACGCCCACCGGCTCGCGCAGGGTGTAGGTCACGACCGACGGGTTGACCACGTGCGATCGGCCGTAGAGGTGCTGCGCGGCGCCCGCGAACAGCTCGAGCGAGGCGACGCCGGTCTTCAGCTCGGCAAGGGACTGCCACTTCGGCTTGCCGTTGTTCCGGCTCTCCAGGGTGGCCAGCTCGTCCGCGCTCGCGTCGAGCAGCTCGGCGAGCTTGAGGAGCATCCGGGAGCGCTTGGCGGGGCTGGTCTTCGCCCACGCGCCCTCGAGCGCGCCGCGGGCCGCCTCGACCGCGGCGTCGACATCGGTCGCATCCGCGCGGGCGACGACCCCCAGCTCGGTGCCGGTGGCAGGGGAGAAGGTCGTGAAGGTGGCGCCCGCCGCGGCGTCGCGGAGCTCGCCGCCGATGAGGAGGCGGGCCGGGGCGATCAGATCGGTCATGCGCCCGATGGTAGCCCGATGCCGGCCCGGACGCCGGTATCATCGGCCCATGGGGACCCCGATGCTCCGCGGCGAGCGAACGTGGCTGCGCATGATCGAGAAGGCGGACGTCCTCGCCACCGACATCGACGACCGCGATCTCGGGCATTACGCAGGCTTCAAGTTCGCCTTCGCCGGCGAGATGGCCGAGGGTTGGCTCAACGAGCTGCGCGGCGAGATGATGGCCGGCACCGCATTCCAGTTCACGATCTGCCTCATCGGCTCGCGCGAGCCCATCGGCGGGGCCGGGCTGCGCAACATCGACCAGGGCAACGGCAGCGCGGTCGTCTCGATCTTCCTCACCGATCCGGCCCGTTGGGGCGGCGGCCTCGGGACCGATGCGCTGAACGCTCTCCTCGACTTCGGCTTCGGGGAGCTGCGCCTCGAGCGCATCGCGCTCGAGGTCTTCGACTACAACGAGCGCGCGATGGCCAGCTATCGGAAGGCCGGCTTCACCGAGGAGGTGCGCCGGCGGCGCGCGCGCTTCCATCGCGGCGAGTTCCACGACGTGGTCGTGATGGCGATCCTGCGGCCCGACTGGCTGGCACTGCCTCGGCCCCGCAGCTGGGACCTGCCCGCGCTCCAGGACGCCTGACGAGCGGCCGCTCGTCACAATCGTCGCGCGCGGCGCATCATCGGTGAACCAGCTCGCGCCACGCGGGTTAGGAACGAACAGGTGACCATGAGCGACGCCCGCGAACCTGCCGACGTGGTGCGAGCCGCGCGCCGTGACGTCGTGGCGGCCACGGCCTGATGGGCGTTCTCGCGGCGCTGCGCGTCGTCGTGCTGCGGGCGCGCCACGACTGGCTCGTCGTGGGCGCGGCGGCCGTCATCACCCTCCTCGCCGCGACGTTCCTCGCCGCGGGCCTGATCTACGCGGACGCTGTCTCATCGGCCGGCCTGCAGCGCTCGCTCGCGGCGGCCGATGCGCACTCGGCGGGCCTCCAGATCCGGGTCGCCGGCTCGGCCGACATCCTCGCCCGTGCCGATGCCGCGATCCGGGACGAGGCGCGCCTCATCTTCGGCCGCGAGGCGCCGAGCGTGGAGCGGCGCGGCGAGACGAACTCGTGGGCACTTCCCGGCCAGGATCCCGCCGCGGTCACGCAGCTCGCCACGTTCGCCTTCTTCGACGACCTGCCCGCGCACGCGACCCTCGTCGCCGGTGACTGGCCGGGAGCCGCCTCGACGGGCGTGGTGCCGGTCGCGATCCATGCCGCCGCCGCGGAGGCGCTCGGCTACGCGGTCGGCGACGAGCTGGAGCTGACGAGCCGCCTCGACGCGTCGCGCCTCGTCCGCGCGCGGATCGTCGGCACGTGGCGACCGAAGGACGTGGCCGACCGCTACTGGTGGGACGTGGCCGGCGACATCAGCGGCAGCTCGGTGAGCGCCTCGTACACGACGTGGGGCCCGCTCGTCGTCGATGAGGCCGCCTATCCGAGCGTCGTTGACGCGGGCGGCAGCGGCGTCGCGTGGCGCATCTTCCCGGATCCGGCGCGCGTGGTGGCCGGCCGCCTCGAGGCCATCTCCAGCGAGCTCGACGGGCTCGAGGGCCGTCTGCGGTCGACGATCGCCACCTCGCAGGTCACTGTCGTCACCTCGCTCGGCGCCGCGCTCGACGCCGCCAGCCGCTCGCTGGTGGTGGCGCAGATGAGCGTGACCGTGCTCGCCGTCCAGCTGGCCGTGCTGGCCGGGTATGCCCTCGTCCTCACCGCCGGCCTCCTCATCGAGCAGCGGCGCGGGGAGACCGCCCTCCTCCGCGCCCGCGGCGCCGGGGCGGGGCAGCTCGGCGCGGCGGCGCTGCTGGAGGCGCTCGTCCTCGCCGTCCCGATCGCGATCGCGGCGCCGCTCATCGCGGTGGCGGCGCTCGGCATCTTCAACGCGGCCGGGCCGCTCCACGAGATCGGCCTCACGATCGCTCCGCGGGTCACGCCGCTCGCCCAGCTCGTGGCCGCGGTAACCGCCGGCGCGTGCGCACTCGCCCTCGCCCTCCCCTCGCTCCTCCAGGGCCGCTCCTTCGTGGCCCTCCGCGCCCGGCGCGGCCGGCAGGCCAGGAGCGGGGTGGTGGAGCGCGTCGGGCTCGACCTGGCGCTTCTCGTCGTCGCCGCCGTCGGCCTGTGGCAGCTCCGCCAGTTCGGCGCGCCGCTCAGCGGGGCGGTCCGGGGCCGCATCGGGGTGGACCCGCTGCTCGTCGCCGCACCCGCCATCGGCCTGCTCGCGGGGGCGGTGGTGGCGCTGCGCATCCTTCCGCTCGTGGCGCGGCTGGCGGACATCGGCATGACGCACGGGCGCGGGCTCGTCAGCTCGCTCGGGGCGTGGCAGATCTCACGGCGCCCGCTCCGCTACGCGCCGGCCGCGCTGCTCCTCATCGTCACGATGGCGCTCGGCGTCTTCGCCGCCTCGTACGGGCGCACCTGGGCGACGTCGCAGGCGGACCAGGCGGCCTACCAGGTGGGGACCGATGTGCGGGTGCGGCCGAACGACCTCGGCGGCGGGCCGGGCCCGATCGACCTCGGCGCCGCCTATCGCGCGCTCGGGGCGAGCGACGTCATGGCGGTCCGGCGCGACGGGTCCGACTTCGGCGGCAGAAGTCGCGGCCAGCTGCTCCTCATCGACACGGCGCGGGCGGCCGACGTGGTCGCGTTCCGGGCCGACCTGGCGAACGACCCGTTCGGATCGATGATGGCGCGCCTCGCCGGCGCGCGGCCGACGATCGACCTGCCGGCGCTGCCGGATGCGGCGCGGGGCATCGCGGTCACGATAACGCTCCGCGTGCAGCCGGTCCTCGCGCCGCCCGGCACGCCGCCTGATCTGGCCGGAAGACTGTCGCCGTTCGTGGCGCAGATCGTGGTGCGGGACGGGGACGGGCTCCTCCACCGGGTCGAGCTGGGAATGCTCGCCCCCGACGGATCGCCGCACCGCCTGGCCGCGCCGATCGCCGGCAGCGGCGCGACGGCGGATGCCGTGCCGACCGGTCCGCTTTCGCTCGTTGCGCTCGAGGTCCGCAGCACGGCGGGCAATCAGCGACGCGTCGTCGGAAGCGTCGACATCGGGACGCTCGAGGCGGAGGTGGACGGTTCGTGGGCCGCGGTCAGCGTGGCACCCCAGGGCGGATGGCGGGCCGCGGCCTTCGAGGCGAGCGGCCAGCTGAACGCGAGTGCCGGGCTGGCGGACGCCCCGCGCGGTGCCGCGGCCCGCATGGCCGTCCAGATCGACGCCGCCCAGGACGCGCGCCGCCTCGCGCCGGTCACCTGGGCGCTGCAGCCGGCCACGCTCGCCGACGGGGCAGTGACGCCGGGACTGCTCGCCGACGGCGTCGCGCTCGGCCTGACGACCGCGCACCTGGGCGACGACGTTCCGGCCGACCTCGGGTACGGGCACGCCACGGCCCGGCTGGAGGAGGATCTCGTGGCCTTCCCGACCGCCGACCCGAGCGAGCCGATCCTCGTCGGCGACCTGCCGACCGCCGCGCTGACCGGATATCTCGCCACCGGGACGGTGCTCGCCCCGAACGAGTGGTGGCTGCGCGCGCCGGACCCGGTGGGGCTCGCGAGGACGCTCCGCGCTGCTCCCTACGAAAGCATCGAGGCGATCTCGACTCCCGAGCGCACGGCGGCGCTCCAGACCGATCCGGTCGCGCTCGGGATCCTCGGCGCGCTGGCGCTCGGAGTCGCCGCGGCGGCCGCGTTCGCCGGCATCGGCTTCGCCGTCTCGACCTCGGTCGCCGCACGGGAGCGGCTGACGGAGTTCGCCGTCCTCCGCGCGCTCGGCCTGTCACCGCGCCAGCTGGCCGGATGGCTGTCGCTCGAGAACGTGATCCTCGTCGCGGTGAGCCTTGTCATCGGGACCGGCCTGGGCCTTCTCATCGCGTGGGTGGTGCTGCCATTCGTGACGCTCACGCAGGCGGGCAGCGCGCCGCTGCCGGGCCTGGTGATCACCATCCCGTGGGGCCAGGTCCTGCTGCTCGAGAGCGTCGCGCTCGGCGCGCTGGCGGTCACGGTCGCGATCCTGGCGCTGGTGCTGCGGCGGGTGGGTCTCGGGTCGGCGCTGCGGATCGGGGAGGACTGACGCGATGCCTGCCCTCGCCTCGCTGTCCCTCTGGCTGCGCCGCCTGCGGGTGGATCGGCTGCCGCTCACCGTCCTGGGCGTGACCGTGCTGGCGACTGCCTTCCTGGCGGCCGCAGGACCGCTGCTCGCGGTGCGCGCCTCCGCGTCCGCGCTGCGCGACGAGCTCGCGCGTGCGACCGACGCGCAGCGCAACCTCGTGCTCTCGACCGCCCAGGTCTTCCAGTTCGACGGGGGAACCGAGCAGCTCTCGCAGGTGACCGATGGCCTCCGCCGGGACTTCGGCACCGCACTGCCCGCGGAGGTGGCTGGCGTCGTCGATGCTGCGCGCGTCGCGTACGACAGCGAGCCCTGGCAGCTCGTCATCGAGGGCCAGCCGCCGAACCCGGTGCGCCGCACCCTCGTGCTCCATGCCGGTCCCGGCGTGGCCGATCACCTGCAGCTCGTCGACGGGCGGCTGCCGGGGGCGGGATCCTTCGACCCGCCACCGCCGATCCAGGACCCGGAGCACCCCATCGCCGGGACGGTGAACGTCGAGCTCGCGATGTCGCGCGACACCGCGACCGCGATGGGGATCCAGCTCGGCGACCACCTCGACATGTCCGAGCGCTCGCGGGCCGGCTTCATCGGCGGCGATGGTCCCGAGCCGACGGTGATCGGCGAGGTGGTCGGCCTCTACGCCGTCCCCGAGCCGGACGACCCGTTCTGGGCCGGTGATCACCGCCTCGTGGCGCCGAACGTCGGCGACGTGGCCGTGGACGGCTCGGGCGTCATCAGTGCCGAGGGGCTCACGACCCTCTTCGGCTCGTGGCCGCGTCTCCTCACCCTGACATACACATACCCGATCTCGGCCGACCGCGTCGCGGCGGCGTCGCCGTCCCGCCTCGTCACGGCCCTGAACGGGCTGCGACAGGCGTTCAGCGACTTCCAATCGGACCTGTTCATCCCCGTCGAGGCACGCACCGGGCTCGCCACCCTCCTCAACGCCTACCTCGCCGGCCAGCGCCAGGCCTTCCTGCTGCTGGCTCTCGTCGGGATCGGCGTGGCCGGCATCGCGGCGGCCGCCATCCTGCTCCTCGCCGTCATGCTGGCCGAGCGCCGGCGGGCGGCGCTCGTCATGCAGCGCGAACGGGGCGCGGGCGCGCTCCAGCTCGTCCTGCCGGCGCTCGCCGAGGCGCTCCTCATCAGCGTCCCCCTGGCGCTCGCCGGCTGGCTGCTCGCGACCCGTCTCTTCCCCGCGGCGGCCGGGGACCTGCCGTTCCGGATGGCGCTCGCCGTGGCAGGCTTTGCCTCCGCGGCCTGCGTCGCCATGGTCGCTCCGCTCGCGGCCCGCGACCTGCGCGCCCTCCTCCGGACGAGGCTCGCGCCCGCACATCCGACCGCGCGGCGGCTGGTGATCGACGGCCTCGTCGTGGCGCTGGCCGTGATCGGCGTGCTCTTCGTTCGTTCCCGGGGTGTGACCGGCTCGGCCCCCGGCTCCGCGCCGGCCGCCGCGTCCGGCGAGCTCAACCTCTATCTCGCCGCGGTCCCGCTCCTCGCCGGGCTCGCCGCGGGACTCGTCGTGCTCCGCGTCTACCCATATCCCGTGCGGGGCGTGGCGCGCCTCGCGGGACGCCTGCGCGGCCTGGTCGCGCCGCTCGCGCTCCGTCGCGCCGGACGCGCGCCCGGGGCGGTCCACGTGCCGCTGGTGGCGCTCCTCGTCGCCGCCGCGCTCGGCGCCTTCGGGGCGACCGTGGCGGCGAGCATCGCCCAGGGCCAGTCGCTCGCGGCATGGCGCGAGATCGGTGCCGACTACCGCGTCACGAGCCTGACGGAAGGCCTGCCGGCGACCCTCGACCTGGCGGCGGTCGACGGCGTGACCGCCGTCGCCGGCGTCTGGACCGATCCGGACGTCGCCCTCATCAGCTCCAATGGTGGCGCGCACCTCATCCTGATCGCGAGTGGATCCGACCGAGATGGCCGCCGTCGCGGGCGGCACGCCCGCCGACCCACGGCTGCCGACCGCGATCGAGACGGCCCCGGCCGGCGAGCTCGGGACGTCGACCGCGCCGATCCCCGCCCTCATCATGTCGAGCCTCGGCGACTTTCGGCACCAGATCGCACCGGGCGAGGAGTTCGAGCTCTCCGTCCTCGGCTCGCGGCTCGGCTTCTCCGGCGTGGCCGAGCGCGCGACGTTCCCCGGCGTCCCGGCTGGCGACCGCTTCGTCGTCGTCGCGCGCGACCTCCTCGCCCGGGCGGCCGGGCTCCCCGACCTGCGCGCGGTCAGCCTCCTCGTCCGCGGCCGCGACGGCCTCGCCGCCGAGATCCGGAGCCGCGTCCGCGCGACCGGTGCGGCGGCGACCGTCGGCGCGCGCGGCGAGGTGCTCGCCGGGCTGCGCGATGCGCCCCTCGTGACGACGGTGACCGCCGGCTTCCTCCTCTCGCTGGCGGTCGCGGCGGCGTACGTGACGCTCACGCTCGTCGTCGGCCTGCTCCTGGCCGCGGCGGCGCGATCGCGCGACATCGCCTATCTCCGCACGATGGGGCTCTCCGCGGGACAGACGCTGCGGATGGCGATCCTCGAGCAGGTGCCGCCGATCGTGGTGGCGGTGGCGGCCGGCGCCGGCCTCGGGCTGGCGATCGTCGCGCTCATCGGCCGCGGCCTCGATCTCGGGGCATTCGCCGGAGCGGACATCTCGGCCGACCTCACGATCGACTGGCTGCTTCTCGGCATCGCCGGGGCGTGGCTCGTCATGGTCGCGGCCATCGGCGTCGGTATCGGCGCACTGGCGGCGCGGCGGGTCGATCCCGCGCGGGCGCTGCGGATCGGTGAGTGAGCGGCGATGATGCATCGGTCCCTGGAGGTTGAGTGGTGAGCGACGGCATCGAGGAGATCGTCGACCTTCCCGCCGGCAGCGGCGCGCCGACGAACGGCACCGGTGGCCCGTCACCCTGGGCGGCACGACCGACACCGACGCGCCGGCCGTCATTTGGTGCCGGCGCGGCGATCGTGTGCGACAACCTCGTGAAGATCTACAAGGTCGCCGAGCTGGAGGTCGTTGCGCTCCAGGGCCTGGATCTGCTCGTCGACCCCGGCGAGTTCATCGCCATCGTCGGCGCGTCCGGGAGCGGCAAGAGCACGCTCCTCAACGTCCTCGCCGGTCTCGACACCCCCTCCGCCGGACGCGCCGTGGTCGCCGACCACGACCTCGGCGCGATGAAGGTCACCGAGCGCACCCGCTACCGGCGGCGCGTCATCGGGTTCGTGCGCCAGCAGACGGCCGCGAACCTGCTCCCCTACCTCACGGCGCGCGAGAACGTCGAGATGCCGATGCTGCTCGACGGTGTGGCGCGCGGCACGCGGCGCCAGCGGGCGACCGCCCTGCTCGACCGCGTCGGGCTCGGCGATCGCGCCGACCACCGGCCGGACCGCCTCTCCGGAGGCGAGCAGCAGCGCGTCAGCGTGGCGGTGGCGCTCGCCAACACGCCGCCGGTCCTCCTCGCCGACGAGCCGACCGGCGAGCTCGACACGTCGACGAGCCGCGAGGTGTTCAGCGTGCTGCGCTCGATCAACGAGGAGCTCGAAGGTGACGATCGTGGTCGTGACCCACGACCCGCTCGTCGCCGAGCACGTGCGACGCACGGTCGCGATCCGCGATGGGCGCACCTCGACCGAGACGCTGCGCCGCGCCGCGGAGGGCGCCGCCGGTGAGGCAGGCGAGATCATCGCCGAGGAGTACGCCGTCCTCGATCGTGCCGGGCGCCTCCAGCTGCCGCGCGAGCACGTCGAGGCGCTCGGGCTCGCCAAGCGCGTTCGGCTGACGCTCGAGGCGGACCACATCGGCGTGTGGCCCGATGCGCGGCAGGCGGAGGAGGACCGATGAGCGCGCTCCGCGAGCCGGTCGACCAGCCGCTGCTCGAGGTCACGAGCCTCGTGCGCGACTTCCCGATGGGCGCCGGCACGGTCCACGCGCTGCGCGGCATCGACCTGGTCGTGCCGCGCGGCCAGCTCGTCGCCGTCATCGGGCGGTCGGGTTCCGGCAAGACGACGCTCCTCAACCTGCTCGGCGGCCTCGACCGGCCGACCTCGGGCAGCGTCCGCTTCGACGGGGTCGAGCTGGCGCACCTTGGGGAGGGGGCGCTCGTCCAGCTGCGACGGCGGCGGATCGGCTTCGTCTTCCAGGCCTTCGGGCTGCTCCCGATCCTGTCGGCGGCGGAGAACGTCGAGGTGCCGATGCGCCTGCTGCGCACCGATCCGACCGAGCGGGCCGAGCGGGTGCGAACGCTGCTCGACCTCGTCGGCCTCGGCGAGCGGATCCACCACCGCCCGCACGAGCTGTCCGGCGGGGAGCAGCAGCGCGTCGCGCTGGCGCGGGCGCTCGCCAACCGCCCCGAGCTCCTCGTCGCGGACGAGCCGACCGGTCACCTCGACTCGCAGACGGGTCGCTCGATCATGCGGCTCATCCAGTCGCTCGTGCGCCACGAGGGTGCCACCGCGATCGTCGCGACCCACGATCCGGTGCTCATGGACGTCGCCGATCGCGTGATCGAGCTCTCGGACGGCCAGATCCTCGGCGACCACGCCCCGGCACGCTGAGACCGGGGCTGGCTTCCCTCAGCCGCCGTCGGGCGGCGCGAGGCGGACCCGCCGGAATGCGCGGTAGACGAGGATGTCGTAGACGATCTTCAGCGCCCCAGCCACGACGAAGGGCAGCCCGATCCCCACGCTCATGGCGGCTGAGGCGAGCGCCGGCCCCGCCGGCCGGACGAGGTGACGCGCGGCGTTCGTGTAGGCCGCTGCGGCCGTGCGCTCCGCCGGGTCCACGAGGGCGGCCACGTAGGCTTGCCGTGCCGGCACGTCCATCTGCGACAGGACCGACCGGGCCAGGAGCAGCAGCACCGCCAGCCACAGCGTCGGCGCCAGCGGGACGAGGGCGAGCAGCACGTTCGAGGGCAGGTGCGTGAAGACCATCGTGTTCAGCAGACCGATGCGCTCCGCGAGCCAGCCGGCCGCGATCGACGAGCCCGCCTGGAGCAGGCCGACCCCAAAGAAGACGAGGCCCATCACGTCTGCCGTCGCACCGAAGCGGCGGCCGAACCAGAAGACGATGAACGACTGGACGATGAAGCCGCCCGCGAATGCGTCGATCGCGAACAGCCCGGCGAGGCGGTGGACCGCGGACCGCGAGCGGTCGAGGCCGAGCCTCGCCCCGGCACGCGCGCCGTCGACCTCGACGTACGCGCTCAGGCCGCGGGCGACGAGCGCGCACGCCACTGCGCCGACGGGCATGAGCAGGAGCCAGCGCTGGTCCGGCGGAAGGCCGGGCAGCACCGATCGCAGCGCGTTCGGCCCGCCGGCCGCGAGCGCGCCCGCCGCGCCGGCAAGGTACGCGACCGCGTTGTAGCGGCCGTAGACGCGCGCGCGCTCGGCGGAGGGCGTGGCCGCGAGCATCGCCTGCTCGACGCTGGTGATCGGTCCGGATTCGTTCGGGTCGGTCGACATCGTGCCGGTGAGGGCCACGAGGGCGAGGAACGGGACGTAGCCGGTCAGCGCGAACACCGTGCCGGCGACACCCATGAGGAGCAGCAGCGCGAGGTAGACGCGGCGGCGACCGATACGCTCCCCCCAGCGCCCCACCGCCAGGGAGGTGATCGCCATGCCGAGCAGCATGGCGGTGAAGACGATGCCGACCTCGCCATCGGTCAGGCCGGTCGCGGCCAGCGACGCCCCGATGAGGATGCTGCCGAAGCCGTAGAGAAAGGCGCGGATGGCCTGGACGGAGAAGATCCGCCGCACGTCGCTCATCGCGGCGGCCGGCTAGGCGAGGCGGAACGTGGCGCGGACGCGGCGGGTGACGGTGAGGTCGCCGGTCGCGACCTCGGTCTGGACGGCGTCGGCCGCCATCGCCATCCGCATCTTCGGCATCGGCGGGCCGCCGAAGTCGGGCTCCTCCTCGATGCGCAGCACGTTGCCGACCTTCACGCCCGCGGCGGTGGCGATCACCTCGGCCTTGGCACGCGCCGCGGCGACCGCGTTGCGCAGCGCCTCGTGCTCGGCCAGCGAGGGATCGGCGGCGCTCATCTGCGCGCCCTGCACCTCGTTCGCACCGGCGCTGACGACGCCATCCAGGATCGGCCCAAGCTGGTCGAGCTCGCGCACGCGAATCGTCACCTGGCGCGCGACGCGGTAGCCGGTGAGCTTCTGACCGCGGCGGTAGTCGTACTCGGGCTGGATCTGGACGTCCGGGGCGTTGAGGTCGGCCTTCGCGACGCCGGCATCGCGGACGAAGGCGAGCACGGCCGAGGTGCGCGTGTTCACCTCGTCGCGCGTCGGGGCGAGCTCCTTGCCGCTGGCACTGACCGTCAGCGACACGAGCGCGAGGTCGGGACTGACCGATGCCTCACCGTCGGCGACGACGCTGATCCCCGGTGTCTGGGCGGGATCGGTCATTCGACCGCCTCGAACACGGCGGCGATCCCCTGCCCGACGCCGATGCACATGGTCGCCAGCCCGTGCCGTGCGCCGCGTCGCCGCATCTCGTGGAGCAGCGTGGCGGTGAGCCGCGCCCCCGAGGCGCCGAGCGGGTGCCCGATCGCGATCGCGCCACCGTTGACGTTCACCTTCGCCGGGTCGAGGCCCAGGTCGCGCATGACGGGGATCGCCTGTGCCGCGAACGCCTCGTTCAGCTCGACCAGGTCGATGTCGTCGACCGTCACGCCGGACCGATCGAGCGCCAGCCGCGAGGCCGGGATCGGGCCGAGGCCCATCGTGGCCGGATCGACGCCGGCGACGGCGCTCGCCACCAGGCGCGCCATCGGCCGGAGGCCGAGCTCGCGCGCGCGGGTCTCGCTCATCACGAGCAGCGCCGCGGCGCCGTCGTTGATGCCGCTGCTGTTGCCCGCCGTCACGCTGCCGGTCGGCTCACGCGTGAAGGCCGGCTTGAGCCGCGCGAGCTCCTCGACGGTCGTCTCGGGCCGGGGGTGCTCGTCGACGCGCACCGTGACCGTCTCGCCGCGCTTCGGTCCCGGCGCCTCGATCGGCACGATCTCGTCGGCGAAGCGGCCGGCGTCCTTGGCGGCCTTCCAGCGCCGCTGTGACTCGAGCGCGAACGCGTCCTGTTCGTCACGGCTCACGCCGCGCTGCTCGACCACGTTCTCGGCCGTCTCACCCATGCTGTACGGATAGTGGACCTCGGCCAGGCGCGGGTTCGTGAAGCGCCAGCCGAGGGTCGTGTCGTAGAGCGTCTGCTCGCCGCGTGGGAATGCGGACGACGGCTTGGCCATGACGAACGGGGCACGCGTCATCGACTCCACGCCACCGGCCACGAACGTCGAGCCGTCGCCGTACGCGATGGCGTGCGCGGCGCTCAGCACGGCCTGGAGGCCGCTCCCGCACAGCCGGTTCACCGTCTGGCCGGGAACGCTCACCGGGAGCCCGGCGAGGAGGGCGGCCATGCGGCCCACGTTGCGGTTGTCCTCGCCCGCCTGGTTCGCGGCACCGAGGATCACGTCGTCAATGCCCGCCGGGTCGATCCCGGTGCGTTCGATCAGGCAGCCGATCACGTGCGCGGCCATGTCGTCGGGCCGAACCCCGGCGAGCGCCCCGCCGTAGCGGCCGAAGGGCGTGCGCAGGCCGTCGACGATGACCGGGGTGCGAGCGGGATCGGTGGCTGGCATGCCGCGCGATGCTAGCACCGTGCCTCGGTGATCGGGCCACCGCGTCACTGTCCGCAGGCAGCCAGTGCGCGAAGACGCTGCCGGAGCCGGCCCCCAGCCGACCCCGGCAGCTGCGTTCGGTCAGTCGAAGCGCAACGAGCTGACCAGGTTGTCTGCGGCGGGGTTCAGGGTCTGCAGCACGGCGTCACCATCGCCCCCGTAGCCCAGGCCCCAGGTGATCACGATGACCGTGCCGTGTGGCGCGGGGATCGCGTAGATCCGGTGATGCTCCCCGGGGTTGAAGCTGATGACCGTGCCGTGCCACTGCGCGCAACCCGGCCCGACGAGGACGTCCCAGTAGCTCACCGCATCGCCCGCGCGGGTGGTGAGCGCATGCTGCGCGCTGACGGTCATGCCCGCGCTCCGAGCGAGCCGCGCACTGACGTCGGCCGCGCCCGTCGCAGGGCTGAGGCTGCCCGGGTGGCAGAAGTCAGCCGGGAGGCTGATCCCGGCATGGACGGTGATCGCCCCGTTCCCCTGCTTCCGCGCCGCGTCCGCGAAGGGTCGCAGGCGGAACGTCGCCGCGTCCCACTGGTCGTACGTGATGGATGCGCCGAGGTTCGACGGGACCGTGAATGTCAGAGGCTCCGAAAACCCGGTGGGCCGATACGCGACACCGCCGTTCACCGCGGCATCGCTCGGCAGTGCCTCGGCGGTCGGCGACGGCGTCGCCGTGGCACTCGGTTGCGTCACCGGCGTTCGTGAAACCCACAGGGCTGTGCCCGCCACCACGGCCGCAGCGACGGTGGCGGCCGCGAGATAGGTACGCATGTTGCTCCGCATGGGAAGGTTCCTCCACGAGCCGCGAGGGGCTCGACGTGGCTCTCGATGGATGCCCTCGGCGACCGCATCGACGATCCAATCCGGAAGTACGTCCGGCCCTTCGTCGAGGAAGGCACGCAGCAGGCGGTCAGCGTCCGGTGGATGGCTCATGCGCGGCGCTCCCGTGAGGTGGTCGACATTCGCGCGTCGGCCTCGAGCGCCGCCCGCATCGCGGCGGACGCGTAGCGAAGTCGGGACTTGGCGGTACCGAGCGGGATGCCCAGGTGCTCCGCCACCTGCGCGATTGGCAGGCCGAGGTAGTGGTGGAAGACGAGGACCGCTCGCTGCTCCGGCGGAAGCCGCCGGAACCCGCGTTCGAGCTCGTCCCGATGATTGACAGTCATGAAGGCGTCGGCAGGGTCCGCGGTCTGCGCCGGGACGATGACGAGCGTCGCCTGCCGACGACGCTGCTTCGCCTCGGCGTAGCATCGGTTGACGAGGATGCGGTGCAGCCACGGCTCGAAGCGGTCGAGGCTGCGAAGGGAGGGAAGGTCGTGCCACGCGGCGAGCAGCGCCAGCTGGACGGCGTCCGCTGCGAGGTCGGCGTCGCGGAGGATCCGGTACGCGATCGCCATGCACCGATCGCCGACCGACGCGACGAGGGATTCGAAGGCTTCTTCGTCTCCCTCCTGCGCACGCTCGACGAGCGATGACAACACCACCTGAGAAACCTCCATTCGGCGAGCCGTATGGCTCACTGCCCATGAAGAGTGCGCCGCATGGCCGAATGGATCTACCTTCGGTCGCGCCGGGAGCCATGGGGCCGTGGCGTAGGATCGCTTCCGCATGACCGATCGCGCGGCGGCCTCGCTGCCGATACCCGGCACGGCGCGGAGCTGGTGGCTGCGCGAGGCCCTCGCCGCCGAAGGCGACCCGCCGCCGCTGCCCGCGCTGCGCGACCACGTCACCGCCGACGTCGCGATCATCGGCGGGGGGTACACCGGCCTCTGGACGGCGTGGTTCCTGCTCGAGCACAACCCCGGGGTGCGCATCGTGCTGCTGGAGCAGGACATCTGCGGCGGCGGGCCGAGCGGCCGGAACGGCGGCTTCCTCCACGGCTGGTGGGAGGACGTGCCGATGCTCGCCCATCGCTACGGCGACGAGGCGGCGGTTGCGATCGGGCGCGCCGCGGACGAGGTCGTCGACGGCATCGGCGCGTGGTGTGCAACGCACGGCGTCGACGCCTGGTACGCGAAGCGCGGCTACCTGCGCGTCAACGCCTTTCCCGGCCGTCCGAACGACTGGGATGGGACGCTGGCGGAGCTGGCGCGGCTCGGCCTCGCCGACGCGCTCATGCCGCTCCCCGCAGCCGAGGTCCAGCGCGTCTGCGCCTCACCGGCGTTCGGCGACGGGCTCCTCATGCCGAGCGCGGCATCGGTCCAGCCCGCGCGCCTCGCCCGCGGCCTGCGACGCGTGCTGCTCGAGCGCGGCGTCCAGATCGCGGAGGGCACGCGCGCGCTGCGGGTCGACGGTCGCGGGCCGCTCCGCGTGGTCACCGCGGGCGGCAGCGTCACCGCCAAGCACGTCGTGCTGGCAATCAACGCCTGGGCCGCCGGCTGGCCGGGATTCCGCACCCGTCTCCTCGCCTGGGGGTCGGACATCGTGCTGACCGAGCCGATCCCCGACCGTCTCGCCGAGCTGGGCTGGACCGGCGGCGAGCTGCTCAGCGACTCGCGCTTCACGATCAGCTATTTCCGCACCACGGCCGACGGGCGGATCGCCTTCGGCGGCGGAGTGGGCAGCGCGGGCTTCGGCGGTCGCATCGGTCCATTCGTTCACGCACGACCGTCGCGCGATCGCACGCGTGGTCGCCAACCTCGACCACCTGCTGCCGATGCTTCGCGACGTGCGCCTGACCGATGCCTGGGGCGGCCCGATCGACATCACCGGCGAGCGGTTCCCCGAAGTCGGCTCCGCTCGTGGCGGCCGGCTCCACTTCGCTCACGGCTTCGCCGGCAACGGCGTCGGGCCGTCACGGCTCGCAGGTCGCATCCTCGCTGCGCTGGCCGGAGGGCACGAGGACCCGGTGCGCCACCTCGCGTTCGTCGGCCGCCGCCAGCCCTTCCTGCCGCCGGAGCCGGTGCGCTATCTGGGTGCGCGGATCATCCGCGAGGCGCTCATCCGCGAGGACGACGCGCGGGACGCGGGACGCCGTCCGTCACTCGTCGTCCGCGCGATCGCCCGCCTGCCACGCCTCCTCGGCTACCAGCTCGGCCACTGACGCCGGCCGGCGTGCTCAGCGGCTGTAGTCGTGGGCCGCGTCGATCTTCGCGAGCTCGCTGACGTGCCGAAGCCGCCAGCCGAGGCCCACGAGGAAGATCCCGAACACGACCGCAAATGCGCCGATGAGCCAGAGGATGCTCAGCGCGCCGGCGGCCGGGAAGAAGAACATCGCCACCCCGACCAGGACCGAAACGAGGCCCGCGAGGCCGAGCCACAGCTCACCGCGGATCCGTTCGCGGAGGCGCACCGCCGCCACGATCTCGATCACCCCGGTCACGATCGCCCACGCGGCGATGAGCAGGACGAGGACGGTGGCGGCGTACGCCGGGAAGAGAAGCGCGATCACCGCCGCCGCCACGCCGGCGAGCCCCTCGAGGATGGAGAGCCACCAGCTGCGGTCGCTGCCGCGCGTCTGGAAGCCCGCCACGAGCAGCGCGCCGCCGTCGATGAGCGCCCACGCCGCGAACAGCCCGACGAGCACCGCGATCCCCATCCCGGGCGCGAAGAAGACGAGCACCCCGAACGCGATCGCCAGCAGGCCGCGCAGGATGAAGGTCCACCACCATCGGGCCAACTCGACCGTCGCCCGCATGTGCATCGCCATGCCGTCCGTGTTCCTCGTGCGAATGGGTCGTCAGCGCGGATCGTACTCCGCGCTCGGCCGCCGGAGGGCTAGCGGGCCGCCTGCGGATGCGTGGCGGTGACGGAGTCGAGGAGGCGCCGCGAGCTGGCGGCGACCTCGGCCACCGCTGCCTCGAAGGCTGCCTCGTTGGCGGCGGACGGCTTGCGGTAGCCGCTCACCTTGCGGACGAACTGGAGCGCGGCGGCGGTGATCTCGTCGTCCGAGGCGGCCACCGCGCCGTCGCGGAGGGTGTGAATCGATCGGCACATGCGGGTAGCGTACCCGGTCGGCTCAGACCTCGGCGAGCAGCTCCTCGAGCGAGTCGATCACGCGGTCGGCGGCCGACACGTCGGCCTCCGCGAACTGCGGGACGGCGATGCAGGCCAGCCCGGCCGCCTTCGCCGCCGCGATGCCCGAGGTGGAGTCCTCGAGCGCCAGCGCATCGGTCGGCGCCACGCCGAGGCGGCGGCACGCCTCGAGGTAGATGTCGGGGGCCGGCTTGGCCTGCACCACGTCATCGGAGCTGACGATCGCGTCGAAGGCATCGGTCAGCCCGGCCGTGCGGAGGGCCGCGTCGACGAGCCGGCGCGAGGAGTTCGACGCGAGGCCGAGCGGCAGCCGCCCCCGCAGCCGATCGACGAGCTCGATCGCGCCCGGACGCCCGTCGACCTGGTGCTGGAGCATGCCGTGCATGAGGTCGACCATCTCGTCGACGAGGACGGCGCCCTCCGCGGCGGGGCGCCCGAGGCGACGCGCGAAGTAGACGGCGGTCGCGGCGTAGCTCGTACCGATGACCGCCATCTTGTCGTCCCAGGTGAATTCGCCGCCGTGGCGGCGGAACAGCTCCACCTCGGCGCTGTGCCACAGCAGCTCGGTGTCGAGCAGCAGGCCGTCCATGTCGAAGATGACCGCCCGATACCGATGCCCGAGCCGCTCCCCCACTCAGCGCTCCGCGAAGAAGGAGCCGCCCCGCTCGGCCAGCGCGCGCAGGAGCGGCGTCACCCGGTAGCGGCCATCCGGGACGGCGGCGTGCAGCGCGTCCAGCGTCCCCACCACGCTCGCCAGCCCCAGCCGCTCGCCCCACGCCAGCGGCCCGTGCGGGTAGTTCGTGCCGAGCCGCATCGCGGTATCGATCGCCTCCGGGGTGGCGACGCCCTCGGCGACCGCCGATGCCGCTTCGTTCACGATCGCGGCCAGGATGCGTGCCTCGATGGCACCCGCGTCGAGCGACGGCAGGCCGGCCGGCGGCGCCGCAAGCCCGCCCCACGGCCGCGGCTCGCCACCGTCAGGATGGTCGTAGAAGCCGCCACCCGACTTGCGCCCGAGGCGCCCCGCGTCGACGAGCAGGCGCTGCAGCGGGTGTGGCCGGTAGCGCGGGTCGCCGAACGACGCCTCCCAGATGCTGATGCTGACCGCGAGGTTGACGTCGGCGCCGATTGCGTCGATGAGCTCGAATGGACCCATCCGGAAGCCGGCCGCGCGCATCGCGGCATCGACGCCGGCCACGTCCGCCTGACCCTCGCCGACGATCCGCAGCGCCTCGAGGTAGAAGGGCCGCGCCACGCGGTTCACGATGAACCCCGGCGTGTCGCGCGCGACGACCGGCGTCTTGCCGAGCCGGCCGGCGAGATCGACGAGCGCGTCGGTCACGGCGGGGTCGGTCATCGGTCCGGCGATGACCTCGACCAGCGGCAGCAGCGGCACCGGGTTGAAGAAATGAAGCCCCGCCACGCGCTCGGGATGCGCGGTCGCAGCCGCGATGCGCGCCACCGACAGCGAGCTCGTGTTCGTGGCCAGGATGACGTCCCCGGCGGCCGCGGCGTCGAGGCGGCGGAAGACCTCGCGCTTCAGCTCCAGATCCTCGGGAATTGCCTCGATCACCGCGTCGGCATCGGCCAGTGCTTCGAGGCTCCGCGCCTCGGCGAGCCGGCCCAGCGCCGCGTCGCGCTCCGGACCGGCGAGCTGCCCCTTCTCCACGCGGCGGGCGAGGAAGCCGGCGATGCGCTCGTTGGCTCGCTCCCACGAACCGGGGATTGGGTCGTGGACCCGCACCGCGATCCCCGCCTCGGCCGCGACCTGCGCGATACCGGCGCCCATCGTTCCGGCTCCGAGCACCCCGAGGGTGGTCACCGGGCGCGGCGTCATCGGCCCTCGAAGCGTGGGTCGCGCTTCTCGGCGAACGCCGCGACGCCCTCCGCATGGTCGGCGGTGCGGCCGGCCACGTCCTGGAGCGCCGCCTCGTCGGCGAGGCTGGCGTCGAGCGGACGATTCTCGGCGGCGTTCATGAGGCGCTTGGCGAGGCCCATGGCCCGCGTCGGCCCTGCGGCCAGCGTGCGCGCCAGCTCGCCGGCCGCCGATGCCAGCTCGTCACCCGGCACGACGCGCGCGACCAGCCCGGCCGTTGCCGCCTCGACCGCGCCGAGCGGCTCGCCCAGCAGCAGGATCGCCGCCGCGCGGTGCCGGCCGAGCCCGCGGACGAGCGTCCGCGTCAGCCCGGAGTCCGGCACGAGCCCGATGCGGCCGAAGGCGGGCACGAACCGCGCCTCGCTGCTCGCCACCACGACGTCGGTGGCGAGGGCGAGGCTCATGCCCGCACCGGCGGCGACGCCGTTGACGGCCGCCACGACCGGCTTCTCGAGCTCGCGAATGGCGAGGATGAGGGGGTTGTACTCGGCGGTCAGCACCCGGCGGAACTCCCGCTCGCCGCTGCCGCCACGCAGGTCGGCGCCGGCGCAGAAGGCGCGGCCGGCGCCGGTCAGGACCACGGCCCGGACGGCGGAGTCCCGCGCGGCCGTCTTCAGTGCGGCCAGCAGCTCGCCGCGGAGGCCGCTGGTGAGCGCGTTCAGCGCCTCGGGCCGGTTGAGGGTGAGCGTCGTCACGCCGCCGTCGGTGTCGACGAGGAGCTGCGCCGGCGGGGACGTGTCAGGCATCGGCGCCGATTGTAGGGCCCGCGCCCGCTCGGAGCGTGGGTCTGCCACGCCGCGCCCGCCTTACGTCACCAGTCATCACCTATTGACCGGTGATGCTGCAATCCGGCAGGATCAGTCTGCCAATTCGAAGGCCCGCAGGAGGTTGACCGATGGACCGATTGGAGGTCGAGCGCTGGATGGCGGCGTACCGCCGCGCGTGGGCGAGCGACGCGCCCGATGACATCGCGGCGCTGTTCACCGAGGACGTGCGGTACGCGCCGTATCCCTGGCCCCGCGGGACGCGCGCCTGGCAGGGTCGCGATCTCGTGGTGCAGAAGTGGATCGAGCGTGGCGACTCGGCGGCCCGCTGGCGCTTCGACCACGAGATCGTCGCGGTCGACGGCGATACGGCGGTCATCGAGGGCTGGACCTACTACGAGCAGACCGACGAGACGCCGTACGAGGACGCGTACGCCAACATCTGGATCGTGCGCTTCGCCGCCGACGGCCGAGCCCGGCAGTTCGACGAGTGGTGGGTGCAGCGCCCGCGGCCGGACGACGGCGCGACCGGCTGAGCGGCGGTGCCGGATCGCAAACGAGCCGGCCGCCCTGGGGGCGACCGGCTCGAGCTGCGGTGGGTGGCGGCGGGTCAGACCCGGCGACGCCCCGTCATCATCTGGAAGACGAACACGACGATGATCGCGCCGACGATGGCGGCGATGATCGTGGTGATGTCGATCCCGGTCAGCCAGTCCTTCTTGTTCGTCAGCAAGGCGAACAGCCAGCCGCCGACGAATGCGCCGACGATGCCGGCGATCAGGCCGCCGATGGGGCCATAGCCCTCATCACCGGGAACGACGCGGCTCGCGACGTAGCCGGCAATCGCGCCGACGACGAGCCATGAAATGAGTCCCATGATTCCCTACCTCCGAAATGGCGCGCAGCAGGATGCGTGCGCCGCCAACCCCCGATTGGTTACTGAGTTACCAATCGCAAGTTGTGTACCACATCGGTCGATGGCATGCCTTCATGCTGCGAGAACGTAGAACCCACCTGGATCGGTGAAGCCGGCCGCAGCATACAACCGGTGCGCAACCTGCCGCTGCGGCCCGGACTCGAGCACGCACGCGTACGCGCCACGCTCGAGCGCGCTGCCGAGCGCGTCGTCGAGGAGCGCGGCGCCGATCCCCGCCCCCCGCGCACGGTCCGCCACGATGAGCTCGGGGATCCACGCCTGCGGGGCGCGCAGGAAGAACGGCGCCCGGAACATGAGCGTGCACATCCCGACCACCTCGCCTCCTCGGACCGCAACGCGCGGCAACGCCTGGGGATCGGCGAGGTGCATCGCCAGCACACGCCGCAGCGCCGGCGTTCGCTCCTCCGACGGGACGGGAAGCCCCATCTCGCCGAGCAGGCGGCTCACCGCGTCGAAGTCGTCGATCGCCATCGCGCGCAGCTCGACGTCGGCCGGCGGCGTGACGCCGCGACGACGAACCGGGAGGAGCTGGAAGTGGAGCCCGGTCTCGTGGAAGCCGAGGGATCGGTAGAGGGATCGCGCGACCACGTTGTCGGTCCCCACCTCCAGCATGATCGAGTCGCCCTGCCGCAACCGCCACTCGGCGATGCACGCCATCAGGAGCGCACGCCCGATGCCCCGGCCGCGTGCCGCGGGGCGCACGAACAGGTCGGACAGCCATCCCTGGAAGCGGGTGTGGCCGAGCCGCCGCCGGAAGAGGAAGATCGCCATCCCGGCCGGCTCGCCGTCGGCCAGGGCGAGGAACGGCGTCGCGTCGGGCGAGTTGACGAGCGCGTCGAACCAGCTGCGCGATGGTGGTGAATCGTCGCGTCGCAGGCCGTACATCTCGCGCGCCATGTCGAGCGCCACCGGGAAGTCGTCCCGCCCGAGCGGCCGCAGTTCGACCCCCGGCGGGGTTCGCACCGCCAGCCCGCCGACGGGCTGGTCCGGGTTGCCGAGGCTCATCGGCCCCGGAAGTCGGGCGTCCGCTTCTCGAGGAAGGCGGCCATCCCCTCCTTCTGGTCCTCGCTCGCGAAGAGGAGGTAGAAGAGGCGCCGCTCGTGGGCGAGCGCATCGGTCAGGCTCATCTCGTATGCCGCGTTGACCGCTTCCTTGGCGAGCCGCAGCGCGATCGGCGACTTCGTCGCGACCTGCGCGGCGAGCGCCAGCGCATCCTCGACCACGACCTCGTCCTGGGTGACGCGCGCCACCAGCCCCGCCGCCTCCGCCTCGCGGGCGCTCATCGGCTCACCGGTGAGGATCATCGTCATCGCCTTCGACTTGCCGATGGCGCGGGTCAGGCGCTGCGTGCCACCGGCGCCCGGGATGACCCCGATGCTGATCTCCGGTTGCCCGAACTTCGCGCCCTCGCCGGCGACGATGAGATCGAGCGTCATCGCCAGCTCGCAGCCGCCGCCCAGGCACCAGCCATTCACGGCGGCGATCACCGGCTTGCCGATGCGGCGGACGCGGTCCCATTGACCGATGCGATTGCTGGCGAGCATGTCGATCGGCGTGGCCTTCGCCATCTCACCGATGTCGGCGCCCGCGGCGAAGGCGCGCTCGCTGCCGGTCACCACGATCGCGCGCACCGCCTCGTCGCGGTCCAGCTCCTCGAGCGCCGCACAGAGGGCATCCATGGTCGGGCCGTTCAGCGCGTTGAGCTGCTTCGGCCGGTTGAGACGGACGAGGGCGGTGCGCTGCTCGGGCTGGCGCTCGACGAGGACGAGCTGCTCGTCCGTCACGCCCCGGACTCCCCGCCAGCCGCCGGGAGGGCGTTGCCGCACACTCCGCAGAAGCCGTGGTGCCCGGGAGGCCGGTCGCGCCGCAGCGCGGGCAGGCGCGCGGGAACGCCTGCGCGAATCGCAGCTCGTCGAAGCGCGGGGCGCGCTTCTCGTGGAAGGCCGCGACCGCCTCCCGCGTCTCGTCCGAGCCGGAGTGCACGGCGAGCCAGTCACGGGCATGGGTGATCGTCCCGGACCACGCCAGGTCGCGCCAGAAATTCAGCTGCGCCTTCGTGTAGCGGATCGTCTCCGGCAGCTTGCGGCGCAGCTTGGCGGCGAGGTCCGCGACCGTGGCATCGAGCTGAGCGCGTGGCACGACGCGGTTGACGAGGCCCCACGTCAGCGCCTGCTGCGGGCTGATCTTCTCGCACAGCATGATGATCTCGCGGGCCCGCCGGTCCCCCACCGTGACGGCGAGCCACTGCGTCGCGCCGCCGGCCGGCACGGAGCCGTGCTCAGGCCCAACGTGGCGGATATATGCGTCGTCCACGATCACCGACAGGTCGCAGGCAAGCTGGAGCTCCTGCCCACCCCCGACGCAGACGCCGTTGATGCGCGCGATCGTCGGCTTGCCGATCGTCCGCAGCCGGTCGTGCATCTCGATGAACGCGCCCATCCAGCGCCAGTACTGCCCGCTGGTGGCGCCGAACGTGGCCTGCTCGTCGAGGTCGGCGCCCGTGCAGAACGCGCGCTCTCCGGCTCCGGTGACCACGACGACCGCCACCGTGTCGTCCCAGGACGCGTCCTCGAACGCGCGCGCGAGCTCGCGGAGCGTGCGGAAGTCGAACGCGTTGAGCACGTCGGGCCGGTCGATGGTCACGGTCGCGACGCCGGTCCCGGCATCCTTGGCGTAGCGGATGCGCTCGAAGCCGAGCGCGGCCGGCTCCGAGGGAAGCGGTGCCTCCGGCTCAGCCATCGAGCGTGTCGCCGTCATCGGCGACGAACAGCTCGACCCCGGCCTGCGCGAAGTTCCGCAGGTCCCGCCCGCTGGCGCGGCCGGCGTCCGAGGCGAGCGCGGTCTCGAGATCGGCGCGTGAGGCGAAGCGCATCTCCGCCATCTGGTAGAAGACCGGATCCTGGCCGCCGAGGCCGGTGAGCTTCGTCACCGTCAGGCCGGCGAGGCCGGGATACGTCCGCACGAGCGGTCCGTGGACGTCGCGATAGTGCGCGTCGAAGGCCTCGGGATCTGGCGGCTGGCGATAGAGCGCGATCAATCGGACCATGCGGGTTCGGTTCAGGCGCTCTTGAAGTAGTCCGCGTTGATCTGGATGTACTTCACCTGGTCGTCCGGCACGGCGTCCTCGGCGAAGATCGCGGTGACCGGGCACTCCGGCTCACAGGCGCCGCAGTCGATGCACTCGTCGGGATCGATGAAGAACATCGGGTCGGCATCGGTGGCGTGGATGCAGTCGACCGGGCAGACGTCGACGCAGCTCGCGTCCTTGACGCCGATGCACGGCTCGGTGATGACGTAGGTCATTGCCCGGTCCAACTCCTCGAAACGCGGTCGCTCAGATCGGTCGTTCGAGTCTACACCGATGCCGCCGCCGGCACGGCGGACGCGCCGACGGATTAGCACAGCGACGCGCCCTCATCGCTCGAGCGCAGGATCCCGACTAGAGGTCAGTGACGGAGAAGTTCTTGAAATGGAAGTTGCAGTTGTCGCCGCGGATCCCCACTGCTCCGGCCGCCAAAATGGGCGGGCCGCCAATGCGTCCATCGTCGCTGGCGGACAGGATCTGCCGCCCGTCCGCAAACAGTTGGATGGTGACCGCGCCATTCTGCTCGGTGCGAATGCTCGCACCGACGTGCTGCCACGCATCCAACCGCACCGGATGCGTTCCGGTCGCTAGTGTGTAGTACGTGCCGCCGTTGCTCGGCCCTCCGGGCACTTTCTTCTTGATCGCTATCGTGCCGTCGCGTCGATTGACGCTGGCCACATACAGGCTGAACTGGCTTTGGTAGCGCAGCCAGATATGCACGCCGTCCCATCCCACGGCTGGAGTGCGCGACGTGGTCACGTAGCCATGGTTGAGAAGGTCGAAGGAGACGGAGACTCGGTGAAGTCGCGTCGCTTCGTGTTGAGGCGGAAGACGGCGGAGTCGTTGCCATTGGTCGAGCTCGCGTTGGGGGCCACCGCATCAGGCAGGCCAGTCCAGCCGATTCCGTCCTGGGCAAAGAGCGAACCGGAATCCATCTCCCAGGCCGGCGAGTCGTGGCGTGATGGGTTGCGAGGGCTCCAGTAGGCGAATTCGTTCGTCACCAAGCCGTTGGTGGCATGCGGCACGAAGGCGATCCACCTCGGTGTTGGGCGATGGAGCCACCGGCGAGGACGGCTTCGGACGCGGGACCACAGCGGCCTGAGCCTCGGACGAGGCGCCGGTCGCCACAGCTGGATGAAGGGACGAGGTCGCCGTGGCGGGTGTCGGCGTCGCGCTGGCTTCCGTCTCACTTGAAGGGGGACCCACCGAAGGCAACCCGGTTGGATTGAGGCGTTTCGGCAGGTTCTCTGGATAGGGGTTGATCTCGCACCGGCAGAGGCGCTGCAGCCGCTGGTCGCAACGGCTGCGGAGCTCTCCAGGTCGGGCTGTATGCAGCTGGGCCAAGCGCCGCCAGCATGAAGAGTGTGGCAAGCACGGCAATATGAGCGGGTGCAGGGCGCAGGCCCAGGAACCGACGCACGGCCGCCTTCGATGGTGGCATCGCAACTCTTCCTTGCTTTTCGTCCACCATCAGTGTGGGTGTCGAAACCAGTGCGGGACAGCCCCCAATGGTCTGGGGGTAATGACCCCATCGTTGTGAAATGGGCGTTGCGCTACCGGGGCGGCGCAGGGCTACTGAGCCGCGTCGCGCAGAGAGACGTCATCGACGGTGATATTTCCGACCGCCTCGATAAGGATGCGGACAGAGATGTTCGAGGCGTTGGTCGGCAGCTTCGGCGTCATCCACTCTGCGCGCCTCCAGGCGGCAGAGGCCGGGACGGCGGGTCCGGTTGCGAGCCCGATCCACTGACCATCGTTGGTCCGATAGGACACGAATAGGTGCGCGGGTACATTGCCCTTGAGCCATGCCGCCACGAGGTACCGGTGCCCGGGACGTACAGGTGGCGCGCACCCTCCCTCGTCCATGCGTGTCTGAAAACGGAAGTCGTTGTGGATCGGCTCGATAACTCTGCTCAGCACCAGCCGCTCCGCGAACATTCCCTGATGGGCGTCCGTTGTCCGCTGATACGTTCCGGCGGTCGTTGCTACGCCGGAGGCCGTGACAGCCGACCCACCGATCCAGCAACGAGGGAAATGCCGATCGTACGGGTTCGCTTCCTCCAACCCAGCATCAGGAAGCAGATTGTCGGCCGAACCAAACTGCGGCGCTCTGGGCGGCACGATTGACGGGCCAAGCGGACCGCTGAGCACGTCGCCCATCGTCTTCACGACAGTGCCGCGGTTCGCGCGAGCCGCGAGCCAGTCTATGAGCGCTTCGAGGTCCTGCGGTGAGACAGCGTTGGAGCGACATTGATTCGAGCAGACGTTATGAAAGACGAGTGGTAGCCAGCCCCCTCCGGCCATCTCGGCAGCTTGGACGTAGGACTCCATCTGGCGTAGCGTCGTGGACGCAGAGAAGGAGCCCACCGAGCGGATCTGAAACCTGTCCATCGGCGGCACGGTCTCCGTTGGCGGGATTCCCCCGAGTCCGCTCGTAACACGAGCGCTGACGTAGCCGCATGCCTTCACGGCGTCGATCGCGCTTGCGTCCCGCAGGGCAAAGGGGTAGGCAAATGAGATGACGCTAAAGCCGCGGGCGAGAAGTCGCGAACGGTCGTTGCAGATCTGTCGGACTTGTTCGTCCGGCTCCAACGAAGTGAGATCGAGGTGGTGGACTGTGTGTCCGCCGATCTCGTTGCCATCTGCTGCCAGGCTCTTAATCTGGTCCCACGTCATTTCATTCGCCAGACCAACGCGGCCGCTGATGACGAAGAACGTGCCGTGCATTCCATGAGCCGCGAGCATGGGTCGGGCCTGGTATTGATTTGCCAGACTGTCATCGAAAGTCAGGCTCACAATGGTTTGCCCGCGTGCCGGTTTGGGCGGATTGGAGACCACGACCTCTCGCACGGCAGATCTCGCCGCGCGTCCGTCCTCGTCATACGCAGTTGCCGTGACGGCGACCAACGTGCCATCAGGAACGCTCGTGGAATTCCAGTTGGTCCGGTACGGTGCTCTGGCCGCTGATCCGATCAGCTTCCCGTTCACGTGGAAATCGACGCGCGCGATGGCCCGATCTGCGTCCGCCTCGGCCTCGAACGTTGTGAGGCCCTGGGCCGCCGCACCCTTCGCGGGCTGCGTCAACGTGACGGAGGGGGCAGCGGCCGCCGGCCGACATGGAAGGTGCTCGGACACGACCCGGGTCGATTCGCCGGCTCCAGCCAAATGATCGATAGTGACCTGGGTGGCGCTGCCCGCTACGCAAGCCTTTACCTCGATGGTTCCGGCGGAGTCTGAACCAGCGACGCTTGCCGCCTCGTCCGCGATGCGCCCGGCGGTGATGAGTGTGAAGAACGTCGCGTGCGTACCCGAAGCCGTGTACGAGACTGCCTGGCTCGCCTCCTTCTTGCCGTAGGTTTCGGAATAAAAGCTCGGGACATCGCCGGTCGCCGAGGTCTGCAGCGTGATGCCGTCAGATGGCGCCTGATGGATGGCCACCACACGGCGTCCGTTCGCGTCGCTGCCGAAGGCATCAAGACCGCCGCTCGATAGGGCGAGGTCGGGCATCAGATGCCACGTTTGCGCGAACGAGTGCGTACCAGGCCCCTCCAACTCGTCAACAATCAGCACGACATCCTGTCGAAGCAGCACAAGCGCGCGCCGATGCGTAACGCCAGGGTACAGCTGATGCCAGCCAGATTGGTACCTCCATTCCGCTCCTTGGGCGGTCAGGCCCGGTCCGACCGGACCCTCCCTGCTCTGGTTCATCCCGTCGACAACAACGGTGTTGTGGGCGGCGGTGCTGTAGAAGTAGTCCGTGTCGTAATAGTTGCTGGCCTCCTGTGGCGCGTACTGGAAGAGGCCCGAGTCCGGCAGCAGGACGCGGCCGCCTGAGTAGAGGACGAGACCCAGACGATTCAAGTGACTGTGCTCTGTACGCCACGGGCCGACGTCCAACATCGCCCACGTTTGGTCTGTCATCGCCGCACCGGGAGGGAGCTCGCTCCGCAGGATGGCGGTTCCGGACGAGGCGAAAAGAGCGGTCGCATTCGGAGGCGTGCCAACACGACCGGCGGACCGCACATAGGCAAGGGTCGGATTGTGTCGAGCGAGTGTGTCGAGCAGGCTCGGCTTGTATTCGCTCACGTCAAGCTCGGTGCTAGCGCCTACGAGTGGGATCTGGCCGTTTGGCATCGTGATGTACGAGGCATAGCGGACCATGCGGTCGATTGTCGCGGCAAGCTTCGAGCTGATGGTTAGCCCGTTTCGCTGGCTCCAGTCGGCGATCTCGGAGAGCGCATTCAAAACGTAGAAGTGATAGTAGGGCGAGTTCTCGATCTCAACTCCATCGGGATCGACGATCTGGTCGAGCAGCGACTCAAGCCGCCCCGTGGCGAGCGTTGACCATCCGTTGGACTCCGGAAAGTCAGGGAAATTGTGAGCGACAAGGAGCAATGCGGCTGTCTGGTTGACACCGTGGTTGAAACGCTGTTCGAAGTTCGCGGGGTCCGCGAGAAACCGACCCTCGGAGCGAATGTACTCACGGAGGGCGGCCGCGAGATCCTCCGGAAGGTCGCGAGACGCGACCAGCTTCACGTAGGTGTTTACCAGCACCATGGTGCGCCAGGCCGGTATGTGGAGGTCGGGGTTGTCCACGACCATCTTCGAGTGCACGCCGGTTCGTAAGAAGCTCCGCAGGACATCGATGAGCTTGTCCCGATACGCTCCGTTTCCCGTCTCGTACCACGCCCAAAGCAGATCCTGGATTGGACGCAGGCTGTAGAAACCCAGGCGCCAGTAGGCATCGTTGTATGGATCTTCCGTCCAAGTTAGCTCCTGCGGCAAATGCGCCGGCGCCGAGCGGCCGACCTGCCAGGTATTGGCAAGGATCAAGTCTGCGCTGGCGATAGTCCCGCGATCCAGAGTGGCCGAGATCACCTCCAGCCCGGGAGGCGGATAGTGATGTTCGGCCGTGACCACCCGCGCGATCCCGAATGGGACCCCGACGGCGGCGAGGGTCACGACCCCGAGGATGAGGCGCTGCGCGGACGAGGCGGCACGTCCTCCTGCCACTCGGATGAGGCTAGAAGCCATGCCAGTCAAGGATGGCTCCGCGCGATACCACCAAGAGATATGCGATCAGGATCATCACGACCACGAGGGCACGCAGAGCGCGACCGCCAAGCGCGCTCATCCACGCCACCAAATGTTGTTGCGTAGCGTCGAGGCTGAGTAGACGAGAAGCCACGACAGTACGAGCACGGAAATCAAGCTCATGAACGGCCGGTAGACCCAATCTCGGGAGGTTGGGTTCTGAGCCTTGTAAGCCAATGCCCAGATCCCGCCCTTCAGGAAGACCCCACATAGATAGAGGAGCGTAAGGATCCATACGCCGTGCAACGGCAGCCAAATGAGGTGGCGAAAGGCGAGGAACGGGGCGGCAATAACAAACAGCAGGTGAAGATAGAACAGCGCAGCCGGCCCGAGGCCGCGGCGCCATTGGAAAGTTCCGGTGAAGAAGATGTTCCGGATGAAGCTCTTCTTCCAGCGGACCTGTTGTCGAAGGAACCCGCGCACACTCGATGGGACGTTCGTGAGCACACGTGCTGATCTCACATACTCCACGCGCCACCTGCGCTCTGGATAGTCGACATCCCTGACGAACGGGTCTTCGGCGTAGCGCTCCTTCAGCGACCTGCCGATCCATTGCTGACCCAGGACGTACCCGGTCAGCTGTCGGTCCGTTGCGAATCGAAACTCACGCCCGACGAACCGATCGTTGGCCCAGGCGGGCAGGTAGTTGTAGATCGCGCATCGTCGAAATACGGCAAGCGGCCCAGACACGCAGGTGACCGACCCGAATACGGATTCGGCCGCCTTCTGGACGCCGAACTGGCCGTCGTACCAGACATCTTGGATCCGGGTGAGCACGTTGTGTGACGCATTCAAAGCGCGTGCGTGCCCGCTAACGGCCCCGATGTCGGAATGGAGCATCAACGCATCGACGCATCGCTCGATGGCCGTCGGCGCGAGCAGGCAATCCGAATCGGTGAATACAAGGAGCTCTCCCCTCGCCGCCTTCACGCCCTCAATCAGGGCGCGCTTCTTCCCCACATTGGATGGCAGCAAGATGAGGCGGAAACGCAGTCCGTAGCGTCCGGCCTGTAATGCGCGACCGCCGAGGTGCTGATCTTCCGCCAGTCGGGACTCCAGTCGCCGCAGGACGTCGACCGTTGCGTCGGTTGACGCGTCGTCAACGACGATGACTTCCTTTGGTTCATACGTCGAATCAAGGATCGAGCGTACGCAGGCCTCAATCTGGCCCATCTCGTCGCGCACCGCCACGATGCAGCTCACGACCGGTTGGGCGTCGGAACTCCCACGAGCTTCGGACCGGCCTTCCCCCACGCTTGGATCGTCATAATGCGTGAACGCGAGATAGATCACCGCCAGCGTGGCAACCAACACGGCGATTCCATAAGCGTTCAGTACTGGGTCGCCGACAAGGTCCGTGACCTTGACGGCGAGAATCAACGTGACCGGTGCGAGGGCCAGCAGCGTGAGGGTCCGTCGAATATCCGAATGCATTCCCGCGGCAGCCGGGCCGGCCGGTCGGGCGGCGGTCATCTGGAGCGCCCGCGAAGCTGATTGCCTCCTGGACGATGGCAGCGTCGGCCGACGACTCCCGCTAACGGCTATCCGCTCAGACAACTGTCGTTCGCTGATCCGATGTCAATCGATACGTCGCATCGAGCACCATCGGAGCTTGACGGACCCAGGAATAGTCCACGCCCGGGTGGAGCGTGTGCACGAGCACCAGGTCGTAGTCGCTGCCCCGAGGGACAGGAATAGACGTCAGAGTGTCGCCGCCCGGAAGTTGCAGACATCCGACATACGCGTCGGTGTATGAGACGGCGGCCCGTCGGTTCCTCAGTCCCATGATGATCTCGATAGCGGTTGACTCGCGCACGTCCTCCACACCCGGCTTGTAGGCAACTCCGACCACGAGGATCCGCGCCCCCGAGATTCCCAGGCCTGCGGCAGATAGCGTTTCGGCTGCGCGAGTCACTACGTGTCCCGGTCGTTCGGCAAGAGAAGTCATCGCCTGGCTCACGAGCGGCATCGGGATACGTCTCGATCGCAGCTGCCAAAGAAGGTAGTGCGGGTCGCAAGGGATGCAGTGGCCACCCACACCCGGCCCCGGTTGAAACGCCATGAATCCATACGGCTTGGTGGCAGCCGCCTCGATTACCTCCGCGATGTCAACGTTGAGGTGATTGCTGGCGGTTGCGAACTCGTTGACGAGCGAAATATTCACTGCGCGAAACGTATTCTCGAGCAGCTTCGTCATCTCGGCAGCTTCCGGCGAACTCACGGCATGGACGGGGGCGATCCGCCCGATAAAGCGCGATGCTCGCTCGGTGCACCGCTCAGTCACACCGCCAACGACGCGAGGGACGATGGCGTTCGCATGAGACTGACTCCCAGGATCGATGCGCTCCGCGCTGAACGCTACGAAGACGTCCGTCCCGATCACGAAATCTCGCTGTTCGAGCGCGTCAACAAGCAGATCGCGGGTGGTACCGACGTAGGACGTTGAGGTGAGAATGATGGTCTGACCGGCGACGGCGTTCTCGACGGCGGTTGCGCAAGCGCCGCGAAGTGCCGCGAGGTCCGGGACTTGATGGGGATCGACCGGCGTTGGTACGCAGATGATCACCGCGGCAGCGTGCCGAAGCCTTGAGGGGTCGGGGCTGAGGCCCAGCGTTCCCTTCTCAGAGATTGTCCGAAGGCGCTCTCGATCTGAGGGTACGAGGTCAACGAGTCCCGCGCGGATCGCGTCGATCCGTTGGCGATTAATTTCCAGACCGGTGACGTCTAGCCCGGAGGTCGCAAACGCAAGGGCGGTCGGCAGTCCGACGTAGCCCATACCGACGACGGCCACGGTGTCGGTTGCGGTGCCGACCTGGATCGGCACCAGGGCCGCACGCGGGTAGTCAATCCGAGGAGAGAATCGCCTCCGCAGCCGCGGGACGTTGGTTATCGCGCCGTCCTCAGGCGTGACGGAACTGCGGAAATGGTCAGTCAATCGTCTCCCCATGCATCGGCGGCGGGCACCGCTCCGTGTGGCGCGATGATACCCGAAAGTACTACCCGCGTCTCCAGTCTCGGGGCGGCTGCAACCGACCTGCAGGCTTACCACAGCGCGTCGGATAATGCAGCGCCAATGCCCCAGCTACTTGCCGCCGCCGTTACGCCACTGAGGGATGGCGGTTCGCGCCTCGACCTCGCCGCCATTCCGGAATACTCCGCCTACCTCGAGGCGAGCGGTGTCGACGGGGTCTTCGTATGTGGCACCACAGGCGAAGGCGTGCTGCTCGGGATCACGGAGCGTCGCGCGGTGGCCGAGGCATACCGCACAGCAGTATCCGGGCAGCTGATCGTTCACGCCGGCGCGCAAACGACTGCCGATACGGTTGCCCTGGCAGCCCATGCCGCGGAGATTGGAGCCGATGCGGTGGCCGTCATTGCACCGCCCTACTTCTCCCTCGACGACGCGGCGCTAACGGCCCACATGGTCGCTGCTGCCCGCGCATGCGCGCCCGTCCCGTTCTATCTCTACGCCTTCAGCGCGCGCTCGGGCTACCCGATCTCGCTCGAGGTCGTGGAGCGGATTCGTGGAGAGGTTGACAACCTCGCCGGCCTAAAGGTGAGTGAGGCAACTCTCGAAGACGTGGAGCGCTATATCGCCACCGGCCTGCCCGTCTATGTCGGATCAGAGCCACTGATTCCTGAGGCCTTGCTTATTGGCGCGATCGGGTCGGTCTCTGGCATGGCTGCAGCCCTACCGGAGGTGGTTCGGGCAGCCATCGACGTGCCCGATGGAGAGTGTGGACATCGCCTGCGAGAATTGCGTAACGCACTCGAGGCAAGCGGCCAGTTCATCGCAGCAGTCAAGCACTTGCTCGGGCGTCGGGGCATACCGGTCTGCGACGAGGTGCGGCCGCCACTCAGGCGCCTGACCGGGCCGGAGGAAGCCGCCCTCGATGCCGCGCTGGACAAACTCGGCCTGGAGTCGATTTGAGGCGCACGCCGGATGGCGGCGGGGGCGATCGGCTCCGTCTCGGGCATGGCGGCCGCGGTCACCGAAGTCGTGCGCGGCGCGGTCGACGACCCGTCGCCGGCCGCCGGGGAGCGCCTCGCGGCACTTCGCTCGGCGCTCGAGGGCTGCGGCCAGTTCATCGCCGCCGCGAAGCACGTGCTCGGGATGCGGGGCGTGGCCGTGCGTCCCGTCGTGCGACCACCGCTCCGGCCGCTGACCGCCGTCGAGGCCGCCGCGCTCGAGACCAGGATCGGGCCGTTGCTCCCGGCCGCCGCGCGAGCCTGACCCGCACCCGAACGGGCTACCACCGCCGCCGATCGGGCGAGTGACAGCGCAGCACTTGCTGCGCTTTGCTGTCGGTCATGGTCGCTTCCAGCAGCCGGCGCGGGGGCTGCTCGCCTGTGCGCTGCTCATCCTGGCGATCGGTGGGAGCCGGCTTGCACCCGCTGGCGGGCCGAATCCTGCGCGTGGAGCCGTCGCCGTCGCGGTGGCACGTCAGGCGGCCACGCCGCGAGCGGCCGCGAGCGCCACGCCGGGGACGTCCGCGTTAGCACCGGTGGGCGCGTCGTCCCCTCCGAGCACCCAGCCGCTGCCGGCGCGGTCCGCCGCGCCTCCGCCTGCAACCCAGCGGCCGACACCGAAGCCCACCCCAGCCCCGACGTCGGCACCCACGCCGGTCCCCACGCCCCGCGTGGTGGCCACGCCCGCTCCCACCCGCGCCCCACCCCCGCCGCCGTCGACCGCCGCCTGTCCCTTGTTCCCGGCCTCGAACGTGTGGAATCGACGCGTGGAGACGCTGCCGGTGGCCGCCAACTCCAGCACGCTCATCGCGACCATCGGCGCCGGAACGCGGCCTCCATCCCGACTTCGGCACCTACCTCGGCTATGGAATTCCATACAACGTCGTCGGCGCCGGCACGCCGCGCTCGAGTGTGACCTTCGACTACGCCGACGAGTCGGACCCCGGTCCCTACCCGATCCCCGCCAACCCGAAGATCGAGGCCGGTGGCGATGCCGCACCTGCTCCTCTGGGACACCGCCGCCTGCCGCCTCTACGAGCTCTATGTCGCGCAGCGCACCAGCTCGGGCTGGCATGCGGGATCAGGCGCGATCTGGAACCTGCGCTCGAATGCCCTTCGACCCGATGGCTGGACGAGCGCCGATGCCGCCGGCCTGCCGATCCTGCCGGGCCTTGTTCGCTACGACGAGGTCGCGGCCGGCACGCTCCTCCATGCCATCCGCTTCACCGCGCCCCAGACCCGCTCGGCGCACATCTATCCGGCCCGCCATCACGCAGGCGCCGGGTCCTCGACCAGCCTGCCGCCGATGGGCCTCCGCGTCCGCCTCAAGGCGAGCTTCGACGTCAGCCGCTTCAGCCCGCGCATGCGCGTGATCCTCGTCGCCATGCAGCGCTACGGGATGATCCTCGCCGACAACGGGTCGCCCTGGTTCTTCAGCGGCACCTCCGACGCGCGCTGGAGCGACGACGAGCTCAATGCGCTCAAGGGCCTTCAGGGCGCCGACTTCGAGGTCGTCGACACCACCGGCTTCGTGAACGGCTGAACGCTCAGCCGGTGACGATCTCCGCCGCCGCTTCCTGGGCGTGGAGCAGCGCGTAGCCGGGCTTGATCTGCTCGTTGATGATCCGCAGCCGGCCGTCGAAGGGCCAGAAGGCGGACTTCATGGCATTCAGGGTGAGCCACTCCATCTCGTCGAGGCCGATGCCGAAGGCCCGCCCCAGGGTGGCGAACTCGCTCGACAGGCTGATGCCGCTCATCAGCCGGTTGTCGGTGTTCACCGTCACCCGGAACCGCAGCCGGCGCAGGAGGTCGATCGGGTGCTCGCTGACCGACGCCGCGGCACCGGTGTGGACGTTGCTGGTGGGGCACATCTCGAGCGGCACGCGCGTGTCGCGCACGTAGCTCGCCAGCCGGCCGAGGCTGACCCGACCATCCGACCGCACCGTGATGTCGTCGACGATCCGCACTCCGTGCCCGAGCCGCTCGGCGCCGCACCACTGCAGCGCCTCCCAGATGCTCGGCAGACCGAACCCCTCGCCGGCGTGGATCGTGAAGTGGAAGTTCTCGCGCGCGATGAGGTGGAACGCGTCGAGGTGGCGGGTCGGAGGGTATCCCGCCTCGGGCCCGGCGATGTCGAAGCCCGACCACGCCCTCGTGCCGATGGCGCACGGCGAGCTCGGCGATCTCGACCGAGCGCGCCGCCTGGCGCATGGCGGTGATGATGAGCCCGATCGTGATCGGTCTGCCCTCGGCACCGCGCCGGAAGCCGGCGAGCATCGCATCGGTCACCTCGTCGAGCGTGAGGCCACCATCGGTCAGCAGCTCGGGCGCCATCCGGACCTCGGCGTACACGACGCCATCGGCCGCCAGGTCCTCGGCGCACTCGGCCGCGACCCGCTCGATCGCATCGCGCGTCTGCATGACCGCGACCGTGTGCCGGAATCCCTCGAGATAGAGCTCGAGCGACTTCCGGTCGGCGCCGCGCGTGAACCATGCCGCCAGCTCGTCGGGATCGGTCGTCGGCAGGTCGCGATAGCCGACCTCGGCCGCGAGCTCGAGCACGCTGCGCGGCCGAAGCCCGCCGTCGAGATGGTCGTGGAGCAGCACCTTGGGTGCGCGGCGCGCGAGCTCGAGGCTCAGGTGTCCGGGGTGATCCATGAGTTTGAGAATACCCGCTCGTTCCGATCACGCGGCTATTGACACCCGGGGATAACCTTCACCCATGGGGAGGCTGAGGGGATTTGGGATCCCGGGTATTAGTCGCGATCGGACTCGCCTTCGCTTCACTATTCCCGACTGTATCGGCCTTAGCCCGGGTCGGTTATGTGATTGACGATGGATGCGGCACCGGCCAACACGGGCTCTTCTACGCGGCAGGCTCACCGACTGGCTGGCATACGTACGCATACGCGCAGAGTCCTGGTGGTTGCCACCTGTGGACATTCACCCGGGTTGGAGCAACCGTCAATTGGGCCGCTTGGTACCTTCCGCTCAATCCGTCGAATGCCGGCCGATTCCAGGTGCGTCCATACATTCCCTGTGTCAACCATGCAGGGCGTGCCAACTACCAGACATATCCCTACGGCACTGATGGCGGAATCTACAATTTCATCTTTTTGAGTCAGGCGAGTTACTGCAACATTGGCGTCACGATCTTCGATCGTGACTTCGGCCAGAGTGACCCGAACGCAGGTTACGTCAAATTCGTCGACAACTCTGACCAATGGAGCTACCACGTCGCTGTTGACCAACTCAGCTACATCGCCCTGTGATGAAGGCAGCGATCCGACTGATCGTGGCGCTTGGCGCGGTGGGCGGTGGATGGCTGCTTGGATCGGCTCTGCCGGTCCACCCGGTCGCCGCAGTGGTAGGGCAGCCCGAAGGCATGCCAGGGGCAGCGGCGTTGGTTTCGCGGTTGGAGAGCCTGGCGCCGTTTGGCGTTGTGGCGCCCGAATTCGACAAATCCGGTGCAGTCGTCGAGAACGTCGGCTGGACCGAGCGATTCGGTGACGAATTCTCGTTCGATATCTGGTATCGCACAGCAGATGGAATGCGTATCCATCTCTGGGAATCCAGCGTGCACGACCTTCGTGAGAAGGACCCGACCATCGGGGGCGAGCCACAGCTCATCGGCCGGCAGGCGTGGACGCTCCTAGACCTGCCCGATGATGCGATCGCTCGCTATTCGCTTGCGACGCGGACCTCGGCAGGAGTCACGATTTCCTTCGATACCAGTGGCCCTTCAGAGGCGCTCATTCAGGCGGCTGCCGCCCTCGCAATTCCGTGACCCGCCGACCGTTGGCGTATTTCGCCAGCGCGGTGACATTGATCCTGGTGTTTGCGCTCGTGGTGTGGTGGTCCCGCGGATCACACGCGTGTCGTGACCTCGGAAATGCCAGCGACTATGCGATGCCCTCGGTCAGCCGCATCGAGTGCTTTCCTGCGTATGTGGTTGCCGCGCCCGGTCTGCTCCGTGTCCTCCTGGCCGAATCACCGCACCTCGCTGGGGAAACGCTTACATGGGACGACCAACGCCAAGTCTTTCGGTCTCGGGCCCACGGTGAGAGATTCGATCTCACTGGGGCACTCGTCAGCGGCCCTGCATTTCGAGATATGTGGACATGCCCTACCGCGGTCGAGGGCGGCCACCTGATGGTCGGCTCATCCTCGGATGTAAGCGCCGACGACCTGATCGCTGCGTGCAAGGCGGGTGGATCCAATCCAAGCCCCTAGGCACAGACCGTCAGCTTTTCAGCGATTACGGCGATAACCGCTGGAATGCTTGCGCTGGCAGTGTGTCCAGTTACTCCGCTCGCACAGGACGACAGCGGCGCTGGCGGTCTCCTGCACCGATCGATTGATCATTCCTTGGATGGCATGTCCGCGGCGCCGAAGGTTTAGGCCGAAGCGCCCCACCACGTTTGGGCTAGAGCTATCCGCTCTCGCCGACGTCCGCGATGCTCCCCATCCCGACGCTCGCCCCCGCGAGGTGCCCGAGCGGCGCTGTGGCGGCGTCCTTCATCTCGAACCGACGAGGGCGGCGCCGCGGCCGCGTAGCCCGCGATCGTCTCCGGGGTCAGCTCGTAGCCGAATCGGATGGCGGCGACGTTCTCGTCGACGAAGCGGCGCGGCAGCGACTCGCGGATCGAGGCTTCGTCGAAGTCGATCCCCGCCAGGCGCAGCAGCCGCCCCAGCGCGATCATGTTGCCGAACAGCTCCTTGCCGAAGTGCTGCGAGCCAAGCGACGCGAACGGGATCTGCTCCTGTCCCGGCAACCCGAGCCCCAGGTCGGTGATCACCGTGCGGCCGTGGATCCGCAGGTGGCCCTTGTCGGCGAGCTTCAGCATGATGTCGGCCTCCTCGACGACCGGGTTCGCGATCGGCACGTCGTCGAAGATGAGGAACGCGTCCGACATGCTGCCGCGCACGCTCGAGTCATAGTCGAAGAGGACGGTTACCTCCTTGCCCATCCGGGCAAGGAGCGCGCCCATGACCCCGGCGATGACCCGAACGCCTTGCCCACCGACGCCGTCGAGCGCGATGCGCGTCGTCATCCGTCGAGCTCGTCCGGGTCGATACCCGCTTCCCGCAGCGCCTCGTCGAGCGTGATCTCGCGGCTCGCGACCCGCAGCTTCACGTCGCCCGGCAGCTTCGCCATCAGCGCGGCCCGCCGAAGCGCCTCGGCGCGCTTCGCGTCCTTGGGATCCACGCGGACCGATGGTGGGGCCGCGTCCGCCGCCGTACGCGGCGCGGCCGGCTGAGTGTCGGTCCCCGGCGCCCCGCCGATGAGGTTCCGGCCCTCGACGGCCGCCTCCGCCTTCTGCGCGTCGAGCTCCGGCTTCCGCTCCGACTCGGGATCGGCGCCGGTCGCCGACGGCTCGACGTCGCCAGGTGGCTGCGGGGTCGCCGATGGCGCGCTCGCCCCGGTCCGCGCCCACTCCGGGATTTCCAGGCCGGCGGCGGCGAGCGCCTCGGCGAGCGTGATCTCGCGCTGCGCGACGCGCATCTTCACCTCCGGCGGCAGCTTGCCCATGAGCGCGGCGCGCTCGACCGACTCCGCGCGCCGGCGCGCCTTTTCGTCGTCGCTGGCCGGAGCCCTGGGCACGGCGGGCGCCACCTCGGCGCCAGGCGAGTCGGTGGCGGACGTCATCGGTCCTGCCGGCTGGTCGGGCAGCGCCGCCGGGCGCTGCCCATCGGTCTGGTCGTGTCCGTTGCGGGCGGGATGCTCGGCGGGATACACGATCCCGATCTCGAACGGGTTGAGCTGGGTCGCGTCCTTGCCGGCCCGCCTGTACGTCTTGCGGTAGAAGGTGAGCATCTCGTTCGCGCTCGCGAACCCGATGCGGCGCCCGTTGTTCTCGATGCACTGGCTCGTGATGTCGACGAAGCTGAAGCCGTCCCACTCGATCGCCTCTTTGATGGCGTTCCGCATGTGGAGCTGGTGGTAGACGGTCGTCTTCGCGTACAGGCTGTGCGGCGAGGAGCGGACGAGACCCTGGAGGTTGATGGGCGTGTTCGGGTTGCCGCCCGGCGAGGAGAGCGTCTTCGTGCCGGTCGGCGTGGTGGGACCGGTCTGGCCGCCGGTCAGGCCGTAGATCTCGTTGTTGTTGCAGAGCACGGTGACGTGCGCGTTCCGCCGGATCGCGTGGATGAGGTGGTTGCCACCGATGCTCGCCGTGTCGCCGTCGCCAGCGACCACGATGACGTTGAGCTCCGGGCGCACCGTCTTGATCGCCTCGGCCACCGGCAGCGTGCGGCCGTGGAGGGTGTAGACGGCCTCGTGCTTGAGGTAGCCGCCCATCCGCCCGGTGCAGCCGATGCCGGTGACGATGACGGTGTTCGTCTCGTCGAGCCCCATCTCGTCGAGGACCATCGCGAGCTGCATCATGATCGTGCCGATCCCGCAGCCCGGACACCAGATGGTCGGGAACAGCTCGACCTTGAGCCGATCCTTGTAGGTCATCTCCGCCATCGCGAGCTCGGGCATCAGCCGATCCCCAGCGGCGAGCGCGGCGCGGCGCCCCTCGGCGGCGGCGGGATCGGCGGCTCCGACGGTCCGCCGCCGAGCACCCGCTCGAGGCCCGCCCGCACCGCCTCGGCGCTCACCCTCCCGCCGAGGAGTGGAACGCGCTTCACCGGCCGATGGAGCGCGAGCTCGACCATGTCGGCGTACTGGCCGTCGTTCGCTTCGGCGACGACGATCTCGTCGTAACGGTCCGCGATGGCGGCGAGCTCATCGGTCAGCATCGGGTGGATGCGGATCGGGCGGAAGAGCGCCACCTCGTCGCGCAGCGGCGCAGCAACGCGCGACACGATCCCGTAGGCGATGAGGAGCGTCTTTGCGTCCACGTTCCAGCCGTGCTCGTAGAGCGCGTATCGACGCGCCACCTCGAGGTGACGGTGCTTGGCGGCGTAGAACTGCCGCAGGTACTCGTCCGCGTCCGCGGTGGCGGGCTCACCGGCATTCGGCCCGGCCTCGTACATCAGCACGCCGGCGAAGAAGCGCGGATGACCGACCTCGTGGCGCGCCAGCGGCGCTGCCTCGCGCGGTGCGACGGCGATATCGGTGGCGGCCGCCTCCAGGTCGACGACCTCGTTGAGGTGCGCCACGAACGTGTCGGAGAGCAGGACCACCGGCGACCGCGTCTCCTCGGCGGCGTTGAAGGCGGCGACCGTCATCCGGAACGCCTCCTCCACCCCGTTCGGGTAGAAGGCGAGCGGCGTGTAGTCGCCGGTGCTCCCCCACTTGACCTGCATGATGTCGCCCTGGCCGGGCATCGTCGGCATGCCGGTCGCGGGACCCACGCGCTGCACGTTCACGAACACGCAGGGCACGCCCACCTTCTGGGCGTAGCCCACCGCTTCCTGCATGAGGCTGAAACCGGGGCCGGAGGTGGCCGTGAACGACTTCGCGCCGGCGAGGCTGGCACCGATGATCGCGTTGGCGCTGGCGATCTCGTCCTCCGCCTGGAGGAAGCCGAACTCCGGGTGCTCCGCTGCCCAGCCCGATGCGACGTTCAGGATCTCCGTCGACGGACTGATCGGGTAGCCGGCGTAGTAGTTGGCTCCCGCCGCCAGCGCCCCGCGGAAGACCGCCTCGTTGCCCTGGCTCAGCTTGCGGGCCATCGGCTACTCGCCCTTCGCCTCGTGCGCGGCGACCGCGGCCGGGATCATCTCGATCGCCAGGTCGGGACAGTAGCGCTCACACAGGCCGCAGAGGATGCAGTTGTCCTGCTCGATGATCGCGTCGTTGCGGAGGACGAGGGTGTTCTTCGGGCAGATGTCGACGCAGATGTCGCAGCGCTTGCAGAAGACCGGGTTCCAGCTGATGTTCGCGTAGTCCACCCAGCGGATCCCGTCCTGGTGGTCGGTGGACGTGCCGCTCCCGAAATCGAGGGCAGAGGCGGCACGCTGGTCGGAATCGGTCATGGGGGCACGATTGTAGACCGATGCAACGGCTGGCCGGCGGCCGGCCGACCGCTGCGCCGCGCCACGCAGACCAGCGGCTGGCACACCGAATGCTGGACTGGAGTCCATGTTTTGAGCCGGTGGCGCCGACCGCTGGGCTCGGGGGCGCCAGGGGGAGCATCGGGGGAACGCCAGGATCGCGGCCAAGCGGCCGCGATCCTCCGTGTCCGGCCCCTCGGCCGGGCGCGCTAGGGAGCCGCCCGCAGCGCGATGAGCTGGCCGATGTTGTGGGCCGCCTTGGCACCGGTGGCGACGCGGCTGCCGGTGGCGCCGCTGCCGGGGTTGGGCTGGTCGGCCAGCTCGACCGTCATCTTGGCCGCGGCACCGGACGGCGAGACGCTCTCGATGCGCTCGGTCATGCCGGCGGCGGGGCTGATGGTGGTCTTGCCGACGATGCCGAAGAAGCCGACCAAACGGGTGTCGGGGATGCCGAGCGTCAGCGACGGGGCGGTGATGGCGCTGCTGCTGCTGGTGGCCAGCCCGCTGTGGGTGACGATCGGGCTGCTGGTGTCGACCCCGCTGAAGGCGGCGATGGTGCCGAGCGCGGTCTGGCTGCTGTTGAAGGTCCAGGTGTAGCTGGCCGGCTCGCTGGCACCGGCGACGTGGACGTACAGCGCCTGGCTGAAGGTGGTGGCGCGCGCATCGCTGCGCACCAGGCTCCAGCCGGCGGGAGCGCTGATGGTCGGCGTGCTGCGCACCGTGATGGCGGCCACCAGCACGTCACCCGCCACCGCCGCCACCGGGCGCGAGATGAGCAGGCTGGTGGCGCCGGTGTTGGTGCCGGCCGCGGCGGCGCGGAAGGCGATCCCGCTGCCCGGCGCGCTGATGGTCAGGCTGACGGTGGCGGCCGGCGAGAAGTCGGTGCCATCGAAGACGCGGTAGGTGAACGAGTCGGAGCCGGTGTAGCCGCTGGTCGGGGTGTAGAGCACGCTGGCGGTATCGGTGTTCGGGCTGCCGGCCGCGCAGGCCAGCGGACCGATCGCGCCCAGCCCGCCGTGGGTCGGGGCGCTGACGATGCTGAACGTCAGGTCGCAGGTCTCGATGTCGGTGCCCGCCAGGGTCACCGTCAGCGGCGTGTCCTGGGCGGTGCTGAGGTTGAGGTCAGCCGCGGTGGGGATGTTGTTGCCGCCTCCGCCGCCGCTGGGCCGCAGCGCGATGAGCTGGCCGATGTTGTGGGCCGCCTTGGCGCCGGTGGCGACGCGGCTGCCGGTGGCGCCGCTGCCGGGGTTGGGCTGGTCGGCCAGCTCGACCGTCATCTTGGCCGCGGCACCGGACGGCGAGACGCTCTCGATGCGCTCGGTCATGCCGGCGGCGGGGCTGATGGTGGTCTTGCCGACGATGCCGAAGAAGCCGACCAGGCGGGTGTCGGGGATGCCGAGCGTCAGCGATGGGGCGGTGATGGCGCTGCTGCTGCTGGTGGCCAGCCCGCTGTGGGTGACGATCGGGTTGGCTGGTGTCGACCCCGCTGAAGGCGGCGATGGTGCCGAGCGCGGTCTGGCTGCTGTTGAAGGTCCAGGTGTAGCTGGCCGGCTCGCTGGCACCGGCGACGTGGACGTACAGCGCCTGGCTGAAGGTGGTGGCGCGCGCATCGCTGCGCACCAGGCTCCAGCCGGCGGGAGCGCTGATGGTCGGCGTGCTGCGCACCGTGATGGCGGCCACCAGCACGTCACCCGCCACCGCCGCCACCGGGCGCGAGATGAGCAGGCTGGTGGCGCCGGTGTTGGTGCCGGCCGCGGCGGCGCGGAAGGCGATCCCGCTGCCCGGCGCGCTGATGGTCAGGCTGACGGTGGCGGCCGGCGAGAAGTCGGTGCCATCGAAGACGCGGTAGGTGAACGAGTCGGAGCCGGTGTAGCCGCTGGTCGGGGTGTAGAGCACGCTGGCGGTATCGGTGTTCGGGCTGCCGGCCGCGCAGGCCAGCGGACCGATCGCGCCCAGCCCGCCGTGGGTCGGGGCGCTGACGATGCTGAACGTCAGGTCGCAGGTCTCGATGTCGGTGCCCGCCAGGGTCACCGTCAGCGGCGTGTCCTGGGCGGTGCTGAGGCTGAGGTCAGCCGCGGTGGGGATGTTGTTGGCCGGCGGGCTGACCGTGATCGTCACGGTCGCCGCAGTCGAGAAATCGGTCCCGTCGGAGACGCGATACGTGAAGCTGTCCGGGCCGCTGTAGCCGTTCGTCGGCGTGTACTGCACGCTGGCGGTGTCGTGGTTCGGACTGCCCGCCACGCACGCGACCGCACCGATGGAGCCGAGGGAGCCGTGGGTCGGCCCGGTGACGATGCTGAAGGTGAGCTCGCAGGTCTCGGGGTCGCTGCCGGCCAGCGTCACGCCCACCGCGGTGTTCTGTGGCGTGGTGACACTCACGGCGCTCGCCGTCGGGACCGTGTTGGGTGGCGGGCCGCCCGTGCCCGGCCGGAGAGCCACGAGCTGGCCGATGCTGTTCCCCGACGCCGCGGCCGTGGCGACGCGGGCGCCGCTGGCACCGCCCGCGGCATTCGACTGGTCATCGAGGGAGAGCGTCAGCTTGCTGGTGACCGGCGACACGATCTCGCTGCGCTCGGTCATGCCGGTGGGCGGGGTGACCGTCGTGTTGCCGGTGATCCCGAACAGGCCCACCAGCCGCGTCCCCGGCACCGCCGCGGTCAGCGAGGGCGCTGTGATAGACGTGGACCCTGAGTTGGCCTGGCCGGAGTCACCGGCGGTCGGGCTGGAGCCGTCGACGCCGGTGTAGGCGGCGATGGCACCTACCGCGGTCTGGCTCGAGTCGAACGTGAACGTGTAGCTCGTCGGCTCGCTGGCCCCCGCGGGATGGACGTAAACCGCCTGGGTGAAGGTCGTGGTCCGCACGTCGCGGCGGACAAGCGTCCAGCCGGCCGGCGGCGTGATCGTCGGCGTGCCGCGCACGCTGACGCTGGCAAGCAGCTCGTCACCGGAGACCGTGCCGGCGGGCCGCGGCAGGACGAGGGTGGTCGTGGTGGCATTGGCGGCGCTCGCGGCGGAGCGGAAGCCGATGGTCGTCGGCGGCGGGGGCGCACCGTGGACCGCGCGCGTGCCCGAGTCGGTGAACGTGCTGCCGGCGATCGGCAGGAAGACCCAGTCGTAGCTCGTGGCGTGGAGCGTGAACTTCATGATGCCGAACGTCGTGTCGTTCCGCACCTGGCTCGTCGGCAGCGTCGTGGTCAGGCCGTGATGACCCTCGCCGCCGGTGCCGACGGTGAACTGGGTGATGCCGTACGTCGGATCGGACACAGGGGGCGATGCCAGCGTGTCGCCGGCGCGCTGCGGCGCGGTGCGCTCGTAGATGTGGTCATGGCCGTCGAGCAGCAGGTCGACGCCTGCCGCATAGAGATCGTCCCACAGCGGCTGGAGCGCGGTCGTGGTCGTCGTGCCGGAGCTCCAGCGCGGGCGGTGCCACTCGGCGATCACGTTCATCGTGCTGTGCGCGGCGAGGTCGGCCTTCAGCCACAGCTCCTGCGCTGAGCCGGCGTTGCAGCCGCCCACCAGGGCGCACTCGGTGTCGAGGTTGACGATGTGCCAGTTGCTGCCCGGGATGTCGTAGCTGTAGTAGCTCTTCCCGTTGGCATCGGTCGCGGCGGCGCCGAAGTAGCCGTTGTAGCCGGCCAGGCTGTTCGTGTTGCCAAGGCCCCAGTCGTGGTTGCCGGTGACGGGATGGGTGCGGTCCTTGACGCCCGGCGTGCCCCATGGCGTGGTGGCGTAGCAATTCGTGAACTCGCTCGCCAGGCCGTTGTCGTAGACGTTGTCGCCGGTCGTCCAGACCGTGCCATCGATCCCGGCCACGATGTTCCCCGTGTCCGTGTCCTCGGTGACCGCGCACGACGCGATGTCGCCAGCGCCCACGAACACCGGGTCCGTGCTCGCCACGGTGTGGAAGGTCCAGGTCGGACCGGTCCGGGTCGCGGTGCCGTCGCTGACGGTCACGTACCACTCGTACGACTGCCCGGCCCCCAGGTTCGCCCACGCCTTCGTCGTGTTCGTGCCCGACGGCACGCCGCCATTCGCGGCACCGATCTGGGTGAAGTTGCCGCTGGCGAAAGGCCGGCCGAAGAACGTCACGGTCAGGGCGTCGCCATCGGTGTCCGAGACGCCGACGTTCAGGGTCGGCGTGAGGGCGACGCCGGTCGCGCCGTTTGTCGGCGAGTTGACGGTGGGCGCGTTCGGCTGGTGGTTGCCGGGTGGGGCGTCATGGACCGATCCCGTGCCGGAGTCGGTGAATGTGCTCCCGGCGATGGGCAGGAACTCCCAGTCATAGCTCGTGTCGTGGAGGGTGAGCTTCAGCACGCCAAACGTGGTCGCGTTGGTCACCTGGCTGGTCGGCAGGGGCGTCGTCAGGCCGTGATGCCCCTCGCCACCGGTACCGACGGTGAACTGCCGGATGCCGTAGGTCAGGTCCGTCACGGGCGGCGAGGCCAGGGTGGCGCCGGCCTTCATCGGCGCGGTGCGCTCGTAGATGTGGTCGTGGCCATCGAGCAGCAGGTCGACGCCAGCGGCATAGAGGTCGTCCCACAGCGGCTGAAGCTCCTGGGTCGTCGTGGTGCCCGAGCTCCAGCGCGGACGGTGCCACTCGGCGATGACGTTCTTGGTCGCGTTCGCCGCCAGATCGTCTGCCAGCCAGAGCTCCTGGGGAGAGCCGGCGTTGCAGCCACCCACCAGCGCGCACTCGGTGTCGAGATTGACGATGTGCCAGTTGCTGCTCGGGATGTCGTAGCTGTAGTAGCTCTTCCCGTTGGCATCGGTCGCGGCGGCGCCGAAGTAGCCGTTGTAGCCGGCCAGGCTGTTGGTGTTGCCAAGGCCCCAGTCGTGGTTGCCGGTCACCGGTCGCGTGCGGCTCTTGACACCGGGACTGCCCCACGGCGTGGTCGCGTAGCAGTTCGTGAACTCGCTCGCCAGACCGTTGTTATAGACGTTGTCGCCGGTCGTCCACACCGCGCCGTCGATGCCCGCCACGATGTTGCCCGTGTCGGTGTCCTCGGCCACCGCGCACGAAGCGATGTCACCGGTCCCCACGAAGACCGGGTCCGTGCCGGCGGTCGTGTGGAACGTCCAGGTCGGGCTCGTGCGCGCCGTCGTCCCGTCGTCCGCGGTCGCGTACCACTCGTACGTCTGGCCGGGATCGAGGCTCGCCCAGACCATGGTGGTGTTCGAGCCAGACGGAACGCCGTCGTTCGCGCCACCGATCTGGACAAACGGGCCACTCGCCAGCGGCCGCCCCCAGAACGTGACGCTCATCGGGTCGAGGTCCGGATCGGAGACGGTGACGTCGAGCGTCGGCGACAGACCAACACCGGTCGCCCCATTCAGGGGTGCGTTCAGCGCCGGGGCGTTCGGCTGCTGGTTGCCGGCACCCGGGGTCACCGGCGCACCCGCCACCCAGGCCGTGCCGCTTCCCGCGATCGTGCCGTCCGCCGGGGTCGGCATCGAATCGCCGACGGTACCGCCGCCCGCCTCGTTCATCCCCCACCGCGCCTTGAGCGTCGCGCCGGAGCTGATCTCGAGTCCCATGTTGGCCGCGATCTGCGTGGCGTCATGCGCCACGTTCCAGACCCGCGCCTCGTCGAGGACGCCGTCGAAGCGGCCGAGGGTCGGGTTTCCGTCCGACATGATCATTGCGCCCGAGAGCGACGCCTTGGATTGAATCGGATCGTGGATGGACGCCCGGTGTGCTGCTCGCCTCGAGGACGCCATCCAGGTAGACCGCCCAGGTCGTTCCGTTGAACGTGGCAGCCGCGTGGTGCCAAACGTTGTTCGTGATGACCGTCGTGCCGCGGATCGGGTTGTTGTCGCCGGTCGGTGCCGGATCGTCGATGGCCTCGAAGTCCGCGGCAATGACGTTGGTTGAGGCATCGATGCCGAGCACCCAGTTCGCGTCGACGTTCGAGTTTTCGTTCTCAGCAGCGCCATGGGTGAGAAGCGGCACGAAGTTGACGATCCCGTTCGAACCCGGTGGTGCTCGCGACGCCGGTCCCGGTGCGCTTGAACCAAGTCTCGATCGTGAACTGCGCGAGATCGAGCTTGCTTGGGTCGCCGAAGGTGACGTACCCGCCACTCGACCCGAGCTTCAGCCCCGAGCCGATACCGGTGTCCGAATCCTCGTTAGACACGGTGGACTCGTTCGACCCGTTGTCGACGGCCGTGACGACGTAGTAGTAGGTCACGCCATCGGTCACGTCGCTGTCGAGGTAGGACGTGCCCGTCAGCAGTGAGGTGTTGATCGGCGTACCGATCGTGACGCCGGGCGAGGTGGACCGATAGACGTTGTAGCCTGCCAGGTCAGATTCGCTGTTGGCATCCCAGCTCAGCGCGATTCCGGCCCGACTGGCCGAGGCGGCAAGTCCGGTCGGCGCAGCGGGAGGCAGGTCCGGGGCGGGCGGCACAAACCCGGCGACCCAGCTCGGCCCATTCACAGCGAGCCCATTGACGGAGCCTGCCGAGGTATGAACATCGATGCCGGCCGCCTCGTTGAGGCCCCACCGCCCGACAAGTCCCGTGCCGGAGGTCAGTTCGAGGTCACGCGCAGCGGCGATCTGACCGGCGGAGCGCACCACGTTCCACACGCGCACCTCGTCGAGGCGACCCGCGAAGTAGCCATCGGGCGTTCCGCTCGAATTCATCGCGGTACCCAGGGCCGCATGCTGGGTGCTCGTCGCTTCCGGCGTGAAGGCGACGCCGCTGGCAGTCGTGTCCAGCGCACCATCGAGGTAGAGGCTCCACGTGCCGCTGCCGAACGTGACCGCCGCGTGATGCCACACGTTGTTCGTGATCGGCTTCGACCCGTAGAACGGGTGGTTTCCACCGTTCGCCGTGTCCTCGAAATCGGCCGCCAGCGTGCTTGTGGCGGTGTCAATGCCGAGGAACCAGTTCATGTTGAGGTTCGCCGGAGTGTCCTGCTCGAACCGGCCCTTGGTGACCAGTGGAATGACGCTCGGCAATCCGCTGTTGCCGGTATTCGTGGAGATGCCGGCGCCAGTTCGCATGAACCATGTCTCGACCGTGAACGATGTCGAGTTGAGGCTGGGCGCCGCGCCGAGTGCGACGTACTGGTTGGTGCCGTTGAAGGCCAGGGCAGAGTTGCCCACGCCGATCGACACGGTAACGACGTTCGAGTCGAGCCCGCCGTCATTCGCCTTGTACGTGAAGCTGTCCGCTCCGCTGTAGCCGCTCGAGGGCGTGTAGGTGAACGAGCCGTTGGCGTTGAGCGTCAGCGCGCCGTGGCTCACATCGGTGACGAGAGCAGCGGTCAGAGGATCAGAGTCCGCATCCGTGTCGTTCGCAAGCACGCCGGGGGCACTGACGTTCAGCGCCGTATCGACTGGCGTCGTATAGCTGTCGCCGACTGCCACCGGCGCATGGAACTGCGGCGGTGCCGCATGGACCGATGCCGTGCCGGAGTCCGTGAACGTCTGGCCGTCCATCGGCAGGAACTTCCAGTCGTAGGTCGTCGCGTGAAGGGTCAGCTTCAAGACGCCGTACGTCGTGCCATTGCGGATCACGCTGCCCGGCAGCGGCGCGCCGAAGCTTTGCAGCGCCGCGCCACCCGTTCCGACGGTGAACTGCCGGATCCCATATGTGGGATCGACGACGGGCGGGTCGGTCAGATTGGCGCCGAAGGTGATGGGGTCGAAGCGCTCGTAGACGTGGTCGTGACCCTGGAGCAGGATGTCCGACACCGGCGTTGTAGAGGTCTTCGAACAGCGCCTCGAGCTCGTCGTCCGTCGTGACGGCCGAGCTGTAGCGCGGCTTGTGCCACACGGCGATCACGTTCTTCGAGGCATTGGCCGCGAGGTCCGCGCGAAGCCAGAGCTCCTGCGCGCCGCCAAGCGCGCACCCGCCAGTGAATTCGGCGCATTCGGTGTCCAGGTTGACGACATGCCAGTTGCTGCTCGCAATGTCGTAGCTGTACCAGCTCTTGCCGTTGCCATCGGTTGGCCGCGGCGCCGTAGTAGGCGAAGTAGTCGGTCAGGCTGTTCAGACCGGTCGCCCGAACCCCAGTCATGGTTGCCTGGCACGGGACGCGTCCGCGCCTTGATCGCGCCGCCCCATCGCCGGCTCGTAGCAGTCCGTGTAGTTCGCAGCGTGGCCGTCTGGGTAGACGTTGTCGCCCGCTGTAAAGACGTTGCCCTGAATCCCACCGAGCACTGCGGCCGTCGCCTCGTCCTGCGTGCGTCCGCAGTCCGCGATGTCACCGGCCCCAACGAATACGGGATCGGCCCCCGCGGCGGTCTCGAAGGTCCACGTGGTTCCGGTTGTGGTGTTCGACCCGTCCGAAACCGTGGCGTACCACTGGAACTTCTGCCCCGCGCCGATGTTGCTCCACGTTGTCGTCGTGTTCGTTCCCGATGCCACGCCGGTGTTCTGGGCGATCTGCGCGTAGTTGCCGCTCGCGAACGGGCGGCCGAAGAACGTGACTGTCAAGCGAGCCGCCATCGGGATCGGACACCGACTGACATCGAGCGTCGGCGAGGTGCTCACCCCGGTTCCGCCATCGGATGGTGCGTTGACGGTCGGCGCGTTCGGCGGGAGGCTCGGCGGCGCGAATTGCGTGGTCCACGTCGGGTCCCGTTCGTGAGCGCCGCCGTTCACCGCCAGCTCGATCGAGTTCGCCGAGCGCTCGTGCCGATGCCCTCGTTCAGCCCCTAGCGAGCGATGAGTCCGGGAGCCGTCCGGTGAGCTCCTGGTTCTTCGCGGCGGGATCTGGGCGCGGCTGCGCGCGACGTTCCAGATGCGAGCCTCGTCGATGGCGCCCTAGAAGAAGCCCGCTGCT
>CAWGUL010000004.1:0-118682 GCA_963825905.1 uncultured Chloroflexia bacterium | reverse complement strand
GACCCCGAGACCGGCCGCCTCGTCCATCTCCACGTCTACTACCAGCTCATCTTGGGCGAGCATTTCGTGAAGAACCACCGCCTGCCGTTCAGCGCGCGCTCATCGCGGCGAGCCGGCCGAAGGACGGCGTGCGGATCCCGCCCCCGGAGCTCGAGGTGGCGATCCTTGCCTATCGGACCCTGCTGAAGTACCGCGACGCCGACGCCACCAAGGACCTGTTGGGCGTCGGCCACCGCGGCGGTATCCCGCGCGAGGCGCTGGCGGAGCTCCGGACCCTCGTCGCCGCCACGACGCCGGACGCGGTGGCGGCCGCGATGCGCGAGCACATGCCCGGCCTCGCGCCCGAGCCGGTGATCGGGCTGATGACGATCGCGGCCGAGCGGCCACGCGACGCGCGCGCGCTGGTTGGCGTTCGCCGCCAGGCGCGCCAGGCGTTGCGCCCATTCGAGCGCACGCCGGCACGCAGCGCATGGTGGCGCTACATGCGCGCCCGCGTCGGGCGCAATGGCCGTTCCGGATCCTCACCGGAGCGCCAGCCGGCGCGCCGTGAAGCGCAAGTCGCCACAGGCCGGTGGCCTGCTTGTCGCCATCGTCGGCTCCGACGGCGCCGGCAAGTCGACCGCGGTCAGCCATGTCGTCGACTGGCTGGCCTGGCGCCTCAACGTCAGCGTCGCCTACCTCGGCTCGTCGCAGCCGTCGCGCGGCACCGCCGCCACCAAGCGCGCCGCGAAGCTCGCGCGGGCCGCCGCCAGGCGCCTGGGTCGAGGAGCGGCCGACGGGGCGACCGGTGGCCTCGCCGGCACGCTGATGGCCCTCCGCCACCACGGGGACGGCGCTGGATCGGGCGCGTCGTGCCCGCAAGGCCCGCGGCCTGGCGTCACGCGGCGTCCTCGTGCTGCTCGATCGGTATCCGCTGCCGAACGTGACCGTCCGCGGCAGGGCGCTCGACGGGCCGCGGATCCGCGACACGCTCGATGCATCGCACGGCCTGATCGCGCGCCTCGCCGCCCGCGAGGAGCGGCTGTACCGCGAGCTGCCGCGCCCAGACCATCTCATCGTGCTGCGCGTCTCGCCGGCCGTCGCGACCTCGCGGCGCCCCGAGCACGCCGCCGACGACCTCGCGGCGCGCGCCGAGGCGATGGCAGCGCTCGATGCCGGCGACCTGCCGGTGACGGTCATCGACGCCGACCGACCGCTCGATGAGGTGCTCGCCGCGGTGCGGGCGACGATCTGGCGGCTGCTGTGAGGACGATCGAGCTGGCCGGCGCGGTGGGGTCGGGGAAGAGCACGCTCGCGCCGCTCATCGTCGAGGAGCTCGGGCGGCTTGGAATCGACGCCGTCCTCATGACCGATGCGCTGGCGGCCGCGCGCGGCCGGCGCCGGCGCTGGCTGGTCGACATTCCGGCCGGCGTCGCATTCGCGGTGCGCCGGCCTCGCCTCGTGTGGATCGTCAACCGCTCCCTGGCCGGCTCGCCGATCGACTGGTCGCATCGGCGGCGCATCTTCGGCCTCGTCATGCGCCTCGGGGCGCGCCTGCGGTTCGTCGCCGCGCGCATGCCGGCGCACCGGACGGTGGTCGTCGACGAGGGATTCGTCCAGCGCGCCGCCAACGCCTTCGGGTGGCGTGCGACGCCGCCGACGGACGCCGAGCTGGCCGCCTACCTGGGCGCCGCGCCGCTGGCGGACCTCGTCGTGCTGGTGCGTGCGCCGGCCCAGGAGGCCGCGCGTCGTGCCCATGCGCGCGGCCTGCCCTCGCGGGTCGGCGCCAAGGCGCCGGTCGAGGCGGCGCGCTTCATGGGCAACGTCCACGCGCTAGTCGAGCGCGTGCCAGGTCTTCTTCGGGCCATGGGCGTGCACATCCTCGAGGTCGACAACGGGGGCATGCCGGCGGCGGCCGCATCGGCCGTGGGCGGCGATGCGATGGCGCTGCCGGCCGTGCCGTCGTTTGGCGCGAGCGCGCCCTCGCTGCCGAGGCCGCGCCGCGGGCGGTCCGGGCCGCCGATCTCGGATGCCGACCGCCGGTCACTCGACGACGCGTGCGCCGCGCTCGGCCTGCGGCAGCCCGTGGCGATGCGGTGGCTCGGCGTCGCCACCGGGCGCAGCGGCTCGGCGCTCGTCCAGAGCCTCGACGGGCCGATCCTCGTGAAGCGCTACAAGGCAACCGTGGATCTTGCGCAGGTCGAGGTCGAGCACGCCGTGCTGCGCGAACTGGCACGCCGCGGCTTTCCCGCCCCGCGGCTCGCGTTCGACGGCGACGGTCCCGCCTTCGCGGAGGTGGACGGCAGGATCTGGGCGGCGTTCCGGTTCGAGCCGGGCTATCGGCGGGTCGACGATCGCGTCATCGCGCCGTGGCGCTGGATCGACGAGACGCGCGGGCACGGGGCGCTGCTCGGCACGCTGCATCGGACGCTGGCCGATTTCGTGCCGCCGGTGGCCGGGCCGCTCGGCTTCGCCGATCACCAGGGACCGCGGGCCCGCGGCCTGACATGGCACCTCGACCGCCTCGATCGCGCCGCCGGGGTCGATGCGTCGCCGACCGCCCGCGAGCTCGGTGGCGAGATTCGCGGCCGCCTGACCGATCTCGACGCCGAGCTCGCCGGCCGCCGGCTGCCGCGCACCGTCATCCACGGCGACTACGGCCCGTACAACCTCCTCGTCCACCCGGCGGGGCCGACGCTGGTCGTCGACTTCGAGCTCACGCGCCTCGACTGGGGCGTCGCTGACCTCGCCACGGCCCTGCCGCGCTTCGTACGACCGCTGCCGGTCGGGCGGCGTCGGTCGCTGGCGGCGTTCATCGCGGGCTATCGAACCGCGTCCCCACTTGCCGACGACGAGCTCCGGTCGGTCCCGGCCGTGCTCGCGTTCCTGAGCCTGCGCCGCGCGGCCGTCTGCCTGGCGCGCGACGCGGAGCGGCCGAGTGACGCGCTGCGGAGCGAGGCGCGCGCCAAGGTCGAGCTGGCTCGCCGGGCGCTGTCAGGGACCGATCCGATCGCGCAGGTCGCTGATGCCGCCTGACACGACCGTGCGCTGGACGATGCCACGCCGGATCACGACAATGGCGCGACCGTGACCAGCCCTGTCGAGCTCGCCGAGCGCCCGCCGATCGCCTCGCTGCGCCTCGGGCGGCCCTTCCCGGAGTCGCTCGTGCGCTACGGCCTGCTCGGCCTCGGGATCGTGCTGGGGCTCGCGATCGCCTACCTCGTCACCACCGGCCAGCTCGAGATGGCGATCGGCGTCGCGGTGGCGGTGCCGATCGTCGCCCTGCTCGTGCGCAACCCGTTTGCCGGGGTGGTGCTCTGGGTGCTGGTCGTCCCGTACTTCGTGCGCCTTTCGGCCGACGGGTCGGCCGCCCCGGCGATCTGGGCCGTGCACCGCATCGCGATCCCGGTGTGCCTGATCATCGCCGCGATGCACGCCCGCATGGGCTGGCGGCGATGGGGCCTTCGGTTCGGCTGGATCGACCTTGCCGTGCTCGGCTTCGTCACCCTCGGCCTGGCGAACGCGTGGCTCATCTCGGGCAACCCGGCGCGCACGGTCATCGCCTTCTACGACAAGCTGATCGTGCCGGTCATGATCTTCTGGCTCATCCGCGCGCTCGAGCCGCGCGGCCGGGAGCTGGTCGCGCTCATGTTCGCCGGGCTGGTCACGATCGCCGTGCAGTCGACGATCGGAATCCTCACCTGGGTGGCGCCGAGCCTCCTGCCGTCGGCGTGGCTCGGGCGGGCCGGGGAGCGCACGACCGGCACTGTCGGCGGCCCGGGTCCCTTCACCGTCACGCTCGTCCTGTTCGCCATCCTCGCCATCCATGTCGCCGCCCAGTCGCCGTCGGTTCGGCGCCGCGCGGCGCTGCTCGGCTTCGGGCTGCTGGCCGGGCTGGCGGTCGTCCTCTCGCTGTCGCGTGGCAGCTGGCTGGGCGCCGGGGTCGCGATCGCCGGCCTCGCGGTCGTGCACCGCCGCCTCGTCGGCGTGGCCGCGATCATCGGCTTCGTCCTGCTCCTCGGGCTGAGCTTCGGGCCGCTGGCGGACCAGATCGCGATCGCGCAGGCCCGCATCGGTGTCACCGACACGGTCGAGTCGCGCATCATCACGAACGACGCCGCCACGCGCATGATCGAGGCGCGCCCGCTCATGGGCTTCGGATTCGGCAACTTCGAGAAGTTCGACGAGCAGTTCAAGCAGCGCGTCGGCGACATCCCGCTGAAGCTCGGCGGCAGCTCGCACAACACGTACCTCAACATGCTCGCCGAGCTGGGCATTCCGGCCACGATCCTGTACGTCATGACCCCGCTCGCGCTCCTCTTCCTCACCTTCCGTCGCTGGCGGTCCCTGCCCCGGTCGGGCCTCATCAGCCGCGGCCTCGTCCTCGTCCTGTGGTTCGCCGTGCTCGATCAGCTCGTGGTCCAGAACTTCGAGGAGATGATCCACGCCTCGTACTGGGGCACGGCCCTCTACTGGCTGACGTTCGGCCTCATCGCCACGACCCTCAGCCGCGTCGAACGGCAGCCGCCGGCAACGTACCGCTGATGCCGCCCGCCCACCCGCTGCCGGCCGAGCCGCTCCCCTCGGTCGCGCCGGCCGATGCGATCTTCGTCGTCGGCCTGAGCCGCAGCGGGACGACGCTGCTGCGCAACATCCTGAACCGCCATTCGCAGATCGCGATCGCACCGGAGAACCACTTCCTCGGCCACCTCATCGCAAGCGAGGGGGTGCGGCACAAGCTGCGCCGCTTCGGCGACCTGGGCGACGACGATCGGCTGCGCGCGATGGTGGACTTCCTGTATGACGGCGGGCTCGAGCGGGCGACCGCGCTGCGCGAGCCGAGCCGGTTCTGGACGTGGCTCACGAAGCGCCTGCCGCGCGAGGTGCTCCTGCGCCGGCTCGAGCCGACCGACCGCAGCGAGCGCGCGATCTTCGCCACCCTGCTCGACGCCTTCGCGGAGCGCGCCGGGAAGTCGATCCGCGGCGAGAAGACGCCGGCCCACCTGCGCCACGTCCCGCTCCTGGTCGAGTGGTTCCCGAACGGCCGCATCGTCCACATGATGCGCGACCCGCGGGCGATCTTCGTGTCCGAGGTCCGGCGGCGACGCGCGACCGGCGGCGGCTTCCCGTACTCGCTGCTCCGCCACATCCCGCCCCTGCTCAGCGCGTTCGCACTCGTCGAGACGACCGCGATCTGGGCGGAGGGTGCGTGGCGTTCGGCACGGTACCGGCGCGCGTATCCGACCCGCTACCGGATGCTCCGCTTCGAGGACCTGGTCGAGGCACCGGAGGAGCAGCTGCGCGGGCTGTGCGGCTGGCTGGGGGTGGACTTCGAGCAGGCCATGCTCGAGCAGCGGGTCGTGAGCGTGGGGGCACGCCTCGGCGAGGTCGGCATCGACGCCGACGCGGCCACGCGCTGGCGCGCGACGATCCCCGGCTGGGCGGACCGATGGTTCCGGCTCGCCCTCGGGCGCCGGATGCGCGCACTGGGGTATGGAGAGGCGCCGCGGTGAGCGACGCCGTGGATGGACCGATCTTCATCGGCGGGCCCGACCGCTGCGGCAAGACGCTCGTCGCGGCGCTCCTCGGCTCGCATTCGCAGATCGCGATCCCGGTCGTCGGATCGAACCTGTGGACGCTCTTCTACGGTCGGTTCGGCGACCTCGCCGACGACGCCAACTTCGAACACTGCCTCGCGGCCCTCATGGGCTACTCCCACATCCGTATCCTCGATCCCGACCCCGATCGTCTGCGAGCGGAGATGGCAAGCGGCCATCGCACGTACGCGCGGCTGTTCGAGCTGATCCAGCGCCATCACGCCGAGGCAGTCGGCAAGCCCCGCTGGGGGGACCAGACCGGCCTCGTCGAGGGCTACGCTGACGAGATCTTCGCCGCCTACCCGGGCGTTCGGATGATCCACATGCTTCGCGACCCACGAGATCGGTACGACGCATCCCTCAGCCTGTGGCCGGAGGGACGGCTGCGGGTGGGCGGCGCCACCGGCCGGTGGCTCTACTCGGTGGAGCTGGGGGAGCGGAACGCGGCGCGCTACGGCGATCGCTACCGGATCCAGCGCTACGAGTCCCTCGTCGGCGACCCGGAGGGCCAGGCACGCGAGCTCGCCGCATTCGTCGGTGAGCCGTTCGAGCCCCGGATGATGGAGATGGGCGGCATGCCGACCTACCGCGCCAAGCTCGAGGCGGGGCGCGACGGGCGGGATGGGCCGCTCATCACCGACGCCTTCATCGGCATCCATCGCGGCCGGATCGCCGAGCCGGAGCTCGCGTTCATGCAGTCGCGGGCGGGCACGGCGATGGCGCGCCACGGCTACGCGCTCGATCCGGTGCCGATGAGCCGTGCAGCGCGGCTGCGGTTCGCGCTGGTCGACTGGCCGCTCAACGCGGCCCGCATGCTCGCGTGGTCCAGCCGCACCCGGCTCGCGCGCGCAATGCCGCGCCTCGCCGGCAAGCGCCCGCCGGCGCACCATCGAGCCGCGTGAGCGCCGCGGGCGGTCCCGTCCTCATCACCGGCCTCGACCACGCGGGCAAGACGCCGCTGCGCGTGACGCTCGATGCGCACCCGGACCTGGCCCTCATGCGGCGCGCGTACCTGTGGACCTGGTTCGACGGCCGCTTCGGGTCGCTCGCCGATCCCGGCAACCGCGCGCGATGCCTGGCCGCGCTGCGCGGCCATCGGCCGCTCGCCGAGCTCGACCTCGATCTCGACGGCGTGGCGCGCCGCCTCGACACAGATCCCGCGCCGACGTACGACCGCCTCTTCGCGCTGCTCGGCGAGGCGCACGCCGCACGGCAGGGGAGGCCCCGCTGGGGAATCCAGGAATCGTGGCTCGAGGAGGACGCCGATCGACTGCTCGCGGCGGACCCGGCGGCGCGGATCGTGCAACTCGTCCGCGATCCCCGGACGTGGTGGACCGCCGTGCGTGCCGGCACCCGGCGCCGGGGCGGCGCCGCGATCGGCGCCGAGGCCTGGTCGCGCTCCGCCGCGCTCGCGGCTCGGAACCTCGCAGCGCATCCGGATCGGTACCTCGTCGTCCACTACGAGGCGCTCGCTACCGAACCGGAGGCGACGCTCCGTGAGGTGGCCGCGTTCCTGGGCCTCAGCCCCGCCGAGCCGCTGCTCGAGGCCGCTCGTCGGCTGCGCCTCGATCCGGGACGGGCGGACGAGCTCGGCACCCAGGCGCGGCTCCTCATCGAACGCATCGCCGCGGAGCCGATGCGAGCCCTCGGGTACCATGGCGCGGTCGAGCCGCGCGGGCTCGCCGGCCTGCGATTCGGACTCGTGACCCGGCCGATCGGCCACGCGGCGACGTTCGTGTCGCATGCCGCGGAGCGCGTTGGCGCGCGCCTCGGCCGCGGACGACGTTCGCGAGCGGCAGCGCGCAAAGTGAGGCTTCGTGACACCTGATCCCGGCAGCTCGCCGGCCGGCCCCGTCTTCATCGGCGGCCTCGACCGGACCGGCACGAGCCTCATCTACGCCCTGCTGGCCTCGCATCCGAGCATCGCCATGTCGCGGCGCACGAACTGGTGGACGTTCTTCTACGACCGGTTCGGCGACCTCGCCGACGATGCGAACCTCGACCGCTGCCTCGCCACGATGCGTCGCTATCGGCGCCATCGGCGGCTCGATCCCGACTGGGAGCGCCTGCGCGCCGACTTCGTGGCCGGCGAGCGCGGCTACGCGCGGCTCTTCGCGCTGATGGAGGAGCAGCACGCCGCACGGCTGGGGCGGCCGCGCTGGGGCGACAAGTCGCTGCACACGGAGCGCTACGCCGACCGCGTGTTCGAGCACTTCCCCGATGCCAGGATCATCCACATGATCCGCGACCCGCGGGACCGCTACGCATCGGTCCTGAAGCGCTGGAAGAAGGTGCGCGGCGGCGCGGGTGCCTCGACGGCCGCCTGGATCGCCTCGGTCCAGCTCGGAGAGCGGAACCGGCAGCGGCACCCGGACGGCTACCGTCTCCTGCGCTACGAGGACCTCGCCGCCCGGCCGGAGGAGACGCTGCGCGACATCTGCGCGTTCATCGGCGAGCCGTACGAGCCGCGCATGCTCGCGATGGAGGGCGCGTCCGACTTCCGCGACGCGGGCGGCAACAGCTCGTACGCGCCCCACGCCGCGGGCACGATCTCGACCTCCTCGATCGGCCGCTACCGCGCCGTGCTCACGCCTGCCGACATCGCGTTCATCCAGGACCAGGCCGCGACCGAGATGGCCCGCCACGACTACGCGTCCGAGCCGGTGCCGATGGCGACCCGCGCACGCCTCGGCTATGCCCTCGTGCGCCGGCCGGGCAACTGGCTGCGGATGGTCGGCTGGCGCACGCGCGAGTGGCTGTACGACCGCATCGGCCGGGCGCCGAACGCCGACACGATGGGGGAGATGACGACCTCGTGAGCGGGGCCTCGCACGTCTTCATCGCCGGCCTGCCGCGCACCGGCTCGACGCTGACGCGCGCCATGCTCAACCGCTCGCCGGAGGTGCGGATGTCGGGCGAGTCACGCTTCTTTCCGGAGCCGACCCGGCTCGGCCTGGTCCAGCGGCCGGGGTACGCGGATCGGTTCCGACGGATCGGCGACATCGGCACCGATGCCGGACTCGAGCGGGTGATCGACCACATCTACGGGCTGCGCGGCAAGGGCTACTGGGCACGCCTCGCCGGCCTCGTGCCCCGCGAGCGCTTCGCAGCCGCCCTCGCGGCGAGCGATCGGAGCGACCGCGCCTTCCTCGACATCGCGATGGCGCTCTTCGCCGACGGCCGGCGGCTGCGCGGCGAAAAGACGCCGCATCACATCCACCATGTCCCGACCCTCCTCGCGTGGTATCCGGAGGGACGGGTCATCCACACGTTTCGTGACCCGCGCGCCGTCTACGTGTCGCTGCGTCGCAAGGAGCGCCCGGAGAAGCTCACCGCGCTGGGTCGCGCGGCGCGGCGGCTCGGCATGCCGTTCGACCTCTACGCGATGGCGAACCTCATCCATCGCTGGCGCTGGATGGCACGCCTCCACCGCGACTATGCCGCGCGCTACCCGGACCGGTACCTCCTGCTGCGATTCGAGGACCTCGTCAGCGACCCGGCGGCAACCGCGGAGCGGCTGGCGGCGTTCCTGGGAATCGGCTTCGATCCAGCGATGCTCGAGCAGGTCGTGCTCAACTCGAGCTTCGCCGGCGGTGACCAGGCGGCCGGGATCGACGCCGCCACCGTCGACCGCTGGCGCGCTCATCTGGGCCGCCGGGAGCTCGGCCTCTTCGCCCGCTTCTGCGGCGCCGACCTGGCCGAGTTCGGCTACGGGAGCTGAGACGATGGCCGATGCCGGTGCCGCGTCCGCTGTCGAGCCCGCCGCGGGCCACGCGTTCCTCGTCGGCATGCCGCGCACCGGGTCCACGCTGCTGCGGCACGTGCTGAACCGGTCGCCGCGGGTCGTGATCGCGTCCGAGACCCACTTCCTCGCCCGCAGCCGGCGGCTCCACCTGCCCGAGCGGCTCGCCGCGGCGCGCCACTCGCCGCGCGCGCTGGCCGCGCTCGTCGCCGAGCTGCGCAGCCGGAGCTTCTGGCCGTGGCTCGGTCGCAACCTGACGGCGGACGAGCTCGAGCCGCGGCTGCGCGCGACCGATCTGACCGAGCGCGGCCTGTTCGAGCTCATGCTCACCGTCTACGCCGAGGCACACCGCGACGTGCCGGTGCGCGAGCTCGTCATCGGTGAGAAGACGCCCGCCCATCTCGGCGAGGTGCCGACGCTCGTCGCCTGGTTCCCCGACGCGCGCATCGTGCACACCGTCCGCGACCCGCGGGGCGTCTACGCGTCGCGCCTCCGTCGCGCGCAGCAGGGCGAATGGGGCCTCAAGGCGCGTATGCCGTGGCTGCCCGGCCGCCTCGTCGACCCACTGCTGCCGCCCATCGAGGCGGCCTACGCGGCGCACAGCTGGAACGCCGCCGCGCGCTGGGACCGTCGCCTGCCGGCCGACCTCGGCGAGCGCTACCTCCGCATCCGGTTCGAGGATCTCGTCACTGTGCCGGAGGCGACCATCCGCCGGGTGTGCGAGTTCCTGGGGGTCGAGTTCGCGCCCGCCATGCTGCTCGATACCGATATCGTCGGCTCGAGCTTCGAGTCCGATCGCCACGCGCGGGCCGGGTTCGACGCCACGATCGCCGATCGGTGGCATCGCGAGGTCGGCGCTCCGACCCGTCGCCTGCTCGGCTGGGCCACGCGACGCGACCTGGCGCGGCTCGGCTACCGCCGCTGAAGGACGCGCTCAGCGGGTCGCGCGCTCAGCCCTCGAAGGAGTAGCCGGCGAGACCCTCGTGGTCGGCGATGCCGGCGTCGATGGCGCGCCGCTGCTCGGCGGTCCACCTCACCTCGCGGCGCGTGTGCGACGGGCCGCGGAAGAGAATGCCCGCCGCCGCGTCGAGGAAGGGCTGGGGCGCGGAAACGTCGAGGAACGCACACAGAGCGGCGAGCTGCGGCTGCGGGCTCGTGACGAGGTCCTCGTGGCGGATGGTGTGGATCGCGCCCGGGGGGAGCCGATGCCGCAGCCGCTCGATTGCCGCCCAGTTGCCGAAGTAGCGCTCGATCGCACTCTCGAAGGTGCGGCCGCTGCGCAGCATCATGGTGCCGATGTTGTCGTACGGGTTCCGCACGACGTGGATGAAGCGCAGGTCGAGCGGCGCCATCGTGGTCCGCAGCCGCTGGAGGAACGCTGGGTCGCCGTCGAGGCGCTGAACGGATCGCCCGGCGTCGCTGTCGCCAATGATGCGGAGGTCGTGATGGCGACCCTGCCACTGGCCGGGGACGGCGTAGCTGTAGACGCTGCCGGAGCGGCCGCGCTTGCGTCGCTCTCGCCGATGCTGGTCGCGGGCCACCTTCAGGCACAGGGCGAGAACCCGGTCGCGGCCGAACCCGTCGGCCACGTAGCGGAGCGCGTCGAGCTCGTCGGACAGCACGATCTGCGGATGCGCGTCGAGCAGCGCGCCCACGATGCTGTGGCCCGACCGCGCGTGGCCGAGGAAGGTGACGAACGTGCGCGCGCCCCGGAGATCCGTCGCCTGGCGCCGCGCGTCGAGCGTCGACACCGCGTAGCGCCAGGCAGTGTGGAGCGGCGTCCGCCGCAGCAGATGCCGGATCCGGCCGGTTGGCGTGTCCTCGCCGAGCGGCAGCTCAGCCACGGCCGCTCCCCGCGGCGGGGCGCGCCGAGGTCCGCCGCCCGCGGCCACGGCCCACCATGCGGGGCCGGATGTGCCGCCAGTAGACGGTGCCGAGGCGGTTGACCGCGCGGTACTGCACCTCGTGCCAGCGATTCGGCGGCTCGACACCCCAATCCTCGGGGAACTCGTAGCCCCAGCGCCGCATGTACGGGCCGAAGACGCGACGCGCATGGCGCCGCGCAGGGGCGTCGAAGTAGGTCGTGTAGTCCTCGTCCCGCGCCCCGGTGCGGTTCGCGACCGGCAGCGGCCGCAGCGGCTCGATCCCGATCCGGCGCAGCGCCTCTGCGAAATCGTCACCCAGGCGCTCGAACCGCATCACGAAGTCGAAGCGCGCGTGCGACAGGCTGGCCCAGGTGTCGAAGGGCAGCGGATAGTAGCGCCGCAGGAAGGCCGCGAAGCTGCCGCGGCCACGCCGGACGTATCGAAACGCGCTCTGGTCGAGCACGCGGTTGAGGAGCGGCTTGTGCTTCGGTCGCCGGTCCGGATCGGTATAGCGGCCCTTGTGGTCGGTCTGGAACTTGAAGAAGCGGCTGACCGCATCGTCGAGCGGGTTCCGGATGGCGGAGAACACGAAGTAGCGACGCTCGTCCTCGGTCGCGATGGCGAGGAACTCCTCGTAGGTCGCGTGCTTGTGGAGGATCGGCTCGCCGTCGTACATCGCCCGCAGCTCGCGACGCACCGCCGTGGAGCCGGTGCGTGGCAGCTCGACGAAGAGGTATCGGTGCTGGTGGCTGATGATCATCGCGCTCGGACGGTGGGTCGAGTGGCCTAGGAAGGAGAGGGACCATAGCACGCTCGGCGCTCGATCATGCCGGATGGTAAGGTCCGGTCCCCGCACCGGGCTGGACGAGCTCGGTCCGCGTGCCCACATACCGCAGACGAGCCATGGATGGGGACTGATTCCGAACTCACGGTGCTGCAGGTCGTCGCCAACCTCGACGTCGGCGGTGCCCAGGAGGTCGTTCGCACGCTCGCGCGGTTCCTGCCCGACTACGGCTGCCGTCCGGTCGTGGTGACGCTGCGCGACGGAGCGTTGCGCAGGCCCATTGAGGAGCTCGGCGTGCCGGTCGAGGTGCTCGCCGGGCGTCGCCACTCGCTCGTCGCCTCCCCGCGCGCGGTCCCCGAGCTGGCTCGGCTGCATCGCGGCCTGGCGCGGCTCGCGCATCGGCACCGCGCATCGGTGGTCCAGACCCACCTGCTGCGCACGCTCGACTTCGTGGTCGCTCCGCTGCGCTGGCGGACCGATGTGCGGGACGTCTTCTGGACGGTGCACAACGCACGACTCGACCTGCGCGCCGACCAGCTTCCGGGCCAGCCCTGGCTGCTGGGTGCCAAGGTCCAGGCCCACCGCCTCCTCTACCGCGCCGGCGGTCGCGTGGCGAGCGGGTTCATCGCCGTGTCGGAGGACGCGGCGCGCGCCGTGCGGAGCCAGATCCACCCCCCGGAGGGCCGGCTCTTCATGATCCCGAACGGCGTCGACACCGATCGGTACGGCATGTCGGTCGACGCGGCAGAGGTGCGTGCACGGATGGGCATTCCCGCCGACGGCCCGCTCGTCACCGTCGTCGCCAAGCTGATGGAGCAGAAGGGACACCGGATCCTGTTCGATGCCCTGCCGCAGGTGCTCGAGCGGCATCCCGACCTCCAGGTCGCCCTCGCCGGCGAGGGGCCCCTGCGCGACGAGGTCGTCGGCCGCGCCGCCGCGCTGGGAGCCATGGTGCACCTCGTCGGCAACCGGTCCGACGTGGCCGACCTCCTCGCGGCGAGCGACCTCTTCGTGCTGCCGTCGCTCTGGGAGGGCCTTCCGATGGCCCTCCTCGAGGCGATGGCGAGCAGCCTGCCGGTCATCGCGACCGCGGTCTCGGGGAGCCGTGACGTCGTCGTCCCGGACGAGAGCGGCCTCCTCGTGCCGGCCGGCGACGTCGGCGATCTGGCGGACGCGATGGATGCCCTCCTCACCGACCGCGACCGTGCGCGCCGGCTCGGTGCGGCGGCGCGTCATCGGGTCGAGGAGCACTTCAGCGCGCGAACCCAGGCGCGTCGCCACGCGGCGCTCTTCCACCACGACGCTGCGCTCGCCGGGAGGGAGGTGGCATGAGCGAGGCCGGCAAGCCGGTCCAGGACGCCCCGTCACCCGACGGCGCCGGACCGATGCGCCTCACCTACCTCATCGGCCGCTACCCGGTGCTGACCGAGACGTTCATCGACCGCGAGATCCTGCAGCTCATCGAGCGCGGCGTGGACCTGAAGCTCGTCTCGATCCGCCAGCCGGACGCCGAGCTGTCGCCGCGCCAGCGCGAGCTGCGGCAGCGGGTCACCTACCTCATGCCGGTGTCGGTCGTGAAGCTGGTCGTCGCGCACGTCACCGCGCTCGTCGGCCGGCCGCGCACGTACCTCGGCACGCTGGCGTGGCTGCTCACGCGGCCGCACCCGAAGGGGACGCGGCCACGGACCGCGCTCCACTTCGCGACCGGCGTCTACGCCGCCTGGGTGCTGCGAGGGCGGCGCGGGGTCCACATCCACGCCCACTTCGCCGATCGCGCCGCCACCGTCGCCCTCGTCGCGAGCCGCTTCCTCGACACGACCTACAGCGTCACCGCCCACGCCCGTGAGATCTACGTGGCGCCGGTCCTCCTCCGCGAGCGGCTCGGGCACGCGGCGTTCACGGCGACCTGCACCGAGTACAACCGCCGGCACCTGGCGACGGTCGTCGAGGCCGCGACGGCCGGCTCGATCCTGCGGCTCTACCACGGGCTTGACCTGAGCACCTTCACCGGGTCGGATGGAGCAGCGACCGCGATGGATCCACCCCTGCTCCTGTCGGTGGCGCAGCTGTGGGAGCGGAAGGGGCTCGAGGACCTCGTCCGGGCCTGCCGGGTACTGGCCGACCGCGGCATCGCCGCCTCGTGCCGGATCGTCGGCGAGGGGCCGCTGCGCGGGCGGCTCGAGGCGCTGATCGCAGAGCTCGGCCTCGGCGACCGCGTCGTCCTCACCGGCGCCCTGCGCCATCCCGAGGTGGTGGCCCTGCTCGCGCAGGCACGGGCCTTCGTGCTGCCGTGCGTGGTGGCGCCCGACGGCGACCGCGACGGCATCCCGAACGTCATCCTCGAGGCGATGGCATCCGGCCTGCCGGTCATCTCGACGCCGGTCTCCGGCATCCCCGAGGTGGTCCGGGACGGCGAGACCGGGTTCCTCGTGCCCGAGCACGACCCGACGGCGGTGGCCGATGCCGCTGCCCGCCTCCTGGCCGATGCGGGCCTCGCCAGCCGGCTCGGCGCGGCAGGTCGAGCCTTCGTGCGCGAGGAGTTCGACCTCGACCGCAACGTCGAGCGCCTGCTGACACGCTTCGCGTCGCTCGGGGGCACGCGGTGACGGACGCTGAGGCCCTGCCGCCCGCCACCACCTTCGTCGTCTGGGCGCCACGTCACCGCGGGACGCGCAGCGCCTGGCTCGCCGCCGAGCTGGAGATCGATCCGCCGCACTACTTTCCGGCGGCCGGTGGTCGCGGCCTGCGCGCCGCACCGGGCAAGTACCCCGCCCAGCTGGTCCGGACGATCGGCCACCTCCTCCACCGGCGGCCGCGCGCGATCTTCGTCCAGAGCCCGCCGAGCTTCGCCGGCTGGACCGCGGCGGCGTGGTCGCTCGCCACCGGCGCGGCCGTCGTGATCGACGCCCACAGCGACGCGTTCGAGCGCGGGATCTGGACGCGGCCCGGCTGGATGACGCGTGCCGTCGCCCGTCGCGCGACCGCCATCCTCGTCACCGACGACCACTGGGCCGCGATGGTTCGATCGTGGGGCGGGCGCCCGATCCTCGTGCCCAACGTGCCGACCACCCTCGTGCCCGGTGAGCCGCCCCCGCTCGACGCGCGCCGGCCGAACGTCGCAGTCGTGAACACCTGGGCGCCCGACGAGCCGCTGCGGGCGGTGATCGACGCTGCCGAGCGGCTGCCCGAGGTCGCGTTCCACGTCACCGGGCGCAGCGACCGCCTGGCCGAGCTGGGTCGCGGCGTGCCCGACAACGTCCGCTTCACCGGGTTTCTCGACGAGCCTGCGTACCTGGGCCTGCTCGCCGAGGCCGACGCCGTCGTCTGCCTGACGACCCGCGACCACACGATGCAGAACGGCGCGGCCGAGGCGATGAGCCTCGGGACGCCGGTCGTCACGTCGACGTGGCCGATCCTCCGCGGCTACTTCTCGCGCGGCACGGTCCACGTCGAGCACGACCCGGCGGCGATCGCGGACGGGATCGCGCGGCTCCTCGCGGAGCGCTCCGCGTACCGATCTGCGATCCTCGCGCTCCGGGACGAGCAGCACGCACGCTGGACCGATACGAAGCGCGCCATCATCGACCGGGTCAACGCATCGCTCCGCCGCCCGACGATCGGTCGGGCCGAGGCGCTCGCAGAGGGAGATCTCCACCGGTGACACGGATCAGCATCTTCGGGCTCGGCTACGTCGGGTCGGTGTCGGCCGCGTGCCTCGCCGACCGCCGGGCGACGGTCGTGGGCGTCGACGTCAGCGACCTGAAGGTCGAGATGATCAACACGGGGCAGAGCCCCATCGTCGAGGAGGGCCTCGCCGACCTCGTGGCGGCGGGCGTCGCCGCCGGTCGCCTCAGCGCGACGAGCGACGTCGCCGCGGCCATCGCCGGCACCGACATGTCGCTCATCTGCGTCGGCACCCCGAGCCAGGCGAACGGGGGGCTCGACCTGACCGCGGTCGAACGCGTGGCCGAGAGCATCGGTCTGGCGCTCCGGGAGAAGCGCGAGCCGCATGTCGTCATCGTGCGCAGCACCATGCTGCCGGGAAGCACCGAGCGCCTCGTCATCCCGGCCCTCGAACGCACCTCCGGGCGCACGGTGGGCGACGGGCTGGCGGTCTGCTACCACCCCGAGTTCCTCCGCGAGGGAAGCTCGATCCGCGACTTTCACCAGCCGCCCTTCACGATCATCGGCGGCACCGACGCGTCCGCCATGGCGGCCGTGGCCGCTCTCTACGACGGCATCCAGGCCCCGGTCGTCACCACCGGCTACCGGGTGGCGGAGATGCTCAAGTACGCCTGCAACGCGTACCACGCCCTGAAGATCACGTTCGCGAACGAGATCGGGCGGGTCTGCAAGGAGGCGGGCATCGACAGCCACGAGGTGATGGACGTCTTCGCGCTCGACACGAAGCTGAACATCTCGGCCGCCTACCTTCGCCCGGGCTACGCCTTCGGCGGATCGTGCCTGCCGAAGGACCTGCGGGCCTTGCTCCACCACGCGGGCCGCCACGACGTCGAGGTCCCCCTGCTCGCGTCCCTGCTGCCGAGCAACGACCGGCAGGTGCAGGCCGCCTACGACCTCGTCGTGGCGGGCGGCGAGCGGCGCATCGGGGTCGTCGGGCTGAGCTTCAAGCCGGGGACCGACGACCTGCGCGAGAGCCCCCTCGTCACCCTGGTCGAGCGCCTCATCGGCCGCGGCCGCGAGGTCCGCGTCCACGACCCGAACGTCGCCATCGCGAAGGTCCATGGCGCCAACCGCGCCTACATCGCGCAGGAGATCCCGCACATCGTCTCGATCATGACCGATTCGCTCGACGACCTCGTCGCGACGAGCGAGGTCATCGTCCTCGGCAACGCGTCACCGGAGGCCGTCGAGGCGGCCGCCGCGGCGCGTCCGGGCCAGCGCGTGATCGACCTCGCGCGCGCCCTGCCGACGGCCGCCGGCGAGGGTCGGTACGAGGGTCTCGCCTGGTGACGAAAGAGGGAGCCGAGTACTAGCGGCCCGACCCGACCATCTCGTCGGGGCCGCTAGCCCCATCGACCGATACCGCTCGCTGGCACCTCCGGCCTAGCCTTCTGGGGCATCCCCACCGCCCCCGGAGGCCATCGTGGCGTTTCCCTCCCGAGCTTCACATCGGCGCATTGCGCTCGTCCTTGGACTCACGGCCGTGTTCGCCGTCGGCGTCCTGCCTTGGAGTCACTGGTTCGCCGCCGGCGGCGCGCCGGACGTACGGCGTCTCGGTGGGACCGACCGCTACGCAACCGCGGCGAGCATCTCCGCCGACCTGTTCCCGGGAGGGTCGAAGGTCGTCTACGTGGCCTCCGGTGAGACGTTCCCCGATGCCCTCTCCGCCTCCGCCGCCGCGGGCCGCGGCGCCCCGGTGCTGCTGACCGCCGGCAAGCGGCTGCCCGCCGCCACCGCCACCGAGCTCGCGCGGCTCCACCCCCAGCTGATCGTTGCCGTCGGCGGCTTCGGCGTCATCTCGGACGCCGTCCTCGCCGCGATGCGCCCCTACGCCACGACGGGCATCGTCTCCCGCTACGCCGGCATCGATCGCTTCGCGACCGCCGCCGCGGTGAGCCGTGTTCTCTTCCCGAGCGGATCACCCACCGTCTTCCTCGCCACCGGCCTCGCGTCCCCCGACGCGACCGCCGGGGCGCCCGCGGCTGCCGGCCAGCCGGGCCCCCTGCTCCTCGTCGGACGTGATGCCGTGCCGCTCGCCACGACGGTCGAGTTGTCGCGGCTGCACCCGTCGCGGATCGTGCTGGTGGGCGGACCCGATGTCATCGGCGACGCCGTCGCGAAGGTTGCGTCGCAGTACGCGGATACGGTCCGGCAGTGGGGTGGGGCGACCCGCATCGACACCTCGGTCGCGGTCGCGAACCGCATCTCCACGCCGGGCGGCTGGACGGTCATCGCGAACGGCTGGAGCTTCTCCGACGGCATCGTCGGTGCGGCGGCGGCCTCGTTCCTCGGCGGCCCGATCCTCTTCACCGATTCCGCCATGCTCTCCCCCTCGGTCGCCAACGAGCTGACGCGCAACGCGCCGGGCCACGTGCTCATCATCGGCGGCCCGACCGCGGTGTCGAACACGGTGGTCGACCAGGTCACCGAGATCATGCGCGCCAACGCCTCCACCGACCCCTCGCCGTCGCCGTCCGCGTCGGACGCGAGCGCGTCGCCGTCCGCCTCCGCCTCCGCCAGCGACAGTGCCTCGGCCAGTGCCAGCGCCAGCGCGAGCGCCACGCCCACGGTCGCGCCGGTGACCCCGGCCCCGACCGCCACCCCGGCCCCCACCGCTACTCCGGTGCCGCCCCCACCGCCCCCGCCGAGCGGGATCGTGGGCTACGGCGCCGGCACCCTCGGCGGCCGCGGCGGGACGGTCCTGCATCCGGTCAGCCTGGCCGCCCTGCGCAGCGCCCTCAACGCCAGCGGGCCACGCCTCATCGCCCTCCCCACCAGCCGCCAGACCTGGGACCTGGCCGGCAACGACCTGATGCTCAATAAGCCGTATGTGACCCTCGACGGCGGGGCGATCATCTTCAAGGGCGGCGCGGTCAAGGTCACCGCCAGCCAGGTCATCGTCCAGAACCTGACCAGCCACGCCGGCGACCAGGCCGGCAACCCGGCCGACGTCGACGCCCTGACCGTCAACGGCAACAGCGCCTGCATCGACCACATCGTGCTCAGCCACGTCGAGGGCCTGTGGGGCCCCGATATCGGTGGGCTGGCGGTGCTGGGCTGCGTCCACGACCTGACCGTGCAGTACAGCATCCTGGGCGAGGGCCTGCTGCGCTCGCGCCATCCCGGCAGCAGCGCCAGCAACGGCCACGCCATGGCGCTCAACATCGCCGACAACTACGGCAACCCGGCCAACCGGGTGACGGTCTACGGCAACCTGCTGACCACCGCCGCCGAGCGCAACCCGCGCCTGGTGGGGGCGACCTGCACCGACCTCATCGACAACGTGTTCTACAACTACTCCGAGGGCCCGTCGGGCAACCCGACCAGCGTCAACCTGATCGGCAACACCTACCAGCGCGGCCCGGCCCCGGCCGCGGCCGGCTTCAGCTTCAGCACCCTCGAGTGGCGCTACGCCAAGGACATCGACTTCTTCCACACCCTCCTCCCGCACTCGGCCTGGACCGCCGGCAACCGGGCGCTGGGCTTCGGCTTCGCCACTCCCAGCGGCGACGACCTGCTCGTGCGCCGCGCCAGCCCGGCCTGCCCGCCGTCGGTCGCCAGCCAGGGCGCGGCCGCCGCCTACGCCAGCGTGCTCAGCCTGGCCGGGCCCGCCATCCGCAGCGACCAGACCGCGCGCCTGCTGGCCAACGTGGCCCACGGCACCGGCACCTATTACAGCGGGAGCGGTTACCCCGGACCGAATCCCACCTGGCCGTGAGCCACGTGGCTCAGGCCGGGTAGAGGCGCCGGAACACCTCGCCGCCGATCGCGACCACGCGGTCCTGGTCGGCAGCGGCGAGCTCGGTCCGCCAGCGCTCGTCGAGGCGGATCTCGGTCCAGGCCTCGAGCCGGCGCCGGTTGCCGAGCAGGTGCTGCTCGACGCCGCCGGACCCCTGGGTCGCCGCGGCGTCGGGGTCGACCCCGATGAAGGCGAACAGCGCCGCCATGGCGGCCTTCGGGTCCCGGCACAGGTCCTCGTAACGGACCGTGGTGTGCGCCTCGCGGGGCAGCCGCGCGAGGTGGCGCAGGATCGTGCGGTTCGTCGCGTTCCAGTTGCGCGCTGCCTCCTCGACCCCGGCGATCGATCCCGCGCCGTGGTGCCGCGCCGAGGCGGCGACCCCGCGCACGTCGCGCACGAGATGGATGACACGCAGCGGCATCGGCAGGTGCCGCGCGAGGTGGCGGATCCGCATCCGCTCCTTCGACGCGTCGACGAATGCCGTCGCCCCGGTGAGCTCCATCACGACCGATGCGAAGTCGGCATTGCGACGGCCCGTCGCGGCCATCGCCGCCCCGTGGCCGCCGAAGTGGGCGAAGGCCGCGTCGCGCACGTCCTCCGCCCGGGTCCAGCGCAACGAGCCGGTCCGCAGGCGCTCGAGCCGCGAGCCGGGACGGCGGTCGAAGCCCAGCTCGAAGTGGTCGAGGCGGAAGTCGGCATAGCCGCGGCCCCGCATCGCCTCTTGCACGGCGAGCCAGAACGGGCACTCCGTCATCAGCCGTCCGCAGGAGCACCGATACGTGTCGATCCGCGCCTGCCGCCGGCCGCCGGACGCGGCGCTGACGGTCGCGATCCGCGGGTGCGTCCCGAGCAGGTACGAGAGCAGCGTCGAGCCCGAATAGGCGCTCGAGGCGAGGAACACGTACATCGGTCGGGGACGGCACCGTCAGCGGGGGCGCGACTATAGCGCACCGATTGGCGTTACGGCCGCGAGCGCGGGTATCATGTCGGCGCGGTTCCACCAACCCCCGTGCGTGCCGCCGGTGCGTGCCCCCCGAACAGGTCCCTTCCCATGCCGCTCCCCTTCGGTGGCATTGCCCGCCCAGTGTCAGCCGCCGCCCGACGTCTTCGCAGCCGCCGCGCCATCACGATGGCCCTGCCGGTCGTGCTGCTCATCGGATCGGTGACCGCCGAATGGACGCTCGGTGGCTTCACCGCCGGCCCGAGCCAGACGGCGTCGCCCTCTGCAAGCAGCGCTCGCGTCGCGGAAGCGGCGACGCCGACCGGCGAACCGGTCTCCGCCTCCGCCCCAGCGACAGTGCCTCGGCCAGTGCCAGCGCCAGCGCGAGCGCCACGCCCACGGTCGCGCCGGTGACCCCGGCCCCGACCGCCACCCCGGCCCCCACCGCTACTCCGGTGCCGCCCCCACCGCCCCCGCCGAGCGGGATCGTGGGCTACGGCGCCGGCACCCTCGGCGGCCGCGGCGGGACGGTCCTGCATCCGGTCAGCCTGGCCGCCCTGCGCAGCGCCCTCAACGCCAGCGGGCCACGCCTCATCGCCCTCCCCACCAGCCGCCAGACCTGGGACCTGGCCGGCAACGACCTGATGCTCAATAAGCCGTATGTGACCCTCGACGGCGGGGCGATCATCTTCAAGGGCGGCGCGGTCAAGGTCACCGCCAGCCAGGTCATCGTCCAGAACCTGACCAGCCACGCCGGCGACCAGGCCGGCAACCCGGCCGACGTCGACGCCCTGACCGTCAACGGCAACAGCGCCTGCATCGACCACATCGTGCTCAGCCACGTCGAGGGCCTGTGGGGCCCCGATATCGGTGGGCTGGCGGTGCTGGGCTGCGTCCACGACCTGACCGTGCAGTACAGCATCCTGGGCGAGGGCCTCTTCCGGTCGAATCATCCGAAGGCGAACGATTCTCCCGATGGTCACGCGCTGGCCTTCAACATCGCTGACGACATCGGCAGCCCCGCGCAGCGGGTCACGGTCTACGGCAACCTCATCACGACGAGCCAGGGCCGGAACCCGCGCGTCATCGGCGCCTACTGCACCGACCTCATCGACAACGTGATCTACAACTACGTGGAGGGGCCCGAGGGAAATCCGCACAGCCTCAACGTCATCGGCAACACCTTCAAGGCCGGACCAGCGCCGGCCGCGGCGGGTCTCACGATGCGGACCGACGAATGGCGCTTCGCGCCGGACGCCAACGTCTGGACGAAGCTGATCCCCACCGCGGTCTTCACCTCGGGCAACCAGGCACTTGGCTTCCATTTCAGCGTACCCGTTGCGAACAACCTCGCTGTGCTCCGCAAGGCGCCGGCCTGCGCGCCGTCGGTACGCTCGGGCGGCGCCGCCGCCGCCTATGGCATGGTGCTGAGTGTGGCCGGCCCGCGAATCCGCAGCGACCAGACGGCGCGCCTGCTCGCGAACGCGGCAAACGGTCGGGGCACCTACTACAACGGCGTCGGGCGATCGGCACCGATGCCGAGCTGGCCGTGACGCGCGCGCTCGTCACCGGCGGCGCCGGATTCATCGGCAGCACCCTTGTCGAGCGTCTCCTCGCCGACGGCTGGGACGTCGTCGCGGTCGACTCGTTCGACGACTTCTATGCCCGGCCGCGGAAGCTGCGCAACCTGCACGCTGCACAGGCGCAGCCGCGGTTCGAGCTCATCGAGGCGGCCACCACCGATGCCGACGCGCTTGCCGCCGCCTTCGACCGCGCGCGGCCGGATGTCGTGTTCGACCTGGCCGCTCGCGCCGGCGTTCGTCCTTCCATCGCGGACCCGGATGGCTACGTGGCGGCGAACGTGGCCGGCCTCCAGCACACGATCAACAACGTCGCTCGCCACGGCGCGCGCCTCGTGTTCGCCTCGTCCAGCTCCATCTACGGGGTCGACGACCGCCTCCCGTTCCGCGAGGACCAGGCCCGCGGCCGCCCGATCTCCCCCTACGGCGCCACGAAGGTGGCGGGTGAGGCGCTCTGCCATGCCCACCATGCCGTCACCGGGCTGCCCGTCGGCGTCGCCCGCCTGTTCACGGTGTTCGGGCCGCGCCAGCGCCCCGACCTCGCGATCCACGCCTTCGCGCGTCGCATCCTTGCCGGCCAGCCGATCGAGCTGTTCGACGAGGGCAAGCCGCTCCGCGACTACACGTACGTCGACGATCTCGTCGATGCCCTCGTCCGGATGGCCGAGGTCGCGGACGAGTACCTCGTCGTCAACCTCGGCAGCGACCACCCGGTGACGGTGAGCCAGATGGTCGCGGAGCTCGAGCGCGCGCTCGGCACGACGACGGAGCATGTTCTGCTGCCCGCCCAGCCGGGCGATGTGCCCGGCACCCATGCCGACGTCAGCCGGGCCCGCGAGCGCCTCGGCTGGCAGCCCACGACATCGTTCTCGGAGGGAATCGACCGCTTCTGCGCCTGGCTGCGCGCCGAGCTCGCGGCGGAGGGCGGCTCGCCCGCCTGAGCTCAGCCTGCCGCGGGCACCTGGTCCGGCTGACCGATCGCGATGAGCGTCAGGCCGGCGGCCTCCACCCGCGGACGCTCGAGGGCGTCGCGGGCGTCGAGCAGGACTCGGCCGCGCATGGCGGCGGCGATCGGGGCGAGGTCGGCAGTGACGTACTCCGGCCACTCGGTGGCGAGGACCACCGCGTCCGCGCCGGCAGCCGCGGCAAGCGGGTCGGCGGCGATCTCGATCCACGGCTCGCGCGCCCCGACCGCCTCGGCCGCCTGCGGATCGCACGCGACGACGGTCGCTCCCGCGTCGCGCAGGACGGCGGCGAGGGCAAGCGCGGGGGAGTCGCGGGTGTCGTCGGTCCCCGCCTTGAAGGCGAGCCCCAGCAGCGCGATGCGGGCGCCCCGTACGCCGTCGGGGATGGCCCGCTCGAGCCGCGCGACCGCGCGCCCCGGCTGCTCGCGGTTCACCGCGTCGACGGCGCGCGCGAGCGTCATGTCGACACCGTGCGCCCCGCCCATGGCGATCATCGAGCGCACGTCCTTCGGCAGGCACGACCCGCCGTAGCCGATCCCCGGCCGGAAGTAGTCGGAGCCGATGCGCGGGTCGGCGGCGACGGCCTCGATGACCTCGTCGATGGCTGCGCCGGTCGCCTCGCACAGCCACGACAGCTCGTTGACGAAGCTGATCCGGGTTGCGAGGTACGTGTTGGCGGCGTTCTTGACGAGCTCCGCGCTCTCCGCGTCGAGCACGAAGATCGGCGCCTCGAGCGGACGGTACAGGACCTCGAGGCGGTCGACGTCGGCATCGGTCGCGACCTCGGTCCGGCCAAGCACGACGCGGCTCGGGTGGAGGAAGTCCTCGAGGGCACGGCCGGTGCGCAGGAACTCCGGGTTCGCGATGACGGCGACGTCCGCCGGACCGCCGCGCTCCCGGAGCCGCGCGTTGAGCTGGGCCTCGACGCGGCGCGTGGTCCCGACCGGGACGGTGCTCCGCAACGCCACCACGGTGCGCTCGGTGAGGTGGTCGGCGATCGCGGCGATGACGCTCTCGACCGCGCCCAGGTCGGCGTCGCCGGTGGGGCGCGAGGGCGTGCCGACGCAGATGAGGACGACGTCCGGGTTGCGGAGCGCGAGGGCGGGGTCGGAGGTGAAGCTCAGCCGCCGCTCGCCCTGGAGCAGGCCGAGCTCGCTCTGGAGGTGCGGCTCGTAGTAGGGCGCCTCACCGCGCTCGAGCGAGGCGAGCTTGGCGGGGTCGGACTCCAGGCCCGTGATCTGCTGGCCCATGCGTGCCAGGCAGGTGGCGGTGACGAGCCCGACGTACCCGAGGCCGACCACGGTGATCTGCACGGCGGAATGGACCCTCCTGCGGCGGTATGTCGGTGCGCCGATGGCCGGCGACGCCGCGGCGAATCGTCTGCGTGCGGCTGCCGGAGATCATACCGGCCGACTATCATCACCGCTCGTGCCTGCCCGATCCGCGTCGCGGATCGCAGGCGACCACGCCCCGGGGACGATGACGAGCCCATTTTCTGAGCCGGACGACCCGGCACGGACCGATCTCGACGACCTCGAGCAGATCGCGATCTGGGGCGACCTCGATCCGGCGCCGTTCGCCCGGATCGCTGCCCGCCGTCGGAGCGTGGCGGGGCCGGTCGCCAAATCGGGCCGGCGCTGGATCCCTATCGCGCGCCGCATCGTCATCGGCGTGATCGCGTTCTGGATCTTCCTCGTGGCGCTGGCGCTCATGCGCGACGGCGCGAAGGGCCTGGCGCCGGCGCTCGGGGCTGCAGTGACCTCGACGACCAACGCGGTCGGGCTCGGCTGGCTGGGGGCGCTCCTCGTCCTGTCCGGCTCCCCGGTGGCGGCCACCTCGCTCACCCTGCTCGACGCGGGCGCGATCTCGGTGGACGAGACGTACGGCATGATCGTCGGGTCGCGGCTGGGCGCGGCCTTCGTGGTGCTCGTCGTCGGCGCCATCTACGCGTGGCGCGGCCGCTCGACCGGACGCCGCGCCCCGCTGTCGATCGGCGTGCTGGCGCTCGTGATGACCGCCATCGTCTACGTCCCGGGCGGCATTATCGGGCTGGGCATCCTCGGCTCCGGCTGGCTCGACGGCGTGACGCTGACACCGCCGCCGATCTTCTTCGACGGCACGCGGGCGCTCACGAGGCCAGCCGATCGAGCTGGTCGAGCGCGTCCTCGACCCATCCCAGCTGCTGACGGCCGCGATCATCTTCGTGCTCGGCGTCGGGCTCCTGCTCCTCGCCTTCCGGCTGGTCGACGAGCTGCTGCCGTCGCTCGAACGCGCCGGCGTCAACGAGCGCGCCCGCTGGTACGTGGGTCCGTGGACGATGTTCGGGATCGGGCTGGCGGTCGCCTTCGCGACGCTGTCGGTGGCGGTGGCACTCTCGATCCTGGTGCCGGCCGTCGCGCGCGGCTACCTGCGCCGCGAGCAGACCCTCCCGTACATCGCCGGCGCGAACATCACGACCCTCGTCGACACCCTGTTCGTCGGGATCCTGACCGGCAACGCCGACGCGCCGCGCGTGGTGCTGGCGGTGGCACTCGCCGTGTCGCTTGTGAGCGTCGTGCTGCTGGCGCTCGTCTACCGGCCGCTGCGCCGGGCAGTGTTCGCGATCCAGGGCGCAGTGATGGCGACGCCGCTCCGGCTCGCGGCCTTCGTGGCGCTCCTGTTCCTCTGCCCGCTCGGCCTGCTGCTCATCCGCTGACGCGGCGCGGTCATGCCAGGCGGGCGCCCGGGACGAGGTCGGGGTGGCTCGTGACCGGCTCGCCGTCGAGGCGGACCTCGCGCAGCGTGATCCGGCCACCCGGCGCGCCCACCACCGGGCAGCCGTCCTCGAGCGCGACCACCTCACCCGGATGGCCCCGGTGCGGATCGCGATCCCACGCCATCGCGCTGACCTCGAACAGGCGGTCACCGACCGCGATCTCCGGGAACTGGAACGGCGGGAAGATGAAGGCGCGCATCCGGTTCGCGATGCGCTCGCAGTCGTCGTCCCAGCGCACGCGGCGCTGCCGGAAGTCGATCGCCCAGCGGTTGTAGTAGAGAGCGACCGTCGGGTCCTGCGGCGTGCCGGGAACCGCCTCGAGGAGGCGCAGCTCCGGCCAGGCGGTGGCGAACAGCTCGATGCCGGCCGCCACGCAGCGGTCGTAGAGGCTGCGCCCGGTATCGGTCGGCTCGATCGGCACCGACAGCCCACGCACCAGCGGGCCGCTGTCGACGCCCGGATCGATGTGGTGGAGCGTCACGCCGTGCGCGGTCTCGCCGTTGAGGATCGCCCAGCCGATCGGCGCCACGCCGCGGTAGCGGGGGAGCGGACCGTAGTGCAGGTTGAGCGCGGCGATGCGCGCCGTCGCGATGAGCGGGGCGCGGAGAATCGGCCCGGCCTGGAACGAGAGGAGGTGGTCCGCCGCAAGCGCGGCCACCTGCTCGACGAAGGCGGGGTCGTTGACGTTCGGCGGATCGAGGACCGCGAGGCCCATCCGCGTGGCGGCGGCGCGCAGCGACGGCTGCCAGCCATCGGTTCCGTCGTCGTCGTGGTCGACGATGACCGCCGCCACCTCGTCCCCGGCGCGCACGAGCGTCTCGAGCGCGGCGACCGCGAGGCGTGTGCGGCCGATGACTACCACGCGGCGCCTCATCTTGTCGCCTCGTCGCCGGGTGCGCGGCCGACCGCGTGCTCGCCGGCGCCGGCATGGACGGCGGGCGCGACCACCTCGTTGCGCGACGGGGCGGCGGCCAGGCGCTCGGCGAACGGGCGCCGCCGACGCCAGCGACGGACCGCGAGGAACGGCCGCGCGAAGCGGACCCACACCATCGCCGCGATCCACCCGCTGACGGTGTCGATCGCCACGTCGGTGAGCATCGGGTCCCGTCCGGGCACGAACGACTGGTGGAGCTCGTCGAAGATCGCGTACATCGCCACCAGCACGACCGTCCACCAGATCCGGTACCGGACGCCGGAGACGTCCATGGCGATCGCGCTCAGGAAGCCGAGCACGCTGAAGACGGCGACGTGGCCGAGCTTCGCCATGCCGAAGTTGATGTGGCCGAGCCCGCTGTCGAGGCCGGGCAGGCTCGAGAATCCGAAGATCACGCCCATCCAGACGATGACGGCGATCCACGCAAGCAGAGGGCGAACGCCGGTGGCACGGCGTGCAGTGGGCGGCATCTCGGTACAGAATACCGAGATTGACCGATGCTCGGCCGTCGCCGGCCCGAGCGAGATCCGCCTCCCGCCGCCCGCGGGTGCGGCGAACCCCGCAGGGAGATGACGTGGCCCAGCGCACGACCGGACGGCGCCACTGCATGGTGGTGGACAACTACTACCCGGACATCCGGGTGGAGCGCGAGGCGCGCGCCCTGGTCCGCCACGGCCACGCGGTGGATGTCATCTGCCTTCGCAACGAGGGCGAGCCCGCGGTCGAGCGTGGGGACGGGATCACCGTCTACCGGCTGCCGGTGCGCCGTCGCCGCGGGATGGGCGTCCGGGTCCAGCTGCTCGAGTACGTCGCCTTCTTGGCGTGGGCGACCGCGATGGTCACGCGGCGCCACCTGCGTCAGCGCTACGACGTCGTCCAGGTCCACAACGTGCCCGACTTCCTCGTCTTCAGCGCCATCGTCCCGAAGCTGGGCGGCACGCCGATCCTGCTCGACCTCCACGACCTGATGCCCGAGTTCTTCGCGAGCCGTTTCGGCGGGCGGATGAGCAGCCTGCCGGTCCGGCTCGTCACCTGGCAGGAGCGGCTGAGCGCCGCCTTCGCGACCCACCTCCTCACCGTCACCGAGCTGTGGCGGCGCACGCTCATCGAGCGCGGCCAGCCGGCGGACCGGGTCGACGTCGTCATGAACCTTCCCGACGAGGAGCTCTTCGCCCCGCGCGCGCCGCAGGTTCGCGCGCAGCTCGATCCGCTGACGCTCGTCTACCACGGCACGATCACGCATCGGTACGGGATCGACGTGCTCCTCGATGCGCTCGCCCGCGTCCGGGCCGAGCGCCCGGTGCGGCTCATCCTCCACGGCCGCGGCGAGTACCTCCCGGCCGTTGAGGCGCGGATCGCCGAGCTCGGGCTGGCCGATGCTGTCGAGCTGAGCACCGCGCTCGTGCCGACCGGCGACCTGCCGGGCATTGTCGGGCGCGCCGACATCGGCATCGTGCCGAACCGGCGCGACGTGTTCACCGACGGCATCCTGCCGACGAAGCTGATGGAGTACGCGGCGCTCGGGATTCCCGCCATCGTCACTCGCACGAGCGCGGTGGAGGCCTACTTCACCGACGAGATGGTGTCCTTCGTCGAGCCGGAGGACCCGGCCGGCCTGGCGGCCGCGATCATCGCCCTCGCGGATGACCCGGCTCGGCGCGAGGCGCTCGCGGTCCGGGCGCAGTCATTCAGCACCGAGCACCGCTGGCCGAACGAGGCGGAGCGCTACGTCGCGCTCGTCGAGGGACTGGTGCGCCCCCGCCACGGTTGAGCCCTGGCCCGCCTGCCGTTCCGCGCGCCGAGACGCTACCCTTGTCGCCGACATCCCGCCAATCGGCGCAACGTGCCCACCCTGATGACATGGAGACGACCCCGAGCATGATCCCGATCGCACGCCCCGAGATGGGAGCCGAGGAGCGCGACGCCGTCTGGTCCGCGCTCTCGTCGGGCCAGCTCGCGCAGGGCGCCAAGGTGAAGGAATTCGAGGACCGCTTTGCCGCGTTCGTTGGCGCGCCCTACGCGGTGGCCACCAGCTCGGGCACGACCGCGCTGCACCTCGCGCTGCTCGGCCTCGGCATCGGTCCCGGCGACGAGGTCATCACGGTCTCGTTCACCTTCACCGCCACCGCCAGCCCGATCGTCCACGTCGGGGCGCGCCCGGTGTTCGTCGACGTCGACCCGGACACGTTCACGATGGACCCGGCCGGGCTCGAGGCGGCGATCACGCCGCGCACGCGGGCGATCATCCCGGTCGCGCTCTACGGCCAGCCGGCGGCGATGCCGGAGATCCTTGCCATCGCGGAGCGCGCCGGCATCCCGGTCATCGAGGACGCGTGCCAGGCCCACGGCGCCTCGCTCGACGGCCGGTCGAGCGGCGCGTGGGGGATCGGCGTGTTCAGCTTCTACCCGACGAAGAACATGACGACGGGCGAGGGCGGGATCATCACCACCCACGACGCGGACCTCGCTGATCGCACCCGGCTGCTCCGCGAGCACGGCATGCGCGAGCGCTACCGGCCGGAGATCCTCGGCTACAACTTCCGCATGACCGATATCCACGCCAGCATCGGCCTGCCGCAGCTCGACAAGCTGCCGGCCGCGAACCGCCGGCGGCAGGAGATCGCTGCCCGCTACACGGCGGAGATGCGCGGCGTCATCACGCCCACCGTGCGGCCGGGCGCCGTCCACGTCTATCACCAGTACACCTTGCGGGTCGGGCAACGCGACGCGTTCGCGGAGGCGCTCACCGCACGCGGGGTCGGCTCGAACGTCTACTACCCGGTGCCGGTCCACCGCCAGCGCCCGTTCGCAGAGCTCCACGTGGACGGCACGCTGCTGCCGGTCACCGAGCGCCTGACCGATGAGATCATCTCCGTGCCGGTCCACCCGGCGGTCAGCGACGCCGATGTCGCCACCGTGATCGAGGCCGTGAACGCGGCCGCCGCGGAGCTCGGCCCGCCGTCCACCGGCGACTGACCGCGGCGCCGGCACCGGCCGGCAGATCCCGAACCGCCCGGGGCCGAGCATTGTCGGCGCGGGTGGGGGGTGCCATACTCGGCGACTCCGCTCCCCGAGTGCAGTGCCGGCCTCCGCATCCCTCCTGACCTGCGACCGCTGCGGGCGTCGCCCCGCGACGGCCGATCGCAGCCGGTTCGTGTTCTGCCCCAGCTGCCAGCTCTTCGTGTGCGACGTGTGCTGGATTCCCTCCCGCGGCTCCTGCAGCAGCTGCGCGTTCGCCGTCGGCGGGGTCACGAGGAGCAGCGCGGCGACCCGCGTGGCGACCGCCGACACGATCGGCCGCCCGCCTCTGCTGGGGCCGCCGCGGGTCGAGGTGGGGATCCAGCCCCGCCCCCGGCCGCGCACCATGCTCCACCTCCCGAGGCTCGGTGTGCCCAGGATCCGCGCGCCACGGCTCCGGCTTCCCACGGCACCGCGGTCGGTCACGGTCGTGCTGCGCGCGGCGGTCACCGACCTCCCGTTCCGCATCGCGGTCGCCACGATGCTCGCCGTCGGGCTCATGGCCGCTGGCTGGGCGATGGGCATGGGCTCGCACGACCACGGCGTCATCGTCGAGTCGGGCCAGGCGTCCGGCTCAGGTGGCCGCACGGCCGCGCCGAGCGCATCGGTGACGCCATCGGGGCATCCACCCAGCGCCTATGTGGTGCGTCGGGGCGACACATTGCGAGCGATCGCTCGGCGTCTGCTCGGGAGTGAGGGGCGCTGGACCGCGATCCTCGACGCCAATCGAGATCGGATCAGCGACCCGGAGAACCTGACGATCGGGGTCACCCTGCGGATGCCCGCCACGTGAGCCTCGGCTGATCGCGGTACGCTCACGGCACACACGGTCCATGCAGGGAGCTCCTTAAAGACGATGGTCGCGCCGGTGGTCAGATGCCAGGCCTGCTGGCGTGATGCCGCCCAGGTGAGCTACTGCGTGTCGTGCGGCCTCGTCCTGTGCGACATCTGCCGCGGCGACGACCCGGTCGTCTGCTCGGCCTGCACCCGGTCGTCGATGCGCAGCCGGAGAGGCGTGGTGGCGCTGGCGCGGCGATCCACGGCGCTGCTCGACGACGCCGCCCGCGAGGCGGACGGTCTGGCGCGACGGATCGCCGAGGGTCGCGACCGCCAGTGGCTCACCACGACCGAGGAGTACCGCGCGCAGTTCATGGACGCCCTCGAGAGCGACTTCGTGCTGCTCCGGGCAAAGGGCGACGCGGCCGATCGGGCCGGCGCCTTCGCCGCGGTCGGCCTCCCGCCGCGCAGCCGCGGCCGTGCCGACGAGGTGGCGGTGGCGTCGCAGCGCTTCGCCGCCGCCAGGGACGCGGCGCGGGAGGCGATCGACGCCCTGACCGAGCCGCTTCCCTCACCGCTCGCCGTGCGCGCATCCTCCGTGCGGCGCCGCCTGATCGGGGTGCTCGCCCTCGTCGTCCTGGCGATCGGGGCGCTGCCGGTGATCCAGCACCTCATGCAGAACCCCTGATCGGGAACGGCGGTCAGCGGCGGATCGTCCACTCCTGCCCGTCGGGCGTGTCGCGCACCTCGACACCCAGCGCCGCCAGCTCGACGCGCAGCGCGTCTGACGCGGCGAAATCACGCGCCGCGCGCGCCGCGCCACGTCGCTCGAGGAGCGCGTCGGCCCCGGCGGGGAGCTCGGTCGCCCGGGTCGCGTCCGCCGCGGTGACGTCGATGCCCAGGACGCGGTCGAAGTCGCTCAGCAGCGCCCGCTTCTGCGCCGGGTCGAGATCGGCCGCGCCGCCGACCTCGTGCGCGATCGCAAGCGCGCGGGGCGTGGCGAGGTCGTCGGCGATGGCGGCCGCGAAACGAGCCCGGTAGCGGGCGGCGGGCTCGGCGGCGAGGTCCACCGTCGCGGCATCGGCCTCGGAAGCGGAGGTCGCCGCGCGGCGCAGTCGCGCGAGGCCCGCCGTGGCGGCGCGCATCGCGTCCTCGGTGAAATCGAGCTTGCTGCGGTAGTGCGCGGTCAGGGCGAGGTAGCGGAACGCGAGCGGCTCGAACCCCTTCTCCGGCAGCTCGGTGACGCGGATGATGTTGCCGGTCGACTTCGCCATCTTCTCGTCGCCGAGCGTGAGGAACTCGCCGTGCATCCAGATGGCGACGACCCGGTGCCCCAGCGCCCCCTCCGACTGGGCGATCTCATCCTCGTGGTGCGGGAACTTGTTGTCGATCCCGCCGGTGTGGATGTCCACGTGCTCGCCAAGGTGGACGAGGCTCATCGCCGAGCACTCGATGTGCCACCCGGGAAAGCCGGGTCCCCACGGTGAGTCCCAGCGCATGAGCCGATGCTCGCCGGCCGCCTTCCAGAGCGCGAAGTCCGCCTGCGCCCGCTTGTCCGGCTCGATCTCGACCCGGTGCCCGGCCTGCATCGCGTCCACGCGCTGGCCGGACAGCTTGCCGTAGCCGGGGAAGGCGCCGACGTCGAAGTACACGTTGCCGTTCGTCTCGTAGGCGAGCCCCTTGTCGAGCAGCGCCTGCGTCATCTCGATCATCGGACCGATGTGCTCGGTCGCCTTCGGGAAGACGTGGACCGGCAGGATGTTCAGGGCGGCCTCGTCGGTCAGCCAGGCGTCGGTGTAGAACTGCGCGATCTCGAACGGGCTCTTGCCCTCCGTCTCCGCCGCGAGCTCCATCCGGTCCTGGTCGGTGTCGTCGCGCATGTGGCCGACATCGGTGATGTTCTTCACGTGGCGAACCTCGTAGCCGAGGTACTCGAGCGCGCGCCGCAGCACGTCCGGGAAGAGGAAGCTCCGCACGTTGCCGATATGCGCGTACCGGTACACGGTCGGTCCGCAGGTGTAGATGCCGACGACGCCGGGCACGTGCGGCTCGAGCGGCTCGACGCGCCGGCTCAGCGAGTTGTAGAGCTGGATCGGGGCGGGCATGGCGGGACCGTGGCTGGCGAGATGGAGCGCCCTAGTGTACCGATCGCCGTGCCGGGTGCGGCGCGAAGTGTTCGGAACACCCGAACACCCGAGTGCGCCCGGGACCGCGCGCCGGGGCGCAAAGCGGCGCGACCGACGGGCGCGCGCCCCGTATCCTCGTCGCATGCCCGAGCGCGACGCCTCCGCTGCCTTCCCGTTGACCCTCGGCGCGGAGCCGACCCACTGCCCGGCCTGCGGGAAGCGGCTGAAGCCGCGGCAGCTCGAGGACGACGACCGGCCGCGCCTCGTCTGCCCCCAGGGGCACGTGACATGGCGCAACCCACGGATCGTCGTCGGAACGCTGCCGGTCCGCGACGGGCGCGTCCACCTCGCGCGCCGCGCGATCGAGCCTGCCGTCGGCCGGTGGAGCTATCCGGGCGGCTTCCTCGAGCTCGGCGAGGCAGCCGCCGAGGGCGCGCGGCGCGAGACGGAGGAGGAGACGCAGCTGCTCGTCCAGGTCGGCCGCCTGATCGGCGCCTACAGCCGCCCCGCCGCGGGCGTCGTCACGCTCCTGTACGAGGCGGACGTGGTGGGCGGGGAGGTGGCGCCGGGCGCGGAGACGAGCGAGGTGCGGGCCTTCGGTCCGGACGAGATCCCGTGGGACGAGCTCGCCTTCTCGACCACGGAGAGCGGCCTGCGCGACTGGGTCGCCTCGCTCCCCGGGCGCGGGCCGCGGTTCGAGCCGGAGCTCTACGTCGAGGGCGACCCCGCTCCGCGCTGACCGATACCGTCGGTGCGGTGGCGCACCACCTGGGTCCGCAGCGGCAGGCCGAGCCCGAGCAGCAGGCCGTACGCCGCGGCGGCCACGACCGGCGACAGCTGGCCCGCGAGGACATCGGAGCCGATGCGCGACCCGACCCCGGCCGCGAGCAGCGCCCACGCGAGCACGGCCACGATCGGCGCCGCGGCGGCCACGGTGGCGCGCACCGTGAAGAAGCGCCCGAAGAAGTAAGCGAAGCACATGCCGATCAGCGCGCCGGCCGCCTGGACGAGCGCAAAACCGAGGACGAATGCCGTCGAGGGCGTGACGTCGCCGGCCGCGACCAGCGAGGCGGCGAGCGGCGTCAGCGGCGCGAGCGGGTCGTGCGAGAAGACGGCGGCGCCCGCCATCGCGACCGCGAGCCACACATACGACGCCGCCAGGCCCGTCACGAAGCCCCGGTACGCGAGTCGGAGTCCATTCACCTCGGTCATCGGCGCCACCGTACGGCGCGGTGCGCGCGCTCGCAGCGGACCGATGGTCACCCCGGCCCGCGTACTCGCGGCCGGGCTCGCCGCGGTCAGCCCGGGCGGCGGAAGACGGCGACCGCGTTCTGGCCGCCGAAGCCGAAGCCGTTGATGATCGCGACCTCGACCGGCGCGCGGCGCGCCTCGTTCGGCACGTAGTCGAGGTCGCAGGCCGGGTCCGGGGTCGCGTAGTTGATCGTTGGCGGGATGAGGCCGTCGCGGATCGAGAGCACCGCCGCCAGCGCCGACATCGCGCCCGCGGCGCCGAGGGTGTGGCCGACCATGCTCTTGTTGCTGCTCACCGCCAGCCGATCTGCATGGTCGCCGAAGGCGGCGCGAATCGCCTTCGTCTCGGTCGCGTCGTTGAGCGGCGTCGACGTGCCGTGGGCGACGACGTAGTCGACCTGCTCCATCTCCATGTGCGCGTCGCGCAGGGCGCGCTGCATCGCCAGCGTCGCCCCGTACCCGGAGGGGTCGGGCGCGCTGATGTGGAACGCGTCGCCGGTGAGCGCGCCGCCGGCGATCTCGGCGAGGATCGTGGCCCCGCGCGCCTCGGCGTGCTCGAGCGCCTCGACGACGAAGACGCCAGCCGCCTCGCCGAAGACGAAGCCGTCGCGATCGGCCTCGAACGGGCGCGACGCGGCCTGCGGGTCGTCGTTGCGTTTCGACAGGGCCCCCATGTTCGAGAGCGCCGCGAATGCGACCGGCAGGATGGCCGACTCGGTGCCGCCGGCGATGACGACGTCGACGTCGCCGTGCTCGATCATGCGCTGCGCCTCGACGAAGGCCTGCACGCCGGATGCGCAGGCGGCGACGCTCGTCACCACCGGGCCGCGGGTGCCGTTCTGGATGCTGATCTGGCATGCCGCCATCGACGGCGAGAGCATCGGCACCATGAACGGGCTGACGCGTTTGCCGCCCTGCTCGAGGAACGTCTGCTCACCGAGCGCCACGTCGCCGATCCCGCCGCCCCCGGTGTTCACCACGACCGCGATGTCGTCGCGGTTCGCGTCGCCGATCTCGAGCCCGGAGGCGTCGATCGCCTGGCGCGCGGCCGCGACGGCGAGCTGGCTGAAGCGGCTCATGCGGCGCGCGGCCTTGAAGTCGATCCAGTCCTTCGGTTCGAAGCCCTTCACCTCGGCCGCGATCTGCACCTCCTCCGCCGACGGGTCGTAGGCGGTGATGCGTCCGACGCCGCTCTTCCCGGCGGTGAGCGCCGCCCAGTACGACTCGACATCGTTCCCGATCGGGGTGATGGCGCCCATGCCGGTGACGACGGCCCGGCGGGCCGGGTCGCGCGGCGGCGGGGGACGAGTCATGAGCCGCTCAGTCCTCGACCCGCCGCAGGATCAGGGTGGAGTTGTGCCCGCCAAGGCCCATCGAGTTCGAGAGCGCGACCCGCACGTCGGCGGAGCGCGCCTCGTTCGGCACGTAGTCGAGCGTCAGTTCGGGATCGGGGTGCCGAAGGTTGATCGTGGGCGGGATGCAGCCGGTGGCGATGACCTTGGCGCACACGAACGCCTCGATCGCGCCCGCCGCGCCCATGGCGTGGCCGGTCATCGACTTCGAGCTGCTGACAGCGATCGCATCGGCGTGGTCGCCGAAGACGCTGCGGATCGCGACCGTCTCCCACTTGTCGCCGATCGGAGTCCCGGTGCCGTGGGGGTTGATGTAGTCGACCGCCTCCGGACCGATGCCCGCGCGATCGAGCGCCGCGCGCATCGCCCGCTGGTTTCCCTCGCCGCGTTCGGCCGGCACGGCCATGTGGAACGCGTCGGCGGCCGACCCGTAGCCGATGACCTCGGCGATCGGCGTCGCGCCCCGTGCTCGCGCGTGCTCGAGCTCCTCGAGGACGAGGACCGCCGACCCCTCTGCCACGACGAAGCCGTCGCGGGTCGCGTCGAACGGGCGTGACGCCATCGTTGGATCGTAGGCGCCGGTATCGGGGTCGATCGGCGAGGCGAGGGCGCGCATCTGCTGAAAGCCGGCGAAGGCGAGCGGCACGATGACGGCCTCCGTGCCGGCGCCGAGCATGAGGTCGGCCTGGCCGCGCACGATCGCCTCCATCGCCTCACCGATCGCGTGCCCGCCGGTGGCGCAGGCGCTCACGACGGCCATGTTCGGGCCCCGGATCCCGTACTGGATGGCGACCATGCCCGACGCGGCGTCGGGGATCATGTGCGGCAGCAGGAACGGCGATACGCGGCCAGGGCCTCGCTCGAGGAGCGTCTTGATCCCGTCGCTGATCATCCCGATCCCGCCGATGCCGGTCCCGAACACGATCCCGAAGCGCTCCGCGTCGACGCCGTGGGTCACGTGGCCATCGTCGCCGAGGAGGCCCGCGTCGCGGAGCGCCTCGCCGGTGGCGGCGACCGCGAAGTGCGTGTTGCGATCGTGGCGGCGAACGTCCGGCCCGTCCATGTACTGGCGCGCGTCGAAGTCCTTCACCTCGCCGGCGACGTGGATGTCGAACCCAGTGGTATCGAAGAGGGTGACGTCGGCGATCCCGCTCCTGCCCGCCACGAGCGAGTCCCAGGCGGCGTCGGCGCCGATGCCGACCGGCGAGACGATCCCCAGGCCGGTGATGACCGCGCGGCGCTCGCTCACGCCCCGGACTCGGCGTCGCGGCCGGGGAGCCACAGCCTCGAGGCGCCGCCGGGTGCGTCGACCGGGTGCGTCTCCGCGTCGGGGCTGATGCGTCGGATCAGGCCGGAGAGGACGCGCCCCGGGCCGACCTCGACGAAGTCGGTGACCCCGTCGGCGACCATGCGCCGCACGGTGGCCGTCCACTGCACGCCGTGGACGAGGTGATCGGTCAGCTCGGTGCGGAGACCCTCGGCGGTGTGGATGACGGTGGCATGCACGTTGCCGAGCATCGGCACCTGCGGATCGCGGAAGGGGATCTTGGCCAGGATGCGTCCGAACTCGTCGCGGGCGCGCCGCATGAGCGGGGAGTGGGAGGCGACGCTCACGGTGAGACGCACGGCCTTGCGCGCGCCGACGGTCTTCGAGAGCTCGAGCGCGAAGGCGAGCGCGGGGATGACCCCGGACAGGACGATCTGGCCCGGGGCGTTCGCGTTCGCCACGCTGATCTCGCCGTGCTCGCGGGCGGCGTCGACCACCTCGTGGACCTGGGCGTCGGTGAGACCGATGACCGCGCCCATGCCGCCTTCGATCCCGCGCTCCTGCATGATCCGGCCGCGCTCACGGACGAGGTTGATCGCGGTCTCGAAGTCGATCGCGCCGGCCGCCACCGCGGCGGCGTACTGGCCCGCGGAATGGCCGGCCATGGCCTGGGGATTGAGCGTGATGCCGTGCTCGGCGGCCTGCTCGCGCATCGCCTCGAGGTAGGCGACCGAGGTGGCGAGGATCGCCGGCTGCGCGTTGATCGTCTCGTCGAGCTCCTCGGCGGGCCCCTCCAGGATGAGGCGCGAGATCGGGAAGCCGAGCGCCGCGTCGGCGCGCTCGAGCACGGCCGCGGCCGCGGGCGAGCTGGCGACCAGCTCGGCACCCATGCCGACGTACTGGGAGCCCTGCCCGGGGAAGACGAAGGCGTGGGAGCGCGGCGCGGCGTCGACCGCCGCGACGGGATCGGTCTGTTTGGTCATGTTCGTGCGTAGGGAGGCTTCGCCGAGTATATCCGCCGCATGGGAGCACGTCGCGTGCCGGGCTCGGTCGCTCAGTCGGCGATCACGAAGCGCCCGACGACGTCGGCCAGCACCGCCAGCCCGAAGGCGAGCGCGCTCATCGGCACGCGCTCGTCGTGGGCGTGGAAGAGCGACAGGAACGGCATGTCCGGCTCGAGCGCCAAGGGGGCGAAGCCGTAGGTCGGGATGCCGAGCAGCGCCAGCGCCTTCGCGTCGGTCCCGGGGGTGATCATCATCGGCGCCGGCACGCTCTCCGGGTCGGCGCGATGGAGGGCGCCGCGGATGGCGTCGACGATCGGGCCGTCGGCCGCGGCCTCGACCGGCGGCATCGTCATCACCGCGCTCACCTCGACCTCGTCACCGGCCACCTCCTGGAGGTGCGCCAGGAAGGCGGCCTGGTCGGTGTCGGGGAGCGTCCGTACATCGACCTCGCCCTCCCCCGAGCCCGGGATGACGTTCATCTTCTTGCCGGCGTGGACGACGTTCGGGGTGATCGTGTCGCGGAGCATCGCGTCGAGAGAGCGGCGCATGACCGGGTCGCCGACGCGGGCCGCGAGCTCGGCGGCCACGTCGGCCTCCGAGCCGCGATCGGCCGCCTCCACGAGCCCGGTCAGGCCCAGCGTGACGAGGAAGGACCGGACGACCGGGGTGAGGTGCACCGGCTTCGGGGCGTCGGCGAGGCGCGTGATCGCGCGGGCGAGCTTGACGGTCGGGTTGTCCGCGTGCGGCATGCTGCCGTGGCCCGGCGTGCCGGTGGCGCGGAGACGGGTCCAGACGATGCCCTTCTCGGCGACCTGGATGGTGGTGAAGCGCCGGCCGTCGAGGTGGATGGGGTAGCCTCCGACCTCGTTCAGCGCGGCCGCCGCCGGCCGGCCGCGCGCATCGCGAAACAGCTCCGGTCGCGTCTGGACCCAGTGCAGCGCCCCGAACTCGCCGCCGGCCTCCTCGTCGGCGACGGCGGCGAGGATGACGTCGCGCCGACGCTCCGCGCCGGACCGATGGAGCGCCAGCAGGCTGCCGAGCTCCATCGCCAGCATGTCCTTCATGTCGACCGCGCCACGACCCCAGATCACGCCGTCGATCAGCTCCGCGCCGAACGGGTCGTGCGACCACGATTCGGCGTCGACCGGCACCACGTCGAGGTGGCTGAGCAGGATGAGCGGCGGTTCGGGATCGGCGACGGTGGCGGGGAGTCGCGCGAAGCAGCTGCCGCGCCCCGGTGCCGGCTCGAGCACCTCGGCCGCGATGCCGGCATCGGTGAGGAGGTCTGCGCAATAGCGTGCTGCGGCCGTCTCGCCGCCGGTCGGGTCACGGCCTGCGGCGACGTCGGCGCCACCGCCCGGCGGGTTGACGCTCGGGATGCGGATGAGGTCGCGGAGCGTCTCGACGCAAGCGTCGACGTCGGCGGGAGTGATCTCGATCGTCACGGGCGGCAACGATACCGTGGGCCGCCTCGTCGGTTCAGCCGCTGGTGGCGGACTCCGCGTCATCGGGGTACGCGACGGCGCGCTCCGCGACCCCGTCCTGCGAGGCGAGCCGGCGATGGACGAGCACCGCCAGCGGCCACTCCACGGCGAGGAGGACGAGCGACGCGACGAGGAGCATCGGCGTGCGGCTGGCGATGCCGAGCGTGAAGAGGGCGATCAGGAAGACCCCGTGGATCGCGACCCGGGTCACGAACGCGGCCCGCACGTCGAGCATCGCGGTCCCCTCGCCGTTCGGGACGCCGCGCCGTGGGCCCCACACGCCGTACGCGGCGATGGCGCAGAAGGCGGCGAGCGCGACGCCGAACAGCCACAGCCCGCCGCCCTTCGTCGGGTCGACGCGCGGCCGCAGGATGCTGAACGGGACGAGGCCGGCGAGGAGGAGCACGAAGGCGGGGAGTGGAACGAGAAGCTGGAGCCATTCGCGCGCCGGGCGGCCACCTGCGGCGTCGCGCAGCCATCGGGCCAGGAAGGTGAAGGCCAGGGTGACGAACAGCCACGCGTAGAAATTCCCGGCCGGCACCCCGAACCAGCCCTCGCCGGGACCGATGCCGCGCCAGGTCCAGAGGCCCATGCGGATCGCGATCGCGTCGAAGCCGAGGTCGAGGCTGATGGCGAGCACGCTGTCGACGAACGGCGCGTAGCGGCGGCGGACCCCGAGCGCATCGGTGATGCGCATGGCGCCGGCGATGATGAGCGCCCAGGTGAGGCCGATCACCAGCGGCGCGCGGTCGATGGTCAGGATGAAGTCCGGCGAGTAGTGGTACGTCCCGAAGATGAGCTGGTCGCCCTCCTCGAGCAGGAGCCCGAACGTCGCCGCGCTGACCAGCTCGAGCAGCGGCAGCCGGCCGCGGCGGTAGGCGAGCCAGCCGGCGACGAGGAAGAAGACGGCGACCGAGATCTCGAGCCCGAGGTAGAGCGGATTCATGCTGCCTTAAGGTAGCACGTTTAGCGATCGATGTGCCAGCAGGCGGCCGAGGACGCCGACGACCAGGACGCCCGCTCCGGTGAGGGCGGCGCCGCTCGGCAGGCTGACGACGAGCACGGCGCAGCCGAGCGCGCCGGCGACGTTGAGGACCCGCGGCCAGCGCCGATGCGGGCCACGCTGCGTGAACGCCGACGCGTTCGCGATCCCGTAGTAGACGAGGACGCCGAACGAGCTGAAGCCGATCGCGTTGCGAAGGTCGGTGACTGCCACGAGCAGGACGACGATCGCCGCGACCGCGAGCTCGGCGGCGCGTGGCACCTGGTGCCGGGTGTCGACCGCGGCGAGGGCCCGTGGCAGGTCGCCCTCGCGGGCCATCGCGAGGGCGGTGCGGCCGATCCCGGCGACGAGGGCGAGCAGCGCGCCCAGGCTCGCGACCGCCGCCCCGGCACGCACGATCGGCTGCGCCCAGGCGGCGCCCGCCACGTTGACGACCGAGGCGAGCGGCGCCGTGGCGGCGGCCAGGGCGTCCGGCCCCAGGACGGCGAGCGCGGTCGCGCCCACCGCGGCATAGACGACGACCGCGATTCCCAGTGCGAGCGGGATGGCCCGTGGGATCGTGCGCGCCGGATCCCGGACCTCCTCGCCGAGGGTCGCGATCCGCGCGTAGCCGGCGAAGGCGAAGAAGAGCAGGCCCGCCGCCTGGAGGATTCCATACGGCCCGTGCGGCAGGCCGCCAAGCCCGAGGTTCGCGGCCTCGGCGCGGCCGCTTGCCAGGGCCACGAGCACCACGACCGCCAGCGCGGCGAGCGAACCGGCCACGAGCACGCGGGTGACGCCCGCGGTGCGGCTGATGCCGCGCAGGTTCACGAATGTCAGCCCGACGACGGCGGCCACGCCGACGGCGCGCTGGATCCATGCCGGTCCCGGCACCGCGTAGGCCGCGAAGGTGAGGGCCATCGCCGCGCAGGAGGCCGTCTTGCCGGCCACGAACCCCCAGCCGGCGACGAAGCCCCACCACGGCCCGAGCCGCTCGCGGCCGTACACGTACGTGCCGCCCGAGACGGGGTACTGGGCGGCGAGCTGCGCGGAGGCGACCGCGTTGCAGTAGGCGACCGCCGCCGCGACCGCCAGCCCGATGAGGAGGGCGCTGCCCGCGGCGGCGGCCGCCGGCGCGAACGCCCCGAAGACGCCCGCGCCGACCATCGAGCCGAGCCCGATGACCACGGCGTCGCTCGTCCCGAGCCGGCGGGCGAGGGGCGCCGGAGGGGTCATAGCGCGGCCGCCACCCGCTTGGCGGCCTCGAGCAGCTCCTCGTCGCTCACGTTCGGCAGCACGTCCTCCCAGAGCGGGAGCATGAAGTTCTTCGCCTCGAGCATGCCGAGCGGGCGCGGCAGGAACCAGACGTGGAAGTGGGCGCCGCCGTCGCCCCAGCGCGAGACGTGGACCCGTGCCACGTCGCCGAGGCCCAGGATGGCGCGCTCGATCCGGGCGGCGAGCGGGCCGAACGCGGCCGCCGTCTCCGGGGAGAGATCCTTGAACGAGTCGGCATGCTCGCGGCTCGCGAGCCAGACGGTGCCGGGCAGGCTGCCGCCCACCGGCGGATGGAGCGTGAAGCGTTCGTCGCTCCACACGGCGTCCGTGGCGCCGCCCTCGCAGATGCCGCACGGCTCGCCGCCCGGCTCGCCGCGTCGCGGCGGTTCCGGGACGACCCGCGGGCCGAGTGGCCGGGGGACGAGGGGGTCGAGGTAGGGAAGGACCATCGGTGCGTTCTCCTCAAGCGCCGGCGGGCTGGACCGCCGGGATGTGGCCCGCCGCACGGCGGGCGATCTCGATGAATGGGCGGAGGCGCAGCGAGAGCTCGGTCCGCGTGGCGCGGAACGCCTCGAGCCGGACCTCCTCGGCACCCTCGACCGCGGCCGGGTCGTCGAGGTGCCAGTGCAGGGAGCTGTGCGGCCCGGGCAGCGCAGGGCAGGCCTCGCGGGCGGCGTCCGAGAGCGTGACCACGTAATCGAAGCGCTCGTCCGCGAGATCGACGACGGCCTTGGCGCGCGCGCCGTGCCAGTCGATCCCGATCTCGGCCAGGACCTTCGTCGTCAGCGGATGGACCGATGTCGGGCGCGTCCCGGCCGAGCGCGGCTCGAACGCCGATCCGCCGAAGCGGCCGAGCAGCGCCTCGGCGATCTGGCTGCGCGCCGAGTTGCCGTTACAGACGAAGAGCACCCGAATCGCGCTCGGCGTCGTGCCGCTCGCGTGCTGCGCGGCACCGGCGGCCGCGATCGTCAGCTCCAGGTCGCGCAGCTCGATCTCGGCACGCTCCAGCTCCTCGCGCTGGCGGGCGATCGCCCGCTGCTGGTCGGCGAGGAGCGTGGTGAGGTCGTCATCGGCCAGGTGCCCCTGGATGCAGCGGTCGGCGAGCCTGCCGGCATCGACAGCGCGGAGTCCGAGCCGGCGGAGGGTGAGCACGAGGCGCAGGCGGCTCAGGTCGGCATCGGTGTAGGCGCGGTAGCCGTTGTCGCGCCGCGCGGGAGGCGGCAGGATGCCCGCCGCCTCGTACCAGCGCACCCCCGAGGGCGAGATGCCGGCGCGCCGGGCGAGGACCGAGATGTTCATGGAGGGGAGGGTAATCCTTACAGTTGCTGCAAGGTCAAGCGGTGCCGCACACCCTCGCTCGAACGGGTGAAGCGGCACACGCGCCTGCCAGTCGTAGAATCGGCGCCATGACGACCGAGGTGCGCGCTCCCACCGTCCCGATCTATCTCGCCGGCGAGTTCGTCGAGGCCGGCACGCCGCTCGAGGTGCGCAACCCCGCGACGGACGAGCTGGTCGCCACCACGTTCCAGGCGGGCGCGGCCGAGCTCGAGCGCGCGACGGTGGCGGCCGTCGAGGCATTCGCCGCCACGCGGCGGCTGGCGAGCTACGAGCGCCGCGACGCGCTCGCCCACATCGCGCAGCGCATCTCCGAGCACGGCGACGAGCTTGCCGAGCTGCTGAGCCGCGAGTCCGGCAAGCCGATCCGGGACGCCAGGGGCGAGGTCGCCCGCGGCGCGCTCACGTTCCGGACCGCGGCCGAGGAGGCGCTCCGCATCAACGGGGAGTGGCTGCCGCTCGACTGGGCGCCCGCGAACCGCGGCCGCAGCGGGATCGTGCGGCGCTATCCGATCGGGCCGGTGGCCGGCATCAGCCCGTTCAACTTTCCGCTCAACCTTGCCGCCCACAAGGTGGCGCCGGCGATCGCCGCCGGCTGCAGCATCGTCCTGAAGCCGCCGAGCGTGGATCCGCTCGTCATGCTCCGCATCGCCGAGTTCATCGCCGAGACTGACCTGCCGAAGGGCGCCGTCAGCATCCTGCCCATGGACCGGCCGACAGGCGACCGGATGGTCGGCGACGATCGGTTCAAGCTCCTGAGCTTCACCGGCAGCCCGTCGGTCGGCTGGAAGATGAAGGCCGAGGCCGGGAAGAAGAAGGTCGTGCTCGAGCTCGGCGGCAACGCCGGCGCGATCGTCGACGAGACCGCGGACCTCGACTGGGCGATCGAGCGGCTCGTGTACGGATCGTTCGCCTACTCCGGCCAGGTGTGCATCAGCGTCCAGCGCATCTACGTCGTCGACACGATCTACGACGAGTTCGAACGGCGCTTCGCGCAGCGCGTCGCGGGCGTGAAGGTCGGGGACCCGCTCGACCCAGCCACCGACCTCGGGCCGATGGTCGACGACGCCGCGGTGGCACGGACCGATCGCTGGGTGCGCGAGGCGCTTGCCGACGGTGCGCGTGCCCTGGCCGGCGGCTCGCCCGACGGCAGGACCTATCCGCCGACCGTCCTCGTCGACGTCCCGAAGGAGGCGCGCATCTGCGGCGAGGAGGCGTTCGCGCCGGTCGTCAACCTCTTCCGCGTCGCCGACTTCGCTGCGGCCGTGCGCGAGATCAACGATTCGCGCTTTGGCCTCCAGTGCGGCGTCTTCACCGGCTCGCTGGAGCGCACGCTCCTCGCCCACGACGAGCTCGAGGTGGGGGGCGTCATCGTGAACGACATCCCGACCTGGCGGACCGATGCCATGCCGTACGGCGGCGTGAAGGACTCCGGCCTCGGGCGCGAGGGCCTGCGCTGGAGCATCGAGGACATGACCGAGCCGCGGCTGCTGGCCTTCGCCCGCCCGCTGTGACCATCTCCGCGACCCGCTACGCGCGCGTGCTGCGCAGCGACGAGCTGCGCGACGGGGAGCTCATCCCGGTCGAGATCGACGGCACCCCGGTCGTGCTCGTGCGCCACCAGGGTGCCTTCTACGCCGTTCAGAACAACTGCAGCCACCGTGACTTCCCGCTGTCCGAGGCCGGCTTCGACCCGCGCGACGGCGTCCTCGTCTGCGCGTGGCACGGCGGCTGTTTCGACGTTCGCAGCGGCGAGGCGGTGATCCCACCCGCCACGGAGCCGGTCGAGACCTTCCCGGTCCGCGTCGCTGCCGACGGCTGGGTCGAGATCGGCCTGACGGGCTCGCTCGCCGGCTGACGGGGCATCGGTCACTCCCTGGGCGCGTCGGCGCGCACCGCGCCGCGCATCCGGTCGGCTCCCGCGCGCTCGAGGTTGTGCGCCGTGCTGATGAGCGCGATGTGGGTGAAGGCCTGCGGGAAGTTGCCGAGCAGCGCGCCGGTCGCCGCGTCCCACTCCTCGCTGAACAGGCCGAGGTCGTTCGCCGTGGCGCTGAGGCGCTCGAACTGGCGCGTCGCTGCGGCGAGATCGCCGCGCAGGGCGTGGTTGTCGCAGAGCCAGAAGCTGCAGATGAGGAACGCGCCCTCGCGCCCGCCGAGGCCTTCCACGCGCTCGTTGGCGCGGTAGCGCTGCACCAGCCCGTCCGCATCGGAAAGCTCCCGCTCCACGGCGCGGATCGTGGCGGTCACCGCCGGCGCGTCGCCGGCGATGAAGCCGACGAGCGGGAAGGCGAGCGCCGACGCGTCGACGACGTCGGCACCGAACGACTGGACGAATGCACCGTCGGCGCGGCGCCCGCGTGCCATGACGCGTCGGCGGATCCGGGTCGCGGCGGATCGCCAGCGCTCGATCCGCGCGCGCTCCGCGTCGGCACGACCGAGGATCTTCGCCAGCCGCTCCGCGCGGTCGAGCGCCACCCAGCACATGACCTTCGAGTACGTGAAGTGGCGGTGGCCCCCGCGCACCTCCCAGATCGAGGTGTCGGCGAGTCGCCAGCGGCGCGCGGCCAGGTCGGCCAGGGCGGCGAAGAGCTCCCACTCCGCATCGGTCACCTCGTTGCCGGCGCGAGCGTCGAGATACGCGGCGTCGAGGACCTCGCCGTAGATGTCGAGCTGCCGCTGCCACGCCGCCCCGTTCCCGATGCGCACCGGCCGCGAGCCGCGGTGCCCGGCCAGGTGGGCGAGCGTCCGCTCGCGGTTCGCGACCGCGCCGTCGACGCGGTAGAGGACGAGCGGATCGGCGACCTCGACGCAGATGCGCGCCAGCCACGACATGAACGCGTCCGACTCGGCACGATAGCCGAGGGTGTGGAGCGCGAACAGGGTGAACGACGCGTCGCGGAGCCAGGTGAAGCGGTAGTCCCAGTTCCGCTCCCCGCCGATCGTCTCCGGCAGCGAGGTCGTGCCCGCGGCGACGAGGGCACCGGTCGGGTGGTAGGTCAGCAGCTTCAGGGTGATGGCGCTGCGCTCGACCGCGTCTCGGTACGGACCGGCGTAGGTCGACACCTTCGCCCAGCCCGTCCAGAAGGCGTGCGTGTCCCGCTCCCAGGCGTGGAGGAGCGCCAGCTCGACCGGCTCATGGTGGTGGCCGCCGCCGTGCTCGACGCCCTCGCCGGCCATGTCGCCCGGGCCGTAGTCGATCGCCACCCCGACCTCGTCCCCGGCCTCGAGGGTGATGCGCAGGCGCGCCTCGCCGCCCGACAGGGCACCCCAGGCGCGGGTTGCGGCCAGCTGGATCGTGCGGCCGGCGGCACGGAACTCGATCGTGCGCCGTCGCTGCCGCTCCGGGCCGGCGAGCACGAAGCGCGGCCGCTGGACGGAGGCGTAGCCCGGCCGGGGCCGCGCCACGAGGCTGAGCTCGATCCGTCCGGCCGCGCAGCGCACGATCCGCACGAGCTTCTGGCGGGCGAACGGCTGGGGGCCGAGCGCATCGCCGCGCCCCTCGAGCGCGGCGAAGTCGGTGACCACGAGCCTCCCGCCGGCGGCGGTGAGCGAGGTCTCGAGGATCGCGGTGTGCGGGACGTAGCGACGCCCCGCCGCGGCCAGGCCCCGGACCTCGAGGTGGAACGCGCCTCCGAGCTCTGAATCGAGGATCCGGGCGAAGACCGACGGGGCGTCGAAGCGTGGCTGGCACCACCAGTCCACCGACGCCTCCCGGCTGACGAGCGCGATCGTGCGGCAGTCGCCGATGACGCCGTAGTCGCCGATCGCCGGCGGGTCCGCCGCGGCCATGTGCTCCATGTGTGGCGAGGCTACTGCAAGGGGAGCGCCGGGTGGCCCGGCGCGGCCCATCGGTATACTCGCCGCCCGTGTCGATCGAGGCGCTCCCCTTCGTCAACTGGATCTTCTGGGCCCTGCTCGGCGGCGGGTCGCTGCTGGTGGTCGGGCTGGCGGAGGTTTCGGGCGGCACGACGCGCGGCTACCGGCTCCTCATGGCCTGGGTGGTCGCCATCTGCGCCCTCATCCTGCTCGTCAGCGACCTCAACCTCCCCGCCGATGCTGCCGGCTCGACGACGATCGGCGTGCGACGGCCCCTGGTCGCCGCGTTCGCCGCGGGCGCGCTGTCGTACCTCGTGGCGAGCCACGCTCGCTGGCCGCGTGCATGGCTGGCGGTCGTCACCGGCATCATCGGTCTCGGTGCCCTCGTGACCCTCGCGCTCGCCGGCGGCACCCGCGCTCCCGGCCTGTTCGCGGTCCAGCTCTTCGTGGCGGCGCTCGCGCTCGGGGCGGTCAACGCAGCCATGCTCCTCGGCCACTGGTACCTCGTCACCCCGAAGCTCAGCCCCGCTCCGCTGCGTCGGATGATGGCGATCCACGGCGCCGCGCTCGGCGTCCAGGCGGCCGCGTTCGCGGCTGCCCTCCTCCTCGTCGGCCAGGAGCCGCTGCGCGGCGACCTCGCGTGGCTCACCTGGCTGCGGCTCGGTGCCGGGACGCTCCTTCCGATCCTCGTCACCGTCCTCGCCTGGCTGGCGAGCCGGGCGGCGTCGCTCCAGGCCAGCACGGGGCTGCTCTACATCGGCCTGGCGCTCGTGATGGCCGGGTCGATCGCCGGGGCGAGCATCAGCTACCTGACCGGCGTCCCGGTCTAGTCGGGCGATGCGCATCCGGGTCCGCACGTTCGCCATCCTGCGCGAGCTCGCCACGGACCGGTGCGAGCTCGAGCTTCCCGACGGGACCGATGTCGCCGCCGCGTGGGACGCCCTCGCGGCTCGCCACGCTGCCCTCGCGCCGCACCGGCCCTTCGTCCGCGCCGCCCGCAACGGCGCCTATGCCGCGTGGGGCGCGTCGCTGGCCAACGGCGACGAGGTCGCCTTCCTGCCGCCGGTGAGCGGCGGCGGCACCTGGGGCCTCACGAACGCGCGGATCGACGTCGCCGCGCTCGAGCGCTCGGTGGCGACCGCCGGCCACGGTGCGGTGGTGACGTTCGTCGGCCGCGCCCGCGACCACGCCGACGACGGGCGCGCCGTGACCGAGCTCGAGTACGAGGCGTTCGAGGAGATGGCCGCCGGAATGCTCGCCGCCATCGTCGGCGAGGCGGAGGAGCGCTACCCGGTCGCGGTGGCGGTCGTCCATCGCACCGGCACAGTGCCGCTCGGCGAGGCCGCGGTCGCGATCGTCGCGGCGGCGGCGCACCGCGGCGACGCCTACGACGCGAATCGGTACGTCATCGAGCAGATCAAGGAGCGGCTGCCGATCTGGAAGCGAGAGCGCTTTGCCGACGGAACGGAGTGGAAGCGCCCCGGCGCGTAGACGTCACGCGGCGGCGTGGCGACCGGCCGGCAGCCCGCGGAGCCATCGGTCGGCGTCGCGGGGCGAGCGGAGGCGCACGACCTCCAGCCCCGGGTGCGCCGCCAGGAGGGCGGGGTATTCACGACGCCGCCGCGCGTACGTGCTCACCGACCACCACACGATCGAGTCGCGGCCAAGGAGGTCGCGCAGCGACTCCCGGTTGCCGGCCCAGAGCTCGGTGCGGCGCAGGAGGCGTGACACGCTGCGCGCGACGACGCGCCAGGTGACGACGGCGCGCGAGAAGTCGAGCCACACGACCGTATCGGCCCGCCCCCACAGGAGGTCGCGGCTGACGCTGTAGTTGCCGTCGATCACCCACCGCTCGCCGGCCACCGCGGCGGCCACGCGGGCGCGCATCACCTCCGGCGTCGCCTGGACCCAGCCCGCCCCCCAATTGAGCGCGTCGAGCTCGACGCACGAGTATCCGAGGCGCGCGGCGACGGCGCGCGCGAGCCTCGACTTCCCTGCGCCGCTCGTGCCGATGACGTTGATGCGCCGACGCCTTTCGGGCGAGGCGGAGATCTCCATGCCGGCCGATTCTAGCGATGCCGCGATCCGGCTCCCCAGCGTGCATCGGTGGCCCCATGTGTGCACAATGGCGGCCGATGTCGACGCCAAAGCCTGGGCAGATCCGCTGTCCGACCTGTCACCGATCGACACCCCCGGCTGCGTTCTGCACGCAGTGCGGGTCGCCGATCCCCGCGAGCTCGATCGCCCGTCCGCGCGGCATGGACCGCGACGAGCTCGACGCGCGCATCCGCCAGCGACGCGGCCCGGAGACCCCGTACCGGCGCGGCGGCTATGCCGACGAGTGGAGCGGCGATGCGGGCGGCTACGCGCCGTTCGAGCCGGAGCCGGAGGATGCGCTGGCCGTCCGTGAGGAGGCCGCCGCGGCAGGCGCGCCGCGCCCCGATCACGTCGACGACGCCCGTGCGCTACCGCCACCCGATGCCGCCTGGCCCGCCGTCGACGATTCCGCCGTGGCGCCGGAGGCCGAGGTGCCGCGAGCTTCGGACGAGGCGGCCGCCGACCCGTGGCGCCGCGGACGCGAGGTCCGCGACGAGCCGGCCCCGTCGCTCGTGCCTCCCTTCCCGCCGGCGGTCCCGGTCGACGCAGCATCGCCGCCCGACGCGCCCGGCCCGCCGCCGACCGACGCCTGGGCCGACAACGCCGCCGCGCCCGAGGCCGTGCAAGCGCCTGAGCCGCCGGCCGGGGCGTACGACGAGCGCGCCTACGGCGACGACGCGGGCGCCTACGGCGCGTACACGCCGGGCGACGAGCCGTGGGACGCGCAGGCGTACGACGCGTACGAGGAGGAGCCGCGTCGCGGTGGTGGGCTCGCGCTGGTGGCGTTCCTCGCCATCGGTGCGTTGGCGCTCATCGTCGGGGCGTTCCTGTCCGGCCTCTTCACGAGCAACGGGGTCGCCGATGCGAGCCCCACCGCGACGCCGACCGCGGCCGTGACCTCGACTCCCGAGCCCACCCAGGCACAGACGCCGTCGACATCGGGCGGAGCGAGCGGCAGCGCGAACGCGAGCGAGGGGCCGCCGATCATCTTCCCCGATGGCTTCGTGGCGCAGACCCAGGCGTGCTCGACCCAGCCGAATGGCTCAGGCTGCAACTCGGACGGTTCCACGAACGACGGCAAGATGTGGGTCTGGATCGGGTTCGAGAAGGGGAGCCGCAACGACGTGATCGGGATGACGATCCTCGACAGCGCGGGCAACCAGTCGGCGCAGGCGAGCATCGAGCTGTCCCAGCTCGGCTGTGGGGCAAAGGGCGCCTGCAATGGCTGGATCCTGTTCCCCGGCTTCGGCACGCCCTACACGGGCCTGAGCGCCGGTGACTACCGGATCCGGATCAACCGCAATGGACTGCCCGCGGCGGAGGCACCCTTCACCGTCCAGTGAGGACGGCTGGCGAAGGACCTGCTCTGCTGGGCTGACCGATGGCCGACGCACCCCGCCCCGCACCGCTGCCTCTCGTCCCCCTCCTGCTCGGTGGGCTCGTCGTGCTCGCCCTCATCGGCGCCGCCTTGAATGGGTTCGGCACGCCGGCACCGTCCCCGGTCGCGAGCGATGCGGCCAGCGCCGCGCCATCCGTCGTCGTGGCCGGCGGCTCTGCCTGGCCGGTCCCGGCGACCCCGTCGCCGAGCGCCACGCTGCCCCCGAGCCCCAGCCCCAGCGCGACGCCGCTGCCGACGAGTCCGCCGAGCACGGCCGCGCTGACGGTCCGGGTCTGCCGCAGCCAGCACCACGGGCGATGCGACCGCGAGCTGAGCCACGTGAGCGGCGCGTTCGTCATCGTCGTGACGTTCGGCGCCTCGCGGCGCGGCGACGTGCTCGCCATCCGCCTCGATGGCCCAGGCGGCCGTCGCATCGACGGCGCGAGGCTCACCCTGGGCGGCGGTCCGGGGGCGGCCTGGTCGAGCTTCCGCGGCAGCCTGGCCCGTGGCAGCTGGACGGCGGTCGCATCCATCGACGGCGTCGAGCGCGGCCGGGTCTCGTTCACGGCCGGCTAGCCGGCCCGTGGGTCAGCCGAGGCGGGTGGGGTTCGGGGTCGCGCCCTGCGCGCGACGGCGGGCGGCGACGGCGCTCACCGCCTCGAGCACGCACCGATGCGCCGCCATGGCGGTGACCTCGGCGGCGTCGTAGGGCGGCGACACCTCCACGACATCCATGCCGGCGAGCTCCACGCTCGTCACCACCTGGCGAATCGCGCGCAGCAGCTCGCGGGTGAGCATCCCTCCCGGCTCCGGCGTCCCGGTTCCCGGCGCCATGCCGGGATCCAGCACGTCGATGTCGACCGAGAGGTAGACGACCTCGGGGCCATCGAGCGCCTCGGCGATCGCGTCGGCGATCACCACCTCCGCGCCGCGCTCCTCGATCTCGGTCATGAAGTGGCTCCGCATCCCGTGCTCGCGCATCCACGCAATCGTCTCCGGTCCCGGCCAGTAGCCGCGCAGGCCGACCTGTACGAAGTTGCGGCCGGCGACGTGGCCTTCCTCGATCAGCCGGCGCATCGGCGTGCCGTGCGATCGCAGGTGGCCCCAGGTGGTGTTCGCGGCATCCGCATGGGCGTCGAAGTGGACGACTCCCAGGCGGCGGGGCGCGACCGCGGCCGAGATCGCCGCCGCCGACGGAAACGTGATCGAGTGGTCGCCGCCCAGGACGATGGGGATGGCGCCGCTGGCCGCGACGTCGGCGACCTTGCGGTTGATCACCGCATGGGCGCGCTCGATCGCCATCGGCGTCACTGGCGCGTCGCCGGCATCGACCACGTCGAGCCAGTCGAGCGGCTCGATGTCGAGCTGGAGCGAGTTGAGGTCGCCGGCGTGGTAGGTCGCCTGGCGGATCGCGCGCGGCCCGAAGCGGGCGCCGGAGCGGTGGCTCACCGCGTCGTCGAACGGCGCGCCCACGATCGCGATGTCGGGTCGCCGGTCGGCCAGCGCGGCCGCATCGGTCATGTAGGGGAGCTTCTGGAAGGTGGGCAGCCCAACGTAGGCGGGGAGGTTGAACTCGTCGTAGGCGGTGTACGGATCGGCGCCGGGCGGCGCCTCGTCGTTCATGCCGTGCGAGGCACGGCCATCACGGTCGGTCATCGGTGTGGAGCCTCAGCCTCTCCTGGGCGGGCGCCGTCGCGATGCGGAGCAGGCCCACCGATCCGCACGATCCTAGCAAACGGCCGCGCTACCATCGGTCCGACATGACGGCCGACGCGGACCTGCGCTACACGTTCGACGAGGCGCGAGCGCTCGTGCCGCGCCTGCGCTCGACGCTCATCGCGGTGGCGATGGAGGAGCGGCGTCTCGCCGCCGCGCACGGCGCGCTCCACTTGCACCTCCAGGGGAACGGCGCCCCCGGCCACGCGGCCGAGACGGGGCGCCTCGAGCGCGAGGTGACGACGATCAGGGAAGGCATGCGCGCGCTGCTCGCCGAGTTCGACGGGCTGGGCGTCGTGGTGCGCGACCTCGAGATGGGCCTGCTCGACATTCCCGGTGAGCGCGACGGCGAGCGGGTGTGGCTCTGCTGGCGGCTCAGTGACCCGGAGCTCGCGTGGTGGCACACGCCGCGCGAGGGCTATACGAGCCGGCGGCCGTGGTGAGGGACGGGCCGGGCAGAGGGGCGGACCGGAGATCGGCCAGGCGACCGGGGTGGCATGATGCCGCGACGATGCGCCGCCTCCTCGCGATCCTCGCCCTCGCAGTCTGCCTCTCGGCCTGCCGGTTCCTCAACCTCGGCGAGGGCGCCGACGCGCAGCCGGCGACCCCGCCTGCGAGCCCGTCGACGAGTGCCCCGGCCGCGGCCTCGGGCGAACCGGCGTCGGGCAGTGACATACCCTCGCCGAGCATCGAGATCCCACCACCCATCCGATGAGCGGTCCGGCGGCGCGCTTCGCGGTCGTCGGGGATGCGCTGCTCGACGTCAGCGTCCGGCATCGCGCAGCGCTCGAGCTCGGCGGCGACGTGCCGGCCGAGGTGCTGATCGGTCCGGGAGGGCAGGGCGCCAACGTTGCCGTGCGGCTCGCGCGGCTGGGGGTCGAGGTCACCCTCGTCGCCGCCCTCGGCCCGGACCGGGCGGGCGAGATGCTCCGGGCGGGGCTCGAGCGCGAGGGCGTGGCGCTCGCGCTCGTGCCGGCGACCGCGACCGGCACCGTCGTCGTCCTGACCGATGGCAGCGGCGAGCGGACGATGCTCAGCCAGCGCGTGCCGTTCGCCGCGGACGCATTCCTTGCTCCAGATGCGGACTGGATCGTCGTGAGCGGCTACGCGCTGCTCGAGCCGGCCGGCCCGCGCCTCGCGGCGCAGGTTGGCGCGGCGCCGGCGCGCAGGGTCCTGCTCGGGTGTGCGGTGCCCGATGGCAGTGGCGCGCGGTGGCGGGATGCAGCGCGGCGCCTCGATCCGAATCTCGCCATCCTCAATCGCGCCGAGGCGGCCGCGCTCGGACCGAGCGTGGCTGACCAGCCTGAGCCCCTCGCCGTGGCCGCCGCGACTGCGCTCGGATGCAGCGTCGTCGTCACCACCGCGCGCGCCGCTGCCGCGGTGATCGACGGGGGGGCGCCGCTCATCGTCCGCGGCGGCGCCGGTGCGCCGCCGGTCGACACCACCGGCGCCGGGGATGCGTTCGCGGCGTCCCTCCTCGCCCATCTCGCCGACCTGCCCTGGCCGCCATCTCGCCGGGCGTGTGAGGTCGCGCTCGCCGCCGCGATGTCGCATGCGGCCGCGGTGACGCGCGTGACCGGCGCCCAGGCCCACGTGCCGGCCGAAGGCCCCGCGCCCGCAGCACGCGACGCGGCACGGGTCTCGTGACCGGCCTGCGGCCGACGCCCGCGTGGCTGTCGGTCTCCGAGGAAGTGGCGCTTGCGCTCACCGATCGGGCGCCGGTGGTGGCGCTCGAGTCGAGCCTCATCGCCCAGGGCCTGCCGGCGCCCCACAACCTCGACACCGCACGCGCGGCCGAGGAGGCGGTGCGCGCGGCCGGCGCGGTGCCGGCGACCGTCGCGATCGAGGACGGCCTCGTCGTCGTCGGCGCCGCGCAGCCGCTGCTCGACCGCCTGGCCGACCCGGAGCGCCATCCGGCAAAGGCGGCGTCGCGCGACATCGGTCCGCTCCTCGCCCAGCGCCGCCTGGCCGCCACCACCGTCAGCGCGACGATGCGCGCCGCGCACGCAGCCGGCATCCGCTGCTTCGCGACCGGCGGGATCGGTGGCGTCCATCGCGGGGCGGCGCTGAGCTGGGACGTCAGCAGCGACATCGACGAGCTCGCGGCCACGCCGGTGGCGGTGATCTGCAGCGGCGCGAAGTCGATCCTCGATCTCAACGCCACGCTCGAGCTGCTCGAGACGCGTCGCGTCCCGGTGGTGGGGCTCGGGACCGATCGGCTGCCCGCCTTCTACAGCCTCGATGCCGGTCTCGCCGTGCCGCACACCGCCGCCGACCCGGGCGACGCGGCACGGATCATCGCCGCGCACCTCGCGCTGCCCGGTGCCGGCGGCATCCTCGTCGTCCAGCCGCCGCCCGCGGACGTCGCGATCCCGGTGGCGGAGGTCGACGCCTGGATCGCCGATGCCCTCGCGGCCGCCGAGGAGGCGGGCGTGCACGGCGGCGCCGTGACGCCGTTCGTGCTCGGTCGGGTCGCCGCCGCGTCGGGTGGCCGCACGCTCCGGGCAAACGTGGCGCTCATCGTCGGCAACGCCTCGGCGGCGGGCCGAATCGCGGTCGCGCTCGCCGAGCGCTAGGTCGGGCGGAGCCCGTTCGCGGGTGCGCTATCCTGCGGCGGAGCGCCACGCGCGCCAGGGATGACGGAGGGCGGCATGCGGATCTACGAGGGCAGCCCGCGCACCGACTGGGAGGAGGTGCTGCGCAGCGTTGGCGCCTTCGCCGACCACGAGCTGCTCAAGGAGCTCATCTTCCTCGAGCTGGAGGCCGGCTTCGTCCTCCAGGGCCTGGCGCAGCCGAACGTCGGCCAATGGTCGGAGTCCTCCGGCATGCTGGCGAAGAAGACGTTCGAGCTTGTGGATGACCAGATCGGGCAGCTGATCGACGAGTCGATCGCGCGCCGAGCGGCGGCGACCGAGGCAGGCCAGCCGCACGTCGAGGTCGGGAACTACTACGAGCAGGCGCTCCGCGTCATCGGCGCCTGGGTGGACGGCCAGCATCCGCGCGACGTGTTCTTCTTCGAGCAGGACGGCTCGTTCGTCGTGCGCCTGCTCATCGCGTCGCAGAGCGGCATCGCACACCAGCTGGCGGAGTTCACGCGCGACGAGATAGTGGCTATGATCGATGCGGCACCACAGCAACGAAGCGACGCGCCGCAGCCACCCGCTCGCGGCTGACGCGACAGCACGCACCGGAGGCCGATATGAAGGCGTTGAAGGTTCTCTTGCTCGGGATCGGGGCGCTTCTCGCGGCGCTGATCGTCATTCCGCTCACCATCCTCGCCGGCCTCTTCGTCTGGCTCAAGCTGACCGAGGAGACCGACGACGAGGAGATGGAGCTCGAGGACACGATCTGACCCGGGTTCTTCTCCTCACGTACCGATGCGGGCGCCCTGGTGGGCGCCCGACTCACGTCCGGCCGCTGAGCGCCCAGGCCGCGGTCCACGCAACCGCCGCCACGAGCTGGCCGCGCCACAGCCAGGCCTCACGGATCCCGCCCGCACCGATCGCCGCCAGGCCGACGGCGCCGCTCAGCGCCACCGCCGGGGTGAGGCGTCCCCCCAACGCGAGCGCGACCCCGACGCCCACCCCCACCGCCAGGCCGAGCGCCAGCGCGATCCATCGCGTCGCCGTGCGACCCAGGAGCTGAGCGAGCGCGCGCGAGCCCGTCGCGCGGTCGCTGTCGTAATCGCGCAGCGTGTTGGCCAGGTGCGCCGCCGCCGCGAAGAGGGCGGCCAGCGGCACTGCGCCGGCGACGCGGGAGGGCGGCACGCCGAGGCCGGTCGCAATCCACAGCGGCAGCGTGCCGAAGCTCACGACGTACGGCACCACGCTGGCCGGCGTGCGTGACAGCCACAGGTCGTACGCGACCGCGCTGCCCAGTGCGACGAGCCCGAGCAGCGTGAACGACGTGCCGACGAGGAGCGAGGCGCCCAGCTGGAGCGCGACGCCGCCCCCCGCGAGCGCCATCGCGGCGCCTGGAGCGACGAGACGCTGGGGAATCGGCTTGGGTCGCCCCGCCGCCGCGTCGCGATCCCGGTCCGCCCAGTCGTTGAGGGCCCCGGTCGCCACCTGGGATCCAGCGACCGCTGCGACGACGAGGGCCACGCGCCCGGCGTCGACCGTCCCCGACTCGCCGCCGAGGAGCAGCGCCAGCACCCCGGCGAGGAGTGTCACCGCGAGCGCGGGCGCCGGGTGGACGAGCCGCACGAGACCGAGCATGGGCGGCATTGTGCGCGGCGAGCGGCCGGCGCATCATGCCGCGCGGCGTCGAGCGCATCGCGCGGGAGGCCGACCCGATGCCCGCCGCGCACCACGGAGGTCCGAGCCCTGATCCGCAGCCGCTGCCTCGTCGCCGTCGTCCTGCTGATGGGCCTCGCCATCGTGGCCGCCGGCTGCGGCTCCAGCTCCCCGAGCTCCAGTGCGGGCAGTGACGCCGCGTCCGCGTCGGTCGCCAGCACCGACAAGAGCTCGTTTGACCTGGCCGTCGGCGACTGCTTCGACACCGAGGACCTGAGCGCGGTGACGCGGGTATCCGTGGTGGATTGCGCCGGCCCCCACACCTACGAGGTGTTCGGCGCGGCCCCCATTCCCGCCGGGGCGAGCGCCAGCTTTCCCGGCGCCGACGCCCTGAACGCGGCCGCGGACGCCGCCTGCCGGCCCGACTTCGAGGCCTACGTGGGCGTCGACTTCAACGACTCGACCTGGTTCGGCACCTTCCTCAACCCGTCGGCGTCGACGTGGGCGACCGGGGACCGCGAGATCGTTTGCGTGCTTCACCGGCAGGACCGGGGCGCGGTCCGCGGCTCGGCGAAGGGCAGCGCGAGGTAGCGGACCTCGGGCCGCCGCGCCATGCGGTATGCTTGCTTCCCGTGTAGTGATCGGCGCCCTACCCGCGTGCCCGCGTCGTCCCGGGCCGCCGAGCCGCCCATCGGAGGTTGATCAGCGCGGATGCCCAAGTACGTCTTCGTGACCGGCGGCGTCACCAGCTCACTCGGCAAGGGGATCACCGCCGCCTCGATCGGACGCCTCCTGAAGTCGCGCGGCATCCCGGTCAGCATCCTGAAGCTCGACCCGTACATCAACATCGATCCCGGCACGATGTCGCCGTACCAGCACGGCGAGGTGTTCGTCACCGATGACGGCGCAGAGACTGACCTCGATCTCGGCCACTACGAGCGCTTCATCGACGAGAACCTCTCGCAGGCGAGCAACGTCACCACCGGCCGCATCTACTCGGCGGTGATCGCCAAAGAGCGGCGCGGCGACTACCTCGGCGGCACGGTGCAGGTCATCCCGCACATCACGAACGAGATCAAGGAGCGCATCGCCCGCGTCGCCCGCGAGGGCACCGGCAGCGTCGCCGGCAGCGGACTGGCGCAGCACGGCGTGGTGGTGGTCGAGGTCGGCGGCACGGTGGGCGACATCGAGTCGCTGCCGTTCCTCGAGGCGATCCGCCAGATGCGTAAGGACGTCGGTCGCCGCAACGTCCTCTATGTCCACGTCACGTGGCTGCCGCAGATCGGCGCGACCGGCGAGCTGAAGACGAAGCCGACCCAGCACTCGGTGAAGGAGCTGCGCGGCATCGGCATCCAGCCCGATGTGATCATCCTCCGCGGCGACGAGCCGATCGAGGACGAGATCCTCGACAAGGTCGCCCTGTTCACCGACGTCGACGTCCACGCCGTCATCCCGCTCCGCACCGCCGGCAGCATCTACGAGGTGCCGCTCCAGCTCGAGCGCTCCGGCCTGGGGAAGCTCATCACCCGCGAGCTCGACCTGCCGGCCGGCGAGCCGGATCTCGCGGACTGGCAGGAGCTCGTCGGCCGCATCCGCGCGCCGCGCCCCTCGCTCGAGGTCGCCATCGTCGGGAAGTACACCGAGCTCCCCGACGCGTACATCAGCGTCACCGAGGCGCTGAAGCACGGTGCCGTGCACCACAACGTCGACGTCCGCGTGCGCTGGATCCGCTCCGAGCAGCTCGAGCGGATGGAGGCGGACGAGGTATCCGCCGCGCTCGACGGAGTGGCCGGCGTGCTCGTGCCGGGCGGCTTCGGCTACCGCGGGGTGGAGGGCAAGATCCGCGCGATCCGCTGGGCGCGCGAGCGCGGCGTGCCGTTCCTCGGCCTCTGCCTTGGCCTCCAGTGCGCGGTGATCGAGTTCGCGCGCGAGGCGCTGAAGACCGATGACGCGAACAGCAGCGAGTTCAACGTCTTCACCGCCAACCCGGTCATCGACCTCATGCCAGACCAGGCCGATGTCACCGACAAGGGCGGCACCATGCGTCTCGGCCTCTATCCCGCGAAGCTTGAGGAGGGCTCGAAGGTGCGGGCCGCGTACGGGACCGAGATCGCCTACGAGCGCCATCGCCACCGGTTCGAGGTGAACAACGCCTACCGCGAGCAGCTCTCCGCGGCCGGCATGGCATTCAGCGGCTGCTCGCCGGATGGGCGCCTGGTCGAGTACATCGAGCTGCGCGACCATCCGTGGTTCGTGGCGACCCAGGCCCACCCGGAGCTGAAGAGCCGGCCGAACCGGCCGCACCCGCTGTTCCGCGACTTCGTCGGCGCCGCCGCCGCGCGGGCAGGCATGACCGCCCCCGCCGCTCGCCCCGCGCGTGCGAGCCGGGTGGCGGAGGGATCGGTCCTGGCGGCGGAGCGCAAGGCGTGAGCGCCGCATGACCACGGCGCGCGGGCGCCGCCGACGCACGATCGACCTGGCCGACTACGGGGCCGAGCTCGACGCGTTCTCGGCCGAGATCGGCGACGAGTTCTACGCCGGCCTGGCCGGCATCCGCGACGAGATGGTGCTGGCGCCGATCTACGAGCGCCATGCGGGCCTCTTCGACCGCGCCGCGATCGACGGGCTCCAGCGCCTCGCCGTGGGCGACGGAGAGGATGCTCGCCAGGCGCGCCGACTGTGGGGATTCGCGGCCGAGGCCTACGTCGAGCGAGCGGCCGTCGACCTCACCGAGCGGATCGCGACCGCCGAGGCGACCGCCGGGATCATGTGGCGCGGCGAACGGATCGGCTACCGCGCCGCCGCCACGCGGATCGCCGATCTGAGCGACCGCGGCGAGCGGAACGCGCTCGAGACGAGCTACCTCGAGGCCGTGGAGGCGATCAATCCGCTCCGTCTCGAGCGGCTGCTGCGCATGCGCGCGGCGACCGCGGAGCTCGGGTTCAGCGACGCGGTCGAGATGGCGGCGGCGGTCCACGGCTTCGACCCGGATGCCCTGGCCGGGGAGCTGCAGGCCTTCATCGCCGCCTCGGAGACGCCCTACTACGCGGCGCTGCGCCGCTATCTCGCCGAGATCGACGTGGAGGCGGGCGACGGATCGGTCGCCGACCTCGGCTATCTCATGCGTGGCAGCAGCTGGGACGCATGGTTCGAGGCCCGCCGCCTCCTGCCGATCGCGACCGAGACGCTCGGGCGGCTCGGGATGGACGTCGCCGCGCAGCCGAACGTGACCCTCGACGTCGTGCAACGTCCCAACAAGTCACCCCGCGCCTTCTGCGTCCCGGTGCGCGTGCCCCAGGACGTCCGGCTCGTCGTCCAGCCGCGCGGCGGGCACGACGACTACGCGGCCATGCTGCACGAGCTCGGCCACGTCGAGCATTTCGCCCATGCCGCGGCCGACCTGCCGGCGGCCGACCGCCACGTCGGCGACACGAGCGTCACCGAGGGCTATGCATTCGTGCTCGGCTCCCTCGCCAGCGAGCCTGCCTGGCTCGCCGAGCACCTGCGCATGCCGCCGGAGGAGATCGCCGGCTACGGTGACTTCGCCGCCTTCGTGAAGCTGTTCATGCTGCGCCGCTACACGGCGAAGCTGCTCTACGAGCTGCGGCTGCACCGCGACCCGGACCCCGCCATCGGTCGCGCCTACTACGCCGGCCTGCTCGGGCTGCTGACCGGCGTCCACACCGCGGAGGCGCGCTGGCTGTCGGACGTCGACGACCACCTCTACGCGGCTCGCTACCTCCGCGCCTGGATGCTCGAGGGCAGCATCGTCGCCCACCTGCGCACCGCGCACGGCGCCGGCTGGTGGCAGTCGCCGGCCGCGGGGCAGGAGCTCATCGGGCTGTGGCGCGAGGGACAGCGGCCATCGGGCGAAGACGTCCTTGCCCGCGTCGGGTATGATGCGTTCGACTGGCGCCCGGTCCTCCTCCAGATCCGCGAACGCCTCATCGGAGAGCTCAGCGGCTACGGCGGACCGAACATCACCACCCGGGCCGGTACCCGGAAAGTCTGACCCGCTTGGACGACGGCCAGTCCCCCGTTTCGCAGCGAGGCGCATTCGCACCACGCCCCATGCACCACGACGTCACGTCCCGTGGCACCCGCCGCACCCGGCGCCTGTCGCGCGAAGCGTGACCCGCGGCACCGCCCTTCCACCTGATCCGAGGTCTCCACGTCCACCCATGCATCATCCGAGGCGTCCATGAACGACGAAGCCCGCCCACAGCGCCGCAACCGATCCCGCCGCCGCTCGGAGGGAGGTGGCGCGCGCCGCCAGGCGCCGCGCCCGGCCTACGCTCGCCGGCGCAACGACTTCGCGTCCGGCGGCTACTCGTCGATCTACGCCGGCCCGTTCCCCGGTGACCTCGACGAGGGGATGAACCTCGCCGACCTCCAGGCCAAGCCGCTCGACGAGCTGCGTGAGATCGCCGGCGAGCATGGTATCGAAGGTGCCGACGACCTCGAGCACTCGGACCTCGTCCTCAAGCTGCTCGACGTCGTCACGCTGACGCCGACGCGTCGTGAGCCGGAGCGCATCACCGAGCCGGGCATCGCCGACGGGATCCTCGAGATCGTCGAAGAGGGCTTCGGCTTCCTGCGCGTCCACGGCGTGATGCCGTCGAACGACGACATCTACGTCAGCTCCAGCCAGGTGCGCCGCTTTGCCCTTCGCACCGGCGACCGGGTCACCGGCCAGACCCGCGCCCCCAAGGAGCAGGAGAAGTACTGGGGCCTGCTGCGGGTCGACACGGTCAACGGCGTGGAGCCGGAGGTGGCGCGCCGGCGCCCGTACTTCGACCAGCTGGTGCCGGTCTTCCCGGACGAGCTGTTCGATATCGAGACGGACCAGAAGAACCTGACCCAGCGTCTCATCAACCTCATCAGCCCCATCGGCAAGGGCCAGCGCGGCCTGATCCTCTCGCCGGCCAAGGCGGGCAAGACGACGGTGCTCAAGCACATCGCCGCCGGCATCACGGACAACTACCCGGAGGCGCTCCTCATGGTCGCCCTCATCGGCGAGCGTCCCGAGGAGGTCACCGACATGCAGCGCAGCGTCAAGGGCGAGATCTACGCCTCGACCTTCGACGAGCCGACCGAGAACCACACCCGCGTGGCCGAGATGACGCTCGAGATCGCGAAGCGCCAGGTCGAGACCGGGCGCGACGTCGTGATCCTGCTCGACTCGATCACGCGCCTCGCGCGCGCCTACAACCTCGCCCTGCCGGCGAGCGGCAAGACCCTGTCGGGCGGCGTCGACCCGGTTGCGCTCTACCCGCCGAAGCGGTTCTTCGGGGCTGCGCGCAACATCGAGCACGGCGGCAGCCTCACGATCATCGCCACCTGCCTCGTCGACACGGGCAGCCGGATGGACGATGTCATCTACGAGGAGTTCAAGGGGACCGGCAACATGGAGCTCGCGCTCGACCGCAAGCTCTCCGAGAAGCGCATCTTCCCGGCCGTCGACGTCCTCCGCTCCGGCACCCGCCGCGAGGAGCTGCTGCTCGACGAGAACAGCCTGCGGATGGTGTGGACGATGCGTCGCATGCTTTCCGCCGTCGGCCCGAACGAGGGGATCGAGCTGCTCATGCAGCGGCTCGGCAAGACGAAGAACAACGCCGAGTTCCTCGTCTCGCTCAGCAAGAGCGTCGAGGCGTCCGAGCGGACCTGACGCTCGCCGAGCTCCGCGTCGCATGATCGGCCGCCGCGTTCCCTCCGGGCATCGTCCCGTGTGGCGCGGCGCCACGGTGGCCGTGACGCTCCTCATCGGCCTCGTCGGCTGCGGTGCGCCGTCTCCGACGCCGAGCATCCCGGCGTCACCGTCGCCGAGCGATCCCGGTACCCAGCGCCTCGGCCATCCCGAGCGCTGGCGCGGTGGTGCCCGCTCCCGGCTCCGACAGCGCCGTCTACGCGCCGAACCCCGCCGCCATCGTGGTCGCCATCGACCCCGGCCACGGCGGCTGCCTGGACTGGGGCGTCCCGGACCCGTCCCGACGCGGGGTCGAGTTCAGCGAGAAGGCGATGACGCTCGGCATCGCGCGTGACGTCCAGGGCCTCCTCGAGGCGCAGGGGATCACGGTCGTGATGATGCGGACCGACGACTCCGCCCTCGCCGGCGACAACGACCCCGAGTTCGGGTGCAACGGTCCGGCGTGGCGAGACGTGAACGGGGACGGGCGGGCCGGCTTCGAGGCGACGGGCCGGGTGCGGACGCGCGACGAGCTGCAGGCGCGGATCGACCGCGCCAACCTCGCCCGCGCCGACGCGTTCGTGAGCATCCACATCAACTCGCTGACCCAGAACGGCGTGAGCTACGAGATCGCCGCCACGCAGTCCTACTACGACGACGAGTCGCCGTGGGGCGTGGCCGGCAGTGCGGTCCTCGCCGGCGACGTCCAGACCGATGTCGTGGCGGCCCTCGATCCGCTTGCCAGCTACCAGCGGCAGGACCGCGGAACGGAGGCGGTCGCGTACTACGTCATCAGCCGGGCATGGCGTGACGGCGACACATGCGAGGTGCCCGGCGATACGTGGTGCAAGCCGCACCGTGCGCTCCAGATGCCCGGCACGCTGAGCGAGGTCGGCTCGATCTCGCTGCGCGCCGAGCAGGACCTTCTCTCGACCGCGGCCGGCCAGGCGGCCGCGGCACGCGGGGTGTACGACGGACTGGCCGCCTACCTCGGAACGCGACCGCAGGCCGTGCGCTACGACGTCGCCGGCGCGACGGAGCCGCTCGCGCAGTCGACCGGACCGCTCGCCTCGGCCCCGCTCCTGCCAGGCAGCGACCTGTCGCTCACGCTGACGAACCGCGGCACCGCGCCGTGGCCCGCCGGCCTGCGGCTCGTCGCGGGCTGGCAGGCGAGCGAGCTTCCCTACCTGCCGAGCGCACCAGCGGCGACGGCACCGCTCGACGCCGAGGTGCCCGCCCTGGGGCCGGGTGAATCGGTGACGCTCAGGCTGGCCGTTCCGCCGTTTGACGGCCCCGGGCGCGGCATCTGGTGGGCCTCGCTCGACGGCCCGGCCGGCTCATACGCGGACCTCGGCTCGCCTCCGGTCCAGCTGGCCAACGTAAAACCTTCGTCAGGTTGACCCCGCCCCAAACGGGCTGGTAGGCTTCAACCGCACGGTCCCATTTCGGCCTCCGGCGTGCCTGGCTGATACCGGGAAGTGGGGGGCCGCGCAAGCAGACGCCGCACCACTCTCGGGAGTGATCTATTGCCTGATCCGCGCCACGCGCTGCGCCGAATCGCCTCAGCCCGCCCCCTGTCACGTGCCGTGACGCACCTCGTGGTCGTGGCGCTGGTCGCGTTCTCCGCCGCGTTCGGGATGGCCGCCACGCGCGGGCCGTCCGCCGCGAATCAGCCGTTCTTTTCCATCGTCGGCGCGGTGAGCGCCGCGGGCGGGATGCCCGTCGAGAACCGCGTCACGACGGTGCGGATCGACCCGGAGACCGCCGATCGCCGCCTCCAGATCGAGCGCACGGCGCAGGTCATCACCGCCACCCCGTCGCCCCTGCCGACCCCGGTGGCGGTTCCCGTGTCGCCGCCCCCCGCGACTCCCGAGCCGGCGCGCCACCAGGCGGCCGTCGCGGTACAGCCGGTGGCACCCGCGCAGGGCGGTCCCACCAGCGGCGGCGCGCTGGCGTGGCCGGTGCCCGGCGGGGTGATCACGCAGTACTACCACACCGGCCACCTCGCGCTGGACATCGCCGCTCCGCTCGGGAGCAGGGTGATCGCCTCCGCGGCCGGCGTCGTGACGTGGGCCGGCTGGCGCAACAACGGCGGCGGCTACGTCGTCCAGATCGACCATCGCAACGGCATCCAGACCGTCTACAACCACCTCAACGCGATCTGGGTCTCGGTGGGCCAGTCGGTCGCGCGGGGCCAGGGCATCGCCGCGGTCGGCATGACGGGCGTTGCCACCGGCCCGCACTGCCACTTCGAGGTCATCGTCAACGGCGTCATCGTCAACCCGTTGCGCTATCTCTAGCCGCTCGCCGCTCCTGGCCCGCCGCGCCGGCCCGCATGGGTCGGCGCTTATCATTTCCTGACCGATGTTCGCCGATCACGCCCGCATCCACGTCGCGGCTGGCGCCGGCGGGGATGGCGCCTCGTCCTTCCGCCGCGAGGCGCACGTCCCGCGCGGCGGTCCCGACGGCGGTGACGGCGGCCGCGGCGGCGACGTCGTGATGGTCGTCGAGCCCGGCATGACGACCCTCGGCGACTACGTCCGCGCCCGGCACCATCGCGCGGGCGCCGGTGGCGCCGGTGCCGGTCGCAAGGCGCACGGCCGCAACGGCGGCGAGATCGTGCTCCGCGTGCCGCCGGGGACGGTCGTGCGCACCCATCCCGATGGCGCCTGGATCGGGGAGCTGCTCGAGCGTGACGACCGCCTGGTCGTGGCGCGCGGCGGGCGCGGCGGGCGCGGCAACGTCCATTTCGCGACCGCCACCCATCGCGCGCCCACGCACCGTGAGAAGGGACTGCCCGGCGAGGCGCGCTGGCTGAGCCTCGAGCTGAAGTCGATCGCCGACATCGGCCTGGTTGGCGCCCCGAACGCCGGCAAGAGCACCCTGCTCGGCGCGCTGACCGCCGCGAACCCCGAGGTCGGGGACTACCCGTTCACGACGCTGAGCCCGAACCTCGGGGTCATCGCCTTCGACGAGGAGCGGAGCGCGGTCATCGCCGACGTCCCGGGGCTGATCGAGGGCGCGCACGAGGGACGCGGACTCGGTCACCAGTTCCTGCGCCACGTCGAGCGCACGCGCGTGCTCGTGGGCGTGGTCGACGGCGCCGGCAGGGATCCGGTGGCCGAGTGGGGGGCGGTGGCCGAGGAGCTCCGCCTCCACGATCCCACCCTCCTCGAGCGCCCGACCCCGATCGTGGTCACGAAGCTCGACCTGCCCGAGGCGCGCGAGCGGTTCGCCGAGGTGCGTGACGCCCTCGCCGGCGGAGCCTCGGAGGTGCTCGGGGTCTCTGCCCGGGACGGGACCGGGATGGCGGAGCTGCGCGCCGTTCTCGACCGCTCGCTGGCCGGCGTGGCGCTCAGCCCGCGCGAGGCCGCGGCCGACCGGGAGGTGCGCGTCCATCGCTTCGACCCGCTCGAGGAGGGATGGCGGGTCGTGGCCGAGGGCAGCGCGGGCAGCCTGCGCGTCCTCGGGCGCCGGATCGAGACGCTGGCTGCTCGCACCGACTTCGAGAACGCCGAGTCGCGCGATCGGTTCCAGCGGGTGCTGGAGCGCAGCGGGATCGACGCCGAGCTGCGTCGCGCGGGCGCGGGCGCGGGGACGATGGTCCACATCGGTCCGATCGAGCTCGAGTGGAGCGACGAGGAGTGAGCCGCATCGGCCTCCTTGGTGGCACCTTCGACCCGCCGCATGTCGGCCACCTCTGGCTCGCGACCCTCGCCCGCGACACGCTCGACCTCGACCGGGTCCTCGTCATGCCGGCGCCGGTGCCGCCGCACAAGCTTGGGCACCGCATCTCGCCGATCGCGGACCGCGTCGCGCTGGTGACCGCCGCGATCGCGAACGACGCGTTCCTCGAGCTGTCGACGCTCGAGCTCGACCGCCCGGGTCCGAGCTACACGATCCAGACCGTCGAGCGTCTCCTGCCGACACTCCGGCCCGAGGACGAGCTCGTCCTCCTCATGGCCGCCGACTCGCTGGCCGACATCGACGGCTGGCGTGAGCCGGAGCGCCTCCTCCACCTCGTGCGATGGGCGGTCGGGCCGCGACCCGGGGTCGAGGCGCCGGATCGGTCGGCGCTGGAGGGCCGCTTCGGTGCGGATGCCGGCCGGGTCACGCTGCTCGACGGGCCGGCGCTCGATGTGTCGGCCAGCGCGATCCGTGCGCGGGTGGCGGCCGGCAGGACCATCCGCTACCTTGTGCCGGAGCGCGTCGAGGCGGAGATCGCCGCGCGCCATCTGTATGCGGGAGCCACACGCTGAGCGACACGAGCACGACGCAGACCCGGCTGGACGATCCGGGCGACCTCGCCCATCGGATCGTCGACATCGCGTCGGACAAGAAGGCGGTCGACATCGTGCTGCTGCGGACCGCCGAGATCACGACCATGGCCGACTACTTCGTCATCTGCTCGGGCCGGAGCGACCGCCAGGTCGCCGCACTCGCCGGCGCGATCAGCGACGAGCTTCGCAAGGACGGCCTCCGCCCGGTCGGCACCGAGGGCGGCGCCGGCTCGCGCTGGATCCTCATCGACTTCGGCGCGGTGATCGTCCACGTCTTCGCCCCCGAGGAGCGCGAGTACTACGGCCTCGAGCGGCTCTGGAGCAACGCCGCGCAGGTCGTCCGCGTGGTCTGAGGTACCGCCCGGGTACCAGTGGGGCCTACGCCGGTCCTCCTATTGAGGACGCCCCCCCTCACACCGATGCTGCGGGCCATGAGCACCCGCACGCGGACGCCGCGACCGAACGAGACCTGCCGCTTCTGCGGCGGCTCGCTGCTGGCCAGCGTCTTCGACGCCACCTTCCGCGATCCGGCCGCCGAGGAGCGGCACCTGTTCGCGATCCCGGGGGCGCTGTGCGTGCCGTGCCGCCAGCTCTACGTCGACCAGCAGCTGATCGGGATCCTCGGCCTCACCGAGGCGCGCTGCACGTTCGCGATCGAGAGCGACCGCATCCTCCGCGCCGGCGCCGCGTAGTCCTCAGCCGCCGGCTCGCCGGCTCGGCGCCCGCTCCGCACCGAGCAGGTGCTCACCCAGCCAGGCCGCGATCGCCGGCCCCGGCTCCATGGCATTCGTCTTGATCGCGAGGTCCGCCTCGAACAGGCCGACGAGCATCGCGTCCAGCTCCGCCGCTCCGTAGCGGCGCGCCGCTTCCACCACCCGCTCCGCCACGCGGGCGTTGCCACGCCCGACCCGCTTCGCCATCTCGGCCGGCGCCGTCCGGGCATCGACGAGATCACGGGCGGTGATCAGGTCGATGAGGCGTCCCTCGATCGACGCCACGATGCGCAGCACCGGCTGTCCCTCGTCGAGGGCGCGGCGCAGCGCGTCGGCCGCCGCCGCCGGCTCGCGGCGGTCGATCGCGTTCGTGATCGCGAACACCGATGCCGGCCGCGCGTCCGCGGTCAGCGCCTCGACATCGCCGACCGAGATCGGACGGTCGCCGGCGTACGTGGCCAGCTTGCGCAGCTCCGCGTCGGCCATCCGCGTCTGCTCGCCGCGCTCGACATCCGTCTCCCAGACGGCGCCGCCGATCCGCTCGGCGAGGAGCTTCGCGGCTGGCGGATCGACCTCGGCCCCGAGCGATGCGGCGTGGGAGCGGATCCAGGCCACGAGCTCGCCGCGCCGCGGCGCCATCCGTTCGACCACCGATCCGCCCCGTGCCGTCACGGCGGCGGCGATCCGCGTGAGCGCGGCCGGCGGCTTCGCGACGTCGCGCGACGCGCGCGTCTCGGCCAGCGCGAGGGCGGCGCCGTCCGGGAGGCGCTGGACGATCTCGACCAGGCGGTCGAGTGCCACGCCCGCCCGCCCGACCGCACGGAGCGGCTGGCGCAGGATGGCGAGCCGAGCACCGAATAGGCCCATCGTCGCCGACTCGACCTGGGCCCGATCGAGGGCGGCCGGGTCCGGCGAGGTCGTCGGCATGATCTCCGTGCGGTCCGCGGCGCCGATGCGCTCCGCGAAGGCAAGCAGCGCGCGATCGACGCCGAAGCCGTCGTCCCCGTGGACGAGCAGCACGTCGGCGGTCACGCGCCCGTCTCCCACGCGGCCCGCAGCCGTGACTCCAGCTCCGTGGCGTCCAGGCCGGTGACCTCCGCCAGCTCGGCCTCGAGCCCGTGGGCGGGCCGGCGGGCGAGCTCGATCCATGTCGCATCGGCTGGGTAGCGAGCCAGCAGGTCGTCGACCCGCTCGTCGATCGTCACGAAGCGATCGGTCACGTGGCGGTCCGCGATCGAGACGAGCACCGACGGCCAGCCGCGCGGAAAGCGCTCGTCGTCGAGCAGGCAACCGATCGGGTGCGAGGCGACCGGCATCGCGAGCTCCGGGTAGCCGAGCTCGGTCAGCCAGCGCGCGCCGACGATGCCATGCGGCTCGCCACTGCGGCGCGTCTCCAGCTTGTCGATGTCGTGGAGCAGGGCGGCGACCGCGACGAGGTCGGCGTCGACCGGGATGCGAGCCGCAGCCAGCTCCGCCGCCGCGCCGGTCGCGACCCTGGCGACGCCCCGGGCGTGGGTGACGATCCCTGCCGGCAGGCGGTAGCTCGCCAGGATCGCTTCGGCGGTGTCGGGATGGGGAACGGCCATGGCCCGATCGTAGCCGGGAGCGGCATCCGCGGCATCGGGACGACGACGGCGCTGCTCGCCCCGGGAAGCGGCCACGCCCCCACCAGGACGCCGCGGGCGCGCGCGACGACCTCGGCGCCGTCGGCTCGCACCTCGCTCGTGCCGTCGCGATCGGTTCGCAGCGCGGCGATCCCATGCGCGGCAAGGTGGGCGAGCGTCTGGGGCGCGGGATGTCCGTAGTCGTTCTCGATCCCGCAGCTGATGAGCGCGATCGTGGGACGAGCCGCGGCAAGCAGCTCCTCCGACGTGCTCGAGCGCGACCCGTGGTGGCCGACCTTGAGGACGGTGACCGGCCCGATCTCGCCGCGTGCGAGCAGCGCCGCTTCGACCGGCAGCTCCGCATCGCCGGTGAGCAGGGCGCGGAACGGCCCGTGCTCGAGCAGCATCACGACCGAGGCGTTGTTGATGTCGTCGTCCGGCAGCGGCGCGGCGGCATCGTCGGCGGACGGGAAGAGCAGCCGCAGCGAGGTCGAGGGATCGAGGGCGAACGTCATCCCGGCCCGTCCGAGCAGCAGCGTCGCGCCCGGCTCGCGGGCGGCATCGGCCTGGAATCGTCGGTACGTCGGGTTGTCGAAGGCACGTCCGGGATCGACGACGGTTCGCACGCGATAGCGGCCGAGCACGTCGACGAGGCCGGCGACGTGGTCCTGGTGCGGATGCGTGAGCACGAGGAGGTCGATGGTGCGCCGATGGAAGGGCAGCGCTCGCCCGAGCTCCCGCAGCGTCCGCTCCGGATCGGGGCCACCGTCGACGAGCATCGTCGTGCCGTCCGGTGCGATGACGAGGATCGCGTCGCCCTGGCCGATGTCGAGCGCGATGACGTGGATCGCTCCGTCCGGCTGGGTGAGCAGCGTGGCCGCCACGAGGATCGCCAGCGCACCGCCGCCGAAGAGCCGGGGCCGGAGCAGACGCCGTGCTGCCACGCCCGCAGCGCCCGCTGGCGAGGTCGTCGCCGCGCCGGGAACGAGGCCGAGCTCGGCCGCCGGCGCCTCCCCGCGTCGCGGGCGCAACGCCGCCAGCGTCACGAGCGGATACCACGCGAGCGGCAGCCAGGGTGGCGGCTGGAGCTCGACCGCGGCCAGCGGCAGTCCGCCGGCGACCTCGCCGACGAGCGTCAGCGCACGCAGCGCGAGCCAGGTCGGGCCGCCGACGGACCACGTCGCGAGGTCGACGGGCGGTGATGCGCCGAAGGGCGCCAGCAGCGCGCCCACGGGAGCGGCGACCGCGCACGCCACCATCACGAGCGGGACGAGCGGAACGACGAGGATGTTCGCCACCGGCGCCACCAGTGACAGCCGCTCGAAGCTGGCAAGGATGACCGGCAGCGTGGCGAGCTGCGCGCTGATGGTGAGCGCGACCGGCTCGCGCACGAGTCGCGGCAGGCGTCCGAGCGCCGCGTCGACGGGCTCGGCGAAGGCGAGGAGGCCGGCGGTCGCCAGCGCGGACAGCTGGAAGCCGACGTCCCAGAGCAGGGCCGGCGCGGCGAGGAGCATGACGAGCACGGCGAGCGTGAGCGCGGAGGCAGCATGTCCGCGCGTGCCACCGAGGCGCGCCACCAGCAGCGCGGCGGCCATGAGCGCGGCGCGCACCACGGACGCGCTGGCACCGACGAGGATCACGTAGCTCGCCACCACCGCGCCGATCGCAGCGCTCTCCGTCCAGCGCCCGCCGGGGCGTCGGCGGAGCGGTCTGAGGACGGCAGCCGCGAGGGCGGTGACGATGGCGATGTTCCAGCCCGAGATCGCGACCACGTGGGTCAGGCCGGCGCGCGCGAACGCGTCGCCGAGCGACGGGTCGATCCCGGTCCGGATGCCGAGCAGGATGCCGACGCCGAATGCGGCCTCGGGCTCCGGCACCAGGTCGTCGAGCCCCGCGGCGAGCGCATGGCGCAGCGTGGCGAGGCCGTCGGCGATGCCGCTCCCCGCGTGGCCGACGCGCGCCACCTCGAACGAGCGCGCCACCGCACCGATGCCCTGGCGCGCGAGGTAGGCCGGGTAGTCGAACCCCTCGATGGGCGGTGGTGCCTCGAGCGCCCCGCGGAGCGCCACGCGGTCGCCGGGCACGAGGTCGAGCGTCCGCGGCACCCACGCCATGAGGCGACCGCGGAGCGGCCGGCCATCGACGACGACGTCGTCGAGGACGAGCTGCACACGGTCCTCGCGCGGCCGCGGCTCGTCGGCGAGCACGCCGGCGATATCGCGTTCGTCCGGGCCGATGTCCGCGACGATGCTCCCCGCGCCGTTCGGGAGCGCCGCGCTTGCGCCTCGCCATGCCCCAACGAGGACGGCCGCCGCGCACAGTGCGGTGAGCGCGCCGAGCGCCAGTCGCCCGCTGATCGCGATGGCGCCGCCGGCGAGGGCGAGGGCACCGACCGCCACCAGCGGCACGAGCACGGAACCCTCGACGCCGGCGCCGCGTGCCGCGATCCCGACCGCAACGCCGACGAGCGCGACCGGGAGGACGAGCGCGGCGCTCGGGGCGTTCCGCATGGTGGGCGACCGATGCCGATGGGACTCAGCCCACGGTCGCCAGGCTCCGGATCTTGTCGAGCTGGCCCCTGTTCAGGACGCCGCGCTCCACCGTCTCGTCGAGGGACGTGAACGGGCGCTCCGTTCGCGCGGCCACGATCTTCTGGACCGTCACCGGGCCGATGCCCGGCAACGTGTCGAGCTGCTCCGGCGTGGCGTGGTTGAGGTCCATGAGGCCGCCTGCGCTGCCGGCGCCGGCGGGTCCCGACCCGGCGCTGGCCGGCGCTCCGAGGCGCGGCACCACGACCTGCCCACCGTCCACGAGCGGCGCGGCGAGGTTGAGCTGGGCGCCGGCGGCCGCGACATCCGCGGTGGGGGCGTAGCCGCCGGCCGCGCGAAGGGCATCGGCGACCCGCGATCCCGCCGGAAGCCGCACGATCCCGGGCCGGCGAACGGCGCCCTCGACGTCGACGACGAGCGTGCCCGATGGCGCGGCGGTACCCACCTCGAGCGGCGTTTCGCTGGCGACGAGCGCGACGCCACCTCCGGCTCGGCTTCCGCTCGGCGGCGCGAGGACCAGCCAGGCGCCGGTGGTCGCTACCACGGCCGACCCGGCGAGCAGGAGGACGAGCGCACGGTCCCGCAGCAGCATCGGTTCGGTCACCTCGGTCGGAGGCGAGGCGAGGAGTGGTGATGGATGCTGCGTCCGGGGCTCGGCGCCCGGGCACTCGGCGTCGGGCCCCGGAAGCAGGCAGCGCAGCCTAGGGCCCGGTCGTTATCGGTCCGTTAGCCGGCGCTTAGCGGGGCCCGCTTCAGCGCGCGGTGACCACGTTCACCAGCCGCCCGCCGATGTGAATGACCTTCGCCGGCGGCTTACCGTCCAGGTACGCCTGGACCTTGGGGGACGCGAGCGCCATGCGCTCGATCTCGTCGCGCGGGGTGTCCGGCGTGACGACGAGCCGGTCGCGCAGCTTCCCGTCCACCTGCACCGGCAGCTCGATCGTGTCTGCCGCGGCGAGCGCCGGGTCGAATGCCGGCCACGGCTGGCGGTGGATCGGGTACGTGCCGCCGCGGCGCTCCCACAGCTCCTCGGTCACGTGGGGCGCGACCGGCGCGAGCAGCAGGAGCAGGGTGTCGACCGCGGCGCGGTAGACCGGCTGCCCACCAAGTCCCGCGTCGCGCGCCCGGGCGACCGCGTTCGTGAGCTCCATGAGCTTCGCGATGCCGGTGTTGAAGTGGAACGCGAGGTAGTCCGCCTCCACCTCGCGGATCGCGACGTGGGTCGCACGCGCCAGCGCCCGCTCGAGCTCCTCCATGCCGCCGCGCTCGTCCAGGTCGCCGGCCTCCGGCTGGGCGAGGTGCCAGACCCGGCCGAGGAACCGATGGACGCCCTCGATCCCCGAGCTGCTCCACGGCCCGCCCTGGTCCCACGGGCCGATGAACATCAGGAACGCCCGGATGGTGTCGCTGCCGTAGCGCGCGACCAGCTCGTCGGGCGCCTGGACGTTGCCGCGCGACTTGCTCATGCGCTGATGGTCGGCACCGAGGATCTGGCCCTGGTTGCGGAGGATCTGCGTCGGCTCGTCGTATGGCAGCAGGCCGAGGTCGCGCAGCGCCTTCACCAGGAACCGGAAGTACAGGAGGTGGAGCACGCCATGCTCCGCGCCGCCGGTGTAGATGTGCATCGGCATCCACAGCGCGGCCTGCTCCGGGTCCCATGCGCGCTCGGCGTCATGCGGCGAGCAGTAGCGCAGGAAATACCAGGCGGAGTCGACGAACGTGTCGAGCGTGTCAGTCTCGCGGCGCGCCGGGCCGTCGCAGACGGGACATCGGGCGGCGAGCCACTCCGCGTGCCCCTGGAGCGGGCTGACCCCGGTCGGTGCGAAGTCCACGTCGTCGGGCAGCACGACGGGCAGCTGCTCGTCGGGGACCGCCTGCGGGCCGTGCTCGTCGCAGTACACGATCGGGATCGGCGCCCCCCAGTAGCGCTGGCGGCTGACGAGCCAGTCGCGCTGGCGGTAGGTCACCGCGCGCGACCCGCGGCCGGTGTCGGTGAGCTGCTGGGTGATGGCGCCGATCGCATCGGCGGCGCGCATGCCCGTGAACTCGCCCGAGTCCACGAGGATCTCGTCCGCGCTGTGGGCGACGAATGCCTCGCCGCTCGGCAGCTCGCCGGACGCCGGTGCGACCACGTAGCGGATCGGCAGCTCGTAGCGCTGCGCGAAGGCGAAGTCGCGCTCGTCGTGGGCCGGGACGGCCATGATCGCCCCGGTCCCGTAGCCGGGCAGGACGTAGTCGGCGATCCAGATCGGGATGCGCTCGTTCGTCATCGGGTTGACCGCGTGGGCACCGATGAAGACGCCGGTCTTCTCGCGCTCAGTGCTCATGCGGTCGATCTCCGTCTCGCGCCGCGCGGCCGCGACGTACGCGTCGACATCGGTCCGCCGGTCGTCCGCGGTGAGCACCGCCACGAGCGGGTGCTCCGGAGCGAGGACCATGAACGTGGCGCCGAAGATCGTGTCCGGACGGGTCGTGAAGATGCGGATCGGCTCGACCCCGCCGGCCTCGACCGGGAAGTCGATCTCCGCGCCCTCCGAGCGCCCGATCCAGTTCGTCTGCATCAGCCTGATCGGCTCCGGGTAGTCGATCCCGCTGAAGTCGAGCAGCTCGTCGGCGTAGTTCGTGATGCGGAAGAACCACTGCTCGAGGTCGCGCTTCACGACCGGCGTCCCGCAGCGCCAGCAGTGGCGGTCGGCGCCCTCGACCTGTTCGCGGGCGAGGACGACCTGGTCCTTCGGGCACCAGTCGACGGGCGCCATCGCCTTGTAGGCCATGCCGGCGCGGTAGAGCTGGTTGAAGATCCATTGCGTCCAGCGGTAGTACGACGGGTCGCTGGTGATCACCTCGCGCGCCCAGTCGAACATCGCGCCCATCGTCTTGAACTGGGCGCGCATGCGCTCGATGTTCGCCGCCGTCCATGATGGCGGGGTGGATGTTTCGCGCGATGGCCGCGTTCTCCGCCGGCAGCCCGAACGAGTCGAAGCCCATCGGGAACATGACGTTGTCGCCGCGCATCCGGTGGAGGCGGGCCACGATGTCCGGCCCCACCGCCGCATACCAGTGACCGATGTGCAGGTCGCCGGACGGGTACGGGTACATGGTGAGCACGTAGCGCTTCGGCCGCGGGTCGTCGTCGCGGGCGACGTCGATCTCGTCGGCCTCCCAGCGCGCGCGCCACTTCGCCTCGAAGCTGGCGGGATCGAAGCGCTCCGCGCGCGGCGGCCGGTTCGCGCCGTGGATCGGTCGTCTGGCGTCTCTCCATCGGCGTGCTCCTTCGTGCGATCCAGCAGTCGATGCGATAGGGGACGGTGAATGGCGCGCGGGCCCGTGTGACCGTGGCGCACGAGGAGCCCGGTGAGCTCCGCGCGGAACGCGGCCTGCGGGTCGGCCGGGAGCGCGAGCACGTACGAGGTGGTGATGCCGGCCCAGGCATCGAAGCCCTGGCCGCGCGGCACCTCGGCCGTCATCGGTCCGCCTCCGGCGGGAACCAGGCCATGAGCACCTCGTCGCGGTAGCCGTTGCCGGACCGATACTGCCGCCGGCGCAGCCCCTCGCGCACGAATCCTGCCCGCTCGTAGACCGCGATCGCGCGCTCGTTATCCGGGAAGACGCCGAGCGCGACCTTCACCAGGCCCTGGCGCGTCGCCCAGTCCAGCGCGGCACGCACGAGGTCACCGCCGATGCCCACCTCGCGCCAGCCGTCGGCGATGCAGATCGAGAGCGTGCCCATGTGGTCGGAGATCGAGGAGCGCTCGACGCTGACGAGGACGTTGCCGACGACCTCGCCGTCCGCCTCGGCGACGAGCGCGAGCGTCGTCTCGCCGGCAATCATCTCCCCGAAGAAGAACGCCTCCGACGGCTCGGAGATCGCCGACGGCGGCGTGACCAGCCAGCGGCCTTCGGCGCGCACGGCGGCGAAGAGGCGCGCCAGCGCACCCGGCGTCGGTCGGGCGGGCAGGACGCAGCGTCCAGGCGCGTCCGTCGCGCGCCGTCCGTCGCTCCGCCGTCGTTCCAGGTGCCGGTCATGTGGCCCGCCTCTCCATCGGTCGTGGATGTCTGAACACCAACGAACCCCTCCGTCGTCAGGACGAAGGGGTTCTCTTCGCGGTACCACCTGAGCTTGACCGATGAGGAATGGTGGAGCTGGGGGGACTCGAACCCCCGACCCCCTGCATGCCATGCAGGTGCTCTCCCAGCTGAGCTACAACCCCACGGTCGGTCCACTCGTTCGGCGTCGGTATCGGGCGCCATGCCGGCCGAGCTGAGCGGCGTCGCAGGCTGCGGCACCGGGTCGCCCGACTGCTCGGCGGGTGAGGTTCAGCGCTCCGTCGTCGCCGGCTTCCACCATCCCGGCTCGCTCGTGAGCGAGGGTGCGCGCGTACTGCTCCCGCGTCATCGCGTTCGTCGATGAGTATAGCAAGGCGCCAGATGTCGCCTCAACGGGGCGCGTGGGCGCACCCCTTGACACGCTTCCTATATTGACAATATGAAACGTATTGCGAAAGACGGGCCGCGCGAGTACCAGAGCGCGCTTCGTGAGCGCCAGGCGGAGGAGACTCGCGGCCGCATCCTCGACGCGACCGTCCGCGTCATGGCGCGTGGCCTGGCCACCACCTCGATCCCGGCCGTGGCGCGCGAGGCCGGCGTGTCCGTTCCCACCGTCTACCGGCACTTCCGGACCAAGCCGGAGCTCTTCGCCGCCCTCTACCCGCACGTGGTCTACCGCGCCGCCGCGTATCGGCTGCCGCTGCCGGGATCGCTCGAGGAGTTCGGGTCGGGGCTGCGGAAGCAGTTCGCGGCCCTGGAGGGGATGGGGGACGTCGAGCGCGCGGCCATGGCCAGCCCGGCCGGCGACGAGGCGCGCCGCACGCAGATGCCGGGCCGTGTCGCGCGGACCCGCGAGCTGGCCGACGCCATCGTCCCGGCGGACTCGACGATCGATCGCGCGCGTCTCACGCGCCTGCTGGTCATCCTCACCGGGTCGGCCGCCTTTCGAACATGGCGCGATCACCTTGGCTGCACCCCCGAGGAAGCCGCCGATGACGTCGAGTGGGCCGTTCGCACGTTGATCGGCGCACGTACGAGGAGCGATCAATGAGCGGCGACGCGATCCGGCGCCTGGCCGAGGTGCGGATGGCCGACAGCCCCGCCGTGGGAGGCAAGGCTGCCGGGCTCGGCGAGCTGGTCTCGCTCGGGGCTCGCGTGCCCGACGGCGTCGTGCTGATCGCGGGTGGCGCGGCCCTCGAGCCCGGGCGCGGCGACGCCCTGATTCGCGAGGCCGTGGAGCGACTGGGCGACGGACCCTTCGCCGTTCGATCGAGTGGTACTGAGGAGGACGGCACCGACCGATCGTATGCCGGCGTCTTCGCGTCGGTGCTCGACGTCCCGCGCGACGAGCTGCTCCCTGCGGTCGAGCGCGTGGTGGCCAGCGCATCGGGCGACCCGGCCACGCACTACCCGCGACCCGGCGCGGGCTCGATGGCGGTGATCGTCCAGCGCATGGTCGCGTCGATCGCCTCCGGGGTGGCCCTGACCGCGGACCCGGTGAACGGGAGCCGCGACAGCTGCGTCGTGACCGCCGTGGCCGGGCTCGGTGAGCGCCTGGTGTCGGGCGAGGCCGCCGGGGACGAGTGGGTCGTGCGCGGAGGAGCCGCTGCGCCCCGGCGGCAGCCGGAACGCGCCGTCGACGAGCGCCAGGTGCTCGAGGTCGCCGCCGAGGCGAGACGCATCGCCGACGCCCGCGGGACGCCGCAGGACGTGGAATGGGCGATCGATCGGGGCGGGACACTGTGGATCCTCCAGAGCCGGCCGATGACCGCGCTGCCGCCCGAGGTGTCCTGGGAGCCGCCGGCGCGCGGCGCCTACACGCGCGCCCTGCGCTTCGGGGAGTGGATCGCGGAGCCGGTGACGCCGCTCTTCGAGTCGTGGCTGCTCTCGACGCTCGAGGAGCGGCTGCATGTCTGGATCAGGTCCCAGCTCGGGCAGCGCGCGCCGCTGCCGCACCACGTGGTGGTGAACGGCTGGTACTTCTACTCCCTCAACTGGATCGCGCCCGGCAACATGCTTCGCAGCCTCCCCAGCATCCTCTGGCACGTGGCGCGCGAACCGCGACTCGCTGCCGGCGTCCTCCCGTCGCTGGTGCGCCACAGCATTCCGCTCACTGAGCGTCTCTGGCGCGACGACGTGCAGCCACGGTATCGAGCGGCCGTCGACGCCGCGGCGGCCCGGGTCGAGAGCGTGCCGCCGCGGGACCTTCCCGCGCTCATCGACCAGCTGGCGGAGCTGGCCGGCGAGTACTTCGGCTCCCTGGTGGCGCTGGCCGGTGCGGCCTACAAGCTGGAGATCAACCTGGCCCGGTTCCACCGCCGCCACGTCGCCCCGATCGTCGGCGAGGGTCACCTTCCCTTGCTTGCCGGGCTGATCGTCCCGCCGCGCCTGCCGCGGCACGCGGTGCTGAGCCTCGACTGGGTCGACCCCCCCATGACGCAATCCGGCACACTGGCCGCCGCTGGCGGAGTCGGCCACGCCCGGGCGATCCGGGCGCGCGAGGCCGCCGAGGCCGCCGCGCGGGCGGCTCTCGCCGCCTCGCCGCGGCGCCTGCGCACCTTCGAGCGCCTGCTGACCGATGCCCAGCGCATCATCCCGATTCGCGAGGAGCAGGTCGCGGAGCTCACCCTGCCGTGGCCGGTGCTCCGCCGTGCGGTGCTGCGGATCGGCGAGGCGCTGGTGGAGGCGGGTCGGATCCAGGCCGCGGAGGACGTGTTCTTCCTGACCCGCACCGAGGCACTCGAAGCACTGGCGGGGGATCGCGACGCGCAGCGGGTCGATGTCGAGGCGCGCCGCCGGCGACGCGCGGAGCAGGGCCGGCTCGTGCCGCCGGTCCTCATCGGTCATCTCGCCAGGCCGCTGCGCTCCTTCTGGGAGGGCTACCCGCGGCTCTTCGGCGCCGATCCGACGGATACGGCGATCGTGTCCGGGGTCCCGGCATCGGCCGGCCGCGTGACCGGGAGAGTCCGCGTCGTCCGTGGCCCGCACGAGTTCGACCAGCTGCAGGCGGGCGAGATCCTCGTCGCGCCGCTCACCGCCCCGGCGTGGACGCCGCTCTTCGCCCGCGCGGCGGCGGTGGTGACCGATATCGGCAGCCCCGCGGCCCATGCATCGATCATCGCGCGCGAGTACGGCATTCCCGCCGTCGTCGGCTGCGGCGACGCCACCACGCGCCTGACGACCGGGATGCGGGTCACCGTCGACGGGGGTCGCGGCAACGTGGAGCAGGCCGCCGCCGACGCGCCACCGGCAACCGGCTAGGAGCCGGACGTCGGGCGATCGGGGATGGGGCGTGAGGCCACCCCGGACACCGCGAACAGGGAACGGCCCTTCCGGAATCATTCCGTGGCGGGGTGGGGCGCCTCGCGAGCTCCCAGGATGCGCGCGGTCCAGATGGCCCAGATCGGGGTGAGGATGCCGGCGACGACCGCGACGAGGAGCGCGCTGATCGTGTTCAGGTCGAGCGTCTCGCTCCCGACGAGCGTCAGCAGGTGACCGATGAGCACGAACGCGATCGCGGCCACGCCCATCCAGCGCGTATACGCCCGCCAGCCCGCGGTCATCGTCGATCCCGAGCGGGCGAGGCTCGCGGCTGCGAAGAGGCCGAGCCCGAAGAGGACCGCGAAACCATCGGTCAGCCAGGTCTGGAGGTTCACGACCGTGTTGAGCGCCTCGGCGCGGCTGATGAGCTGCGGGTCGCGGAGCGCGCATTCGCAGTACTGCGCGTTGATGCTGACCTCCTTGATGCCGATGTACACGAGCTCCCCGACGATGCCGAGCGCGGCGGCGAGGAGGAACGTCGCGGTCACCAGGCGCGCGCGATCGTCGCGCGGGCCAAGCCGCCGAGGGAGCGTCGTGCCGAGGCCTGCGACCGCGGCGAACCCGACCGCGAAGAGGAGGTTGGCAAGCAGGTCCTGCGGCCAGCGCTGCTGCTGGTTCGCGAGGTTGACGAGGATGTTGTCGACGAGGACGTTCTCGCCGTCGCGGAACTGGGGCTCGGACGCGGTGATGTTGAACGTCAGCAGCAGGACGATGACCGTCGCGAGCAGGAATGTGACGGCGAGCGTCCATGCGAGGCCGCGCGGAATCGACGAGTCGGAACTCATGTCGGTGTCGTGCACGGGCGCATGATGCGATGTCGGCGCTGGCTTGCATAGGCCGGACTGCGCCGAACTCCGTCGCTGCGGCCGCGCCCGACCGCTTGACCCTCACGTTACGTGAGGGTCTATCCTCGCCGGCATGGACCACACGGTGGGGGCGGTGGCGCGCATGGCGGGCGTGACCGTTCGAACGCTGCATCACTACGACGAGGTCGGCCTGCTGCGCGCGAGCGGGCGGTCGGCGGCGGGCTACCGCCGCTACGGAGAGGCGGACCTCGACCGATTGCAGCGGATCCTGTTCTACCGCGAGCTCGGTTTCGGGCTCGACCAGATCAGCGACCTGATGACCGATGGCGGAACTGACGCGGTCGCCCACCTTCGACGCCAGCACGCGCTGCTCGCCGATCGCATCGGGCGGCTCGAGCGGATGGCTGCCGCCGTCGAGAAGGCAATGGAGGCACACACGATGGGAATCTCACTGACGCCCGAGGAGCGCTTCGAGGTCTTCGGCGACTTCAACCCCGACGATCACGCCGCCGAGGTGGAGGAGCGGTGGGGCGACAGCGACGCGTACCGCGAGTCGGCGCGTCGCACGCGGAGCTACACGAAGGCCGACTGGCAGCGGATCAAGGCCGAGGGCCAGGCGATCGGCGAGGCCTACCTCGCCGCCATGCGGGCCGGCAGGCCCGCCGACAGCGTCGAGGCCATGGGCGCCGCCGAGGCGGCGCGGCAGCAGATCACGAGCGCGTTCTACCCGTGCTCGATCGAGATGCACGTGAACCTGGCCGAGATGTATGTCGCCGACCCGCGCTTCACGGCCACGTACGAGAAGATCGCCCCCGGGATGGCGCAGTACGTCCACGACGCGATCCTCGCCAACGCGGCGCGCCAGCGCGGCTGACCGCCTCGTCGTCAGGTTGCGGGCGGCGTCAGCGCCTCCCGCAGCCGGGCGAGGCTGGCGTCGAGCTCCGACTCCGCGGCGGAGGCGACCATGCCTTCCATCGCGCCGCCGAAGAGGCCGCCGCCCCGGATGTCCATCCCGAACGTCGCGCGGCTGCCGCTCGAGCTCGGCGCGAGCTCGAGCGTGGCGTCCACCTTCATCCCGCCCGCCTCGGTGGCGAGCACCATGCGGCGCGGCGGATCGAGCTCGGTGATCCGCAGGTCGGCCTCGATCCGCTGGCCGAGCATCGCGCGCTCGATGCGGGCGGTGGAGCCGACCGCCATCGGTCCCGGCGTCAGCTGCTCGGCGCGGGTCACGCCCGATTGCCAGCGCGGCAGGTTGTCGAGGTCGGCGACGAATGCGAACGCCTCCTCGGGGGAGACGGGCAGATCGGCGGACCGTTCGACGTGGCGCATCGGTCAACGGTAGCGCGTATCCTCGACGCCATGCTCCGCCGATTGCTGCCCCTCCTCGCCCTCGCCGGGATGCTCGCCGCGTGTGCGGGCTCGTCGCCTGCCCTGAGCGATCCGAAGGAGATCATCGCCAAGGGCCTCGAGGCCACCGCCAACCTGAAGTCCTTCCATCTCGAGCTCACGGTCGACGGCACGGCGAAGGACCCGAGCTCCGGATCGTCGATCCCCCTGTCGGGAACCTCGGTCACCGGCGACGTCGACCTGGCCGCGAAGAAGGTCGGCGCGACGTTCAGCCTGGCCGGCATCTCCGGCGAGGCGCGCCTGATCGACACCGCGGCCTACCTCAAGACCGCGCTCACCGGGCCGGGCTGGGTGAAGTCGGACGTTACCCCGACGGCTTCGAGCGACCCGGTCGCGGCGCTTGGAGACCTGAAGGCGTCGATCGAGAAGGTGCGTGCCTTCCTCGACCGTGACGGGGTCGAGAGCCGGCTGCTCGACCAGGCGACCTGCAACGACCGCGCCTGCTACCACGTGAAGGTGACGATCTCGCCGGAGCTGCTCGACACGACCGCGGCGGACGCCGGCCAGAGCTCGATGGCGCCGAGCACGCTGCTCCCCGACGGCCTCGCCCTCGACCTGTTCTTCGACCGCGAGAAGCTCTACCTGAGCCGCGTGGCGGTGGATCTCACGGGCAGCAAGGTCGGCGACGTCAGCGCGGCGCTCGCGTTCACGAAGTTCGACGAGCCGGTGACGATCGAGGCGCCCCCGCCCGACCAGGTGACCGAGGGTGGCGGGCTGACCCTGCCGTAGGGCCGGCGAGCGGCGGTCAGCCGCGGCCGGGGATCGGTCCCTCGCGCACGCCGAAGACGTTGCCATCCGGGTCGCTGAACCAGGCGCCACGCGCCGGCCCGACCTGGGCGATGAAGTTCGTCGTCTTCGGCGTCTCATACTCGGCGAACGGCACGCCGCGGCCGACGAGCTCGGTGACGGTGGCCTCGATGTCGGTGACCTCGAAGTGGGCGACCGTCTGGCCGACGTTCGGCTGCCCGCGCCGCGCGGAGATCTGGGATCGGTCGCCGGCGCCGAAGCGAATGGCGAACGGCGTCTCGTCGAGGATCGGGAGGCCGAGCTGGTCGGCGAAGAAGGCACGGGCGCGGTCGAGGTCCGTCACGGCGACCGTGGTCACGAGCAGGGCGTCGGCGAGCGTTGTCATCGGTACCTGCGGGCGGTGATGGAGTGGTGGAGATGAGGGGACTCGAACCCCTGACCCCCGCGATGCGAACGCGGTGCTCTCCCAGCTGAGCTACATCCCCAACGGCCGGCGGCGAGTATAGCAAACGGCGCTTTGGGGCTTCCCGCGATAGAACATCTGTTCTAGTATGGATGGTCCGATGCAGACCGATGTCGTGACCGCCACCTCGTCGCTCGACGCCGCCCTCGAGGCGCTCCGCGCGCGCGGGCTGGGGCTGCGCCGGGCGAGCGAGGCGCCCGCTCCCGGTCACGTCACCGAGGCGCTGCCGACCGGGCAGCCGGAGCTGGACGCCGCGCTGCGCACCGACGGCTGGCCGCGTGGAGCGCTCGCGCTCCTCGACGCCACCCCGGGGAGCGGCGCCACCACCCTCGCGCTCGGCAGCCTCGCCGCGGTGCAGGAGCGGGGCGGCATCGTCGCCTGGCTCGATACGCCGGGCGTCTTCGACCCCGCCACCGCGGCGCGCCTCGGGGTGCGGCTGGAGTGGCTGCTCGTGGTGCGGCCGGCGAGCGCCGCCGAGGCGGTGGAGCTGGCCGCCTGGCTGGCCCGCGACCGCCTCCTCGACGCGATGGCGCTCGACCCCGGCGACGGGGTGGTGCCGCGTGGTGCGTGGGATCGCCTGGCGACCCTCCTGCCACGCACCGAGACGGTGGCGCTCACCCTGGGACCGGGCGCCCGGGCCGCCGAATCGGCGGCCGCGATCCGGGTCGCGCTCCAGCGCCGCGCCTGGCTGGCCGCGGGCCGCGACCTCGTCGGGCAGCGGGTCGCCGCCACCGTCGAGCGGCATCGCTGGGCCCTCGCCGGCGCCACCGCCGAGCTCGACCTGTGGTTCGCGGAGGGGCGTCGCACCGACGCGTGGCTGCGCGCCGCCGCCGAGCCGGCGCCGGTGGAGGCATTGCCGGAACGCCGCCGCCACCTCGTCGCGCTGAGCGCGTGACGCCGCGATGGCCCGCATCCTCGCCCTCGCCTGGCCCGACCTCCGCGTCCCGGAGGCGGACGCGACGCCGTTCGAGCCGATGCTCGACGCGCTCGACGACCTCTCGCCGCGGGTGGAGGCGGTCGCCGTGGGAGTGGCGCTCGTCGACGTGACCGGCCTCGAGGCGCTCGTCGGCCCGGAACGGCGGATCGCGGCGCGCGCCGTCCAGCTGGCACGCGGGGTGGCGCCGCTCACCGTCCGCTGCGGGATCGGCGACAACCGCTGGCTGGCGTCGCTCGCCGCCCGGCTGGCGCGGCCCGAGCGCATCGGTGCGCCGGCCGCGCTCCACGTCCTGGCCGCCGGCCCCGCCGGACGCGCCGCGCTGCGGGAGCTGCCGGTCGCCCTGCTCCCCGCCGACCGCGCCACGCGCGACCGGCTGGCCCTGTTCGGGCTGACGTCGATGGGCCAGCTCGCCGACCTGCCGCGCGCCGCGGTGGGCGCCCAGTTCGGCTCGGTCGGGGAGCGGCTCCAGCAGCTCGCGCGCGGGCTCGACCCGCGACCGATCGCCCCGCGCCGCCGCCCCGAGCGGCTGACCGTCACGCGCACCTTCGACACCCCGCTCGAGAGCGTCGGCGCCATCGCGCTCGTCCTGCGTGCCGCCTCGGCCGAGCTGTGCGCGACGCTGATGCAGCGCAACCTGGCCCCCGGCCGGGCCGTGCTGACGGTGCGGCTCGAGGATGCGCCCGCGCTGCGCGTCGAGCTCGCCTTCCCCGAGCCGGCGCGTGAGCCGGACTGGATCGCGCGCCTCCTCATCGGTCGCCTGGAGGCGCTCGCGCGCACGCGCCTCGTGGCGGAGGAGGAGCCGCGGATCGCGGGCCTCAGCCTCACCCTCGACCGGCTCGCCGACCCGCGCGGACGGCAGCTGCCCGCCTTCGAGCCGCAGGCCGGCAAGTGGGAGGAGCTGCGCTGGTCGCTCGAGCGCCTGGCGGCGCGCTTCGGGGAGGACCGCCTGTGGCGGGCCGAGATCGTCCGTCCACATGCGTCGCGCCCCGAGGAGCGGGCGCGGCTCGTCGACATCGGTCCATGACGCGCCTCTTCGCGGACCATCCGCTCGTCCAGGTCGAGGCCGATGCGGCCGGGGTGCCGCTCCGGCTGCGGATGGACGGCACGGACCATGGGGAGGTGGGGATCTGCAACCGCTGGCGGGTCGACGACGACTGGTGGCGCGAGCCGGTGTCGCGCGCCTACTTCAAGGTCGTCACCCGTTCGGGGCTGCTGTGCATCGTCTTCTGGGACGAGGTGCGCGGGACCTGGCACCTCGAGCGCATCTTCGACTAAACGCTCGCTGGCATCGGTCGTGCGACACTCCTCCCCATGAGTGACTTCGACCGGCAGCCGGGAGCCATCGACGACCCGGGCATGAAGGGCGGCATCGACCCCCAGCTCGACGCGTTGCCGCCCGGCGACACGGCGGACGACACGGGCGCCCCGATCGAGGTGCCGGAGCTCGACATGCCGGGTCCCGACGACCCGGTGGCGTGGAGCTACGTCGAGCCCGGGACGGAGGTCGTGGGTCGCGATGCGACGCGCCTGGGCACGGTGGCCGCCATGCTCGGCACGGAGGCGGAGGGGATCTTCCACGGCATCGCCCTCGCCCCGGCCCGAGGACGCGCGCGCGTCATCCCGGCCGATGCGGTCCGCAGCCTGACGAGCTCGCGGGTCGACGTCGACCTGGCCGCTGACGCCGTCGAGGACCTCGAGCCGTGGGAGCCGCAGGGCCGCTGACGACCCACCGAGGCTCCCGGCCGATGGCCGAACCGTTCCGCGTCGACCGCCTCTGGCCTGAGCCGGACAGAGACCTGGCGCTCGACGACCTGCTCGCGGCCTATGAGCCGCCCACCGCGGTCGGCCGCCCGTCGGTGTCGATCAACATGGTCACCAGCATCGACGGCCGCGCGCAGGTCAACGGGACGGCCGAGGGCCTCGGCAGCCGCGCCGACCGCCGGCTGATGCGGCTCTACCGCGCCGCCCACGATGCCGTCGTCACCGGCGCCGGGACGGTGCGCGCGAGCGGGGTCTGGCTCCGCGTGCCACCCGATCTCGCCGCCCGGCGCGTGGCCGCCGGACGCCCCCCGCAGCCGCTGACGATGGTGATCGCCGGCGCCTCGCCGATCGACCCGGCCGACTGGCACGCGCGCGACGAGCCGCGCGTCTTCGTCGTCGGTGCGACGAACCCGCAGGCAGGGATCCCCGGGGTCGAGCTGATCCGCGCGCCCACCGAGCAGCCCGATCCGGCATGGGTGCTGGCCGCGCTCGCCGAGCGTGACGTCCGATCCGCCCTGCTCGAGGGCGGGCCGCGGATGAACGCCGCCTTCCTCGCCGCCGGCTGCCTGGACGAGGTGTGCTGGACGCTCGGCGCCAGCCTCGTCGCGCGCGATGGGCTGCAGATGATCGCGCCCATGGTGGGCGCGCCCGGAAACGGTGAGGAGCCTCGCCGCGGCCGCCTGGTCAGCGTCCTGCGCCACGCCGACGAGCTCTTCCTGCGCTACCGGTTCGGCTAGCATCGGCCGATGATCGAGCTCGGCCGCGTCGGCGTGTGGGGGCACCTCGACTCACTCCCGATCGACGACCTGCGCGCCTACGCCCGCCGCGTCGAGGAGCTCGGCTTCGGGACCCTCTGGGTGCCGGAGACGGTCGGCCGCCACCCGTTCAGCCTGCTCGGCCTGCTCGCCGGGGACACCTCGTCGCTCGTGCTCGGGACGAGCATCGTCGGCATCTACGGCCACGACGCGCAGGCGACGCGCATGGCGGCGCTCACGCTCGCGGAGGCGACGCGGCAACGGTTCGTGCTGGGGCTCGGCGTGTCGCATCCGCACCTCGTCACCAGGCTGCGCGGCCACGAGTTCGGCCGGCCGGTGACGGCGATGCGCGAGTTCCTGGCCGCCTACCGTGCGGCGCCGTGGAAGGGCCCGGTGGTGACGGAGGAGCCGCCGATCCTCGTCGCCGCCCTCCGCGACCGCATGCTCGGCCTGGCGGCCACCGACGCCGACGGCGCGTTCCCGTACCTCGTCACCCCCGAGCGCCTGGCGGTGATGCGCGCCACCCTCGACGCGGCCCGTCCCGGGGGCGCACGGCCGGTCCTCGCCGTCACCTGCCCCGCCGTCCTCGAGACCGATGCGGCGGCCGCGCGCGCGGCTGCGCGCGCCTACCTCGCGCCGTACCTCCGCACGCCCACCTACCAGGCGAGCTGGGAGCTGCAGGGCTTCGGGGCTGCCGATTGGGAGAAGCCGGCCAGCGACCGCCTCGTGGACGCGATGGTCGCGTGGGGCGACCCAAAGGCGATCCGCGCCCGGGTCGCCGCGCTCGCCGGCGCCGGCGCAGACCACGTGGCGCTCATCCCGCTCACCCCGGACGGCGTCACCGAGCACCTCCCGCTGCTCGAGGCGCTCGCCCCCTAGCCGGGCTCGTTGGTCCGGCTGCCTCGGCCCGCCTGCCACGTGACGCGGTCGATGCCATACACGAGAAGGTGGTGTCCGCGCAGCTCGGCCGTGCCCCGCGCGGACTCGCCGAGCTTCGTCACCACGCGGATCGACGCCGTGTTCGCCTGGTCGATGAGGCTCACCCATGCCGTCGGCTCCTCGAGATGCTCAAACGCCCAGTCGAGGGCGGCACCGGCGGCCTCGGTGGCGTAGCCACGCCCCCACCACGCGCGGCCGAGGAGGTAGCCGAGCTCCGGTGCCGGCCAGCCATGGGGATACCAGAGGCTCACGCGACCGATGAAGCGGCCGCTTGCACGCTCTTCGATGGCGAGCGGCCCGTAGCCCCGCAGCCGCCAGTGGCCGAGCCATGCCGCGACGCCGCGCCAGCACTCCTCCATCGACGGGATCGCGCGGTCGCCGATGAACCGCATGACCTCCGGGTCCTGGCTGATGTCGAAGAGGGCGGCCGCGTCAGCCTCGACGAACGGACGCAGGACGAGGCGCTCGGTCGCGAGGGTCGGGATCTCCATCCCGGCCATCATGCCGGTGGCGTGGGTCGCGCGAGCGGCTATCGGAGCCGGTGGCGCAGGAACGCCACGGTTCGGGCGTACGCGAGCTCGGCCGCCGCCGGGTCGTACTCGGGCCGGTCCGGCTCCATGAACCAGTGCCGGGTGCCGGGGTAGACGTGGACCTCGCTGCCCGGCGGCAGCGAGTCCCGCATGCCCGCCAGGGGCGTCGCGTCGACGAACTGATCGTCCTCCGCGAAATGCCCGAGGTATGCGGCCGCGCCCGGAGGCCCGTAGACATCGCTGTAGACCGACACGAAGGCCGCCACCTCCGGCCGCTCGCCGGCGACGTGGCTGCCGTACCAGCCGCCGAAGCTGAGCGCGATGATCCCGGCGCGCTCGCCACGGACGTCGCCGTGCGCGAGCAGGTGATCCAGGGTGGCCGCCACGCGCGCCATCAGGCGGTCGGGGTTGAGGCCGCCCGGGCGACCGCCCTCCTGCTCGATCGAGGACGTGAACGCCTCGGCGTCCTCGATCGCCGTCGACACGACGCCGTCGAACAGGTCCGGTGCCATGACCGTGAACCCATCCCCGGCGAGGCGATCGGCGAGGTCGCGCATCGTCTCGTTCAGGCCCCACCACGAGTGGAGCAGCAGGACGCCGGGGCCGGGTGAGGGACGTGCCGGGGCGAGGTAGGTATCGGTGTCGCCGGCCGCCGCCTGGAGGCGGAGCGTCTCACCCATGGGGCGCGCGGAGGCGATCGCGGAGGAAGGCAACCGTCCGCGTGTACGCGAGCTCGGCCGCATCGGCGTCGTACTCGGGACGATCGGCCTCGAGGAACCAGTGCCGGGCTCCGGGGTAGACGTACGCCGCGCTGCCGGGCGGCAGCGTTGCCGCGAACGCCGGCACCTGGGCGGAGTCGTCGAACTCGTCATGCTCGGCGAAGTGGCCGAGGTAGGGAACCCCCGCGGGCGCCTCGAAGATGCCGCTGTAGAAGCACACGAGCGCCGCCACGTCGGAGCGGCCCTCGATGAGCATCGTCCCCTCCATGGCGCCGAAGCTCATGCCGATGATCGCCGCACGCTTGCCCCTGGTGTCCGGGCTCGCCAGCAACTGCTCCAACGCGGCCAGCGAGGCGGACCTGATGCTGTCGCGGGTCACGGCGCCGCTGCCGATCGACTGCAGGAATGCCTCCGCCTCCTCGGGGGTCGTGAGGACGGTGCCACCGAAGAGGTCCGGCGCCATGACGGTGAAGCCCTCGCCGGCCAGCCGGTCCGCCAGGTCTCGGATCGTGCGGTTCAGGCCCCACCACGGATGGAGGAGCAGAACCGGGTCACCCGGCGATGTCCGCGCCGCTGCGAAATAGGGCCGGGCCTCGTCTCCGGTCGTCGGCTGGATGCGGATGGTGTCTGTCATCGGTCGAGGATATCGGCTGAAGCTGACAGGCGACGTCAGGTATGTCCCGCGTGGGCAGCGCACGTCAGTGGCCGGATGCGCTCGTCTCGCCATGGATGAGGAGGAGGCGGAGCGCCTGCTCGAAGCCTTCGGGCGTCGCGCACCATCGATCCTCCACGTCGTAGCGCGCGTCGTAGCCGCCGCCCGCGTGGAGGTAGATCTGGGGCCGCATGATCAGTGGGTCGAAGTGCGCCGCCTCGCTCCCGCTGAGCAGCAGGCCCGCGTCGACCCGCACCACCGACTGGCCGTGCACGATCGGCTCGCCGCAGCCGATGCAGAGGTGACCGGTGGGCTCGTGCATGGCGACCATGGTCGCACCTCGAGCTGCGCGGTGCGGTGACCGCGGGGCCCGTGCAGAATAGAACGCCTGTTCTATCATTCGATGTCCGATGGCCATGCCGGACCCTCCCTACGCCGAGCTTCACGCCCACAGCAACTTCAGCTTCCTCGACGGCGCGTCGCATCCGGAGGAGCTGGTCGCCACCGCTGCGCTGCTCGACCTGCCGGCGCTGGCGATCACCGACCACGCCGGCCTCTACGGCGCGGTGCGGCTCTGGAAGGCGGCGCGCGAGACGACGACCGATGCGGCGCGCGCTGCGGGGCTGCGGCCGGTGCGGCCGATCATCGGCCTGGAGGTGGCGATCCCGCGCGACGAGGCAGAGCTGCGCCTGGCGCGGCGCGGCCGCCGGCTGAACGACCCGTTCCGCGGCGAGCGGGCGAGCCGCGGCTGGCCCGGCGAGCTCCACGGCGGACCGATCCCCGGCGACCACCTCGTCCTGCTCGCGCGCGACGCGGCCGGCTACGCGGCCCTCTCACGGCTCGCGTCGCGCGGCCACCTCGCCGGGGAGAAGCAGTTCCCCGTCTTCGAGCGCTCGATCGTCGAGACCGCCCTCGACGACGCGCGCGGCCATCTCGTGGCGCTCACCGGCTGTCGCAACGGCGAGGTGCCGCGCCACCTGCTCGCCGGCGACCGGGCGGCGGCCCGCGCGGCCGCGGAACGCTGGGCGAGGCACCTTCCCGATGGCGACCTGCTCGTCGAGCTGACCCACCACCTCACCCCGGACGACGACTGGCTCGTCGCCCGCCTCGTCGAGCTGGCGCAGGCCACCGGCCTGCCGGTCGTGGTCAGCAACGAGGTCCATCACGCCACGCGCGAGCGGAAGCGGCTCCAGGACGTGCTCGTCTGCATCCGTCACGGGGCGACGCTCGGCGAGGCGCGCGAGCTCCTCCTGCCGAACGCGGAGTACCGGCTGAAGGACGCCAGCGAGCTGGCGGCCATCGGTCGCGATCTGCCGGACGAGGCCAGCCGCGGGGCGTGGGCGGAGGGGATGGCACGGTCGGGCGCCATCGGCCGGTCGTGCGAGCTGGACCTCGACTTCGAGCGCTACCGGTTCCCGGGCTTCACCGTTCCCGAGGGTGAGACGCCGTTCTCCTACCTCTACCAGCTCGCCCACGACGGCCTGCGCGTTCGGTACCGGCCGATCACGAAGCGCGCCCTCAACCAGCTGGCGCACGAGCTCGACATCATCGACCGCACGAACCTGTCCGAGTTCTTCCTCATCGTCTGGGACCTGATGGAGTTCGCGCGGCGCGGCAAGATCATCGGCCAGGGGCGGGGGAGCGCCGGCGACTCGATCGTCGCCTACTGCCTGGGCATCACGAAGGTCGACCCGATCGCTCACAAGCTGCTGTTCGAGCGCTTCATCAACGAGGCGCGCGCGCTGCCCGACATCGACATCGACTTCGACGTCAACCGCCGCGAGGAGGTGATCCAGTACCTCTACCAGACGTACGGCGCGGATCACGCGGCCATGGTGTGCACCGTCATCACCTACCGCGCCCGGTCGGCGGTGCGCGAGGTGGCGAAGGCGCTCGGCTTCCCACCGGAGTCGATCGATCGCCTGGCGAAGGCGCTCGACACGCGCGATGCGACCGATGTCGCCCGCGACCTGGCCCTCGACGGCAGCTTCGGCTGGCTCTTCGACGAGCTCGGCATCGAGATGGCCGATGTCGCCATCCCGCCCGGCCGGGACGGTCGCGCCGACACGGGGCTCGTGACGCGGAGCTCCGACTCGTCGTGGAACCACCGGCCGCGCCCCGTCCTCGATCCCGGCGCGGCGCCGCGTCCGGTGAGCGAGGGCGGGTGGTATCCGCCGCGGAAGGCGCGCGTGCTCGACGCCTCGGTGACGAGCGTGAAGCACGAGTCGGAGACGACGAAGCGCTACGCGCGCAGCGGGGAGCTCTCCGGCGGCGAGCTCCTCCTGCCGACGCCGCGCGACAACGGCTCACCGGGACCGTCGAGCGGCCGGCCCGCCATCGTCCGCGTCGACCCGGAGAGCGGCATGCCGGTCGAGGAGCGACGCCGGCCGCAGGTCGTGCCGGAACCTGTTGCGTCCGACGATCCTGCCGCTCCCGGCGGGCCTGCTCCCGGCGAGCCCGGGAAGGGGGGGCTCGCCACACCCGCCCGGCTGAACCGCTGGCAGTGGCTCCTCACCCTGTGCGCGGAGATCGACGGCTTCCCGCGCCACCTCGGCATCCACGTCGGCGGCATGCTCGTCACCCGCACCCCGCTCATCGACCTCGTCCCGATCGAGCGCGCCACGATGCCGGGCCGCGTGGTGACCCAGTTCGACAAGGAGGACATCGAGGCCCTCGGCCTCGTGAAGATCGACCTGCTCAGCCTCCGCACGCTCGGCGTGGTGAGCGACGCGCTCGACCGGATCGAGCGCGACACCGGTCGCCGGATCGACCTCGACAGCCTTCCGCACGACGACCCGGAGGTCTATCGGTCCATCTCGAGCGCCGACACGGTCGGCATGTTCCAGGTCGAGTCGCGCGCCCAGATGCAGTCGCTGCCGAAGGCGCGCCCGGAGCGCTTCGAGGACCTCGTCGTCCAGGTCGCGATCATCCGTCCCGGCCCGGTGCAGGGCAACGCGGTGCACCCGTACCTCCGCCGTCGGGCCGGCGAGGAGGCGGTCACCTACGCGCATCCGAGCCTGCAGCCGATCCTCGAGGACACCCTCGGCGTGATCCTCTACCAGGAGCAGGTGATGCAGGTCGCGATCGACGTCTGCGGCTACAGCGCCACCGAGGCCGACATCTTCCGCAAGGCGATGGGCTCGCACCGCTCCCACGCCAAGATGCAGGCCGAGCGGGGCCGCTTCGTGGGCGGCGCGATGCGGACCGGCCTGACCGAGGCGGATGCCGAGGAGCTGTTCCAGAAGTGCTCCGCCTTCGCCGAGTTCGGCTTCGCGCGCGCCCACGCGGCGGCGTTCGCGAAGATCACCTACGACACCGCCTGGCTGAAGCGCTACTACCCGGCCCACTACACCGCGGGCGTCCTGAACAACCAGCCGATGGGCTTCTACTCGCCGGCGGTGGTCGTCAACGACGCGAAGCGCCACGGGATCCCCGTCCTGCCGGTCGACGTGAACGAGTCCGCCTGGGAGCACGACACGCGTCCCGTGTCGTCTGTTTCACCTCGTGGAGCTAGCGGCGAAGCAGAGACCGATGCCAGGGTCCCGTTTGCCGATGTTTCCACCCCAGGCAACGAACGGCGAAGTTCAGGGCCGTCATCGGCCGATCCTTCCACCCCAGGCAACGAACGGCGAAGGTCGAGCCGCTCCTTGTCCGTTACCTCCACCCCGCGCAACGCCGACCGGACACCGGGGACCCCCCGGAACGCGGCGCCCTGGGCCATCCGCCTCGGGCTGCGCCAGGTGAAGGGGATCGACGAGTCGGCGCGCGAGACGCTCGAGCGCGAGCGCGCCATCGGTCCGTACACCGGCGTCCGCGATTTCGTGGCCCGCACCCGGCTCGGCGAGCAGGTCGTCGAGCGGCTCATCAGCATCGGTGCCTTCGACTGGACCGATGTGCCGCGCCGCGAGCTCCTCTGGCAGCTGCGCACCACCCTCCCCGACGCGGATCCGGCGCGTCCCGCGCTCGGCCTGACCGATGACGCCCAGCGCGCGCTGGGCGCCTCCCTGCCGCCGATGAGCGTCGCCGAGCGGGTCGCGGCCGACTACCGCGAGACCGGCGTCTCCCCGAACCTCCACGCCGTCGAGCTGTTCCGCGAGCGCCTCGCGGCGCGTGGCGCGATCACGATCGCGGCAGCGGCCACGCTCCGCGATCGCTCGAGCATCCGGCTCGCCGGGCTGGCGGTATCGGTTCAGCACCCGATGACGGCGAAGAACTTCGTCTTCATCGCGCTCGAGGACGAGACGGGGATGATCAACGTCACCCTGCGGCCGCAGGTCTACACCGCGAACCGCGCCCTGCTCCATCGCTCGCCGCTGCTCGTCATCGACGGCCGGCTCCAGGTCGAGGGCGCCGTCCTCAACGTCATCGCGCGTCGCCTCCACACCGTCGACGAGCTGCTCGACCAGCCGCCCGGCCAGATCCCGCTCGGCAAGCAGCAGCGCATGTTCCGCTGAGCCTTGACGGGCGACGGACGCACGTCGAACACTGCGCCGATGCCGGCCGAGCGATCCCTCTCCGCCGCCGCCCGCGCCTTCGCCTTCGGCCTGCCCGGGGCGTGGGAGGATCACCCGTGGGGCGACACGGTGGCGAAGGTCGGGAAGAAGGTCTTCGTCTTCCTCGGCGCCGATGATGCCGCCGCGCCGTTCCACTTCACCGTGAAGCTGCGCGACGCCCACGACGACGCCTCGGCGATGCCGTGGGTCGTGCCGGCCGGCTACGGCCTCGACCGTGGCGGCTGGGTGAGCTGCTCCGCTCCCGGCGACACGCCGCTGGACCTCGTCACCGGCTGGATCGAGGAGAGCTACCGGATCGTCGCCCCGAAGCGGCTCGTTGCCGAGCTCGACGCCCGGGAGGCGGGCCGGTGAGTGCCCTGCTCACCGCCCTCCGCCCGGAGGACGGCGTGCTCGCCGGATGGCTCGCCGTGGTGGCGCCGGGCCTCACCGCGCTCACCGGCCCCGAGGTCGCGGAGAGTCGCCTCGCCGGCGCCGTGATCATCATCGCCACCCTCCTCATCGTCGTCTGCCTGGCCACGCGGCCTCCCGACCAGCCGGGCGTGAAGGTGGGCGAGGATTCCGAGGCGCCACGCTGGATCATCGCCGGGCCGCTCGTGGGAGCGGTGGCGCTCGTCAGCGCGACCGGCTTCGACCACCTCGGCGCGCACGGCTTCGACCTCGGCGCGATCTTCCTGCTCGCCGCCGTCATCGCGATCATCGCCAACCGCTGGCTCCCCGTGCTGTCGTCGACGTGGCGGCGCCTGCTCGTCCTGCCGTTCACGCTCATCGCCGGCTCGTTCTTCGCCGACTTCTCGGCCAGCATCCTCGGTGGGCTGCGCCCGTCCGACCTCGCCGACCTCACCACGCAGACCGATGCGAGCTTCGCGGCGTTCGTCCTCGTCATGCTCATCGGGGGGCTCGGCACCTTCTACGCCATGCTCGTCGTCGCGCCGCGTGAGCTCGCCGATCCCGAGGGCGCGGGCTTCCGCTGGGTGATCCGGTTCGCGTTCTTTCTCGTCGCCTCGCTGTTCGGGATCGGCTGGCTCGCGCTCCTCGGCTGACCCGCCGCCGGTGCCGCGGCGCACCGGCAGGCGGAACCGATGTCGAGCACCGGGCGTCCGAAGGGTGCTGCGCAGCATCGAATCCATCGAAGTGAACACGGAGACCGATCCGATGCGACGACTCTTCGCCCCGCTGCTCGCGGCGGGCGCCTCCCTTCTCGTGCTCGCCGGCCCGGCCGCTGCCTGCGGCGGCCTCATCGGCCCGAACGGAGCGGTGAACCTCCTCCGCACGACGACCCTCGCCGGCTACCACGCCGGCGTCGAGCACTATGTCACCGCCTTCGAGTTCGCCGGCGGTGGCGGAGCGTTCGGCAGCATCGTCCCGCTGCCCGGCATCCCGAGCGATGTCGAGCGCGGCGGCGACTGGACGCTGCAGCGCCTCGTCCGCGAGACCAACCCCGTGCCCGCGGCCTTCGACCTCGCCGGCCGGGCGGCGGCGAGCGCGGAGGTCCTGCTGCAGACGCGGATCGACGCCCTCGACATCACCATCCTGCGCGGTGGCGGCGCGGAGGTGGGAGCGTGGGCCACGGCGCATGGCTTCCGGCTGCCGCCCGACGCGCCCGAGGTGCTCGACTTCTACGCCAACCGTTCACCGATCTTCATGGCCGCCAGCTTCGATGCCGATGCCGCGGCGGCGCGCGGACAGGGCATCGGGGATGGGACGCCGGTCCATCTCACCATCCCCACCGACAACCCCTGGGTCCCGCTCCGCATCCTGGGCCTGGGCAAGACGGCCGCAGAGCGGGTCCAGGCCGATGTCTACCTGCTGACGGACGACCAACCGGCGCTCCTGCCGGCCCCGGGCGTCATCCTTCCCACCGATGGGCTGAAGCTCGCCCACTCGGGCGCCGCTACCGCCTCGCTGCTCGGCGACCTGCGCGCCGACAAGGGCATGGGCTGGGTCCCAGCCAGCGGTTGGCTGACGAAGGTGGAGATCGACGCTGCCGCGCCACAGCTCACCTTCGACCTCGCGATCGACGCGTCGGGCGCCGGGGCGCCGTCGCCGGTGGATGCGGGCTTCGCGCCGTTCGGTCCGACGCCGGCGCCGGGATCGCCGGTCCCGTACCTCCTGCTCGTGGCGGCCGCGGTCATCGTCGCCAGCCCCCTGCTGGGCGACCGCATGCGGCGGGTTCGCGCCGCGGGCGGCCCGCTGCGGCCGGCCTGAGGGCGGCATCGTGCTCCGGTCGTCGCATCTCGCCGCGGCGCTGCTGCTGGTCCTGGCACTCGGGACCTCGGCCTGCAGCAGCGTCGCCGCCGGGGAGCGGATCACGATCCGCATCCACTACTCCTCCTTCGACCCGCAGCGGGTCGCCGTCCCTGCCGGCGTGCCGGTGACGTTCGTGCTCGTCAACGACGACCCGATCGACCACGAGTGGATCGTCGGCGACGCGGCCGTCCATGCCCGGCACCGGACCGGAACGGAGCCGCACCACGGGGCGCGGCCGACCGAGGTGTCGATCCCGGCGCTCAGCACGCTCGAGACGACGGTCACGTTCCCGCAGCCGGGCGTCTTCGCCTACATCTGCCACCTCCCCGGCCACGAGGCGTACGGGATGACGGGGCTCGTCACGGTCACCTGACCGATCCGGATCGGGCGCGAGTACACTGGCGCGACGTTTGAGGCCGCCCGCTTGCCGACCAAGCAGCGCCCGCCGATCGTGCCGTCGCACGAAGCGTCGGGGGGAAGCAGCACAGAGCCCCACCACCGCACGGTCGCGCCTCCGTGGGCGACGGTGATCGTGCCTGCGTTCAATGAGGAGGGCGGGCTGGCCGCCGTCCTCGACGGCCTCACCCACCTCCAGGACGTTCGGATCGAGGTCCTCGTCGTCGACGACGGCTCGACCGATCGCACCGCGGCCGTGGCCATCGCCGCCGGCGCGCGCCTCGTGCGCCACGACCGGAACCGCGGAAAGGGCGCCGCGGTGCGGACGGGCCTTGTTCACGCGCGCGGCGACCGGATCGCGGTGATCGACGCCGACGCCACCTACCCTGCGCACGAGGTGCCGGCGATGCTCGACCGCCTCGACACCCACGATCTCGTCCTCGGTGCGCGCGTCTTCGGCCGAGGCAACATCCCGCGCCTCAACCGGCTCGGCAACGGCGCCTTCAGTGCTGCCATCCGCTTCGCCTCGGGGGCCATGGCGGCGGATCCCCTGACCGGGCTGTACGCGGCGCGGCGGAGCGACCTGCTGGGGCTCGACCTCCGGGCCGAGGGGTTCGGGATCGAGACCGAGATCGTCATGAAGGGCACCGCCGCCGGCATCAGGCTGGTCGACCACCCGATCTCGTACGGGTCTCGGGTCGGATCGACGAAGCTTCGCCCCGTGCGTGATGGTCTGGCGATCGGTCTCACCCTCGCGCGGCTCGCCTTCGCACGGCACGTCCGGCGCCGGGGCCGGGCGCGCGGAGATGCCTGAGCCACGCTTCCTGCGCCCCGTCGGGGGTGCCGTCGGCCTCGTCCTCCTCGCCGCCTCGCTGTGGCAGCTGCTGCCGGCCTTCATCGACCCCGCGCAGCCGCGCAACCCGCTGCTGCCGGCTGCGGCGGTCGTGCTGCTGGCCATCTCGGTCGGCATCGCGCGGCCTGAATCCAGGCCACTCTCGTGGCTCGCCCAGGGAGCCATCGTCGCGGGCACTGGGCTCGCCGCCGTCGTCGGCGGCCTCCTCCTTGCGGGTCAGCCGGTCGGCCCGCTCCAGCTCGCGCTCGTCCTCGGCGGCCTCACGGTGGCCATCGCCGGCGTTCCCATCTGGTGGCTCGCCGGGCGCGCGCGGCACGATCGCGGCATGACCGCCGAGGTCGTGGCGCTGTCGCTGATCGTCATCGTCTTCGGCGCGCTTGCGATCCGGAACGTCGCGATCGGCGCACCGATGGGCTGGGACGAATCGGTCTATGGGCTGACGGCACGGAGCTGGATCGCCGGCACACCGAACACCGGCTGGGCGCTCCACCGCTCGCCGGGGATGCCCGCGCTTGGCACGATCACGCTCCTGTTCGTCCAGTCCGATGCGCTCCTGCGGGCATGGGGCGTCGCCTTCGGCGTGGCGATGATCGTGGCGACGTGGGCGCTCGGCCGTATCGCCGGTGGGCCTGCGGTCGGGCTCGTCGCCGCTGCCGCGGTCGCTTCGCTGCCCGACCTGCAGGCCGATGCCGCCCGCTTCCTGACCGATGTGCCCTCGACCGCGATCCTGCTCGCGATGACTGCCCTCCTCCTGTGGCAGCTGACGCGCGAGCGCGGACCGGGGCGCGGCCTCCTTGTCGTCGCGGCCCTGGCCGCCGCCGCCTTCTATGTCCGCTATGGAGCCTCCATCCCGATCGTGCTCGTCGGCCTCGTGGCGCTCGTCACCTGGTCTGGCCGCCTTCGGCGCCGGCTCGTCCTCGTCGGCGGCGCGGTCGCGCTGCTCGCCGCGCTCATCGCGCCAAACCTCATCGCCGCCACGCTCGCCACCGGGACGCCCTGGGGCGTGGCCATGAGCGCCCAGAGCCTTGCCGCTCCCGCCTACCCGGGCCAGGCGCTGCGGGCCTACCTCGGCATCTTCGGCGGCGACCTGGCGGGATCCACGATCGCGCTGCTCGCATGGGCGGCGCTCCTCGGCTGGATCGCGACGCTCGTCGACGCGGTGCGCCTGCGGCGCGTGACGATCACGCTGCGCAGCCTCACCCTGCTCGTCGTTCCCGCGCTCGCGCAGGTGCTGGTGCTGGGGGTCGCGGCGCTCCCCCAGACGCGCTACGTCTTCTTCCCGATCGTGCTGCTCGTCATCGCCGGCGCGCTCGTCGTGACGCGCGGTGTCGTCGCTCTGGGGCGAAATCATCCGGGCATCGCGCGCCACGTCGAGCCATGGCCGATCGTCGGCGTCGTGGTCATCGGACTGCTGCTCGCGGCGGCGTCGGGGGGCGTGACCCGGGTCGGGCGCGACGCCGAGACGGCGCGGTCGAGCGTCACCATCGTCGACATCGCGGATGCGATCACCGCGGACGCCGCGGGACAGCCCTGCTCGGTGCTCACCTACCTCGTTCCGCAGGTCACGTGGTACACGCGGTGCGCAGGCTTCAACTTCCGGTACCCGGCCCGGGTCGGCGCGGAGACGCAGCTGACCGGGTCGCGGCGCTATCTCCTCCTCTTCAGCGGCGACGCGGGCGGTCGCGAGCCGACGGGGGAGGATCGGTCCTACTATCTCGCGCTCGCGCAGACGCCGCCGATCGCGGTTGTCCACGATCGCGCGAGCGGCGCCCCGGCCGCCGAGATCTATCGGCTGCGTTGACCGGGCTCGGCGGTCAGCTGGCAGCCGCCTCTGGGGCGCCGAGGATGACGGGCAGGATGTTGCCGAAGAAGTAGCCGGCGATCCCGGCGACCGCCCCGATGGCGAGGATCTCGAGCCCGGAGCCCCACCAGGTGCGATGCGTCCATCGGCTCTTCATCACGCCGATCAGGAACAGGACGGCGAGCGTGGCGAGGGTCGAGGCAAGCACGGCCACGTCCGGGCCGAGGAAGAGGTGCGGGATGACCGGGATTGCGGCCCCGATCCCGAACGCGCCGCCCATGACGAGCGCGCCCTGGAAGGGCGACCCCTCATCCGGCTCGACCGCAAGCCCGAGCTCCTTCTCGACCATCGTCTTCAGCAGCACCTCGGGGTGCTCGGCCATCGTTCGCGCCACAGCAGCCGCCTCGGCGGCGGGCAGGCCATCCTCGCGCAGCATGTAGGCCATCTCCGCCTCGGCCTCGCCGGGGCGCTCGTGCACCTCGCGCCGTTCGTCGACGATCTGGGCCTCGAAGATCTCGCGCTGGCTCTTGCTCGACAGGTACTCGCCGGCGGCCATGCTGAAGATGCCTGCCAAGCCTGACGCGATGCCGGCGACGAGGACCGCGAACCGGCTCGAGGAGGCGCCGGCCACGGTGCTGACGACCGCGAGCGTGCTCACCAGGCCGTCCTGCGCGCCGAAGATCGCCTCGCGCACCTCGCCGAGCAGGCTCGCGCGTCGCCGCTCGTCGCGCAGGTGGATGCGGAGGAATTCCGGCTCGAACTCGTGGGCGGCCATGCCGGCCCGCGCGTCCTCGTCCTCCATCAGCTCCGCGTGGCGAGGATCCATCCGCCCGGCGCTCAGCGGCGTCGGCCGACCAGCAGCCACGCGGCCGGCAGGAGGCCCGCAGCGAGCGCGATCTTCAGAGCGTCCCATGGAACGAACGGCAGCGCGCCGTTCGCGATCGCCCAGCCGATGCCCTGACCGGTGACGGCGGCGAGCACCGGCACACCGACCGCGTAGATGAGGAGGTTGCCGAGCACCATGAGCGTGGCGGCGCGCGGGATCGTTCGATCCCAGCCGCGAGCCGCCAGCGCACCCACCACGGCCGCCGCGAGGATGAAGCCGGCGAGGTAACCGCCGGTGACGCCGAAGACCTCGGCGAGCCCGCTGGCGCCCTTGCTGAAGATCGGCGCGCCGAGAGCGCCGGCCGCGACGTAGAGCGCCATGCTCGCCGCGCCTCGCCGCCAGCCCAGGGCGGCGCCCGTGAGGAGGACCGCGGCCGTCTGGCCGGTGAAGGGCACGACCATGCCGGGCGCCGTGAAGCTGACCTGCGCGGCGAGGGCGGTGACGAGCGCGCCCCCGACGACCAGCGCCGCGGTGCGGAGCGTCGCCGCCGTGCCGGAGGCGCCGGCGGGAATCGCGTCGGCGAGGACCGCCGGGGGCGCCGGGCGGGCCACGCGGGCCGAGGTGGTCACGGTGATGCCTCCATGAACTTTAGATTGGGGACGGGCTGTCAGCGGCACCGATTCTACGCAGCCGGCGGCGACGTTCGGGCCATGCACCGCGGTACACTCGCGGCCGGAGATCCTTTAAGCCCGGCACCGTGAGGCCGGAAAGGAGCGACCGTGACGAACCTCATCGACCGCGCATCCGTGACGCCTGTCGCCGCACAGCGACCGGCGTCGTCGTTTGTCCCGCGGCGCGGCCCGAACGCGCTCCTGGCCGCCGCGGACGGCATGGTCCACCGCGGCGAGCTGCGCGGCGCCGATGCGCGGGCCGAGGGCGAGCTCGTGTTCACCACCTCGGCGACCGGCTGGGGCGAGATCCTCACCGACCCCTCGTATGCCGGCCAGATCGTCGTCCTCACCCACCCGATGGCCGGCAACTACCGCCTCGCGGAGGCGGACCTCGAGTCCGGCCGCGTCCACGCCCGCGCGCTCGTCGTCACCCGCCTCGTCACGCCGCCGGCCGGTCCCGGGCGATCACTCGAGGACCTGCTCATCGAGTCGGGGATCCCGGCCATCACCGGCGTCGACACCCGCGCCATCACACTGGGCCTGCGGCGCGGCGGCGCGCGGCGCGCGATCATCCGGCGTGCCGATCCGGCGACCGGCGGGCTTGCCGACGGGCTGGCGGCGACAACCGAGGCGGCCGCCATCCCCACCTGGGATGCGGTCGACCACGTCTCGCGGGTCGCGGCGCGCGAGCCGTTCCACGTCGCCCCGGACGGGGAGCGCCGCGGCCGGGCAGTGCTCGTCGACTACGGCGTGAAGCGCTCGCTGCTGCGCGCGCTCACCGCACGCGGGCTGGAGGTCGTCGGCCTCCCGCCGGACGCGAGCGCGGCCGACGTGGCGGCCGCCGGCCCGGACCTCGTCGTGCTGTCTCCGGGTCCCGGCGACCCGGCGCGGATGGGCCGTCAGATCGCCGTCGTGGCCGCGATCGCGGCTGCCGCGCATGCGGGAGGGCCGCCGGTCCTCGGGATCTGCCTGGGTCACCAGCTCCTCGCCCTCGCGGCCGGGGCGACGACGCGGCGCCTGGCCGTCGGTCATCACGGCGGCAACCACGCCGTCCGCGATCTCGCCAGCGGCCGCGTCGACATCGGCGCCCACAACCACGAGGTCGAGGTCGTCGACGGCCCGGCGCTCGCCGCCGCCGGCTATCGCGTCAGCCATCGCGACCTCAACGACGGCACCGTCGAGGGCCTCGTCCACGCCGGCGGACGGGTGGCATCGGTCCAGTTCCACCCGGAGGGTGCGCCGGGTCCCATCGACGCGGCACGGGTGTTCGACATCGCGGTCGGGGCGGCCATCGCATGACGCTGCCGCGCCGCGTGCTCGTCATCGGCTCCGGGCCGATCCTCATCGGCCAGGCCGCCGAGTTCGACTACGCCGGCGTGCAGGCCTGCCTTGCGCTGCGCGGGGCGGGTGTGGAGACGGTCCTCGTCAACTCGAATCCCGCCACCGTGATGACCGACCCGGATGTGGGCGGGACCGTGATCATCGGTCCGCTGACGCTCGCGAACCTCACGCGTGTCATCGAGGAGCATCGGCCCGATGCGCTGCTGCCGACGCTCGGGGGCCAGACCGGGCTGAATCTCGCGGTCGCCCTCGACGATGCTGGCGTGCTCGAGCGGCACCACGTGCGCGTGCTCGGCACGCCGCTCGACGCGGTGCGCGCGGCCGAGGATCGCGGCGGCTTCCGCGACCTCGTCATGGGCATCGGCGAGCCGGTCCCGGAGAGCGCGGTCGTCGAGACGGTCGCGGATGGGATGCGGTTCGTGGAGCAGCTGGGGGCGTCGGTCGTGATCCGGCCCGCCTTCACGCTCGGCGGCGGCGGCGGCGGCTTTGCGCACACGCCGGCCCAGGCACGGGAGCGGATCGCCCACGGCCTGGCGACGAGCCCCATCGGCCAGGTGCTCGTCGAGCGCTCGCTCCTCGGCTGGTACGAGATCGAGTTCGAGGTCCTGCGCGACGCGGACGACACCACGATCGCGATCTGCGGGATGGAGAACCTCGACCCGATGGGCGTCCATACCGGCGACAGCATCGTGGTGGCGCCGATCCAGACCCTGCCCGACCCGGTCGTCCAGCGGCTCCGCCGCTGCGCGCTGAAGATCGTGCGCGCCCTGAAGCTGGAGGGTGGCTGCAACGTCCAGCTGGCGGTGGCGCCCGACTTCGCCGACTACCGGGTCATCGAGGTCAACCCGCGCGTCAGCCGTTCGTCCGCGCTGGCGAGCAAGGCGACCGGCTATCCGATCGCGCGGATCGCGGCCCTCATCGGCCTCGGCAAGCGGCTCCACGAGCTGCCGAACCCGGCGACCGGCGGGAACAGCGCCGCCTTCGAGCCGGCCGTCGACTACGTCGTCGTCAAGCTCCCGCGCTGGCCGTTCGACAAGTTCCCGGGCGCCGACCGCACGCTCGGGGTGCAGATGAAGGCGACCGGCGAGGCGATGGCGATCGACCGCGAGTTCGGCCCCGCCCTCCTCAAGGCGCTCCGCTCGCTCGAGCCGCGCGGGCGGGGATGGCTGTGGGAGGACCCGGCATGGGGCCTGGACGAGGCGGTGCCGGATGACCTCGTCGCGTTCCTCAGCCCGACCGACACCCGCCTCTGGCGAATGGTGGCCCTCCTGCGGCACGCCTGGACCGATGCCGCCGGCATCGCGGCCGCGACCGGGATCGCGCCGTGGTTCACCGAGCGTCTCGCCGAGCTCGTGGCGGCCGAGGGCCGGCTCGAGGGGGCGCCGCTCCTCGACGCGAAGCGCGCCGGCTTCGGCGACGCGGAGATCGCGGCCCTCGGCGGCGTCCCGCCGGCCGCGATTCGCCGTGCCCGGGTGCGTGCCGGGATCCTCCCGAGCTATCGGCGCGTCGACACCTGCGCCGGCGAGTTCCCGGCCGAGACGCCGTACTTCTACAGCTCCTACGCGCTGCCCGAGGTGCCGCCGCCGTCCGAGCGCCGCAGCGTGATCGTGGTGGGGTCGGGACCGATTCGCATCGGCCAGGGGATCGAGTTCGACTACTGCTCGGTGCGGGCCGCCTGGGCGATTCGCGAGCTCGGCTACGACGCGGTCGTCATCAACAACAACCCCGAGACGGTCTCGACCGATTACGACGCCTGCAGCCGGCTCTACTTCGAGCCGCTCGACACCGAGAGCGTGCTCGACGTCATCGACCACGAGCGGGCGCTGACCGGCGAGCCCCCGATCGTGCTGCTCACCTTCGGCGGCCAGACGGCGATCGACCTGGCCCGCGATCTCGCCTATGCCGGCGTGCCGGTGGCCGGTCTCACCGCCGACGCGATCGAGATCACCGAGGACCGCGAGCGATTCGCCGCCCTGCTCGACGAGCTCGGCGTCGCGGGGCCGCGCGGCCTTCTCGCGTCCGATGCCCCTGGGCTGCGCGCCGCGTCCGTGACGCTCGGCCTGCCGGTCATCGTCCGCCCGTCGTGGGTCATCGGCGGGCGGGGGATCGCCGTGCTGCGGGAGGCGGGCGACGTGGATCGGTACCTGGCGACCGACGTCGGCTGGCCGATCCGGGTCGACGAGCTCGTGGGCGGCGTGGAGCTCGACGTCGACGTCATCAGCGACGGCCGCGAGTGGTCGGTGCCCGGCATCCTCGAGCAGCTCGACCCGCCCGGGATCCACTCCGGCGACAGCCTCGCCGTGCTGCCGCCCCAGACCGTGCCGCGCGCGGTCCAGGAGGCGGCCGCGGCGGCGGCGGGGCGGATCGCGACCGCCCTTGGCGTGCGCGGCGTGCTCAACGTGCAGATGATCGCCGCCGACGAGCGGATCGTGGTGATCGAGGCCAATCCGCGGGCCAGCCGGACGGTGCCGATCGTGGCGAAGGCGATCGGGCGGGATGTCGTGGCGGCTGCGGTCCGCTGCGCGCTCGGCGGCACGCTCGCCGAGGCGGGGCTCACCGCGGGGCTGGCGCCGGATGGACCGATGGTTGCCGTGAAGGCGCCGGTCGGATCGCTGTGGCGACTCCCGGGGGTCGATGCCACGCTCGGTCCGGAGATGCGGTCGACGGGCGAGGTCCTGGGGCTGGCGCCGCGCTATGCCGATGCGCGCCGGGCCGCGGATGAGGCGGTGGCCGCGCACTCCTGACCGGCGCCATGGGGCGGGCACGTAAAGAGGAGCCGCCGACGATCCAGTACGGAGGGTCCTGAGACCGTCGACGACTCCCAAAGACGAGCGGTCGAGCGACGACCGAGATCGACGTGGAACGTCACCGCGGGCCCGAGCTTCCCTTGGCAACCGCCGATTCCAGTCGAGCGACCCGACCGGGTGCTCGTCTACGGCGGCTCGTCAGAGCAAGCGGCGTGCCACGCCGACGGTCAGCGGCGGCGGGCGCTCGAGGGACGCCGGCCCGACTGGGATGCGAGCCGGCGGCGAAGGTAGCCGCCGTAGAAGCCCGCCAGCGCGCCGATGATCGTCATGAACAGGCCGCTGAAGAACAGTGAGACGGCGGCCTGGAACGGGGGAATCGGGTCCTTGGTCAGTGGCTCGCCGCTAAGCGCGAGGACGGCAAGGACGAGGCTGAAGATGACGTAGCCGAGTGCGGCCGAGGCCGCGCCGTAGGCCCATGGCCGCGGCCAGCCGAACCAGCCGGCGGCGACGAGCGAGCCGAACGTGCCGAGCGAGGCCACGATGCCGACGATCGAGTTGCCGAGCAGCGTGGTCCCGACATAGCAGGCCGCCCAGGTCACGCCAAACCCGAGCCACACGATCGGGCGACGGCCGAGGAGGTAGAGCGTCCGGACGACCGAGCCGAACGGGCCGCTGTACGTGAAGCCCGCCAGCGGGTCGGGGTAGCCGGGCAGCTGCGGCGGCATCGGGAAGATGCGCTGCAGGATGCCGGCAGGGGGTGGAGGCGTCGCCGGCGCCGTCTCGATCCCGTCGGGCTCCGACTCGTAGCCGGCGGCAGCAAGACGGGCGCGTCGTCGCGCCTCGGCACGAGATGCGGCAGTCGGTCGCGAGCGGGGTGGCATGGGCGGCCGATTGTACGCGACCGGCGTTGGGGCCGCCGGTTGGCGTCCGGTAACCGGTCGCTAAGCGGCCGGTAATCGAGCCCCGCCAAGATGCGGGGCCCTGCCGCCTCCGGCTGGAGGATCCCGCGTGCATCGTGCCGAAGGCGCCATCGTGGTTGCCCTTGCCGCTCTCGTCGTCATTGCTGCCGCCGTGCTCCCCGCCGCCGCGGCGTTCCCCGCCGGCAGCTCCGCCGAGGTGGTGGCGGAGGCGGGCGGGCACCTCGTGATCTCGGAGCTGCAGACCGGCGGGGCGAGCGCATCGGACGAGTTCGTCGAGCTCTACAACCCGACGCCGGTGGCGATGCCCCTGGAGGGCCTCGAGCTCGTGTACGTCACCGCCACCGGCACGACGGTAACGCGCAAGGCGTCGTGGGCGCTCGGTGCCCCGAGCATCCCGGCGGGGGCGCACCTGCTCATCGTCAACGACGTCGGGATCTATGCCGGCATCGGAGACATGACCTACAGCGGCGGCGTTGCGTCGACCGGCGGCGCATGGGCGCTGCGGATCCAGGGCGCTTCCACGGCCATCGACGCGGTTGGGTGGGGTGCCGCCACGGCGTGGCTCGAGACGCACCCCGCCCCGACTCCCGCCGCAGGCTCGAGCCTCGAGCGCCTCCCCGGCGGCGCGGCAGGCTCCGGGCAGGACAGCGACGACAACGCGGCGGACTTCGTGCTGCGTGCGATCCCCGGACCTCAGAACGCAGCCTCGGCACCGATCGGGTCGCCATCGCCGACACCCAGCACCACGCCGACCCCGAGCGCCTCGGCGACCACATCCGAGTCGCCGGCCGGCACGCCGGTCGCGAGCGCAACCGCCACCCCGACGCAGCCGCCGACCCCAAGCGCGACGCCGAGCCCGATGCCCACCCCACTCGCTACCCCGTCGCCGTCGCCGTCGCCAACGCCAACCCCGACGCCGGTCGCGCCGACTCCCAGCCCAACGCCGCCCCCGCTGACCATCGCCGCCGCGCGCGCGATGCCCGACGGCGCGGCGGTCGCGATCCGCGGCGTCGCGCTGACCGACAGCACGTTCGCCGACGGAGGCGGCTACCTCGTCGACGCGACCGCCGGGATCGCGGTCCTGCTCTCGAACGGCTCCTTTGCGCGCGGGACCGAGCTGGTCGTCCACGGCACGATCGACGACCGATACGCGCAGCGCACGATCCGCGCCGACGCCGCCGGGGTCGAGATCCTCGGGACGGGCGCAGACCCGGTGCCGCAGCCGGCTTCGACCGCCGCCATCGGTGAGTCGATCGAAGGCGCGCTGGTCGAGCTGTCCGGCACGATCGTCGGCGGCCAGACGACCCTCGCCGGCGGAATCGCCATCCAGCTCGATGACGGAAGCGGCGAGGTCCGGGTGTTCGTCGGCGACGCCACCGGCATCGACACGTCGACCTGGTCGTCGGGGACGTCGCTCCACGTCGTGGGCGTCGTCGGACAGCGCGACAGCTCCGGCACCGGCACCGCCGGCTACCGTGTCCAGCCGCGCGACCTCGCGGATGTCTTGGGCATCGGTCCACCGGCGACGCCGTCGCCCTCGCCGACCTCGTCTCCGACCTTGAGTGCCAGCGCGCTCCCGACCCCGACTGCTTCCGCCTCGGCCACGCCGGCGCCCTCGCCGCTGGTGACGATCTCCACGGCTCGGGCGGCGGCGACCGGGACCAGGCTGCGCATCCGCGGCGTCGTCACGCTCCCGTCGGGGCTCATCGAGACGGGCTCCGCGGTGGTGCAGGACGCCTCGGCAGGCATCCTCGTCCGCCTCACCGCCGATGCCGGAGCGCTGCGCCGCGGCGAGCTCGTTGAGCTCAGCGGAACGCGATCGACGAAGTCGGGGATGCTCAGCCTCCGCGTCGCCGAACCGCCGCTGCGGCTGGGGCGTGCGAGCGAGCCCGCCGCCACGCGGCTTGCGACTGGGCGGGCCGGCGAGTCGCGCGAGGCTCGTCTCGTCGTGGCACGCGGTGCCCTGAGCGGCCGCGTGACGCGGGCGAGCACCGGGTCCGTCGCATTCGACATCGACGACGGGAGCGGCCCGCTGCACGTCGTCGTGGCGCCACGCACCGGGATCCCGACCTCGAAGCTCGCCCCCGGGGCGTGGGTGGAGGTCCGTGGCGTCCTCGGGCAGGTGACGACCGGCAGCCAGCCGCTGCGCGGGTATCGCGTCTGGCCGCGGGCCGCGAGCGACGTGACGATCGTGGCCGCGGCGACGCACGGCGCCGGCATGGCCACCGGAGTTGGCGGCTCCCTGCCGGCCGATGGCGGAGCGCCGACCACCCGCGGCGGCAAGGGCGGGACGCCGGTGGATCCCCCTGCTGCCGCCGAGAGCACCGGCACGATCCCGGACCTCGGCGCGGTCGTTGACGTCGACGGGAACCGCGTCCCCGAGCGGCCCGATGGCGCGGCCGCGGTGCCGTTCGTTTCGCCACGCCCGATCGCGACCGCGAGCTCGGACGCCAACCCGCGCGCCCCCGCCGGCCTCATGCTCCTGGGCCTCGCCGGCCTGGGCGCGGGCGGCGCACTGGCCTGGCGCGGCGGCCTGGCGGCTCGACTGCTGGTCAAGCGCGAGGGCACGGCGCCGATTGGCCCCGAGGCATCCGGGACCGCCCGAGACGACGCGGAGACGGGCTTCGACGAGCCGCCGCTGACCCGGCTGAGCGTCGTCGGCGGCCCGGATCGGGAGGCTCCCTGACCCGCGACGTGCACGTTCGCGCCACGCTCAGGCTGAGCGTGGCGCGTATACTCCCGCCGTTCCGGCCGCCGGCCGACCTTCGCAGCCATGAGGACCGTGTGACGGACCACTCGACGGCAGACGCCCCGCGCACTGGCAACCGCCAGTACCACATCGCGCTGGAGCGTGGCGAGCTCGCCGAGTACCTCCTGCTCGTCGGTGACCCCGGGCGCGTGGCGAAGGTCTCGGCACGCTGGGACGGCGTGGAGCTGCAGCGCAGCAACCGCGAGATCACGACCGCCACCGGCACGTACCGCGGCATGCGCATCAGCTGCATGTCCACCGGCATGGGCACGGACAACGTCGAGATCGTCCTGGCCGAGGTGATGGAGATCACCGATCGGCCCACGTTCATCCGCGTCGGCTCCTCCGGCGCGCTGCAACCGGAGATCCGGATCGGCGACCTCATCGTGTCGATCGGGGCCGTGCGCCTCGAGAACACGACCGACTGGTACGTCATGCCCGGCTTTCCGGCGATCGCACACCGCGACGTCGTGTGGGCGCTGGAGGCCGCATGTCGCGACCTCGGCGTGCGCTACCACGTCGGGCTGACCGCGACCGCCAGCGGCTTCTACGCTCCGCAGGGACGTGCCATGCGCACGCTCCCGGTTCGCTATCCTGAGCTCGCAGAGGAGCTGCGGCGCTCGGGCGTTGCGAACCTCGAGATGGAGTCCTCGGCACTCTTCGTGCTGGCAGGGCTGGCCGGACTCCGGTCGGGCACCATCTGCGCCGCCTACGCCCAGCGCGTCGACGGCACCTTCCTGGAGGGAGCGGAGAAGGAGGCCGCGGAGGCACGTTGTATCGAGGCCGGGCTGGCCGGCATCCACCTGCTCTGGGAGATCGACCACCGCGAAGGTGGCGATCCCCACGCGAGCTGGTCGTCACTGATCGGCGCGCGGAGCGGGGGCTCGTAACCGAACCGGCGGTGCAACCCGCATCACCGGACCTAAGGAGGCAGACAGACCGATGGCGACCACGGCCTATTGCGTCAAGTGCAAGGCAAAGCGCGAGATGAACAACGAGCAGAAGATCACGATGAAGAACGGCAAGCCAGCCACCGAGGGCAAGTGCCCGGTGTGCGGCACCAAGATGTTCAAGATCGGCGGCTAGCCAGGACCTTCGCACCTCGAACGGCCGCTCGGCAGCGTCGCCTCGACGCCGTCGGGCGGCCGTTCTGTCTCCCGCCCGGGCTCGTTCGGCGGCGGGGCCCGGTCCCGAACGGTAGAATCACGGCGTGGTGGAGGCAGCCGAGTCGGTCCTGGCGATCGACCTTGGCGGGACCCAGATCCGCGCCGCGTACGTCAGCCCCGACCTCGCCGTCCTGCATCGCGCCGCGGTGCCAACCGATGACGACCGGGGCGTCGATGCCGTGGTGACCGCGATCTGCGAGCTCGCCGGGCGCGTCCGCGACGCCGCCCGCGACGCCGGCCTTCCACCTCCGATCGGTGTCTGCATCTCGTCACCCGGCCCGCTCGATCCCTGGCGCGGCGTCGTGGTGGCGCCGCCCAACCTTCGGGGCTGGCATGACGTCCCGCTCGCCGACACGGTGGAGCGCGCGCTCGACATGCCGACGTTCCTCGAGCGGGACACGAACGTCGCGATCCAGACCGAGTGGCGCTACGGGGCAGCCCGCGGCACCCGCGACGCGATCTACATCACCGTCTCGACCGGGATCGGCGGCGGGATCATCCTCGACGGTCGGCCGCTCCACGGCGCGGATGGGACGGCCGGCGAGCTCGGCCACGTGACCGTCGAGCTCGACGGGCCGCTGTGCGGCGACGGGCAGCGTGGCCACGTCGAGGCGATCGCTTCGGGCGCCGGCATCGCCCGCGCTGCGGGCGAGGCACTCGCCGGCGGCCGTGCGCCGGGCCTGGCGCGCCTCGTGGCGGATGGAACGGAGCCCGATGCCGCCGCGGTCGGGCGTGCCGCCGACGACGGCGACGCCGACTGCCAGGCGATCCTCGCCCACGCCTGGGAGGCCCTCGGCGCCCTCTGCGCCGGCCTCGTCAACCTGCTGAATCCGGAGGTCATCGTGCTCGGCGGCAGCATCGCCGAGCACCGGCCCGAGCTCTTCGCCCGCGTCCGCGACGCCATCGGCCGCCGCGCATTCGCGATCCCGGCCCGTCGGGTGCGGATCGAGCCCGCCGCCTATTCAGACGACGTTTCCCTCATCGGCGCGCTGCCGATCGTCCATGAACGTCTCCATGACCCCGCCTACCAGCGGGGTGCTCCGCCGGCAGCCCACGTGGCCGCCGGCGCCCAACCTGAGAGGAGTACGACCCCGTGACCACGCGCATCGGGATCAATGGCTTCGGCCGCATCGGCCGCCAGACCCTGAAGGCAATGCTCGAGCGGCATCCGGAGGAGCTGGAGGTCGTGGCCGTCAACGATCTGGCCGACACGAAGACGAACGCCCACCTGTTCCGCTACGACTCGACCTACGGCCGCTTCGAGGGCGAGGTGACCTCCGGCGAGGGCACGATCACGATCGACGGGCACGAGGTCCGCGCCTTCAGCGAGAAGGACCCGGCCGCCCTGCCGTGGCGCGACCTGGGCGTCGACATCGTCATCGAGTCGACCGGCATCTTCACCGATGCGACGAAGGCCCAGGCGCACCGCGATGCGGGAGCCAAGAAGGTCATCATCAGCGCCCCGGCCAAGAACGAGGACATCACCCTCGTCCTCGGCGTGAACGAGGACCGCTACGACCCGGCGGCCCACCATATCGTCAGCAACGCGAGCTGCACGACGAACGGGCTGGCGCTGCCGGCCAAGGTGATCTTCGACAGCTTCGGCATCGATCGCGGCCTGATGACCACGGTCCACAGCTACACGAACGACCAGAACGTGCTCGACGTGTTCCACAAGGACCTGCGGCGCGCGCGGAGCGCCGGCCAGAACATCATCCCCACCTCGACCGGTGCGGCAAAGGCGCTGGCCCTCGTGATTCCCGAGCTGAAGGGCAAGTTCGACGGCTTCTCGCTCCGCGTCCCGACCCCCACGGTGAGCGTCATCGACTTCGTGGCCATCACCGAGCGGCCCGTGACGGCCGAGGCGGCGAACGACGCGCTGCGCGCCGCCGCCGACGGACCGATGCGGGGCCTGCTCGGCGTGAGTGACGAACCGCTCGTGTCGATGGACTTCAAGGGCGACGAGCGCTCGAGCATCGTGGACGGGCTGAGCACGATGGTCACCGGCGACCGGCTGCTGAAGGTCATCGCCTGGTACGACAACGAGTGGGGCTACAGTTGCCGGGTCGCGGACCTCGCAGCCTTCATGGTCGGCAAGGGCCTGTGACGGCGAGGACGATGGACAAGAAGACGATTCGCGACGTCGACGTCGCCGGCAAGCGCGTCTTCGTGCGGGCCGACCTCAACGTCCCGCTCGACGACGGCCGCATCACCGACGACACCCGCATCCGCGCCAGCCTGCCGACGATCGTGTACCTGCTCGAGCGTGGCGCCTCGGTCATCCTCGCCAGCCACCTCGGACGCCCGAAGGGCAAGGTGACCGATGCGCTGCGCCTCAAGCCGGTCGCGGATCGGCTGAGCCAGCTCCTCGGCCGGCCGGTGCGGATGACGGGCGACGCGCTCGGCCCGGGCGTCCAGGTCGCGGTCGACAAGCTGCGCCCGGGCGACCTGCTCATGCTCGAGAACCTGCGCTTCCACGCCGCGGAGGAGGAGAACGATCCCGCCTTCGCGACATCGCTGGCCTCGTTTGCCGACCTCTACGTCAACGACGCGTTCGGCAGCGCGCACCGCGCCCACGCCAGCACCGAGGGGATCACCCACCATCTGCCGGCGGTGGCGGGGCTGCTGCTCGAGCGCGAGGTCGATGCGCTCGGCAAGCTGCTCACGAAGCCCCCGAAGCCGTTCCATACCGTCATCGGCGGGGCCAAGGTGAGCGGCAAGCTCGAGGTGCTCGAGGCGCTCCTGTCCCGCTGCCAGGCGGTGCTCGTGGGCGGTGGAATGGCGAACACGTTCCTCGCGGCGCGCGGCACACAGCTTGGCAAGAGCCTCGTCGAGGACGAGCAGCTGGGCAACGCGGAGCGGATCATGGGCGAGGCGCGCCGCAAGCGCGTGCGCTTCATGCTGCCGACCGATGCCGTCGTCGCGCCGCAGATCCACCATCGCGCCCAGCGGCGCGTCGTCGCCATCGCCGACGTGCCGAAAGACTGGATGGTGGTCGACATCGGCCCGCAGACGGTGGCGGCCTACACCGAGCACCTGGCGAAGGCGAAGACGATCTTCTGGAACGGCCCGATGGGCGTGTTCGAGGTGCCGGCCTTCGCCGAGGGCACGAACGCCATGGCGCGCTGCCTCGCCGAACGCACGCGGCAGGGCGCGATCACGATTGTCGGCGGCGGCGACTCGGTGGCGGCGGTCGAGAAGCTCGGCCTGGCGGACCGGATGACCCACGTCTCGACCGGCGGGGGAGCGTCGCTCGAGTTCGTCGAGGGCAAGCGGCTCCCCGGCGTCGAGGCGCTCCTCGACGCGAACGCGCCGCTGCCGGAGAAGGAGCCAGCATGAGCGGTCACATCGAGGATCTCCTGGCCCGCGAGGTGCTCGACTCGCGGGGCAACCCCACCGTCGAGGTGGACGTGTTCTGCGAGGGCGGCGTGATGGGCACCGCGCTCGTCCCATCCGGCGCCTCCACCGGCGCGCACGAGGCGGTCGAGCTGCGCGACGGCGACGGCGGCCGCTACGGCGGGAAGGGCGTGCTCGGCGCGGTCCGCAACGTCAACGAGACGATTCGGCCGCAGCTCATCGGAGCCGACGCGCTCGACCAGGTCGGCATCGACCGCCTCCTCGTCGAGCTGGATGGCACCGACAACAAGTCGAAGCTCGGCGCCAACGCGCTGCTCGGGGTGAGCCTGGCCGTGGCCTATGCCGCCGCCGAGACGGTCGACCTGCCGCTGTATCGGTACCTCGGTGGCGCGGGCGCGCGGACGCTGCCCGTGCCGCTGGTGAACATCCTGAACGGCGGCAAGCACGCGATCGACTCGACCGACTTCCAGGAGTTCATGATCGCGCCGCTCGGTGCGCCGACGTTCCGGGAGGGGATCCGCTGGGCGGCGGAGACGTTCCACGCCCTCGGCGCGCTCCTCCACGAGCGTGGCTTCGCGACGACCGTCGGCGACGAGGGGGGCTACGCGCCGAGCCTGGAGAGCAACGAGGCCGCCCTCGCCGCGGTGCTCGAGGCGATCGAGCGCGCCGGCTACACGCCCGGCGAGCAGATCGCGATCGCGCTCGACCCGGCGACAACCGAGCTCTACAGCGACGGGACGTACACCCTGGCGCGCGAGGGCCGGATCCTCTCCTCCGACGAGCTGATCGGCTTCTGGGCCGACTGGGTCGACCGCTATCCGATCGTCAGCCTCGAGGACGGCCTCGCCGAGGACGACTGGAGCGGCTGGGCGGCGTTGACGGAACGTCTCGGCGGCATGGTCCAGATTGTCGGCGACGACCTGCTCGTCACGAACACCGCACGCCTCGCGCGCGCCATCGACGAACGGAGCGCGAACAGCATCCTCGTCAAGCTCAACCAGATCGGCACCCTGACCGAGACGATCGAGGCGGTCGAGATGGCGCACCGCGCGGGCTGGACGGCGGTGATCAGCCATCGCTCCGGCGAGACGGAGGACACGACGATCGCCGACCTCGTCGTGGCACTGAACACGGGCCAGATCAAGACCGGGTCCATCAGCCGTTCGGAGCGGATCGCGAAGTACAACCGGCTGCTGCGGATCGAGGAGGAGCTCGACGCGTCGGCGGTCTACGCCGGCCGCCGCGCGTTCGTCGCGAATCGCCGCGCCGATGCCTGATGGCTTCGTCGACGTGGCCGGCGCACTGGCGCGGCTGGCGCCGGGCGTCCACGACTTCGCCGAGGTCCTCCGCGCTCCGAATGGGTCGCTGAGCATCACCGTGGCCCGCTGGCCCGTGGGCTCGATCGACGACCAGACCCCGCACACGGAGGACGAGGTGTATCACGTCGTCGCCGGGAGGGCGACGCTCGTCGTCGGCGACGCCCGCCAACCGGTGGCCCCCGGCACGATCGCCTACGTGGCCGCCGGCGTCGAGCATCGCTTCGTCGACATCGACGAGGACCTCGAGGTGCTCGTCTTCTGGTCACCCGGCCGGCACACGAACGCCGGCCGGTGAAGCTGTCGCGGCACACCGCCCGTAACCGGGCCTTCTGGAACGAGCTCGCCGACCGCTACCAGGCCGAGCAGGGGCCACAGCTGGCGATCCACGGCGCCGCGTGGGGCGTCTGGCAGATTCCGGAGGCGGAGCTCGGCATCCTGGGTGACGTGGCAGGGCGCGACACGCTGGAGCTCGGCTGCGGGGCGGCGCAGTGGTCGATCGCGCTGGCGCGCCGGGGCGCCCGAGCCACCGGCCTCGACCTGTCGGAGCGGCAGCTGGAGCACGCGCGCCGCGCCGTGGAAGCGGCGGCGGTCGATGTCAGCCTGCTCCACGCCAGCGCGGAGGCGATCCCGCTGCCGGCGGCGAGCTACGACATCGTCTTCTGCGACCACGGCGCCATCGGCTTCACCGACCCGCAGCGTGCCATCCCCGAGGCGGCTCGTGTCCTCCGCCCGGGCGGCCTGCTGGCCTTCTCCATGTACACGCCGCTGGCGGAGGCGTGCTGGCCCGCGACGAGCGAGGAGCCGGTCGCACGCCTGGAGAATCGGTATTTCGGCATGCGCCGCGTCGACGTCGGGGACTCCGCGCATGTCGAGTTCCAGCTCACCTACGGCGACTGGGTCAGGCTCTTCGTCCGCGTCGGGCTCGTGATCGAGGACCTGGTGGAGCTTCGTCCCGCCGCGGATGCGACGAGCACGTACCGATCGGCCGGGGCGCGAGCCTGGGCGCGTCGCTGGCCGCTGGAGCATGTCTGGCGGCTGCGCCGCCGGCCTTAGTCCTCGCTGCGGACGGCGTCGCCGGGGCGCACGGTCCCTTCGACGATGACACGCGCGTACCAGCGCACATCCTCGGGATGGGCCTTGCCGCTGATGCGCGCGATGCGCCGGTCGACGAACCAGTGGGCGATCGTCTGGCACGGCTGCGCGTGCTCCACGATCTCGATGACCGCCCGATTGCCGATCCGCAGCCGGTCGCCCGGTGCCAGCGTGCCCATCTCGACGCCCTCGAGGGTGAGGTTCTCGCCGAAGGCGCCGGGAAAGGCGGTATGGCCGTCCGCGGCGACGCGGGCAATGGATTCGACCGCGTAGAGGCTCACCGCCTTGTCCGGCCCCCCGTGGGACGGCACCGGCTCGTTGTGCCCGTCCCCGCTCAGGCCGAGCGCACCGACCCACGCCTCATCGACCGGCAGCTTCGGGACACCACCGGGCGACGTGTTGACCGATGCGACCCGTCCGTGATGGAGGGCCACTGCCCCTCAGCCCTCCTTGGGCTCGCCGGTGTCGCTCTGCTTGCGGCGTCGCGCGGCGGCGGACTCGCGCTGGGCACGGGTGACCGCGACCTTCGCCTTGCCCGCGGCGGTCCGCGGCCGGTCGGTCGCCTTTGCCGCGGCGGCCTTCGACGCCTTCGCGGCCTGCACCTTCTTGCGCTGCGCGGTCTTGCTCGCGGTCGTCTTGCGCTTCGGGGCTGCGGCCGCTTCGGTGGCGACGCCATCGAGCAGGTGCGCCGCGTTGACCTTCGTCATGAGCCGCGCCTTGCGGCGGGCGGCGTTGTTCGGATGGATGATGCCCTTGCTGGCGGCCTTGTCGAGCGCGCTCAACGCGTCGGTCACGGCGACCGGGCCGTCACCCTCGGCGCGACCCAGGGCGATGCTTGTGGCGCGCTGGACCAGCGTCTTCGCCTCGCTGCGCGCGCGGCGGTTGACGGCGCGACGGCGGAGCTCCTGGCGGACGCGCTTCAGGGCCTGCGGCGTGCGGGCGCCCTTCCAGGTACGGGATGTTCGTGCCACTCGGACTCCTTGGAAACGGGATCGGCGTGCCTCGCGGCGAGGCTACGGGCATGCGCACTCGTTCGGGAGGGCGCGACGGGGCGGGAGTATACCATCGGCCGCTCGCCGAGACCACCGAGGTCATCTCGACACGCGGCGGCGCGTTTTGCCATACTCCGGCCACGCGCGCCGGCGGACCGGGGCGTGATGCAACGGTGCGTCGCCGCTCGGCGTCTTCGACTAGGGAGGGAGCTCTGCCCACCTCGCCGCCCATCCGGTCCGAGACGCGGACGCCACACCGAGTGCCATGACGACCACCACCCTCAGATCCCCACGCGCCGCGATCCTGCGTGGACCGCGCGGTCCGCGCGGCGCGCTGCTCGGCTTCCTCGCCACGCTGGGCATCGGTCTGCTGGTGCTCGTGAGCGCCTCGGTCGTCGTCGCCGCCACGAGCAGCGGCCGCGTCCTTGCCGGCGTCTCGATCGGCGGCGTGGAGCTCGGCGGGCTCGACCGCGCGGCCGCCATCGCGCGCCTCGATGCGACCCTCCCGTCGCTCGCCTCGGGCACGGCCACCCTCCTCGTCGAGGGCAAGCCAGTGGCGGTCCCGTTCGGCACCATCGGGCGTGGCTACCAGACCGACGCGATGGCCGACGCGGCGATCGCCTTCGGCCGCGAGGGCAACCCCCTCGTGTCGACCGGCGCGCGGCTGCGCTCCCTGGTCGCGGCCACCAGCCTGCCGGTCCTCGTCCATGCCGCGGATGCCACCGAGCTGGGCCGCGTCGCGGTCGCGACCGCGCTCCGCTTCAGCACTGCGCCGGTCGACGCGAGGGCGACGCTCGTGGACGGCGCGTTCCAGGTCACCCCCGCCGTCCCCGGCACGATCCTCGATCCGCGCCTCGTCCGCGACGCGCTCACCCAGCGCGCCTCCAGCCCTCAGCCCGGTGACGCCACCATCTCGCTCGCCACAGTGCCCCGTGCCCCGGCCGTGACCACCGAGCAGGCGCGGGCCGCGGTCGCGATGGCGACCGCGATGGCCGGGACGCCGCTGTCCCTCACGCTCGATGCCGGGGAGCAGCCGCTGAGCCTCACTGCCGCGCAGCTGGCGGCGGTGATCTCCTTCGGCCTTCGCGACGGGACGTATACCGCGACGGTGAACGACGAGGCTGTCCAGGCGCTGCTGACGAGCGTTGCGAAGACGGTCGTGCGTGCGCCGCGAGGTGCGAGGTTCGCCTTCGGCGGCGGCGGCCCGACCGCGGTGATCGCGGCGGTCACCGGACGCTCCCTCGACGCTCGCGCGTCGGGCAACGCGGTGCGCCTCGCGCTGCAGCGCCGCGCGAGCGGCGCATCGGTCCCGGCGGCGCTGCTCGCGACCACCGTCACCCAGCCCGACTTGACCACCGCCGCCGCCCAGGCCGCCCTGCCGCGGATGCGGCGCATCGGCACCTGGACGACCTACTTCGTGCCCGGCGAGGGCAACTTCTGGGGCGCGAACATCACGATTCCCGCGAACGACATCGACGGCCGCACCCTCGCGCCCGGCGAGTGGTTCTCGTTCTGGAACAGCATCGGCGAGGTGTCGAAGGCGCGCGGCTACGGGGACGGCGGCGCCATCATCGGTGGGCGCAGCGTGAAGAACGGCGCCCTGGCCGGTGGCATCTGCTCGACCTCGACGACGATGTTCAACGCGGCCCTGCGTGCCGGGCTGAACATGGGCGAGCGCACGAACCACTACTACTACATCAACCGCTATCCGATGGGCCTCGACGCGACGGTCTTCCGGACCGATACCTACGCGATCGACATGACGTTCCAGAACGACACGCCCGACCCGCTCCTCATTCGCTCGTACACCGGCTACGGCTTCGTGCGCTTCGACGTGTGGGGCACCCCGACCGGCCGCACGGTGTCCTTCAGCCAGCCGTACGTCACGAACCCGCGCACCGCGAGCGACATCCGGGTGCTCGACACGAGCCTCCGGCCCGGGACGTCGGTGCGGGCCGAGTACCCGCACAACGGCTTCGACGTCAGCGTCACCCGCTGGGTGCACGATGCGAGCGGCGCGCTGATCCACGAGGACCACTTCTTCAGCGCCTACAAGACGGTCACCGGCATCACCCGCGTCGGGCCGCAACCTGCCGCCCCGGCGCCGACGTCGCCCCCACCCTCCCCTTCCCCGGGCGCCTAGCCCCCTCCCCGGCGCAGGACGCCGAGCAGCTCGCGCGCCCAGACGGCCGCGGCGTGGCGCCAGTCGTCGATCTCCGCGAGCGGGACGACCGCCATGATCCGCGCCCAGCCGAGGAGCCGCGACGTGGCGTTGAGCTCGATCGCTCGGCGCATGACCGGCTCGAGCTCGGCGACCGATCCGTGGCGCCCCCACGGCTCCAGGTACGCCCGTCGCAGCCGCTCGGCTTCCGGCGCGGCGGGCAGCATCTCGAATCGGTTCTCGAGCGCGATCTCGATCCCGAGCAGCGATGCGAACGGGTGGCCGATCACCGCGTCGCCCCAGTCGAGGATCCGGCCGCCGTGCCCCACGAAGATGTTCGCGTCGTGGAGGTCGTCATGCTGGATGGAGGTGGGGATGGTGCCGGCCTCGAGCGCGGCGAGCGCCGCGTGGAGCTCCGGCAGGCGTTCGACGAGCTCGTCGGTCTCGGCGGGCGCGAGCGCCTCGGCGAACGTGCCCTCCACGATCGACCGGTCGGCGAGCGCGTCGCGCACGGCCGCGGCGACGGCGTCCGCCCGCCGGTCGGGCGTGCCGGCCGCGAGCATCGCCGGAACTGAGCGGGCGGCAGCCATCTGCAGCTCCGCGTAGCGCGGCAGCACCGCCGCCATCGCGTCGAGCACGGCCTCCCGGTCGGGGAGGTCGCGCGCCCGCGGGCCGCCATCGGCGGTGATCGACCAGCCGGCGTCGGGGCGCACCGCCACCACCTCCGGCAGGAGGCCGGGGTCGAGCGCGGCGAGGTGCACGAGAAGACCCGGCTCGTGGCGCTGGCTGGAGGCGCCGGCCTTCGCGAAGCGAACGCCGCGGTCGGTCCGGGCGCGGATGACGGTCGACCACGGGCGGAGATGGACGACCTCGAGGGGAGCCGTGCGTCGCTCGCCGGCGTCGGTCAGCGCCTCGTCGATCCACGCGTGGAAGCCGGCGCGCCAGCGCGGATCGGTCCAGACGGAGAGGCCTTCCACGCGGCGGATCCTATCGTCGGCGGGTAGACTTCCGCCTCGTGATTCCCCCGGAGCGCATCCGCAACTTCAGCATCGTCGCGCACATCGACCACGGGAAGTCGACCCTCGCCGACCGGCTGCTGGAGGCGACCCACACCATCGACCCGCGCCAGATGACCTCGCAGGTCCTCGACTCGATGGACCTCGAGCGGGAGAAGGGGATCACGATCAAGGCACGCGCGGTCCGGCTCCACTACGACGCGGCCGACGGGCAGACGTACGCGCTCAACCTCATCGACACGCCCGGCCACGTCGACTTCACGTACGAGGTGAGCCGATCGCTCCAGGCGTGCGAGGGAGCGATCCTCGTCGTCGACGCCACGCAGGGGATCGAGGCCCAAACGCTGGCCAACGTCCACCTGGCGCTCGCCCAGCAGCTCGTCATCATCCCGGTCATCAACAAGGTCGACCTGCCCAGCGCGGACCCGGCCATGGTCATGGACGAGCTCGAGGATGCGCTCGCCATCCCGCGCGAGGAGGTGCTGCTGGCGTCGGCAAAGGAGGGGATCGGCATCGCGGAGATCCTCGAGGCGATCGTCGATCGCGTGCCGGCCCCACGCGGCGACCAGCGCGCCCCGCTCGGCGCGCTCGTCTTCGACAGCCACTACGACCCGTACAAGGGGGTGGTGGCGTACGTGCGGGTCGCCATGGGAACGCTCCACGACCACGAGCGGATCTCGTTCATGGCCACCGGCGCGGAGAGCGACATCCTGGAGCTCGGCTACTTCCGCCCCGGCCCGGTGGCGACCCGAACCCTCACCGCCGGCGAAGTCGGCTACGTGGCGACCGGCCTGAAGAGCATCCGCGAGGTGCGCGTCGGCGACACGCTGACCTCAGCCGGGCGGCCGGCGGCGGAACCCCTGCCCGGCTACAAGGAGCCGCTGCCGCTCGTGTTCGCTGGCATCTACCCGGTGCGCGGCG
>CAWGUL010000003.1:0-428395 GCA_963825905.1 uncultured Chloroflexia bacterium | reverse complement strand
CCGCCGGCCGTCATGGGACCGAGGTCATCGGCGCGGGCGACGATCCGTCGCGGTCCGCCACCGGCTGCGCGGCCGGGACGACCCGGGCGACGTCGGCCGGGACGAGGGCGACGAGCAGCCACGACAGGTCGTACGGCCAGAAGCGCGGCAGCGCGACGACCGCGAGCGCGGCCGCGGCGAGCCACGCGTAGCGGGTGCGCGCCACGAGCAGCGTGCCGGCGATCCCCGCCGCCACGACCGGCAGGTAGAGCGGCGTGCCCCACAGGATCGTCCGCTCGCCGGCGTCGGTGGGGTACGCGGCGAGGTCATAGGCGAGCATCGGCGCCACCGCGAGCAGACCGATGACCGCGAACAGGGCGAAGCGTCGCCACTGGCGGCGGCCGAGGTAGACGAGCGCGAACGCCGCAGGCACGGCCTTGATGCTCGCCGCGATCGCCACCCAGGCCGGGCCGGTCCAGCGGTCGCGCGACCAGACGAGGCTCGCCACGAGGAGCGGCTGGACGTTGCCGTCCGAGACGCTGCCGAGGAGCGCCCCGACGAGGAGCACGTTGACCGGCCATGCGGCGCGGACGCGCCACGCGACGTACGCGACCGCGGCCAGGGAGGTGAGCAGGAGGAGCAGCCGCGAGCCGACGATCGACCAGAGGGCGGCGAACCACGGGGCGTAGCGATAGACGTCGGCGACGTTCATGCTCCCGCGCGCGTAGAGCGGCTCCCCGGCGCGGAGGCGCGCGGCGGCGGCATCGTAGGCCGCCACGTCCGGCTGTCCCATGGAGGTCACGGCCCACCAGGCAAGCACGATCCCCAGGCCAACGCAGATGGCGGTGGCCGGGATGCGGAGCAGCCTCGCACGACCCATGGCGGACGCATGGTGGCACGCGGATCGGCAGTTCCGAACCGCCGATGGTCATGGCCCGAGCGATGGGGAGGAGGTTCTCCGCGGATGCGCTACCGTGGCGCCGTGGCTCGGTACGAGCGCCTTGCGCGCTTCGTCGCCACCGGGGTTGCCCTCGGCTGGCTGGCGTTCACCCTCACCTCGTGGCTCATCGCCTGGAACCCCGCGGACGCGAACGCCTACTACCTCGCGGCCGAGCGGCTGCGCGACGGCGGCGTCCTCTACCCGGCGATGAACCCGGAGGCGCACGAGGTCTTCCGTTATGCGCCGTGGTTCGCGGTCGCCTGGCTGCCGCTCACCTACCTGCCGATGGCCCTCGTCGCCCACGCCTGGTCGCTGCTCATGCTCGCCTGCTCGTTCCTCGCGGTCTGGCCGATCGCGCGGCTCGGCGGCCGAGCGGCGTTCATCCTCGCCGCGCTCCTGCTGGCGCCGCTGGCCGAGACCGCGATGTTCGGCAACGCCCATCCTCTCGTCGTCGCCGTGCTGGCGTGGACGATCACGCGCCGCTCCGCGCCGATCTGGCTCGGCATCGCGACCTCGGTCAAGCTCGTCCCCATCTTCCTCGTCGCCGGCTGGCTGGGGCTGGGACGGTGGCGCGACGCCGTCGTGGCGACCGCGGTATCGGTCATCCTGTTCGCGCCGATGCTGCTCTTCGACCTGACGAACTACTCCACCACGCCGGGGACCGGCCTCTTCTCGCTCTTCGCGGTCAGCCCGATGCTGTGGCTCCTCGTGGCCCTCGCCTCGCTCCTCTCCATCGGCTGGCTCGCCTGGCGCGGCTCGCCGTACGTCTACCTGGCCGCCGGGATCGGGATGTTCCTCATCCCGCCTCGCGTCTCGACCGCCTACGCCGCCTTCCTCATCCCGGGCCTGCTTGCCACGATCGACGCCCTCGAGCGCCGCGTGACGTCGCCGGCTCGCGTCGCCACTGCTGCCGACGCGATCCCCGATGGCCAGCGCGTCTGACGTCGCGGCGCTCCTGACCAACCTCCGGCAGGCCGATGGCGGCTTCGGGCCCTCCGCGGCCGCCGCCTCCGAGCCCGAGCCGACCGCCCTCGCCGCGCTTGCGCTCGATGACGCCGATGCGCGCGCCTGGCTGCTCGACAAGCAGCGCGACGAGGGGTCGTGGCTGGTGGGGCCTGCCTCGGTCGGCAACGATGCGGCGACCTCGTGGGCAGCGCTCGCGCTCGACGGCGACCCGCGGGAGCGCGCCCTCGACTACCTCGTCGCGCACCGCGCCGTCCAGGCCGGCGCCGACGACCGCGTCCCCCACGACGTCGCGACCCGCGGCTGGAGCTGGACGCCGAAGATCTTCGGCTGGGTCGAGCCGACGGCGCGCGCCACGCTGGTGCTGAAGCTGCTCCGCCCGGCGGCGAGCGCCGAGATCGCCGACGGCGTGGCCGTCCTCGCCGACCGCGAGTGCGTCGGCGGCGGCTGGAACTACGGCAACCGCCGCGTCCTCGACGTCGACCTGCCGCCGTTCCTCCAGACCTCGGCCGCCGGCCTGATGGCGGTCCACGACGGCCCGGCCGACCTGCGCGAGCGGGGCGTGGCCGCGGTCGAGCGGCTGTGGGTGGACGAGGAGGGCGGGCTCGGCTGGGCGATGGGCGTCGTCGCGCTGCGCCTCGCCGGGGCAGACGCCACGGCAGCGCGCCGCCGACCTCTCGCGCCTCGTCGACGACACCGATCTGCTCGGCGACAGCGTGGCGCTGGCCTGGGCGACGCTCGCGCTCGGTGACGGCTGGCGGCGCCTGCGGGTGGGCGCATGAGCGACGGGCGCGGGCACGAGCTCCGCCATCTCCCCGGCGACGGGCCGGGCGATGCGGTCGAGCGCGCGCTGCGGCGACCGCTGTCCCGCCGCCGCTTCCTCATCCGCAGCGCGCAGGTCGGCCTCGCCGCCGGCGCGGCGGGGATCGGGATCGCCGGCTGGCTCGTCCAGCAGCGGCCGTCGCCGTGGAACCCGGCGAAGTTCGCGCCGCCCGGCCGCTCCACCGTCGCCGTCCTCAAGGCGACCGGCTACGAGATCGACCTCGAGGGCCGGGTGCGGGACGCGCTGCGGCTGCTCAACGTCGACGTGGCGCATCGGTCCATCCTGCTCAAGCCGAACATCGTGGAGTTCGACCCGGGTGCCGCCATCAACACCGATCCGCGGCTCGTGGCCGCCACGGTCGCCGCCATGCGCAGCATGGGAGCGGCATCGGTGACGGTCGGTGAGGGATCGGGCCACCGTCGCGACACCCAGTTCATCGCCCAGCGCAGCGGCCTGCTCGACCTGCTGCGCGACGTCGACGCGCCGTTCGTCGACCTCAACACCGCCCCCGTGCGCCGCGTGGCGCTCGACTCGCAATGGACCGCGCTGGGGGAGCTCTGGCTGCCCGCCCCGGTCCTGGATGCCGACCTCGTCGTCTCGATGCCGAAGCTGAAGACCCACCACTGGGGCGGCGTCACCCTGTCGCTGAAGAACTGCTTCGGGATGGTGCCGAGCCGCATCTACGGCTGGCCGAAGAACGTGCTCCACTGGGCGGGGCTCAACGGCTCGATCCTCGACGTCGCGGCGGCGGTGCGCCCGGGCCTGGCGATCGTGGACGGCATCGTGGGCATGCAGGGCAACGGACCGATCCAGGGCGATCCGGTGAGCGCGGGCGTGATCATCGTCGGGACGGATCCGGTGGCCGTCGACAGCACCGCGGCGCACCTCATGGGGATCGACCCGGAGCGCGTCGACTACCTCTTCGACGCCGGCCGCTTCCTCGGCCAGATCCACCCCGAGCTCATCCGCCAGGTGGGCGAGGATCCCGGCCCGCTCGCCACGCCGTTCGCGCTGATCCCCTCGTTCGCCGGGCTGCGGCTGGGCTCAGCGGCGAGCCCATCGTCGAGCGCCACCGCGCCGGGCGCCTAGGAGCAGGGAACGAGCAGCACCTGGCTGTCGTTGCGATACGCCTCGCACCAGCCGTCGTCGGTGGCAGGTCCCTTCGTGATCGGCGCTCCCGGCGGGAAGAGCATCGCCTCCACCCCGTAGCGCGTCGCGAGCGCCTGCCAGCCGCTGTCGGCGCCGCGGATGTGCGAGTAGTCCTCGAGGATTCGCTGGTCGTACATGTCGTTCCGCCCGTCGACGAACACGCGGCCGCCCGTCGGGAAGAGGCGGCTGATCGCGTAGCCGCCCCAGCCGTACTCGGCCAGGAGACGGGCCTTCGGCATCGTGCCGGTCAGGACGTTCATGGCGGCCGCCGGGATAGTCGTCCTCGCGGATCGCGGGCTTCGCGCCCGGCCACAGGACCACGAACGCGACGATCACGACGAGCGCCGCGGCGCCCATCTCCATCAGGCGCCGGGCGCGAGCGATGCGCGCCGGCCGCTCGCGGGGCGACGCGGCGAAGCGCGACTCGATCCCGATCCCTAGCGCGGGCGCGGCGAGGATGGCGGCGATCGGGATGTTGCGCAGCGAGACGAGGCCGGCCACCACGCCGACCCAGCTGAGGATGACGAGCCAGCCCGGCGCGCGGCGGCCGCCGTTCGCGATGAGCGCCACGATGAGGAGCAGGAACGCCCAGTGCGCCGGGTCGTGGAAGTTCGGTGACTGCCACTCCTGGATGTTCGCCAGACCCCAGTCGCCGGCATCGATGTAACGCAGCGGGTAGAGGATGCCGGGTGGGCCAGCCGGCGTCAGCATGGTGGCGAGGGCGGACAGGGCGAATCCACCGAGCATCCGGCCACGCGCAGCGGCCATCGGCGTACGGCCCGCGAGCGTGAAGACCGTGTAGATGGCGACGACGCCGAGCCCCACCACCCAGAGGCCGTGGAGGTTCGCCCACGCCACGAACAGCAGCGGCAGCAGGAGCGCCCAGCGCGAGCGCTCCGCGCGCAGCGCGTCCAGCCACGCGACGAGCGCGGCCAGCAGCGCCCACGAGAGCGCCTGCGGCCGCACCGTGAGGTAGCTGGCGAGGATGCCCGCGCCGAGGATGACCGGCGCCGCCACCGCGAGCGTCCGCGCACCGCGGCGCGCGAGGAGGAGCGCGACGAAGCCGAGCGTCACCGTGCCGAGAAGGCCGAAGGCGACGAGCACGCCCATCGGTCCGATGGCGTCCTGCACCACGCTGATCAGCACCTCGCCGAGCCACTCGTGCGGCGTCCACGGCTGGCCGAACCAGGTGAACGAGAACGGGTCGACCGATGGGATGCCGCTCGTGGTGATGAGGCGCCCGACGGTGACGTGCCAGAAGTAGTCGGGATCGTTGATGCCGCGACCGATGACCACGGCGAGCAGGACGAGCCCCGCGGCGGCGACGAGGACCACGGTCGGCGACGGCAGGCGGCGCAGGCGGGACATCGCCGGTGAGTCTAGAGGCTGCCCCTCGCGGCGCGAGCGACCGAAGGTACCAGCGACAGGCGCCGGGTCCGCGGCGATACCCTTGCCGCTCGTGAAGCCCCGACTCCCGATGAGCGCGGTCGCCGTGGTGGCGTTCTTCGCCCTCGTCGTCCTCCCGCGCACCTCCGTTCCGCTCCTCGACGGCGACGTGTGGTGGCACCTGCGCGCCGGCGAGACGGTGCTCGACACCGGCCGGGTCCCCACCGTCGACAGCTGGACCATCGTCGGCGAGGGGATGCGCTGGATCAGCCAGGACTGGCTCACCAACGCGGCGATGGCCGGCGTGCTGCGGATCGGCGGGTCGCTCGGGATGACGCTCCTGTCGCTCCTCTTCGCCGGGCTCGTCGTCGTGGCCTTCGCGCTGCTCTGGCTGGCGATCGGGCGACGCAGCTCACGCGTGGGCTGGCTGGCGCGGCTTGGCTGGCTGACGCTGGGGCTCATCGTGGCCGGACCGATCGCAGGCGTGCGGGTCCAGACGGTCGACCTCCTCATGACCGCACTTGCCGCCTTCGTCCTGTGGAGCTATCTCGCCGACCGGCGCGCGCGGTGGCTCGTCGCGCTCCCCCTCCTCAGCGTCGCGTGGGTCAACCTCCATGCCGGCTGGCCGCTGCTCATGGCACTCATCGGTGGCGTCGTCGCGGGCGAGGCGGTCGACCGCCTGGTTGCACGTGGAACCGGGCGCGCGCCGCTGCAGTGGCGCGAAATCTGGTGGCTCTCGGTTGCCGGCGTGGCGGCGCTCCTGGCCGTGGCACTGAACCCGAACGGTATCGCGATGTTCGGCTATCCGTTCGCGACCGCCTCGATCGCTGCGCACCGCGACTTCATCTTCGAGTGGTCGCGGCCGGACCTCAGCTCGTTCCCCGGGCAGATGATCTTCGTGCTCGTCCTCGTGGCCGTCATCCCGACCATCGTGCTCGCGCGGCGCACGATGCCGCTCGCCGACGCGCTGTGGCTGGTCGGCCTCGCCGCGATGGCGCTCACCGCAGTCCGCTTCGCGCTCCTCGCCGGACCGATCTGCACCGCCATCGCCGCCATGCATCTCTCGCCGCGGATCGCCGCCTGGCGGCCGCTCGCCGGGGTCGCACGCCTGGCCGAGCGGATGGGCCGACCGCCGCGCGGAGCGCTGGGGACCGTGAACCTGCTCCTTGCCGCCGTCGTCATTCTCGCCGGGATCGGCGTGGCGGCGGCCAGGGTGACGCCCGACGTCCAGCAGCGCGAGATCGCGGCGGCGATGCCCGAGGCGGCAGCCGCGTGGCTGCGCAGCCACGACCCGGCGGCGCGGATCTTCAACGTCTACGCCTGGGGCGGCTACCTCGGCAGGGAGCTGCCGGCGGCACGCGTCTACATCGACGGGCGCTCCGACATCTACGGCGACGCGCCGATCCGCGCGTACGCGCGGGCCATCTCCCTGGCCGACGATCCGGGGCCGCTGCTCGCGGCGGCGAGGGTGGATGCGGTCGTCTTCTGGCCGACCTCGGGCTTCGCGGGCTGGCTCGACGCCCACGGTTGGCGGCGCGTCCACGCGGACGAGGTGGCCGTCGTCTGGATGCGCTGAGCGGGCACGCGAGCACGCGCGTATTCACCGGGTAGTACGTTCGGCGCCCTTAGTACTGTTGACCCTGCGCACACGCGGCCGACAGCATGGCCGTCACGTCCGGTACTGGTCCGGACCCCGTACCCACCCGCCGCTGGAGCTGCCTGAACCGCCCGTGTCGACCACCCCGTCCGATCCCACCGCTGCCCAGACGTTCGAACGCACGTACGCCGAGGCCACCGAGAGCGTGCGCCGCGAGGTGCTGCGCATGCGCGAGAAGGCCGAGCGCTTCCGGGCGGAGTACCGGGCCCAGCTGACCGAGTGGATGGCGCTCCGCGCCAGCATCGACCACCGATCGGGTGGCAGCACCGCCCGCGGAACCGCCGACTCGCTGCGCACCGAGTACGACCGCGTCGGGCGCGAGCTCGCCGTCTTCCAGGCGCGGCTGAAGCGGCTCGACACCGCCGCCCGCGGGGTGGAGCTCCTCGCCAACTACCTCGACAACCCGGACCCCGCCGCGGGCGAGCCGACGCTCGCCGAGGCGGAGACGTCACCCGCCGCCCAGACCCTGCGCGTCATCGCCGCGCAGGAGGCGGAGCGCCTGCGCCTGGCCGAGGAGGTCCACGACGGGCCGGCGCAGGTCCTCACGAACGCGATCTTCCAGGTCGAGTACCTCGACCGCGTCCTCGAGAGCGAGCCGGTGACGGCGCGCGCGGAGCTCGCCTTCCTGCGCGACATGCTGCGCGAGGGCCTCGACGAGGTGCGCGGCTTCATCGCCGAGCTGCGGCCACCGCCATCCGACCTCGGTCTGGGCCAGGGCATCACCGCCGCGGCCGCCGAATTCAGCAACCGCACCGGGATCCGGGTTGCGGTCGACGTGCCGGGCATCGATGCCCGGCTCACCCCCGACGCGAAGGCATCGGTCCTTCGCATCATCCAGGAGGCGCTGCAGAACGTGCGCAAGCACGCTGCCGCGAGCGAGGTCTCCATCGGTCTCGATGGCGATCGGCTCGCGATCGCCGACAACGGCCGTGGCTTCGACGTCATGCGCCTGGCCAGCGGGGCGACCCGCAACTTCGGGCTCCAGTTCATGCGCCAGCGTGCCGAGCTGATGGGCTCATCTCTGCAGATCGAATCCCGGCAGGGCGAGGGGACCCGAATCCTGGTCCCCCTGCCGGGCTCGTCCACCAACAAGGAGGAGTCATGACCGACACCCAGACCGAGCGCCGGCGCGGAGGTGACCGCCGCAGCGGTGAAGGAACCAAGACGCGAGTCGTCATCGTCGATAGTCACACCCTATTCCGGCGCGGCGTGCGCAACATCCTCGAGCTCGAGCCCGATCTCGAGGTGGTCGGCGAGGCCGGCACCGGGCGCGAGGCGCTCGAGGTGGTCGAGGACCTGACGCCGGACGTGGTCCTCATGGACCTCGGCCTGCCGGCGCCGAACGGCATCGAGACGACCCAGCGCGTGAAGCGGGAGCTTCCGCACACCGGCGTCATCGTGCTCGCCAACAACGACGACGAGGACCAGCTCTTCGACGCCATCAAGGCCGGCGCTGCGGCGTACGTGCTGAAGGACATCGACCCGACCGACCTCATCGGCATCATCCGGCGCGTGCGCTCGGGCGAGTACCTCATCAACGACAAGGTGTTCAGCAAGCCGGCGGTCGCCTCGCGCGTCCTCAAGGAGTTCCGCGAGCTCGCCGTCTACGGCAACGACGCACAGCCGATCTTCGCGCCGCTCTCCCCGCGCGAGGTCGAGATCCTCGACAACATCGCGCAGGGGATGACGAACAAGCAGGTCGCCTACGCGCTGAGCATCAGCGAGCAGACGGTGAAGAACCACATGTCGTCCATCCTGCGCAAGCTGTCGGTGAACGACCGCACCCAGGCCGTCGTGTACGCGATGCGCCAGGGCTGGATCAAGATCCCGGAGGATTGACCACCGGCGAACGGATGGCTTCTCCGGCAGGAGCGCGGGTCGCGGCGAAGGCTGCGACCCGCATCGCCTTGTATGGGGTGGACATCGGTATCCCGCGCGACCTAGGATCGCCATGCCGCTTCCCGCCCGGCGCGCTCTCGTTCCAGGAAGGGAGTCGCCATGGAACCATCGAGCGTTTCCAGGGGCGCGGGCGCCCCGCCGGCCCGCGGACGGAGGGGCAGCCCGCTGCGGCTCGGTCCAAGGGCAGGTACCTCGAGCGCGTACCGCCTCGTGGCGGTCGTCAGCGCAGCCGTGCTGCTCGCGGCATGCTCCTCGACCGCGGGGAGCGCCAGCGGGACCGCCTCACAGAGCGCGGTCGCGACGGCAACCGTGACACCCACCACGTCAGTCGCAAGCCAGAGCTCAACCGCGGGAACCTCGGCATCCGAGCTGCCGACCGCGGCACCAACGGCGATCGACCCGTGCCAGCTCCTCACCCAGTCGGAAGCGTCGCAGCTCGGCGGAGACACGCTCGGTGCCGGCAAGTCGACGACGGACAACAACACGAAGCTGTGCACCTACGGGTCGGCGACGCCGGTGATCGTCTCCGCGATCGTGGCCGTCGCGCCGGACGTGGCGACGGCGCAGGCGGCAGAGGCGGCCGCGCTCAATGATCTGAAGTCCCAGGCGCCACCCGGCACCCAGACGACGGAGCTGCCGAACTTCGCCCCCGGTACCGATGCGATCCTCCTCACCGGGAGCCAGTCGTTCGGCGGCAAGACGCTCAGCGCCACCGCCATCTACATGCTGAAGGGCACGATCTTCGTGGCGATCACGGACCTTGCCGTCGACAAGCCCGCGGCGACGACGGATGCGATCGAGGCCCAGGCGCAAACGTCCCTCGGCAGGCTCCCGTGATGTGGGGACGGCACCGCATCGGCGGCCTCTCCGCTGCCGCGCGCGGCGGTACCGGGCGCGGCAGTACCAGCTTCTCATTCCCTCGTCGGGCGCCGGACCGATAGTGTCGACGCACGTCGGCACGGGTATCCGCGACGACGTTCATCTCGACGGGGACCGGCTCGCGAGGCCGGGACCCGGGTCTCCTCCTCCGGTGCGGGAGCCGCGCAGCAGCAGGCGCGGCTCCCTCTTCTTTGCCCGCGTGCGGAGTGGCTTCGTGGTCGCTGCCCAAGACCGCCGCGACTCACAGCGTTCCGGCGATGGATCGCCGGATCGGGGCTTGACGGCCGCGCCGGGCGCAGAACGGGCGATCAATCGGCGGTGGCTGAGCGCGACGGGCGCGCGGGCGCGAGCCTCCTGCTCACCGGCCGGCGATGGATCGCCGAAACGCCGCACCCCGACCAGCTCGCGCGCGAATTCGGCGATGGATGGCGGGTGGGCAGCGCCGGCGCCCCGTCCCTCCCGTGCCTCCGTGATCCGCACCTATCGGCCTTGACAAGCATCAATCCCCTACCGCAACGTACCGGCCTGCGTGGGTGGAGTAGGACCAACGGGCCATATTCAGGCTCCGGTGGCCCCGATACGCTGCCGCTCGCAAATCCTTCAGGAAAGGAGGTCTCGCACACATGCTTCCAATCGTTCAGTCCTACATCAGCAATCTTCTTGCGAAGTTCCGCAGTGATGATGAGGAGGGTCAGACGCTCGTCGAGTACGGTCTGCTTCTCGCCCTCATCGCGATCATCGTGATCGTTGCCCTGCTCTTCCTGGGCCCGATCGTCAGCCGCATCTTCCAGAACGTCGGCTCGAACCTGGCGGGCAGCTAAGCCCCGCTGCTGTTCATCAGCCTTCACCACGAGCCCCCGAGAGCAATCTCGGGGGCTCGTTCGTTCCCCTGCAGGCGCCGCCCAGGGCGATCCGTTTCAGCGCTGATACGGCGGCGCATTAGTACTCGCGGGTAGCCCACAAGTCCACTCGTCCGGCCGATGCACGCCGACCTAGACTGTTGACCGCAGGCACAATGCTGCCAGCAACCGCGATCTCATCTGTCCTTCCTCTCCCGAGCTGCAAAGGGAACGTTTCGTGAAGCGATCCAATCGTCTCGTCATCCTCGTCGGCGTGCTGCTGGCCGTGCTCGCGTTCGTCGGCATCGTCGTGGTCCTCAACGGCCAGGGTGGAACCAACAACCCGAACGGCCAGGTGCCGACCTCCAAGGTCCTCGTCGCGAAGGCCGCCATCGCCATCGGTGACCCGGTGACCCCTGACAAGGTCGAGACCAAGGACGTCGACCCGAACGCGGTCACGCCCGATTCGCTGACCGATCCGTCGCAGGTCGGCGGACAGCCGGCCCTCACCAACGTCGCCGCGGGAAGCCAGGTCACGAAGGCAACCATCGGTACCGGGGGTGGCGGGGTTCCGGTGGATCTCAGCGCTTCGCTGAAGGCCGGCGAGCGAGCGGTCGGGTTCCAGGTTGACGCCGTCACCGGCGCCAGCTTCCTGATCCAGCCAGGCGACACGATCGACGTCATCCTGCGTGCCGAGGTGCCCGCCCAGCAGCGCACCGCCGACTCCGCAGCCGACCCGAACGCGCCGCCGCGGTACGAGACCATCCCCGGACTGACGAATCCCGTCGCCGTCAAGACCGTCCTCCAGAACAGGCGCGTCATCTATGTCAGCGCCGTGCGGAGCGCCCAGGTCACGACCGGGAACGATGCACAGGCATCGGCCGCTCCGCAGACACTGCCGGACAAGGTGATCATCATCTTCGCCGGCACGGACCAGGATGCCGAGCTGCTCAAGTTCATCCAGAACGACACGAACGCCACCGCCAGTGACCTCACGGCCATCGTGCGGAGCGGTGAGGACAGCGGCGCGGCCGCGGTCACCACCTCTGGGGTGACGCTCCAGCTCCTGACGAGCAAGTTCGGTGTGCCGATCCCCGCGATCGTGCTGCCGCAGCAGGCCAAGCCCTAGCGACCGCGGAAGCGGCCAGCCGAGGAACGAACCGTGATCAAGGTCCTCATCGTCGACGACATCCCCGAGACGCGCGACCACCTGACGAAGCTGCTTGGCTTCGAGCAGGAGATCGACGTGGCTGGCAGTGCCGGCTCGGGCGAGGATGCGATTCGCGTCGCGCTCGAGCTCCGGCCCGATGTCATCGTCATGGACATCAACATGCCAGGCATGGACGGAGTCGCCGCCGCCGAGATCATCTCGCAGCGGCTCCCCGCCAGCCCGATCATCATGATGAGCGTCCATGGTGAGGCCGAGCAGCTCCGCCGGGCGATCGCGGCCGGTGCACGGGAGTTCCTCGTCAAGCCGTTCAGCGCCGACGAGTTCAGCACCACCATCAAGCGGGTCTACGAGCGGGAGCTCGGCCGGCGGGAGCAGCTCCAGGCGGTCGTCCCCGTGCCGGTGACCGGCGCGGCCATGCCCGAGACGGCGGTCGAGGACCACCAGGTGGTGGCGATCTTCAGCCCGAAGGGGGGCGCCGGCCGCACGACCATCGCCACCAACCTCGCGCTTGCGCTTCAGCGCGAGACCGGTGGCAGGATCTGCCTCGTCGACGCCAACCTCCAGTTCGGCGACATCGGGGTGCTGCTGAACCTGAACCCGAAGAATCGCTCCGTCCTCGACGCGATCAACGGCGGCGAGCCGGACGCGGACCTGCTCGATTCGGTGGTCATTGACCACTCGGCAGGCATCCGTGTCCTTCTCGCCCCCCCGTCCCCCGAAGGCGCGGACCTCATCACCGCGGTCTACCTGCGGAAGATCATCGACCTGCTTCGCCAGTCCCATGACTGGGTGGTTGTCGACCTTCCGCCGAGCCTGACCGATCACTCGCTCGGCGTCATGGACGCGGCCGACCAGATCGTCGTGCTGTCGGCGCTCGAGATCACGACCATCAAGAACGTCCGCCTGTTCCTCGAGGTCGCGGACCAGCTGGAGTACGACCGCAGCAAGCTGCGCATCGTCATCAACCGATCCGACTCGTCCCAGGGGATCCGCATCTCCGACGTCGAGGCCTCCATCCGGCGACCGATCGATGGGACCGTCGTCTCCGATGGCCGCCTTGCCGTCCTGGCGGTGAATCGGGGCGTGCCATTCATCGTCTCCCATCCGGACGCCGCGCTCTCCCGCGACATCACCCGGCTCGCGCGCACCCTCGTGGGCGAGCCGAACACCGCATCCACCCCGGAGAAGCCCCGCAAGGGCCTCTTCGCCCGACGTTAAGGGGAAGGACCACCGCACATGTCATTGCTGAAGAGGATCGAGCGGGCACGGCCCGCGGAGGGGGCCACCGAGGGCCTGAACGTGCCGTCCGTCCCTGCCACGGCCGGGCCGACCCCGTCTGCCCCGCAGGCGAGCGCGCCCGCGGCCAGCGCGTCCGCGCCCATCGCGCCGACCACGCCGCCCAGCTCGCCAACGCGTTCGGCGGGGCCGGGCCGCGCCTTCCTCGGATCGCTGCCGGCACGCGAGTCGTTCCGCGAGGCGAAGTACCGCGTCCAGAACCGGCTCATCAACGAGCTGGACCCGAAGCTCGACCTCACGAACCAGGTCGAGGTGCGGCGCCAGATCGAGCAGCTGTTCGGCAAGATCGCCGACGAGGAGGGCCTCGCCCTCACCCGCGCCGAGCGCGTGCGGATGCTCGAGCAGATCACCGACGAGATCCTCGGCCTCGGCCCGCTCGAGCCGCTGCTGCGCGACGAGACCGTCACCGAGGTGATGGTCAACGGGCCGCAGCAGGTCTACATCGAGCGTGAGGGCCGGCTGGAGCTCACAAACGTGACGTTCCAGAACGACGAGCACGTGATGAAGATCATCCAGCGGATCATCGCTCCGATCGGCCGCCGCGTCGACGAGTCGAGCCCGATGGTCGACGCCCGCCTCGCCGACGGGTCCCGCGTCAACGCGATCATCCCGCCGCTGAGCCTCGTCGGCCCCGTCATCACGATCCGAAAGTTCTCCGCCACGCCGTTCACCGTCGAGGACCTCGTCCGCTTCGGGACGGCGACGCCGGAGATGTTCGAGTTCCTCGAGGCCTGCGTCCAGGCGCGCCTCAACATCTTCGTCTCCGGCGGCACCGGCTCCGGCAAGACCACGATGCTCAACATCCTCTCCTCGTTCATCCCCGACGACGAGCGGATCGTGACCATCGAGGACGCCGCCGAGCTCCAGCTCCGCCAGGAGCACGTCGTGACGCTCGAGGCGCGCCCCTCGAACATCGAGGGCAAGGGCGCCATCCCGATCCGCGAGCTGGTGCGCAACGCCCTGCGCATGCGGCCCGACCGGATCATCGTCGGCGAGTGCCGCTCGGCCGAGGCGCTCGACATGCTGCAGGCCATGAACACCGGCCACGACGGCAGCATGAGCACCGGCCACGCCAACGCGCCGCGCGACATGCTCTCCCGCCTCGAGACGATGGTCCTCATGGCCGGCATGGACCTGCCGCTGCGCGCCATCCGCGAGCAGATCAGCTCCGCCGTCGACCTGATCGTCCACCAGAACCGCCTGAAGGACGGCACCCGTAAGATCACGAACATCACCGAGGTCCAGGGCATGGAGGGCGACGTGATCGTCATGCAGGACATCTTCGTGTTCGAGCAGACGGGCGTCAGCGAGGGCAAGATCCAGGGCCGGCTGCGGCCGACCGGGATCCGGCCGAAGTTCGTCGAGAAGTTCGAGACGTCAGGCATCCACCTGCCGCCGAACGTCTTCGGCTCACCGTTCTAGGAGCGGGAGAAGACACCGATGCCGATCATCATCGCGGGCGTCGCGGCGCTCGCGGTCCTCATCATCGCGGTCGGGGTCGCCATGTCCGGCGGCACCGGCACGGTGGCGACCCGTCTCGAGCGCTACGCCTCGGCACAGGGGGAGACGACCATCGACGACTCCACCCGCGAGTCGTCGGTCGTCGCCGGCCTGTCGCGCGTCATCGAGGGGCAGGACTTCAACGCCCGGCTGTCGACCGAGCTGGCGCGCGCCGACCTGAAGCTGCGTCCGGCCGAGTACCTCCTCTTCTGGGCGATCTCGCCGGTCCTGTTCGTCGCCGCCGCATTCATGTTTGGGACCGTCTTCTCGGGCCTCCAGAACCCCGTCGCCCTTGTGGGCGCGGCCATCGTGGGCCTCTACTTCCCGCGCTTCTACCTCCGCCGGCGCCAGGCGAAGCGACTGCAATCGTTCAAGGACCAGCTGCCGGACACGATCGTCCTCCTCGCCAACTCGCTCCGCGCGGGCTCGTCGTTCCTCCAGGGCATCGAGCTGGTGACGCGTGAGGCGCAGCCACCGATCTCCGAGGAATTCGAGCGGGTCGTCCGTGAGATGAGCCTCGGCATGGCGCTCCAGCCGGCGCTGAACAACCTCGCCCGCCGCGTGGCCAGCGAGGACCTCGAGCTCATGGTCACCGCCATCAACATCCAGTCGCAGGTCGGCGGCAACCTGGCCACGATCCTCGACTCCATTGCCTTCACGATCCGGGAGCGGCTCCGCATCCAGGGAGAGATCCAGACGCTGACCGCCATGCAGCGCTACAGCGGCTACGTCATCACCCTGCTGCCGATCGGCCTGGCCGGGATCCTGTTCCTCATCAGCCCCAGCTACATCAGCGCCATGCTGCAGAAGCCGCCCGAGCTGTTCGGGCTGCCGATGGGTGTCATCTTCTTCGGGATCGGCCTCATCAGCATGGGCTTCGGCTACCTGTTCATCCGCCGCATCGTCGACATCAAGGTCTGATCGCCATGCAACCCGAGATCCTCATCGCCATCGTCGCCGCGGTCGCGGTCCTGCTCATCACCTACGGGGTGGCAGGTGGACCGCGCCAGGACGCCGTCCAGGCTCGACTCTCCCAGCTCGTCGTCCAGCCGAAGACGCTCGAGGAATACGAGCTGCAGCAGCCGTTCTACGAGCGGACGATGCGGCCGCTCATCAAGCGCCTCAGCAGGTTCGGCCGGCGCGGCGACCAGGGTGGCGTCATCGCGCGGACCGATGCCAAGCTCGAGAAGGCCGGCTATCCCGGCGGCCTGCGCGGTGCCGACTGGGTGGGCGTGAAGATCCTCTCCGCCATCGCCTTCGCCATCATCCTGTTCATCCTCGGCACGCTGCTCCTCCAGGAGGCGGCGCTCGGCTTCCTCATGGGGCTGCTCGGGATCGGCATCGGCTTCATGGCCCCCGAGTTCTGGCTCGGCCGGCGCATCCGCGCCCGATCCGAGGCCATGGTCCTCCAGTTGCCGGACGCGCTTGATCTGCTGACGATCTCGGTCGAGGCGGGCCTCGGCTTCGACGCCGCCCTCGCCAAGGTGGTCGAGAAGATGAGCGGCCCGCTGGTCGACGAGTTCCGCCAGGCGCTCGCCGAGGTCCGCATGGGCCGCACCCGGCGCGAGGCTCTCCGTGACATCGTGAAGCGTGCCGACGCCCCGCCGGTCGCGAACTTCATCGGCGCCATCGTGCAGGCCGAGCAGCTGGGCGTGCCGATCGCGAAGGTGCTCCAGATCCAGTCGCAGCAGCTGCGCATCCTGCGCCGCCAGCGGGCGGAGGAGGCAGCCGCGAAGGCCCCGGTCAAGATGCTCTTCCCGATGGTCGGCTGCATCTTCCCGACGATCTTCATCGTCATCCTCGGTCCCGCCATCGTGACCGTCATGGGAGGCGGCACAGGCCTGTAACGAGGCGCGATGACACCACTCATTCGACACGCGGTCCTGCTGGTCGATGACGATGCCACCCTGCTGTCGGCCCTCGCCCGTCGCCTGACCCGCGAGGGCTTCGACGTCCGCACCGCGCTATCGGGGAGCGGAGCGCTGACCGCACTCGAGCGCGGCTGGCCGGCGCTCCTCGTCATCGACCTCATGATGCCGGGCATGGACGGCTTCGAACTCGCGCGGCGCGTGAAGCGCATCGCCGACCTGCCGATCATCGTGCTCTCGTCGGTGGATGCGTCGGAGTCCAAGGTTCGGGCTCTCGAGGCATACGCCGAGGACTACATCACGAAGCCGTTCGACCCCGATGAGCTCGTGGCGCGCGTCCAGCGCGTCCTGCGCCGGACCTCCGCTGGCCGGCACGAGGTCACGATCGCAGGGGGCGACGTGGCCATCGATCTTTCGAAACGGCAGCTTGTCACGTCAACGGGCACGCATTCGCTCACGCCGGTCGAGACGCGGCTCCTCCAGCTCCTGATCGGCTCGCTCGACCGGGTCGTCCCGACGGAGACGATCCTCGAGCGGGTGTGGGCGGATGGCGATGGCGCCGACCCGTCCTACGTGTGGGTGACCGTGCGCCGGCTGCGACGCAAGCTGGAGGTAGACCCGGACAAGCCCCGCTTTCTCCTCACCGAGCGCGGGATCGGCTATCGGCTGAACTCGTACCGGCGCTGACGTGGATCGCTACGCCGCTCGCCTCTTCTGGCTGAGCTGGCGGTCGCCCTTGCCACCCCTGGGCGCGTTCGCCATCGCCATCGTGGAATGGCGCGCCGAGGTCGGACGCGCTCGGCGTCGGGACCCTGCTCGCCATCCTTTCCGGCGCCACCCTGGTGTGGGCTGGCATCGTCACCGTCTCGGCTCCCGCTGAGCGCGCGCGACTCGCGGGGTACCCTCGAGGTGGCGAGCGGGGCGGGCCTGGCGGAGCGACCGGGCATCGCCGACGAAGGCGATGAGCTACGGCGCCGGCTCATCGCCGCCCTCGAGGAACGCAACCGCCAGATCAGTGTGCTGGCGGAGCACACTCGCCGAGCGCCGATCCATGCCGACGCCGCGCGGTCGCCCACGCCATGGCGGCCACCGCCCGACTGTGTCTCGGCGATCCGACCTGGTCGATCGCCATCATGCGAGCAGACGGCGCGAGGTCTCGCCGGGCATCTACGGCGCGGACGCTGGTGAGCTTGGCCCGTGGAGCCCGTGCATCACTGGGCATCGACGCTCGAGATCCAGCCCGACGGGAGTGACAGGCGTGCGCCTCGCCACCGGACCCTGGGGAGGCTTCGTGACCGTTGACGTCGCGCAATCGGACGAGATCCAGGCATTTCTGATGGCGCCATGGGAAGGACGGCCGTGGCCGACGCGAGCCGAGCAGGAGCTCCTCGGCCTCGTGGGTCAGCAGGCCGGCATGGCGATCGAGCATGCACTCGTCTACACCCGCGTCCGAGATCAGGCACGACGAGCTCGACCGCCTCGCGACGCTGCAGGCCGACTTTCTGCGCGCGGTCAGCCACGACCTCCAGTCGCCGTTCACCAGCATCCGCGCCCTGGCGACCGAGGCTGCGCGTTGCTACCCGGGCTCGAGCCAACCACGCAGACCGACCTCGACGCGATTGCCTACCAAGCCGATCGCCTGAGCCGCATGGTGGCGCAGCTGCTCACCATGTCGCGACTTGAGGCCGGCGTGCTGACGCCGGCTAGCGAGGTCTTTCGAGTCGAGCCGATTGTCGAGCGCACGTGGCACGCCATGCGCGCCGACCGCCCGTTCACCCTCCGAACCGAAGGGGATGCACTACCTGGCCGTCGGCGACCCCGACCGCTTCGAGCAGGCGCTATGGGCGGTCCTCGACAATGCCGTCAAGTACTCGCCATCCGCGTCCGCGATCTCGGTGACGGTGTCGCCGATCTCGGAGCACAGCTCGCGGTCGCGATCGCCGATGCTGGGTCGGGGTATGACGCCGAGACGCAGGCCGCGTGCCTTCGACCAGTTCTACCGCTCGCCGGACGCTCGCGCGGTGGCGCCCGACGGCAGCGGTATCGGGCTCTACACCGCGCGGGGGCTTCTCCGCGCCATGGACGGCGACATCGCGCTGAGCAGCAAACTGGGCGCCGGCACGACGCTCACGCTGCGATTGCCTGGCGAGCGCGCCGATGCCGATCCAACGTAGGCCAGCTGGTGCGGCCTATCTTGATGAGTTGGATCGATACGGGCGAGACGCCCGCAGGCAGCGGCGGCTGGCCATTTGGAGACGTGAAGATACCCGATCGCCAGATCCCCTCGATGTCCTTCCCGCCCTTGCAATTCGTGATTTCGAAGCCGGCGAACCCCACAATGTGGTAGTCCACTCCTTGGCCATTGCCAATAGCGTAGTCCCATACAGGAACGGTCACTAGGACGTGATTCGTGATATACCAATCGCAGTCGGCACTTGCTTTGTTTCCCGGAACGCTGCCGATCAGGTCCTGGCTCCCTGAGAGTCCCACTGCAGTGCAGCATCCGAAGCTCTGCCCCGCAGGAGTGGCTTGACCATTGTCGTGGCCAATCTCGTCTTGAAGGAACCCGGCGTCGTTATCACAACCGCCGTTCGAGCCCTGCCCGAGACCGTAGCCGGCACAACCAAACTTGAGCCACGATTTCGCTCCTGGGCGATTGTTGCCACCGTCGGTGAATGCCAGAGCCTGACAATTGGCTGATGGTGTTTGGGCAGGGCACAGGACGCATATGGCCCGCCAAGACTGGTCGAAGGTCGCGGCTGAGATCCCCACCGGGAAGATGCCGGCTCGAGGTGGCGCCTGATTACTCACGCCACGCGCCGTCGCCACAGCCGTCGTGCTCCAAGTGTTCATCCCGACGAGGCGCGCCATGAACGGACTCCAGGTCAGCGAAGTCGGCACCCTGACGCCCGCGGCGTTCGATGGGACGCTGGTAGTGCCCACGGCGACGATCTGAGCACCGTTCTTGTCGACATACCACGGACCAGTCGAGCCGAAGGTCACGGCTCCTCGGTTGCTCTGGACGGTGCTTTGGATCGCAGCCCGGACGTCCGCGTCCGTCCCGCCGACGCTGATGGCACGAGCCCCGGCGAGAGCCCCAAGGTCGGCGGCGTTCTGCGCGGCTCGTCGCTGCCCAAATCCATACCCGCCATCGATGACCAGCCCGGTCAAGAACAGCAGGCCGATCAAGAGAAACGGGAAGATGATGATGATCTGGCCCCGCATGGCCTCTTGGTCAGCGAGTCTAGAAACCATGATGGATCCTTTCAATTGATCACCATCGTCGCCACGCCCTGGCGGCTTATGGGGCCGATAATCTCGGTGAGCACCGGCGTAATCGAGCGGTAGGTGAATGTCAGCCGGACGGATGCGACATTTCCTGGAGTGGTGTTCGTGCATGACACTGGCGGCGACTTCGCGTCCCAGGCTTGCGATGATGTCGGCTGCGCACCAGCCACGTCACAGCTCATCGAGACCCCGGTGATGGTCCCTCCGAGGCCGATGGTCATGCGATTCGCGGCAGCCTGCGCATCCGCGGCGACAAGTGCCGCGGAACTGCGGCAGACCGGCCCATTGGGGTGATTGCAGCCTGGGTCGTCGCTGGTGGTCTTGCCGATCCAGCTTGCCTCCACCGCCGCGACTCGTGCAGCTTCGCGCGCGGCCTGCGACAAGACGCTATCGGTATAGACGTAGCGCCCCCCGTCGATCAGCACAAAGACAAAGAGCAGGAAGACGGGCAGCACCAGCGCGAATTCGACCAGGCTCTGCCCGCGTGACTCTGCCCGCATGGCCATCACGGCCGGTAGTGGAATGTGATGGGCGTGGTCGCGGGGTTCACGCAGGTCGCGGCCGCAGGCGCCTGCGTCTGCACCTGATTTCGCGTGCCACTGGTCAGGTCGTCCATCCCGTTTGGAACCAAGCCTTTCGCCTCAAGCGCCGCAACCGCAGCGGCCGGCGCGAGACCAACCACGTTCGGTACGGACACGCACGGTGCCGCGGTGGCCGGGAGGCCAGCGGCGCCCAGCGAAGCCGATGTTGCCGACGCCGTCATCGTGAAGTTGCCCACGAGTGCGGCCAACCCGGGCGTGAGGAACGTGAAGGGCTCCGCAACGGTGACCTTGACGCTATTCGCTGTCGATGCGGTATACGCCGTGGCGCAATCGGCTGGCATGCATTCGACCGTTATCGCGAGAGCACCCTCGCCCGTTGATTTTGAGTGTTGGTTTCTTGAAGCGCCCGTGCCCTGATGCCTGACTGATTGTTCGGGTGCGCGATCGCATAAGCGGCACCCTCGCGAGCGGCATTCGTGACCTGAATGTACGAGAAGAGCAGACGGCCGAAATCCACCGCCAGGAGCAGCACAAGAATCAGCACTGGCGCAAGGATCGCGAACTCCACGATCGACTGTCCGCGCGGAGAGGACGAGCCTCGGGCGACAAGGAACTTGCGCGGCCGAGCCGCCGGGATGCTTCGGAGGGTGGGCAACGCAGGTGGACCAATGCAGCAGTAGAGTCGCCGACTGTAATCGGGCCACCTTGCGGCGCACCTTACAGACGAATCGCAGGGATCGACACGAGACGCATCCCTCCAGCGCGGAGGCTACGATCGGTCCATATGAGATCGGTATCCATCAACAACACGAGCCGGCAGGCGGCGCTCGCGGTTCACGGCCTGGTCGCCAGCTCGCTTCGCGACCGCACCGTCGGCCTGCTCGGCCGCTCCACCCTTGCGGCCGGTGAGGGTCTCTGGATCGAGCGCTCGCCGTCGATCCACATGTTCTTCATGCGATTCCCCATTGACGCGGTGTTTGTCGATGCGAACGGGCGTCGTGACCAAGACGGTGGAGAACCTGCGCCCATGGCGGGTCGTGTCATGGGCGCGGGGAGCGCGGGACTGCATCGAGCTCCCGGTAGGGACCGTTGCCGCCTCCGGAACGCAGGTCGGCGACCATATCGAGCTGGAACCTCGGCCCTAGGTATCACCCAGAAAGTCAACTGCGGTACGACCAACGTACCGGGCGGGTCCTACCGGAGCGAAAGGCACCCGCAAGGTCGACCCGCATCGTGTTCTCATGCACGAGCAGCGGTCCAAAAGTACTGTGGCGAACCGGGTTCGCGTCTGATTCTGCCGCCATGCGACAGATCGCCCGTGACCCCGCGAACGACACGCCACGCATTGGGCGCGTGGAGCACTGGCCGCACGGCTGGGCATCGATGGTCCGCAGACACGAAAAGGGCCAGGCGCTCGTCGAGTTCTCGTTGATCTTTCCGGTCTTCATGCTCCTCGTGATCGGGATGATCGAGTTCGCGGTCGCGTTCGGCGTCCAGCTCAACGTGAACTACGCCAGTCGTGACGCCGCCCTGCTCGCCGCCGAGGCGGGAAACGCCCAGGGAGCCGACTGCGTGATCCTCGACAACATCGAGCGGACCATCAACAGCCCCAGCCACGCCACCTCGATCACCCAGGTGCGGGTGTTCTGGTCGGATGCGAACGGCGCGGAACGTGCGGGCAAGGCCGACGTCTATGTCCGCAGCGGCAGCACGTCGTGCACGCTTCCTGACGGGACCGTGCTGACCGTGCCGTACTCGCTGAGCGGCGCCGCCGGCTACCCCGTCACGGACCGATGCTCAATCCTCGCCGGCTGCCCGGGCGGTCACACGACGGTCGATCAAATCGGCGTCACCATCAGCTACCAGCACCGCTGGATCACTCCGCTGCCCTCCATCGTGACGCTGCCCGGCGGCGGCGTGACGGTCACGCGGAGCAACGTCATGCGGATGGAGCCCGTCCTGTGACCACGCCGCGCGGCGCACTCGTCCACCTTCGACGCGCTGCAGCGCGCGGCCAGTCGATGATCGAGATGGCCCTCATCCTCCCGGTGCTGCTGATGATGGTCTGCGGGACGCTCGAGTTCGGCTTCGCCTTTGACCACCACCTCACCCTGCAATACGCGTCGCGCGAGGGAGCTCGCGTCGGGTCCGCCCTCGTCAATGGCGGCGGCGCGCTCGGCTGCGGCGCGGGGCAGAGCCCCAACGCCGCGACCGTCGACACCACCATCGTCGCCGCAGTCGAGCGCGTCCTCGCCAGCACGAGCTCACCGATCGCAGTCAGCCGCGTAAGCGAGATCCGCATCTACAAGGCCGACGCGAACGGCAACGAGAGCGGTCCGGTGGACCGCTGGATCTACGCCGCTGCGGGCGGGCCGGTCGTCGATGGCAAGGCGCTTGACTTCAAGTCGACCGCACCGCAGACGTGGGGCGCCTGCGGGCGCGTCAACGGTGCCACGCCGGACTCCATCGGCGTCAGCGTCGCCTACACATACGACATGCGCACCCCTCTGCGGGCCCTGTTCGGCTGGGCAACGATCACGATGGGCGACCGCTCGATCATGTCGATGAATCCCACGAACTGATGAGGCTCACACCGATGTCCCACGTCCCGAGCACAGCACTCGATGGCGCCCCGGCGCCCGTGCGCCGGTGGTGGCGTCGCAGCGCAGCTGGGGCCGCGCCGCGCGGACAGGTCCTGCTGATCTTCGCCTCGATGCTCGTCATCCTGCTCACCGTCTCCGCCCTGGCCGTCGATCTCGGCTGGCTGTGGACGAACGCCCTGCGCGTGCAGCGCGCCGCCGATGCGGCCGCGCTGGCCGGCGTGGTCCACCTCCCCGGTGATGTGCCGGGTGCCTACGGGACGGCGGTTGGCGAAGCGAAGAAGAACGGGTACATCGACGGTGCCAGTGGCGTCAGCGTCACGCCCATCAAGGATCCGGCGCTGCCTCGACGCCTCGACGTCACCGTTCAGGCGCCGGTCAAGACGTTCTTCCTGGGCCTCATCGGTATGCCCACCATCAATATCACGCGCATCGCGCAGGCGGACTACGTGCTGCCCGTGCCGATGGGCAGCCCGCAGAACTACTACGGCGTCGGCGACTTCCGCAAGGTCGCGGCCGGCGCAACGTCGAACACGGGAACGATCGCTCCCACCGGTTCGGACGCCTCGGGAACGCAGTGGACGAACCCGACAAACGCCTACGCGAGTGGCGGCGGCGTCGCGACGGTCACCGGCTCCAACAAGACGCATATCTTCAAGAATTTCAACTTCAGCGTGCCGGCCGGGAACAACATCCTCGGGATCGAGGTGAAGTTCAGCGCCAAGTCGACCGCCACGAAATGCCAGATGGGCATCGAACTGAGCAGGGACGGCGGAGCCACCTGGACGACGCAGCAGAAGACCGCCGCGAACGTGGACGGCTCGCTGACGACCTACACGCTGGGCAGCTCGGTCGACCTGTGGGGCAGCGCGTGGGCGCAGACAGACTTCACGAATGCGAAGTTCCGCCTGCGCGTCCAGAGCCTCGACCCGGGCACCAACTGCGCCATTACGGACACCTGGTCGCTCGACTTCGTCAATGTGAACGTGTTCTCGCAGGCACCGGCCGCGGACGCCATCCAGGCGGTCAACGGCCCATCCGGGCCCCTGTGCACCATCGTTCCGCCCCGCACCTCGTGCAGCCAGGGCTTCTGGGGCGCGGTGTTCACGAAGGGCGGCGTTCGGCAGAACGGGGACCGCTACGCGCCGGCGAACTGGTCCGGCGGCAGCTCGTCTGCGAACCCTGACTATGACGCCGGTGGGTACAACTACACCGTCGAGGTTGGGGCAAGCGGCGAGGTGTGGCTCTTCGACGCGACCTTCTGCGCCACAGGTTCCACGTCCTTCGGCGGCTGGTACGGGGCCGGCGACCACTGGACCAGCCTCCCGAACCCGCCCGGCGGGAACGGCTACGGCGCCGTGACCACGCGGTATCGCCTTTACGACACCCGCGGCACGGATTACAGCCTCAATGACGATGTCCTCGTCCCGGGCGCGGATTCGAATGGGCTGTTCGCGAACAAGTTCCAGAGCGACCAGAGTGGGACGTTCGGATCCGCGATCCAGCAGACCGCGGCCGATGGCGCGGCGGACTGCTCGGGCGACCCGTACCACAACGGCTGGTATCGCATCGCGTCAGGTCTGGCGGCGGGCAAGTATCGGCTCAACGTGAACACGAGCGATCCCGCCAACAACAGCATCGCAGCCGAGAACCTGTTCTCGATCTACACGAACTCGGCCGGCAAGCCGCGCGTCTATGGCGGCGGTCGAATGGCTGCGTACACGAACCTCGAGGCCGGCAAGCAGACGTTCTACCTGGCGCAGATCGGTGCCGAGCATGCCGGAAAGACGATGGACATCACGCTGTTCGACCCCGGTGATGTCGCAGGCCCGGCATTCCTCCGGATCCTTTCTCCCGACGGGAATGCCTACAACTACGCGACCTTCTCGTACTCGGCCGATGCGCAGTGCACCGGCTCGAGCGACTCCTGCAGCGCCTCCGGTCGCACGCAGATCCAGACGAACAACGGCGGCAGCAGCGCGTTCGACAACTCGGTGCTGACGATCAGCATCCCCCTGCCCTCCACCTACGGCAGCGTGGGCCTCACGCCGGCCGGGGAGACCGAGGCTGGGTGGTGGAAGATCGAGTACGAGGTTGCCGGCGGCAATGACACGACGACCTGGGAGGTCAGCATCCGGGGCAACCCGGTTCGACTCGTCGTGCCGTAGCGGCGGGCAATGAGGTTCAACGCTAAGGCCGAGCTAAGCGGCCGATAACGAGCGCAGGAGATGCTGCGCAGGTGGCATTCCTGGCGGCGTTCCTGGACATCGTTCTTCCCTCGGCCTGCGCAGGTTGTGGACGCTTCGGGGCGCTCGTCTGCAGGGCATGCATCGCGGCGATGCGACCCGCGTTCGACGCCCATGCGTCGTACCTCACAGCAGACCCATCGGTCGTGCTCGGGACGGACTTCGAGCTCGCGGTCGCGGCGTTGCGCCATGAGGCGGTAACGCGTCGCTGTCTTCAACGGCTCAAGTACGGAGGCGCACGTCGCCTCGCGCCCATCATCGCCCATGTCGCCCTCCCGGCCCTCGACCGCGTGCTCGCGGTGAGCGGGCCGGTGACGCTCGTCCCCGTTCCCCTCCACCCGGTTCGGCAGCGAGAGCGCGGCTACAACCAGGCATTGCTCATCGCCCGCGCGCTCGCATGCGCGCGCGAGCTCGCTGTGGCGGACGTGCTCATTCGGCGCCGCCAGACGGTTCGTCAACATCGGCTCGACCGGAACGAGCGGTTGCGGAACCTGGGCGCCGCGATGGCGATGCGCCCAACGGCCACGGCACCCACCCGGCCCCTGCTCGTGGACGACATCATCACCACCGGAGCAACGCTCCAGGCATGCGCCGGCGTCCTGCGACGCGCCGGAAGCAGCGAGGTCTATGGTCTGGCGATCGCACGCGAGGTCTGAGCCGGCGAGGCATCGGCACGGCCGGCGAGTGCTAGGCTGAGGGCCTGTCAGCCGCAGCGGAGCGAGCACCCGTGAGAACGCACGTCAAGGCACGCAACCTGGACCTGACGGAGCGGCTCCGGGCGCAGGTCGAGCGCAAGCTGCGCCGCCTCGAACGGATCGCGCACCCGGACGCGGAGGTCGACCTCGAGCTCATCGGCACGTCCTCCCGGGCCGCCGATGCCGCGAACGTGGCCGAGGTCACGCTCGTGTCGAACGGCACCGTCGTCCGCTCCACCTCCACCGGTGCCACGCCGATCGCGGCGCTCGACGCGCTGCTCGATAAGCTCGAGCGACAGGTCATCCGCCTCCGCGAGCGGCCGCGCAGCGTGCGCGAGCGCCAGGCCGACGAGACCGTGGCGGTACTGGCGCGAGAGGCGCGCGGAACGGTGGGGCTCGACGAGGCGGCAGCGAGCGGTCCGGCGGTCGTCGAGACGAAGCGCTTCGACATCGAGCCGATGTTCCAGGAGGACGCGATCGGTCGCATGGAGGAGCTGGGCCACGCGTTCTTCGTCTTCCTCAACGCGGAGACGAACACCATCTGCGTGCTCTACCGCCGCAGCGACGGCAACTACGGGGTCATCGAGCCGGTGGTGGGCCGGTGATACCGATATGACGGCTCAGGATGAGCCGAGCATGGGGAGGAGCAGCAGCGCCGCCACGATGACGATGACGCCGACGAAGAACATGACCAGGGCGATCGTCAACGCGTCCATGCCGATGCCTCGGTCCGGCGGATCGGGCACGGCCTTCGGCTCCGGCACGACCTCCTCGCGCTGATCCGCCTCGTCCCGCATGCCTCGCACCGTAGCACGGGCGGAGCCGCGCCGGCGGCTCAGCTGGCCGGATGACGCCCCCGCCGTCGGCATCCACCTTGGGGTCGGTCACGGCCTCATGAAGGCCGGCCGCAGGGCACGCCAGATCGGGGCGCGGGCACTCCAGATCTTCAGCGACAACCCCACCGCGTGGCGGCGACGGCCCGCCGCACCGGCGGATGCCGGCGCGTTCATCGACTACGCGGCGCGCGCCGGGATCTCACCGATCGCGATCCACGCCAGCTACCTCATCAACCTCGCGGCGCACTCCGAGCCGTTCTCCTCGGCGTCGCGCGCCGGGCTCGTGACCGAGCTCGTGCGGGCGAGCGACTACGGCGCGACGCTCGTGAACACGCACATCGGCTCGCATGTCGGCGACGATCGGGCGAGCGCACTGCGACGCGTCAGCCAGAGCGTGAGAGCCACGCTGGCCGACTCGCCGGGTGGGGCCACCCTCGTGCTCGAGAACTCGGCCGGCGGGGGCGGGACGCTGGGCACGACGATCGAGGAGCTCGCCGCGATCCTCGACGGAGCGGGCGCCCAGGCAGGGCGGCTCGGATTCTGCCTGGACACCGCGCACCTGTGGGGAGCCGGCTACGACGTGGCGACCGCGGAGGGAGCGATGGGGATCGTCGACCGGTTCGCCGAGCTCATCGGTCTTGACCGGCTCCGCCTGGTACATCTCAACGACTCGAAGTCGCTCCGCGGCTCGCGCGCGGACCGCCACGAGCACCTCGGTGCCGGACGCATCGGCCACGCCGGCCTCGGCGCTCTCCTGCGCGATCCCCGCCTGCGTCGGACCGCGTTCGTCCTGGAGACGCCGGGCGAGGAGGAGGGGTACGACGCGGTCAACGTGCGTCGTGCGCGGCTCCTGTTCGGCGGCGCCGAGGCGCTGCCCGAGCTGCCACCGCGCGCGTTCCGCCTGAGCCGCCGCTCCTCGCGCGGCGCCCGCCCGAAGCCGGGCTGACACATGGCGGGACATGGCGAAGGCCCCGCTTGCGCGGGGCCCTCGGCCGGGAAGGGACGGGTCGTCGGTCAGTCGTTGCGGCGGCGGACCATGACCACAGTGGCAACCGATGAGCTGACGAGGAGCAGACCGAAGACCAGGACCAGCAGCGAGACCTGAACCGGCTCGCCGGTCGCGGTGTCGGGCAGGGGGGTCGGGGTGCCGGTTGCCGCCTCGACCGACTGCTCGGGCGAGCTCGGGGTGGACGGCGTCTCGGAGGCGCTCTGCGACTCGCTCGGCGTCGGCGTCGGTGTGGGCGTCGGCGTCGGGATGGGCAGGTTCACGAACTTGGCGTCCGAGCTGTTGCAGTCCCCGTCGTCGTCGACCTCCACCATCTGGGAATTCGGATCGGCGAGCAGGTAGCCGTCAGGCGCCTTGACCTCCGTGACGAGGAACTCAGTGTCGGCGGGGAGACCCGTGATGCAGACCTTCCCATCCTCGCCGGTCTTGAATCGGCCTTCGATCCCGTCGACCTTGAAGATGGCGCCGGCGAGCGGACGACCGTTCTCGTCAACCTTCTTGATGTTGAGGCTGGCGTGGTCCTCCTCGGGTGTTGGAGTCGGAGTCGGGGTGGGGGTGGGAGTTGGCGTCGGGGTCGGCTGCTCGCACAGCTCGCCGTTCGCATTCCCCTGCGTCTTGCTGTTGCCGTCCGAGAGCCAACGCGCGTAAAGCGTCGCGCCGCCACGGTTGGTGGTGAACGAGTGCGGCCCCTTGCTTCCGAAGTCCGTCGACCACGGGTTGCTGAAGGTCGAGCTCCAGCTGAACTGGATGTTGTAGTCAGCCTCCTGGGCGAGGTTGATCGTCCACGCGTAGCTGTTCTCGTCCGGCGCGCACTGCGCCGCGAGAGTCGGCTGCACCCAGGCCATGACCGTGCCGACGGAGATGCACAGCACCAGCGCGGCAGCTGAGACGAACGTCAGCGCCGTTCGGGCGCCCCGTCCTCGGGATGAAAGAAAATGAGTCATCGAACAGTCCCCTGGTGATGCTTCCACACTCGACCCAGTGGCCGAGTGCGGCGCAGCCTATGGGGGTACTAGGACGTTTGGATAGCCCCCTGGCCGGGGACGTGGTGCGCTGCGTGGGGGTCTGGTGTGAGATGCACCACTAAACGGTGGTGACGCCACGCACCTGGGGGTCCTGGGACCTTCGTACCGTGCGCGGTTCGGCGCACGGGCAAGTGCGCTAGGCGCCCCGGCTCATGCCGTTCTGTGCGCTTCCGTTCTCGCCCTGCCCGGACCGCATGCGGCGCGTGCGGATCGTGAGGTAGGCGTGCATCAGCTCGCGCACGTCGGCCTCGGTGAGGACGTCGTCGCCGCGGAGCGCGTACTCGACCCGCGTCGTGGGGAGCAGCTGCCGCGCGTTCAGGCTCGCGAAGTAGGCCGGCCCGTCCGCCTCGTCGCCGATCTCGCGGAGGCCGCGCGCGAGCTTGGTGGCGGTGCCCAGCGAGGGCATGCGATCGCCCTTGATGAGCCGCGAGATGGTCGAGTGGTCGACCCCCGACTGCAGGGCGAGCTGCCGCTGGCTCATCTTCTTCTCCTTCAGCTGGCTGCGGAGCCAGGAGTTGAAGGAGCGGGGGTTCTGGAAGGTCATGCACTCTGTCCGTGCGCCGTGACGCCACCGCCTCAAACAAGGCACGGTCGGTGGTGCGTCCGAGCAACCGGATCGTCGCAGCGGGCCCGGCGCCCCTCAATGACCCAAAGGTACCGACGCGTCAGCCGCTCGGCGTGATCTCCGCCGTTCGAACGCGCGCGCCGTGGGCGCGACGCACCAGGGGACTCACGGCGTAGAAGATCCCGCCGAGCACGATGACGGTCACGATGCTGATCGCGCGGTCCGCCAGCGCCACCGCGGTCGCCGGCTCGTTCGGCACCCCGTAGATGACGAGCACGAACACGATCGCGCCCTCCACGAAGCCGACGCCCGGCGGGCGTGAGCGGGATCGCCGTCACGAGCGCGGCGGCCAGCGCCACGAACACGGCGCTGCTGATGCCGAGGTTGCTCACCTGCGGCAGGCCGAGGGCGCGGATGACGAAGAAGACGCGCACCCCCTCAAGCACCCAGACGGCGACCGTCAGACCGATGATGATCGGCACGCTGCGCGCCGTCAGCGCGCCGGTGCTGCCCTCGTGGAAGCGCTCCCAGAGGCTCGCGAAGCGCGCCGGCAGGAAGCGCGTGAGCCGATGGCCGGCGAAGCGCAGCGCGATGACGAAGGCGATGAGGACGACGGCCGCGATCGCGCCGATGAGGAAGATCGTGTCCACCTCCGGCCGGTTGCGGCCGCGGAACGACCAGAACCCGGCGGCGAGCGCCAGGGTGGCGATGACGATGACGTCGGCGATGCGCTCGATGAAGATCGTGCCGACCGTGCGCGACGTCGAGCCGCCGAAGTTGCCGCGCAGCAGGAATGCGCGGTAGAGGTCGCCGAGCTTCGCCGGCACGACGCAGTTCACGAACCACGACAGGAACAGCATCTGCGTGGCGGCGCGGTAGGGGACCTCGGTGCCGACCTGGCGCAGCACATACCACCAGCGCAGCCCGCGGAGTGGGAAGGTCGCGTAGTAGGCCACGAGCGCGGCCAGGAGGAGCAGCGGGTTGGCGCCCACGATGTGGGACCACATCAGGCCCCAGTTCACCTTCAGCACGAAGGCGAACAGGAAGACGAGGATGCCGACCCCGAAGACGATCGAGCCGATCGTCCGCCAGTTCAGGAACCGCGAGGCGAGGCTGACCTCCTCCTCGGGGATCGGCTCGTTGGCGGCGAGGAACTCGCTCGGCTCGTAGATGGAGTGGCCGTGCTCGGGCCGCTCGTCAGCCACGCTCCTGCGCCTCCGGGTCGTTCGGCTCGGGGAGCTCCGCGGGCGCCGGGCGGCTCACCGGCTCCTTCTCCACCTTCGCGGGTCGCTCCGGGCCCAGGATCGGGCCGGTGGCGGTCCGCTTGCCGCGCCAGCCGTCGAACATGTTCCGCCACACCGCCCAGCGGGTGGTGGCGTGGATGAGGACGGTGGAACGCGAACCGTGCCAATCGTTGGCGGGGAGCAGCGCCTTCAGGCTCGCCGCGTCGTCGAAGGCGGGGAGGACGTTGAAGCTCATCGCGACCTCGAACCGCGAGTGGGAGTCGCTCGCGGCGATCCCCGGGATCCCGTAGCGCGCCGCGAAGTCGGCCGCCTCCTGGTTGTGGCGCTGGAACGTGACGCGGCTGTTGAAGACCTCGACCATGTCGATCTTGCCGGCCTCGGCGAGGGCGATGAGGGGCGCCTCGCGGATATGCGAGCCGCGGAATGGATCGTACGGGTGCGGGATGCTGACGAGGCCGCCCTGGGCATGGATCGCGTCGGCGGTCGCATCGGCGCTCAGGCCGCGCGGAATGGTGCGGGTCAGGAAGATGCCGACCACCTCGCCGTCGCTCGTGCTGACCTCCTCGCCGAGGATGACGGTGAGCGCATCGGTCAGGCCGAGCTCGGCGACCTTGTCGCGCACCGCGATGGCGCCCTCGACGTTGTTGTGGTTCGTGACCGCGACGTGGGTCAGGCCGCGCTCGATGGCGGTGCGGATGAAGCGCTCCTCGCCCAGGATCGAGTCCCGGCTGAAGCGGGTGTGGATGTGGAAGTCGACGAACGCGGTGCGCGGCTCGGCCCCCGTCCCGGTCCGCTCCCTGGGTGCCGCGCGCAGGTCGGCCGCCGACGCGGCGATCGTCACGACGAGCTCACGAGGCTCTTGCGGAACGTGCCGAAGTGCTCGAGGGCGAGGCCCGTGCCGACCGCGACGCTGTTGAGCGCGTTCTCGGCCACGTGGCACGGGATGCCGGTCACCTGGGTGAGCAGGGTGTCGAGGTTGCGGAGCAGCGACCCGCCGCCGGACATGACCATGCCCTTGTCGATGATGTCGCTCGACAGCTCGGGTGGTGTCTGCTCGAGGACGTTCCGCACCGCCGTCACGATCTGCTGGAGCGGCTGCTCGATCGCCTCGGTGATCTCGGTGGAGGTGATCGGGATCGTGCGCGGCAGGCCGGCGATCATGTCGCGACCCTTGACCTCCATCGTCAGCGGCTCGTCGAGCGGCAGGGCGGAGCCGATCTGGATCTTCACGTCCTCGGCGGTGCGGTCGCCGATCATGAGGTTGTACTTGCGACGGATGTAGTTGGCGATCGCCTCGTCGAACCGGTTGCCGCCGACGCGGACGCTGTCGGCGACCACGATCCCGCCGAGCGCGATCACCGCGATCTCGCTCGTGCCGCCGCCGATGTCGATGATCATGTTCCCCGACGGCCCGGAGATCGGCACGTTGGCGCCGATGGCCGCCGCCAGCGGCTCCTCGATGAGGTACGCCTCCCTGGCGCCGGCCTTGAGGGCCGCGTCACGCACCGCGCGCTTCTCGACGCTCGTGACGCCGGACGGGACGCTGATCATGACGTCCGGCTTGAAGAGGCGGACCCGCGCCACCTTGTTCAGGACGTACTTGAGCATCGCCTCGGTGATGAGGTAGTCGGCGATGACGCCGTCACGCATCGGCCGGATGGCACGCACGTTGCCGGGGGTGCGACCGATCATCTCGCGCGCCTCCTCGCCGACCGCCACGAGCCGGTTGTCGTCGTCGCTGATCGCCACGACCGAGGGCTCGTTGAGGACGACGCCCTTGCCCTTGACGTAGACGAGGATGTTGGCGGTGCCGAGGTCGATGCCGATCTTCATGCGTGCGGTGATGCGTCCGTACGGGTCGTGGGGCGCCCGAAGTATACCGACCGGCCGGGCCGGACCGATCGGCGTCGTGGAGCGGGTAGCATCGGGCCATGCCCGAGGGCGACACGATCTTCCGCACCGCCACGGTACTGCGCGCCGCGCTCGTGGGCCGGGTGGTCACCGCGGCACGCGCGCAGCCGCGACCGGGAATCCGCCGCGTCCCGGACCTGTCGCGGCTCGTCGGACGGCGCGTCGAGCGGGTGGAGCCGCGGGGCAAGCACCTGCTGATCGCGTTCGAGGGCGGCGCCACCCTGCGCACGCACCTGCGGATGCGCGGCTCCTGGCACCGCTACCGCCCGGGCGAGGCGTGGCGCCGTCCGGCGGCGCAGGCGAGCGTGATCCTCGAGACGGCGGAGAGCGTCGCCGTCTGCTTCAACGCCCCGAGCGTCGAGCTGCTGTCGGAGCTGCGAGGTCATCCGCCATCGGGCGCTCACCGCGCTCGGCCCGGACCTGCTGGGAGCCGACTTCGACGCCGATCAGGCGCTCGTGCGCCTCCGTGACCGGGACGCCGTCGCCCTCGGCGAGGCGCTGCTCGACCAGCGTGCCGTGGCGGGGATCGGCAACGTCTACAAGAGCGAGGTCTGCTTCCTCGAGCGCCTTGACCCGTGGGCGCCGGTCGGGAACGTGACCGACGACGCGCTGCGCCACGCGCTGGAGACGAGCCGCCGCCTCATGCGCGCCAACGTGCGCGGTGGCGCGCGCCAGACGCGCCCGGAAGGCGGGCTGTGGGTCTACGGCCGCGCCGGCAGGCCGTGCCGCCGCTGCGGCACGCTCGTCGACGGTCCGGCGCCAGGGCGAGCTGGCGCGGCTCACGTACTGGTGCCCGCGCTGCCAGGCAGCTCCCGCAGCGCGCTGAGCGCCTTCTCGAGCCGCGCGGCCCGCGTCTCCGGCCGCTTCGCCTCGGCGATCGGGTCCGCGAGCTCACGGCGGCGGGTGAAGGCCAGCTCGTCGAAGCGCTCCCGGAGCCGTGGCTCGGCGGCGAACGCCGCCTCGAGCTCAGGTGCCAGCTCGAGGACGCGCGGCGCATCGTCGCGCGCCACCTCCAGCGTGATCGGGTCGCCGATCTCCGCGCCGGCCTGCCTCGCGGGTCGCCTTGTGGACGCCGATGCACAGGCGCCCGCCGCCCATCGGCATCGTGCTCGACCGGAACGGGAGCCCGTTCAGCGTGCCGACCACGCGCATCTGCTTCACCCCGCCGAGCGCCGCGATGAGCTCGAGCGGCACCTCCACCAGCGCGCCGCCGCCGCGCGAGCCGTCGGCGCGGACCTCGCGCGCGGCGATGATCGGCGCGGTGAACCGGATCGGCTCGCTCATGCGTCGATCCGGTGGATCTGCGCCCCGAGCGCCACGAGCTTCGACTCGATCTGCTCGTAGCCGCGGTCGACGTGCTCGACGCCGCTGATGACGCTCGTCTCGCCGGCCGCGAGGGCCGCCAGGATCAGGGTCGCGCCGGCGCGCAGGTCGGCGATCTGGACCTCGCGCCCGTGGAGCTCGCTCGGCCCGGCGATGCGGGCGTGGCGCTCGTCGAGGACCTCGATCACCGCACCCATCTTCACGAGCTCGGTCGTGTACTCGAGCCGGTCCTCGTAGATCGTCTCGTGGATGGTGCTCACGCCGTCGGCCTGCGTCATGAGCACGGCCAGCGGCGCCTGGAAGTCGGTCGCGAAGCCGGGGTACGGCGCGGTCTCCACGTCGGCGGGGCGGTAGGCGCCGGCCGAGCCGACGGTCAGGCCACCATCGGCCTCGGACGCGTGCGGCACCCCCATCGTATCCAGGACGCCCAGGAACGACCCCATGTGGGCGGCCTGCACGCCGCGCATCGTGATCTCGCCGCCGGTGACCGCCGCCCCGATGGCGAACGTCTCCGCCTCGAGCCGGTCCCCGATGACGTCGTGCTCGGCCCCGGTGAGCTGGTCCACCCCCTCGATCTCGAGCCGGTCCGGCGCGGTCCGCGCGATGCGGGCTCCCATGGCGGTAAGGAGCGCGATGAGGTCGTCGACCTCCGGCTCCTGCGCCGCGTTCTCGATGACCGTCGTGCCGTGGGCGAGCGTGGCCGCCAGCATCGTGTTCTCGGTGCCCATCACCGTCACCTGCGGGAACCGCACCCGCGCGCCACGCAGCCCGCCGGGGGCGGCCGCGAAGTAGTAGCCGTTCTTGTACTCGACCTCCGCGCCGAGCTGCTCCATCGCGAAGACGTGGAGGTCCACCGGGCGCCGGCCGATGCGGTCGCCGCCGGGGTTCGGGATGATGACGCGCCCGAAGCGCGTCAGGAGCGGGCCGAGGAGCATGAAGCTGGCGCGCATCTTCATCGCCGCCTCGAGCGGCACGAACAGCCACTCCGGCTCACCGGCGGTGATGACCAGCGTGTCGCCGTTCACCCGCCGCAGCTCGAAGCCGAGGTCGGTCATCGTCTCGCGCAGGATCGTCACGTCGCTGATCCGCGGCACGTTGTGGAGCGTGACCGGCTCGTCGGTCAGGGCCGCGGCGGCCATGAGCTTGAGCACCGCGTTCTTGGCGCCGGCGATGCGGACCTCGCCGCGCAACGGGGTCCCGCCGGTGACGACGAACTTCTGCATGGGTGGCCCGAGTGTAACGGCTTGCCGCGCCTCAGCCGGGGAAGGCCTCCTTCCACTCATGGGTGCCGGTGTGGTGTCCGTCGCAGAGCCCGATCCGGCCGCCCATGTGGCGGCTCGGCAGGAGCGGCTGCATCCCGTCGTGGAACGCGGTCGGCTGGCGGTTGCAGATCATCATCCGCCCCTCGCGCGCCCAGGCGTAGGCGTGGTCGGACGAGCAGAACCGATACGCCTTCGTGAACGCCGAGCTCGCGGTGGCGCCGGCCGGCGCGATCGGGCCGGACTCGCGGACGACGTCGATGCGCACCGGCAGCTGGGGCATGCGCGCGCCGCAGTGGTCACAGGTCTGCATCGGTCACCGGCGTCGGTCAGCCGAGGTAGTGCTGGCCGTCGTCCTCGCGATGGTTGGCGACGAAGGTCGGGTCGAGGTTCGGGTCCTCGCCGGGCGGCGAGCCACGGTGCGGCTTGAAGTCGACGGGGCAGATGAACGGGTACTCGCGACCGATCTTGCGCAGCTCCTGCATGCGCCGATGGCCGGCATCCGGCGCGCCCTCGGGGCCGCGGAGATGCTCCTTCGCCGCCTCGGCGGCGGTCATCTCCCGCTCGTCGCTCATGACCGATGCGACCTCAGCCCCGCGAGCGGCGGCGGGTCGCGATCCGCTCGCGCATGAGCGCCGTCTGCAGCGCGGCGCGGACGCGGGCGATGTCGACCGGGTCGTGCGTCCCCTCGAGCTCGGCCTCGGCACGCTTCCGCGCGTCGACGGCGCGCGCCTCGTCGATCTCGTCGGAGTGCTCGGCGAGGTCGGCCATGACGATGACGCGATCCGGCCGAACCTCCACGAACCCGCCCGAGATGAGCATGTGCTCCTCGGTGCCGCCCTTCTTGATCTTCAGCTCACCGATGCCGAGCGCGCTGATGAGGCGGGTGTGATGCGGCAGGATGCCGAGCTGGCCGTCGATGCCGGGCACGACGACCATGTCCACCTCGTCGGAGTAGGCGCGCCGCTCCGGGCTGAGAATCTCGAGCTTCAGCGGCATGTCTGCACGTCCATCGGTCCTACTTCATCGCCTCGGCGTTTTCCGGGCGTCCTCGATCGGTCCGGTCATGAGGAACGCCTGCTCGGGCAGCTGGTCGTGCTTGCCCTCGAGGATCTCCTTCGCGCCGCGGACCGTCTCCTTGCGCTCGACGTACTTGCCCGGGCGCCCGGTGAACTGCTCGGCCACGAACATCGGCTGGCTCATGTAGCGCTGCAGGCGCCGCGCGCGCTGCACGGTGACCTTGTCGTCCTCGCTCAGCTCGTCCATGCCGAGGATGGCGATGATGTCCTGCAGGTCCTTGTAGCGCTGCAGCGTGCGCTGGACCTCGCGCGCGACGGCGAAGTGCTCCTCGCCCACCACCCGCGGGTCGAGGACGGTGGAGGTCGAGGTCAGCGGATCGACCGCCGGGTAGATGCCGATCTCCACGATCGCGCGCTCGAGGCGGATCGTCGAGTCGAGGTGCGCGAACGTCGTCGCCGGCGCCGGGTCGGTGTAGTCGTCGGCCGGGACGAAGACCGCCTGGAGCGAGGTGATCGAGCCCTTCTTCGTGGACGTGATCCGCTCCTGGAGGTTGCCCATCTCGGTGGCGAGGGTCGGCTGGTAGCCCACCGCCGACGGCATGCGACCGAGGAGCGCGGACACCTCGGAGCCGGCCTGCGTGAAGCGGAAGATGTTGTCGATGAAGAGGAGGATGTCGCGCCCCTCGACGTCGCGGAAGTACTCGGCCATGGCGAGGCCGGTGAGGCCGACTCGCTGGCGCGCGCCCGGCGGCTCGTTCATCTGGCCGAAGACCATGACCGTCTTGTCGATGACGCCCGACTCGGTCATCTCACCGATGAGGTCGTTCCCCTCGCGCGAGCGCTCGCCGACGCCGGCGAAGACCGAGTAGCCGCCGTGCTCGGCGGCGATGTTGCGAATCAGCTCCTGGATGATGACCGTCTTGCCGACGCCGGCGCCGCCGAAGACGCCGACCTTGCCGCCGCGCTTGAACGGGGCGATGAGGTCGATGACCTTGATGCCGGTCTCGAAGACCTGTGCCTCCGTCTCCATCTCGGAGAACGGCGGCGGATCGCGGTGGATCGGCAGCATGTGCTCCGACGTCACCGTTCCCCTTGCCGTCGATCGGGTGGCCGAGGACGTCGAACACGCGGCCGAGCGTCGCCTCGCCGACCGGGACGGTGATCGGGGCGCCGGTGTCCTTCGCGTCGAGCCCGCGGGCGAGGCCGTCGGTCGTCGACATCGCCACCGTCCGGACCCAGTTGTTGCCCAGGTGCTGCTGGACCTCCACGACGAGCGTGTCGTCGCCCGTGCCGGTGGCAGCCGTGCTGGGGCGCTTGATCTCGAGCGCGTTGTAGATGCTGGGCAGCTCCCCGGGCGGGAACTCGACATCGATCACGGGTCCCGTGATCTGGATCACCTTGCCGGTGGCCATCGGTCTCTCGTACTCCTTCGTCAGCCGCCGAGCGCTTCCGCGCCGGAGGCGATCTCGATCATCTCGCGGGTGATGGTGGCCTGGCGCGACTTGTTGTAGACGAGCGTCAGGTCACCGATGAGCTCGTTCGCGTTGTCAGTGGCGCTGCGCATGGCGATCATCCGCGCGCTCTGCTCTGAGGCGTTCGACTCGAGCACGGCGCGGTAGAGGTCGATGGCGACGTAGTGCGGCAGGAGCCTGCCGAGCACCGCCTCGGCAGACGGCTCGAACAGGTACTCGTCGGTGCGCGCCGCCTCGTCGGCGGTCATCTCCTCCGGCTGGACGACGGGCAGGATCGACAGCACATCTGCGCGCTGCGTCAACGTGGAGACGAAGCCGGCGTAGGCGACGGCGATCTCGTCGTACTTCTCGGCGAGGAAGTCGTCGGTCACGAGGCGCGCGATCGGCGTGACGTCGCTGAAGGCAGGGCGATCGCCGAGGCGCGAGAAGTGCGCCGCGATTGGCACCCCGGCGCGCCGGAGCTGGTCGCGCCCCTTGCGCCCCACGGTCACCGCCTCCACCTCCGCCCCTTCCCGCGCGTGGTCGCTGATGTAGCGCAGCGCGGCGCGAACGGTGTTGGTGTCGAGCGCGCCCGCGAGCCCACGGTCGGTGGTGATCACCACGAGCCCGATTCGCTTGACCGGCCGCCGGGCAAGGAGGGGGTCCACCTCCTCGCCGACCATGGCCGTCACGCGCGACAGGGCGTCGTGCAGCTCCTCCGCGTACGGCCGCGCGGCGAGGATCGCGTCCTGCGCCCGCTTCATCCGCGCCGCGGAGAGGAGCTCGAACGCCCGCGTGATCTGGGAGATGTTGCGGATGGAGCCGATCCGTCCGCGAATCTCCTTCAGGCTCGGCATCGGGTCAGCCCTTCGCCTCCGGCGCGTCGCCGGTGGTGGCCACGTCGCCCGCGGCCTCCTCGACGATCTTCTCGTCCTCGTCGGCCTCGGCGGTGACCTCCGCATCGGTCGGCTGCTCGCCGGCGTCGCCCTTCGTCTTCGCGTCGCCCTTCGGATTTGCTGCGTCGTCCTTCGAAGCTTCGTTCTCCGCGGGCGCGTCCGCCGCCTCGCTGGCGGCCTCGGCGCGGGCCTCGGCCTTCGCCTCCGCCTTCTCCTCGCGCGCCGCGTCGTCCGACTTGCCGAATCCCTCCTGGCGCCGGAACTCGGTGACGGCCTTCTTCAGCTCCGCGCTCAGCTCGTCGGAGAGCGCCTTCTCCTTGGCGATCTTCGGCAGCAGTCCCTCGTGGGCGGAGTCGAGGAAGCGATAGAAGCCTGACTCGAACGCGCCGACCTTCGCCGAGTCGACGTCGTCGAGGTAGCCGTTCGTCGCCACCCACAGGATCGCCACCTGGCGCTCGACCGAGACCGGCGCGAACTGCGGCTGGCGCAGGACGTAGGTGAGCTTCTCGCCTCGCGTCAGCTGGTCGCGGGTCGCCTTGTCGAGGTCGGACGCGAACTGCGCGAACGCCGCCAGCTCCCGGTACTGGGCGAGGTCGAGACGGAGCTTGCCGGCCACCTGGCGCATCGCCTTGATCTGGGCGTTGCCGCCGACGCGGCTGACGCTGATGCCGGCGTTCACCGCGGGCCGCTGGCCCTGGTTGAACAGGTCGGTCTGGAGGAAGATCTGCCCGTCGGTGATGCTGATCACGTTGGTCGGGATGTAGGCCGACACGTCACCCGCCTGCGTCTCGATGATCGGCAGCGCGGTGAGCGAGCCGCCGCCGTTCTCCTCGTTCATGCGCGCCGCGCGCTCGAGCAGCCGGGAGTGGGCGTAGAAGATGTCGCCCGGGTAGGCCTCGCGACCCGGCGGGCGGCGCATGAGAAGCGACACCTGGCGGTAGGCCCAGGCGTGCTTGCTGAGGTCGTCGTAGACGCAGAGCGCGTCGCGGCCGGTGTCGAGGAACTCCTCGCCCATGGCCACGCCGGCATACGGTGCCAGGAACTGGAGCGGCGCCGGATCGGCGGCCGAGGAGGCCACCACGATCGTGTGCTCCATCGCGCCCGCCTCTTCGAGCTGCGCCACCACCTGCGCCACCGTCGACTGCTTCTGGCCGATGGCGACGTAGATGCAGATGAGGTCCTGCCCCTTCTGGTTAATGATCGTGTCGACCGCGATCGCCGTCTTCCCGGTCTGGCGGTCGCCGATGATCAGCTCGCGCTGGCCGCGGCCGATGGGGATCATCGAGTCGATCGCCTTGATGCCGGTCTGCACCGGCGTGTCGACGGGCTGGCGGACGATGACGCCCGGGGCGATGCGCTCGATCGGGCGCGTCTTCGTCGCGTTGATGGGGCCCTTGCCGTCGATCGGCTCGCCGAGCGGGTTCACCACGCGACCGATGAGCTCGTCGCCGACCGGGATCTCGACGATGCGGCCGGTCGTCTTGACCTGGTCGCCCTCCTTGAGCCCGGTGTAGTCGCCGAGGATCAGCGCGCCGACCGTCTCCTCCTCGAGGTTGAAGGCCATCCCCATGATCCCGCCCGGGAACTCGATGAGCTCCTGGGCGAGGGCGCCGGAGAGGCCATAGATCTGCGCGATGCCGTCGCCGACCTCCACGATCGTGCCGACGCCACTGACGTCGGCCTTCGCGTCGAAGCCCGCGATCTCGCTCTTGATGATCGACGTGATCTCGTCGGATCGAATCGCCATGTCGTTCGTACCGTTCCTTACGCTGCTGTCTGCCGCCCCGCCATCAGACGGCGGTCAGCCGAGCGCGCAGCCGCTCGAGGCGGCTGCGAACGCTCGCGTCGTAGAGCCGATCGCCGATCCGCACGGCGATGCCGCCGATGAGGGACTCGTCGACCTTCTCGTTGATCTCGATCTTCTCCCCGGTCAGCTCCCCGAGCCGCGCCGTGATCGCCGTGCGCTCGACCTCGTCGAGCGGGAGCGCGGTGCGCACCTCGGCGAGTGCGATCCCTCGCTCGCGTCGCACGAGCTCCCCGAAGCGCTGGACCATCGCGTCGACCGCCCCCGGCCGACCGCGCCGGATCATGAGCAGGACGAGGCCGAGCGGCGCGGGGGCCACGCCGTCGACGACGCGTCGCATGACGCGCTCCTTGTCCGCGAACGCCACCGCTGGGTGCTCGATGAGGCGGCGGAGCTCGTCGTTGCGCAGCGCCTCCGCCAGAGCGGCGAGGTCGCGCTCCCACGCCTCGAGCGAGCCGTCGTCGCGGCCGAGCTCGAAGGCTGCCTCCGCGTAGCGACGCGCAGCGGTCGTCCGTCGGGCCATCGGTCAGTTCTTCGCCTTGGTGTCGGGCGTGGCCTCGCGCAGAAAGTCCTCGACGAGGCGGCGCTGCGTGGCGCCGTCCATCTCCTGCCGCACGAGCTTGCCGGCGGCGGCGAGGGCGAGGTCGGCGACGTGCGTGCGCAGCTCGCCGAGCGCCTTCTCCTTCTCCGCCACGATCTCCTCCCGCGCGCGCTTCGAGACCTTCTCCGCCTCCGCCCGGGCCTCGGCGACGATCTCGTGGCGCGAGTCCTCGGCGATCTTCGTGGCGCGCGCGATCATCTCCGCGGCCTCCTTGCGCGCCTCGGCCACGGCCGCCTCGCGCTCCGCGCGGGCCAGCTCGCGGTCGCGCGCCGCCGCGGCAGCATTCTCCAGCCCCTCCCGGATCGTCGTCTGCCGCTCGTCGAGGCGGGCGAAGACCGGCTTGAACAGGAACCGGTTGAGCAGGTAGAGCAGGATCAGGAAGTTGATGATCTGGAAGCCGAGCTTCCAGCCGTCAACGCTGAACGCGTGCAGGAACTCGCCCATGGGCGGCCTCCTCTGGTGGCGGCCTGGCCTACTTCACGAAGATGAGGAGCAGGCTGACGACCAGGGCGTAGATGCCGATGGCCTCAGCCAGCGCGATGCCGAGGATGTAGGGGACGAAGATCGCGCCCGATGCCTCGGGATTGCGACCGAGCGCCTCCATCGCCTTGCTCACGGCGATGCCGAGACCGATGCCGGGGCCGATGGCCCCGAGGCCCATCGCCAGGCCGGCGGCGAGATTGGAATCCACTTGTCTCATTCCTCCTGTGGGTCGCCGGCGGTTCCTCCGCCGGCGATCAGTTGATCCCTAGGCGTGGGCGGCGTCGGCCGCTCCGGGCGTGACGTGGCCCGCGGCCGCGTCGGTGTCACCGTGCTCGTCGCCATGGCCGGCCGTGTGGTGCTCGGCGATGGCGGTGCTGATATACGTCATCGCCAGCAGGGCGAAGACGAGCGCCTGGACGAAGCCGAAGAGCAGCTCCAGGCCGAGGAAGATGGCCGGCACGAGGATGGGCACGAGCGCGATCATCGTGGCGAGCAGGACCTCGCCGGCGAACACGTTGCCGAAGAGTCGCATCGACAGGCTGATGAGGCGGCTGAGCTCGCTGATGAGGTTGATCGGAAACATGAGCGGCGCCATGTAGCGCGGCTCGCCGATGAGCTCGAGCAGGTACCCCTTGGCCCCGTTGGCCCGAATGCCCCAGTAGATGAACATCACGAACGCGATGATCGCCAGTCCGAGCGTGAAGTTGAGGTCCGCCGAGGCGGGGCGGACGAGCGGCACGAAGGTCTCCGCACCGTCGATCGTCTCGTTGATCCCGATCGTGCCGACGCCAGGCAGCAGCCCGATCCAGTTGGCGACGAGGATCATGAGGAAGAAGCCGAGGACGAGCGACGCGTAGCCGCGCCACCTGCTCGAGGAGCTGGCCAGGATGCCGCCCAGCAGCTCGACCGGCAGCTCGAGCGCGCTCTGGAGGCGGCTTGGGATGAGCGTGGCGCGGCGCGAGAACCACCACGCGCCGACGAGCAGCACGAGCGTCGCCAGCAGCGCGCCCACCATGCTGTTCGTGACCGTCAGCGGACCGATCTGGAACAGCCTCTCCGCCTCGATCGCGACGTGAATCAGCGTTCAGCCCTCTGCATTCGTCTCATTTCCGCATCGCGTCCCGCGCCACGCTCCAGATGGTGGCCATCGCGGCACCGATGCCCAGCACCATCCCCACCAGGGTGAAGAGCGGCAGCGTGTGCAGCCAGTTGTCGAGGATCAGCCCGCCTCCCAGGCCGATCGCCACCGATACGCCCAGCCGGATGCCGAGATCCATGCCGAGGCCCCAGTTCGGCGTGGCGCTTCCTCCCGAACCATCCCCTGCAGGGCGGTCGTCGGGGGCGCGGTCCTCAGGATCCATGGTCGGACGTTCCATCGGTCATGCCCCTGCGCGCGCCGGCGCGGATGTAGAGGGCGATCCCGACGGCCGAGATCAGCGTTCCGATCGCCAGGCCGCTCAACACACAAAGCGGCGTGGTTCCCAGCACTCCGTCGAGGATCATGCCGGCAACCGCGCCACCAACCATGGGGATCACCATGATGCCGGTCACGTGGGCCAGGATCTTGACGAGCCCCAGTGGTGTCAGTTGTGCCATTCGAGTTCGACTCAAGGCGGTCGGACGGGGCGAGTATACCGGAGCCCTCTCGAGGGCGCGAGTACCCTCCTTGGCTGGCGCCACCCGTCACCGCTTGACGCGCGCCGCGAGCGGCGGTATCGTTTCACTCAACCATACGGTTGATTGATAAGCGATGGGCGAGGACCAGGATTCCGCACCGGGCTTCGCAGCCCTCGGTGACCCGGTTCGCCGGGCGATCGTGGATCGCCTGGTCGGCGGGGACGCGACCGTCAACGAGCTGGCGGAGCCATTCACGATCTCGCTCCAGGCGGTCTCGAAGCACATCAAGGTGCTCGAGGCGGCCGGCCTCGTCTCGCGGCGACGGGAGGGCAAGACCCGCCCCGTCCACCTCGAGGCGGCGGCGCTCGCCAGGTCGATCGGCTGGCTCGAGACGCGGCGGCGCCGCCTCGAGGCGAGATACGCGCGGCTCGACGAGCTGCTCGCAACGACAAGGGAGCACCAGTGAACAGACGCATCGTGACCGCCGCCCCCGGGGCGCAGTCCTTCTCCTTCACCCGCGAGTTCGAGGCGCCGGCCGCCCGCGTGTTCGCGGCGCACACCGATCCCGATCTCCTCGCCCGCTGGACCGGGCCGCGCGGCACCGAGGTGCGGATGCGTGAGTGGGACGCGCGGACCGGCGGCAGCTGGAGCTACGTCGTGGTCGCCACGCGCGACCGGGGCGCCGGCGACGAGTGGGCCTTCCACGGCTCGTTCCACGAGGTGACCGCACCGCGCCGGATCGTGCAGACGTTCGAGTTCGAGGGCGACCCGGGCCACCCCACGATGGAGGTGCTCGAGTTCGTCGACCTGCCGGGCGGTCGCTGCCGGATCGACGGCCAGTCGCTGTTCCTGTCGGTCGAGGAGCGCGACGAGATGCTCGGCGGCATGGACGGCGGGATGGACGAGAACTTCGACCGCCTGGAGGAGCTGCTCGCGGACGCGAAGACGCCGGCCTGAGTCGCGCGCCGGCCGCGACGTCGTCCTAGGCGGGGATCTCTGCGGTCGAGCGCGTCGCGGGCACGCCCGGCACCGGGAAGCGGTCGGCGATGGCCGCCACCCGCGTCCGGACTGCCTCCTGCGCGTCCGGATCGTCGCGGGCCGCGATGCCCTCGACGATGAGGGTCGCGATCTCGCGCATCTCCTCCTCGCGCATGCCGCGCGAGGTGACGGCCGGCGTGCCGAGACGGATGCCGGAGCCGATCATCGGCTTCTCCGGGTCGTAGGGGATCGTGTTCTTGTTGGCCGTGATCCGCACCTCGCCGAGGGCGAGGTCGGCCTGCTTGCCGTTCACGCCGAGCGGCCGCACATCGACGAGCATGAGGTGGTTATCGGTCCCGCCGGAGATGATCGACGCGCCCGCCTCCCCGAGGGCGGCGGCAAGCGCCCGCGCGTTCGCCACGGTCTGCTCCTGGTCGCGCCGGAAGGCATCGGTCTGGGCCTCGCGGAACGCGACCGCCTTGGCGGCGATGACGTGCATGAGCGGGCCGCCCTGGATGCCCGGGAAGACGCTCTTGTCGATCGCCTTGGCGTGGACCTCCTTCGACAGGATCATGCCGCCGCGCGGGCCACGGAGCGTCTTGTGCGTCGTCGTGGTCACCACGTCCGCGTATGGCACCGGGGACGGGTGCACGCCCGCGGCGACGAGGCCGGCGAAGTGGGCCATGTCGGTCATGAGCAGCGCCCCGACCTCGTCGGCGATGTCGCGGAAGGCGGCGAAGTCCCAGAGCCGCGGGTACGCGGTGGCGCCGGTCACGATGAGCTTCGGGCGATGCTCGCGCGCCACGGCGCGAACCTCGTCCATGTCGATGCGATGCGAGTCGCGGTCGACCTGGTAGGGGACGAAGTTGTAGTACTGGCCGCTGAAGTTGACCGGCGAGCCATGGGTGAGGTGGCCGCCCTGGTCGAGCGAGAGGCCCATCACCGTGTCGCCGCGCTCGAGCAGGGCGTGGTAGACGGCCATGTTCGCCTGCGCCCCGGCATGCGGCTGCACGTTCGCGTGCTCGGCGCCGAAGAGCTCCTTCGCGCGGTCGCGGGCGAGGTTCTCGGCCACGTCGACGACCTCGCAGCCACCGTAGTAGCGGCGACCGGGATAGCCCTCCGCGTATTTGCCGGTGAGGATGCTGCCCATCGCCTCGAGCACCGCGAGGCTCGGGTAGTTCTCGCTGGCGATCAGCTCGAGGTGCGAACGGGTCCGCTCCTCCTCATCGCGGACGACCTGCCAGATCTCCGGGTCGACCGTCTCGAGGTGTGCCCATGCGTCCATGCCCACCAGTGTACCGATGCCTCAGCCCTCGAGGCCGATCTCCGCGAGCAGCGCGCATCCCGCAGCCCACGCCTCAGGGTGACGGGCGCGCAGGTTGGCCGCCTCGGCGGCGATGATCGCGCTCTCCTCCAGCCGCTCGTCGCGCAGGCCGGCCGCGGCGTAGCTGTCGTGCTCGAAGGCCACGAAGGCAGCCCAGCGAACGAGCGGCGGCGCGGCGCCGATGCGCGGCTCGGCGGCGGGGTCGAAGTCGATCGGCACCTTCATGCGAGCGAAGAAGGCCGCCACCTCGGCGGCGATGCGGTCGATCGCCTGGGAGTGCCCGCCGAGGCGCAGGATCGGCGCCGGCGAGGTGAACACCGCCACCATCGTGCCGTCGAGGTGCGTGGCCGAGAGCGTGCCGCCGAGGGTCACGAACTCGTTCTCGACTCCGAGCCGGTCGACGAGGCGGATGATGCCCCACGAGATCGGGTCGTCGAGACGATCGTGGGAATCGATGCTGAGCAGGCCGAGGCGGCCGCGGCCGTCGGCATCGGTGCGCCAGAACGTGACCGCCTCGGGGTCGAAGTGCGCGAGCGTCGGCATCGGCCGCAGCGCCACCAGCAGCCGGGAGGGATCACCGTCGGGATGGAGGTGCTCCAGGAGGAGGAATCCGAAGCGGGCGAGGCGCCGCAGCGCCGCCTCCGGGCTCATCTCGCGCCGCAGCGCCTGCGTCTCCATGCTCGCAGCGTGGTGCCGCCGGCGACGGGGCGCAAGGTCCACACGACCGGCCCGGGAGGGGCCGAAGTGCGTGACTGGCTCAGGCTTCGACGGCGCCCCGCGCCCACGCCACGCGCTCGTCGACGTGGCGATGCAGGCGGTGGTGGGTCGGGATCCACCCGAGCGCGGTCCAGGACCGCGCCGCGGCGAGCGACGCCGTCCGCCAGTCCGTGATGCAGTGGGTCGCGCCCGCCGCGGCGGCCCGAGCAAAGCCCGCGGCCACCAGCGCGCGTGCGATGCCGCGGCCACGCGCCTCGGCCCGCGTCATCGCCACGCCGAGCTCCCACGCGCCATCGGGCACCATCGGTCCCGGCTTCGCCTCCGAGAAGCCCGCCAGCCCGAGCGCGCGGTCGCCCTCCATCGCCAGCAGGAGCGGCCCCTCGGGATGCTCGAGCTCGTCCGCCCAGTCCGCGCGGTCGCTCCGGAATCGCTCGGGGAGCGTGATCGCCCAGGCTGGCGGACCGCCGAGCTGGACGGGGATGAGCCGGTCCAGCGGCATGATCACGTCGAGGTCGTCGGTCGTGGCGTCGCGGATCTCGACGGCCGCCGGCGCGTCGCCCTGGAGGCCGGCCACGGGCCGCACCGCGTGCGCCTGCATCCGTCCGAAGCCGGTGTTGAACCACGCCTCCACCGCGACGGCGTCGTCGACCGGCGCGTGGACGTAGTGGCGGAAGATGCCGCGCTCGACGTAGTGGGTGGACCAGGCCGCGTAGCAGTCGCGCAGCGCCTCGCCGCCGGCCGCGCCGAGCTCCGGGTCCGCCGCCGACCCGTGGACCGGGCTCCACGCCGCGCGGCCCCAGATCTCCGCGCTGCGATGCTCGCCGAGCAGGAAGGCGAGCGGCCGCGACCCCTCCAGGGCGATGACGCCGTGCGCGCCGTCGGCGGCAAACAGCTCCTCAAGGCCGGCGCGGTATGCAGCAGCATCCTCGTACGAGGACGGCAGCTCGGGGCGCTGCGGGCGCAGCATCCGCTGACGGGCCGCGAGCAGGGCGGCGGCCGGCTCGAGGTGCTCGGGCGCCATCGGGACGATGGTGGGCATCGAGCTCACGCCTCGGGCAATGCGTGCCCGGCTGCCTCCTCGGCCTCCAGGCGCGCGATCTTCTCGATCCGCGGCACGTGCCGGCCACCCTGGAACTCGCCGTCGAGGAAGGCCCGGACGCTGGCCCGCGCCACCTCGATCCCGACGATCCGCGCCCCCATCGAGAGCACGTTGGCGTCGTTGTGCTCGCGGCCGAGCCGCGCGGTGACCGGGTCGGCCGCCTCGACGCAGCGGATGCCGCGCACCTTGTTCGCCACGATCGCCTCGCCCGTGCCGCTGCCGCCGAGCACGATCCCGCGCTCGAACTCGCCGCGCGCCACGGCTCGCGCGACCGGCGCGATCACGTCCGGGTAGTCGACCGGCGCATCCGAGAAGGTGCCGAAGTCGCGGTACTCGACGCGCAGCTCGTCGAGCAGCGTGCACAGCTGCCCCTTGAGGGCAAAGCCGGCGTGGTCGGACCCGATGGCGACGCGCATCGCGGGTCAGTGTACGCACCACGGTCCGGCCACAGGGCCGAGCCTGCGCGAGGGAGCTGCCGTGGGCCACCCGTCCTTCGCCACGGGGCGATCACCGGGTCGCGCGCGTCAAGCGCGGGAAGCGGAAACCCCCTCATCGGCCAGCTCCACCACCTCGGCGAGCGCCTCGCGCCCGATCGGACCATCGCGGAGGATCCGTGCCGGCGTCACGGCCAGGTCGAGCACGGTCGACGGCCGTCCGCCGGGGACGGGGCCGCCGTCGAGGACGGCGGCGAGCTCGTCCTGCCGGGTCGCGAACGCGATGAGCACCTCGTCGGCGCCCAGCGTATCCGGCTCGTCGGACCGGTTCGCGCTCGTTGCCAGCAGCGGCCCGGCGGCGGCGATCAGCGCCTGCGCCACCGGGTGGTCGGGCACGCGGAAGGCGACCGTCTCGCCGCCGTCGGCCGCCGGAAGGACGACGGAGAGCGGCCCGGGCCACCAGCGCGCGGTGACCGCCCGGGCCCGCTCGTCCACGACGTAGCCGGACGCCGCGACCTGTGCGAGCGAGGCGACGAGGACGGGGATGCGGCGGTCGAGCGGGCGTCCCTTGAGCGCGAACAGCTCGGGCAGCCGGTCGGCGCGCGAGCGCGCCACCGCCACGCCGTAGACGGTGTCGGTCGGGAACGCCACGAGCGAGCCGTCGGAGAGGAGGGCGGCGGCGCGGGCGATCCCGTCCTCGGTTGGCGGCAGGCGATCGGTCACCGTCGCATCATGCGCCCGCGGCGCTCGGCAGCCCGATCCGCACGACGCGCTCGATGGCGGCCATGTCGGTCCTCGTCTCGACGATCGATCCCGGCGGCGCGAGGCCTCGCACCGCGTCCGCCTGGCCGGCTCCGACCTCGAGCAGCAGCGTCCCGCCGGGCCGTGCGGCGGCCGGGGCGGCGCGCAGCAGCCTGCGGATGAGGTCCAGGCCATCCGGGCCGCCGTCCAGCGAGCCGGCCGGCTCGTGCGCGAGCGACCCGCCCGCGGCGCGCACCTCGTCGCTGGCGACGTAGGGGAGGTTTGCGACGACGACGTCCGGGGCGGGCAGCAGATCCCCCGCCCCGTCGAGCAGATCGGTGCACGCCAGCGTGACGAGGCCGCCCACGCGGTGCTCGGCAAGGTTCTCGGCCGCGAGCTCGAGCGCCTCGGTCGACAGGTCGCTCGCCGCCAGCCGCACGCGCTCGAGGCGGAGCGCCACCCGGAAGCGGAGCGCCATCGCCACGGCGATCGCGCCGCTGCCGGTGGCGACCTCCCAGACGCTGATCGGGGGCCCGTCGGCATCGGCGCCCAGGCGCGCCGCGACCTCGGCGATCGCAGCCTCGGCGAGCAGCTCCGTCTCGGGGCGCGGGACGAGGGCGCGGCGATCGGTCCGGATCCGGAGCCCGAACCATTCCTTGAAGCCGCGCAGGTACGCGATCGGCTCGCCGGTCGCGCGCCGGTCGACGAGCTCGGCCAGCTGCACGAGCTGGGCGGCCGGGACCGGCTCGTCGCGGTGGCTCACGAGCCAGGCGCGGTCGCGACCGAGCAGATGACCGAGGAGCAGCTCACCGTCGAGGCGAGCGGTCGGGCTGCCCGCGGCGTGGAGGCGTCGTGCCGCGTCGGCGATCACCGCGCCGACGGTCGTGCCGGCGGCATCCATCGGTCAGTGGCCGTCGGCTCCGAGCTCGGCCAGCCGGTCCTGCTGGTCGCGCTCGGCGAGCGGCTCGACGATCCGGTCGAGGTCGCCCTCGAGGATCCCGGGCAGGTTGTGGACGGTGAGCCCCACGCGGTGATCGGTCACCCGGTCATCCGGGAAGTTGTAGGTGCGGATCTTCTCTGCCCGGTCGCCGCTCCCGACCTGCGAGCGGCGCTCCTCGCCCCGCTCGTCGGCCTGCCGCTGGCGCTCGACGTCGAGCAGCCGGGCGCGCAGCACGGAGAGCGCCTTTGCCTTGTTCTTGTGCTGGCTCTTCTCGTCCTGGATGGCGACCATGGTGCCCGTCGGCAGGTGCGTGATGCGGACCGCCGAGTCGGTGGTGTTCACGCTCTGCCCGCCCGGCCCGCTGGAGCGGTAGACGTCGATCCGGAGGTCCTTCTCGTCGATGACGAGATCGACCTCGTCGGCCTCGGGCATGACGCTCACCGTCGCGGTCGAGGTGTGGATGCGGCCCGCCGCCTCGGTGGTCGGGACGCGCTGCACGCGGTGCACGCCGGACTCCCACTTCAGGCGCGAGTAGGCACCCGCGCCGTGGATCTCGGCGATGACCTCCTTGAGGCCGCCCGCGTCGCTCTCCGAGGTCGACAGGATCTCGGTCTTCCAGCGACGGCGCTCGGCGTAGCGGGCGTACATCCGGAACAGGTCGGCCGCGAACAGGGCGGCCTCCTCGCCGCCGGCCCCCGCCCGGACCTCGACGATGACGTCGCGATCGTCGTTCGGGTCGCGCGGGACCAGCAGGGCGCGGAGCCCCGTCTCGATCTCGGCGGCGCGCGCCTCGAGCGTCGACAGCTCGTCGCGCGCCATGGCGCGCACCTCCTCGTCGTCGTCGCCGACCATCTGCCGCGTGGCGTCGAGCTGGGCTCGCACCGAGCTCCATGCGCGGTACGCGGCCACGACCGGATCGAGGCGGCTCATCTCGCGGCCGAGCTGCTCGAGCCGGGACGGGTCGCTCGCGACCTCCGGCGTCGACATGAGGCGGCTGATCTCCTCGTAGCGCGCCTCCGCCTCGCGCAGGCGGTCGATCATCGCCCGGTCGCGGCCGCCGCCTCGCGGTCGGCGGCAAGGCACGACTCGAGGCTGGCGATGCTCACCTCGAGCATCGAGTGGTCCGGCGGGCGCGTGGTGAGCGACTGCAGCCAGAGGCCGGGCGCATAGATCGCGCGCACGAGGCGGTTGCCGTAGTGGCTCGCCCCGAAGCGGACGAGCTCGTAGGCGACCGCGGCGATGATCGGCACCAGGATGATGCGCGACGCGAACAGCAGCGGCAGCGGAACGCCGGCCCGTGGGATGAGGCTGAAGAAGAAGATGCTGAGCACGACCACGATGAGGATGAACGTCGTCCCGCAGCGGGTGTGGGCGGTGCTGAAGCGATCGACTTCCTCGGGCGTGAGCGGCCGCTGCGCCTCGTTCGCGCTGATCGCCTTGTGCTCGGCGCCGTGGTAGGCGAACACGCGTTTGATGTCGCTCATGAGACCGATGAGACCGATGTAGCCGACGAAGATCACGAGCCGGATCAGCCCCTCGAGGAGGTTGGCGACGACGCTCGAGTCGGTCGCTCGCTCGGCGAACGTGGAGAGGAAGAGGGGGAGCAGGAAGAAGAGGACGACCGCGAAGCCCAGGCTGAAGATCATGGTGACGACCATCGTCCCCTTGCCGATCTCCACGTCCTCGCCCTCCGCGGCGATGGCCGCCGAGCGCATGAGCATGCGTGTGCCGAGCACGAGCGTCTCGTACAGCACGAACACGCCGCGCGCGAATGGCACCTTCACCCAGCGGCCGCGGGTCAGGGCATCGGGAAGCGGCTCGGCGTAGGTGCGGACCTCGCCGGACGGCGGTCGCACGCTCATCGCCACCGACGTGCGGCCGCGCATCATGACGCCCTCGATGAGGGCCTGGCCGCCGTAGAAGAAGTCCGGCATCCGGAACCGGACCCGCCCGGTGCCGGCCGCGACCGTCTCGATGACGAACGGCCCGGCGGCCATGACGAGCTCCGGGATGAGGAAGAAGAGGTGGGGCGCAAGACGCGCCGGCCACCCCGAGGGCGACCGGCGCATCTGACCGCGGTGGGAGCGGGCGGGGGAGCTCAGCGCAGGGCGCGCTCCATGCGCCGCTGGAAGCGCTCGACCTGCCCGGCAGTGTCGACGATGTTCTGCGTGCCCGTGTAGAACGGGTGGCAGTTGCTGCAGACCTCGACCCGGATCGACTCTGCGGTCGAGCCGACGGTGAAGCTGTTGCCACACACGCAGTGGACCTGCGCCTGGTGGTAGGTGGGATGGATCTCGGTCTTCATGGGAATCTCCGGGTGCTGTGCGCCGCTCCGCGGGGGCCGGTCAGGCCTCCGCGGCGACGACGCTGACGCGCTTCTTGTCGCGCGTCTCATGGGTGAACCTGACGGTCCCGCCGGTGGTGGCGAACAGGGTGTAATCCCGTCCCATCCCGACGTTCTCGCCTGCGTTGAACGTGCTCCCGCGCTGGCGGACGATGATCGTGCCCGCGTTCACGAGCTGTCCATCGCCGCGCTTCACGCCGAGCCGCTTGCCGGCGCTGTCGCGCCCGTTCTTGCTGGACGAGCCAGCCTTCTTGTGTGCCATTGATTACTCCTTGCCCGCGTCCGGCTTCGTGGCGCGGCTGCGCGTCGCGCGCTTCGGCTTGGCGTCGGTTGCGGCATCGTCCTTGGCGGCCGCCGAGGTGCGGGCGCGTGGGGTGCGCTTCGGCTTCTCATCGCCGGTCGACCCCGCTGCCGCCGCCGGCGTCGCGGGCCGCGGCGTACGAGCGGTCGCCTTCCGCGTCGCCGCGGGGGCGGCTGCGGTCGCCTTCGGGGCTGGCCTTCGGGGCCGCCTCCGCCTTCGACTGCTTGCCGTTCGCGCTGATCTCGTCGATGCGGACGCGCACGAGGTCCTGGCGGTGACCGGTGCGGCGGCGGTACTTCACCTTCTGCTTGAACTTGAAGATGACGATCTTCGGGCCGCGCTCGGCGCGCAGGACGGTGCCGGTCACGCTGGCGCCGTCGACGAGGGGCGTTCCGACCATCACGTCGTCGCCGTCACCGACGAGCAGGATGCGCTCGAAGGTCACGGCGGCGCCGGGCTCGACGCCCAGCTTCTCGACGAGCAGCTCGGTGCCCGCCTCAACGCGATACTGCTTTCCGCCGCTGCTGACGACAGCGTACATGGGTGGCTCCGTTCGATGAGTGGAATGGGATGGCGGCTGGCGCGCTCGGCCGTGGTTCGGCGGCGCACAACGACGCGGGCCGACCCGTGGTCGCCCGCGGAACGTGAAGTCTATCGGGCGATGGGCGGAGTGTCAACGAACAGGAGGCGCGTCCGGACCGCCACGGCCGTGCGCAGCGGGACGTCGAGCGCCCCGATGACGTCCTCCGGCCGCCCGGCTCCGCTGGCGTCGAGTCGCAGCACCATGCGGAGCGTGGCGCGGTGCGCCCGCTCGTCCACGTCGAGCACCTCCACGTCCTCGATGAGCGGCCGCAGGTCGCGCGTCCCGGCGTCCGCCCGCCGCTCCGTCTCGCCCTTGCGCCGCCGGCCCGGGAGCGTCGGCATGGCAAGCAGCCGGACCACCGCGCCCCGCAGCGCATCGGTGGTGAGCTCCTCGTTGCCGATGGCCGTGACCTCGTACTCGGCCGCCCGCAGCTGCGACGCGGCGGACGGGTAGCCGTGCCATACCTCGCGCGCGTCGAGCAGCTCGAGGCCGTCGGGGAGCAGCGCGGCGGCGGCGTTGATGCGCTCGATCGGCACGAGCTCGTCGAAGTGCGCCTCGACGATCTCGCCGCGCAGCTCGAGGCCGATCGGTGGGTTGGCGGCGAGCTTGATCCGCGGCTTCGGCCGCTGGGCATTCGTGTGGCTCAGCGGCAGGCCGGCATCGGTGAACGCCTGCTTCGAAGGCGGCGATGATGTCCGGCTGGCGGAGGCGCAGCGCGGGAGCGCGGCGGGCGAAGAGGAGCTGCCATCGCTGACGCGGCTGCTCGGGCGTCGTTCGGTTCGTCATGTGGAGCCGATGCTACCGTTCGCCCGGCCGTCCGGGAAGTGCTCCCGTCCCGCCTCGCCAGCGCCGACCCGTATCATGCCGCGGTCGGCCACGAGGCCGGCTCGGAGGACGGGAGGCATGCCATCGCGGACCTGCTCGGAGCGCTGAAGCGCCATCGGCTCGCGCTGTTCGCGCTGGCCATGATCGTCCTCGTCGCGTGGCTCGTGTGGTCGGCTCGCGGCGCGCTGGCGGCATTCGTCATCGGACTTGCGCTGGCCTTCGTCCTCGACCCGATCGTCACGCTCCTCCAGCGCCGCCGCGTGCCGCGCTGGGCCGGCGTGCTGCTCGCCTACGCGCTCGTCGTCGGGATCGCCTGGCTGCTCATCGCGTTCGCCCTGCCGCCCATCGGCCAGCAGGCGCGCGAGCTGATCCAGCACGCGCCGCAGTACGGCGCCTCGATCAGCGAGTGGGAGGCATCGGTCGTCGCCTGGTACCAGTCGCTCACCCTGCCTGCCGAGCTGCGCGACATCATCGACGCATCGGTCACGCGCGCCCAGGAGGCATTCGGGCAGATCGTGCAGGCGATCGCCGGCCCGGTCGTCGAGACGCTCGTGCGCGCGGCGACGTTCATCCTCGGCCTCGTCATCGTCCCGGTGTGGCTCTTCTTCGTCCTGAAGGACCGCGAGCGCTTCCCCGGCGCGGTGCAGGCGGCGCTGCCCCCGGCGTGGCGCGCCGACGCGGACGCCATCCTCGCCATCCTCGCCCGCATCGGCGGCCGCTGGGTCCGAGGCCAGCTCCTGCTGGGAGCGTCGATCTTCCTGGCCACGACGATCGGCCTGACGATTCTCACCCTCATCGGGTTCGGCGAGCTCGGCAAGTTCACGCTCGTGCTCGCGCTCATCGCCGGCGTGCTCGAGTGGTTCCCGATCATCGGTCCGATCATCGCCGCGATCCCGGCGATCCTCATCGCGCTGACGGTCTCGCCGGCGGCCGTCGTCGCGGTCGTCATCCTCTACACCGCGGTCCAGCAGCTCGAGAACAACCTGCTCGTGCCGAAGGTGATGGGCGACGCGGTCGAGCTCCACCCGGCGGTGATGATCGTGGCGCTCGTGCTGGGCGGCGCGCTGTTCGGCCTGGGTGGCGCCATCCTCGCCGCGCCGATCGTGGCGATCGGCCGCGACCTGTACCGCTACGGCTTCCTGCGCCTGTCCGGCACGCCGGTCGGCCGATCACGCGCGGCGGCGCTGCGCGAGCCCGCCGAGGAGCCCGAAGCGCACGCGGTCGAGCCGCCGGCCGTGACCCCCGAAGCGGAGGCCACGCCCCCGGCCTAGAACGTCGGCTTGCGGGAGTGCATGCGGACGGACTCGAGGATCCCCATCCCGAACAGGAGCGAGATCAGCGACGAGCCGCCATACGTGACGAATGGCAACGGGACGCCGGTGACCGGCATGATCCCGATCACCATCCCGACGTTCACCAAGCACCTGGAACAGGATCATGGCGGCGAGGCCCACCGCCACCATCGAGCCGAGCGTGTCGCGCGCCTGCCAGCCGATGAGCAGGATCCGCCACACCAGGAGCGCGAACAGGGCGAGCAGGAGCAGGCCGCCGACGAGGCCGAGCTCCTCACCGACGACGGTGAAGATGAAGTCGGTGCTCTGCACCGGAAGGAGCCCCGCCTGGTTCTGACGGCCGGCGGTGAGCCCCTGCCCGAGCAGGCCGCCCGAGCCGACCGCGTTGATCGCCTGGACGAGCTGGTAGCACGCCCCCTGCGCGTCGGCGTACGGGTCGAGGAAGCAGAACAGGCGCTGCCGCTGGTAGTCCTGCAGCGCGCCGATCGCGATCGGCGCGATGGCGACCACGGCGCCGGCCAGGATCGCCAGCCAGCCGACGCTCGCACCGCTCATGAAGAGCATGGCGGCGAGGATGGCGACGAAGACGAGGGCCGTCCCGAGGTCGGGCTGCCGGAAGACGAGGAAGGTGGGGATCGCCATCAGCAGCCCGGCGCCCACGATCGTCGACAGGCGGCCGATGCGCTCGCGCCGCCCCGCGAGGAACGCGGCGAGCACCACGATCATCAGCACCTTGCTGACCTCGCTGAACTGGAAGTCGAGGCCGGCCACGGTGATCGACATCTGGGCGCCGAAGAGGCTCGTGCCGAGCACCATGGTGAGCGCCAGCAGGCCGAGCACGACGAGGTAGATCGGCACCACGAATGGTTCGAGCCAGTGGTAGTCGACGCTGGCGGCGACGAAGAAGAGGCTGAGCCCGATGGCGGCCCAGATGGCGGTCTTCACCGGCTGCGCGATCCCGCTCCCCGCCGCCGGGTCGTTGTAGCTGGCGGAGTAGCCCATCACGATCCCGAAGCCGACGAGCAGCAGCACGTAGGCGAGGAGCTGGACGTCGAAGCGGCGCCATCCCTTCCGGGTGACGGCGCCGACGAAGGTCGAGCTGACGGCACCCATCGGTCAGTTCGCCGCCACGAGCGAGAAGTTGCGCGGGTCGAGCCGCAGATCCTGGTCGAGGTGGTAGTACTGCTGGAGGAAGTACTTCACGACCTCCAGCGACACGTTGCCCGGCACGATGGCGGAGTACGAGAACGTGATCACGGCGAGGTCGGCGTCGGTCGCGCCGGGCTTGGTCGGCAGGTAGGCGACGAACCACGAGTGGAACGGCAGGACGCCCTCGCTCGTCGGCGTGCCGAACTCCGCCGTCCCGGTCTTGCCCGACAGCGCACCGGGGAGATGGAGGTCGCGGATGTTGTAGGCGTGGCCGGAGGTGATCACCTCGCGCGCGCCGATCCGCATCGTCCGCAGGTTCGCGTCGCTCGCGCCAGATTTCGCCGACCTCCACCGGCGCGTATGGCTTGCCGAGCTTGCCGGCGCCATCCGTCTCGCCGCGCACGATCGCCGGCTGCAAGCAGCCGGCCCCCGTTCGCGAGGGTGCAGTACGCGTTGAGGAGCTGGAGCGGGGTGACGGCGATGACGTTCTGGCCGATGCCGGCCTGGGCGAGCTCACCGGTGAAGACGCCCGGGCCGCCCCTGCGACTGCGCCCACTTCGTGCTGGCCACGATGCCGGCCGCCTCGTCGGGCAGCCGGACGCCGCTCTTCTTGCCGAACCCCATCCGGTCCGCCCACAGGCCGAGCCGATCCACACCGAGCTTCACAGCCATCTGGTAGAAGAACGTGTCGGAGCTGATCGCGTAGGCCTGGGTGATGTCGAGCGGCCCGAAACCGGCATGGTTCCAGTCGAAGAGGCACTGGCCCTTCGGCGCGTCGGGGATCTGGTAGCAGCCATAGGTCGGCCAGCGTCGGGTGGGGGTCGTCACCTTCTCTTCGAGCGCGGCGAGGCCCGTCACGAGCTTGAACGTCGATCCCGGGCGGGTAGATGTCCGAGATCGCGTGGTTGCGGAGCGGCTGTCCGGGGGCGGTGAGATAGGCCTGGTAATCGGCCGCGCTGATGCCGGAGGCGAATTTGTTGTTGTCATACGACGGCAGCGAGGCCATCGCCAGGATCTCGCCGGTCTGGGGGTTCATCACGATCGTCACCCCCTGCTTGAGCCCGACCGCGTCCATCCCCCAGCGGAGCGCGTTCGTCGCGACGCGCTGCACGTCGGAATCGATCGTGAGCTGGAGGTTCTTCCCGGCCACCGGTTGCCGCACGGTCTCGAGCACGTCGCCCGGCCGCCCACCGGCCTGTCCGCTCCACGAGCTCGCTGCCGTACGTCCCGCGCAGCTCCTTCTCGAATGTGCGCTCGACGCCCGCGCGACCGATCGAGTCGTCCGGCAGGTAGCCCTGCGGCTCGAGCGTGTCGAGCTCGTTGGCCGCCACCGCCCCGGTGTAGCCGACGAGGTGCGCCATCAGCGTCCCGTCGACCTTGCCGTGCTCGTCGAGGTACTGCCGCACCGGCTCGGCCTCGACCACGATTCCCGGCAGCTCGTCGCGCCGCTCTCCGAGCACGAGGGCCGCGTTGCGGTCGATCCCGCGCGCGAGCGGGACGAGGTCGTACGGGGAGCCGGTGAAGGCGTCCAGGCGGCGCCGAAGCTCGCGGGGGTCCACGCCGGTCACGCGTGCCACCTCGCCGAGCACGATCCCGGTCCGCTCGCCCGGCAGGTCGGCCTTCCGGGCCTTCACCGTCCACGACGGGACGTTGATCGCGAGCGGCCGGCCGGCGCGGTCGAAGATGAGCCCGCGTGCGGCGGGGATCGGGACCTCCATCGTCGTGACCGCCTGCGGCCCGGGCGGCGTAGGTCGACCCATCGATGACCTGGAGCTGGACGAGCCGGCCGGCGAGGGCGGTGAAGACGACGACCGCGGCCATCCCGAAGGCGATGAAGCGCGCGCGGGACCGAGGACGGTCGAGGCGCCCTTCGTTGAGGTCAGCCATCGACCGTCCTCACCATGCTGGCCGCTCCTCGAGCACCCCGAGCCGGTGCGCCGCCAGGCGGGCGAAGGGCAGCAGCAGGCCGGCGATGGCGGCGTTGAGCACGGCCGGCCGGAAGGATGAGGTCGACGGCATCGGCCATGTTGATCGGGTCGCCGACGAGCTGGGACACGAGGAGCGCGATGACGTCGGCCATGCACGCTCGCCACCAGCGCGGCAAGCACCGGATAGACCCACACCAGACGGCCGAGCAGCAGGCCGCCGCCGGCCACGACGGCCGTCACGAGGAGCAGCCCCAACGGGAGGCTGCCGAGCGGCGCGGCGACGAGGATGTTCGCGGTCAGGCCGCCGACGAAGGCCCAGATCAGACCCTGCGTGAAGCCGAAGACCGTCGTGACCAGGACCACCGCTACGAGGATGAGGTCGGGATACACGCCGGCGACCTGGATCACCGGCGCGAGGCCGGCGTGGACGATGCCGACGAGGATGGCGAGGAGGACGCTGGTGTAGGTGATGACCCGAGCTCCCGGAACTCGACGCGATGGGCGGCTCGGCCGAGTATACCCGCCGCCGCGTATCGCTCGGCCGGCCGCGAAGTTTTCCACACTGTTCCACGTGAAACATCGCAAATGGGCCCCGCGCGGAGTCGCAGATGAGGCGCTGATAAGCGCCTGAGAGGGTCAAAACTGGTACAATGAGCGTGCCCATCTGAACTCGCTGCGGAGTGCTCGTGGTCAGGGTCACGGCCTGCACAAACCAGAAGGGCGGCGTCGGCAAGACGACGACCGTGGTCAATTTGGCGGCCTATCTGGCCCTCTCCGGATCACCCACCCTCGTCATCGATATCGACCCCCAGGGCAATGCCACCAGCGGCCTGGGTGTGGATCGGCGTTCGCTCGACCGATCTGTCTACGACCTCCTCATCGACGGCGCGCCCGTGGATGAGCTCGTGGTCGGAACGGCGATCGACGGCCTCGATCTCCTGCCCTCGACGCCCGGACTGTCCGGAGCCGAGGTGGAGATGGTCGGTCTGCCGGCGCGCGAGCGTCGGCTGGCTGCGAGCCTGGCGGGCCTGAACGGGCGATACGAGCGGGTCTTCATCGACTGCCCGCCGTCGCTCGGGCTGCTGACCGTGAACGCATTAACGGCCGCGGACGGGGTACTGATCCCCATCCAGACCGAGTACTACGCCCTGGAGGGCCTGAGCCAGCTCGTGAACACCATCCGCCTCATCCGTGAGGGCCTGAACCCGCGACTCGAGATCGACGGCGTGCTGCTGACGATGTACGACGGCCGCACCCGCCTGTCCGCGCAGGTCGCAGCCGAGGTCCGACGGCATATGAACGGGACGGTCTACGACACGGTCGTGCCGCGCAGCGTCCGGCTCTCCGAGGCGCCGAGCCACGGGCTGCCGGTCGCGCTCTACGATCCTGCGTCGCGCGGCGCAGACGCGTACCGCGCGCTTGCCGGGGAGGTCGTCGCCCGTGACTGAGGAGCGCGGCCAGCGGGCCTTCGGCCTGGGCCGAGGGCTCGACGCCCTGATCCCGCGCGCGTCGAACGGCGAGCAGGGCGTGCTGGAGCTGGCGCTCGACCGCGTCCGTCGCAACCCGCACCAGCCACGCGAGCGCTTCGACGACGAGCGGCTCGGGGAGCTCGCCGCCTCCATCGCCGTGCACGGTGTGCTCCAGCCGATCGTGGTCCGCTCCCTCGCCGACGGCGAGTACGAGCTCGTCGCCGGTGAGCGCCGCCTCCGGGCGGCCCGCCTCGCTGGCCTCGCCCACATCCCGGCGATCGTGCGCGAGGCGGACGGCGGCACGCAGCTCGAGCTCGCGCTCATCGAGAACCTTCAGCGCGCCGACCTCAACCCGATCGAGGCGGCGCTTGCCTACCGCGAGCTGACGCAGCGCTTCGGCATGACGCACGAGGCGGTGGCGCGGCAGGTCGGCAAGAGCCGCGTCGCGGTGAGCAACGCACTGCGCCTCCTCGACCTCGGCACTGAGACGCGCCAGGCGATCGCCGAGGGCCGGATCAGCGAGGGCCACGGCCGTGCCCTCGCTGCGATCTCGATCCCGGAGCTGCAGCGCGCCGTGCTCGGTGTCGTGCTCGAGCAGGGCCTCTCCGTGCGCCAGACGGAGGAGCTCGTGCGCCGCAAGCGCGAGGCGGCCCCGCGCCGCTCGCCAGCGCGTTGAGCTCTCCGCCGATCTCGCCGACCTCGAGGCCCAGCTGCGCGGCATGCTGGCGACGAAGGTCGGCATCAGCCGCACCCGCCGCGGCGGACGGCTCGTCATCGACTTCTACTCCGACGAGGAGCTCGATCGCATCTACGCGATCATCACTCGCGGCGCCGCGGTGGCGCCGAGCGCCGCGCTCCCGGTCGGATCCACCGGGGAGGATCAGATCAGGGAGATGGCCACCACCCATGACCGCTGAGCCAGCGCGGCGATCCCGCCGCACGAAGGGGGCCGAATACACGGCCGCCAGCATCCAGGTCCTCGAGGGCCTGCAGGCGGTCCGCAAGCGGCCCGGCATGTACATCGGCTCGACCGATGCGCGTGGCCTCCACCAGCTCGTTTGGGAGGTGGTCGACAACAGCATTGACGAGGCGATGGCGAACGTCGCCACCCGCATTCACGTCACCGTCCACGCCGACGGGCAGCTGGAGGTCGTCGACGACGGCCGCGGCATCCCGGTCGACAAGCACGCCACCGGGAAGAGCGCCCTGGAGGTCATCATGACCGTCCTCCACGCCGGCGGGAAGTTCGGCGGCGGCGGCTACAAGGTCTCCGGCGGCCTCCACGGCGTCGGTGTGAGCGTCGTAAACGCGCTCGCCGAGTCGATGCGGGTCGAAGTCCTGCGGGACGGAAAGCGATGGTTCCAGGAGTACGCGCGCGGCGCCCCGACCACGCCGGTCACCCAGAAGGGCGGCGGGGCGGAGGCGAACCGGGGCCTCATCACGACCTGGGACCGCCGCAGCGGCACGCGGACGTTCTTCAAGCCCGACCCGGAGATCTTCGAGACGCTCGACTTCTCGTGGGAGTCGATCAGCACCCGGCTGCGCGAATCGGCCTACCTCAACAAGGGCGTCTGGATCCGGCTCGTCGACGAGCGGATCGACCGCGAGAAGAACTTCTACTTCGAGGGCGGGGTGACGAGCTTCGTGCGCCACCTCAACCGGCGGCGCGACACGCTGAACCCGCGGCCGATCTTCGTCGAGAAGGTCGTCGAGGGGACGAGCGTCGAGGTCGCGCTGCAGTACAACGACGGCTTCGCCGAGAACGTCCTCGCCTTCGCGAACAACATCCACACCGTCGACGGCGGGACGCATGTCGCCGGCTTCCGCAGCGCGCTCACCGGCTCGCTCAACACGTGGGCGCGCAAGTCGGGCACGCTCGCCGAGAAGGAGGCCAACCTCTCCGGCGACGACGTCCGCGAGGGACTCACCGCCGTGATCAGCGTGAAGCTCACCGATCCCCAGTTCGAGGGCCAGACGAAGGCGAAGCTCGGGAACGCCGACATCAAGGGCATCGTGCAGAACGTCGTCACCGAGGGGATCGTCCAGCACCTCGAGGAGAACCCGGCCGACGGCCGGCGGATCATCGAGAAGTGCCTCACCTCGGCTCGGGCCCGCGAGGCGGCGCGGAAGGCCCGCGACCTCGTCATTCGCAAGGGCGCGCTCGAGGGCATGGCACTCCCCGGGAAGCTCGCCGACTGCCAGGAGCGCGACCCGGCCAAGAGCGAGCTCTACATCGTCGAGGGCGACTCCGCCGGCGGATCCGCGAAGCAGGGTCGCGATCGGCGCAACCAGGCGGTCCTGCCGATGTTCGGCAAGATGCTCAACGTCGAGAAGGCGCGCCTCGACAAGGTGCTGTCGAGCGACAAGATTCGGCCGCTCGTCATCGCGCTCGGCGCCGGCATCGGCGAAACGTTCGACATCAGCAAGCTGCGCTACCACAAGATCTGCCTCCTCTCCGACGCCGACGTCGACGGGGCTCACATCAGCACCCTGCTCCTCACGTTCTTCTACCGGCACATGCCGCAGGTGATCGAGGAGGGCTACCTCTACCTGTGCCAGCCGCCGCTGTTCCGGATCAGCACCGGGAAAGTCACCCGCTACGCCCAGACGGAGAAGGACCGCGACGCCGCTGTCAAGGACCTCAGCCGCGAGGGACGCACGAAGAACGTGAGCGTGCAGCGCTTCAAGGGCCTCGGCGAGATGAACCCGGAGCAGCTGTGGGAGACGACGATGAACCCCGACACGCGCACGCTGCTCCGCATCGAGGTCACCGACGCGGCGGAGGCCGACGACGTGTTCTCCACGCTCATGGGCGAGCGGGTCGAGCCGCGTCGCGACTTCATCCGGGGCGAGGCCCGCAAGGTCCGCAACCTGGACATCTGACGACCTTTCACTGCAACGAGACGATGAAGACCGATGCCATCGCGACACACCGCTGACATCCGCCAGGTGGGCGCGAAGACCGGCCGCTCGATCGAGGAGTGGTGCGAGCTGCTCGAGGCGAATGGCGTCGCCGAGCGTCGCGAGGCGGTCAACCTGCTCCGTGACGGCTATGCGGTCAGCCACGCCTTCGCGCTCGCGATCGCGGCCCACTGCCTGCGCAGCACGGGCGACGACGAATGGGGCGGTGGCTACGGCGGCTATGACGACGAGGAGGAGGGCTGGTGAGCTCCGCCACGCGCATCGGCACGAGCCAGGCGATCGTCGCCAGCGACGGGCGCCGCTACGCCTTTGCCGACCACAACTGCTTCGCCTGCGGCGGCCAGAACCCGATCGGCATGCATCTCGACATCGTGCTCGGCGACGGGACCGCGAGCACGGAATGGGTGCCCGACCGCCGATTTCGTCGGCTGGGAGGAGAAGGTCCACGGCGGCATCCTCGCCACCCTTCTCGACGAAGTGATGGCGTGGGCGCCCGCAAGCCATGACTCCTGGGCGGTGACGGCGGAGATGACCATCCGCTTCCGCACGCCGGCCAGCCCGGGCGAGCGGCTCGTGGCGACGGGCCGCGTCACCGGTCGCCGACGCCGCATCTACCACGTCGCCGGCGAGGTACGCGGCAGTGACGGCCGGCTCGTCGCAGAGGCAGAGGGCCGGTTCCTCGGCGCATCTCCGTCCGAGAAGCGGGACCTGAAGGAGCGCTACGGCGTGCCGGCCGATCTGACGGCAGCCCGACGCCGATGACGACATTCACGACATTGACGACAAGGTAGGGACGAAACAGACCGATGGACATGGAACGCAGCAACGTCCGACCGGTGTCGATCGAGGACGAGATGCGCACGGCGTATATCGACTACGCCATGAGCGTGATCGTGAGCCGCGCGCTGCCGGACGTGCGCGACGGGCTGAAGCCGGTCCATCGGCGGATCCTCTACACGATGCACGAGATGGGGCTGCGCTCCACCTCCTCGTATCGGAAGTGCGCCGGCGTCGTCGGCGAGGCGATGGCGAAGTACCACCCGCACGGCGACCTGGCGCTCTACGACACGCTGGTTCGCATGGCGCAGGACTTCAGCCTGCGCTACCCGCTCGTCGACGGTCAGGGCAACTTCGGCTCGATCGATGGCGACCCGCCGGCCGCGATGCGGTACACCGAAGCGCGGATGTCCTCGATCACCGACGAGGTGCTCGCCGATATCGAGAAGGAGACGGTCGACTTCGTCGACAACTACGACGGCCGGCTGCGCGCAGCCGACCGTCCTCCCGGCTCGGCTCCCGAACCTGCTCGTCAACGGCTCGAGCGGCATCGCGGTCGGCATGGCGACGAACATCCCGCCGCACAACCTCACCGAGGTGTGCGACGCGATCACGCGGCTCATCGACAACCCCGAGATGACGGTCGATGAGCTCTGCGAGATCGTGCACCGGCCCCGACTTCCCGACCGGCGGGACGATCTTCCGCTTCGAGGACCAGCGCAACCAGCTCACCGGCGAGAAGGAGCGTGTCGACGCCATCCGCCACATGTACGCCACCGGGCGCGGACGGATCATCATGCGCGGCCAGGTCGCGTTCGAGGAGACCGCGGCGGGCCGAATGGCGGTGGTCATCACCGAGCTGCCGTACCAGGTCAACAAGACGACGCTCATCGAGAAGATGGCGGATCTCGTCGGGGCGAAGCGCATCACCGACGTGAGCGACATTCGCGACGAAAGCGACAGGGACGGCATGCGCATCGTCGTCGACGTGAAGCGCGACGGATCGCCGCACACCGTCATGCAGCAGCTGTTCAAGCACACCCAGCTCCAGACGAGCTTCAGCGCCAACATGCTCGCCCTCGTCGACGGGCAGCCGGTCACGCTTGGCCTCAAGCGCATGCTCGAGCACTACATCGGCTTCCGGCGCGAAGTCGTACGGCGACGAACCGAGTTCGACCTCGCCCGGGCGCAGGAGCGGGCGCATATCCTCGAGGGGCTGAAGATCGCGCTCGACAACCTCGACCGCGTCATCGCCACCATCCGCGCCTCCGCCGACACCGATGCCGCGCGCACCGCGCTCATGAGCGGCTTCAACCTGTCCGAGGCACAGGCGAACGCGATTCTCGAGATGCAGCTTCGCCGGCTGGCGGCGCTCGAGCGCAAGAAGATCGAGGACGAGTACCGGGCCGTCATCCAGCTCATCGCCACGCTCGAGGACCTCCTGGCGAACCCGCGCAAGGTGCTCGCCGTCATCCAGGGCGAGCTCGCCGACCTCAAGAAGAAGTACGGCGACGACCGCAAGACCCGCATCCAGGCCGATGCGAATCGCGAGCTGACCGAGGAGGATCTCGTCGCCCGCGAGGACGTGGTGGTCACCCTGAGCCAGCGTGGCTACATCAAGCGCCAGGCGATCGGCACGTTCCGCAGCCAGCGGCGCGGCGGCCGCGGCAAGCTCGCGATGATCACCCGCGAGGAGGACGCGGTGCGTCATCTCCTCGTCGGCAACACGCACGACTCGATCCTGTTCTTCACGAATCGTGGCCGCGTGTTCATCACCCGCGTCTACGCGCTTCCCGAGGCCAGCCGCCAGGCGAAGGGCCTGCCGATCATCAACCTCCCCGGCGTGCAGGTCGAGTCGGGCGAGTACGTGAGCGCGATCATCGCGCTCCCGCAGTTCGAGCCCGACCACTTCCTGGTCATGGCGACGCGACGCGGGATGATCAAGAAGACCTCGCTCGCCGACTACGGGCGCATCCGCGCCAACGGGCTGATCGCCATTCACCTCGTCGACGGCGACGAGCTCCAGTGGGTCGGCCTCTCGGACGGCCACAGCGACATCATCATCGCCACGAAGAAGGGCCAGGCGGCCCGCTTCCACGAGACCGAGGTGCGGCCGATGGGCCGCGACACGCGCGGCGTGACCGGCATCCGGCTGAAGAAGGACGACGAGGTCGTCGGGATGGAGGTCATCCTCGACACCGCCAACGAGCTGCTCGTCGTCACCGAGCAGGGCTATGGGAAGCGGACCGAGGTCCGGGACTTCCCCGTCAAGCATCGGGCCACCGGCGGCGTGATCGCGAACTCGCTGAACGCCGACACCGGCGACGTGGCGGCGATCCGCCTCGTGGGCCGCGACGACGAGGAGATGATGCTCATCACCGAGGACGGCACGATCCTGCGGACCGAGGTCTCATCGGTCAATCGTTACCGCCGTGCCAGTCGAGGCGTGACGGTCATGAAGCCGCAGGCCGAGGACCGGATCGTGAGCATCACCGTCTTCGTCGACGACCGAGATGCCGGAGGAGCTCACCGAAGGTCCCCGAGGGGGACTAGCGTCCAGTTCCCGCCCCGAACGCGCCGTGGCATCGCGCTGAGCGGATAGAATCGGCCGCAAGGCAGCCAGAGCGCCCCGCAGGAGAGCGACGTGTACGCCGACGAGTTCAGCATCTACACCGGCAACGCGAACCGCGCGCTGGCGCGACGCATCTGCGCCTACCTCCACACCCCGATGGGCGACGTCGAGGTCTTCCAGTTCAGCAACGAGAACACCTTCGTGCGCGTGCTCGAGAACGTGCGCGAGCAGGATGTCTTCCTCGTCCAGCCGACGAGCCGGCCGGTGAACGACTCGATCATGGAGCTGCTGATCATGATCGACGCCTTCAAGCGCGCCTCGGCGGGCCGGATCACGGCCGTGATCCCGTACTACGCCTATGGGCGCTCGGACAAGAAGGACCAGCCGCGGGTGCCGATCACGGCACGCCTCATCGCCGACATGCTCACCGTCGCCGGCGCAGACCGCGTCCTCACGATGGACCTCCACCAGGGCCAGATCCAGGGCTTCTTCACGATCCCGGTCGACGAGCTGACCGCGGTCAACCTGCTCGCCGGCTACATCAAGGGCAAGGGCCTGAACGACATCGTCGTCGTCAGCGAGCTCGGCTTCGCGAAGAAGGCCCGCAACTTCGCCGAGCTGCTGTCCGCCCCGCTGGCGATCGTCGAGAAGCGCCGCGTCGGCAACCAGGACAAGACCGAGCTGATGAACGTCATCGGTGAGGTGAGCGGCAAGACCGCGGTCATCATCGACGACGAGATCGACACCGCCGGGTCGCTGATGGAGGCCGTCGGCGCGCTGCAGGCGGAGGGCGCCACCGCGATCTACTCGCTCGCCACCCATGGGGTCTTCAGCGGCGCGGCGCTGGAGCGGATCAACGACAGCGCGATCACCGAGGTCGTGGTGACCGACACGATCCCGCTCCAGGCGGGCGTCGACGACGGCAAGGTGACGATCCTGTCGGTCGCGCCGCTCTTCGGCGAGGCGATCCGCCGCATCCATCGCGGCGAGAGCGTGGGCGCCCTCTTCTCGTCCGAGGTCGACATGGTCGAGGAGATGACGTTCTGGTCGGAGGACGCGGAGTCCGACGACGGCCCGGAGGCGATCGACCGCCCGGCACCGGATGATGCGCCGGATGGCGAGCGGGAGCCCTTTCGGGTAGGGGCGGGCTGAACGCCGCCGCATGGGCGAGGTGAAGCTCGGCGTCCTCCTGTGGAGCCAGGCGAGCGACTGGGCGTCGTTCGAGCGCGCGGCGCGGCGGGTCGACGAGCTCGGCTACGACTCGCTCTGGACGTGGGACCACCTGTACGCGATCTTCGGTGATCCCTACCAGCCGATCTTCGAGGGCTGGACCACGCTGGCGGCGTGGGCGAAGGTCACGCAGCGCGTCCGGCTCGGCCTGCTGGTGGGGGCGAACACCTTCCGCAACCCGGGCCTCGTGGCGAAGCAGGCGGCCACGCTCGACCACCTCAGCGACGGACGCGCCATCCTCGGCATCGGCGGAGCGTGGTTCGAGCTCGAGCACACGGCTCACGGGATCGAGTTCGGGCGCGGCTTCGGGGAGCGGCTGGACTGGCTCGAGGAGTCGGTGGCCGGCATGCGCGCCGTCCTCGACGGCGCATCGGTCACCTCGGCAGCCCGGCGGCCGCTATGCCTTCGACGACCTGCGGCATCAGCCGCTGCCGCTCCAGGCGCGGCTGCCGATCATGATCGGCGGCTCCGGCGAGCGGAAGACGCTCCGCACCGTGGCGCGTCACGCGGACATGTGGAACGCGATGGGCAGCGTCGAGAAGCTGCGCCACAAGGACGAGGTCCTGCGCCGGCACTGCGACGAGGTGGGGCGCGACAGCGCCGAGATCGAGCGCACCGTCGGCTGCAAGCCGACCATCCGTGACACCCACGCGGCCGCGCAACGAGCGTGGGAGGAGCAGATGGCCCTGAACCGCACGCCGATGGGCGACGTGCGCGACGACGACACGTTCTGGGTCGGCACGCCGGACGAGATCGCCGAGCGGATGATTCAGTGCCGCGACATCGGCTTCTCGACGTTCCTGGCGGAGATCCCCGCGCCGTACGACCCCGAGACGCTCGAACGCTGGGTCGGCGAGGTCAAGCCGATGGTGGAGCGCGCCTGAGCGGAGACGGCGCGAACAGCCATATCGGTCGGCCAGCCGTATACTCGGCCTCCCGATGATGAAGTTCCTCAACAAGCTCGTGGACTCGAACGATCGCGAGGTCCGCAAGCTCGAACCCTTCGTCGAGCGCACGAACGCGCTCGAGCCCGAGACGACAGCCCTGACCGATGCCGAGCTCGCCGGGAAGACCGACGAGCTGCGCGGCCGGCTGCGCGACGAGCTCGGCGACCTGCTCGTGCCGATCGAGCTGCGCGAGGCGGCTGAGGAGGACTCGGAGCTCACCGCCGAGAACCCGGCGCTCCTCGCCGAGCGGCGCAAGGAGCAGCGCAAGCGCGAGCGGCGCGAGATCGACGCCGCCCTGGACGCCTACATCCCGGAGGCCTTCGCCGCCGTGCGCGAGGCGATGCGCCGCGCCCTGGGCAAGCGCCACTACGACGTCCAGCTGATGGGCGGGATCGTGCTCCACCATGGGGCGATCGCCGAGATGAAGACCGGGGAGGGCAAGACGTTCGTCGCGCCGCTCGCCGCCTTCCTCAACGCCCTCGTCGGCCGCGGCGTCCACGTCGTGACCGTCAACGACTACCTCGCCAAGCGCGATGCGCAGTGGATCGGCCAGGTCTTCCACCGGCTGGGGATGAGCGTCGGCTCCATCCAGCACGACGCCGCGTACCTCTTCGACCCGGACTTCCCGGCCACCGACGAGCGGCTCCGCGACCTGCGGCCGGTCACGCGGCGCGAGGCCTACGCGGCCGACGTCACCTACGGCACGAACAACGAGTTCGGCTTCGACTACCTGCGCGACAACCTCGTCGTCGAGCTGGAGCAGCGCGCCCAGCGCGGCCACTTCTTCGCGATCGTCGACGAGGTGGACAACATCCTCATCGACGAGGCGCGCACCCCGCTCATCATCTCGGGCCAGGCGGAGGAATCGGCCGAGAAGTACGTCCAGTTCGCGCGGCTCGTCCCTCGCCTGACGGCGGAGGAGGACTACGTCGTCGACGAGAAGTTCCGGCAGGTGGCGATCACCGAGGCCGGGACCGACAAGATGGAGAAGTGGCTCGGCGTCGAGAACATGTTCGACGACGACTTCTCGCTTGCCCGCCACCTGGAGCAGGCGCTGAAGGCCCACGCCCTCTACCAGCGTGACCGCGACTACGTCGTCAAGGACGGCGAGGTCATCATCGTCGACGAGTTCACCGGCCGCCTCATGCCCGGCCGGCGCTGGAGCGAGGGTCTCCACCAGGCGGTCGAGGCGCAGGAGGGCGTGAAGATCCAGAACGAGCAGCGCACGCTTGCCACGGTCACGTTCCAGAACTACTTCCGCATGTACGACAAGCTGTCCGGCATGACGGGCACCGCCGAGACCGAGGCGGAGGAGCTGGCGAAGATCTACGACCTCGAGGTCGTCGTCATCCCCACCAACAAGCCGATGGTGCGGGGCGACTACGCCGACCTCGTCTACTCCACCCAGAAGGGCAAGTGGAACGCGGTCATCGAGGAGATCGTCGAGGAGCACGAGAAGGGCCGCCCGATCCTGGTCGGCACGGTGAGCGTCGAGATCAGCGAGATGCTGGGCGAGATGCTCAAGCGGCGCGGCATCCGCCACAACGTCCTCAACGCGAAGTTCCACGAGCGGGAGGCAGAGATCGTGGCGCAGGCGGGCCGCTCCGGCGCCGTCACGATCGCCACCAACATGGCCGGCCGCGGGACGGACATCCTGCTCGGCGGCAACCCGGAGATGCTCGCCGCCGACATCCTCCACAAGCAGGGGACCAGCGTCCTCGAGGCGACTCCGGCGCAGCTCGCCGCCGCGCAGGCCGAGGCGGAGCGCGTGTGCGCCGAGGACCGCGACAAGGTGATCGCCGCCGGCGGCCTGCACATCGTGGGCACCGAGCGGCATGAGGCGCGGCGAATCGACAACCAGCTGCGCGGCCGCGCCGGACGGCAGGGCGACCCCGGAAGCAGCCGCTTCTACCTGTCGCTCGAGGACGACCTCATGCGCCGCTTCGCCAGCGACCGCGTGAAGTCGATCATGCAGCGGCTCGGCTTCGACGACGAGACGGCGCTCGAGTCCGGCATGGTGAGCCGCACCATCGAGGGCGCCCAGACGCGGGTCGAGGGCTACAACTTCGACACGCGCAAGCACGTCGTCGAGTACGACGACGTGATCAACCGCCAGCGCGAGACGATCTACCACGAGCGCGAGCGGATCCTGCGCAGCGACGACCTGTCGGCGACGATCCAGGAGATGCTGGCAGACGAGGTGGCCGCGCTGGTCGCGACCCACACCGCCGACGAGTACGCAACCGAGTGGAACCGCGAGGGCCTTCAGCAGCAGCTGCTGACGATGGTGCCGACCCTCGACCCGGCATCTCTGTCCGCGATCGGTGAGCTCAACGACACCGAGCGCATGGCCGGCCAGCTGACCGATGCGGTGGCCGACGCCTACGACGCGAAGCGGGCCGAGCTCGGCCCGGAGGGAGCGGCGATCCTCGAGCGCCTCGTCCTGCTGCGCGTCATCGACTCGCTGTGGGTCGAGCACCTCACCGCGGTCGACGACATGCGACGCGGCATCGGCCTGCGCGCGTACAGCCAGCGCGACCCGCTGAACGAGTTCAAGGTCGAGGCGTACCGGATGTTCGACGAGCTCAAGGCGACCATCCGCCACGATGTCACCCACACCATCTTCCGCGTGACGGTCACGCGCGAGGCGCAGCCACAGCAGGCGATGCCTCGCAACGTCACCGAGGGCCGCGCCGCCCTCCCCGGCACCGGCGAGGAGCCCGCGCAGACCTCCACCAGCTCGGGCACGTCGGGCAACGGGACGGCGCCGGCGAAGGCCGGCCCGAAGGTCGGCCGCAACGACCCCTGCTGGTGCGGATCCGGCAAGAAGTACAAGCGCTGCCACGGCGCCTGAGCGGCCTTCCGGCAGCCCGGAACTTCCGTTGCCTGGACTAAGTACACCCTTCCCGAGATTGGGGGTTGGCGAGATCGGCGAACGGCGCTAGCATGGTCCGATCACGCGGAGCGCGGCCACGATGAGCCGTGGCTCCCCATAGAGCGAGGAGGGTTGAGTGAAGCAGCTGACGGCCCCCAGCCGAACCCCGGCGGAGATCCCCGCCTCGAATGCAGCCTCACTCCCACTCGTCACCCGATTCCGCGACCCCGACCAACCGTACGAGGACCTCATCGTCTGCGAGCGCGACTGCGTGCGGTGCAGCTATGCGGCGACCCTCGACTGCGACGGGAACTGCGGCTCGTGCCCGCGCCAGAGCTACTGCCCGTGCGTGAACCCCGCCAAGCTGCGGGCCAAGACGCTGCGCCTGGGTGAGCTCGAGCTGCCGATGGTGAACGTTGGACGCGGTTAAGGACGAGGCGCAGCGGCTCGCGCGCCTGATCGCCGACACGTCGGTGCGCCTTTGACCTCGCCCGCGAAGGAGCATGAGCTCGAGGCGCTGACGCGCGAGAGCTCGAACCCCGCCCTCTGGGACGATCCCGCGGCCGCGCAGGTCACCATGCGCCGCGCGGAAGAGCTTCGGAGCGAGATCGCCACCTGGCGCGACCTGGCCGCACGTGCCGACGGGCTGGCCGAGATGGCGGAGCTCGCCGCGGCCGACGCGGAGGAGAACGCGGCGATGCTGCCCGACCTCGAGCGCGAGCTGGCGGCGCTCCAGGCGCGACTGGACGCGGATGGAAGGCCAGCTCCTGCTCTCCGAGCCCTTCGACGAGCGGGCGAGCGATCGTGGCCGTGCACGCCGGTGCGGGCGGGACGGAGTCGCAGGACTGGGCCGAGATGCTGCTGCGCATGTACCTGCGCTGGGCGGAGCGCAGCCGCTACCGGACGGAGATCCTCGAGGCGACCGAGGGCGAGGAGGCCGGCCTCAAGTCGGTGACGTTCCAGATCGACGGCCGCTGGGCGTACGGCCGCATGAAGTCGGAGCGCGGCGTCCATCGGCTCGTCCGGATCAGCCCGTACGACTCCCAGAACCGCCGCCACACGAGCTTCGCGCTGGTCGAGGTGATGCCCGAGGTCCCGGAGGACGCGCAGGTCGAGATCGACGAGAAGGACCTGCGCGTCGACACCTATCGGTCCAGCGGCGCGGGCGGCCAGCACGTCAACAAGACCGATTCGGCCGTCCGGATCACCCACCTGCCGACGAAGATCGTGGTGGCGGTGCAGAACGAGCGGAGCCAGCACCAGAACCGCGAGAAGGCGATGGCGGTGCTGCGCGCGAAGCTCATCGAGCGCCAGGAGGAAGAGCGCGAGGCCGAGATGCTGCGACTGCGCGGGAAGCACGTCGAGGCGGGGTGGGGGAACCAGATCCGGAGCTATGTGCTGCAGCCGTACACGATGGTCAAGGACCTGCGCACCGGGGTCGAGACCGCGAACCCGGCGGCGGTCCTCGACGGCGACCTCGATGCCTTCATCGACGGCTACCTGCGCTCGCGCATCGGCGAGGAGCACGCCGAGTCCGGCTCCTGACCGATGCCGGCGCCGCCGGGCGCCGATGCTAGGATGACCCGGCACGACCGATGACTTCCCTCCTGCGCCGCTCGGCGCGCCCCGACGCGACCGGCCCGGTCATCAGCATGGTCGACGCCGGCCTCACCTACCCGAACGGCAAGGTGGCGCTCGCCGATGTCAACGTCGACCATCCCGGCCGGCGACTTCGTCTTCCTGGTCGGGCCGTCGGGGGCCGGCAAGAGCACGTTCATCCGGCTCCTCATTCGCGAGCTGGTGGCGAGCCACGGGCGCGTCCAGGTCGCGGGCCGCGACCTCGGCCGCATGCGGCGCGGCCAGGTGCCGAAGCTCCGACGCCGGATCGGCATCGTGTTCCAGGACTTCCGGCTGCTGCCGAACAAGTCGGTGGCCGAGAACGTCGGCTTCGCGCTCGAGGTCACCGGCACGCCGCTCGTCGGACATTCGCCAGCGCGTGCCGCAGCTCCTGAGCCTGGTCGGGCTGCAGGACCATGCGAACCACCTCCCGACCCAGCTTTCCGGCGGCGAGCAGCAGCGGACCGCGATCGCGCGCGCACTCGTCCACGACCCGGCGATCCTCATCGCCGACGAGCCGACCGGCAACCTCGATCCAGTGACGAGCTGGGAGATCATCCAGCTCCTCATCCAGATCAACGAGCTCGGCACGACGGTGCTCATGGCGACGCACAACCAGGAGATCGTCAACGCCATGCGCCGCCGCGTGCTGGCGCTGGAGGGCGGCTCGCTCGTGCGCGACGAGTCGGGCGCCGCCTACGAGCGCGAGTACTGACCGATGCGCCATGTGACTCGGCTTCCTGCGCTTCTGCGGCTTCTCGGTGGTCCGGGCGTGGCAGGGCTTCTGGCGCAACGCGATGATGAGCCTGGCGGCGACCGCCACCGTCATCCTCATGCTCGTCCTGCTCTCCGGCCTGTTCATCGTCCTGACCGGGCTGAACTCGGGCATCGACTTCATCGAGCGCAAGGTCGGCGTGACCGCCGAGCTCGTCGACAACCTGCCGGCCGCGGACCGCGACGCGCTCGTCGCGATGGCGCACGACCTGCCCGGGGTGACGGCGGTCGACTACATCTCACCGGAGGCCGCGATGGCACGCCTCAAGGCCGCCTTCGCCGAGCGCGGCCAGACCCTCGACCTCGCCGGCTCGAACGTCCAGCTGCAGGCCACGCTCGAGATCACGCTCCGCGACCCGTCGCAGGCGGGGGCGGTGAGCCTCGCGCTCGCCGACGCGCCGGGCGTTCGCAAGGTGATCACGAAGCAAGAGGAGATCGACACCCTGCTCGGCGTGATCAACGTCATCCGCACGGTCGGCCTGGTGGCGATCGGCCTCATCGGGCTGACGGTCCTGTTCATGATCGTGAACACGATCCGGATCGCGGTCTACAGCCGTGCCGGCGAGATCGAGATCATGCGGCTCGTCGGGGCGTCGGACTCGTTCATCCGCTGGCCGTTCATCCTCGAGGGGATCCTGTGCGGCCTCCTCGGCGCCGTCGTGGCCGTGATCCTGGTCAGCATCGTGTGGGACCCGATCCAGCCGATCCTGGTCAGCGTGTTCCAGATGCCGACCGCGGTGAGCGCCCGCAACCTCGCCTCGCTGTCGGCGCTCCTGTTCGCGGTCGGGGTCGGGATCGGTGCCGTCGGCTCGTGGATCAGCGTGCGGTCGTACCTGTCGGCGGCCGCCTGATCGGGGCCGCCACGTTGCGGAAGCCACATGGCGCCGTAACCGGGCGCGAATGGATCCGGTGCTACACTCCGGCGACTCCCCATGACTGACCGTGCCCCGGGCGCCGCGCCGCTGCCGCCCGATTCCGATGCCACCGCCCCTCGCCCCGAGCCGGAATCGCGCCTGCCCGCGTCCGGGTCGCTGCCGCGCCCGATGCCGTCAGCCGCGGCCTGGCTCGTCAGCCTGGTGCTCGCGGCCGTGGTCGGCGCGCTGCTCTTCAGCGCCGGCTATCTCGTGCGCGGCGGCTCGGCCGGCGGCACCGGCTCGTGCAACGCCCCGAGCCAGGCGTTCGCGGCGCTGTGCGAGGCCTACGACAAGCTGAAGACCGAGTACGTCGACAGCCTCGACGACGCGAAGCTCGCCGCGGGCGCCATCCAGGGCATGTTCCAGTACGGCGTGGCGGACCCGTTCAGCGGCTACATGCCGCCGGAGCAGTACCAGCAGGCGCTCGGCGACCTGTCCGGCAAGTTCACCGGCATCGGGGCCGAGATGGCGATGAAGAACCTCGCCGAGCCGGCCAACCTGGCGGCATGCACTGAGCTTTCCGACAACTGCGTCCTCGTCGTGGTGGCGCCGATCGCCGGCTCGCCGGCCGAGGCGGCCGGCCTGCGCGCGGGTGACCTCGTCATCGCGGTCGACGGCACGAGCGTCAACGGCAGCCAGATGCAGGACCAGATCACGAAGGTGCGCGGGCCGGCCGGCTCGAAGGTGACCCTCACCATCAAGCGCGACGGGCGGACGTTCGACCTCGCCATCACACGGGCCGAGATCACGACCCGCGAGGTCACGACGAAGATGCTCGACAACCACATCGGCTACATCGCGCTGCATGGCTTCAGCTCCTCGTCCGCCGACCAGTTCCACGAGGGGCTGACGAAGCTGCTCGCCGACGGCGCGGACAAGATCGTGTTCGACCTCCGCGACAACCCGGGCGGATACATCGAGGCGGCGCGGAAGATCGCGAGCGAGTTCGTCGCCTCCGGCCTCATCTTCAGCCAGGAATCGTCGGGCGACCAGGTCACGCGCTGGGAGGCGAGCGGTGGCGGCGCCGCCACGAGCGCCGGCATCCCGGTCGTCGTCCTGACGAACGAGGGGAGTGCCTCCGCCTCCGAGATCGTCGCGGCCGCCCTGAAGGAGACGGGGCGCGCGACGATCATCGGCCAGCACACGTTCGGCAAGAACACCGTCCAGGTGTGGGTGCCGCTCGAGAACAACGGCGGAGTGCGGATCACGATCAGCCGCTGGTTCACGCCGAAGCACAACAGCGTCCATCCCGATGGGGTGCAGCCGGACATCGCCGTCGACGTGCCGGCCGGGACCCCGCCGGAGAAGGATCTGTACCTCGAGCACGCGGTCCAGTTCCTCGCCACCGCCGGCGTCGGCCAGCCGCATCCGTCCGGCGTCGCCGGCGGCCGTCGTGCCGTCGAGCCGCGCGACCTCGTACGACCCCTCGGGCCTCAACCTCATCCACGTCTGAGTCGGTCCCTTGTGCGGCCCGGCGGGTGCGTGCTAGCATCGCGGCAACGAAAGGAGGTGGTGTGCAGGTGAGTAGTTCCACGCACGCCACCACCGAGGCGGTGCGATAGCCCACTTCGCGTGGTAGCGACGGAATGGAGCCGGCCGAAACGGTCGGCTCTTTCCATGCCCGCCTGAGAGCCACCGCGGACGAGACAGACCGATGCCCGACGAGACGATCGCCGTCAACCGGCGCGCGCGACACGAGTACGCCATCGAGGAGACCCTCGAGGCGGGCATCGTGCTGACCGGGACCGAGATCAAGTCGATCCGTGCCCACCGCGTCAACCTGGCCGAGGCCTACGCGCGCATCGAGCGCGGCGAGGCGTGGCTCGTCGGCGCGCACATCGCCACCTACGCGCAGGGCAATCGCTGGAACCACGAGCCAACGCGGACGCGGAAGCTCCTGCTCCATCGGGACCAGATCGCCGAGCTCATCGGGCTGACGAACCAGAAGGGCCTCACCCTGGTCCCGCTGCGGCTCTATATCCGCGGTGGCAACGCGAAGCTGGAGATCGGCGTGGCGCGGGGGAAGAAGGCGCACGACAAGCGCCGCACGATCGCGGAGCGCGACATGCGCCGCGAGCTCCAACGCGAGGCCAAGAACGCGCGCATCAAGCTGTGAGCGGATCCTGCGCGCCGCTTGCTGCACGAACGCACCACCCGATAGAACGGCTGTTCACTTGCGACGGCCATGTGCTAGAATCCGCGGCGTATCGGTCCGTGGGGATGTCAGGTTTCGACAGGGCTCAGGGACCGGGAATCGCAAGCCGAGGCGCCCTCAGGCCTCGTAAAAAGAGGGCACCAAAAGTAACTGGCAACAAGCCCAGCTACGCCTTCGCTGCTTAGGCAGTGAACATCGACGCCGTCTCCCCTCCCCGGACGGCGAAGATGTCATCAGGGGAGGTGCGGCGTCGCCGACTCCGGTGAGCGACGTCAAAGCGGCTCACAAGGCCAACCGGATAGCCAGTGAGGCACCCCGCCGGTTGGGGGCCCGCGACGCGAAACGCAAGTAAGCCGGAAACGCTTGTAGGAAGTTCCCGGCGACTAGGTTCTGGACGGGGAGTTCGATTCTCCCCCATCTCCACCATTCCCCCTTCGGCTGCGGTCGCGCCACGTGACCCGAGGGCCCCTGTCTAGGCACCGTCCCTTCGGGTGCTACCCTCGCCCGCAGCGCGGCCCGACCGGTCTCATCGATCCGTCGTTCACGAGCGGCCGCCGAAGGAGGCACATGAACTTCAGCAGTCTTTCGTCGAACGAAAAGCTCGCCGTCTACGGCTCGATCGCCGTGGTCATCGGGGGCGTCATTGGCGGCGCCGTCTCGGGCCTGGGCTGGCTCGCCCTGCTGGCCGCCCTGGCGATGCTCGCGGTGGTCTTCATGCCGCAGTTCTCGCCGACCACGAACCTGCCCGGGTCCAAGGGCTCGCTGATGCTGGTCTGCGGCGGCGTCGCCGCCGTCGTCGCCATCCTCGGCCTGCTGTCGATCATTGGGCTGCTCGGCTACTACTTCCAGCTGCTCCCGCTCAACGCCATCTTCTTCCTGATCGCCGTCGTCGGCGCCGTCCTGATGGGCTGGGCAGGGTGGCAGGAGTTCCAGTCCGAGGGTGGCAAGTTCCAGCTCGGAGCCAGCACGGCCACGCCTGCGGCTCCGTCCGCCCCGGCCGCACCTTCCGCGCCGGCCGCTCCGCGCGCCCCGGCGGCGCCGGAGCCGATGCCGCCCTCTGCGCCCCCGGCCGCACCGTCGGACCCCGACGACTCGATGCCCTCCTAGGAACGTCGCGGCGGTGTCCGCCGCCGCGCACCAACCGATAGCGCCTGACGAGCAGGTCGACCCAGTCGACCTGCTCTTCGTCATCGCCGCGCATCGTGGTCGCGGCGACCGTCAGCCGGCGCACGACGACGTCCTCCGCCAGTCCATCGTCGATCGCATCGAGGCTTCGGCGAGCAATCGGTCGAGCTCGGCGCCCCGCGCCGAAGCGATCGTCATCCGTCGTCCAGCCAACGGACGGCGGCGGCGAGGTCCTCGTGGGTGGCCTCCATCTCGGGCGGCGGGTCGGTGAGTGACTCCTCGAACCAGGCGATCACCGCCGCCAGCAGGTCGGCCCCGTCGACCGGCGGGCAAGCAGCGCCGACCCGTCACCGGCAACGAAGCGCGACGGCGTATCCGTCGGCCTCGTGCGCGAGACCCACCCAGGCGCCGTCGCCACCCTCCGGCAACATTCCCACCGCCGCCACGCGGCACGCCCCGCCCATCCATCCGGTCGCTGCGCCCTCAGGCGCCTCCAATCAGCGGTCGAGCTGGTTGGCGGGCAGGATCACGATCCGGCGGTTCGGCTCCACGCCGACGCTCTGCGTCCGGATCCGTGGGTTCTCGACCAGCGCCATGTGGACGATCCGCCGCTCGACGGCGGGCATCGCCTCGAGCTGGATGATCTTTCCGCTCTGGATGACGCGCTTCGCCGCACGCTCAGCCACGTCCCGCAGCTGGTCCTCGCGCCTGCCACGGTAGTTCTCGACGTCGACCATGATCCGGTGGTGCTGCGCCTCGCCGCGCGCGACCATCAGGTTGACGATGTGCTGGAGGCTGGCGAGCTTCTCGCCGCGTCGCCCGATGAGCACGCCGAGCCCATCGCCGGTGACGTTGAGCTTCGAGGCTTCGTGTCCCATCGCGATCTCCACGCGCCGTTGATGCCCATCAGACGCAGCAGCTCGGCGAGGACCGTCTTCGCGTCCTCGAGCACAGTGCGCTCCTCCTCGGACAGCTCGGCAAGCGGCTTGGCGGGCACAAAGGGGGCGGGCTCGCGGGCCGGTCGGTCGCGTTCGCGGTCGCGCTCACGGGGCGCAGATGCGGGACGCTCACGGCCGTTCCGGCCACGGCCACCCCGACGGCCACGGCGTCGATCGTCGTCCCGCTCGCCACCGACCTCGTACGCCGCGAGCTCGGCCGCCTGGTCGTCCGCGTCGACCATCGGAGCCGACGCCTCCGATGGCTCATCGGGCGCTTCCGGCTCGTTGGTGGCTGCCTCGGCCATCACCGGCTCGGGCGTGATCTCCGCCGGCTCGGTGACCCGGGCGGCGCGAGCGCGGCCCCGACCGCGCGGCGCGGGAGCGGGCTCCGCATCGGTCTCGCCTTCCGATGTCGGGCTGGGCGGCTCCGGCATGGATGCCGTCGAGGGGCGGACGCTCGGCGCGGCCGCGACGGCGGACTTTGGTGCGGCCAGGATGCGCGCCTCCTCACCTCCGACGCCCAGGATGCCGCGGCTGCCCTGGGACAGGATCTCGATGTCGAGGTCTGACAGGTCGGAGGCGAACTCCTTCATCGCCGTCCTGATCGCCTCTTCGACGTTCTTGCCACTGAACTCTCTGAATGTCATCGCTTTCGGCCTCGTCGTTTGCCGCCCTTCCGGACCGGGCGCTGCCCGGCCTGCGGAGGGCGAGGGGAGGAGGGTCGAGGCGTGGCGGCCGAGCGGTCGCCATCGGTCCCCTGGTCACGCGTCGCGGCCGAATCGTCGTCGCGTCGGCGTGGGCGAGGGGTCGGCTCCACGGTCGCGGGCGCCCATCTGGGCTGCCAGCCGAAGAGCGGAAAGAGGTTGCCCCAACCCATGATGAGGTACTGCTGCACGACCAGGAAGGCCGTGTACACCAGGTAGTAGAGGATCAGACCGCTGGGGAAGATGCCGCCCCAGAAGACGGTCAGGAACGGGAACAGGTACGTCATGGTGCTCGTCGCGGCGGCCGTCGGATCGTCCGGGTTGGCGCGTGGCGAGGTCATCCGAACCTGGATGAACTGGAGGATCGCGGTGAGGACCGCGATGAGTGACAGCCCGAAGCCGAGGCCCGGGATGATGATCGCGAACACGTGTCCGGCCGGGCCAGGTCGAGCCCGCCGAGCCAGGCGACCTTCGTGTTCACCGCGTTGACCAGGTGCAGCGGCTGGATGAGCTGGCAGTTCAGCGGCAGGAAGTGGGTGAACGCCGCGTCCGTCAGCTGGGGCAGGTCGCAGGGGCCATGGATCGGCGCGGTGAACTGGTTCGTCGCCCCGGCGATCGGCATGATCTCGGGGATCGCGGCCCTGAGCTGGGTGAGCGTCGCCGATGCGGCCTGGTGGGCGGTGAGGGTGACGACACTCGAGGCGCGGATGAGCGCCTGGTAGAGGGCGAGCAGGAATGGCAGCTGGATCAGGAGCGGCAGGCAGCCGCCGAACTGGTTGACGCCGTGCTCCCGATAGAGCGCCATCGTCTCTTCCGCGATCTTCTGGCGATTGCCCTTGTGCTTCCGCTGCAGCTCGCGCACGAGCGGCTGCATCCGCTGCATCTCCTTCTGCGAGCGGATCTGGGCGTTGAAGAGCGGCGCGACGAGGAAGCGGATGACGATGGTGAAGACGATGATCGCGAGCGCGAAGTCGCTGAACAGGTCCGTGTAGAGCGCGATCAGGAGGTTGAAGAGCGGGAGGAAGAAGACGTCCCAGGGTGGTGTGAAGTGCTCGATCCCGAGGAAGCCGGCGGCGAGGATGGGGGACACGATCGCGATCAGCCTCGGCTACTGCACGGGGTCGTAGCCGCCCGGGTGGAGCGGGTTGCAGCGGGCGATGCGGCGCATGCCCATGGCCGAGCCACGCAGCAGGCCATAGCGCTCGATTGCCTCGTACGCGTAATGCGAGCAGCTCGGGGTGTAGCGGCAGGTCGGCGGCATCCAGAAGGTGAGCTTCTGGTACGCGATGATCAGTCCCAGCCCGATCTTCCTCATCTTCCCAAGTCCGATCGCTCGAGGAGCGTCGCGAAAGCGGCGCGCAGCTCGGCGAAGCCAACCGCGGCCGCCTCCGGCCGCGCGATCAGGAGGAGGTCCCAGCCTCCGCCGATGTAGTCCAGCCGCTCCCGCACATCTCGCGCAAGCGCCGGCGTACCCGGTTCCGCACCACTGCTCCCCCGAGCGACCTGGGGGTGCTGAAGCCGATTCGCGCATCCGCGCGGTCGGTCCGAAGCCAGCGGAGGACGATCAGCCGATGCGACCGGGCCGTTCCGCTTCGCATCACCGCGTCGAAATCGGCGCGCCGGCGAAGGATGGCCAGCTTCGGCACGAGCCGAAGGGTTTCGGTGGCAGGCGTCAGACGGTCAGCCGCTTGCGTCCCTTCGCCCGGCGACGGGCAAGCACCCGGCGACCACCTTTCGTTGCCATGCGCGCCATGAAGCCATGCTCCCGCTTGCGGGCACGGCGCTTGGGCTGGTAGGTCGCCTTTCCCATGGGTCCGTGATCGTCCTCGTTACGAGCTGGGCGGCCGGAGAGCGCGCGCTTCAGCTGCGGGTCGCGGCCGGTTGTGCCAGCCGCGGGCAGCGCCCACCGATGCCGTGGTGCGGTTCCCCGCGGATTGTACGGAGCGCACCCGGATGGGTCAAACGAGGCGCAGGATCGACGAGCTGGCGACGCGGAAGGCTTGGCGCCCGGATTCCATTGCCCCCGCCGAAACCGGGCTGCTACACTACCGCGACCCCGCGGACCGGAGTCCCTCCGACACCCTTTCCGGCCGCTCCCGCGGAGTGGTTATTCGACCCATTTCGAGGCCCGCGTTGCGGGCGTGGAGACGGCTGTTGATGGATGCGAAGCAGGTCTGGCGCGCCGTGTTGGGCGAGTTGCAGGTCAGCCTCTCGCCGGCGAACTTCGAGACCTGGCTGAAGGACACGCAGCTCGTCGAGATCGACGACAACCGGTTCCGGATCGCCGCGCCGAACGGCTTCGCACGCGACTGGCTCGACAATCGCTATCGCACGCTGATCAGCCAGACCCTCGCTCGTGTCGTGGGGGGATCGGTGCAGGTGGAGTTCGTCGTCGCCGACGCTCCCGGCCCGCTGCCAGACCAGGCGTCGGAGGAGACCCTCCAGCTCCCGCCCCTGTCGGCCGGCGGCAACGCCCTCAACCTGAATGGGCGCTACGTCTTCTCCAACTTCATCGTCGGATCGGCCAATCGCCTCGCCCACGCGGCCGCGCTCTCGGTTGCCGAACGGCCGGGCCACGCCTACAACCCCCTCTTCCTGTACGGCGGGGTCGGCCTCGGCAAGACGCACCTCATGCATGCCATCGGCAACGCGGTGTCCGCCAAGTTTCCGCGCAAGCGCGTCCTCTACGCGTCGAGCGAGAAGTTCACCAACGACTTCATCAACTCCATCCGCGAGCAGAAGATGGAGGACTTCCGGAACCGATATCGGCGCATCGATGTGCTCCTCATCGACGACATCCAGTTCATCGCCGAGCGCGAGCGGACCCAGGAGGAGTTCTTCCACACGTTCAACGCGATCCACGAGGCCGGCAAGCAGATCGTCCTCTCCTCCGATCGGCCGCCGAAGGCGATCACGACGCTCGAGGAGCGGCTCCGCAGCCGGTTCGAGTGGGGCCTCATCGCCGACCTGACGCCACCGGACCTGGAGACCCGCATCGCGATCCTGCGCAGCAAGGCGGAGGACCAGCTCGACCTCATCCCGCCCGACGTCATCGAGTTCATCGCCCGCAAGGTGGTGAGCAACGTCCGCGAGCTCGAGGGTGCCCTCAACCGGGTCATCGCCTACGCCAGCATGTCCGGCATGCCGATCAGCATCGAACTGGCGTCCGCGGTCCTCTCGAACGTCATGTACAACCCGAAGAAGCGGTCGATCACGCCGCAGCGCATCGTGCGCGCCGTGGCCGACTACTACGGGGTGAACCTCGACCTGCTGCGGAGCAGCAAGCGAGACCGCGCCATCGTGGTCCCGCGCCAGATCGCGATGTACCTCATGCGCGAGGAGACCGATATCAGCCTCCTGCGCATCGGCGCCGAGCTCGGCGGACGCGACCATTCCACCGTGCTCCACGCCTACGACAAGATCGCCCGCGAGCTCGGCGAGAACGACGAGATGCGCAGGGAGATCAACGCGGTCCGGGAGATGATCTACTCCGAATGACGCGCCGCCGCCGGCTCGGAGACGGGCGCCCGGGGTACTTCCGGCTCGGTCGATGTGGATAACTCCGGCCTTCCGTGGACATCGCGGCTCGATGTGGAGAGATGGGCACCGCAACCGTTCCGCGTCGTCAGCCGGGACCACAGGGGTCCGTCGCTTTCCCACCCTTCGACGCCGGTCCAGGCACCACCTCGTCAACACCCGACAATGCCCGTTCGGGGCACGAAGCAGGGGCAATCCACACCGTCCACACGCCTACGGGGGACGGCGACGGACAGGAAGTATCCTTCTGGTTCGTCCCTTCTAGAAAGTGACGGACAGGCCCGTGGAGAACATAAAACCTTGAGCGGGCGTCAATGGATGAGGTCAGAATGAACGTATCGGTCATGCAGGAGAACCTGGCGCACGGCCTTGGGGTGGTTGGGCGCGCGGGTCAGCAGCAGAGCCACGCTGCCGGTGCTCGCCAATGTCCTGCTCAAGACCGAGAACGCCGGCCTCAAGCTGACCGCCACCAACCTGGAGATCGGCATCAACTGCTGGGTCCCCGGCAAGGTCACCGATGAGGGCGAGATCACCGTTCCGGCCAAGCTCCTCACCGAGCTGGTCAGCTCGCTGCCCGAACCAGCGCATCGACCTCCACTCATCTCGGCGAAGGACCGGACCCTCAAGGTCACCTGTGGGGGCAGCCGCTCCTCGATCAAGGGGATCGAGGCCGACGAGTTCCCGGTCGTCGGCAGCGATCGGCGATACGCCGGTCACCAGCGCCGAGTCCCGGGCGCTCCGCGAGGCGCTGGGCGAGGTGGTCTTCGCTGCCGCCAGTGATGAGAGCCGTCCCGATCCTGACCGGGGTCCTGACCCGGCTGGCGGGCAACCGGGATGACCCTGGCCGCCGCCGACAACTACCGGATCGCGGTGCGCGGCCTTGACGCTGGGCAAGACCGGTGAGCCCGCAGATTCACGATCGTCGTTCCCGCTCGCTCCTACCAGGAGCTGATCCGGATCATGCCGGACGGCGAGGAGGCGATCGAGATCGTCGGTGACGCCCAACAAGAGCCAGATCCTGTTTCACGTGAACGGGATCGACCTGGTCAGCCGGCTGATCGAGGGGCAGTTCCCGAACTACGAGCCGGTCATCCCCACGGGGCATACGAAGCCGAGCCGTCCTGGACCGCGAGGCCTTCCTGGGCTGGGGCGCGCCGGGGCCAGCATCTTCGCGCGCGACAGCGCCAACATCGTGAAGATCGAGATCGGGGGCGAGGCCGCCGACAGGGAGGGGGTCTCGATCACGGCGCACGCGGCAGACGTGGGGGATGCGGCAGACCAGCTCGAGGCCGCCATCGAGGGCCAGGCGACCAGCATCGCCTTCAACGCCCGCTACCTGATCGACGTGCTGAGCAACCTCGGCTCCGAGCAGGCGGCCCTGGAGCTCTCCGGGCCGCTAGAGGGGGGGTCATCCGCGGCATCGACAAAGAGGACTACGTGCACGTCATCATGCCGGTCCGCACCGCCTCCTGACGCCGCGCCGGCCGCACCGATGAGGGGCTGACCGATGCGCCTGGCCCGACTGACCCTCGAGCACTTCCGCAGCTATGCCAGCGCCGAGCTGCACCTCGAGCCGGGCCTGACGATCGTCGCCGGCGCCAACGGGGCGGGCAAGACGAACCTGCTCGAGGCGATCGTGGTGGCGATCACCGGTCGCTCGCCACGAGCGACGGTCGAGACGGAGCTCGTCGAGCACGGGGCCGCGTACGCCCGCATTCGGCTCGACCTGGTCGATCCCGGCGGCGCCGATGGGGCGCGGGTGGAATCGCTCCTGCCGGGGGTCGAGGCGCCGGTCGGGCTGCGGAAGCGGATGAGCGTGAACGGCCTCGCCCGTCGCTCGTCGTCGATCGGGGAGGTGGTGCGCGCGGTCCTCTTCCGGCCCGAGGAGATGCTGCTGCTCGTGGGCTCGCCCGGGGAGCGGCGTCGCTTCCTCGATGCGATCCTTGCCCAGCGCGACCGCCGCGTGGTGCGCGACCTGGTCGAGCTGGCGCGCGTCCTCGCGCAGCGCAACGCCCTGCTGCGCGCCATCCGGCGCGAGGAGACCGGTGTCGACGGGATGGCGTTCTGGGACGAGCAGCTGGTGACCATCGGCGCCCGCGTGACCGCGGCGCGGCTCGCGCTCGTCGCCGAGCTCGATGCCCGGATTGCCCCGCTCCACGATGCCGTCGCACCCGCCGACGAGCGGACCGATGCCGTTGCCCTGGCCTACGCCGACTCGCTGAAGGATGCGTGGGAGGGACGCGAGGCCGGCGTGGCGGATGCCGGCACGCTCGAGCTCGCCTATCGGCGCCGCCTGACGGACGTGCGCCAGAAGGAGCTGTGGAACGGCGTCTCGCTCATCGGGCCGCAGCGCGACGACCTCGTCGTGCGCCTCGGCGAGCGAACCGTCGCGGAGCACGCCAGCCGCGGCCACAGCGCACGATCATCCTTGCCCTCAAGCTCGCCGAGACCGACCTCCTCGGCGTCGACGGCCCGCGCCCGATCGTGCTCCTCGACGACCTGTTCAGCGAGCTCGACCCCGAGCGCTCGGAGCGAGCGCTGGCCCTCCTTGCCGACCGTGGCCAGGTGCTCGTCACGACCGCCGACCCGGATGCGATCCCGCCCGCGCGGCGGGCGCGCGTGCCGGTCTTGGGCACGTCGACGACGGCCGTCTCCCGCTCGCGCCGCGAGTCGCATAGCACCATGTCACGCGAGGAGTCGGGCGCGGCGCTCCAACGGGCGCTGCTGGGCTGCATCGGTCCCGGAGCGGCGGCCTAGTTCGCCCAGGCCCAGGCCCGCCTGGCGTGGGACGAGGTCGTCGAAGAGGCCGGCCTGGCGAGGGGCGGCATGCGAAGCCGGCTCACGCTGGTCGCGAACGGGATCGCCCAGGTCGAGGCGTCGGAGCCGATCCTGGCCACCGAGCTGCGGTTGCGCGGCGAGGCGCTGGCGTGGGCGGTGAACCGGCGGATGGCGGGTCGGCCGGGGGCGACCATCGAGTTGCGCGGGGTGGCCGTTTCGGTGGGTCGCTGGGACTGATCCGCGCTTCCTATACTCAGCGCGAGTCGAACTCCACCGCGCATCGCTAGGTCTCGTCCATTGTCCTCGCGCCTCGCCACCCGCATCGGTCTGCCCCCAGCCGAGGAACGCGCTGCCGGGGCGCTCGACGTCGCGCGTTTCCACCAGCGACGGTGGGGGCGCGGGCACGGACGAAGGGCTCGCTCTTCCTCGTGGCGCAGGTGACCGGCAGCGATCCCTCACTCGGCCGCGCGGCACAGGAGGCGCTCGACGAGATCGAGCGCGACTACTACTACGACCTGTCCGTGGGCGCGCTCGGCGCGCTCGCGAAGGCAATCGAGGCGGCGAACCGGCGGCTCTACCAATGGCCCCGGCGCAAGCTCGGGATCGGGAAGCGCGGTGGTGTGGGCGTCGTGGCCGTCGCCGTCCGCGGTCGCTAGTTCCACGTGGCCAGCGGCTCGGCTGGTCAGCCGGTCGTGGTCAGGGGCGGCCGGATGTACGAGCTGCCGCCGCCGCCCGCGGTGGCCGACGAGGACCCGCGCGTCAGGCAGCGCCGCGTCGCCGGCACGCTCGGCGAGGCGCTCCAGGTCGAGCCGTACACCTGGCAGGGCGAGCTTGCCGCGGGCGACCATATCGCGCTGGTCAGCCGCAACCTCGCTCATGTGGTGGGCGTCGACGAGCTGAAGCGGGCACTCGACGCGATGCGGCCCGCCGCCGCCGCCGAGCACTTCAGCGTTGTTCGCGATCCGTGGCGGCACCGGTTCCGATGGGCTGCTCGTCGTCGAGATCGCCGAGGTGGCGGCCACCGCCACGACCCGCCAGTTCGAGCCTTTCCGCCCCGCCGAGCCACTCGCCGGCCTGCCCGATGAGAGCCCGGTCCCGCTCGCGGACGCGATCGGTCGGTTGCTGCACCGCACCGGCGCGGCGATCGACGCGCTGCAGGCCTCCGCGGGCCGGGCCTGCTCCGCCTCGTCAACGTCATCCTCGCCTTCGTCCCACATCGGCGGCCGGCGTACCCGCGCACCGTCTCGCGGACCGACGAGCGCGAGTCGGGCGTCGCCGCCGGCTCGGGCTGGCATGGATGGTCGTCGTGGCCGGCATCGCCGCCGCGGGCGCCATGGTCGGATCGCTCCCGTCGGCGACACCGACCCACGCGATCCGCGCGCCCAGGTGGCGGGCCGGCGATCACCGACGCCCAGCAGCTCGTCGGCGAGGTCGAGGACAGGGTCGACGGCCGCGATCTTGTCGCCCGGGCCCCGGAGCAGGCCAAGACGCTGCTCGACGAGGCCTTCGGCGCCGTCGAGCGTGCAGCCGGTGCCGGGGTTGCGGCGGCCGAGCTGGAGCCGCTCCGCGCCCGCGTCGATCGCGGGCTCGACGCGCTCTACCACGTCGCCCGCATCCAGGACATCGCCATCGTAGCCAACCTCGCGAGCACGTTGGAGGCAGTGCACGCCACCCGGATGGTGGCCTCCTCGGACGGCGCGCTCTGGCTGGCCGACGAGGGGCGCGGCCGCGTGATCCGCGTCGACCCGGCGGATGGGTCGGCAACGGTCGTGTATCGGGCCGGCCAGGAGCTGGCCGGTGGGTGTCGCCGCTTGCCCGTGGCTCATCGCGACCGCCGCCACCGACGTGGTGGTCGTCGACCGCTCACGACAGGCCTGGCGGATCGACCTCGGCGAGTTCAAGCCGCATCGCATGACCCCTGGCGGGGATCGAGGGGGTGTCGGCGGACAGCCACTCCTGGCGGCGCTGCAGCATCGGCCGCCGCTCGAGATCTTCAACCTCTACCTCGTCGACGCCGCCCAGCGGCATCGTCGACAAGTGGTCCCCCACCGGCGGTGGATCCCGGTGACCCTTCCCGAGCCGCGCCGCAGCCGTTTCCTCAGACGCCGAGCCGGACATGCCGCCCCAGCGAGGCGCGCGAGCCTCCTGGTCGACGCGAACCTGTGGCTGCTCCAGCGCAACACGAGTGACCCATGGCAGACTTCGGGACCCCGCTGCCCCAGACCGACTTCTCGCTCGACCCGCCGCCGGACGCGCAGGTCCCGCGATGCGGGGGTCGACTACCGGCTTGTTCGACGCGAGCCACGATCGGCGAGCGGGAGCTGTTCTTCGTCTACGACGCCGCGAACGCGCGGATCATCGGCTTTCCAGCGCGCCGACGGTGCCTTCGTGGGCCAGTGGATGGCGCCGCGCGCGGGCGCCCAGCGCAGGTCTGCTCGACCAGCGTCGTCGGACACTCCACGTGGCCTCGGTGGCCGACGGCCCGCCGGTCGCGTACCTCGCCCACCCCGGACCCGGGTGGTGCGCGTCGTGCTCGAGTAGCCGGCGCTAGAATCGGGGCCATGGGCGAACTGCCGTACGGACGCGTGCGCCTCATCGAGATGGTCGTGGAGAGCGTCCGCGTCCACATGCTCTCGAGCCAGCACGTCGTCATCCTGAAGGACAACGAGCGGGACCGATACCTCCCCATCTGGATCGGGCCGGCAGAGGCGAACGCAATCGCCATGCGCCTCCAGGGGCTTGTCGGCAGGCGACCCGCTGACGCACGACCTGCTCGTCAGCGTGGTCGCCACCCTGCAACTCCACGATCAGCCGCATCGTGGTCACCCACGTCAACGAGGGCACCTTCCACGCGCGCCTCTACCTCGAGACGGCCGATGGCGGCGAGGCGGAGATCGACTCGCGCACCAGCGACGCGATCGCCGCCGCGTCCGCACCGGCTCGACCATCTACGTCGACGAGCGGGTCCTCGACGAGGCCGGCGTCGAGCCCGATCGGCCCGGCCCGGAGGATGACCCGGACGAGAAGCCGGCGGTCTTCCGCGAGTTCGTCAACTCGCTCGACGTCGACCTGGAGGGCGGCGACCGCCCCCGCGATCGCTGGGCTTTCCCGTCGAAGGGCCCGCCGACCGAGGTAAGGGCACCTGAGCACGGCACGAGTTCTGAGCGCGAGTCTCTGGGCCGAGTACGCCTCGGTCCAGACCTCGCGCCGTGTCCACAGGTCCCATCCGCAGCTTGCCCGAGGTCCCGGAACGTCCGCAGGATCTTCGGAAGCTGGCCCCCGTGTTCGTCCCCGCCGCGCGCGGATAGTGGTTGACCCCGACCTGCGCGATACGTACGCCGCGGGCGCGCAGCTTGATGAGCAGCTCGGCGGAGAGGAACGGGCCTCGGCGTCCAGCCGCAGGCCGTCGAAGACCTCCCGCCGGAAAAGCTTCATGGCGCAGTCGATGTCACGCACGCGCAGGCCGAAGGCGACCGACACGATGGCGTTGTAGGTCTTGGCGATGAAGATGCGGTGGAACGGGTCGCGCCGCTTGATCCTGAAGCCGATCACCGCGTCGACCGGTTTGCGCGGTCGTCGAGGCGGGCGAGGAGCTTGCCCATCTCCCGGAGGTCGAACTGCAGGTCGCCGTCCGAGAAGCAGATCAGCTCGCCCCGTGCGTTCTCGAAGCCCGCCTGATGGCGCCGCCTACCCACGGTTGGGCTGGTGATGACGCGCACCCGGGGTCGGCCGCGGCGAGGGCGTCGGCGAGCCCCGGCGTCCGGTCGGTCGAGCCGTCGTCGACGCCAGCACCTCGATGGAGGGGACCAGCGGGCCGATCTCGGCGAGGGCCCGCTCGACGGTCTGCTCGATGTTCTCCTGCTCGTTGTAGGCCGGAAAGAAGAACGAGAAGCTGCGGTGGATCGCTGCCGCGCGGCTCGCGGGTTGGCTCCGGGTTCAGGGCAGCACCTCGACGATGTCCGTGTAACCGCCGTACGTCTGGACCGGCCGCGTCCGGAAGACCGACCAGCAGCCGCGCCGCCTCCCAGTCCGGCGGCACGCGATTCCGGAGCAGACATTCGCCGAGGTAGGCGCGAATGGCGGCGTCGATCGTACCCCAGCCATCGTCGAGGATGTTCCGCTCGTCGATGATCATGATGTCGGGCCGATCGCCGAGCACCCAGCGGTGGTACCACAGCGGCGCGCTGTAGCTCCACCAGCTGATGATCACCGAGTGCTCCGGCAGCGCCTGGTACACGCTCGCCACCCAGCGGTCGGCCTCGTGGTTGGCGGACTGGTCGCGCACGTCATAGCGGGTGACGAGCGCCACCGCTGGCAGCAGCGCGCCCAGGACGAGGACGGTGCTGCCCGCGATACGGGCGGCCGCCCGGCGGCCGGCGATGTCGAGCGTCCGCCGCGTGGCCTCGGCGATCGCCCGGCTTCCCGCTGCGGCGAGGCTGCCCACCGCCACCCCGACGAAGACGCAGGCCACGAGGGTGGCGAGCAGGTAGTACCGATCGATGTCGCCATCCTGGAAGTTCATGGCGTAGAAGACATTCGAGGCCATCAGCAGGACGAGGAAGGCGAAGGCACCGAGGCGCCGGACAGCGAGGCTCGCGGCTCCCATCGCCACCACGAGCCAGCCCGGCCCGATGAGCTGGGCGGCGAGGACGCTCTCCGCCTTCGCCCACTTCGCGTCGATGTACTGGAGCGGGCTGCCGAACTGGTCGAAGAGCCCGTGGAACTGCTCGGCGAAGACGAGGTAGCGGAACCCGTCCCAGGTCGTCGGGCGCGCATAGAAGAGCGGCGGCTCCGGCGAGATGTGCGCGCGGATCGGGATGTAGAGGTACACGAGCAGGCCGAGCAGGAGCAGTCCGGCGCAGACCAGGAGGAGACGCCACCGGCGCCAGGATGCCGGGGTCGACGACGAAGAGCCAGGGACCGATGGCGAAGGCCATCAAGCCGGTCAGCGGGTGGTTCCCCATCCCGATCCCGAACGCGAGCGCCGCCAGGGCCAGCCAGCGGCCGCGATGCGGCGCGCCGGCCCACTCCGCGGCGCGCCACGTGACGAGCAGCCAGACGATGAGGGCGGCGATGAGGATGTGAAGCGCGTGGACGTCGGCGCGCAGCGCGTTCTCCCAGGCCTGGCTGGCGAAGGCGAACGTGGCGCCCGCCACGGCGGCGGCGACCGCCGCCACCCAACGGTTGCGTTCCTCGAGGAGGTGCGCGGTGATGAGGACCGTCAGGCCGGACGCGAGCGCAACGCAGACGGCCAACAGGAGATTCATGCGGTACGCGACCTCCCCGATCGGGATCTGGCTCCACAGCCAGCCCAGCAGGGCGTAGGTCGGGAACCCGGTGGGGTGGAAGATCGACAGCGTGTGGGGCACCGTCTGCGCCTCGCCGGTGTCCCAGAAGCCGGTCGCCGGCATGAGCGTCCGCAGGTAGATCGCGAAGGCCACGAGGGTGACGAAGAAGGCGGCCGCCCATGCAACCGGGCCCGAGACGTACGGCAGCCCGAACCCGCGGCGTGATCGCGCAACCGCTGCCGCCGCGGACACGTCCGGGGCCCGATGTATACTCACCGCCGCCGTGCCGTGCCAGACTCGGCGTCGCCGTACCCGGCGACGCCTTCGATGACCTCCCGTCCCAGGCGGCGGCCGGACGCAAGGCCATTCGCAGACGGCCTGCCCCTCGAACCAGCCACGCTCGTCGGCGTCCTCGTCCTCATCGGTTTGCTGCTGCGTGCCCTCATCGCTGGCATCCTGCTGCCGAAGAGCGGGTTCCACATCGACATCGTCGACTTCGCGGCGTGGGGGCAGCGACTCGCAAGTGTCGGGCCCGGCGCATTCTACGATCCGAAGTTCTTCAGCGATTATCCGCCCGGCTACCTCTACGTCCTCTGGCTGCTCGGCATCATCGGCAAACTCCTCGCCCCGCTCGTGGGGCAGGACGCCACTGCCGGGCTCGTGAAGATCCCCGGCATCCTTGCCGACGCCGGGGTCGCATGGCTGCTCTTCCTATGGCCGCCGCTTCCTGGACAGGGGCTTCACGGTCGCCGGCCGCAGCCGGTCCGGCGAGGCGGTGGGTCTCCTTTCCGCCACGATCTACCTGTTCAACCCGGCGACGATCTTCAACAGCGCGGTCTGGGGGCAGGTCGACTCGGTCGGCACGCTCGTCATCCTCGGCACGCTCTACGCGCTGGCATCGGGCTGGACGGAGGCCGCGGCTCTTGGCGCCACGATCGCGCTGCTCGTGAAGTTCCAGTACGCATTCCTCATCCCCATCGTCGCCATCGTGGGGATCCGCCGGCACCTGTTCGGCGTCTCCGCCGATCCGGCGCACGATGGACAACGCGATCCACTCCGCGTGCTCACCTCCGTCGCCGTGGGCGTTGGCGCGCTCGTCCTTCTGCTCGCCCCGTTCGGCATGACCGTCTGGTCACCGAACCCCGATCCGAACGTGAGCCTCATCGGCAAGTTCGGCCAGGCAGCCACCACGTACCAGGGCCTCGCCATCAACGCCATCAACCTGTGGCGCAACGCCTGGAGCGGGCTCGGCGACACGCTCCAATGGGGCTGCGACGTGCCGCCGGTCCCACCCGCCCTCGGCTGCAACGGTCCCGGGCCTCGCGTTCGCGGTCGGCGGGTTCGCCCTGTCGTGGCAGCTGCTCGGGACCCTGCTCTTCGCCGCGGCGGCGCTCGTCGCCCTGTGGCAGGTCTGGCGCCATGACGAGCCGGAAGGGATCCTGCTCGGCGCCCTCCTCGTGGCGGTCGCGTTCTTCTCGTGGTCCCGACCCGCGTCCACGAGCGTACCTCTTCCCCGCCATCGCGCTCGGCGCCCCTCGTCCTGCGTGCGGCGCCGCGGCCGACCCTGAACGGCACGCTCTCGCCGCGGGCGCGGCGGCGGTCGCCGTCGCGATCGGCCTCGACGTCGTCCCCGGCGCCCGCTCGTCGGTGACGGCACGTGGCCGGCCTCGTTCCTCCTCCTCTTCCCGCTGGTGGCGGCAGGCGTCGCGCCCCTGCTCGTGCGCTACGGCTTTGCCGCGCTCTTCGGCCTGCTGACGCTCTCGCTCACCGCCAACATGCTCTGGGTCTACACCGCCGACTGGTCGTTTGCCGGCGAACCGGTGATGAATCCGGGCTTCGGCGGCGGACGGATGGACCTCGGCCCCTTCTTCGACGACGTGATCTGGACCGATGTCGGCCTGTACCTGCTCGGGATCACCGTGGTGGTCGCCTTCGGCTGGCTCGTCGCCCGCGTCGTGCACGCTGCGCTCGCCCCCGCGCCCGCACCGCCCTCGCCGCCAGCGCGCCGGTCGAGGCGGCGCCGATCACCCCCATGCCGGTGGCCGAGGCGGTGCGCGCCAGCCGTCGGAGGACGATCCGCTGTACCGCGAGCCGCGCCGTCGGCTCGATCGGCTTGACGCGCTTCTCCTCGTGGGGCTCGTCGTCTTCGGGCTCCTCTTCCGCCTGTGGCGCCTCGACGTCCCTCAGGGCTACCACTTCGACGAGGTCTACCACGCGCGCTCGGCGATGGAATGGCTCTCCGACTGGGAGCACGGCTGGACCCGCGATACGTACGAGTGGACGCATCCGATGCTCGCGAAGTACCTCATCGCGGCGGGGATCGTGGCGATGGACCCGAACAACGTCCGCGACACGACCGAGCTCGCCAGCCCGGGACCCGCCGTCGCGGTCGCGCCGGCCAGGAACTTCCAGCAGCACGCACGCTCGGTCGCGGCGTTCACCGCCGAGGGCGACCAGTCGTGGCGCGCGACGCGCTCGACGGCACCGAGCTGAGCCATTGGTCCGCGGGCGGCGCAGTCGCGTCGCTCGCGTGGGACCTCTTCGGCCAGCGGCTCCTCGCCGGCCGCGCAGAGGGCGGGACGGTGCAGGCGTACGACCTGGCCGGCTACCTGACCCAGAACGGGCCGCGCGCGCCGCCGCCGGCGGGCGCCAGCTGGGCGACCGCGCTCGGCAGCGTCGACCAGCTCGTCGCCACCGATGACGGGGCCACGATCCTTGCCCGCGGCCCGGACCACATCGCGCGCCTCGACCCGGCGGCACGACGATCAGCGCCACCGTCGCGCTCAAGACCGGCGGCCTCGCCTACCTCCCGAAGGTCGAGAGCACGCCCGCGTACGTGCTCGCGACCGACGTGCGCGCCGGCGCCATCGACATCCTCGACCCCACGACCCTCCACCCGGCCTCCGAGCAAGGAGCCGCTGCAGCCGAACTCGGCGCCGGTCGGCCCCGTCATCGTCCAGGGTCCTGCCGACACCCAGATCTGGGTCCCGGTCGGGGCGCAACCGGGCAACCCGGGCGCCTTCCCGGCGACCGGCGGCGGGATCGCCGTCTTCGGGAGCTCATTCAGCCTCATCGGCACGACCCCGCTGCCGGGCACGCCACGGCAGATCGCCTGGGAGCCGGTCGTGAACATGGTCTACGTCACCGGCGTGACCGATGACGGCGGGTCGCCGGTCCTGTGGGCGGTGGAGCCGCATGGCGAGTCCGGCGGCGGCGGGCAGCTGCGCTCGGGGTTCTCGGTCTGGGACAGCACCGCCCTTCCCGGCGAGCCGCTCGCGATCGCGGTCGACGCGGTCGACACGGGCACGACCGATGACGACGCGCAGATCCTCGTCGTCACCGCCCCTGCCGCGAGTGCCACGACCGGAGCGCTCGTCGGCGTGGACACGCGGGAGGACGCGATCGCATGGCGCATGGCCGGCGTCGCCTTCGGGGCCTCCTCGTGGGGCTCATCTACCTCCTCGCCGCGACGATGTTCCGGCGTCGGCGGATCGCGGTGCTGGCCGCGATCTTCGTGGCGGTCGACGGCATGAGCTACGTCATGAGCCGGATCGCGATGAACGACATCTTCACCGCGACCTTCATCGTCGCCGCCTACCTGCTCTTCTGGCAGGTCTGGTCGGGCCGATGGAAGGGCAGCGCGTGGTGGGCGCTGCCGCTCACCGGCGTCCTCATCGGGCCTGGCGGCCGCGAGCAAATGGGTCGGCTTCTACGCGCTCGCCGGGATGCTCATCCTCGTCCTCGTCCGGTCGCCGCTCGGCCGGCTCCTGCTCGTGGCGATGATCGGCTTCCTGCTCATCGTGGCGGGCATCGACGCGCCCTGGCCGTTCCTCGTCGTCTGCGCGGCGGCATTCGCTATCGCGATGCTCATCGTCTGGCGCTGGCCGATCCGGCTGCGCGGCGAGGAGCTGCTGGCACTGCCGGCCACCGGCCTCGTCCTCGGAGGCATCGGTCTGGCGTTCGCGCTCGCCTACGGGCAGATCGCGGGCAGGCAGCCGAAGGACGCGGTCGAGACGGTGTTCGCGTTCCTGGCGCGCGGGGCGCAGGCGTCCTGGCCGGCCTGGATCATGCTGGCGGTGGCGGCCGCCCTGATCCTCGTGCGGGCCGGGTTCTCGCTGCGCGCCCGCAACGACGCCCGCTGGTGGGCGCCCGAGGAGCTCGGGGGCTTCTCCTGGCCATGGGTCGGCGCGTGCCTCGTCATCGTGCCGCTCGCCGTCTACTTCGTCGCCTATGTCCCATATTTGAAGCTCGGCCACACGATTGCGATCCCGAACGTCGGGCCGGGCTATGCCTGGTCGCTCGACGAGCTCCATGCCCAGATGTTCGGCTACCACTTCGGGCTCACAGCCGGCCATCCGTCAAGCTCGCCGTGGTGGAGCTGGCCGCTCGACCTCAAGCCGACGTGGTTCTACGGCCACAGCTACGACGACCGCACGACGGCCGCCATCTACAACGGCGGCAACCCGATCCTCTTCTGGGCCGGCATCCCCGCGCTCGTCTTTGCGGGGATCATGGCCTGGCGCCGCCGGTCGCTCGCCCTGGTCCTCGTGGTCGTCGCGTTCGCCTTCCAGTTCCTGCCCTGGACGCGGATCGAGCGGGCGACCTTCATGTACCACTACTTCACCGCGGTCCTGTTCGCGATGGTCGCGCTCGCCTATGCCGTCGACGAGCTCCTCGTCCGGCCAGACTGGCGGCCGTACGGCATCGCATTCCTCAGCCTGGCGGCGGTCGTCGGCATCATCGTCTTCCCGCTCGGCTCAGCGCTCGCGATGCCGGACTGGTATATCAACGCGGCGCGCGCGCTGCCGCCGTGGAACTATGCGTTCCAGTTCCCCGCGCCGCCGGCGGGAACGCGGGCGCAGCTCGTGAGCAGCAACCTGCCGAAGCTCGTCGCCGGCCTGGCAGTTGCGTTGGTGGCCGCGCTCTTTGCGCTGCTCGGACGCGACACCTGGGAGAGCGAGCGGGCCCGGCGTGCCTCAGCGGCGGCGGGAGAAGGAGGCGATAACGATGACGAGGCCGGCGATGACCAGCCCCACCGGCCAGACGCGGGACCATGGGATGGCGGGGAGGTATTGCGAGGCGAGGGCCCACGCACCGACGACGACGAGGATGCCGCCGACGATGAGGGCCCCGTTCCCCGGTTCGAGTGACAGGCCGACCGGCTTCCGCACCGCCGGTCGCATCGGGTCGGATGGGCCGTCGCGCACCTCGGCCGGCGCGGCCGCATCGGCTCCCTCTTCGGGGATGACCCAGAGGAGCAAGAGGTAGACGAGGATCGCTGCGCCATTCGTGGCGATGGCCAGGACGACCCACGCGATCCGCACCCAGGTGGGGTCGACCCCGAGCTGCTGACCGATGCCTCCCGCGACCCCGCCGATCATCCGTTCATGCCGCGATCGCAGCAGCCGTCCATTCATCCGGCGATTCTCGCACGTCCCGGCGGTTTTCTTGACAGCGGCTCCGAACCGGACGTAGACTGCCGCTCCGTCACCCGACCGAGGCCGCGCGTCCGTGCGCCCTCACCGTCCCTGGCGGACCGGCGAATCCACCCTGTTATGGTGGGCGCTCGCCTACGCGGTCGACGAGCTGCTCGTCCGGCCCGACTGGCGGCCGTATGGCATCGCCTTCCTGAGCCTGGCCGCGGTGGCCGGCATCCTGGTCTTCCCGCTCGGCTCGGCGCTCGCCATGCCGGACTGGTACATCAACGCGGCCCGCGCCCTGCCGCCGTGGAACTACGCCTTCCAGTTCCCCGGCCCGCCATCCGGCGAGCGTGCGCAGCTCGTCAGCAGCAACCTGCCGAAGCTCCTCGGCGGGCTGGCGGTCGGCTTCGTGGCCGCCGTCTTCGCCCTGCTCGGTCGCGATGTGTGGGAAAGCGAGCGCGCCCGGCGCGCCGCCGCAGGGGACGGGGCCGCTGATGGCTCGCCCGACCCCGACGACGACCCCGGAGCCACTCCCCGATTCGAGTGAGGCCCGCGGAGAATCTCGTGGGCGCGGGTCGGATTTCTTGACAGCGGCTCGGACGCGGACGTAGACTGCCGCTCCGTCACCCGACCGAGGCCGCACCTCCGTGCGCCCTCACCGTCCCTGGCGGATCGGCAACCACCCATCACTGGAGAGCGGCAAGCAGACCATGAACCTTCCGAACTGCGCGTTCCCGCGCACGAAGGCGCCTACCGATGGCGTCGCGGACGGGAGATCTGCGCCCACCTCGAGCTGAGAGCCGGCGGCGACGCCGCCAACGACAGCCACGAGCCGTGGGCCGGATCCGGACCACGGTTTTTTGATGCCCCAGCGGCGTCACCGGAGCCGTGGTCCCTCCCGGGATCACGGCTCGTTCTGTTTGTCCGGGACGAACGAGCGATGAGCGACCACAGCAACCGATGACCAACCCGGCGTACGACGACGACGACGACAAGGAGCACCGGATGACCGGCGTGCTTGAACAAGTGAATACCGCACCGCACGAGCGACCGGCCTCGATGGCCGCCACGCAGCGGCGTCCGCGACGGCAGCCGATCGTCGAGGGCGGCGTGCCGGCCCTGCTCGCCGAGCACGTCACGAAGCGATTCGTGGTGGGTCGGAAGAAGAAGCCGGTGGTCGCGGTCAATGACGTGAGCCTGCGCATCCCGCGCGGCGAGATCTACGGGATCCTCGGCGCCAACGGGAGCGGCAAGTCGACGCTCATCCGGCTCGTCAGCACCCTGCTGACACTCGATGCCGGACGGGTGGAGGTCTTCGGCCACGACATCGAGCGTGACGAGATGGCCGTCAAGCGTGTCATCAACCGGGTGAGCGTCGACGCGGCCTTCTTCAAGAAGCTGTCGCCCCACGAGAACCTGACCTACGCCGCCCGCCTCTACGGGATGGACGCCGGCCAGGCAAAGCGCGACGCGATCGAGATCCTGGCGCGCCTCGGCATCGGCGAGAAGCGGCTCAACCGGCCGCTCGAGCAGATGAGCCGCGGCATGCAGCAGAAGGTCGCCATCGCGCGGGCGCTGCTGACGAGCCCGACGCTCCTCCTCCTGGACGAGCCGACGACCGGCCTCGACCCGCGGTCGAAGCTCGACGTGCAGTCGTTTATCGAGGAGCTGCGGGACACGCATGACGCGACGATCGTGCTCACGACCCACGACCTCGACGAGGCCGAGCGCCTGTGCGATCGGCTGGCGATCATCAACGACGGGCGGCTCGTGGTGGAGGACACCGCCGACGCCCTGAAGGCCATGGTGGCCGAGCAGTTCGATCTGCCGGCGACCCTGGAGAGCGTCTTCATGAAGTACACCGGCAAGTCGCTCGACGACGACCTCGGTGACGACGACAAGGACGACAACGACGAATGAGACAGAAAGGAGGTGAGAACACCGTGCTGAACAGCCTGCCGATGCCGCAGGACCTGGTGAGCGTCAACGACGCGCACGTGGCGCAGCTGCGCCACGAGATCCGGGCCCGACGCACCCATCGGTCCGAACGCCGCCCCGTGCGGCGCTGGGTCGGTCGCCTGCTGGTCCGAATGGGCCAGCGCCTGGCGGCGGAGCCCAGTTTCCGGCCGGCCCGGTCCCTCTAGCCGAGGGACTCGGGTCGGCACATCCGCCACCCGACAGGAGTCCACAGACATGTCCCTGATGACCCGCGAGCTGAAGGCGTCCTACGCCTTCGTCGAGCGGAACTTCAATCTCACCCGGCGCTACTGGGGCTGGGAGGTCGCGTTCCTCGTCTACGCCGTGGCCGGCGCGCTCGCCGTGTCGCTCATCGGCAAGGACCAGGGCGATGACCGCCTGCTCCTGACGCTCGTCATCGGTGCCGTCTTCTGGAACTACCTGTCGGTCGTCTTCAGCTTCATTGCCGAAACGGTCGCCTGGGAACGCTGGGAGGGGACGCTGGAGTACACCTTCATGGCCCCGGTGCGCCGCTACGCGCAGATGGTCGGCTCGACGCTCTACGCGATCGCCTACGGGTTCGTCCACACCGTGGTCGTGCTCGCCGTGCTCGCGCTCTTCTTCGAGCTCGACCTCGCCCACGCGAACTTCGTGACCGCGGCGGTGTTCATGGTGCTCGGATCCCTCTCGTTCATCGGGATCGGGATCATGACCGCCATCCTGCCGCTCATGTATGTGGAGCGCGGGGCCCAGATGACGTTCGTCCTGCAGTCGGTGCTGCTGCTCATCAGCGGCGTCTACTACAGCGTCGACATCCTCCCCGGATGGATGCAGGTGCTGAGCCACTTCAGCCCTGCGACCTACGTCCTCGACGGCGTGCGCGCCGGCCTCATCGACGGGACGCCGATCACGGCGCTCGTCGGCGACGTCTGGCCGCTCGTGGTGATGGGCGCGGTCTTCATCCCGCTCGGGATCTGGGCGTTCGGTCGCGCCGAGCGCTACGCGAAGCGCACCGGAAAGCTGAAGCGCGTCGGATGATGCCGACCGGAAGGATTGGACCGATGGATCGGCAGCAGCACGGCCGCCTCACCCCGGGCCGCGCGGCGCACGGCGCCGCGCGGCATTCCTCCTCAGCCACCATGGAGCCCGAGCGATGACCACCACCACCACGAGCCGCCTCGACCCGCCGGTCGTGCCCGGCCTCACCCTCCGCGTCCACGACGGCAGACGGCGATCGCCGCCCACGATGGCGCCGATCGCCCAGGCCGCGAACCGCGCCGACGGCGTCCAGGCGCACGTCGCCGAGGACGAGCTCGTCAACTGGCTCGGCTACCGCGGCGAGCACTTCGACCCGGCGCGCGACGTCGTCCTCGCCGAGCTCGACGGCACGCTCGTGGGTACGCCTGGGTCGAGTGGGTCGACACGACCGAGGGCGTGCGCGAGTTCCGGCTGGGCGGCTACGTGCATCCCGACCTCATGGGACGTGGCATCGGCCGCAACCTGCTCGCCTGGCAGGAGGAGCACGCCGCCACGCTGCCCGCCGCGACTGACCGCGAGCGACGCCGCTCGCCTTCGGCACCTGGTCGCCCGAGGAGCGCGCCGCCAAGCGCCATCTGCTCGAGCGCGCCGGCTACGAGGTCGCGCGCTACTTCTTCGAGATGCGGCGCACGAACCTCGACGAGGTCGACGTGCCGGCGATGCCGGAGGGGCTCGAGATCCGGCCCATCGGTCACGATCGGGCTCAGCCAGAAGCAGCTGTGGGACGCCGATGTCGAGGCGTTCCGCGGCGACCACTGGGGCGGCTTCGACGCCTCGGAGGCGAACTTCGAGCGTCGCCATGGCCGACCCGGACCACGATCCGGACCTGTACGTCATCGCGTGGGACGGCGACGAGATCGCCGGCGGCGTGACGAACTCGATCTGGACGGCCGACAACGAGGCGTTCAACCGCCGCCGCGGCTGGCTCGAGACGGTCTTCGTCCGTCGCCCGTGGCGCCGCCGCGGGCTCGGAGCGGCGATCGTGGCGCGCTCGCTCGTCCGCCTCCGCGAGGCGGGGATGGACGAGGCGATGCTCGGCGTCGACAGCGGCAACCCGAACGGCGCGCTCGGCCTCTACGAGCGGGCCGGCTTCGTCGTCCACACCCGCTCGTACGCCTGGCGGCGCCCGTTCGAGGTGACGCGATGACCGTCTCGGCACTCACGATCCGGCCCTATCGCGGACCGGAGGACATGCCGCATCTGGCGGCGATCTTCAACGCCAGCGCCGAGGCCGAGGGCCTGCACGATCGGCGCTCGGTCGAGCAGCTGGCTGCCTGGTACGCCGTGCCTTCGGCACGCCTCGACCCGACCCGCGACATCCTCCTCGCCGAGCTCGACGGGCGACCGGTGGGGTACGGCCGGCACAGCTGGGTCGACACCACCGACGGGCTGCGGGCGGTCGCCGAGGCGGACGGGCTCCATGACCGCCGCTCGGTGGAGCAGATGGCGGCCTGGTATACCCGCACCACGCACCTCGACCCGCCACGCGACATCCTCATCGCGGAGGAGGATGGTCGTGCGGTCGGCTACGGCCGGCACAGCTGGGTCGACACGACCGACGGGCTGCGCGAGCATCGTCTCTTCGTCTTCGCGCTGCCGGATCGGCGTGGCGCCATCGAGCCCTGATGGATGCGCTCGAGGCCCGAGCCGCGGAGGCCGCGGCGGAGCAGGACGCAGCGGACCCGGACGCCGCCACAAACCGGCGGCGGGTGCTCGGCACCTTCGTCATGGACAGCCAGACCTGGCGCAAGGAGGCATTCCTGCGCCGTGGCTACGCACCGGTTCGCTAGGGATTCGAGATGGTGCGCCCGAACCTCGAGGGGGTCGACGTGCCGCCGCTCCCCGATGGACTCGAGCTGCGGCCGGTCGAGGGGCGCGCCGGAATGCGCCAGCTGTGGGACGCGGACGTCGAGGCCTTCCGCGACCACTGGGGCGGCTTCGACGACTCCGACGAGGCCTTCGAGGCGTGGCTCGCCGAGCCAGATCTCGATCCCACCATGTGCGTCGTGGCCTGGGACGGCGACGAGATCGCGGGTGCGGTGACGAACACGATCAACGCCCACGAGAACGGCCTCATCGGCCAGCAGCGTGGATGGCTCGACTCGGTTTTCGTGCGGCGCCCGTGGCGTCGTCGCGGGCTGGCGGCGGCACTCGTGGCACGCTCGCTCCTCCTGCTGCGGGAACGCGGCATGGAGAGCGCGGTCCTGGGGGTCGACTCGGAGAACCCCAATGGCGCGCTCGGCGTCTACGAGCGGGCCGGCTTCAAGATCGCGTCGCGGGACGTTCACCTGCGGCGCGATGGCCCCCAACGGACCGATGAGCGACGCAGTGGCGGTCGAGATTCCGAATGCGCCGAATATCAGCGGGCTCCGCTTTCGCCGCCCGCGCCTGCCGGCGGACTATCCGGGCCTGACCGACGTCTTCAATGCCATGGCGCGCGCGGACGGGCTCGAGATGAGGGTGACGACGGACAGGGTGGCGCATTGGTACGAGCACACTCGCGGCTGGGACCCGCTCGTCGACGAGGTCGTGGCCGAGGTCGATGGCAGGATCGTCGGCTACGCGGACGTGCGCCATGTCCCCGACACCGATGGCACGAACGTGTACGCGGTCGTCGGTGCGATCGAGCCGTCGATGCGGCGGCGCGGCCTGGGCACGGCGCTGCTGCCGTTCAACGAGGCTCGCGCGCGAGAGCGCGCGCTGGCCGAGCTTGGGACCACGGATGGTGTCCTCCTCCACGCCTGGGCGGGGGACGGCGGGCAGGGTGCCATCGCGCTCCTCGAGCGCGCGGGCTACACCGTGGCGCGCTACTTCTTCGACATGGTGCGTCCGACCCTCGACCAGATCCCTGACATGCCGCTGCCCGCAGGCCTCGAGGTCCGGCCGGTGGTGCCGGCCGACCACAGGCAGATCTTCGATGCGGACTCGGAGGCGTTTCGCGACCACTGGGGAGGGCAGGACGAGTCCGACACCGCGTTCGAGCGCTTCTTCAGCGGCCCTGACTTCGAGCCGGAGCTGTGGCGCGTGGCGTGGGATGGCTCCGAGGTGGCCGGGGTGGTGATGGTCGAGCGCATGCCGGCGTACGACGAGGAGCACCGCACCCGGCGCGCCGAGGTCAGCGGCGTCAGCGTTCGGCGCCCCTGGCGGGGGCGCGGCCTCGCGCGCGCGCTGGTGGCCGACGCCCTGCGCGGAGCGCGCGACGCAGGCATGACGAGCGCGACGCTGGGCGTCGATGCCGAGAACCCGACCGGCGCGCTCGGGGTCTACGAGGCGGTCGGCTTCGAGGTTGCGCGCCGCAGCCGCGCCTACCGGAGGCCGATGGGCACCGCCTAGCGGCGCACCGGCTCCGCGCCCACCCGCTCGCGGACCTCGTGGTAGAAGTCGACGATGCGTTCGGTGACGCGCGGCCAGCTGTAATCGGGCGCGGTGGCGCGTCCGGCCTCGCCCATCTCGTGGCGCAGCTCCGGGTCGCGGGCGAGGGCGTAGAGGGCGGCGGCGAGGGCGCGCTGGTTCCGGGGCTCCACGAGCAGGCCCTGGACGTTGCGCTGGACGACCTGCTTGTAGCCGTGGATGTCGGACGCGACGATCGGGACGCCGGCCGCCATTGCCTCCAGGAGGACGATGCCGAAGCTCTCCTGGCCGGTCGCCGGCGCGCAGAAGATGTCCGCCGAGGCGAAATATCGCGCCTTGTCGTGGTCGCTGACGCGGCCGAGGAACTCGACGTCACGGATGCCGCGCAGGCCGACGTAGCGCCGGTACTCCCGCGCCTTCGGGCCGGTGCCGATGACGAGCAGTCGCGCGTCGACACGCCGCTTGCGCAGCCGGTGATAGGCCCGCAGCAGGTGGCCGAGGCCCTTCCGCTCCTCGAAGCGCCCGACGAAGAGGACGTTCAGCGTTCCGTCGCGGAGCTCGTCGAAGGGCTCGGCATCGGCATAGAGGTCGAGGTCGACCCCGTTCGGGATGATCGTGTAGTCGCCGGGAAAGTAGCGGGAGATGAAATGACGCGCCGCGCCCGACACGGCGACCCGGCCGTGGAGCCGTTCCGCCAGCCGTCCGGCGAAGCGGCGACCGACCCAGTAGCTGGGGCTGAAGCCGCCGAACGCATGGAAGGTGGCGACGTTGACGGTCTGCGAGGCGTCGAGCAGGGTCGGCGACAGGAACGGCACGAGCGGCTCGTGGAAGTGGAGGATGTCGAAGCGCTCCGCATCGAGGAGGTCGCGCGCCCGCTGCTTGAAGCGGAGGGAGAGCGTCACGCGCCCGACGCTGCCATTGGCGGGGAACGCCCAGCCGGTCCCGAGGCGGATGACGTGCCCCTCGCTCTGCCGCTGGCGCCCGTATTTGCTCGTGATGATCCACGCGTCGTGGCCGAGGGCGGTGAGCTGCTCGTACTGGTTGCGGACGTGGTCGTTGACGCCGCCCGGATGCGGATACCCGTACGGGCTGACGATCCCCACCTTCAGCGTCCCGCGCGGGTCGCGGGCGACCGGTGCCACCTCGTGGGCCGGCGGGGTCTCGAGCTGCGTCATCGCCACTCTCCTGTGGGCCGCAGAGTATGCCGCAGGTGCCGACCCTTGGCGACGAGCTGACGGCCGTAGACGGTGAGGTTGTGCCAGTTCGTCCAGAAGTCGCCGGCCGGCTCAGTGGTGCCGGCGAGGAGCGAGGACCGATACTCCTCGGCGGTCGTGCCGTCGAACCACGTCCACGCCGTCCCCACCGCTTCGAGGACGTGCGCGTCGCTGTTTCCCACCGCCGGCAGGTGGAGGAGCTCGGCGTTCAGGCGGTCGCGGGCGGCGCGCCGCGAGCGCCCGGCGGCCGACGGGTTCATGAGCTCGATGCCGTCGAGGCGCAGCGCCGGATCGGCTGCCGCGTGGGCGGCACGCAGCGAGCGCGTCCCGATCGACGGGGTGAGCGGCGCAAGCGGATGGGCGGCGATGGCGAGGCCGCCCTGCGCGTGGATTGCGGCGAGGGACTCCGACAGCGGCCGCAGAGCCCGGACGCGATCGGTCAGGAACAGCCCGAGCAGGTGCCCCCGGCGGGTCGTCACCTCCTCGCCGACGACGAGGGCGTACCGATAGCTCCCGCGCGCATGGAGCTGAGCGCGCGCTGTGCACCGTCGATGCGTTCGTGGTCGGTGATCGCGATCAGGTCGAGGTCGGTTGCCTCTTCGACCCAGTCGAGGCTCTCGGCGACCGCCGCCGTCCCGTCCGACCACAGGGTATGGAGGTGCATGTCGGCCTTGCCGCGCGTCCCGCCGCCGCGCGGCCGGCGATCGGAGGCTGCACCGCGCGCAAGGGAAACGGACGCCGTGCTCATGCGCGCTGGTCGGACCAGTACGGCTGGAAGATCGCGAACCACTGCTCCGGCGCCTCGGCGATCGCCGCCTCGAACGTCGTCGCCATATCGGCGGTGATGCGGTCGATCCGCGCACGTCGGGACTCCCCCTCGCGAGGAGCCACATCGAGATTCCAGAGGCGCGCCGCGAAGCGGTCCGGCCCGGTGCGCAGGCAGCGCGCGATGACGAGCGGGCGCTCCGTGGTCGCCGCCAGCCAGGCCGGACCGGCCGGCAGGGTCACCGAGTGGCCGAACATCGTCACCGCCACACCGTCGCCGGCCAGGTCCCGATCGGCGACGAGGGCGGCGATCTCGCCTCCACGGAGCGCATCGACCATCTGGTCCGGGCGCGCGAGAGCGGCACGACCCGCATTCCGTGCCCGGCCGCGCGGCGGGCTCGCAGGAAGTCGTAGGCTCCGGCGGCTCCGTCTCCTCGACCGGCGCGACGCCGGTGATCCCCTCCGCTTCGACGAAATGCCCGAACGGCTCGAAGTTGCCGAGGTGGGGGAGGGCGACGACGGCGCCGCCACGGACGACCCCCGCCAGCGCGTCCCAATCGTCGACGGTGACGTGGCGACGGGCGTCGCGCGGGTCGTAGTGTGGCGCGCGAAGCAGCTCCACGTAATAGCGGGCGTACTCGACGAAGGCACGCTCGACGAGGCGCCGCAGCTGCATGCCGTCCGCGGGCCGTCCGAGCGCGAGCTGGACCCGCCGCAGACCCTCGGTCACGCGCGCGCGCCTGGTCGCGTCACGGCGATGCCAGGCGCGGCCGCCGGCATCGGCAATGCCGTAGGCGACGCGTGGCGGGAGGCTGCGCATCACGAGATCCGCGAGCCGCAGGCCGACCCGGCAGGCCGAGCGACCGCATCACGCGGTCGCCTCGCGCCCCGTCCAGTCCTCCCCGTTCCGGGCCCGCTCGAGCGCGGTCGCGGCGGCAGCCCGCTCCGCATCGGTCCCGGGCTGAGACGCTTCGGAAGAGATACCACTGCCCAGGATCCTCGGCGATGACCGCACCGAGCGCATCGGCCAGCGCCTGCGTCGCGCGGTGGATGGAGGCGGCGTCGTCGCCCTCGGCGCGAATCGTCGACAAGCCGCGGGCGACGAACGTGTCGCGCCCGGTGCGCTGGCACCAGACGGGCAGCATCGGTGCGCCGGACTTCGCCGAGAGCGTCGCGGGTCCGGCCGGGAAGGTCGTCGGCGCGCCGAGGAACTCGACCGGTACGTCTCCCCGTCGGTAGCCGCCGTCGCAGAAGAGGACGAGGTTCCCGCCGCGCCGGAGCACCTTGAAGAGTGCGCGCAGGTTGCGCCAACCGATGAGATGGAGTCCGTGGCGCGCGCGCTCCGCCTTCAGGTGGTCGTAGAGCCTGCCGTACGTCGTGTCGTCGGCCACCACGTGGAGCTCCTCGCCGGCGAGGTGCAGTGCGGGACCGATCATGTCCATCCCGCCGACGTGGACGGTGCACACGAGGACGCCGTTCTTCCCCGCGCGCGCTTCGGGGAGCACCTCGACGTTGTCGATCGCGATCATGCGTCGCACCTCCGCGTCCGACAGGGCGGGCAGGCGCATGACGTCGGCGAGGTACTTCGCGTAGTTGCGGAACGCGCGGCGCGTCGCACGCCGCACGGGCCGCGCGTCGGATGGCATGCCCATCGCCTGGGCGATGTTGGCCCGGATGACATCGCGCTTGTCGCCCGCGAGGTCATGCACCGCGTTGCCGGCTGCCGCGGCGATCGGCAGCACGAGACCGCGCGGGAGCGCCCCGATGAGCCGCTCCGCGGCCAGATAAGCCCAGTACGTGACCAGCTCCCGCTTGCGCTCCGGCCGCTGCGCCACGCCGCGACGGACGGACGCCACGCCGCCGGTGTCCACCGGGCTGGTCACCGCGTCAGCGTGCGGCGGCAGTGCCCTTCGCCCTCTTCGGCTCGGCGAGCTTGGGAGCTGCCGCTTCGGCGCCTTCTCGGTCCCCACCAGCGTCTCGTTGTCCTCGCCGCGAATGAAGGCTTCGACGCGGTTGTACGCGACGTCATCGTGGATCTGGAGCGGTGGGCTCTTCATGAAGTACGCGCTCGGAGCCTTCGAGCGTCCCGCCCAGGCCGCGATCGAGCCCCAGCTTCGCGCAGCGCACCGCATCGATGACGACGCCGGCGCTGTTCGGCGAATCCCAGACCTCGAGCTTCAGCTCCAGGTTCAGCGGCACGTCGCCGTACGTGCGGCCCTCGAGCCGGATATGGGCCCACTTGCGATCGGTCAGCCACGGCACGTAGTCGCTCGGTCCGACATGGACGTCCCCGTCGTCGATCTCCTCCTCGATCTGGCTGGTGACGCTGGTCGTCTTGGAGATCTTCTTGCGATTCGAGCCGCTCGCGCTCGAGCATGTTCAGAAAATCGGTGTTGCCGCCGACGTTCAGCTGGCTGGTGCGCTCGAGTCGCACGCCGCGGTCGCGAACAGGCGGGCCAGCACGCGATGCACGATCGTCGCGCCGACCTGGCTCTTGATGTCGTCGCCGATGATCGGCAGCCCGTGCTCCTCGAAGCGGCGCCGCCAGGACGCCTCACGGGCGATGAACACCGGGATGCAGTTGACGACCGCGCAGCCGGCCCGATCGCCTGCTCCATGTACCACTTCGTGGCCTGCTCGCTGCCGACCGGCAGGTAGTTGACCATGACGTCGGCCTGCGCTCGCGCAGGATGCCGCGATGTCGGCCGTCTGGCCCGGCGCCTTCTCGATCACCTCGCGACAGGTACTTGCCGATGCCGTCCAGGGTCAGGCCGCGGCTGACGGTCACCCCGAGAGCGGGACGTCGGCGAACTGGACGGTGTTGTTCGGCTCGGCGAAGATCGCCTCGGACAGGTCGTGGCCGACCTTCGTCGCGTCGACGTCGAAGGCGGCGACGAACTGGATGTCGCGGACGTGATAGCCGCCGAGGTCGACGTGCATCAGGCCGGGGACGAACTCGTCCGGCTTGGCGTCGCGTACTTGTGGACGCCCTGGACGAGGGCGGAAGCGCAGTTGCCGACGCCGACGATGGCGACCCGAATCTTGCCGTCGCTCGGGCGATGCGCGCCCGTCGCGGCCTTGCCGTTGCCGGCGTGCTTTCCGTTGTTCGCCACGCTGTACTCCGTTCTGCTGATCAGTGATCGTCTGCGGCGGTCGCGCCGGCGGTGAGCCGGTGGACGTGCCAGATGCGCTGGAAGGCGGTCGCCACGGTGAGGACCGCGATGAGGCCGATGGCGCCGAGCAGGCCCGGCACCCAGCCGAGGCCCGCCAGCGCGATGCCGGCGATGATGAGTGCCAGCCGCTCGGTGCGCGGAGCGAGGCCGATCGAGGCATCCACCCCGATCCCCTGCGCTCGCGCGTGGGCGTAGCTGACGATGAACGAGCCGGGAGAGCGACGATGACGCCGAGGACCGGCACGATCGGTTCCGCTGTGAATCGCAGCAGGAATGCGGCCAGCCCGAGATAGAGGATCGCCTCGCCCGCGCGGTCGAGCGTCGAGTCGAGGAAGCTCCCGAACGGCGTGCCGCCGCCCTGGGGCGCGCCGCGATGGCCCCGTCCACCGCGTCGAGGACCGATCCCGCGAGCAGCACCGCCGCTCCCAGGAACAGCATCCCGCCGCCGATGAGCACAGCCGCCCCGGCGGTGACGACGAGGCCGACGACGGTGATCGTGTTCGCGGTGATCCCCACCGCGAGCGCGCCGACGCACAATCGGGTGGAGGACGGCGCGTCCGGCCTGCTTCAGCCAGCTCGGGGCGAGGGAGTCGCCGCGCGCGATATCGTGGGCCCGGGAGTGGTGTAGCCGACATCAGGCAGCTCCGGCCCCTTGGCCGACGCCAGGGCCATCCCGCTCGTCCCGCCGATGAGGCGTGCCTCCACCTCGTGGAGCTCCTCGAACGCGGCCAGGCGGAGGCGGCAGAGGGTCCGCCGCCCTGCTTCCGGGGCTGTCCATGAGGCCGGCGACGCGAAGGATGCGGAGGTGCCAGCTGATGAGCGGCTGCGAGAGCCCGACCCGGACCGAGAGCTGGCCGACCGGCATCGGTCCCGCCTCGGCAAGGATGCCGATCACGCGCAGGCGGGTCTCGTCGCCGAGGGAACGGTAGAGGATGCGAAGGCGGCGCAGGTCGCTGTCGGCGCGGTCCGGGGGAGCGTCATGCGAGAGTCACTCTTTATCAAAGTTCTGCTTATGTAAGCGGGCGCTTATGCTACGGGACCGATGCCGGAGCCGTCAAGGCGCCGTGCTACCGTGCCGCAGGTGACGATCTCGACCCCTGACGCGCTCTGGGCGTCGCAGACGCTGCGCCATCTGCAACCGATGGCCATCCAGTGCCGGGGCGTGGAGCGGAGCATCGCCGGCGCGCAGCTGCTCGCGGGGCTCGACCTCGCCGTCCCGGTGGGCGCGAGGCTCGTCATCGCGTCGCGTCCACCGCAGGCTGCCTCGACGCTGCTCCGCATCCTTGGCGGCGTGATGCGCCCCGATGGGGGCACGCTGCGCCTCGCGGGACTCGATCTCGGCGACGATCTCCCCGGCGGCTGGGCACGACGGGTCGCGTACCTGCCCGCCACCGACCCGCTGCCCGGGTGGATGTCGGCGCGCGAGGCGCTCCAGCTGGCCGCGCGCCTCCTCGACTACGAACGCGTCGAGCGCACGACCTCGATCGGCCGCGCGCTGGCGCGCGCCGGCGCGCCAGCCACCATCGAGATGGAACGGCCGTTGCGACGCCTGTCGCAGGCCGAGCGGCACACGTCGCGCTCGCCGCCGCGCTCGTCGGCGACCCTGAGATCCTCCTCCTCGACGAGCCGCTGCGCGCCATCGATGCGGCCACACGGTGGCACATCCTCGATGAGCTCGGCCCGCGCGTCACGGTCGTCATCGCGAGCGCCGCGCCCGAGCTTGATGCGGGCGTCGCGCGCGAGGTCGCCCTCATCGACGGCGGCCGGCTGGCTGCCCATGGATCGGTCAGCGAGCTCAGGCAGCGCGGGATACCGCTCACCGTGGCCGGGCTCCAGCAGCTGGCCGCCGCCCGATGAACCGCCTCGCGACCCTCGGCGGGCTTTCGCTCCGCGAGCTGTGGATCGGGTACCGGCTTCTCCTCGCCGTGCTGGCGTTCGCCCTGAGCGGCCTCGTGGCGGCGATCGCCCCGGCGCCTGGCTGGCGGCCGCACGCCGCCGCCCTGGCGCTCGCAATCGCCGCCACCGCGGGTCTCGTGGCGAGCGCCGTGGCCGGCGACCGGCTGCGCGGCTTCGTCGGCTGGCTCGTGGCGCGATCCGTGCCGCGCGCGACGGTCGCGGTCGGGTGGCTGCTGGCCGCCTCGATCTCCGCGCTCGCCGGGGTGTCGCTCGCGTTGCTGACCGCTTCCAGCGTCAGCGGCAGCGGGCTTGGCGGCGAGGCCGTCGCCCAGCCCAGCCTGGTCGTGGCCGTCGCCGCGACCGGCGTCGCGGCCGCGGGCGTGGCGATCGCGCTCGGCCTGTTGCTGCCGCCGCGCCTCGCGCGCCGATCACGACGGCCGTCGTCGCCGCCTGGCTGGCACCGATGGCCGTCGTGGCGCCGCCAGACGCACCGCTTCCGGGCGGTGGGCTCGCCCTCCTTGCCGACCTCGGCGCCAATGCGCCCTCGTCCGGCGCCGCTCTCGCGTGGCCGGCGCCACACTGGCGTCGGCCGCCCTGGCGTGGGCGGCCGCCATCGTGGTCGCGATCCGGATCGACCTGTGAGCGAGGGGACCACACGCCTCCACCCCGCAGCAGCCTGGGCGGTCCTGATCACGGCCTCGCTCGGTGTGTTCCTCGGGGGCGTCGAGCTCATGGTCGTCGCGATCGCGCTGCCGTCGATCGTGGCCAGCTTCGGCGGCTGGGCCGACCTCGGGCACGCCAGCTGGATCGTGAATGCGTACCTGCTCGCGTACATCGTCGCCATGCCGCTCGCCGGGCGTGCCGCCGACCTCTGGGGGGCACGGCGGCTCTACGTCGTGGCTCTCGTCCTCTTCGCGCTCGGCAGCGCCGGGGCGGGCATGTCGCGGCTGGCTGGGCCAGCGACCGGGCTCGACTGGCTCATCGCGGCGCGGGTCGTCCAGGGGCTCGGCGGCGGCGCCCTCGTGCCGCTGTCGATGGCGCTCGCCAGCCACCTCTTCAGCGGCCGCACCCGGGCTGCCGCGCTCGGCATCGAGGGTGCGGCGACGTTCGTGGGGATGGCGATCGGGCCGAGCTACGGCGCCTGGGTCCTCCAGAACGTGAGCCTGCCGGTCCCTGGCCTCGACCTCGTGAACTGGCAATGGATCTTCATCCTCAACGTGCCGGCCGCGATCATCACCCTCTTCCTCATCTACGTCATCGCCGGTGGGGTGGAGACGCCGCGCGCGAAGGGCGGGATCGACGTCGTGGGAGCGCTCCTTGGTTCGGTCGCGCTCGTCGCCGGCGTCGGCGGCGTGACGCTCTCCGGCGCCCATGGCTGGACCGATCCGCTCGTCCTGGGCGCCTTCGGGTTGTTCGTCGTGGCAGGCACCGCCTTCGTGTGGTTCGAGCTGCGGCGGACGCACCCGCTCGTGAACCCACGCCTCTTTGCCGATCGTGGGTTCTCGGCCTCGAATGCGGTCAGCCTGCTCACCGGCTACACGCTCGCGACCGCCATCATCGGCGGACCGGTCTTCGTGAGCCGCGTCCTCTTCGGGACGGACGGACAGGCCGCGGCGGCGCTCACCGCCCTGACCGCGGCGATCGCGGTCGGTGCGGTGGCGGGCGGGGCGATCACCGCGCTCGCCGGCGAGCGCATCACGACCGTCCTCGGAGCGCTGGTCGGCATCGGTGGGCTCGTCCTCGCCCTCGGCTGGGGGACCGATACCGACCTGCCCCGGCTGGCGCGTGACCTCGCCATCTACGGGGCGGGCTTCGGGCTCACCGTGAGCCCGCGCGCCACCGCGGCCGTGGAGGCGGCCGGCGCATCGGCCTATGGCGTCGCGAGCGCCATGCTCCAGATCACCCGGACGATGGGCATGAGCGTGGGGCTCGCGATCCTCACCAGCATCGGCCAGAACCGGATCGACGAGCTGACCGCGCTCGTCAACGACCCGGCTCGACGGGACGCACTGGTCCAGCAGCTCGGGCATCCCGAGTTCGTCGGCGTGGACCCGCGCGCCAGCCTCGCCCTCGTCGACGTGCTCGAGACGTGGTCGAAGGGGCAGGCCGCGCTCGTCCTCAACCTCGTCATCGCCATCGCCCTCGGGGTGGCGGTGGTGACGCTCGTCCCGGCGCTCCTCCTTCCCGGACGGAGACGGGAGCGGCCGACGCCGGACTAGCTCGACGTCACCGGGTCGGCGACGACGATGAGCTCGCCCCAGTTCCGGTTGAAACCCTGGCTCGTCTGCATCGTCAGCCGCTCGTGGTCGGTGGGCTGCGTCCAGGCGGCGCCCTCGCTGCAGTCGCCGGCCGCGTACTTCAGCGCCAGCGGCTCGGCGGCAGGCGGCATCGGTGGTGCGCGATCATCCGGGCACGAGACGTTCGGGTGGACCTCCGTCACGCGGTAGACGAGCACGCCGCCATCCGACATCAGGATCCGCACCTCCGCCCCGACCTGGACGTTCCACAGGTTCTTGAAGAGCGGGACCGGCACGTTCCGCGCGTGGGCGAAGATGTAGGAGTTCGTGCCGCGTCCGGGCTGCGACGAGCTGCGCAGGATGTAGGCGCCCTGCAGCCCGGGATCGTCGTCGTTCGCCGCCGACCCGGACTCGAAGACCTTCACGTTGATCCCCACCGACCGGATCTCGAGCTGGACGGCGGTGGCGGTGGAACCGAATGTCGGCGACGGCGATGGTGTCGCGGTGCGCGAAGTCTCTCCGGTTCCGCTCGGGCTCACGATCGCGACGGGCGTCCGGGTCGGGAATGGGATCGGCGGCAGGCTGGATGTCGGCGTGCGTCCGAGGTCGAGCTGGCCTGCGATGATGAGGCCGATGCCCACCACGGCGAGCAGCACCGGCACGATCGTGCCGGCGGAACGGAAGCGCCTCACGCGGCGGAGTCTAGCCGCATGACCTCAGCTCACGCCCGATGCAGCCCTCGACATCGCGTCGGCCGGCGCTCGCCGCGAGCCGGCCGGCCTGCTCACCGATCTCGACGGAACGCTTGCGCCGATCGTCGCCGACCCGGCGGCGGTCGCGCTCGAGCCGGTGCCGGCCACCGCGCTCGCGCGCTTGCTGGTCGCCTCGCGGTGACCGGCATCGTGACGGGCCGCGCGGCCGCCGATGCTCGGGCGATCGCTGGCGTGCCCGGGCTGCTCGTGATCGGCAACCATGGCCTCGAGTGGCTCGAGCCCGATGCCTCCGAGCCGACCCCGGCTCCGGCGTTCGACTGGGTCGCCCGCGGCACTGGGACGGACTGATCGACGAGGTGCGGGCCGTGTGCCGATCCGCGGCGTCACATTCGACGCCAAAGGGCTGTCGGCGACGATCCACTACCGCCGCGCGGCGAGACCCGGCCGTGGCGCGAGCACGAGATCCTGGCGTCGCTCGCCGCGCGCGGGCCCGATCGGATCGAGATGCGGGAAGGGAGGATGAGCGTCGAGCTGCGGCCCGCGGGCGCGGGCGACAAGGGCGTGGCGCTGCGGGAGGTGGTGGCACGCCATCGGCTCCGCGGGCTCGTCGTCGCCGGCGACGACACGACCGACCTCGACATGTTCCACGCCGCCGCCGAGCTGCGGGCGGCGGCCACCTTCACGGCCGCGATCCTCGCCGTGGGTGGCGGCGCCGAGGTGCCGCCAGCGGTCGCCGGGGCGGCCGATGTCGTGCTCCCCGTCCGTCGCCGCCTTCGTGGAGCTGCTCCGGTTCGCCTCGCCGCGCTGAGCGCGGCGGTCAGCGGCGCTCGACGATCTCCGCCAGGTCGCTCAGCTGGTGGCGCAGCCACCACGTGATGTCCTCGCGCTCGACGCCGACCCGCAGCCGTTCGAGCCGCAGCGCGCGCTCCTGCTCCGGCATCTCGATCGCGTCGCGCAGGGCGTCGGCGGTGCCGACCACGTCGGCCGGCGCGACGGGGATGACGCCGTCCGCCATCTGGTCGTGCGCGCCGGCCGTCTCGGACAGCACGATCGCGGCGTTGCGGCGGCTCACGATCGCCGCCTCCTTGGCGACGAGGTTCATGCCGTCGACGAGCGGGTTGACGAGGATGACGTCCGCGATCGCGAGCCCGGCCAGCGCCTGGGCGTAATCGTTCTCGAAGAAGAGCTGGATCGGCCGATGGCCGGCGCGGGAGAAGCGCGCGTTGATGCGGTCGATGGTCGCCTGCACCTCGCGCGCGTAGTGGCCGTACTCGCGCAGGCCGGTACGCGACGGGACGAGGAAGGCGAGGAACGTGACCCGGCCGCGATAGCGCGGGTTGCGCTGCAGAAGCGTCTCGAAGGCAGCGAAGCCGCGCAGGATGTTCTTCGACGGCTCAAGCCGGTCGACGCGGACGATGACCGGGCCGCGGGCGGCGGCGAGCAGCGCCTCGGCGCGCCGCATCGCGCGCGGCGTCGTCGCGACCCGCCGGGTCGCCTCCGGAGTCGATGCTGATCGGATAGGAGCGGACGCGGGCGACGTGGCCGTCGGCGAGGGTCACCGTCGCGGACCGGTAGTCGACGGCCGCCCCGTGGAGGAATGTTTCTGCGGTGCGCAGGAAGTTGTGGGCATAGCGCGCGGTCTGGAAGCCGACCACGTCGTTCGCGGCGAGGCCGACGACGATCCCCTCCCGGATGGCCGGCGCCATGACCTGCCAGATCGACGATGGCGGCCACGGGATGTGGGTGAAGTGGCTCAGGACCGCGTCGGGCCGTGCGCGCCGGATCGTGGCCGCGGCAAGGTAGAGGTGGTAGTCGTGGAGCATGATCCGCGGCGCCCGGTCGCGACGCGGGACCTCGGCCAGGATCGCCCGGGCGACGGCCTCGTTCATCGGCACGTAACCCTGCGTCCAGGCGCGCATCGTCGGCGCGTCGATCGAGGGCCGCTCCGGCAGGTTCCACATCTGGTGCTGGAGGAACCACAGCAGCGGGTTGGCGATGACGTTGTACGCCGCGTCGTAGACGCTGCGATCGACGGTGGCGAAGCGCAGTCGCAGCCCGCCGTCGCCGGTGGCGGCGTCGATGCGCTTCGGGTCGGCGGCCACGCGCCGGTCACCCTCGCTCATCGCTGCCGCGACCCATGTGACCGGCACGTGGCGGTTGATCTCGCCGAGCGCGGTGACGAGGCCGCCCGACCCGCGCCGTGGTCGGAGGGAGCCGTCCGCGGCGGTCGCGAACGTCACCGGGCCGCGGTTGGTCGCGATGAGCAGCCGCCGGTCCCCGAGCAGGCGCTCCGCGGCGCGAACGAGGGCGTCATCAGGGCCGCGGGACCGCGAGGGGGAGGCGGTGCGCCGGGCCATGGTCAGAACAGGCTGCCGGCCGACGCCCTCAGGATCTGCACGATCGCGTTCGGCAGGATGCCGAGCGCCAGGACCCCACCCACGGCCAGGACGAGGCCGAGCGTGCCGCTCGCCGACTCGTCGATCGGCGCCGGGTCGTCCTCCGGCTCGCGCATGTACATCGTGACCACGACCCGCAGGTAGTAGAACGCCGCCAGCGCTGCGTTCAGCACGATCGCCACCGCCAGCCAGACGAGGCCCGCGTCAACGGCAGCGGTGAGCACGTACCACTTCGCGAAGAATCCGACCGTCGGCGGGATGCCGGTGAGGCTGAGGAGGAGGATCGCCATCGCCGCGGCGAGCCCCGGCGAGCGCGACGCGAGGCCCGCGAACGACCCGAGCCCGCCGTATCGGCGCGGGTCGCGCTGCAGCATGCCCACCACCGCGAAGGCCGCGATGTTCATCACGCCGTAGCCGAGGACGTAGAACAGGATCGCCTCGATCCCCTGGCGCTGGACCGCCGTCGTGCTGGCCGCGGCGAACGTGGCGAGTCCCGACCATGATGTAGCCGGTGTGGGCGATGCTCGAGTAGGCGAGCATGCGTTTCACGTTCGTCTGGACCAGGGCAACGATGTTGCCGCCGGTCATGGTCACGACGGCCAGGATGCTCATCACGACGAGCCACTCCGAGCGCAGCGGGGCGAGCGCCTCGGCGAAGACGCGGACGAGGAGCGCGAAGGCGCCGAGCTTCGGGCCGACCGAGAGGAAGCCGGTGATCGGCGTCGGCGCGCCCTGGTAGGCGTCCGGGGTCCAGTAGTGGAACGGGACGGCGGCGATCTTGAACGTGCCGCCCACGGTGAGCATGGCGAGCGCGACCACGTGGGCCGGCCCGATCGGCTGGCCGGCCAGCGCCTTCGCGACGACGGCGATGTTCGTGCTGCCGGTGAGGCCGAAGGTCCACGAGATGCCGAACAGCAGGATGGCGCTCGCGAAGCTGCCGAGCAGGAAGTACTTCAGGCCGCCCTCGTTGCTGTACCGATCGGTCTTGTGGAAGCCGGTCAGCAGGTAGGAGGGCATCGTCATCAGCTCGAGCCCGATGAACAGGGTGATGAGGTCGGCGCTCGAGGCGAGGACGAACATGCCGAGGAGCGCGAACATGAGGATCACGTTGTGCTCGCCGAGCGGCAGGTTTCGCTGCCGAAGGTACGACGGCACGAACAGCACCGCGAAGACGCCGATGACCACCGTGGCGGCCTTGAAGAAGACCGACAGGTCGTCGACGACGTAGAAGCCGTTGAAGACGGTGTCGTTGACGCCCCACACGAAGAAGCAGCCGATGCCGGTGAGCAGGAGCCCGAAGATCGTGAGCGGCGTGAGCAGCCACTTCGAGCGGCGCGACAGGAAGAGGTCGGCGGTGAGCACGACGAGCACGGTGACGGTGAGGATCAGCTCCGGGTAGAGCGTGAACAGGTCGTTGAGGTAGTCGGTGCCGCTCATCGGTCAGCTCACCATGGCAGGATCGCGAGCCCGCCGGAGGAACGGACGGCCTCGAGGATGCGCTGCACCGGCGCCTCGGTGGCGTGGAGGATGGGTCCGGGGAACACGCCCAGGGCCACGACGAGCACGACGAGCGGCGCGAGCGCGATCCACTCGCCGCGCTGCATGTCGCGCAACGCCGGCCACCAGCGCCGCATCCAGTCGGACGGGACGGTGAAGAAGACGCGCTGGAACATCCACAGCATGTAGACCGCGCTGGCGATGACGACGAGCATCGTGGCCGCCGCCACCCAGCCGGAGTACTGGAACGCGCCGAGCACGACGAGGAACTCGCCCACGAAGCCCGCCAGGCCGGGCAGGCCGATGCTGGCGAACGTGAAGAGCCCGAACATCGCCGCGTAGCGCGGGATGCGGGCGTTCAACCCGCCCATGTGCGCGATCTGCCGATCGTGGGTCTGCTCGTAGATCACGCCGACGAGGAGGAAGAGGGCGCCGGTGGTCACGCCGTGGGCGATCATCTGGTAGATCGCGCCCTGCATGCCCTGGGTGTTGAACACGAACACGCCGAGCATGACGAAGCCCATGTGGCTGACGCTCGAGTAGGCGACGAGCTTCTTCAGATCCGGCTGCACCATCGCCACCAGCGCCCCGTAGAGGATGGCGATCACCGCCAGGCCGATGATGATCGGCGCGAACTCGTGCGCCGCGTTGGGGAGCAGCGGGAATGCTGAAGCGCAGGAAACCGTAGCCGCCGAGCTTCAGCAGGACGCCCGGCGAGGATGATCGAGCCGGCGGTCGGTGCCTCGACGTGCGCGTCGGGGAGCCAGGTGTGGAACGGCCACATCGGTACCTTGATGGCGAAGGCGAGGAAGAAGGCGATGAAGGCGAGCGCCTGGAGCGCCTCCGGGTACCCCGAGCCGCCGGCGCGGAGCGCCTCGTAGCCGAAGGTGAACGCGTTGCCGGCCGAAGCGTGCGCGATCGCCACTGCCAGGATCGCGACGAGCATGAGCAGCGACCCGACGAGGGTGTAGATCACGAACTTGATCGTGGCGTAGATGCGCCGCGGTCCGCCCCAGATGCCGATGACCAGGTACATCGGGATGAGGCTGATCTCCCAGAACACGTAGAAGAGGAACAGGTCGAGCGCCACGAACACGCCGAGCATGCCCACCATGAGGAGCAGCATCGCGATGTAGTACTCCTTGACCCGCACCCCGATCGGCTCCCAGGAGTAGCGGATGGCGACGACCGATAGCACGGTGGTCAGGAGCACGAGCACGGCGCTGATGCCGTCCACGCCCATCTCGTAGCGGATCCCGAACGAGGCGATCCACGGCAGCGATTCGCGGTACTGGAACTCGGCGCCGGCGTTCTGATAGCCGAGGAGAGCGAGGCTGAAGGCGAAGCTGGCGAGCGCGGCGATGAGCGCGACCCAGCGGATGAGCCGATGCCGGTCGCCCGGCACCAAGACCAGCGCCGCCACGCCGACCACCGGCGAGAAGACGATGAGCGACAGCACCGGCACGCCGTTCATCAGCGGATCACCAGGTAGGCGACGACGACCAGGACGAGGCCGGCGGCGATGCCGAGCCCGTAGTTCTCGACGCGACCGGTCTGGACCTTGCGCAGCCCGCCGCCGATGCGGCCGGCGAGCCAGCCGGCGCCGTTGACGGCGCCGTCGATGATCTTGGCGTCGAACCACCACAGGGCGTTCGCGAAGAGCACCCCGCCGCGCGCGAAGACGAGGCCGTAGATGTCGTCGACGTAGTACTTGTTCACGCTGGCGCGGTACATCCCCGGCCCGAGCCCCAGCGGGAAGCGGCTGACGAAGCGCGCGGGCGCGTCGGGGTCGCGGACGTACCAGCGGTAGGCGAGCCAGATGCCCAGCACGCCCACGGTCGCGCCGACGAGGAGCAGCAGGCCGCCGAGGCCGAAGAGCTCGAAGCCATGGTGCTCGCTGGTGGCGAGGATCGAGCCGGGGAGGATGCCGGCACCGGTCTCCTCGGCGTGCGGCGAACACGTCCTCCAGCCAGCCGTGGATCGCGCCGCCCTCGGGCGGGATGCCGAGCAGCAGCCCGACAAGGATGGTCGGCACGGCCAGGATGACGAGCGGCAGCGTCATCGTGGCGGCGGACTCGTGGATGTGGTCCCACACCGTCCGCGGCCCGCGCCACTCGCCCCAGAAGGTCATGAACATCATCCGGAACGTGTAGAAGGCGGTCATGGCGGCCACCACGATCCCGACGAGGTAGAAGACGAGATAGCCGCGGCCGAACGCCTCGCCGAGGATCTCGTCCTTGCTGAAGAAGCCGGCGAAGATCGGGATGCCGGCGAGGGCGAGCGAGCCGACGAGCATCGTCCAGTACGTCGTCGGCATCTTCGCGCGCAGGCCGCCCATGAAGCGCATGTCCTGCTCGCCGCCCGCGCCGTGAATGACGGAACCGGAGCCCATGAAGAGCAGGCCCTTGAAGAAGCCGTGGCTGACGAGGTGGAAGATCGCCGCCGCCCAGGCACCGATGCCGAGGGCGAAGAACATGTAGGCGAGCTGGCTCACCGTGGAGTAGGCGAGCACCTTCTTGATGTCGTTCTGGGTCAGCGCGATCGCGGCTGCGAAGATGGCGGTGAAGACGCCGATGCTGGCGACGACCCACATCGCCGCCGGCGAGGCGGCGAAGATCGGGTTGGCGCGGGCCACCATGTAGACCCCGGCGTTCACCATGGTCGCGGCGTGGATGAGGGCGGAGACCGGGGTCGGGCCCTCCATCGCGTCGGGCAGCCAGACGTGCAGGGGAAACTGCGCGCTCTTGCCCACCGCACCGGCGAAGAGGAGCAGGGCGATCACGGTGATCTGCCACCGCTCGAGCGTGCCGATGCGGGCGAAGACATCGGTGAAGCTCAGCGTCCCGAGCAGGGTCCAGATCATCATGATCCCGAGCCCGAACCCGAAGTCGCCGATGCGGTTGACGACGAACGCCTTCTTCGCCGCCCCCGCAGCGGAGGGCTTCTTGTACCAGAAGCCGATGAGCGCGTAGCTGCACAGGCCCACCGCCTCCCAGCCGACGTACAGCATGAGGAAGTTGTCGCCCAGGATGAGCAGCAGCATGCTGAACATGAAGAGGTTCAGGTAGGCGAAGAAGCGCCACATGCTCCGGTCGCCGTGCATGTAGCCGATGCTGTAGACGTGGACGAGCAGGCCGACGCTGCTCACCACCAGCAGCAGCATCGCGGTCAGGGCGTCGACCGCGAACGCGATCTCGACCTTGAAGCTCCCCGACCCGATCCACTCGTACAGCGAGACGTGGTAGGTGTGGCCGCCGAAGATGACGTTCACGAACACGCCCATGCTGATGAACCACGAGACCGCCACCAGCAGGGTCGGGACGACCCAGGACCGATAGACCGGCTGCTCCGCGTCCGGTGCCACGTGCCCGGCCTGCCCGACGCCATCGGCAAGGTCGGCCGGGATCACGCCATCGGCGCCCTCCGCGTTGGCCAGGTCGTCGGCGTGACCGGCGTGCGGCGACGTCGCGCGCTGCTCCTCCTCGCTCGGCACGGTCCGGAAGGCGGCGTCGTCGACGTCGTGGGCGCCATGCGCGCCGTGCGCCTCCGCCGCGTGCGCATCGGTCCCGTGCGCGTCGTCATGCCCATGGCCGCCGTGCCCGTGGCTCGGCACGTGGTCGACCCGCGCGCCGATGAGGACGGCCCCCAGGAAGCCGGCCAGCGGCAGCGCGGGGATGAGGGCGATCAGCAGCTCCATCGGTCCGGCGGTCGCCTATTCCTTGAGGTCGTCGTATTCGTCGACCTCGGCGGTCTGACGGGTGCGGATGATGGCGATCACGAGGGCAAGGCCCACCGTCGCCTCCGCGGCCGCGATGGCCATCACCATGAGGCTGAACACCGCGCCGTTCAGGGAGCCGCCGGGCTGGTAGGCGTTGAACGCGACGAGGCTGAGGTTGACGCCGTTCAGCATGAGCTCGATGCAGATGAGCATGAGGATCGCGTTCCGACGCGCGGTGAAGCCGAACGCGCCGATCGCGAAGAGGAGGGTCGAGACGACCAGGTAGCCGGCGAGTCCCACGCTCAGTTGCCCGCCCGCTCGTCCTCTTCGGGGCGCCGCGCGAGGAAGATCGCGCCGATGATCGCCACGAGGAGGAGGAGGCTGATGATCTCGAACGGCAGGGCGTAGCGGTCGAAGAGCGCGGTCGCCAGCGCCTGCACGCCGACCGCCACCGCGTCGGTGGCCGCGCCCCAGTCGGTCGTCACTGCGGCCCAGCCGATGAGGCCGGCCACGACGATGGCCGCGAGTGCCGCGAACGGCACCTGCTGGTGGAACGGTGCGGGCAGGTTCGCGTCACCGGCCTGCGTCAGCATGATCGCGAACAGGATCAGCACGCTGATGGCGCCGAGGTAGATGAGGACCTGCGCGGCGGCCACGATCGGCGCGCCGAGCAGCGCGTACATGCCGGCCAGCGAGCCGAAGCAGACCATCATCGCCACCGCGCTGTGGATGATGTTGCGCAGCGTGACGACCGCGAGCCCACCTCCGAGCACGCCGATGGCGAGCACGACGAAGAGGACGCCTGCAGTGTTCAGGGTCGAGGCTCCCGTTGCTGTGGAATCGAGCGCTCTGTCGCGGCCCCTGCCGGAGGTCGCGGCCCGATTCTACCGTAGCGAGCGTGACGTCTCGGCGTGTCCCGGCTCAGATCCCCAGCTGTGCCGGCAGCTCGCGCAGCCCGCGGATCCGCGTCACGTCCCGGTCGCCGGACCGATCCTCCACGTCGACGAGCACGGCCGCCAGGCCCGCTGCCCGCGCGCCGACCACGTCGATCTCGTAGACGTCACCCACGTGCAGCGCCCGCTCCGCCGGAACGCCGATCGCGGCCAGGATCGCGTCGAAGAAGCTTGGGTCCGGCTTCTCGACGCCCATCTCGCCCGAGATCCCGAGATGGTCGAGCCGCTCCGCGATGCCGAGCTCGCCCAGCTTCCCGCGCAGCAGGGGGTCGGCGTTCGAGGCGAGGGCGAGCCGCAGGCCCGCCGCACGCAGCGCGTCAAGTGCCTCGACAACGCCGTCCGGCACGATCTCCCACAGCCCGCGGTCGCCGTGGAGGCGGGTCATCTCCCTGGCTGCGCCGTCGAGGGGGCCGGGAGAAACCTCGATCCCGGCGTGGCGCAGCACACGCGCCAGGTAGGACGCGGTGCGTTCGTCGTCACTCGTCGAACCGATGACCGAGGCGTCGTCGATCTCGCGCTTCGCGGCAGGCTCCGCCGCACGGAGGGCTGACGCGGGGACTGGCGCACCGCGAGCGGCGAGGAGGCCGGCGATCACCTCCCAGTTCGGGTCGACCAGGACACCGCCGGCGTCGATGAGGACGGCCTCGATCCGCCTCCCCCCGAACTTCGCGCCGTGGGTCGCCACCCGGCTAACGGGTGGGGCGTTCGCGGTCGGACATCTCCAGGATGTCGAGCATCGGCAGGTCGCGCTGGTACTCGCTGAACTCGAACTCGGGGCCGCAGCGGAGCGCGTCGTACGGGCAGGCATCGGCGCAAATGCCGCAGAAGATGCAGCGGCTCACGTCGAGCTGGTAGGTCTCGAGGACGCGCGGCCGCGGCATGAGCGCGCCGACGGGGCAGGTCTCCGCGCAGCGGCCGCAGGAGACGCACGGCGTCTCGTTGAGCGACACGAAGTCGGCCGTCGTGACGAGCGAGTCGAAGCCCTTGCCGATGAAGTCGTAGCAGCCGGCGCCCACGATCTCCTTGCACACCTGCGCGCAGCGACCGCAGTCGATGCAGCGGGAGTAGTCGCGGAGGATGAAGCTGTGCGTCTCGTCGCGGCCGTAGCCGTGGTTGACGCCGACGTACGGGTTGTCCTGGATCGAGCGCTCGTCGATGGCCATGTTCAGCGTCGTCTCGTACTCGATCGCCGCCTCGCGCAGGTCGCAGTGGCCGATCGCCTCGCACGTGCACTGCAGGCAGCGCGACGCCTCGCCCATCGCCTGGTCGTGGGTGTAGCCGAACTCGTACTCGGCAAAGCTGCCGCGCCGCTCGTCCGCCTCCTTCTTGCCCATCACCGCACGCGGCTCCTTCACGTCGTCGGTGAATGGCACGATGGTGAGGAAGTTGGGCTGCGGCTCGGTGACGATGCGGCGGACCTGCGGATCGTCGAGGTCCTGGCCGCGCAGCCAGTAGTCGATCGCGTAGCTCGCGCGGCGGCCCTCGCCGATCGCCTCGACCACGGTGGCGGCGCCGGTGCGGACGTCGCCGGAGGCGAAGACCTTCGGGACGTCGGTGCGGAAGATGTGCTCCTCCGACTCGAGCGTCCCGCGCCGACTGACGACGAGCTTCGATCGGATCGCTTCCGGCTCGGCGTCGACCCAGGAGAGCTCCGGACCCTGGCCGATGGCGCCGAGGACGGTGTCGCACTCGACGACGAACTCGGTGCCGGGCATCGGCTCCGGACGGCGGCGACCCTTCTCGTCCGGCTCGCCGAGCTTCATGCGCTGAAACTCGACGCCGGTGACCTTGTTGCGCTTGTCGGTCACGATGCGGGTCGGGGCGGCCTGGAAGATGACGCGCGCCCCCTCCTCGATCGCCTCGTGCACCTCGTCCTGGGCCGGCATGTCCTTGAGGTCGCGGCGGTAGACCAGCGTCACCTCGGCGGCGCCCTGGCGGACGCTCGTTCGCGTGCAGTCGATGGCGGTGAAGCCGCCGCCGATGACGACGACATGGGCTCCCTTGAGGCGCGGGACCTCGACGCCGCGGGTCGAGTTGTAGAGGTTCTCGAGGGCGTTGACCATCCCGTCGGCGTCCTCGCCGGGGATCCCGAGCTCGTTCGACTTGTAGCAGCCGATGCCGACGTACACCGCGTCGTAGCCCTGCTCCAGCAGATCGGCGACGTGGAAGTCGCGGCCGAGGCGCATGTTCGGCTTCAGCGTGGCGCCGAGCTCCCAGACGTGGTTCAGCTCGCGGTCCATCCACGCCTTCGGCAGGCGGTACTCGGGGATCCCGTAGCGCAGCATGCCGCCCTGCTCCGGCTCGGCCTCGAACACGTCGCAGTGGTGGCCGCGCAGCTGGAGGTAGTAGGCGGCGCTCATGCCCGCCGGTCCGGCACCGATGACGGCCACCCGGCGGCCGGTGTCCGGCTCCTTGGGCCACGGGATGGGCGCGGGCGCATCGACCTCGAGGACGCGGTCCGCGCAGTACCGATGCGAGTCGCGGATGGCGATGGCGGTGTCGACCTCCTCCCGCCGGCAGTGCGTCTCGCAGGGGGCGGGGCAGACGCGTCCGAGGATGGCCGGGAACGGGAGGGAGCGCTTCAGGATGCGCGTTGCCTCCTCCCAGTTGCCGAGCGAGTTCTGCTTCAGGTAGCCGGGGATGTCGACCCGGGTGGGGCACTTGAACTGGCAGGGCGGCAGGCAGTACGCGTCGTGGTCGCTGAAGATGAGCTCGAGGACCATCCGCCGGTTCTCGATGAGCCGATCCGAGTGGGTCGTGATGACCATTCCCGGCTCGATGGTGGTGCCGCACGAGATCGGGGTGTCGTCTCGGCCCTCCACTTCGACGACGCAGATGCGGCACGCCCCGTAGGGCGCCAGCTTCGGCTCGTAGCAGAGCGTCGGTACGTCGATGCCGAGCACGCGGCAGGCCTGGAGGATCGTCTGCCCCTCCTCCGCCTGGACCTCGGTGCCATTGATGGTGACCGAGACCTTGGCGGTGCCGGGCACCATCGGCCACAGCGGCGTGTAGTCCTCGACCCCGCCGGAGCCGTGGCCGTTGCCGTTGGAGTGACCGTTCGTCGCGCCGAATGCCATGGTCGCTATCGTACCGATGCGATGGCGGTCATGCGTCGCTGCCGCCGAGCGGGGCCACGAGCGGGGCCACGTCGAGCGGCGCGCAGGCGCCGGCCGTGCAGATCCCGCGCTCCGCGTGGGCGCGGTACTCGTCCGCGAACTGCGCCAGGGTGGTGAGCATTGGTCCAGGCGCCCGTGACTCGAGGTGGCAGAGCGCGGTGTCGCGCATCTTGCGCGACAGCTCCACGAGCAGGGTGAGGTCGTTCGGGCGCGGCGTGGCGGCGAGGATGCGGTCGAGCGTCTCGACGAGCCGCTTCGTGCCGATCCGGCACGGAACCGCCTTGCCGCACGCCTCGCGCGCGGACAGGTCGAGGAAGAAGCGCGCGGTGGCAACCATGCAGGTCGTGGCATCGGTGACGAGAACCGTCCCCGAGCCGATCGTCGCGCCCGCTGCCTCGAGGCTGTCCGGGTCGTAGGTGACGCTGCCGAGCGCGGCGGCCGGGATCGCGCCACCGCCCGACCCACCGACGAAGAGCGCCTTCGCGGTGCCGGTCGCCGCCCCGGCCGCGTTGAGCAGCTCGGTCAGCGTGATCCCCATCGGCACCTCGACCAGGCCGGGATCGGTGACGCGGCCCAGGATGGTGACGAGCTTCGTGCCACGCGATGCCTCGCTGCCGACGCTCGCGAACGCCTCCGCCGAGTGGTTGAGGATCCACGCCGCGTGGGCGAGCGTCTCCGCGTTCTGGACGACGGTCGGCTGGTCATGGAGGCCGCGCTGGGTCGGATAGGGCGGGCGGATGACGGGCATGCCGCGGTCGCCCTCCAGAGCCGAGATGAGCGCCGTCTCCTCCCCGTGGATGAGCGAGGTCGAGCCCTCCTGCACGCTGACCTGGACGCTGAAGTCGGTCCCGAGCACCAGGTAGCCGGCGAGCCGCGCCGTCTCCGCCTCGGCCACCGCGGCGCGCAGCCGCTCGATCGCCAGCGGCCAGTCGCGGCGCACGGCGATCACCGCCTCCGACGCGCCGGTCGCGAAGGCCGCGACGAGGAGGCCCTCCAGGACGAGGTGCGGGTTGCCCTCGGCCAGCGCGCGGTCGCCGAGCGCGCTCGGGTCGCTGCTCATGAGGTTCGCGATCACGATCCGCCGGTCGCCGCCGGCGGCGCGTGCGTCACGCCACTTCGCAGCCGTCGGGTAGCCGCTGCCGCCACGGCCGCGGAGGCCGGCGCGCTCGATCTCGTCGATGACCGCCTCGGGGCCCATCTGCTCGACCGCCCGGGTGAGGCCGGCGTATCCACCGTGCTCGGTGTAGCTCGCGATCGACGACGGGTCCACGCGTCCGATGTCGGTGAGGAGCCGGCGCTCTCCGCCGGGCAGCAGCCGGATCTGCGGGCTGAGGCCCGTGCCGCGCGCGTCCGTCATGCGCCGGCGGCCGCGGTCGCCCGACGTCGCTCGGCGACGAGGTGCGCAGCGTGGTCGGCGGAGGTTGGCCCGTAGACGAGCGTGTCGATGCGCACCGCCGGGGCCAGCGCGCCGGCGCCGACATCGGTGGCCGTCTCCAGCGTGAATCGGCCGTCGTCGGTCGTCTCGCCAGCTCGGATGCCGAGCTCGCGCTCGAACGCGGCGAGCAGCGTGTCACCGCCCGCGAAATGGCAGGCGGCGCAGGTGCACACGGTCACGACGTGGCCCTCGGCGGGCAGCAGCCGGAACCCGCCCATCCCGGCGGCGCCGAAGACCTGCGCCCAGTGAATGCTCATCCGGTCGCTGACGAGGCGCAGCGCGCGCTCCGGCAGGTAGCCGTAGCGCTCCTGGATGGCGCCGAAGATGCCGACCAGCGCCTCCGGCCGCGCCCCGAAGCCATCGATGACGCCGGTCACCCAGGCGCCGTCGATCGGCTCGTCCCAGCGCACCGCGTTGCGCATCGGTCGGGCCGGCAGGCCGGCTCGCCGATAGGCGTTCGCGTCCTTGCGCTCGTCGTAGATCTCCGGCATGCCGTAGCGGATCCGGTTGCCCTGCGAGTCGAAGCCGCTCATGTCGATCGCCTCGACCGGGCAGACCTGCGCGCACTGGAAGCAGACCTCGCACTTGTGCTCGCCGAACGGGTCGTAGATCAGGTCGAGCCGCCCGCGCCAGCGCTCCGGCATCTGCGGGCGCTCCTCCGGGTACTGGCGCGTCACCTTCGGCGCGAACATGTTGCGCAGGGTCGTCGCCATGCCCTTCGCGATGCCGATGCCCGGGATTGCCATGCCTACCGCAGCCCTCCGCTCACAGCTTCAGCACCACGACCGCGATGGCGGTCACGAACAGGTTCACGAGCGCCAGCGGCAGGAGCACCTTCCAGGCCATCCCCATCAGCTGGTCGACGCGCACGCGCGGCAGCGTGGCGCGCAGCCACACCGCCACGAACACGAAGAAGTAGGTCTTCAGGAAGAACCAGAAGATGCCGTACAGCGTGCCCAGGAAGCCGCCGAGCTCGGCGGGGAACGGCCATGGGGCGAGCCAGCCACCGAAGAAGAGGCTGACCATGATGGCGCTCATGATGAACAGCGCAACGTACTCGGCGAAGAAGAAGAAGCCGAAGCGCATGCCCGAATACTCGGTGAACGGGCCGGCCACGATCTCGCTGTCCGCCTCGACCATGTCGAACGGCGTCCGGTTGATCTCCGCCAGCGACGCGATGTAGAAGATCCCCCAGCCCACGAACTGCCACAGGAAGAGCCAGCCGTGGGTGCGCTGCCACTCGATGAGCTGGCTGAAGTTCAGCGTCCCGGCGAGGACGACGGCACCCACCACCGACAGCGTCAGCGGGATCTCGTAGCTCACCATCTGGGCCGCGCTGCGCAGGCCGCCGAGGAGCGAGTACTTGTTGTAGCTCGCCCAGCCCGCGACGAGCAGGCCGACCACCGAGAGGCCGATGATGGCGAAGAAGTAGACGATCCCGATGTTGAAGTCGGCGGCGATGGCGCCGGGCGCGAACGGGATGACGAGCATGCTCATCGCCGCCGCCATGAACACCATCCACGGGGCGATCGTGAACGTCGCGCGATCGGCCTTGTCGGGGATCTGGTCTTCCTTGGCGAGCACCTTGAAGCCGTGGATCGTGCTCTGGAACATGCCGCTCGGCCCGATCCGGTTCGGACCCACGCGCAGGTTCATGCTGGCGATGATCTTCAGCTCCATCTGGATGACGATGAAGGCGGTCGGCACGGTGAGGAGCAGGATCAGGGTCGTCGACAGCAGGAAGCGGCCGATGCCCAGCAGCAGCTCGAACGTCATCTACTTGTCGACCCCACCCATCACCGGGTCGAAGCTCGCCATGACCGCCATCGTGTCGGCCAGCAGATGGCCGGGCATGAGCGCCGGGATCGCCTGCAGGTTGATGAAGCTCGGGTCGCGCATGCGGAACCGATACGGGTTCGGGCCGCCGTCGCTGATGGCGTAGACGCTGTACAGGCCGCGCGGGCTCTCGATCGCCGCGTACGCCCGTCCCGGCTTGGGCCGGATGATGCCCGGCACCTGGGCCTGCACCGCGCCGTGCGGCATCTTGTCCATGATCTGCTCGATGAGGTGCATCGACTGCTTGATCTCGGCGATGCGCTGGATGTAGCGCGAGTAGACGTCGCCGCCAGACTGGGTGATGACGTCGAACTCCAGCTCCTGGTACGGCGGATACGGGTGCGAGCGGCGCACGTCGAACGGCACCCCCGAGGCGCGCAGGTTCGGGCCGGTGACGCCCAGGCCCATCGCCTGGTCGGGGCTCAGGACGCCCATCTTCCGGGTGCGCGCGCGGAAGATCTCGTTCTCGGTGATGAGCGCCTCGCCGTCGCGGATGTTCTTCAGCTGCTTGCTGTGCCAGGCGCCGAGCCGCGACAGGAACTCGTCGTTGACGTCCCAGTTCACGCCGCCGACGCGGAAGAAGTTGAACAGCATCCGCTGGCCGGAGATGGCGGCCAGCATCTCCACCACCTCGTCGCGGTTGATGAACGAGTAGAGGATCGGCGTCAGGCCGCCCATGTCGAGTGCCAGGAAGCCGATCATCAGGCCGTGGCTGAAGATGCGGTTCAGCTCCACCACCAGGGCGCGGATGTAGTTCGCGCGCGGCGGTGACTTCACCCCGAACAGCTTCTCGAACGCGAGCGCCGGGGCGTGTTCGTTGTGCATCGTCGAGAGGTAGTCCATCGGGTCGACGTAGGTGAGGACGGTCGTGTACGTCGCGTTCTCGCAGAGCTTCTCGATCCCGCGGTGCAGGTAGCCGAGCACCGGGTCGAGATCGACGACGATCTCGCCGCGCACCTTCACGACGAGCCGCATCACCCCGTGCGTCGACGGGTGCTGCGGCCCCATGTTGAAGAGCATCTCCCCCTCTTCGAGGGTGTAGACCTCGCGCTCGCGCTCGGTCTGCGGCGGCCGATCCGGGATGCCGACCATCTCGAAGCCGGCGTACTCGGGCGTCACCGCCGGAGCGGAGGGGCGGAGCCCGGCGGCCGCGCGGAGGCGAACCTCCTCGGCGGCGTCGAGGTCGATCGGATCGGGGATGCGCCCCTCGCGCGGCTCGGTGGCCGTCACCGCGGCCGGCTCCGGTCGGCGTCGGTGGCGCCGGCCTCGACCGCCGTCGACGGCTCGGGCTGGCGTCCGGCCGGATCTGCGACGACGGCATCGGCACCGGGCTGCGTCCCGGAGCTGGCGAGCGGGTTCAGGGCGCCGAGGGCGGCAAAGCGCGTCAGGTCCCAGGTCTCGGGTCGTTCGAGCGGATTCACCCCGGCGGCCGGCGAGTCGGCCGCGTCGTCGGGGAGCAGGAAGTCCTTGCGCTGCGGGAACGAGCGGTAGTCCGGCGACATGTAGATGCGTCGCAGGTCGCGGTTGCCCTCGAACACGATCCCCATCATGTCGTACATCTCGCGCTCGTGGAACATGGCGCCGTCCCACAGCCCGGTGATCGACGGGAGGCGCGGATCGCCCCGATCGACGGTGGCGCGGATGCGCAGCCAGGCCGGATGGCGGGTCGAGTAGAGGTGGTAGACGACCTCGAACCGCTCGCCCACGCCATAGTCGACCGCGGCCGCGTCGGCGAGCATCGCGAAGCCGAGCTCCGGATCGTCGCGCAGCGTGCGCAGCACGTCGAGGTTGCGCGCCCCCGGAATCGTGATCTCGACCGTGTCCTCATCGGTCCAGATCGAGGGGGCGGCGTCGGTGAAGCGCTCCGTGAGCAGGCGCACGAGCGCGCCCGCGGCGGCGGGTGCGGTCAGCGCACGTCTCCTTCCCAATTGACCCGCTGCGGACCGCGGTCGACGTAGGTCCGCCAGTGGCCGCGCCGCTGCTTCACCAGCTCCTGGAGCTTCATCATCCCGTAGATGAGGCCCTCCGGCCGCGGCGGGCAGCCCGGCACGTAGACGTCGACCGGCATGACGCGGTCGACGCCCTGCACCACGCTGTAGGAGCGCTTGAACCGGCCGCCAGACGTGGTGCAGGTCCCCATCGCCACGCACCACTTCGGCTCGGGCATCTGCTCCCAGAGGCGGACCAGCGGGCCGGCCATCTTCGTCGTCAGCGTGCCGGCCACGATGAGCACGTCGGCCTGCCGCGGGCTGGCGCGGAACGGGAACATGCCGAAGCGGTCGATGTCGTTCTTGCTCGTCGCCGAGCTCATCATCTCGATCGCGCAGCACGACAGGCCGGAGAGGAGGGGCCACAGCGAGTTGGCGCGGATGAGGTCGAGGACGTAGTCCGCCTTCGTGGGGATCACCTCCAGCAGGCCGTGGAAGCCGCCCTGCGGGTGCTCCTCCATCCGGAACGGAGCGAGGAGGGTCTCGTCGTCCGATGCGTCGGGAATGAGGATCGGCTCGGGAGCCGACGTGGTGGTGAGCGCCGTCGAGCGCTCGGGATCGGTCACTGCCATCGGAGATCGCCCTTTCGCCAGGCGTAGAGCTCGCCGAACATCAGGATCGCCAGGAAGATGCCCAGGATCACGATGCCCGGCACGCTGACCGCCCGGACCACGACCGCCCACAGGTAGATGAAGATGATCTCGACGTCGAACGCGACGAAGAGGAGCGCGTAGAGGTAGAAGGCGAGCCCGAAGCGGCTCCACGTGTCGCCGATGGTGTCGATCCCGCACTCGTACGGCAGGCCCTTCTGCGGGCGCCGCCGGCGGTGCGAGAGCACCCACGCGGCAAGGATCGTCCCGAAGACGAACGTCGTCGCCGCGAAGGCGAAGCCGATGACGTAGAGAAGCCCGGTCTGGTCCATCTCGTTGTGCACATCCCGTGCGGGCAGGGTCGCTGTGGCCCCGGTGCGACGAGCGCACCGGCTGGTTGGTTCGTGGTTGCCGCTTCAGTCTAGCAGGGGCGTTTCGGCGCTTCCGGGGCGCCGCACGGCCATGCCGTTCACCTGCCGCGCCACGCCGCGGCCGTCACGATCCGCATCCCATCGCTCAGCAGACCATGTCCGCCGAGCAGGAATGGGACCGATGCCTCCCGCGCCGCCCTCGTCAGCTCCGCCAGCCACCGTGTCCCGACGCGGCCGTCGTCGCCGAAGTCCGACGCGAAGCGATCCTCGGCCGGAGGCCATGCCGATGCGTCCGCTGAGCCGGCGACGGCGGCCATGAGGACGCGCGTGTCGAGCACCACCGCGTCGCCGAGGCGCGCAAGCTCCGCGATGAGCTCGGTGGGCGAGCTGCGCGCCAGGAGCGCACCGAGCACCGAGCGTGGCCGCTGGCTCGCTGGGGCGGAGCGCATCCCGCGCTCCTCGATGAGCGCCCGGGTCCGGCACGCCGTCTCCGCCTCCAGGAAGGCGAGCGTCGTCGACGGCAGCCTCCCCGCCACCACGAGCTCCGCATGCCGGTCGCGCAGCACGGCGCCGAGCGGCTCGAGCTGCGGGATCTCGAGCCCGCGGCCGCCGGGCAGCTGCGCCATGGCGAGGAAGCGGGTCACCGCCTCCGCCGGCCGCCGTCCCTCGGGCAGGCTGGCCGCCAGGCGCAGGAGCGCGAGGTCGAGCGGGGTGTCGACGTCGAAGCGCGACCACGCGGCCGATCCCAGCGTGCGGGCGCCGAACCCGGCCGCCTCGAGGGCGCGCACGGCGGCGTTGTCGGTTGCGCAGCGCTCGAGGGCAGCCAGCGCCCGGTCGAGGTCGCCGGCCACGACGAAGGCGTCGGCCGAGAAGCGGTTGTTGCCAACCACCTCGCCCGCGATCGGGGAGCAGAGGACGTCGAGCGCCCGGTCGTCGACGAGTGCCAGCGAGCCGGCGCCCGCGTAGCCGATTGCGTCTACCGCGCCGCCGGCTGCGGCGAGCGCCTCACGAGCGCCAGCCGCGAACCAGCGGCCCCAGTGGAACGCGCCTGCCGCCGGCGGCGGGACGGGGAGGATCGGCTGCACCGCCGCGCCCTGGGCGGCAAGCCGCTCGCTCAGCTCACCGGCCAGCAGGCGCTGGCCGGTCGCTGCCACCGCGGCATACGAGCCGAACGCTGCCTCAGCCGCGGTCCGCGACGGGTCGACGACGAGGACGAGGGGCGCCGGCCGCTCAGCCACCGGCTGCCGCGAGGCGGTGGAGCTGCTCCAGGTGCATGAGGTCGTGGATGCCCACGAAGCAGAGCCACTCCCCGTGCCGCAGGTGCCCGACGAGCGGGTGGTCCATCCGGCACGGCTCCGTCTCGTGCCTTTCGATCGCCGCCGCGGAGCGCGCCATCGAGGCTCGGCTCTTCGCGAGCAGGACGTGGAGCTCCTCTCGCGACGCGTCCTCGGGGCCGGGGATCGACGGCGTGACCCGCGGCGCCGTATTCGGCCACTCGCCGGTGACGTCGAGCGCCGCCCAGGCTGCGAGGAAGCGCCGCGCGGCGGTGGTGTGGGCGAAGGCCTGCGCGACGTTCCAGTCCTGCTCGCCGCCGGGTGCGCGGAGCGCGGCCTCGGGGAGCGCGTCAAGGACCGCGGCGAGCTCGTCGGCGACGGCCTCCTGCTGGGCGAGGATGCCTGGCGCATCGCCGTCGTGCACGCGACCGCGCAGCTCGCGACGAAGGGCAACGAGACCCGCACGGGTCCAGTCCATCACCTGCCAGCAGGCGACCACGTCGGGCGCGCGCTCGGCGAGGCGCGCCCGGCAATCGGTCCAGGCGTCAGCCATCGGTGACGCAGGTTCGGGCGAGCTAGAGGCGCTCGAAGCGCTCGACCGGGAGAACGAAGACGGTGGCGCCTCCCACCTCCACCTCGACCGGGTACGGCATGTAGAACTCGCCGGGCTCCATGATCGGCGGCATGGGGTTCACGAACTGCTTCCGCGCATGGCAGTTCGCGCTGATGATCCCGAGCACGTCGTCGATCTGCTCCTCCTCGACGCCGACGAGGATGGTCGCGTTGCCCTGCTTGAGGAACCCGCCCGACGAGTGGAGCCGGGTGGCGCGGTACTCGCGCTCGAGGAGGGCGTCGACCAGCGTGGCGGCATCCTCGTTGTGCACGATCGCGGCGACGAGCTTCATGGGCGGTGCGCTCCTTGATCCGGGCTGTATCGTGTGCAGGTTCGCACCGCGGATTATGGCGCAGCGCCGCGGATGCCGGGATGTGGGGCACGGCCCGCGGAGGAGGGCCGGGAGGTCGGCCGGCGAGTGGGGCCCGTCGGCCCTCGCGGTCGGGCCGAACGGCACGAGCACGGGGCGTTCCCGCAGTCTCATGATCGGTGCCGACCGCAACCTCTCAGGCGCGATGCGCCCGCGTGGGCGCATCCCGAGCACGCAGCAGGGAAGGTGCGCATGCGCGTTCATCGTGGCTACCTGTTCTGGGGGATCTTCTTCGTCTTCCTCGGTGCGATCCCGCTCGCGGACCGCATGGGCTGGATCGACGTGTCGTCGCTCGGCGACGTCTGGCGGCTGTGGCCGCTGGCCGTCATCGCGGCGGGCCTCGCGATCCTCCTCGCTCGGACGCAGGCCGCCTTCGTCGGGACCGTCGTCGCCGCGGCGGTCATCGGCCTCATCGCCGGCGGCGCGCTCGCGTACGGCGGCGGGTTCATCGCCAACGTCGGCGACTGCGGGTCGCGCGGTGCGACGCTGCAGCGCGTGACGGCGAACGGGACGTTCACGTCGGCCGCGTCGGTCGACCTCCACCTGAACTGTGGGACCCTTGACCTGACCACCGCGACGGGGAGCGGCTGGTCGGTCGACGCGGGCTACCGCGACACCGCGCCAACGATCGACGGCACCGCCGGCGCCCTCACCGTCCGCGCCCCCGACTCACCGGCGCGCCACCAGGAGTGGAACATCACGCTGCCGTCCGACGGGTTCCGCGTGCTCAATGTGCAGACGAACGCCGGCACGGCGCGGCTCGACGTCGGCAGCGCCGCGCTCGACCAGCTGCAGGTCGAGGCGAACGCCGGCGAGGTGCGGCTGACCAGCGCCGGCACGATCAAGGACCTGCAGGTGTCGACGAACGCCGGGGCGGCGAAGCTGACGATCAACGGACCGGCCGAGGGTCGGCTGACGGTAAACGCCGGCTCGATCGACCTCTGCGTCCCGGGCGACGCGGCGCTCGAGTTCGTCGTGAACGAGCAGTTCGCCTTCGGCAACAACCTGAGCGGATCCGGCCTGGCACGTGACGGCAACACATGGCGGCGCTCGGGCAGCGGCACGACCATCTCGTTTCGCGTTGAGGGGAACGCGGCGAGCTTCAACCTGAACCCGTCTGGAGGCTGCCGATGACCGATCGGCTCTACCGGTCGAACGACGACCGGATCATCGCCGGCGTCGCCGGCGGACTCGCCGACTACTGGAACACCGATCCGTCGTGGATCCGCATCGTCTGGGTGGTGCTGGCGATCGTCACCGGCGGGCTCGGGCTCGTCGTGTACATCGTGATGGCGATCGTCGTGCCGCAGGAGGACCACTTCATGACCGCCACGCCGCCGCCTCCGCCGCCCCTGGGGGCCGCACCCGCTGATCCCGCGACTGCCGGCGCCCCGCCGGCTGGCGGTCCCGATCCCGTCACCGGCGCCGCGCCGGGCACGGCCGCACCGATGACGCATGCCGACTGGCGCGCCGAGCGACGAGCCCAGCGGCAGGCACGTCGTGCCGCGCGCGGCCCGTCCTCGTTCGGGATCGTGCTCGGTGGCGCGCTGGTGCTGATCGGCGCCTGGTACCTCCTCAAGGAGTACGTGCCGGGCTTCGACGCCGATCGCATCTGGCCGTTCGCGCTCGTCGGCCTCGGCGTGGTGCTGCTCCTCGCTGCCGTCGGGCGACGCCCCGCGGGACCGGGAAGCGGCGGATGATCCGCCGCGGCCTCCACGGCGGTGCGTTCGTCGCCGGCACGTGGCTGATCGGCCTCGGTCTCGTCTTCCTCATCCGTGACTGGGCGAGCTGGTCGTGGGGCGAGGCATGGCCCCTGTTCGTGATCCTGGTCGGGATCGGCTCGCTGGTGAGCCGCCTGGTCGGGGTCGAGCGGATGTCGGTCGGGGCGTGGTCGCTCGTCTGGCCGTTCGGCTGGATCGCGATCGGCGGCGTGCTGCTCCTCAGCACCACCGGGATGCTGGGCGTGGAGCCCGGCGACCTCGTCGCCCAGTGGTGGCCGCTCGTGCTCATCGCGGTCGGTGCCTGGTTCCTCGTCGCCGCGCTGTGGCCGGGTCGCACGCCGCCGACGGAGGCGCTTGAGCTGCCGCTGGGTGCCGCGAGCGATGCGCGGGTGAAGATCTCGTTCGGCGGCGGTGAGCTCACCGTCGAGGCGGCACCGGTCGGGCGCCTCGTGGCGGGGACCTTCGAGGGCGGTGTCATGCACACCGCGGCGGCGTCCGGAGCCGTGGAGCTCAAGCCGGACATGTCGCGCGGCTTCCCGTGGTGGGACCGCCCGCTCCAGTGGCGGGTGGGGGTGACCGGCGAGGTGCCGCTCGACCTCGTGGTCGAGAGCGGCGCCAACCGATCGACGCTCGACCTGCGTGAGACCCGGATGCGTCGCCTTGACCTGCGCACCGGCGCGAGCGAGACCCGCGTCCTGCTGCCGCGGGCGGCGGGCGCCAGCGAGGTGCGCGTCGAGAGCGGCGCTGCATCGGTGCGGCTCGAGGTACCGGACGGCGTGGCAGCGCGGATCCGATCCCGCATGGCGCTCGGCAGCTCGGCGATCGATCCGGCTCGCTTCCCGCGGGCCGGGGACGGCTACGCCTCGCCGGACTGGGAGACGGCCGCCAACCGGGTCGAGATCGACATCCAGGGCGGCGTCGGGTCGGTGCGCGTCAGCTAGCGCGATCCGGCACCGCCAGGAGGGGCGCGACCGCGTCACGGATGGCGAGGTCGGTCTCCTCGACCGAGCCCGCGCCGTCGATGAGGCGGAAGCGCTCCGGCTCGCGCGCCGCGAGGTCGAGATAGGCGCGGCGCACCTTCTCGAAGAAGGCGAGCTCCTCGGTGTCCTCGAAGCGGTTCCACTGGCCGCGGCGCCGCGTGCGTCCGAGCCCCACCGCCACCGGCACGTCGACGAGCAGCGTCAGATCGGGGACCAGGCCGCCGGTCGCGAAGGCCTGGAGACGTCGCATCTCGTCGGGGTCGTTGCCGTATGCGGCGCCCTGGTAGGCGAGCGACGAGTCGCTGTAGCGGGCGCTCACGACCCACTCGCCGCGCTCGAGCGCGGGCCGGATGACGCGCGCCACGTGCTGGGCGCGGCCGGCGGCGAACAGCAGGGCGTCTGCTCGCGGGTCGAGGTCGTCGCTCACGTCACGCAGGTGGAGCACCAGGCGCCGGATCTCGTCGCCGAGCGGGGTGCCGCCCGGCTCACGCGTCAGGACGGTGGCGGTGCCGCGCGAGCGCAGCCACTCGGCGAGGTGGCGGGCGGCGGTCGTCTTGCCGCTCCCGTCGGGCCCCTCGACGGTGATGAACCGCCCACGCGACGACGCAGCGTCGCTCAGCGCCACGCGCGCCCCTCGTCGGGGAGCAGCTCGACGCGCCGGTTCGGCTCGGCGCCGCGCGAGCGGCTCATGAGGTTGTTGCGCTCCGCCATCTGGTGCTGGAGCCGGCGGATGTAGGCGTTCTGCGGGCTGAGCTCCATCGGCCGGCCGGAGGCGGCCACGAGGCCGATCGCCTCCGACGTCTCACGCAGCGCCGCCTCCGACGGATCGGCCTCGAGGTCGAACAGCGAGGCGAGCATGTTCTCCATCTGGAGCATCGTGTTCGTCTTGAGGACGTAGATCGGGACGCCGTGCGACTCGGCGTCGCGGAGCGCGCCCGGCTTGCGCTTGTAGTAGTTCCGGAGCGTCACAACCGCGTCCGACTCCTCGAGCTCCCGGCCCACCGTGACGGGCACGCCCAGCTCGCGGACCGCCTGCTCGAGTCGCTTGCGGCTGACCCCGAACGGGAAGACGACCATCGGGCGCTGGGCCCTGCCGGCGGCCGACGTCGGACGGCTCGCGCCCACCGGCCGGCCGACGCCGGCCGACTCGCCGTCGACGTCCGCGTCCCGCAGCGCCTGCTCCAGCTGTCGCCGTGGGTCCGAGTCGGGTGCGGCGACGAAGCGGTCGTCGGCGGCCGGTTGCCGCTCGGCGCTCGAGATCCGCTCGCCGGGGAGCGGGCGCAGGCCGCGCGAGCCTGCGCCGCGACCGGGAAGCGGCCGCAGGCTGCCGCCACTGCCGGCCGCGAATCGGCCGCCCTGCGCGGCGGCGCCGCGCGAGAAGTGGCCGAAGCCGCCGGTCGGCTCGAGCGGTGCGAAGGCCGGGTTGCCGGCCGCCGTCTCGCTGATCCGGTAGTCGTACTTCGTCATCGCCTTCAGCTCGCCTCCCTCGGTCCGGAAGCGGGACTCGGGCGGGACCATGTGGCCGCGCAGGATCGCGTCGACGGTCTCCGCCACGTTGCGGTGGACGATGACGTTGTCGCGTTCCACGATCTCGACCAGCACGTCGAACGTCGGCGGTGCCTTGCGCTCGAGGACCGTCTTCTGCGTTCCGCGCCGCCGCGCCTCCTCGTCGCCGAGCGTCACCGGCTGGATCCCACCGACGAGGTCGGAAAGGGTCGGGTTGAGCATGAGGTTGTCGAGCGTGTTGCCGTGCGCGGTGCCGACGAGCTGGACGCCGCGCTCTGCGATCGTGCGCGCGGCGCCGGCCTCGAGCTCGGTCCCGATCTCGTCGATGACGATCACCTCGGGCATGTGGTTCTCGACGGCCTCGATCATCACCGCGTGCTGCTCGGTCGGGGTGCGGACCTGCATGCGCCGCGCGTCGCCGATGCCCGGGTGCGGGATGTCGCCGTCGCCGGCGATCTCGTTGCTGGTGTCGACGATGATCACCCGCTTGCCGAGGTCGTCGGCGAGGACACGCGCCACCTCGCGCAGCATCGTCGTCTTTCCGACGCCGGGCCGGCCGAGGAGCAGGATGCTCTGCCCGGAATCGACGATGTCGCGGATGATGTCGATCGTGCCGTACACCGCCCGGCCGATGCGGCAGGTGAGCCCCACCACCTTGCCGGCGCGGTTGCGGATGGCGCTGATCCGATGCAGCGTGCGCTCGATCCCCGCCCGGTTGTCGTCGCCGAACGCGCCGATGTGATCCACGACGTGCGCGATGTCACCCTCGGTCACCTCGCGATCCAGGAGGTCCACCTCGCCGGTCGTGAAGCGGGCCTCGGGCCGGCGGCCGAGGTCCATGACGACCTCGAGCAGATCGGTCCGATTGCTGAGCTCGCGCAGCCGATCGCAGATCTCCGGCGGGAGGGCCTCCATCAGCGCGTCGAGGTCATCGGTCATCTCGCGGCGTGTCACGGTGATCGCGCGGTCCTTTCGGTGGTGAGGGGTCAGTGGGCCGGCACCATCGCCGGCTGGCGAACCGTTGCCCGCACCTCGCGCACGAGGAGCGTCACCCTGCCGATCGGCTCGAAGCCGACCGCGGTCGCGGCATGCAGGCCCGCCGACTCGTATGTTCGCACCGGAGCGAGGATGCCCGCAGCGGCCGCCTCCCGCGCCGGCCCGCGCAGCACCGCCAGCAGGAAGGCCGCGCCGTCGACCCCGTCGCGGACCAGAAAGCGGAGGTAGTGCGGGCCCTCGCGGCAGGCGCCATGCTGCGCGAAGCCGCCCGCCCGCTGGTCGGCGGGCATCACCCAGGCGCCGACGGACCCGAAGTGGAGGAGCGGGTTGAGGCTGCTGCGCGGGACGACCGCCTCGTGGTCGACGCCCTCCCAGTCGGCGGCGCCGTAGCCCTCCACCCGTGCGATGGCGGGCGGCGTCGTATGGGTCCACAGGTCGAAGAGATGCCAGGCATCCGGGGATCCGGCCGGTCGCACCGCCCCGACCGAGGCCGGGATCTCGTCCGCCCGGTGCGTGCCGTTGCGGCCGCGCCGCGCGTCGACGAAGGACCGGAACCACGAGCCGGGGCCATGGAGCGGCTCGGGCGGCCGGTAGCAGATCTGCTCCTGCGCGTAGGCGACGAACCCGGCCTGCCCGAACAGCTCGAGGTTCTCGTGGGCGTCCGCGCAGGCCACGTGGAGGCGGGCGACGTCCTGCTGCGTTCCCTCCGCCACGAGGGCCGTGAGGAGCGCCCAGCGCACCTCAGCCGACATCGGGCCGTCGTCGGCGTCGAGCTCGATGATCACCCAGTCGGACCGATGCGGCTCGGTGATCGCCCGCGCGCTCCCCACCAGCTCGCCGTCCACCTCTGCCACGAGATGGACAGATGGCGACCGCAGCGGCAGCCACGACGGGATGAGGGTGGCGAGGCTGATCCGCGGCCGTGCCGGGTCGACGGCCGGCACGCCGAGGCTGCGGCGGTGCCCGTCCGGGGAGGCGTGGACGCGGCGCGAGAGGGCCGCCAGGGCCTGGCGATCGGTGAGCCGCGCGGCGCGCACCGCGCCGGAGCCATCGGTCACGTCGCCGCCGGCGTCTCGATCATCTCGGCCAGCAGGCGGTGCAGCCTGCGGTCATCGGTCAGCTCCGGGTGGAACGCAGTCGCCAGCACGCGGCCCTGGCGCACGGCCACCGGGCGGCCGTCGGGATCGCGGGCGAGGACCTCGGCCGCCGCGCCGACATCGGTCACCATCGGCGCCCGGATGAACACGCCGTGCAACGGCGCGCCACCGAGGGACGGGGCCTCGAGATCGGCCTCGAAGCTGTCGAGCTGCCGCCCGTACCCGTTGCGCGTGACGCCGATGTCGAGCATCGAGAAGACCGGCTCGTCGCCGTCGTCGATGCGGTCGGCGAGGAGGATCATGCCGGCGCAGGTGCCGAGCATCGGAATGCCGCCCCGGGCCATCGAGAGGATCGGCTCACGCAGCCCGTACGCGTCGATGAGCTTCCGCATCGTCGTCGACTCGCCCCCGGGCAGGATGAGCGCGTCGAGATCGACGAGGTCGCGCGGCAGCCGGACCGGCACCGGCTCCGCCCCGACGGCGCGGAGCGCGGCGAGATGCGGCGCGACCGCACCCTGGAGCGCGAGGACGCCGATCCGCGGCGCCCGGCCGGGCCGGCGATGGTCCGTCATCGGTCCACCCTTACCAGCCGCGGACGGCGAGCCGCTCCTCCGGCGGGATCTCACCGGAGGAGATCCCGCGCATCGGCTCACCGAGGCCGGTGCTCACCTCCGCCAGGATCTCCGGGTTGTCGAAGTGGGTCGTGGCCTGGACGATCGCCCGCGCCACCCGCTCCGGGTTCTCGCTCTTGAAGATGCCGCTGCCGACGAACACCGCCTCGGCGCCGAGCTGGCGCATCAGGCTCGCGTCGGCCGGGGTGGCGACGCCGCCGGCGCTGAAGTTCGCGACCGGCAGCGCACCGAGCTCGGCGGTCTGCTGAACCACGTCGAGCGGCGCGCGCAGCTCCTTGGCCGCGGCGAAGAGCTCGTCCGGCCGCATGTTCTGGAGCTCGCGGATCCCCTTCTGCACGGCGCGCATGTGGCGCACCGCCTCGACGATGTCGCCGGTGCCTGCCTCGCCCTTGGTGCGGATCATCGCGGCGCCCTCGCCGATCCGGCGCAGCGCCTCCCCGAGGTCGCGGCAGCCGCACACGAACGGCACCCGGAAGGCGTGCTTGTCGATGTGGTGCTCCTCGTCGGCCGGGGTCAGGACCTCGGACTCGTCGATGTAATCCACCTCGAGCGCTTCGAGGATCTGGGCCTCGGCGAAATGCCCGATCCGGCATTTCGCCATGACCGGGACGCTGACCGCGGCCTTGATCTCGTTGATGAGCTTCGGGTCGCTCATGCGCGCCACGCCGCCGTACTTGCGGATGTCGGACGGCACGCGCTCGAGCGCCATGACCGCGACCGCGCCCGCCTCCTCGGCGATCTTCGCCTGGTCGGCGGTCACGACGTCCATGATCACGCCGCCGGCCAGCATGCGCGCCAGGCCGACCTTCGTCGCCCACGTGCTTCGTTCGATGGTGGTCATCTCGTCTGGTTCGTACCCTCGCGTGGCGCATGGATCGCGCCGCCCGCCATTCTACTCGGCACCGCGAGCGACCTCCGTTCCGCGCCCTGGCCGGGCGCTGCTGCACGCGCGTGCTGGTCGGCTAGAATCCGCCTCGAGGCGAGCGTCGTGATCAATGCACCCGTGCTGGTCCTGAACCAGAACTACGAACCGCTCAACGTCTGCGACATCAGGCGCGCCTTTCGGCTGCTCGGCGCCGAGAAGGCGGAGCTCCTCGAGCGGAACCACCAGGTCATCCGCACCCCCACCCTGGCGATCGCGGCGCCATCGGTCATTCGCCTCAGCTATCACGTGAAGCGCCCTCGCCCGCGCGTGAAGCTGACCCGGCGCGAGGTCTTCGCCCGGGATCGGCACATCTGCCAGTACTGCGGCGAGACGAGCCGCGACCTCACGATCGACCACGTGGTCCCGAAGCACCGTGGCGGACGTCACGAGTGGGAGAACCTCGTGGCGGCGTGCCGCGGCTGCAACCACCGCAAGGGCTCGAAGACGCTGGCGGAAGCCCGGATGCAGCTCCTGCGCGAGCCGCGTGCCCCGCGCGCCGACCTGCGGTACCTGTTCGGGTCCTACCTCGCCGACGAGCGGAACGACGCGTGGCGGAACTACCTCTTCCTCGGGACCACGGCGACGGCGACCGCGAGCTGAACCTCGGCGAGCCGGACCCGGGCGAGCTGCACCTCGGCGAGCTGCCGGCCGCGGTCCGCCACGTGCTTGCCACGCTCATCGGGGCGGGGCACGAGGTTGCCGTGGTGGGCGGCGCGCTGCGCGAGCGGCTGCATGACGGCGCCGTGACCGCCGGCGACTGGGACGTCGCCACCTCCGCCGATCCCGATGCGGTGGCGGCGCTCTTCCCGACCGCGCGCTGGCTGAACCGATTCGGCACCGTCACCGTGCCCGGCACGCCGCTCGTCGAGGTGACCGCATTCCGCACCGAGGGCCCCTATCGCGATCGGCGCCGCCCGGACGAGGTGCGCTTCGGCGCCACCCTGGCCGAGGACCTGGCGCGCCGCGACTTCACGATCAACGCCATGGCCTGGCAGCCGGCCGACCTCGACGCCGGCCACGGCCGGCTGGTGGACCCGTTCGGTGGGCGCGCCGACCTGGAGGCCGGGATCCTCCGCGCGGTCGGCGATCCCGAAGCCCGGTTCGCGGAGGACGCGCTGCGGATCATCCGCGGCGCGCGCTTCGCCGCCGGCCTGGGCCTGCGCATCGACCCGCCGACCGCGGCCGCCCTCCGCGCCCTCGCGCCGACGCTGAACGGCGTGTCCGGCGAGCGCGTTCGCGACGAGCTGCTGCGCATGCTGTCCGTGCCGGCGCCGCCCTCCGCCGCGCTGCGCCAGATGGAGGCGCTGGGGATCCTGGCCGTGGTGCTGCCCGAGGTGGCGGCGCTGCGTGGCGTCCCGCAGGCGAAGCTCATCCCCGGCGATGCGCTCGACCACACGATGCGGGCGGTCGACGCGGCGCCCGCCGAGGCGCGTGTCCGGGTCGCCGCGCTCCTCCATGACATCGGCAAGGCCACGACGCTCGCGGGCGGCCACTTCATCGGTCACGAGCGGGTCGGCGCCGACCTGGCGGCGCGCGTGCTCCAGCGGCTCCGCTTCCCGGCCGCCGAGATCGCGGCCGTCGAGCACGCGATCCGGCATCACATGTTCGCCTACGAGCCGAACTGGACCGATGCCGCGGTACGCCGCTTCCTGCGCCGCGTCGGCCCGGATCGGCTCGAGCTGCTGCTCGCCCTCCGCCGGGCGGACAACCTCGCGTCGGGCGTGGGCGAGGCGGGGGACGCGGCGGAGCGCGCGCTCGTCGAGCGCATCCGACGGGTCGGGGCGGCGCATCCCGCCATCCTCGCCGGGCGCCTCGCCATCGACGGCAACGACGTGCAGGCCGCGCTTGGCATCGGTCCCTCGCCGGCGGTCGGCATGATCCTCGCCGCGCTGCTGGAACGCGTCCTCGACGACCCCGCCCTCAACGACCGCGCGACGCTCCTGGCGCTGGCGCGCTCGCTCGCGGCGGAGGCTCGCTCGCCAGCCGAGTGAGCGGTGCGTCGGCGCACCGCCTGGCGCTCGCCATGGGGCTCCTGCCCGGACGGGGCAGCGATGGGCCGCTGCTACAATCGGCGGTCCCTGACCCTGACGGACGAGGACCGAAGATCGCGCGATGACGAGCGGGCGGCGTGCCCCACGCCTGGAGCATCGGCTCACGAACGCCAACGCGACCCTTGCGGACCTCGAGACGGCGGTTGCCCTCGCCACCGAGCACGAGCTCGCGGCGCTCACCGTCAGCCCATGGCTCGTCAAGGCCGCCAAACGTCACCTCGGGCGTTCGCGCGTCCGCCTCGGCACGGTCGTCGGCTTCCCGCACGGTGGCCAGATCCTGGCCGTGAAGGCCTTCGAGGCCAGCAAGGCGCTCGAGCAGGGCGCCGCGCAGATCGACTTCGTCGTCAACGGCGGGGCGCTGCTGTCGGGTGACGAGGAGACGGTGCTCAACGACATGCTCGCCGTCATCGACATGGTCCACTCCGCGCTCGGCGTGGCCGGCGTCATCGTCGAGTCCGATCCGATGCCGGTCGACCAGCTGCGCCGGGCCTGCCGCATCGCCGAGCGGGCCGGCGCGGACTACGTCGTGACCGGCACCGGCGCCAGCACCGCGCGCACCACCGTCGAGCGCTCCGCCCTCCTCCGCGACAGCGTGGGCCCGCGCGTCCAGGTCAAGGCCGCCGGCCGGCTGCGGCGCATCGACGACCTGCGCGCCGCCGCCGATGCCGGCGCCGCGACCGTCGCCACCCGCTTCAGCGCCGAGCTGGCGCGCACCGCCGGCGCATCGCTTCAGCACGCCGCCGCCGTGGCCCGCTGATGCGGCTGCTCGTCGTCGGAGGGGCGGGCTACGTCGGGTCGACCACGGTCGAGACGCTCGTCGCCCAGGGCCATGCGGTCACCGTCTTCGACGACCTGTCGACAGGGCACGCCGCGTCGGTCGTGGACGGGGCGCGGCTCGTCGTCGGCTCGATGAACGACCAGCCGCATCTCGAGCGCGTGCTCGAGGAGGACCGCATCGATGCCGTCCTGCACTGCGCCGCGAAGTCGCTCGTCGGAGAGAGCATGGCGCACCCGGGCGTCTACTACCGCAACAACGTCGCCGGCGGCGTGGCGCTCCTCGAGGCGATGCGGGTGGCGAACGTCAACCGCATCGTGTTCAGCTCCACCGCGGCGGTGTACGGCGAGCCGCGCCGGGTCCCGATCGCGGAGGCCGACCGCACCGAGCCGATCAACCCGTACGGCGCCACGAAGCTCGCCTTCGAGGGCGCGATGCGCTGGTTCGCGGCCGCGCACGGCTTCCGCGCCATCAGCCTGCGGTACTTCAACGTCGCCGGCGCCACCGAGCGCAACGGCGAGGACCACGACCCGGAGACGCACCTGATCCCGTTCGTGCTGCGCGTCGCGGCGGGTGAGGCGAGCCACGTTCAGATCTTCGGCCAGGACTACCCGACCCCGGACGGCACCTGCATCCGCGACTACGTCCACGTCCGCGACATCGCCGACGCCCACCTGCTCGCGCTCGAGGCGACCGGCGAGGGCGACCCGTCGCTGGAGGTGTACAACCTCGGCTCGGCGGCCGGCTACAGCATCCGCGAGGTGGTGGAGGCGGCGCGCAAGGTGACCGGCCGCGCGGTGCCGGCCCGCGCGGTGAAGCGCCGCATGGGCGATCCGCCCGTCCTCGTCGCGAGCTCGCGGCGCGCTCGGCGGGAGCTTGGCTGGCAGTCACGCCACAGCAAGCTCGAGGAGATGCTCACCGACGCCTGGGCCTGGAAGGAGGCCCACCCGGCCGGGTACGGCCGCGCTGTGGGAGACACGAATGGTGCCGCCGGGCCGATGCCGAACCCCGTCGCGGCAGGAGCCGGCGGCTGAGCTGACCGCGCGACCGGGTCAGGCGCCGGCGGCGAGGCATTCGGCGCAGCGGCCGTAGAAGTCGAGCCGCGCGTCGTCGATCTCGAATCCCAGCTCGGAGCGCACGCGGTCGGCCACCGGCGCCACGAGCCGCTCGCCGATCTCCTCGACGCGGCCGCAGGCCGAGCAGGCGAGATGGTGGTGATGCCCGGGCCGGCACGCGACGTAGCCGTAGACGTGGCCGTCGCGCTCCAGGCGGCGCGCCACGCCGGCGACGACGAGGGTCTCGAGGGTGCGGAACACGGTCGCTCGTCCCAGGCCCGGCGTCCGGCGGCGAAGTGCGAGCCACAGCTCCTGGGCCGACACCTGGCGCCCCGACCGCTCGAGCGCCTCGGCGACGAGCAGCCGCTGGCCGGTGACGCGCTCCCCGGCGCGGCGCAGACGATCGGCGTGCCTCCCGGCGCTCATCAGACGCTCCCCACCGTCCCGGCCCAGACCGAGAACAGGTAGATGCCGAGCACGCCGGCGAGCGTGCCGAGGACGACGAGCCGCGAGCGATCGGACCGATGTGCCTCCGGCAGCAGCTCGGCCGCGCCGATGTAGAGGAAGAAGCCGGCGAAGACCGCGAGCATCGCGCCGAGCACCTCATCGGGCACCGGGATCAGCAGGCCGACGATCACGCCGAGCACCGGCGCCAGCGCCACGTACGTGACCCATCGGTAGGCCTGCGCGCGCGGGAAGCGGCTGGCCAGCAGCAGGCTCACGATGCCGATCCCGTCCGAGAAGCGGTGGATGATGACGACCGCCGCGATCACGAGCCCGAGCCCGCCGCCGACGGCGAGCGCCGCCGCCAGCGCAACGCCGTCGAGGAAGCTGTGGAGGCTCATGCCGGTGGCGCCGACGATCCCGATGTGACGGTGCGCCGACTGCCCGTGCTCCAGCTCGGTGGCCGTCTCGTGGCCCACGTGGAGGGTCGTGAGCTTCTCGATGGCGTAGAAGGCGAGGAAGCCGACGGCGGTCGCGATCATCGCGGCGTCGAGGCTGCCGTGCATGTGGTCGACCGCCTCGGGGATGAGGTCGAAGAAGGCTGCCCCGATGCGGATGCCGGCGCCGACCGCGATGATGAGGCCCACCTGGCGCGCGGCGCGGAGGGCGAGGACACCACCGGCGAGGGCGGACGCGAAGGCGCCGAACGCGACGAGGATGGCGGTGAGGGGCATCGGTGCTCCGTGCAGGTCAGGCCAGGTGAGATGCAGTATCATCAAGGAGCGATCCCGCCGTCAACCGAACGCGCGTGGTAGCATCCGCGCAGCGGCGCCGCCACCGGAGCGTGAGCCGCGCGCCACCGCGCGAAGCGCGAGCGCGCGCCCTCCGACTGCATTGCGCGACGTCGCATCATTCGAACCATTGGAGAACCGTTTGCCACAGACCGATACCGCCTCGGAGGCGGAACCGCAGGCGCGCCGACCGCGCGCGCGGAAGCGCCCGCCCGCCCAGCGCCCGGCCGACCAGCCGATGAGCGCGGAGGCGAACGGCGCCGATCCCCTCGACGCCGAGTCGCCGCTGCTCGCCGCCGTCCTCGCCCGCGCCAGCCAGCACCGCTTCGGTGAGGTCGAGGTCCCCGTCACCATCGCGCGCGCACTCGAGCGCATGGGCTACGTCACCCCGACCGAGGTCCAGGCGCAGGCGATCCCGCCGCTGAGGCTCGGCGAGGACCTCATCGGCCAGGCGCAGACCGGCACCGGCAAGACCGCAGCGTTCGGGATCCCGATCGTCGAGAAGGTCGATCCCGCCGCCCTGTGGGTGCAGGCGCTGGTCCTGACCCCGACCCGCGAGCTCTGCGTCCAGGTGGCGGAGGAGATCGAGAGCCTCGGCCAGTTCCGCAATGTCCGCACCGTCGCCATCTACGGCGGCTCGAGCATGGACCGCCAGATCACCGCGCTCAAGCACGGCGCGCAGGTCGTGGTCGGCACGCCGGGACGCGTCCTCGACCTGATCCGCCGCGGCGAGCTCCGCCTCGATCGGGTCCATACCGTCATCCTCGACGAGGCGGATCGGATGCTCGACATGGGATTCATCGTCGACGTCGAGACGATCCTCTCCCGCTGCCCACGCCAGCGGCAGACCGCGCTCTTCTCGGCCACCATGCCGTACGCCATCCTCCGCATCTGCGATCGGTTCATGCAGCCGTGACGCGACCCGGGTCAGCGTGCGGCCGGAGCAGCGGACCGTCGAGACCGTGCGCCAGGTCGTCGTCTTCGTCGCCGAGCGCGACAAGGTGGCCGCGCTGCTCGAGATCACCAAGGAGTTCAAGTTCGATCGGCTCCTCGTCTTCCGCCACACGCAGATCGGCGTGGACCGGCTGGCGATGCCACCCTGGACCGGCGCGGCCGCAACGTGGCCGCCCTCCACGGCGGGCTGTCGCAGCGCGAGCGCGATCGGACGCTCGCCGACTTCAAGGCGGGAAAGATCCAGTACCTCGTGGCCACGAACGTCGCAAGCCGCGGCCTCGACATCACCGACCTGCCGTACGTCCTGAACTACGACATCCCCGAGGATGCCGACACGTACGTCCATCGCATCGGCCGCACCGGCCGCGCCGGCAAGGACGGCACTGCCATCACGTTCGTCGGCGAGTGGGACATCGACGTCTGGGAGCAGATGCGCGAGCAGGTCGGGCGCGACCGTCGAGGAGCGCCAGCTGGACCTCTACGCCGCCGACTAGCGTCGCTCGGCCGGCGATGAACGCCGCCGCCGGTCCGCGGGTACCCTGAAGCGACGATGCCACGCCATCCCGCCCCGGCGCCACCGAGCCCACCGCGCACCGACGTCGACGTCCCGCAGCTCGCCTCGAACGACCTCGCCGTGGTCAGCAGCGTCGAATGGCTGTTCGAGCCGTGCTGGCGCGGCGACCGCCTCATGGCCCGCCTCGCCGGCGGCGACCGTTCGCCTCACCGACCGCGCCGGCAACGACGCGTCCGGCTTCGACGAGCTCGTCAGCCTCCTGCCCGACGTGATCGACGCCGACCAGGCGCTGCTCGACGGGATCTGGACGGCGCAGCCGTTCATCGGCGTCGGCAGCGCGGCCGCGCATCTCGCCGAGGCGCTCGAGGAGGAGGGGCTGACCGGGACGGTGCCCGACCCGCGCGAGACGGAACGCGCGCGCGCGTTCGTCGTCATCGACCTCGTCGAGCTGGACGGGCAGGGGCTGCACGACGTCCCGTACCTCGAGCGGCGACGGCTGCTCGAGGGCATCGTCAGCGACGGTCCCCAGGTCCGTGTCACCCCGGCCGTGAAGCGGCCGGTCGAGCACTGGATCGCAGCCTGGCGCGCGAACGGCTTCAGCCACTACGTCGCGAAGCACCAGAACAGCCAGTACCGACCGGGCGAGCGGACCGATGACTGGGTAAAGCTCTCCGCCGAGCCGGAGATGCCGCCGACCATCTTCGGCCGCCTCTTCGGCCAGCGGCCCCGCAGGGTGCGGCACATCGCGGATCGCCCGGACCGCGCGCCGCGCAGCTGAGGCCTCGCCGCGCCGATCGGTCCGAGCGTGCGTGCTACCCTTCCCGCACCCCCGAGCGCACCTGAAGCCAGAAGCGCGACAGCACCTGCGAGGAGGCCCCACCCCTGACGTCCCACGCATCGGCCGGCACCGGCTCGGCACTCGACGAGCAGGGGCTCGCCGAGGTCCGCCGGGTGGGCAGCGCCGACCTCATGGTCGGCATCCCGAGCTTCGGCAACGCCGAGACGATCGGGTACGTCGTGCGTGCCGCCACCGCCGGCATGGTGCAGTACTTCCCCGACCTCAAGCCGATCCTCGTCAACTCCGACGGCGGCTCCCCGGATGACACGCCGCGCGTTGCGGTGAGCACCGAGAGCCCGGACTACATCGAGAAGATCATCCTCGTCAGCCCGCGCCACAAGCTCCAGCGCATCAGCTTCACGTACCAGGGCACGAGCGGGAAGGGGACCGCCGTGCGGGCGCTGTTCGAGGTGGCGCGCGAGCTGAAGGTCAAGGCGATGGTGATGGTCGACTCCGACCTGCGCTCCATCGTGCCCGGAGTGGGTGGAGCTCCTCGCCGGGCCGATCCTCAAGGGCGGCTACGACTTCGTCGCCCCGCTCTACAGCCGCTACAAGTACGACGGCACGATCACGAACAACATCAGCTACCCGCTGACGCGCGCGCTCTACGGGCAGCGCATCCGGCAGCCGATCGGCGGCGACTTCGCGGTGAGCGGCGACCTCGTCGGCCGCTACCTGGAGCTCGACACGTTCGACGAGCTGACCGCGCGCTTCGGCATCGACATCTGGATGACCCACAGCGCGATCAACGAGGGCTTCGCCGTCTGCCAGGCACGGCTCGGGGCGAAGATCCACGACGCCAAGGACCCCGCTTCCGACCTCGGACCGATGTTCCGCCAGGTCGTCGGCACGCTGTTCCGCCTCGCCGGCCGCTACGAGGACCGATGGCTGCGCGTCCGCGGCTCGCACGCCATCCCGGAGTACGGCTTCGAGCGCGTGGTGGCGCCGGAGGTGATCAGCGTCAACCACGCCAAGCTGATCGACAACCTGGAGCAGGCGCGCCTGACCCAGAGCGACGCGTGGGCGGAGATGCTCGCCGACGAGCAGCTCGAGCGCGTCATGCACCTCGAGCTGCCCGAGGACCCGTCGAGCTTCCACTTCCCCGCCGAGCTGTGGGTGCGCTGCCTCTACGACACGCTCGTCGCGTTCCATCGCCGGGGCGCGGACCGCGAGCGGATCCTGGCCGCGCTGACGCCGCTCTACTTCGGCCGCACCGCCGGCTTCATCAGCCAGACGCTCGAGATGACGACCGACCAGGCGGAGCGGGTCATCGACGAGCAGGCGCGCGAGTTCGAGGAGCTCAAGCCGTACCTCGTGACGCGCTGGAAGGCGATGCGCGCCGAGTCCGACGGGCGCTGATGGCACCCCGCCGGCGCGAGCCGTACCGGATCCTCCTGCCGCTCGCCAACCCGCGCACCGCGCGCGATCTCGTCCGGATCGGCTCCGGCGTCGCGGATGGGCGGCCGACCGAGATCACCGCCCTCGGCATCGTCGAGGTCCCCGAGGGCGTCAGCCTGTCCGAGGGCGCGCACCAGGCGCGCATCGCGCGGCGCCTGCTCCAGCGCGTCCTCGACTTCGGCGACGAGGAGGGCGTGGAGCTGCGGACGATGGTCCGCATCGGGCGTCGGGCGTCCGACGGCGTCATCGAGGCGGTCAGCGAGGAAGGGACCGATCTCGTCATCTTCGGCTGGGCGGGGCCGCGCACCCCGGCGCAGGCCGCCCGCGCCGAGGCGGAGGCCACCGAGGCGCGGCTGGCGGGTGCCGAGCCGCGACCGCCATCGGTCTTCACCACCACGATCGACGCCGTCGTCCGCGAGTCGCCGTGCGACATCGCGGTCGTCAAGCAGCGCGGCCTCGACAACGTCGGCTCGATCCTGGTCCCCGTCCGCGGCGGTCCACACGCCGAGCTCGCCATTCGCCTCGCCCGCGACCTGGGGAAGCGCTTCGGCGCGCAGGTGGTGGTCATGCACATCGTGCCGAAGGGCATCGGCGAGCGGGCGCTCGCCCGCGAGCAGGAGGCGCTTGACGCATTCGTGCGCGAGCACGGCGGCGGGCGGCGCGTGGTCGGCCTCCTCCGCGAGGGGACGAGCGTGCGCACCACGATCATCCGCGAGGCCGCCCACCACGACCTCGTCGTCATGGGTGCCGGTGCCCAGCCGTCGCAGGGCCGGCATGGCAGCGACGGGCGCTATTTGTTCGGGTCGGTGCCGGAGGCGGTCGTCAGCAAGGCGCGCGCGACGGTCATCGTGGTGAAGACGAAGCAGACGCTCGGCACCTCGACCTTCGACGAGCTGCGGGCGGCGGAGGGCACGCTCGCCCACGCCGACGCGTACGCGGAGCGCAGCCACGCGCTGCCGTCGGTCGTCGACAAGTGGTTCGCCGAGAACACGTTCCACGCCGGCGAGTTCAGCGACGCGCGCAAGCTCGTGGCGCTCAAGGAGAAGGCCGGCCTGACGATCAGCGTCGGGCTGCCGGCGCTCAATGAGGAGCGGACGATCGGCCTCGTCATCCGCCGCATCAAGGGCGCCCTCGTCGACCGGGTGCCGCTCATCGACCAGCTCGTCGTCATCGACTCCGACAGCACCGATCGCACCGCCGAGATCGCGACCGAGCTCGGCGTGCCGGTGGTGCGGCACTCGCAGATCCTGCCCGAGGTCGGCACGAGTGACCGGCAAGGGCGAGGCGCTCTGGAAGAGCCTCCACGTCCTGGACGGCGACATCGTCACCTGGGTCGACACCGACATCAGCAACATCCAGCCGCGCTTCGTGACCGGCCTCCTCGGCCCGCTCCTGCGTGAGCCGCGGATCCAGTACGTGAAGGGCTTCTACCAGCGACCGATCAAGGAAGGGCGCGAAGCTCATCCCGGAGGGCGGCGGTCGCGTGACCGAGCTCATGGCGCGCCCGCTCATCAACCTGTTCTTCCCCGAGCTGTCGGGCATGATCCAGCCGCTCTCCGGCGAGTACGCCGGCCGCCGCGCGCTCCTGGAGAACGTTCCGTTCTTCACCGGCTACGCGGTCGAGATCGGCCTGCTGATCGACATCATCGAGGCCTACGGGCTGCCGGCCATCGGCCAGGTCGACCTCGAGCGGCGGATCCACCGCAACCAGCCGCTCGGCAACCTGTCGCAGATGGCGTACGTCATCCTCGCCGGCGCGATCCGAAAGCTCGAGGAGCGGCACCGGATCGAGCTGCTCACCGAGGTCGGGCGCGGCATGAAGGTCATCGCGCAGGAGAAGGACCGATTCAGCCTGGAGGTCCGCGAGATCGGCGACGAGCTGCGCCCACCGATCCGCACCATCCCCGCCTACGTCGAGCGGCGCAAGCACCTGAAGGGCTAGCGCATGCCCGATCGGCCGCTCTCCCTGCTCGTCGCGCCCGACTCGTTCGGCGGCGCGCTCGACTCGGTGGCGGTCGCGCACGCCATCGCGGAGGGGTGGATGCGGGCTCGGCCGGAGGACCGGATCACATTGAAGCCGATGGCCGACGGCGGCGAGGGGACCCTCGCCGCGGTCCGCGCGGCGCTCGGCGACGCGGCCGAGACGCGCACCGTCACCACCACCGACGCGCTCGGCCGGCCGGTGGAGGCGTCCTGGCTGCTCGTCGACGGCGGGCGCAGCGCCTTCGTGGAGATGGCATCGGCGTCCGGCCTCGCGCGGCTCGCGCCGCAGGAGCGGACGCCGGCGAGCGTCCGGCGCGCCTCGACTCGCGGCACCGGCGACGTGATCCGGGCGGCGCTGGATGCCGGCGTGGTGGAGATCACGATCGGGCTCGGGGGAAGCGCGACGAACGACGGTGGCGCTGGCATCCTGCGCGCCCTCGGCGGTCTGCTCCTCGACGCGCGCGGCTCTGAGCTGGCGGAGGGTGGCGCCGCGCTCGCCTCGCTGGCGAGCATCGACGTCGGCGGGCTCGATCCGCGGCTGGCGGCCACGAAGATCGTCATCGCCTCCGACGTCACCAACCCGCTCTGCGGGCCGCGCGGCGCGAGCGCCACCTACGGCCCGCAGAAGGGCGCCGACCCGGCCACCGTGGCGGAGCTCGACGCCGCGCTCGCGACCTGGGGCCGCGCGCATCGAGGCCGCCACCGGGCGACTCGTGGCCGATATTCCCGGTGCCGGCGCCGCCGGGGGGACGACCGCGGCATTCCTCGGCTTCACGCACGCGGTCGTGCGGCCCGGCGTCGAGGTCGTGGCCGAGCTCGCCGGCCTGCACGCGGCGCTCGAGGCGGCCGACATCGTCATCACCGGCGAGGGGCGTGCCGACGCACAGACGCTCTCCGGCAAGGCGGCGATGGGCGTTGCCACCCTGGCATCGGCCCGCCGCACGCCGGTCGTGCTGCTCACCGGTGGCCTCGGACCCGGCGCGGAGGCGCTGCGTGCGGTCGGTGCCATCACGCTCGTGCAGCCGATCCCCGACGCACCGATGGAGCTCGCCGCGGCGATGGCCGACACCGCGCGCCTGCTGGCCGATGGCGCCGAGCGGATGGCGCGCGGCATCGGCATCGGGCTGGAGCTCGCGGCCCGATGAAGCTCAAGCCCGGCGCCCGGAAGAAGCGCCGCGGGCCGAGCCCGCAGAAGCTCGCCGCCGACCGTCGGAAGCGCCGAGCGCTGGCCGACGTGGTGCTCGAGCGGCTCGGCGACCGGTACGACCATCCGGCCTGGGACGGGCCGCGGGTCGACACGATCAGCGAGCTCATCCTGACGATCCTGTCGCAGAACACCGCCGATACGAACTCGTTCCGCGCCTTCACCGCCCTGCGCGCCAGCTACGGGTCGTGGGACGAGGTGCTCGCCGCACCAACCGATGAGCTGGCGATGGTCCTGAGGCCCGGCGGGCTGGCACCCACGAAGTCCCGCCGCATCCAGCACGTCCTGGCCGAGGTACATGCGGCCACGAACGGGACCTGGGACCTGGCGTTCCTGGGGGAGTGGCCGCTCGACGAGGCGCGGGGTTGGCTGACCGGTCTGCCGGGGATCGGGCGCAAGACGGCCGCCATCATCCTGCTCTTCAACTTCGGCCGCGCGGCCATGCCGGTCGATACCCACGTCCACCGCGTCACGAGCCGGCTCGGCATGCTCCCGCCGCGCACGCCGCTCGACCGTGCCCACGACCTGCTCGAGGGTGTCCTCAGCCCGGCGGAGATGTATCCCTTCCACGTCGAGACGATCCGCCACGGCCGCGACACGTGCCGTGCTCCACGCCCCATCTGCGGCATCTGCCCGCTGACGGACGTCTGCGCCTACTACGTGCTGGCGGCGCGGGGCAAGGCGCCGATGGCACCGGTGCCGCGCCGCGCGGCAACCGCCGAGCGACAGTTCCACGACGAGCTGCTCCACGGCTGGACACGGCCCGAGGCCGGCACCGCGCCGGCGATCGACCCGCGCCGCGCTCCTGGGGAGGGCGGCTAGCTTCGCAGGTCGCGGCGGGCGAAGCCCCAGGTCCCGAGCGCCGTGCCGCCGGCCGCCAGCAGCAGGCAGGCGACGATGCCCACGGGGTCCCAGGCGCCCACCATCGGCTGGCCCATGTGGCTGCTGAGGGCGAGCTGGTGGATGGCGTCGGGCAGGCCGAGATCCCCGCCCACGAGGTCGATGAGCCACGTCACGATCGTGACGCCCGCGACGGTCGGCGCGGCGAAGGCGGGGCCGACAAGGCCGCCGACCGCGATCCCGATGCCCGCCATGGCGGCCGCGTAGAGGCCGATCGCGAGCGTGCCGGCCACCGGTGTGGCGACCTCGCCGCCGGCCGAGAGCGTACCGATCGCGATGCCGATCGCGGTGAGCACGACGATGACCCCGATCGCGACGAGCACCGCGACGGCCCCGGAGAGCGGCCAGCGCGAACGCTGGAGCGGGGCGGCGAGGAGCATCTCGTCGCGGCCGGTGCGCTCGTCGGATGCCCAGCCGCCCACGAGGCCGGCCGCGGCAAGGCCGGCGAGGACGAGCCCGAACTCGATGAAGACGAGCTCGAGGAAGCCGCCGACCGACGCGACATCGGTCCCCGGGAAGAGGCGCTGCATCGCCTGCAGGAAGTCCGGCGACTTCGCGAGCGTGTCGACGAACGCCGACCCAGAGCTCGCGATGACGAGGCCGAACAGGCCGAGACCCAGCTCCCCAGCCGAGCGCCGTCGGCAGCCGCTCGCTCGACGCGCGCCGCACCGGCCCGCGCAGCCCGAGCAGCGCGCGTGGCAGTCGCGGCCCGGGGATGGCGGACGTGACGCCCAGGTCGCGACGCGCGAACGCCTCGATGCCCACCAGCAGGAGCACAGCGGCGACGACGGCCACCAGCGCGATCGACGGCCAGTCGTAGCGGCCGGCGAGCGGGATGTGGTCGCCGGTCCACGCGAACCAGCTGACCCTGGCGGCGGGCGCGAGCTGCGGGATCGCCTCCTGGTAGCCGTTGAGCAGGAAGCCGCCGAGCATGAGCGCGCCGGCGATGCCAGCCGCGCCGCCGCGGCCGACGAACGGGGCCAGCGCGAAGGCGACCGCGCCGGCGATGAGCGCCATCAGGCCGAGCCACAGGGCATACGAGAAGGCGGCGGCGGCCGAGATGTCGTCCCCGGGCAGGGTGGCGAAGGCGCTGCCGGCGAGCGCGGTGGCCCCGCCGATGACGAGCATCGCGATCGTCAGCATCAGGACGTGGCCGGCGATCTTCTCGAGCGCGATCCGGCGCCGGCTGATCGGCGCGGCCGCCACGATGTCGAGGCTGCCGCGCACCGACTCGGCGGCGAGCGTGCCGGAGAGCGCGAGGATCGACCACAGGCCGATGACGAGCGGAAAGAAGCCGCCGTACTTGTACTGGAGGTAGCCGCCGAGCGTTCCGACGTTCACCGGCTTGCCGGCCAGGCCGCGCAGGATGGGCGGCACCGCGTCGACGATCTTCCCGATCTCGGCGCGCGACTCGGGAGTCGAGAACTGGCTGATGATGCCGGCCGCCACGGCCACCGTCAGCACGCCGATGGCGCCGCCGACGATGAGCGTCGCCCGGCGCGAGTCGCGGAGCGTCTTCGCAAAGACGCTGCCCAGGCCGAAGACGCGGCTGAGCGGCGAGACGGTGGGAAGCGGGGCCGCGCCGGTCGTCATCGGTTCGTCGTCGGCGCTGGCGATTCGGGCTGGGACCCGTACTCGGCGAGGAATGTCTCCTCGAGGGTGGGTTCACGGCTCACGAAGTCGAGCAGCTCGTGGCGGGCCGCGGCCTGCACGATCGGGGTGATGGCTCCGGCCACGCGCATGCGGAGGACGCCGTCCTCTGCCCGCACATCGCTCACGCCGGGAAGGTTCGCGAACTCCTCCCGGGGAGCCGGGCCGGCGAAGCGCAGCTCCACCTGGTGGTGGGCCATGTCGCGCAGGGCGTCCACGCGGTCGACTCGCGTCAGCCGGCCGTCCCGGATGATCGCCACCCGGTCGCAGGTCCGCTCCACCTCCGACAGCACGTGGCTCGACATGAAGATCGTGCGCCCCTCGTCCTTCGCCTCGCGCATGAGCGCGAAGAAGGCCTGCTGGACGAGCGGGTCGAGCCCCGACGTCGGCTCGTCGAGGATGAGGAGCTCCGGCCGATGCTGGAGCGCCACCACGAGCCCGACCTTCTGCTTGTTGCCCTTCGAGTACTCCTTGAACTTCCGCGACGGGTCGAGGTCGAGCCGCGCGACGAGATCGGCCTGGTAGGCGGGGTCGACGCCGCCGCGCAGGTTGGCGAAGTACTCGATCGTCTGGCCCCCGGTGAGCTTGTCGTACAGCACGAACTCGCCCGGCAGGTAGCCGAGCCGGCGATGGATCGCGACCGGGTCGACGGTCGTCTCGATGCCGAACACCCGAGCGCGCCCGCTCGTCGGCCGCAGGTGGTCGAGCAGCGTGCGGATCGTCGTCGTCTTGCCCGCCCCGTTGGGCCCGAGGAACCCGAAGGCCTCGCCCTCGCGCACGACGAGGTCGACGTCGATGATGCCGCGGTGCTCGCCGTATGCCTTGGTCAGGCGTTCGGTCTCGATGACGGGCGTGGTGCCGGCGCCCGCGTGGCTGCTGGTCATGCGGTCCTTTCCGTGGTGTCGACCGGGGACGCGCCGCGGGCCGCCTCGTAGCGGGCGAGCAGCGCCGGCCATTCTCGTTCGAAGAAGAGGTAGAAGTCGTGGAGCTCGCGCAGGCCGAGCCCCAGCGGCGCCGGCTGGTCGCCGACGAGGTCGAGACCTCGTGCGGTGAGACGCCGGAATGCCTGGATGCGGGGCAGATAGTTGCTCATCAGCCCGCTCAGCGTCCCCTCCGGCGCTGAGAGCCACTCGCGCCGGTCGCCGCGCCGCGTCCGACGCTCGATCAGGCCCGCGGCGGTGAGCAGCCGGACCGCTCCGCTGACCGCGCCGCGGCTGGCGGCGAGGCGCTCGGCGATCTGCTGCGCGCTCTGCTCCGGCGGGTCGGCGATGAGCAGGTACCCCCACACGCGGCCGGCCATGCGTGGCATGCCCTGCGTCACGAGCTCCTGGCCCATCGCCTCGACGAACGCTTCCTCGTCGTGCGTGGTCACGGCTCCCGGTATACGCCGTTCAGAGTGTTCAGTCAACAGTGAACGGTGCGCGCGAGGGGCGAGGGAGGCCTCACCGGGCTGCTCGCCCTCCCGCCGCGATCCATCGCGGGAATGCCGCGGGAGCCTGGCGCCGCGTCGGGTCTCGACGATATATCGGCGCCCGGTGCGCTTGAGCTGCCCGCAGCGGCGCTCGTCGTGGTGCGCTGCCCGCGATCAATCGCCCGATTCGCGAGGCGCCCGCAGCTCGTGAGTTGCTACGGCGATTGATCGACCCGCGGCCCCGGCCGCCCCCGCGGGGAACCCTTGCTCGACAGGCGGGGTAGAACATCGGTGTGGAGAGCCGTCCACCCGCGTCGGACGCGGAGCTGATCGCGCGCGCCGTCGACGGCGACGAGGTGGCATTTGCCACGCTCGTGGATCGCCACGCCACGCTCGCCTTCCGCGCCGCCTACCTCGTCCTGCGGGATGCGGACCGCGCGGCTGACGCGACCCAGGAGGCCTTCATCAACGTGCATCGCGCCCTCGGCCGCTTCCGCCCCGACGAGCCGTTCGTCCCCTGGCTGCTCGCGATCGTCGGCAACCGGGCGCGGAACCTGCGACGCGCCGACTGGCGCCGCCTTGCGGCCTGGGGGCGCGCCGCGGACGTCACGGCGCGGGAGCCGGCACTCCGCACGGCGCCGTCGCCGGAAGGAGACGTCGTGGCCGCCGAGCGCCGCGCGGCCGTCGTGGCCGCCGTCGACAGCCTGCCGCAGGCCGACCGCCTCGTGATCACCTGCCGCTACTTCGCGGAGCTCGGCGAAGCGGAGACGGCCGCCCTGCTTGGCGTGGCCCGGGGAACCGTGAAGTCGCGCCTGTCGCGCGCCCGCCAGCGGCTGCGGATGGTGCTGGAAGCGCGAGGACTGACCGATGTCTGACCGACGCATCCTCGACGACGCCATGCTCGACCGCATGCTGACCGATGCGGCGACCGCGATCGCCTGGCCACGGACGCCGGCCATCGACCCTCGGGCGGCATCCCGCCCGCGGCCCGTCGTCCGCCGCGCGCTGCTCGTCGCGATCGCGGCGCTCCTCCTCACCGCCGGGGCGGCGCTCGCCGCCGGGGCGCTCGGCATCGGTCCGCTGCGGATCCTGTTCACCGACGCGCTGCCATCCCCGAACGTGAGCGACACGCCGCTGGCGACACGTCTCGCGCTCGGCACCCCGACGCGCCTCAGCGACCCGGTCATCAAGGTCGCGCTGCTCGAGCCCGACGGGCTCGGTGCGCCGGACGAGGTCTATCGGTCCGTCGACGGACGGCAGGTCTCGCTCGTGTGGGGCGTGCGCGACGGCCTGCCGGCAACGGGAGCCTCGCGAATCGGCCTGCTGGCGATGTTCCTGTCAGGCGACATCGAGCCGGAGCTCATCCAGAAGATCGTGATCGAGGCGCGGGTGACGATCCAGCAGGTTACGGTGCGCGGGCACCCCGGCTACTGGATCAGCGGCGCGCCGCACGTCCTGCACTACGCCGCGACGGTCGGGGACGGGCTCGAACGCACCCGCCTCGTCGGCGACGTGCTCGTCTGGGACGAGGGTGGGACGGTGGTGCGGCTGGAATCCGGCCTTGGCCGCGACGCATCGATCGCCCTCGCGGAGACGATGCGCGCTCCCTGACCGCCGCCAGGAACCGCGCCGCGGAGGGCGGGGTACCACGCGCGGCGACGCCATCCGCGCCAGCTGAGCCTCTCCGGTCCTGCTCGGGGCGCCTCCGGCGGTGCGGCTCCACCGTCGGGGGCGTCGCGCTTCCCCACGCTGCCCCGCCGCGCGCCGCATTGCGCTGCCTGCCGTTCGACGCCTCGGGCGCCGATAGGGCCGACATCACGAAGGTCCACGACCTCGCATGGTCGGTCGTCGCGGACTGGTGAGAGCGGACCCGGGGTCGCGATGACGACCCCGGGGGGCCGCTGCTAGAATCGCGCCTCGCGCCGGCCGAAGTAGCTCAGGGGTAGAGCATCGGTTTCGTAAACCGACGGTCGTGGGTTCGAATCCCACCTTCGGCTCCAGCCCTTCCGGCCCTCAACGGACCTCCGACTGCGGTCCGATGTACGGAGCGCCAATCCGTACCCGTCTCCGTGGTTTCACGGATGCGCAGTCCGGGGTCGCCCACGTAGGTTGGTCGAGGCTGCCCGCCGCGTTGATGCGTGCGCCGACGCAGGAGCGTGCCCGCTCCGCCATCAGGGAGGTTCATCTCGTGGACGCAACCACCGTCGTGGACGGTACGCCCCGCCAACCGCTTCATCCTCGAGCTCGGCTGCGGTCGTCGATCGCGATCGGCTCGTTCGTCGCGGCGCTCGGCATCCTCGTCCTGTCGGTGGCGCTCGCCTCCGCTGCCGGCGCGCCCGGTGCCGACATGACGATCGCGAAGTCGGCCTCGCCGGCGAGCGTCGCGGTCGGCGGCTCGTACACGTACTCGATCACCGTCCACAACGGCGGCACGATCTCGGCCACCGGCGTGCGGCTCATCGACAACAGCGTCGAGCCGGACGTTGACATCAACTTCGCCACCCTGAGCTGGACGCCGGCATCCGCCGGGAGCTGCGCATGGAAGATCTCGGCCAGCGACCCGAACAACCTGCGTTGCACGTTCAACACGATGGCTCCCGGCGCCTCGGTGACGGTCACCTTCGACGTCACCGCACCGATGGCGACCTGCCCGCGCGTTCGCAACACCGCGCAGGTGAGCGCCACCAACGAGCCGCTTGCCAACACGGACAACAACAGCGCGACCGTCAACGTGCCGATGACCGGGTGCCCGAGCGTCCTGCCGACCCCGTCGCCGAGCGCGAGCCCGACCGTCACCCGCATCGCCGGTTCGGATCGGTATGCGACTGCCGCGCTCGTATCCAAGAAGATCGTTCCGAGCCCCGGCACGGGGGTCGCATCGGTCTACGTCGCCAGTGGCCAGGCATTCCCGGACGCCCTCGCCGCGGCGCCCGCCGCCGCAAAGCGCAACACCAGCGTGCTCCTCGTGAGCCGCACGGCGATCCCGGCTGCCACCCAGATCGAGCTCCAGCGGCTCAAGCCGGCCACGATCTACCTCGTGGGCGGGACAGGGGCCATCTCGACAACGGTGGAGAACGCGCTGAAGGGCCTCTCCCGGACCGGGACGGTCGTCCGCTTTGCCGGCTTCGACCGCTATGACACGGCCGCCCGCGTCGTGGCGAACGCCTTCCCCAGCGCCACGCAGCTGATGGTGGCGACCGGCCTCAACTACCCCGATGCCCTGGCCGGCAGCGCCGGCGCGGCGCACAGCAACATGCCGATCCTGCTCGTCACCGGGACATCCATCCCCGGCACCGCCCAGGCGCAGATCACGCGCCTCAACCCGGCGAAGATCTACGTCGTTGGCGGGGAGGGGGTCGTCAGCGTCGGAGTGGAGAACGCGCTGCGCTCTGGTGGCCGCCTCGTGGTGCGCGTCAGCGGCGACGACCGCTACCTGACCTCCGTGGCAGTCTCGCGCACGTTCTTCAGCGGCCTCACCCCGCACATCTTCGTCGCGACCGGCGTGAACTTCCCCGACGCGCTCGCGGCCGGACCGAAGGGCGACCCGGTGCTGCTCACCACGCCGACCAGTCTCCCGGTGACCGTTGCCGCCGAAGCGACGCGCCTCGACCCCGACACCATCGACGTCCTCGGTGGGCCAAGCGTGGTGAGCGACACGGTGCTGAACCAGCTTCGAGGGACCTGATCCCGGGCGTCGGGCGGCTCCCTCCCATGGGCTGGGTACCATGAGGCGGATGCGCCCGACGCCGCCACTCCGGCTCGCGCTGCCGGTCAGCCGCGATGGCGGCACTGGCTGCCGCCCCCGTCCTCGCCCACGGTGGGACCGAGGCACCCCCGGCGCTGCCCGGCGTCCTCCTGACCGTGGTGCCGGATCCGGTGCCATGGCTCGGTGCGATCGTGGCGGGGGCCGGCTACCTCCTCCTCGCGAGGCGCGTGAATGCAGCGCATCCGGCCAGCCAGGTCCCGGGCTGGCGAGCCGGCGCCTGGCTCGCGGGCATCGCGACGATCCTCGTCGCGCTGGTGACGGCGATCGACGTCTACGCGGACGAGCTGCTCACCGTCCACATGGTCCAGCACCTGCTGCTCACGATGGTCGCACCGCCGCTCCTGGCGCTGGGCGCGCCGGTGACCCTCGTCATGCGTTCCGTGCGCCCCGTGACCCGGCGTCGGCTGCTGCTGCCGATCCTGCACTCGCGCCTCGTGCGTGTCGCCGCCTCGCCGTTCGTCGCCTGGCCGATCTTCACCGCCGTCATGTGGTTCGCGCACTTCAGCCCGCTCTACGAGGCCGCGCTCGAGCAGCCCGCCATCCACGTCGTGGAGCATGCGATCTTCCTCGCGGCGGGCGTGCTGTTCTGGTGGCCGGTCGTGGGCGCCGATCCGATCCCGCGTCGCATGGGCCACGGCGCTCGGTTCGCGTACCTCGTCCTCCAGATGCCCGTGAACGCGGCGGTGGGGCTGGCGATCTACTGGGCGCCGCTCGTCCTCTACCCGCACTACCTCACCGTGGAGCGTGGATGGGGGCCGCCGCCACTCGTCGACCAGCAGATCGGCGGCCTCGTCATGTGGGCGGCCGGCGACCTGCTCCTCCTCGCCGCGGTGGCGGCGATCGTCGCCGGATGGATGCGGGCCGAGGGGCGGCGGGCGCGGCGCGCGGACGGCAGGCGCGTGATGCTGGCCGCCGCCGAAGACTCAGGGCCCGGAGCGGCTGACCGGCGCCCTAGAGCACGTACAGCGTCGTGATGACGAAGAGCCACACCACGTCGACGAAGTGCCAGTAGTAGCTCGCCGCCTCGACCGCGGTGTGGCGGCTTCCCGAGATCAGCCCGCGCCGCGCCCGGTTGGCGACGATCGCGATCAGGACGAGGCCCACGAGCACGTGGGCCCCGTGGAAGCCGGTGATCGTGTAGAACGTCGACCCGAAGACGCCGTCCTTCAGGCCGAAGCCGTTCGTGGCGAACTCGTACGCCTGGATGGCGAGGAAGACGGCGCCGAGGATCAACGTCAGACCCATCCATCGCAACGAGCGGCGTCGCTCGTCGCGGCCGATGGCCCACACCGCGAGCTGCATCGTGACGCTGCTCGAGACGAGGAAGACGGTGTTCAGGCCTGGCAGCAGCAGCTCCGGCCGCTCGAGCCCGGGCGGAGGCCAGGATGGGCTGTCGGCGCGGACGACGAAATAGGCCGCGAACAGCGCGCCGAAGAGCATGACCTCCGACGCGATCCCCAGCTTGACGCCGAGCAGCATGTTGGCGCGCGCGGCGACCGGATCCTCGGCGTGACCGATCGGCGCGTGCTCGGCGGTCGCGTGGCTGGTCATGGCTTCGGGTGCAGCCCGGAGGTGCCGGGGAGCGGCACCGGCGGCGCGGTCGGCACGGTCATCGGCGGCGATCCGTACTGGTAGGGCGTGTCGGTGACGGTCGGGATGTCCCCGAAGTTGTCGATCGGCGGCGGGGACGAGGTCTGCCACTCGAGCGTCTGCGCGTTCCACGGGTTCGGCGCCGCGCGCTCGCCGCTCCGCCATGAGCGGACCATGTTGTAGACGAAGACGGCGACGGAGAGGGCGATGTTGAAGGCGGCGATGCTCACGAACAGGTTCACCGGCCCGAGCTCCGGCGGGTAGTCGGCGACCCGTCGCCGCATGCCCTCGATGCCGAGCCAGAACATCGGCAGGAAGGTCGCGTTGAACGCGATCGTGAACCACCAGAAGTGGAGCTTGCCGAGCCGCTCGTCGTACATGCGGCCGGTGATCTTCGGGAACCAGTAGTAGGTGCCGGCGAAGAGGCCATAGATCGTGCCGCCGATGATCGTGTAGTGGAAGTGGGCGACCACGAAGAACGTGTCGCTCAGCGTGATGTCGGTCGGCACATCGGCCAGGTAGACGCCGGTGATGCCGCCGATGACGAAGGCCCACAGGAAGCCGAAGACCCAGAGCATCGGCGTCTTGAAGTGGATCCGGCCCATCCAGATCGTGCCGAGGGCGGTCAGGAACACGATCCCGGTCGGGACCGAGATGAGCTCGGTGGTGAGCATGATCGGGATGTGGAAGAACTCGGCCATGCCCGAGACGAACATGTGGTGCGCCCAGACCATGAAGCTGAGCACGCCGATCATGATGAAGCTGAGCACGGCGAGCGGGTAGGCGAAGAGCGGCTTGCGCGCGAAGACTGGCACGATCTCGAGCACGGCGCCCAGGCCCGGCACGGCCATGATGTACACGGCCGGGTGCGAGTAGAACCAGAACAGGTGCTGGAAGAGGATCGCGTCGCCACCGCGGCTCGGGCGGAAGAACGACGTGCCGAGCACGCGGTCGAAGAGGAGCATCGTGAAGGCCGCCGCCACGACCGAGGTGGCGATGAGCCCGAGGCAGGCGGTGACGGTGAGCGCCCAGACGAAGATCGGCATCCGCATGAGCGACATGCCCGGGGCGCGCATGCGGAAGACGGTGACGAGGAAGTTCACCGAGCTGAGGATGGAGCTGGCCCCAACCGTGACGAAGGCCATGATGTAGGCCTGCTGCCCGAGGTTCGCCTGCTGGCTCAGCGGCGGGTACGCGGTCCAGCCGGAGTCGAAGCCGCCGAGCAGCGGGTTGACGATCACGAACAGGACGGGGATCGGCAGCATCCAGTAGCTGAGCGCGTTCGCCTTCGGGAAGGCCATGTCCCGCGTCCCGATCATGATCGGGACGAGGTAGTTCCCGAGGCCCCCGATGATCGACACGAGCGCGACGGTGACCATCATCGCGCCGTGCGTGCTCATGAAGGTGTTGTAGATCTCCTTGTTCGTGGCGATGCCCGGCTGCGCCAGCTCGAAGCGCATGAACATCGCGGCCAGCCCGGCGAGCAGGAACATCGAGAAGGCGGTGACGAGGTACTGGACGCCGATCACCTTGTGGTCGGTCGTGAAGTGGAAGTAGCGCCGCCAGTCGCCGGCGACGCCGTGCGCGGCGTGTTCCTCCGCGACGTCGACCTCGCGGCCGATCGCCCAGGTCAGCCAGAAGCGGAACGCGCCGATGCCGAGCAGGAACCCGATGAGCGCGAACAGGTAGCCGAGGCCGAGGATCTGGCCCTCCCCGCCACCGACCGCGATCGCGACGGCCGTGCCGATGCCGCCGCCCAGTGCCGCGCCGAGGACCGCGCGCGGCAGGCCCGGCGCGAGCAACGCCATGGATCGCCGATCAGCTGCCATTCGATGCCTCCGGTTCTTCCTGGGCGAGCCAGGTGTCCAGGCTCGCCTGGTCCTCGACGACGAAGGTGGTCGTCATGCCGGTGTGGCCGAAGCCGCACAGCTCCGCGCATCGGCCGCCGTACGTCCCGGCGACGGTAGGCGTCGTGTAGGCCTGGGTCACACGGCCCGGGACGGCGTCCTGCTTCACCCCCAGGGCCGGGAGCCAGAGCGAGTGGATCACGTCGTCCGACTCGATGACGAGGTGGACGCGGCGCCCCACGGGGAGGTGGAGATCGTTCGAGACCTTGCCGCTGGGGTACTTGTAGTGCCACTTCCACTGCTCGGCCCGGACGTGGACCTCGAAGTCCGCCGACTGGGCACCACGGATCTCGACCAGCCCGATGGCGCCGTACACGAACAGGCCGATGACCATCACGAAGGTGACGACCAGCCAGCCGGCCTGGACGCCCGTATGACCGTGCACCGGCGGGCCGTCGCTGGCGTCCTCGGGCCGGGCGCGGAACCGGATCGCCGAGTAGGCGAGGCCAACGACCACGAACCACAGCACCGGCATCGAGACGACCGTGAGGAGCACGAATGCCGAGTTCTCGATCTGCGCTTCCTTCGACGCGATCTGCGGCAGGATCTCGACGCCGGCGAAGACCGCCATGCTCACGACGGACAGCACGAGCCAGGCGATCCCCGCCACGAGGAGATGGCGCCGGGAGCTCACGGAAGCGCTACCGCTCGGGCGCGGCTCGCCGCCGCGCCCGATGCGCGGGTTGTCACCGTCAGCTGACCGTGAAGTCGACGTGCATGCCCTTCTGGTAGTGGAGCAGGTCCTCCACATGGAGGTTGCAGAAGATGACGTAGTGGCCCGGCTGGAGCGTCAACGTGATCGAGTGGTTGGACGTGCCGGGGTCGATCTCCGCGACCTCGCTCGGGTCGCCGGCCGGCTTCAGCTCGGGGGCGTCCTCGGAGACCTCGCCGTCGGAGTTGAGCGGCAGCGCGCTGGACTGCAGATCGGTCTTGCGGATGACGAACTCGTGCTGCTTGTCGCCGTCGTTCGTGATGTTGAACGTGATCGCGCCGGCGCTGAACTGGGTCGAGTCGAGGTGGATCTCCCACTCTTTCTCGGTCGCAGCGACGGTCTTCCCTCCGCCGCTGGCGCTGGCACCGCCTCCGTTGGAGCAGGACATCAGAAGGCCGCTGATGGCGATCAGGGCCAGGCCGCTGCGTACCGTCTTGTGCACGCGTTGATCCTCCTCATCCTCCGGCGGGCGCAGCCGTTCGTCCACGCGACGGTCCGCGTCCGCGCCAAGAGGATCGCGGAGGGCTTGTCCGACTCCATATACTCCGAATCAGCCATTTTCGGGGTCCGCATTGACCACGCCCTCGTCCGCGACCCAGGCGACCGGCGGCATCCTGGTTGCCCCGCCCGAGCCGGGCCTCACACCGCTCATGGATCCGGTGCCCGCGTGGCGCCGGCGCGCCGCGGCCGTCCGCCGAGCGGTGCTCCATCCGCGCGTCCTCCACCTTGCGCTCGACGTGGCGGCGGTCGTCTTCATCGGGCTGGCGTTCGCTACCACGGTCCTGTCGGCCGAGTTCCTCTTCCACTGCGTGTTCGTGACGCTCGTCCTGCACGCCTTCTTCTTCGGGCTGCGCGGCACGCTCGTCCGAATCGGGCTGGCGTCGATTCCGCTCCTGGTCTACGCCGACGCGCGGGCGTTCGGCATCACCGAGCCGCCGCTGGAGCTGACCGAATGGCCGCTCATGTTCGTCATCGCCGTCATGGTGGCGTGGATGGCCGACATGCGTGCGTCCACGTCGCGCCGCTACGCCTCGCTCTTCCGGCTCGCCAGCGAGCGGCTGCTGACGGTCGAGGAGGACGAGCGGCGACGGGTGGCAGGCGAGCTCCACGACGGCGTGGGCCAGGTGCTCACCGCGCTGACGCTGACCCTCGATGCCGCTGCCGAGCCGACCTCCGCCACCGCCGTGCATGAGCGGGTCGTCGCCGCCCGATCGCTTGCCGACACCGCGCTCGCCCAGACGCGCGACCTGTCGCATCGCATGCGGCCGGCTCGGCTGGAGGAGCGCGGCCTGGTGACAGCCGTGCGCGATCTCGCAGCGCAATCCGGCTTCGACGTGATCGTCGACGCCGATCCCGCCGCGGCCGACCCCGAGCTGCTGGGGCCAACCGCGACGGTCGAGGTCTTCCGAATCATCCAGGAGGCGCTGGCGAACGCGGCTCGCCACAGCGGAGCGCGTGGCGCGCATCTCGCGATCGCGGAACACGACGACGCGCTGAGCGTGAAGGTGACCGATGCCGGACGCGGCTTCGACCCGTCGGCAGTCGCCGACTCCGGGATCGGGCTGGCCGGCATGCTCGAGCGCGCGCGGCTCATCGGCGCCGAGCTCGCCGTCACCACGGCACCCGGTGCCGGGACGGTGGTCAGCCTCTCCCTGCCGCTCGGCCACGCACGATGAGCGGGCGCGGCCGATGATCCGCATCGGGATCGTCGACGACCACGCCCTCGTCCGCGAGGGCCTCAAGCTCATCCTCGAGACCCAGCCGGATCTCGAGGTCGTGGGGCTGGCGAGCGACCCGGTGAGCGCGCTCGCCCTCGCTGCGGAGGAGCGCCCCGACATCCTGCTCGTCGACCTCTCGCTCGACGGCGCCGATGGCGTCGCCCTCGTGCGCGATCTGCGCGCGCGGCACCCGGCCGTGCGCGTCATCGCGGTAACGATGCACCGCCACGAGGAGACGGTGCGCCAGGCGTTCCTCGCCGGCGCGGCGGGCTACGTCGTGAAGGGAGCAGCCGGCAGCGACCTGCTGGCGGCCGTCCGCGCCGTGGCCCGCAACCAGCACTACGTCCATCCGGTCGTCGCCTCGGTCGTCGTCGTCGACTCCCTGCGCTGGCTGCGCCAGACCGATCGCCTCAGCCCGCGCGAGGCGGAGGTGCTCCGTCTCGTCAGCGCCGGGCACACCGCCGTCGAGGCAGGACGCCAGCTCGGCATCAGCGCGCATACCGTGCGTCGCCACGTGGCGAACATGGCGGCGAAGGTCGGCGTGCGCGGCCGCGTCGGGCTCACCCGCTACGCGCTCGAGCACCATCTCGTTCAGGATGAGGGCTAGGCGCCGGCGCCACGCCGGGTAGGATTCGGACCCCATGAGCGACCATCCGGAGCCGCACCAGCGCCGGATGCGGCTGCCCGTTGTGGCCGCCCTGCTCGTCCTCGGGGCGGTGCTCGGCTTCGTGGCCACGCGTCCGCTCGGCGGCACCGCGCAGGTCCCGGTGTCGGTGTCGCCGGGTGGCTCGGTCGTGCCGGGGATCGGCATCGGTCAGGCGGCACCCGATTTCGTGCGTGGCTCGGGCGGGGCGCCCCTGCTGACCGACCTCGACGGTCGCCCGATCCGCCTGGCGGACCTCGCCGGCCACCCGGTCTGGATCGTGTTCTGGGCCACGTGGTGTGTGCCATGCCAGGAGGAGGCGAGCGACATCGTTGCGCTCTACGACGCGCATCGCTCCGCCGGGCTCACGGTCCTCGCGATCGACGTCCAGGAGCCGACGAGCGCGGTCCGCGAGTTCGTCGCGCAGCACGGCATCGACTACCGGGTCGCGCTCGACGCGTCCGGTGACGCGCGCACCCTCTACGGCGGCTGGGGCCTGCCGATCCACTACTTCCTCGACGGGGGCGGGGTGATCCGCGATCGCGCCATCGGCCAGCTCACGCGGACGGCGATGGAGTCGCGCCTGCGCTCGATCCTCGGCGGCTAGCTCGCCGGCAGGGCCCGGAGCAGCGGCTCGATCTCGGCGCGGGTGACCATCGTGTCCCACGAGCCGACGATCCGCCCGTCGGCACCGATGAGGAACGTCCACGGCTCCCGGATGTCGCCGGCCGGCGTCTCAAGCCACTCGGTCACTGCGGGGTTGAGCGCATTCGCCGCGAAGTCGCGGTAGATCTCGACGTGGATGAAATCGGCCCGGTCGGCGTAGTCGGCCGCCAGCTTCGCGACCATGTCGGTCACCGGCCCGCAGAAGCGGCTGACGCAGTAGACCGGGGTCGCGAACACGACGAGCGCCGGCCGGTGGGCGGCGAGCGCGTCGGCGATGGAGACGTGATGGAGCTCAGGATCGGGGATCGGCTGGCCGTCGGCCGCGCGGGAGTCGATCGACACCGGGGTCACGCCGGCATCGCCGATGACCGCGTTGTCGCTCTTCGGCGCCGCGTCACCCACCCCCACCACGTCACCCTTCGCGAGTACCTCGAACGCCGCGTCGGCGTTGATCGGCGTGCCGTCGACGAGATCGCCATGAGCGGTCAGCTGCCAGAACCCGGCGCGCGGAAACGAGATCGCCTCGACCCCGTACACGCCGCGCCCGTCGGACGGGTTCGTGAGCGTCGGCTGGGCGCCGCTGCCGTCGGGTGTGCCCGGGATGGGGAGGAACGCGGCCGTCGCGTCCGGCACCGAGATGCCGGGCGGGGCGCTGCTCGTCCGATCCCCGAGGAATCGGAAGCTGAGGCTCATGGTCCCGAAGCTGACCCACCGGTTGTCGGCGGCGATGAGCGCCACCAGCAGGCGGTTGGGGCGCGACACGACGACCTGGAAGCTCGCGACCTCCGCGCCGATGGTCGACCCCGTGGCGGTCCGGTTGGAGGACGACATCAATCCGCCCCCCGGCGCGGTGCATGCAGCAAGGAACGTGGCGACCACCAGCAGGCCCGCGAGACTGGTGCGCTTCATGGGCATGCCGGCGCGGTGGTCCCGAGCGCTGCCAGCGCGGCACGCGCCGCGGCATGCAGGCTCCCCAGGTCCGTGGCGAGCCGGGAGGCGTCGGGCGAGGCGGGCGTGGTGGCGAAGTCCGCCTCCACGCGCTGCATCGTCTCGAGGACGGGCGCCGCGAGCGAGCGCCCCAGGCCGGGTGCCGAGGCGAGCGCGTGGAGCGCCTCGTGGGCGTCATCGGTGAAGGCCCGTTCCGCGGCCACCGTGTTCGGCAGCGCCTTCAGGGCGGCGCAGACCCCGGTCGCGGCAGCGCCGAGGCCGGAGGACGTGCCCGCGGTCGACGGCGGGCCGCCGCTGCTTGCCGGTGCGCAGGCGGCCAGGAGGAGCGCGAATGCCGCCGCCACGGCAGGCCGCCGCCGCGCCGCGGGACGCCGATCGTTTAGGTGTGGGGGAGCGCGCAGCGACGTGCCCTCCATCGACGGGCCGGGAATCCGCGCGCCGGACGGCGCAGGAGCGACCCGGGGGCGAAGTGTAGCGCCGGGCTAGCGGCGGCTGCCTCGCAGCGATCCGGCGACCTTCGACTCGGCCCGGTCGTGGACGACGCACTGCACCTCGCGGTCGCCGTGATCCCAGCCGTCCGACGTCGGGTAGAGGGTGCTGATGTAGAGGCTCGACGTGTCGTAGTCGTGGCCGATGTACGCCGTGAACGCCGGCGCGCAGGCGGCCGCGCTCTGGTTGTCCAGGTCCGCCTCGGTCGGGTAGCTCGTGCCGGTGAGCCGGAACACGTGGAACAGCTCGTACTGGTGGGGCTCCGCGCAGGGAACCGCGTCGACCTGGCTGACCTCGGTCGAGGCGCCGTTGTTGAAGCAATCGCCGACCTCGAGATCGCTGACCGACAGCGTGCCGCTGTCGTTGATCTGGCCGTTGCCGCCGCGCCGCGCGGCGGTGAACCAGCCCGCGGCCAGCACGACGACGATGGCACCGATCCACCAGAAGCGCAGCAGGCGCTGCCATGCAGGTCGGGCCGGCGTGCCCGACGGCGCCATCGGCCAGGATGGGAGCGGTTGCCCGGTCACCGCATCACGCTGGTCGGGCGGCGCAGGCGACGAGGGGTCGGCGAGGCGGCCGAGGCCGCAGCGGGCGCACGCGTCGGCGTTGGCCTCGTTGTCGGCGAAGCAGCGGCGGCAGACCCACCGCTCGGAGATGGTCACGGATGCTCGATCCTCGCGTGGGCGGCCCCGCTCGCGTGGGCGTCGGGCGGGGTGACGCGGCGCACACGCTAGGGCGGAGACGACGCCGCGGCACCGGTACCTCCGGGCCATCGACCATCGGCGAGCCGCGTTGGATGGAGTGCACAAGCAATCGGTGGTGACGTCACGCACCGGCGATGCCGCAACGCCCCGTCGCGCGTGCAGAATGCGGAGCACGATGTTCGGCACCACCGGACCGAATGCGGGGCTCGTGGAGCATCTCCTCGATCGGGTCGAGGCCCTCGATCCGCTGTCGGTTCAACGGCTGTTCCACGCCTGGAGCGGGCTCTCCGTGCGCACCCACGACCCGCTCACCGAGCGACGCGTGCTCGCCACCGCGCGCGACGCGGCGCGTCAGTCAGGCCGTCTCGACGCGTTCGATCGGGCCCGATCCGATGCCGCCGCGCGCCTGCGCCAGGCGCATCGCGGCGACCCCGGACCGTGGCTCAGCCTCTCGGTCGTGGTCGCGAACGCGGCGGCAGCGCTCGTGGTCGCCGACCTGCTCGACGCGGCGACCTTCGACTGGCTCTACCGGCCATGGCGCGTGGCGGTGGAGGACGCCGAGGAGCTCGTGCCGGTGGGGCCGGGCTACGTCCCGTTCGGAACGATCACGCACCGCCGGCGGGCCGCGCGCGCCCTCCGCTGACCGCGGTCACGCGGCCGCATCGGGTAGCCTTGGCACCGACCGACTGAACCGGATCGGCGCTCTTCGGGTAGAGCAGGCAGTGCGTCCCGCGGCGCCCGCGCACGCGCGGCGCGCGCACCGATGACGTCAGGTGCCAACACCAACGAGGACTGTCCGTGCTGAGCTACGCCGTGAAGCGGATCCTGTGGATCATCCCGGTGCTGCTCGCTGCCTCGATCATCACCTTCGTCGTCATGCACGCCGCGCCCGGCAGCCCATGGAACCGGGAGGGGCGCCAGCTGCGGCCGGACGTGGTCGCCCGCCTCAACGAGGAGTTCGGGCTCGACAAGCCGCTCCCCGTCCAGTACGTGGCGTGGCTCGGCAGCGTCGTGCGCGGCGACTTCGGCCTGTCGACGACGCCGTTCCGGAGCAACGTGAACGACGCCATCGGTGAGGCGATGTGGCCCACGATCCAGCTGTGGGTGATGGCCCTGGCCGTCGCCCTCGCCGTTGGTGTGCCGCTCGGCGTCGTGGCCGCGCTGCGCCACCGGACCCCTATCGACTGGCTCGCGACCGGGATCGCGATGCTCGGCATGGCGGCGCCCGCCTTTGCGCTCGGCGCCTTCCTCAAGCTCTGGCTCGGCGCGCCGGCCTTCGCGCTGGAGCGGGCGCCGTTCCCCGCCGAGGGCTGGGGCGGGCCGGAGTACTGGGTGCTGCCCACAATCGCGCTCGCCGGCCTGCCGATCGCGCAGGTCGCGCGCCACGCGCGGGCGAGCATGCTCGAGGTGACCCACACCGACTACGTGCGCACCGCCCACAGCAAGGGGCTCGACGAGCAGCGGATCGTGACCCGTCACATGTTCCGCAACGCGCTCGTGCCGCTCATCACGATCGCCGGGCCACTGCTTGGCGTGCTGATCACCGGCTCCATCGTCGTCGAGCAGGTGTTCCGCATCCCGGGCATGGGCCAGCTCTACTGGGTCGCGCTGCAGCAGCGGAACTACGGTGTGGTGATGGGGCTGACCGTGATCTTCGCCACCGCGGTCGTGCTGATGAACGCGATCGTCGACCTCGCCTACGCGTTCATCGACCCGCGCATCCGGGACGGCGTGTACGCCGACGCGGCCGGCTAGCCCGATGGCCGACAGCATCGCCCCGCGGCGCCTCGAGGCGCCGGCGGAGGAGCAGCGTCACCACGCCCGCTCGCGCGGCTTCTGGGGCGATGCGTGGTATCGGCTGCTCCGCAGCCGCGCCGGGATGGCCGGCCTCGTCATCGTCGGCCTGATGGCGGTCCTCGCCATCATCGGACCGATGATCGCGCCGTGGGACTACCGCGACCAGGATCTCGCCGCGGTGCGTCGCCACGAACGGCCGGCCGATCCCGCCGTTCACCCTGCCCGACCACCTGCTCGGAACCGACAACCTCGGTCGCGACCTGCTGTCACGCACGATCGACGGGGCGCAGGTCAGCATGACGGTGGCGCTCATCGCGCAGGTCGTGGTGGTCCTCATCGGCCTCCCGCTCGGCGCGCTGGCGGGCTGGAAGGGCGGCCGCGTGGAGGGGCTGATCATGCGCTTCACCGACGTGATGTATGCCTTTCCCGAGCTCCTCTTCATCGTGCTCCTCACCTCGGCGGTGGTGGAGACGGAGATCTTCCACTGGCTGAACGGGCTGTTCATCGTGTTCGTCGCGATCGGTGCCTCGGCGTGGGTGACGATGTGCCGTCTCGTCCGCGCCCAGGTGCTGAGCCTGAAGCAGCGTGAGTTCGTCGAGGCCGCCCGCGCCATGGGCGTGCCGGGCCATCGGATCGTGCTGCGCCACGTCCTGCCGAACGCGATCGGTCCGGTCGTCGTCGCCATCTCGCTCGGGCTGCCGGCGGCGGTGATCGCCGAGTCGACGCTGTCCTTCCTGGGGCTCGGCGTCCAGGTCCCGCGCGCCTCGTGGGGCAGCCTCATCCAGGCCGGCGCGGCGCAGATGGACCGCTTCCCGTGGCTGGTGGCGCCACCGCTCGTCGCGCTGGCGGTGACGCTCATCGGCTTCACCCTGCTCGGTGATGGGCTGCGCGACGCGCTCGACCCGCGCCTCCGGCGCCGCTGACGGCGGTGCCGCACCCGGGCGGCGCATACTGGGACGCATGATCGTCACGACCACGCCGTTCGTCGCCGGGCACCGCGTGACCGAGTCGAAGGGCCAGTGCTTCGGGCTGGTGGTCCGCAGCCGCGGGCTCGCGGGCAACATCACTGCCGGGCTGCGCTCCCTCGTCGGGGGCGAGATCCACGAGTACACCGAGCTGCTGGAGGACACCCGCCGGCAGGCGCTCGACCGGCTCGTGAAGAACGCCGCCCTGATGGGCGCGAACGCCGTCATCAGCATGCGATTCGACAGCTCCGAGCTGAACAGCTCGATGAGCGAGATCGTCGCCTACGGCACCGCGGTGGTCATCGAGCCCGACGCAGGCGCCGCCCAGCCCGTCGAGTAGGCGGCCCGATGTTCGCGGTCCTTCGCATCGCGGTCGGCATCTGCTCGGTGCTGTTCCTGCTCGCCGGCCTCTTCCTGGTCGCGGGCGGCGGGGCGCCGATCGTCAGCGGTCTGTGGCTCCTCGTGCTCGGCGGCGTCGGCCTCGTGGTGGTCGCCTTCGAGACGCGCCGCTACGGGTCGGAGGCGACCGAGCTGCAGCACGAGCCGGTCGGCGGCGCCGGCGTGGAGACGGGCGCGCCGGAGCCACGCTTCCGGCCCACCGAGGAGCGATTCATCGATCCCACGACCCGCAAGCTCGTGCGGGTCTGGATGGATCCTCGCACCGGCGAGCGCCGCTACCGGCTGGACGAAGAGGCGACGCGCTGAGGCGCTGACGCCTCGGTCAGGACTCGGAGCCGGCGTCCTCGCTGGCGCCACCGTCGGCAGCTTCGCCGCCCTCGGCACCGGCCTCGCCGCCTTCGGCACCGGCCTCGCCCTCGGCTCCCTCCTCGCCCTCGGCCTCCGCCGTGGTCTCCGGCTCCTCCTCGACGCGCGGCGGGAGCACCTTGGCGACGAGCTCGTCGCCATCGGTCAGCACCGTGATCGCGTCGCGGTTGAGCGACAGGTCGCGGACGTGGATCGCGCCGTCGAGCGTGGTGAGGACGGCGACGTTCACCGTCACCTCGTGCGGGATGTCGGACGGCAGGGCCTTGACGCGCAGCTCGGACAGCGACTGCATCAGCGTCCCGCCGGTCTCCTCGACCGCCGGGGCGGTTCCGACGAAGACGAGCGGGACCGCGACCTCCATCTCCTGCTTGAGGTTCACGACGTAGAAGTCGACGTGGATCGCCTGGCCGGACAGCGGGTTGCGCTGGACGTGCTTGATGAAGGCGCTCTTCGCCGCCCGCTCACCCGGCAGCGTCAGCTTCACGATGCTCGAGCGCCCGGCGGCGCGGTACAGCGTCTCGAACTGCTTGGCATCCAGCTGCACGGGGGTCGATCCCTCGCCCTTGCCGAAGACGACGCCAGGGACGATGCCCTCGCGGCGGAGGCGCTTGTTCGCCTTGCCCTGCGCCTGACGGGCGTCGAGGGCGAGCTCAAGGTCCATGAGTGGTGGCGATCCTTTTCGTGAGAGCGAGCGCGGCGTCCGGGCATGGCCGAACGGCGACGGAAGGCATGTTCGCGAGCGGCGATGGTACCCGCTGCGCCCCGGGCGGGCAAGCGGGGCGGGTCAGCGGTGCGCCACCCGGCCGGCGAGCACGGCGATGCTCAGTCCGGCGACGACGACGGCCAGGAGACCGATGCGGAGCGTGGCGGCCTCGGCGACCGTGCCGATGATCCCCGGTCCGAACAGGAACCCCGCATAGCCGATGGTCGTGATGACGCTGCTGGCTCGCCCCGCCTCCGTTGGCCGTTCCTCGCCGGCGAGCGAGAAGGCGAGCGGCGCCACCACCGACAGGGCGAGGCCCACGACGAGGAAGCCGGCGATCACCGCCGGCGCGATCGTGGTGGCGAGCGCGAAGGCCATCGCCGCGGCCGCCGCCAGCCCGGCCAGGCGCAGCCGGCTCGACGGGGCGGCGCGCCGCCCGATGACGGTGGCGCCGGCGCGGCCGGCGAGCATGGCGCCGTGGAAGAGGGCCACGCCGGCAGCTCCCGCGACCGCCGGCAGCGCCAGGCCCGTGCGCAGGTAGATCCCGGACCACGTCTCCATCGCTCCCTCGGCGAGGAACGCGAGCGCGGTGATCCCCGCCAGCAGCAGGAGCCGCCGATCGCGGTACAGCGATCCACCGCCCGCCCCGGGGGCGCGCGGCGGCGCCGCTGGCAACGGGATCCGCGACCACGCGACGGCGACGCCGAGGAGGACGATCATTACCGCCACGTACGCGGAGCGGAACGGCAGCCCCGCGGCCAGCAGGGCGCCGGCGCCCAGCGCGCCGAGCATTCCGCCGCCGCTGAATGCGGCGTGAAACGCCGACAGCAGGTGGCGACCGGTGGCGCGCTCGACCCCGATCGCTGCCGCGTTGATCGCCACGTCGAAGGCGCCGCTCGCCGCATAGAAGGCGAACAGCACGACGACGAGCGCGGCGAAGCCCCCGACGAGCGCGATCGCGCCGTAGGCGAGCGCCAGCAGCACGCCGCTCCCGATGGCGAGCGCCCGCGCGCCGTAGCGATCGGTCAGGTGGCCGCCGCCGACCATGACCGGCAGGGAGCCGACGAAGCCGGCGGTGAGCGCGAGGCCCAGGGGGCCATCGGTCAGGCGGAGGTCGCGAGCGAGATCGGCCAGCAGGACCGCCCACGCGCCGTAGAGGACGCCGAAGGCAAGGAATGCGGCTCCCGTGACGAGCGCGGCGGGACGATGGGGCATCCGACACCTCGTTCGGGAATTGGTGGCATCATCGGCCGCGATGGCCGGAACGATCATGATCGTCGAGGACGAGCCCGCCGTCGCCCGCGGCGTGGAGGTCGCCCTCCAGCGCGAAGGATATGGCGTCACCGTCGTCGGCTCCGGCGAGGAGGCGCTCGAGCGCCATGCCGCGCTCGCGCCGGAGCTCGTGCTGCTGGACGTGCGGCTGCCCGGCATCGATGGCTTCGAGACCTGCCGTCGCCTGCGCCGCGAGACCCGGGCGCCGATCATCTTCCTCACCGCCCGCGCCGACGAGGTCGACAAGGTGGTGGGCCTCGAGATCGGCGGCGACGACTACCTCGTGAAGCCGTTCAGCGTCCGCGAGCTGGTGAGCCGCGTGAAGGCGCAGTTCCGGCGGGCGTACGGCGAGCTGGCGGAGGCGACGACCGGCGGGACGCTGCGTCGCGGCGACCTCGTCATCGACCTCGAGCGCCGCCGCGTCACCCGCGATGGGGAGCGGATCAACCTGACGACCACCGAGTTCGACCTGCTCCGCCACCTGGCTTCGAAGCCGGGTCGGGTCTTCACGCGCGCCCAGCTGCTCGAGCTCGTCCGCGACTACGACGACGCGCTGGAGGCCGACGAGCGCACGATCAACGTCCACGTCAGCCACATCCGAGACAAGGTCGAGCCCGATCCCGCCCAGCCGCGCTACATCCGGACGGTGAGAGGGGTCGGCTATGCATTCGCCGAGGACTGAGCGGCTCCGCAAGGCGGCGGTCAGCGTCCATCCACTGCGTCGCCTGCGCGCGCGTCTCGTGCTCACCATCAGCGCGGTCGCATTGCTGGGGCTCCTCATCTCCGGGATCGCCATCTCGCAGATCCTGCCCGGCTACTTCGTGGAGCAGGCGACCCAGCGCCTCCAGAGTGCCGCACAGGCGACCTATCGGCTCCTCGAGGACACGGTGGCGACCACGCTCGAGACGCGTCCTGGCTGGCTGACGCCGGATGTCCGCGGCCCGCGCGTCTACCAGCAGGTCGCCCAGACCGCGGCCGACCAGCTCGTCTACGGCACGGTCGAGATCTGGGAGGGCACGCGGCTCATGGTGCGGGCCACGCCGGCGCGGCCCGACACCCTGACCGACCAGGGCCTCGCACCCGACTCGCAGGTCACAGCGCGTCAGGTCAGCGACCCACATGGCCTGCCGATGCCGGCCCCCGAGCTCAGCGCGCCCGTGAGCGTCGTCGTGCGCGACCCGTACACCTCTCGCGTCGAGACGCTCGAGCGGGTTGGCTTCGTGCTCGTGTCGGCCGGGATCGCAGCCTTTGTCGTCTCAGCACTCGCGGGCGCGTGGGCGGCGAGCCGGCTGACCCGGCCGCTGGCGCGGCTCCAGGAGGCATCGGCCCGCATCGCGGACGGCAACCTCGACGAGCGGGTGGAGCCCGCCGAGATCGCCGAGGTGGACGCCCTCGGCAGCCAGTTCAACGCCATGGCCGACCAGCTGCAGCGCACGCTGTCGGTGATCCGTGCCGATCGCGATCGGCTGCGGGAGTTCATCGCCGACGTGAGCCACGAGCTGCGCACGCCGATCGCCGCGCTCCGCACGTTCACCGACCTCCAGCGCGAGGGCGACGTCGACCCGGCGACGCGGGCCGAGTTCCTCGACCGCTCGAGCGACCAGATCCGCCGCCTCGAATGGATGAGCAGCAACCTCCTCGACCTGTCACGCATCGACTCCGGCATCTTCCCGCTCGACATCCAGCGCGGCGACCTCCGCGACCCCGTGCGCGCGGTGGTGGAGGCGCATGCCGAGCTCGCCGAGCGGCACGCGGTCAGCCTCTCGAGCGTCGTGCCCGGCGAGCCGGTCGAGCTGCCGTTCGACCACGAGCGGATCGTCCAGCTGTTGAGCAATCTCGTCGGCAACGCGCTGAAGTTCACTCCCGCCGGCGGCGAGGTGGCGTTGACGCTGCGCAGCACGCCGGATGCGGCGGAGGTGGAGGTCCGCGACACTGGGCCCGGCATCCCGGCCGCGGAGCTGCCGCACGTCTTCGAGCGCTTCTACCGCGGGACGAACACCGGCGAGGCGCGCGCCAGCGGGAGCGGGCTGGGGCTCGCCATCGCCCGCTCGATCGCGGACATGCACGACGCCTCGATCGAGGTGGCCAGCGTGGAGGGCGGCGGGACGGCGTTTACCGTTCGGCTGCCGTGGGCCGGGCCGAAAGATCAATGAAACTTCACGCACGTGCGCCACGCACGCAATCGTGGTCGTGCACGATGGCCGGTGCTGATCCGATGGCGCGCCGCGTGCACCGCTCAGCGTGACGACGAGCGAACCAGCAGACCGATGACCGACGACCCTACCCCGCAGCCCGACCACCCGACCGAGCCGGTCGAGGTCCAGCGCTACGGCCCGACGCCTCCCGCCGCCACGAGCCCCGCCACCTGGCAGACCGCGCCGGCCTGGTCGACGCGTCCGCCGGTCTCCTCCGCACCTGCTGCCGCGGCGGCCACCGAGCGTCGCGCCCCCGGCCTGCTTCCGGTCGCTGCGATTGCGCTCGTCGTCGGCATCGTGTCCGGCGGCCTGTCGGCGGCGGCGGTCTCGACCGCGCTGCGGCCGGCCGCGTCCGTGCCTGCCGGCACGCGCACCGACGCGGGCTCGAGCGCCCAGACGGTGAACGTCGACGAGTCCTCCGCGGTGATCACCGCCACCGACAAGGTGATGCCGGCGGTCGTGACGATCGCCTCCTCGAGCTCCGGCCTCTTCGGCCAGACGCAGTCCGGCGTCGGCTCCGGCTTCATCTTCGACAGCCACGGCTGGATCCTCACCAACAAGCACGTCGTCGACGGCGCGGACACGCTCAAGGTCCAGCTGAACGACTCTCGGGTCTTCGACGGGACCGTGTACGGCACCGATCCGCTCACCGACCTCGCGATCGTGAAGATCGACGGCAACAACCTGCCGACGGCGCCGATCGGGACCAGCGCGGACCTCGAGCGCGGCCAGCTGGCGATCGCGATGGGCTCGCCGCTGGGGACGAGCTATCAGAACACGGTCACGACGGGCGTGGTGTCCGGGCTCGGGCGCCAGATCCAGGCCGGCAACGCGAGCCAGACCAGCTCTGAAACCCTCAACAACCTCATCCAGACCGACGCGGCGATCAACCCCGGCAACTCCGGCGGGCCGCTCGTCAACAGCGCGGGCCAGGTCATCGGCGTCGACACCGCTGTCGCGACGAACGCGCAGGGCATCGGCTTCGCCATCCCGATCGACGTCGCCAAGCCACTGCTCCAGCAGGCGATCAACGGCGTCCAGCCGCTCGTCCGGCCCTGGATCGGCGTCTACTACGTGCCGGTCACGAAGCAGGTTGCCGCCGAGCAGCATCTCGACGTGGACTACGGCGTCTGGGTCAGCGCCCCCTCCAGCGGCCAGCCGGCCGTATTCGCCGACAGCCCGGCTGCCAAGGCGGGGATCAAGGAGGGCGACATCATCGTCGAGGCCGACGGCCAGCGGATCGATGCGCAGCACGACCTGTCGGCGGCGATCATCCCGCATATGCCCGGCGACAAGATCACCCTCCGCATCCTCAACGGCAACTCGACCCGCGAGGTCACCGTCACGCTCGGCACGCTGCCGCAGCAGTAGGTCTCGCTCAGCGAGCGCGGCGGACCGTCGCCTCCACCGTGTCGAACGACCCGGGCAGCGGCGCGTTCGGCTTGCGGACCCGGACCGTGGTTGCGCTCACTCGCGCTTGGGCCGCGAGCACGTCGTCCGCGATCGCCGAGGCGAGCGCCTCGATGAGGCGGAAGCTGTCCGTCTCCACCCGCGCCCGCGCCAAGTCGAACACCGCGCTGTAGTCGACGGTGTCGGCGAGGTCGTCGTTGGCCATGGCGGCCGCCAGATCGGCCTCGAGCACGACGTCGACCTCGAACGGCTGCGGTTCCATCCGCTCCTCGAGGTGGACCCCGTGGCGGCCGGTGAAGCGCATCCCGCGCAGCTCGATCCGCTCGCTCATCGGCGAATGATGGCGTCCGCGACACGCACGGTGCGGACGATGTGCGCGACGTCGTGGACCCGCACCACGTCGGCGCCGGCCGCGATCGCCAGCGCCACGGTGGCGGCCGTGCCCTCGACTCGGTCCTCCGGCGGCGCGTCGCCGAGCAACTGGCCGATGAAGCGCTTGCGGCTCGTGCCGACCAGGAGCGGGAGGCCGAGCGCCGCCTTCAGCTCCGCCAGCCGATGGAGGATCTCGAGGTTGTGCTCCGCGGTCTTGCCGAAGCCGATGCCCGGGTCGACGAGGATCCGTTTGCGCGCCACGCCGGCCGCCACCGCGGCCTCCACGGCGTCTCCCAGCCAGGCGACCACCTCCGTCACCACGTCGCCGGCGTATTCGGCGACCGCCTTGTTGTGCATGAGAACGAGGTGCGCGCCGGCCGCCGCCGCGGCCAGTGCCGTCTCCGGGTCGCGGCGCGCGGCCCACACGTCGTTCACCATCCGTGCTCCCGCGCCGAGCGCGGCGCGCGCAACGGGGCCGTTCTGGGTGTCGATGCTCACGATCGCGTCGGCCCCGAAGCGGGCGACGAGCGCCTCCACGACCGGCAGGGCGGTGGCGCGCTCCTCCTCGACCGTGACCGTCCGCCGCGCCCCGTAGAACTGGCGCGGCCGGGTCGACTCGCCGCCGACGTCGAGCAGCTCCGCACCGGCGGCGACGAACCCCTCCGCCTGGCGGACGGCGGTCGCCACGACCTCGTCCCGCGAAGCGCCCTCCGGCGCGATGCCGTCGCCGCTGAAGGAATCAGGGGTGACGTTGATGATGCCCATCACCCAGGTTCGCTCGCCGAACCGCAGCTCCATCGTCAGCCCACCTCTCGCTCGCCAATGAGCGCGCCGCGCAGCGCGCCGACGAGGTACAGCGATCCTGCCACGACCACCGCCTCGTCGCCGTGACGGAGCTCCGCGGCGCGCGCGAGCGCGGCCCGTGGCTCATCGACCCTCTCCCCGCCAGGACCGATGCGGTGCCACGCCTGCAGCAGCTCGTCCGGCGCGTGGGCCTTCGGGTCGTCGACGGCGGTGAAGACGATCCGGGGTTGAAGGGGCGCCAGCGCGCGCAGGACGCCGCTCACGTCCTTGCCGCGCATCGCGCCGAGCACGATCGCGGGACGCCGCGCCCCGAGCAGGCGCAGCGTTGCGGCCAGCGCGGCGGCCCCGGCCGGGTTGTGGGCACCGTCGAGCAGGACGCGTCCGAGCCGCGCATCGGCGATCACCTCCATCCGCCCCGGCCATCGGGCGGCGGCCAGGCCGCGACGGAGGCCGGCCTCGGTGAGCGTGAACGGATGGTTGCGCCGCGCGCCGTCCTCGACGAGCGCATCGAGCAGTGCGAGCGTGACGGCGGCGTTGTCCGCCTGGTGTGGGCCGATGAGGCCGAGCCGGAGGTCGCGCAGCTCGCCGGCCGGCGTCCGGGCGTCCACCACGGTGCCCTCCCAGTCGAGGTGGCGCAGCTGAGCCCGATACGGCTGCCGGGGCCCGGCGCGCCGGAGCGGGACATTGAGCGCGGCGCATCGGTCGGTGATGGGCCGCAGCCCGCGGCCCGATGCGCCGGTGACGGCGAGGTCGCCGCGCTTGATGATCGGCGCCTTCTCCCCGCCGATTGCGGCGAGCGTCCGCCCGAGGTGCGCCTCGTGGTCGTGCTGGACGTTGACGATCGCCGCCACGCCGAAGTCGCCGCTGTTCGTCGCGTCGAGTCGACCGCCCATGCCCACCTCCACCAGCGCGAGGTCGAGCCCGGCGCTCGCCAGCTCGGCGTAGGCGGCCGCGGTGAGCACCTCGAACTCGGTCGGCGGACCGAGCTCGGCGGCCACGCGATCGACGACGGGCAGCACCCGCGCGATGGCAGCCGCGAAACGGTCGGGGCTCAGCGACACGCCGTCGATGGCGATCCGCTCGCGGTAGCTGACGAGATGCGGCTTCGGCATCGTGCCGATGCGCAGGCCGGCATCGGTCAGCACGGCGCGGGCCATGGCGACGACGCTTCCCTTGCCGTTCGTGCCGCCCACGAGCGCGCCGCGCAGCGCGCGCTCCGGGTTGCCGAGCTCGGCCAGCAGCCGGGTCACGCGCTCGAGGCCGAGGCTGATCCCGAACCGGCCGCGGCGCGTGAGCGCCTCGACGGCATCGGGATACGTCAGCTCAGTCGCGTTCGGAGTCCTCGTAGAAGACGCAGTCGGTGTACTGACCGGTGAGGCACAGGTCGTTGACGTAGCCGGAGTCGAGGTGCACGCCGCCGCGGAGCTCGCAGCGGCTCACGACGCCCTCCTGCTTCGTCAGCGTGCGGAGGAGCTGCGGCGCCTGGATCGGCACCCGGCCCTTCGCGCCCTGGGTGAGGTAGAAGTGCGGGCAGTGGTGGCGGCGCGGCTTCGAGTAGCCGAGCGGCACGCCACGGCGCCCGACATGGACGGTGAGCTCCTGCGCCGGTGCCGCGGCGGCCTGCGGGGTGCCGGCGTAGCGCTTCTCGGCGATGATGCAGCGCCCCGGCTCGCACTCGCGGTCGTTGTAGCAGCAGGCGCGGGCGGGACCGATGCCCTCCACCGCCCACAGCTCCCAGCACGGGCGGCGCAGGATGAACGCCGGGCACCGATAGCGGATCGAGAGGTCGCAGTTCTCGACCTCCCAGCACATCTCGCGGCGCTCGGGCCCACGGCGCTCGTCGCCGGCGAACGGATCCGGCGACTGGCGGCGGTCGAAGCCGCTGCGCCGCTCCGTCTTGATGATCATCTGGGCTGCGTGGGGTTGGGCATTGGCGACCGAGTGTAGCGAGTGACGCCGGCGCGATGGGTGGCCGGCCGCATCGGTCCCGTGCTCCGACTCAGGTAAGGAAGGGGGCCAGCCGCTCCTCCATCACCTCTTCGGGCATGTAGCCGACGAGGCGGGCGGCCTCGCGACCGTGCTCGAAGACGATCAGGGTCGGGATGCTGAAGATGCTGTAGCGCATCGCCAGGGCCTGGTTCTCATCGGTATTGACCTGGGCGACGGTGAGGTGATCGCGATGCTTCTCACCGAGCCGCTCCACGACCGGGGACACGAGGCGGCAGGGGCCGCACCATGGCGCCCAGAAGTCGACGAGGACGGGCCGGTCGGAGTTGAGGATCTCGGTTTCGAAGGTGCGATCGTCGACCGACATCACGGCGGACATGTTCGTGGCGGGTTCGCTCGATAGGGGCTGCGTAGACGCCGATCCTAGCACCGGTGCCCGGATCCGGGGCGCGGGAGGCTCGAGTCGCTGGCCGGCGTGGCCATCTCAGGCGGTCGGCGTCGGCGCCGGCGTCGGCGTGGGCGGTGGCAGGGTCGGCGTCGGGCTCGGCGTCGGGGTGGGGCTCGGTGTCGGGGTCGGCTCGGGACCCTGGCTGAGCACGATGTTCACCGGCGTGTTCTGGCTCACCGGCGTGCCCGCCACCGGATCGGTACGGATCACGGTGGCTGAAGGCGCGGTGGGGCTGAACTCGTAGCTGATGCTGCCGACGGCGAGATGCGCGGTTTCGAGCGTCCGGCGTGCGAGATCGAGGTCCTGGCCGGTGACCGGCGGCACCGTCGTCTGCGGCGGCCCGGTGGAGACGTGAACCCGGACGTCGTCTCCGGCGTGGACCGTCTGGCCCGCCGCGGGCTCGGTGGAGATCACCCGCCCGCGCTCGATGTCGGCCGATGCCTCGTCCACCCGGACCGGGTGCAGCCCCTTGCCGGTGAGCGCCAGGTTGGCAGCGGTGAACGTCTGGCCGCGGTAGTCGTCGAGCGCGAACCCCGGGGCCGCCGACGGGCTGGCGCCCGGTCGCAGGCCACCGATCACCTGGGCGCCGAGGAAGCCGATCGTGCCGAGCAGCGCGATGCCAAGCAGGACGAGGAGCCAGATCCACCACGGCGTCCCGCGGCGTCGCTCCGGCCGTCCGGCCGTCATGACCGGCGTCGGGGGAGGCAGCGCCGGTCCGCGGTCGGCCGGCCGCTGGACCCGGGGCGGGACGTAGACGGTGGGACTCCCCGACGGCGGGATCGGCGCGGCCGCGACGACGGGAGGAGCGCCCCCGGCAGCGGCGGGCAGCGTCCCGCGGACCGCTGCCGGGTCACGCTGGAACTGGCGGAGCGCCTCCGCCATCGCGCCGGCGTCGGGGTAGCGATCGCCGGCATCCCGGGCCAGGGCGCGCATGACGATCGCCGCCAGGCCCGGCGGCAGGTCCGGCCGGAAGTCGGTCGGCGGCGGCGGGTCCTCGGTGAGCCGCTTGAGCGCGACCCCCGCGGCCGAGTCGCCCTCGAACGGTCGGCGCCCGGCCAGCATCTCGTAGAGCACGATGCCGAGCGAGTAGACGTCCGAGGCGCCGGTCACCTCGTCGCCGCGGGCCTGCTCGGGGCTGAAGTAATGGACCGATCCGAGCGTGGTGCCGGTGACGGTCATGCTCGTCTCGCTGACCGCCCGGGCGATGCCGAAGTCGGTGACCTTCACGTCGCCGTCGTCGGTGATGAGGATGTTCCCCGGCTTGACGTCGCGATGGACGATGCCCCGCCGATGGGCCGCCTCGAGGGCCGAGGCGACCCCGATCGCCACCCGCACCGCATCGCCGACCGGCAGGCGGCCGCGCTCGCGCAGGAATGAGGCGAGGTCCTCGCCCTCGACGAGCTGCATGACGATGAACTGGGTGGCGGCGTCCTCGCCGTCCTGCCCGTAGTCGTAGACGCTGACGATGTTCGGGTGGCTCAGCGAGCCCGCGGACCGCGCCTCCTGCTTGAAGCGGCGCGCGAAGCCGGGATCGGTGGAGTACTGGGGACGGAGGAGCTTGACGGCGACCTCGCGATCGAGCTGCTCGTCGACGGCGCGCCACAGGGTCGCCATCCCGCCTTCGCCCAGCGGCGCGATGAGGCGGTAGCGGCCGTTGATCAGCCGTCCGAGCATCTCCTCCACCCGCTGACCACCTCCGTTCATCGTCGCCCTTCCCGTCGCCGGGTGTGGCGGATCGTAGCGCCCGCCACCGTCAGTCGCGCAGGTCGAGGCTCCGGATGTAGGCCCGCACCTCGTCCGCGTCGTCCGACTCGAGGGCGATCGCGACGTTCGCCTTCAGCCAGCCGAGCCGCGTGCCGGCGTCGTGGCGCACGCCCTCGAACTGGTAGCCGAAGACCGGCTGCTCGGCGATGAGGCCGCGGATGGCATCGGTCAGCTGGATCTCCCCACCTGCGCCGCGAGGCGTCGTCTCCAGCAGGTCGAAGATCTTCGGCGACAGGACGTAGCGTCCCAGGACGGCCAGCTCGGACGGGGCGTCCTCCACGCTCGGCTTCTCGACCAGGTCCCGGATCTCGACCAGCCGCCCCTCCTCGTGCATGGGGTCGACGATCCCGTAGCGGGTGACGTCCGCGCGGGCCACGCGCTGGAGCGCCACGACCGAGCCGCGGTGCGCCACGTACTGTTCGATCAGCTGCTGCGTCACCGGCGTCCCACCGCGGTTGAGCATCACGTCGTCGGAGAGCAGGACCGCGAACGGCTCGTCGCCGACGAGGTCCTTCGCCATGAGGATCGCGTGGCCGAGGCCGAGCTGCTCCTTCTGGTGGACGAAGGCGATCGTGCCGGTCTCGGTGATGCGCCGGATCTGGCGCAGCAGGTCGATGTCGCCGCGCTCCTCGAGCCAGCGCTCGAGCGTCGGGTTGGCGTCGAAGTGATCCTCGATCGCGCTCCGGCCGGTGCTGATGACGATGATGATCTGCTCGATGCCGGAGGCGACCGCCTCCTCGACCGCGTACTGGATGATCGGTCGGTCGACGAGCGGGAGCACCTCTTTCGAGATCGCCTTCGTCGCCGGGAGGAAGCGGGTGCCGAACCCGGCCGCGGGCAGCACGGCCTTTCTGACGCGCACGGTGATGTCTGCTGGCTCCTTCGTTGGTCGCGATGGCCGCGCGGGTGCGGCGGGCCGCATCGGTCTGCGGCGTGCTCTGCGTTCGGGGCGCCCAGTATACCAACGCAGGTCGAGGACGCCCGACCGGCGGCCCGGGTTGCGTACAATGCGCCACGCATGTTCAAGAGCCTCGTGCGCACCTTCAAGGGCCCTTCGAGCGACCCGCGCATGTCCCACATCAGCCGGCCGCTGCCGCGCGATCTCCCCGACGAGCAGGTGCTCGCCGCGATCGACATCGCGCTGGCCGAGAACTCGAACCCGGCGTACCTGGTGGAGACGCTCCCTGCCGCGCTGAAGCAGGTCACCGGCCGCGACCTCCAGGTCCTCGACCGCACGACCCGGGACGTGACGGGAGCCTTCACGAAGGCGACGGTGATGATCCGCGACGGCGACGTCGGCCACTGGCCCGGCTACGACCAGCTGGCCTATCCGATGCTCGCGCGGGACGCCCGGACCGATGCCACGCGCGACGCGCTCGCGGCGGCGGAGGGCGCGGAGCGGCCCGCATCCAAGGCCGGGTGGGAGCCGCCGGCGCCACTGCCGCGCCGAGGGCGCTGATGGGCCGCCAGAACGTTCCCCGCGACCAGTGGCTCGACATCGGTGCGGAGTGCCCGCACTGCGGGGAGCGGCTGACCGAGGCGATGGTCTACTCGTGGCGCCCTGTGCCGGAGGACCCGAAGCTGCTGCTGCTCTACTGCCCCGAGTGCGGGGACCGGGTCGAGATCAACCACGTCTGACCGGCGGGCCGGCACGCGCCTCCGGCCGCGAGGGCTGGTACCCCCAACCGGATTCGAACCGGTGATCTCCACCTTGAAAGGGTGGCGTCCTAGGCCTCTAGACGATGGGGGCGCCGATCGCTCCGCGTCATCCTAGCCGGTCCGCCGCGTCGTCCCCGCCGCGCTCAGTTGACGTAGAACAGCAGCAGCAGGATCACGACGCCGGCCAGGGCGATCGCGCCGAGGATGCCGCCGATGCCGCCCGCGAGCGCGATCGCGACCGACGCCCCGCTCGACCCGCCGTTCCAGGCTCGCTGCGACCAGCGCCAGCCCTGGACGAAGAGGAAGATGCCGGCGGCCGCGGCGATGGCGCCCGAGACGAGCATCTGAACGACCGAGAGGCCCGAGTTCTCGCCGAGCAGCGAGAGGGCCAGCAGGCCGCCGGAGATGATGAGGGCGACGGCCACGAGGATCAGGCTGCGGACGAAGGGATGCATCGGCGCGCCATTCTAGTCGCCAGCCCGAGTCGGCGCCCCTGTTGCCCAGCTCCCGCGCCCGTGAGCCGCCGGCGCCGGGGAGCGAGCGGTACGCATCTTGCAACCGGAGCCGGCGGGGGAGACTCGACTGCACATGCTTGGAGGCGCCGCATGGCGGACACGACCGAGAACGGGAACATGAGCGTTCGCGAGGCGGGGCGCAAGGGCGGTAAGACGACGCGCCAGCGGTACGGCTCCGAGTTCTACCAGGAGATCGGCCAGAAGGGCGGGAAGGCCGTCAGCGAGCGCTACTCACACGAGCATTTCCAGACCATCGGGCGCAAGGGCGGCCGCAAGGTGGCCGAGCTCATCGACCGCGCGAAGCGCATGGATCGCGACGAGGCCTAGCCCGGGCTCAGCCCGCGTAGCGCTCCTCGCGCCAGGGGTCGGCGCTGTTGTTGTACCCGTTCCGCTCCCAGAAGCCGAGCTGGTCGGTGGCGCTGAACTCGACCCCGCGCAGCCACTTGGCGCTCTTCCAGAAGTACGTTCCCGGCACGATCGCGCGCAGCGGATAGCCATGCTCGGCGCTCAGCGGCTGACCGTCGAAGCTCCAGGCGAGCAGGCAGTCCGGCCGCATCGCCGTCTCGAGCGGCACGTTCGAGGTGAAGCCGGCCTCGGCGTGGAAGATCACGAAGCGGGCCGTCGGCCGCGGCTGTGCGACCTCCGCGATGTGGCTGAACGGGACCCCCTCCCACCGCGTGTCGAGCTTGGACCAGCGCGTCACGCAATGGACGTCGAGCGTCTGGGTGGTGACCGGCAGCTGGCGGAACTCAGCCCAGCTGAGGCTGATCGGCGTCTCGACCTCCCCGAAGACACGGAACGTCCATGCCGAGAGGTCCGGGTACTCCGGCACCCGGCCGAAGTGGAGGACGGGGAACTTCTCGGTCAGCACCTGCCCCGGCGGGATCCGGTCCTTGAGCTCCTCGGGGACGCGCTTCTGCCACGGGAACGTCATGGACGCCAGCGTGAGCCGGCATGCGGATCGCCGTCAAGAGGCGCGGCCTACACTCGGGACCGATGAGCGCGCCCTTCGCCGAGTTCGCCGCCACCGCGGACGCCGTCGCCGCCACCCGCAGCAAGCTCGCCAAGCGCGATCTGCTCGCCGCGTACCTGCGCGGCCTCGACGATGACGGCGATCTTCTCGCGGCGGCCACGTTCCTCGCCGGCCAGCCCCTGAGCGGCAGCGACGCGAAGCTCGGTCTCGGGTGGGTCCAGCAGGGCGCCGCGCTGGCGGCAGCGAGCGGTGCCGGCGAGGAGCAGCTGCGCGCCGCCTACCTCCGCCACTCGGACCTGGGCGACGCGGCAGCCGAGCTGCTCGACGCCCAGCGGCCGGCGCGGCCGCTCACGGTCGATGACGTGGCGGAGACGTTCCGCGCCATCGCCGCCGCGGGCAGCGCCGACGCGCGGGTGGGGCTGATGGAGGGCCTCTTCCGCGCCGCGACGAGCGGGGAGGCGCGCTACATCGGCCGGATCGCGGCGCGCGAGACGCGGATCGGGCTGCGCGAGGGCCTGCTCGAGGAGGGCATCGCGGCAGCCTTCGAGGTGCCGCTGGAGGCGGTCCGGCGCGCGCACATGCTCGTCGCCGATCCCGGCGAGGCGGCGGTGCTGGCGCGGCACGGCCGTGCTCGACGAAGCGCACCTGCGCATCGGGCGACCGATCCGGTTCATGCTCGCCACGCCGGTGGCGGACGCGACCGAGGTGATGCGGCGGGTCGGCGACGAGGCATGGATCGAGGACAAGTACGACGGCATCCGCGCCCAGCTCCACCGCGACGATGCCGGCGCCGTCCGCCTCTTCTCGCGCGACCTCAACGACGTGAGCCGCGCCTTCCCGGAGGTGATCGCCGCGGGCGAGACGGCGCTCCGGGCGCCGACCGTCATCGACGGCGAGCTCGTCCCGTGGCGCGAGGGATCGGTCCTCGACTTCGCGTCGCTCCAGACGCGCCTCGGCCGGGTCGACCCGTCCCCGGAACTCCTCGCGAGCGTGCCGGTCGTGCTCGTGGCGTTCGACCTGCTCCACGACGCCGGAAACGATCTCATCGAGACACCGCTCCGCGACCGGCGGGCGGCGCTGGAGCGGCTCGGGCTGCCGGACGCGAGCGCCGATCGGATCCTCTACAGCCACCTCGCCACGGCGGCGTCGGCAACCGAGGTCGATCGGTTCTTCGACGACGCGCGCGAGCGGCACAACGAAGGCCTCATGGTCAAGGACCCCGCCTCCGCGTACCAGCCGGGGCGGCGCGGGCTGGGCTGGCTGAAGCTGAAGAAGGCGCTCGCCACCCTCGACTGCGTGGTGGTGGGCGTCGAGTGGGGCCATGGCAAGCGGAAGGGCGTGCTGTCCGACTACACCTTCGCGGTGCGCGCGACCGATGAGCCGGGCGCGACGCTGCTCACCATCGGCAAGGCCTACACCGGACTGACCGATGCCGAGATCGCGACGATGACGGAGCACTTCCACCGCATCACGCTGCGCGACCACGGCCGCTATCGCACCGTGCACCCCGAGGTCGTGGTGGAGATCGCCTTCGACCGGATCATGCGCTCGACCCGCCATCGTTCGGGCTTCGCGATGCGCTTCCCGCGCATCGTCCGGATCCGCGACGACAAGATGCCTGCCGACATCGACACGCTCGCGACGGTGGAAGCGCTCTTCGGCGAGCAGGCGAGCGGTCGCATCCTGCTCGCCACCGGTGCGCGCGGCGAGACGGAGCGGATCGCGGCCACCGGAGGCGTCGACGAGGGCGCCACGGGCGGGGTGGAGCGGCCCGGCGGCGAGTCCGATACCATCGGCGCCCCATGAGCGAACTCGAGCTGCCCGAGCACGTTGCCGCGAACCGCGCCTACTGGGATGAGCAGGCTCCGGACTACGTCGCGAACGGCGAGGCGAGCTGGGCGACGGACGAGCCGCGCTGGGGCATCTGGGGCATCCCCGAGGCGGATGTCAACCTCCTGCCTCCCGACCTGGATGGCAGGGACGTCATCGAGCTCGGCTGCGGCACTGCCTACGTCTCGGCCTGGCTGGCGCGGCGCGGCGCGCAGCCGGTGGGGATCGACAACTCGCCGGCGCAGCTCGACACCGCCCGGCGCCTCCAGCGCGAGCATGGGCTGGCGTTTCCGCTCCACCTCGGCAACGCCGAGGCGACCCCGTTCCCGGACGCCAGCTTCGACCTCGCGATCAGCGAGTACGGCGCCGCCCTGTGGTGCGACCCGTACGCGTGGATCCCTGAGGCCGCGCGCCTCCTTCGCCCGGGCGGGAGCTGATCTTCCTGACGAACGGCATGCTCGCGATGCTGTGCGTGCCGGAGACCGATGCGGAGGGACCGGCCACGCCGCTGCTGCGGCGGCCCTACTTCGGGATGCACCGCCAGCAATGGCCGGGCGAATCGGGAGTCGAGTTCCACCTGGGCTACGGCGACTGGATCCGCGTCCTGCGCGCGAACGATCTCGAGGTGACCGACCTCGTCGAGCTGCGACCCGGCCCCGACGCGACGACGAGCTACCCGTGGATGAGTATCGCCTGGGCGCGCGAATGGCCCTCCGAGGAGGTCTGGAAGGCGCGGAAGGTGGACCGATGAGCGCGTTCGACGCCTATGTCGGCGAGGCGCCGGGAAGCGTCGAGATCGACTGCTACACGAGCGCCTACCGCGTCAGCGGACAGACCGCGACCCGGTTCACGCGCGTGTCCGACATCGTCAACCTGCTGAGCAGCACGCACCTCGTCATCACCCACGCCACGATGAGCGAGTTCGGCGCTCCGTCGGCGACGCTCGGCGCGGCGCAGGTCCTCGTCTCGCTCGACGACATCCTGTTCATCGTCTCGCACTCCGCCGACAGCGGCTCACGGCCTGAGATGCGGATCCCGAAGCGCGCCGTGCTGGCGCAGCTCGCGCTGCCGCCGTTTCGCCTCACCGGCTCGGTCCACGTGCCGCAGGGCAGCCGCCCCGGCGACGGGCTGCTCAACGTGGGCGACCGCTTCGTGTCGATGACCGACGTCCGGATCACCTGCGCGGTCCACGACGGCCTGGACCGGCGCGTGAACGCCCTTGCGGTGCAGCGCCGCCTGGCGCATGCGTTCCTCGTCGCGGACGACGAGCATCCCGAGCAGCTCCTCGCCGACGTGCTCGACGAGGAGACGGCGCAGAAGTGGTTCCGGCGCCGTGATCGCCACGAGGTCGTCGTTCCCCGGCCGGCCGCGGCCGCCCGCCGCGCCGAGCGCCGCAGAGGCACTCCCGGCTCCGGAGCCGGCCGGCCTCACCGTGGGTCAGCAGCTCGAGGACCTGCGTGCCATCGTCGGCGCCCGCGCGCCGCACCTCGTGTCGCGGATCGATGCGCTCGAGGCCGGCGATCTCGGCGAGATGGAGCGCGACGCGCTGCGCAGCGTGGTGGCGGACGAGCTGATGGCCGTCGGCCTCGACGAGAAGGACGAGCCGAACGAGCGAGGGCGGGCGCTCGTCGGCCTGATCGACCTCGTGGAGCGCGGCTGAGGGTCGCCTACGCGACCGGCGCGCCGCTCCGCGGCGTCGAGCGGCGCACCGAGGCGGTGACGCTCGCCTCGGTGGCGTCCAGGACGGCCTCGACGATGCGCGCGACCCGCTCCGGGTCGAGGCGCCGGACGCGACCGATGCGGTTGGCCCACCACGGCGCGTTGTCGGCGGTGACGACCTCGCCCTGCGGGTCCTCGAGGATGACGCGCGAATGCGCGTACGGGAAGACCGGCGTGCCTGCCACGGCGAGGTGCGGGTCGAGCTCGGTCTGCTTGGCCCACGCCATCACCGCGCCGGCGAGCGCGTCGGCGTCGAAGGTCGGGTTCGTCCGGCATCGGATCCACCCGCGTCGCCTGTCGCGCGTGTCGTACTCCCAGCCCTTGCCCCGCACGCGGTAGCGGCCACGCCAGCGGCGGACGATCAGCGCGCGCACGCCGCCCGGTCCGACCAGGAGCGCAGCGAGGTCGCGTCCGACGCCCGGCAGGCGCGGCTCGGAGATGAGGACCCAGGCGTCGTCGAAGGCGCCGGCGAGCAGCGGTGCGAGCTCGTCGGCGACGCTTGCGAGCGGCCGTCGCCGCAGCGCGCGCACGAGCCACGCGGCGCCGACGCCCAGGCCGAGCGCGGCGGCGAGCGCAAGCGGCCCGGCGGCACGGGACGCATCGGGCAGGCGCGCCAACAGACCGCTCGCGACGAGGCCCGTCCCGATCATCACGAGGGCCAGCAGCAGCGGCCGCCGGCTGGCGGCGGCGACCCGTGGACGGATCAGGCGCATCCGCCCCGCTCCGCTGCTAGGCTCGATCCATGCGCGAGATCCTTGCCACGATCGTCGATCCGGAGCGACGCCGGGTCGAGGCGGCTGATTCGAAGGGCCATCTTGTCGTCATGGACGCCTCGCCACCCGACGGCGACGGGCTCGGCATGAGCCCGCGCGCCGCGCTCCTCGCCGCGCTCGCCGGGTGCACCGCGATGGACGTCACGAGCATCCTGCGCAAGAAGCGGCAACGGGTCGAGCGCTACGAGATCGCGGTCGCCGGTGACGAGGCGACCGAGTATCCGCAGGTCTTCACCGCCATCCGGGTTGAGCATCGATTCCACGGCGACGCGGATCCCGAGGCGATCCGCCGCTCGGTGGAGCTTTCGGCGACGCGCTACTGCCCGGTCAGCGCGCTGCTGAGCCGGGGGGTGGAGATCGAGCATCGGTACCGGCTGACGCGTCCCGATGGCACGGAGGCGGCCGCCCTCGTGGCGGTCACCGGTCCCGAGGGCTCGCGGCTCGGCTGACGCCGTCGCGGCGCGGGCTCGAGTGCGGGTGAGCGCGAGGCGCGCGCGGCGCCCGCTCATGAGGCGGGACGCAGCTCCATCGGCCGCTCGACCGCTCCCAGCACGGCGTGGCTGAAGGCGTCGATGTCGAACGGCTTGGCGACGACCGGGCCGATGGGGCTCAGCTCGGCGAGCCGCTCCCGGCTGGCGGCGCTGACGATGACGACCGGGATCCCGGGCCACGCCGAGCGGAGCAGCTCGGTGATGTCGCCGCCGTCCCCGTCGGGGAGCATGACGTCGACGACGAGGAGATGCGGAAGCGCGAGCTCCATCAGGTCACCCAGCTCGACGATCCGGGTGCAGGTGACGACGGTGAAGCCCAGATCGCGGAGCACGTCAGCCTCGAGGGCGGCGATGTCGACGTCGTCTTCGAGGACGTAGGCCCGCATCGGCCCGTCCTCCTCGGTTGGCTGGGGCGGCGTGATGGGGGCGGCGGCTGGCAGCTGGTCGCTCATGACGAGAGCATGATCCGCAGGCACGCGGCGCCCGGCAATGGGCGGATCGGACCGCGGCAGGGGTACTCCCGCGGTACCTGTGGCTCGTGGCGGCGCTTGTCGCCCGGTGTACCATGCTCGCCCGCACGAACCGGGGCAGGCACGGCGGCCCGGCGAGGATGCGACGAAGGACGAGGCGCGCGAGCACACTCATGGCACGAAGCATGTGGCGGGGAGCGATCCAGTTCGGGCTGGTGACGATCCCGGTCAAGCTCTACCTGGCGACCGAGACCGAGCAGCATCAGCTTCAACCTGCTCCACGCGAGCTGCCTGAACCGGATCCAGATGAAGATCTACTGCCCGTACCACGACAGGTGATCCCGCGCTCGGAGACCGTGCGCGGCTACGAGTGGAGCAAGGGCCAGTACGTGGTCGTGACCGACGAGGACATCGACGCCGTGCCGCTGAAGACGATGCGGGCGATCGAGATCGAGATGTTCGTCGACGCGCAGCCGCGACAACGCCGGCACGCAGTTCGTGAAGCAGGCCTACTACCTCGAGCCCGATGCCGATCGGCCCAAGGCCTTCTACCTGCTGAAGAGCGTGCTCGCCGAGAGGGCAAGTCCGCGATCTGCAAGATCGTGCTCAAGGACCGCGAGCAGCTCGCGGCGCTCAACCCCTACACGAGCACGATGCTGCTCACCACCCTGCACTGGCCCGATGAGGTCCGCGCGCTCGACGAGCTGAATCTCCCCGAGGAGGAGATCGACGTCAAGCCGGCCGAGCGGAAGATGGCGGAGCAGCTCGTCGCGGCATGACCGGCGAGTTCTCCGCAGACGATTACCACGACGAGTACCGCGCAGGCGCTGATGGCGGTCATCGAGCGCAAGGTCGGTGGCGAGCAGCCGGTCGCAGCCGAGAAGACCGAGCCGACGAAGATCACCGACCTCATGGCGGCGCTCGAGGCCAGCGTCGCGGCAGCGCGCGAGACCCGGCGCACGGCAGCGGAGACGCCGCCGGAAGCCGTGGCCGAGGCGCCGGCGAAGCCGGCGAGGCGTCGCAAGACCGCCTGACGGCGTGCACGGCGACGAGCTCCCACTCTCGATCCCGTCCCACCCCGAGCCCCACGCCGAGGCGCGCCTGCCGGCCCGCCTCCGTCCGATGCTCGCGACTCCCGTGCCGGCGCCCTTCGACGCGCCCGACTACCTGTTCGAGCCATGGTGGCCCGGTGAGCGCGCGTGGATCAGCGTCGAGGATCGCCGGCTTCGTCTCCGGACGACCGGTCCGACCGATGCGTTCGCCGCCTTCCCCGAGCTTCGCCATCTCGGCGAGGCGATCGACAGTGACGGGGCGATCCTCGACGGCACGCTGCTCGTGCTCGACGCGGCCGGACGGCCCGACCCCGACCTTCTCCGCGCCCGCCTCGAGGCCGGCGAGTGGGTGGGCTCACCGGCCTACGTGGCGAGCGACCTCTCTACGACCGCTACCGGCCGCTCGGCCGCCGCCGTTCGGGGCGCGCCGGGCGCAGCTCGAGGCGATCCTGCCGCCGAGCGACCGGATCGTCGTCGGGCATGGCTACCCGAACGAGGGGCTGCTGGTCGGCGAGGCGCTCGCGGCGCTCGGCATCGAGGGGCTCTCGGCGCGGCGGCTCGACGCCCGCCACCGGGCCGGCGCCGCAGGTGACGCGTGGCTGCGCGCCCCGGTGACACCCCGGCCGGAGGTTCGCGAGCGGCCGACGCTGGCCCTCATCCTCCGCCTGCCGCTGGCGTGAAATCGGGCGCCAGCAGTGGCGCCAGGCTCCACGGATAGGACACCGGCCCGCGCAGCCGCGTCGCGCCGCTGACGAGAGCGTCGCGCGGGTAGATGCGGAACGAGCTGATGTCATAGCTCAGTGCCGGCGGGTCGGTCGAGCTGCGGACCGCGGGTGGGGCGATGCGCGCGCCGCGAATCACCGCGTCGATCGACATCGGCCTGACCAGGTCGTCGCCGCGGGCGTAGGCGAGCACCGCCGCGAGGTCCCATGTCACCGCGTCGTAGGGTGCCGCGCGTTCAGCGGCCGCGATCGACGCGGCGGCCGCGTCCGCGTCGCCGACCATCTGAAATGCAAGCGCGCGCACGGCGGAGGAGCTGTATGCCGTCGGCACGATCGGCTCGCCGGCCAGGCGCGTCGCCACGAGCAGGTTGAGCTGGGCGTTGACCGGGTCGAGCAGTCGCATCGGCTCCGTGCCGGGGTGCACGAGCCGCGGCCACGCGACCGTGAAGCCGGTCTGGACGTTCGTGAGCAGGGAGAGGCGGTAGAGCTCGTCGGCCCGCGCGCCGTTGCCGAGCCGATCGATGACGATCGCCGCATTCGCGAGCTCGACGTCGAACGGATCCGCGCGCCCCACCGCCTGCTCGGCAGCCAGGCTGGCACATGTTCCGTCGCCCTCGGCCAGGCAGAGGACGGCGAGGTTCGTCCACGATTTTCCGTCGCCGGCATTGAGCTCCACGGAGCGCCGGGCGGCGCGGATGGCGAGTACGCGGTCGCCGGCCGCATCGGCGACGACGGCGAGCGCTTTCGGCGTTGCCGGCTGCCACGGATCGAGGAGCTCGGCGCGTCGCAGCCCGGCGAGGCTGCCGCGCCAGTCGGACCACTCCGCGCGGTCCATGGCGCCACGGTAGGAGATGCCGGCCGCGTCGCCCGCCAGCCACGGCACCGCGAGGGCCAGCACCCCGACCCCGACGGCGACGCCGAGCGGCCGTAGCACGCGGCGTGGGACCGGCGCCCAGCTGACGGCGTCCGCGTCGGCGAGGGCGAGCGCCGCGAGGAGGATGAGGAGCAGGTCGTAGTTCGGCAGAAAGGTGAGATCCTCGAACAGCCCGCTCACGGCGAGGCCGAGCAGGACACAACCCGCCACCCGTCCCGTCGACGTGCGGGCGCGCCATGGGCCGCAAACCAGAAGAAAGTGGCGGCAAGCGCGAGGCCGGCCGCAAGGCCGATCAGCCCCGCATCGCCGAGCAGGCCGAGCGGGAGGTTGTGTGAGTGCGGCTGGCGAGCGGGAAACGAGAGCGCGGCGGCCGCCGCCTGCCGGGCATACGGCATCGTCCCCGGCCCGATCCCCATCAACGGGTCGGCGCTCCATGCCGTGAGCGTGTCGCGCCACAGGTCGATGCGGTAGGCCACTGACCCGAAGGCAACGAGGCGCGGTGCCGCGATGACGAGCGCCGCAGCCGCCGCCAGGACACCGAGCCAGCCCAGCGCCATCGTCCTCGGCGTCCACCGCCGCGGAAGCCGCACCCGCCGCAGGCCGCCGGCCGCGAGTGCGATCCCCGCCACGGCGATCGCGACCCAGGCCGACCGGGAGCCGGAGAGCAGGGCCAGCGGCGCGCCGACGACGACCATCGCGACCTGCACCCACCGTCGGAGGCGCGGATCGGCGATCAGCAGCGTCAGCGGCGCGGCGGCGAGGAGCATGAAGGGCGGGGTCGCGATCGACCCGAACGGCGCACCCTCCGCGCCGATCCGGATCGGCGGGATGATCGTCGGGCCGTCGACTCCGAGCCAGCCGATGCGGCGCCACAGCATCACGGCCAGCGTTGCGGCCGAGTAGGCGAGGATCGGGCCGATGACGACGAACGCAACCCACTGCGGCCGAGCCCGGAGGACCACGAGGGCGACCGGCACCATGGCCGCGAAGGCCACGATGGCGGCCAGGGCGCGCGCGGCGAGGCCGGTGTTCTGGGCCGTCAGGCAGGCGAGCGCGAACGCCGCGAGGACGAGCAGGATCGGGAGGTCGACCCGCGTCCGCGGCAACGCCGCGCCCCGCCAGGCGAGGACCGCGAAACCGGCCGCGGCGGCGAACGCGAAGAGGTGAAGCAGCAGCTGGAAGCGCGCGTCCCAGAGGGCGCCGTCCCATCCCACGTACGTGAAGGTCGCCACTCCGGCTGCGAGGGCGAGCAGCTCCACGCGCCGCCGGGCCGGCGCGCTCATCGCTCGTTCGTCGCGTTGGCGGCCAGGAAGGCGAGAGCGTGCTCGAGCTTGGTCCGACCGTCGGCGCGCAACCCCGGGATGGCGGCGAGGTCGCGGGCGAGCCGCTCGAGGCGATCGTCGTCGGCGATGTGGCCGAGCTCGAGCTCGATCGCCCCGAAGCGACCCTGCCGGACGCCGTCGCGGAGCACCGTGACGTCGTCGATGGAGAGCGTGCCGATGCGGCGCCCGTCCACGACCACCGGCCGCTCGCGTCGCAGCTGGGCGAGGCTGACGAACTCGGCGAGCGGTGCCTCTCCGCGCAGGCGGTCGACCAGCTCGTGGGCCGGCGACGCCGGCCACCGGGCGGGATCCGGGTCGTCGGGCGCGGCGGCCTCGATCTCCGGCCGGCGATGCATTTCGACGGCGGCCGGCTCAGCGGGGCCCTTCAGCGAAACGAACGTGCGGGCAACGCCCTCGACGCGCCGGGTGCGGAGGCGGCAGGCCCAGGCCGCGGCGGCCAGGCGGCGGTCCGCGGTGTCGAGGTAGCGATCGGTCTCGTCGTTGAGCACGCTGACGCCGAGGACCGCCGGCCCGATGCGCTCAGCGTCGGCGAGCACGGCGAGCGCGGCTGGTGTGGCGGCGTACTTGAGCTCGATTTCCAGCTCGTAGTCACCCATAGCGCTCCGATGCGCGCCGCACCGCGCCGGCCACCGCGTCACGCAGCGCCGGCGGCTCGAGGACCTCGACCCCGTCGCCCCACGACAGGATCCATGGTCGGATCTCCACGATGCCGGCCACGGTGACCGTCATCTCCACTCCGCCGCCGTCGAGCTCGGTGAGCTGCTGTGAGCGGTGCCACACCGACTCGCGCACCCGGTGCGCGACCGCCGGATCGAACCGGAGCCGCACCGTCTCGGTGGGGGTCGTGTCCGACGACCAGATGCCCCACGAGTGCGCGAGCCATCGGTCCGGGTCGAAGTCATCGGGGATCTGGTACGCATCGCTCGTCAGGCTGGCGCGGACGACGCGCTCGACCTTGAAGGTCCGCATCGCGGCCACGGACTCGTCGTAGGCGATGAGGTAGATGCTGCGGCCCGCGGCATCGGGCTCGAGGAAGTATGGCCGCACGCGGGTGTCGCGACGCTCGCCGCCGGACGGTGGCTCGTACGTCATCGCCACCACCCGCCCCTCGGCCCAGCCACGTGCCACCGTCGCGAACGAGCGGGTGAAGGGCTCGTTCGGGCTCCGCTCGCCGACGGCGAGCATCGTGGCGGCAACGTGCCGCGCGATCGGCTGCGGGAGGAGGTCGGAGAGCTTCGTGAAGGCGCTGACCACTTCGGCGTCGTACTCGTCGCTCCAGCGCCGAATGAGGCGGGCGGCGAGGAACAGGACGATCGCCTCGGGGACGGTGAGGCGCAGCGGCGGCAGGAAGAACTTGCGATCGATCCCGTAGTGGCCCCGCGCCGCCTGGAAGACCGGCACGCCGAGCTCCTCGTCCAGCGCCCGGATGTCGCGGTAGACGGTCCGCGTCGTCATGCCGGTGAGCTTCGCGATCTCGGTCACCGCCACGCCGGCGTCGCCGCTCCCGCGCGAGTAGAGGATCGACGCGACCGACAGGAGCCGCGCCAGCCGGTCGCGCTTCGCGCCGAGGCGATCGTGCGCGCCCTCGTCCCAGCTGCCCCAGTCCTCGCTCACCTGCCGCGGTCCCCGATCCGGGCATGCGCCATGGCCGGCGGCGAGGCGGACGCGATCGGGCGTGGAAGGTGAGAGAGATTCAGCACGGCGCCGATGATAGACCGATGCCCGGCGCGCCCCCGCGCCGCGTTTCGGGGATCAGGACGGCGACGCGGTTCCGCTGGCGGCCGGGCTCGCGGAGCCGGCCCCGCTTGCCGAGGTGGCGGCCGAGGGCGACGCCCGCGGCGTCGGGCTCGGCGGCGCCTCGCCCGGCAGGGCCGCGAGCAGGGCGCGGTTGATCGTGTCGTCGACCCCGATGAGCAGGAAGACGTATCCGTCGGCGGCCCAGGTGTAGATCATCGTGCCGGCGGCGGTGGCGTTGTCCTCCCCGCGCACCCAGGTCAGGTGATCCCCGATGGGGGTGAGGGCCCACGCCTCGGGATGGAGGCCGGCGATGCCGACGTAGCGGCCCGCGGTCGCGAGGTATGGCTCGAGCTCCTCGGTCGTGGGGGGCGCGCCGTCGACGCGCATCGCGTAGAGGGTGGTGGCACGCGGCCGCTCGACGTAGGCAACCGCGAGGCTTGCGAAGCGCAGCCCCAGCTCGCCGTAGGCGGCCACGCCGATGTCGCCCGGCGTCATCGCGAAATCGCCCGCGGCGGGCTTGACGAGGGCTGCGCCGGCCGCGGTGGCAGGAATGAGCGCCTCGAGCGTCGGATCCGGCTCGTTCGTGTAGCGCGGCGTCGGCTGCGGGGTCGGGGATGGGGTCGGCGTCGGCGTCGCCGGCGCGGTCGGGCTGGGCGGCGGCGCGCTGACGGATGGGCCGAGCGACGGCACCGACGGGCCTGACGTGCAGCCGGCGACGACGAGCGCCACGAGGGCGAGGGCAGGGAGCAGGTGGATCCCGCGCGGCCGTGACTGGACGAGGCGGGACGGCGTCATGCGAGTCGCGATTCTAGCATCGCGACCCGGGGGCGTCGGTCAGGCTGCGCCCTCGACCCGGTCGGTGCTCGCCCGGTCGTTGCGACGCCGACGCGCAACGCGGTGAGCGCTGCCGCCCACGGCCCGCGCCAGCGCGTCGTGGATCGCCGGCTTCCAGCCGCGGTCGGTCATCGCGCGGAGCTCGGCCAGCGCGGCGGCCTGCGACCGGCGCGGGCGCGCTCCGGTGACGAGGCTGTCGAAGGCATCGGCGATCGCCACGGCCTGGGCACCGAGCGGCGCGCGGCGCAGCGCAGGCCCGCTTCGGCCGAGCCAGCGGATGATGTCCGTGACCGGGCGCATCGAGGCGATGGGCGACAGCTCGGCGGTGCCGAGGACCTCGAGCCCGTGGAGCCTCGCCGCCAGTTCGACGCTCGCGACCTGCTCCTGGCGCATGCCAAGCTCCGTGGCGACGCGAACCGCGAGGTGCCCGACACGGTCCGCATGGCCGCGCGTCGTTGCGGCTCGCCCATCGAGCGAGCGCGCGACGGCGAGGAGCGTGTCGCGAATGGTCTCGCCATCCGTATCGGCCGCTCCCGAGAGCAGGGCCGCATGCTCGACGAGCTGCTCGACGCTCGTATCGCTGGGGCTGCGGAGTGCGGCGCGGGCCAGCTCGTCGAGCGTGCCGCGCAGGTCGTGCATCTCTCGCGGCACCTCCCGGGCGAGCACGAGCCGATCCTCCCCTGCCCGTTTTCCGTAGTAGAGAGCGGTATCGGCCGCCGAGAGCAGGCCATTCCGGTCGGACGCGTCGCCCGGCAGGACCGCGACCCCGACCGAGATCGTGACCGGCGACGCCTCGCCGCGAGTGAGGCGTGCGACGGCGGCTCGGACTCGCTCGCCGATCGTCGCGGCGGTCCCCTCCGGCACGCCGGGCAGGATGAGCGCGAACTCGTCGCCCCCGTACCGATACACCACGTCAGTCGCGCGCGCGGCGCCCGAGATCGCGGTGCTCACTGCGTGGAGGAGCGCGTCACCGGCCGGGTGGCCGAGGCTGTCGTTGTAGGACTTGAAGTTGTCGAGGTCCATCATCAGGAGGGCGACCGGCGACGGCTCTGCAGCGGCGAGGGCCGCGTCGGTGATCTCGGCCAGCCGCCGCTGGAAGGCGCCGTGGTTGCCGAGGCCGGTCAGGGCATCGGTATCGGCCCGGACGGCGACCTGGTGGTGCGCCTCAGCGTTGCGCAGTGCGATCGACGCCTGGCCCGCGAAGAGCTGCACGAGCTCGAAGTCGGTCTGCGTGAAGTAGATCTCCTGTTCGCCGATGCGGCCGACGTTCAGCGTACCGATGACGGCTCCGTTGGCGAGCAGCGGCACGATGATGATCGCCTCGGGGTCCGGCGTCGTGCCCGGGATCTGGATGGCACGCGGATCGGCAAGCGCGTCGTTCACCAGCACCGCCTCGGCGTGGTCGACGACCCAGCCCATGAGGCCGAGCCCGAACGGCACGATGTGCCGCATGACCTCCTCGGCGAAGCGCTCGCGGGCGAGGACCGGCATGAGCCGCTCCTGCTCGTGGTCGACCGATAGATCGACAGGTTGTCGTAGTCGACCACGCTGCGCAGCCCGTCGGCGATCGACTCGAGCACCTCGGACGGGTCGAGGGTCGACAGGAGCTGCTCGTTGATCGCCAGCAGGCGGCGCTGCGAGTCGAGCTGGCGCGCGAGCTCGGTCGACTGCGCCGTGATCCTGGCGTACGCCTCGGCATTCGCGATCGCCTGCGCCGCGTAGCCGGCGAAGATCGTCATCGTCTGGAGGTCGTCGGTCGTGAACTGGTTGAGGCCGAGCTTGCTGAGCGCGATGACACCGACGGCGCGGCCCTCGTAGACCATCGGCACGACGAGCATCGATTCGTCGACATCATCGGTCCCCTCGATCGTCAGGCCGCGGTCATCGGCCAGGGCATCGTTGATGAGGAGCGGTTCGGCGCTCTCGGCCACCATGCCGGTGAACGAGCCGGGCCCGATGTCGACCTTGAGGCGCTCGCGGAAATCCCCCTCACCCAGCAGCCGATCGGTGAACGCGACGGTCGCAGACCCGCTCGTCCCAGTTGACCCGGTAGATGCGATGTCGTGGTACTCGGCCAGCGAGCTCGCCTCGGCGACGATCGCCTCCGCGATCGCGGTCACGTCGGTCAGGCGGTTCAGCCGAGCGGAGAGGTCCTGGATCGAGCGCATACGGGCCGCCTGGTCGGCGACCGACCGATAGAGGCGCGCGTTGCTGATGGCGACCGCGGCCTGGTTGGCGAACGCCTGGGCGAGGGCGATCTCCTCGCTCGGCCACGCCCGCGGGCCGAGGTGGTAGAGCCCGAGCAGCCCGACCGCCTCGTCGTTGGCGATGAGCGGCACGAGGCAGACGGTCTGGATCCCCTCCACCGCGTAGACATCGCGGAGCAGGCCGGTCGCCTTGTCGGTGTGCGCCTCGTGCATGACGAAGGGCCGTCGCTCCCGGACCGCGCGGACGCCGATCGCGTCGGCGTCCCAGGTCACGCTGCGGACGGAGGCGAGGAACTCGGTGCCGAGCCCGTGGACCGCGGCCTCGCGGAACGGGTGCTCGTCGTTCGCGATGAGCCAGAGGCCGGCCTTGTCCGCCTCGAACAGCGTTCGGGTGCGCGTCACCACCTCCTCGAGCACGGTCGCCAGCTCGAGCTGCCCGGTGAGCTCCTGGAGGACCGCGCGCAGTGCCCGCGACCGGGTCAGGTCGCGGCGGGCGCGGGCGAGGATCCGGGCATTGCGGACGTGCGCGGCCAGGCTTGCGGCCACCGCCTCCAGGAACGTGTGGTCGACGGGGCGGGCCTCTGTCGGATCGATCGTGACGAGCAGCGCGCCCACGTCGCTCCCGGCGGCGCGGAGCGGGAGGAGCCGCTCGCCGACGCCGAGGGGCGAGTCGAGCGTGATCGTCGGCGCCGGTGCGGTGCGGTAGCCGGCATGCGTCTCGAGCGCGAGGTCGCCAGCCCCATCGGCCCGTGAGAGGTACACCGCGGCGCGACCGACTCCGAGATGCGCGCGCAGCGCCTCGACCACGACGCGACACACCGCCGTGGCGGAGGTGATCCCGATCGTGCCCTGGGTGAGACGCGCGAGGACGGCGAGCTGGGGGTCGTGAGGCTCGGCCACCGCGTGGTCGGATTCGGCGCTCGCTCCCTCGACCAGGAGACGTTCGACATCGCCACGCCGATAGCGGCGATCGCCCCGCGCGTTGATCCGATAGGCCAGCAGCCGGCCGGCGTCGGTCCAGCTCCGAATGGTGTTCGGATGGACCCGAGCAGCGCAGCGGCATGGGCGACACCGATGAGGGTGTCGCCTTCGGCGGCTCGGTCGCGGGAGGTGTTGGGCACGCTTGGCTCCGACGGGTGGAACTTCTGGTAAGTCCCGTGCATCGGATGCTAGTGATGTGGGGCCGTTCCGCCGATGCCCCGTTGGTACCGGATCGGCCCGGTACGGTTGCACCGCGCCCCCGCCGCATGCCGGCGGGGTCAGCGTGTGAGCGAGGCCGCGATCGCGAAGATGATGCCCGTCGTCACCAGCAGCAGGCCGCCGGCGACGGCCAGGGACGGCGACCGCCAGCAGCCCGCGGCGACGGCCGCCGAGGAGGCGGAGCGCGTCGTCGAGCTCGAGCGTGGCGATGACGTAGCCTCCTCGCGGCGGCACGAGCCTGACGCCGCCGGTCGCATCGCGCGCGACCACGGCGAGGACGAGGAGCCGATCGACGACGGTCACCATTCGCGTGATCGCCCGGGCCTCGACCGGCGTCCTTCCCTCCGCGGTGAGGCGCGCGACCGACGCCGCGTGCGGTCCCTCGAGCTGGTCGGGACGGCCCTGCCAGACGTGGGGGATGCTCACCAGCGGCTCGGCCGCCTGCGACGGGTCGAGCGTCAGCGACCCGTCGTGGTCCCACAGGTCGAAGGCGCGCGTCTCGCGCAGCCGCTCCACGGTCCGCCAGCCACCGCGCGGCAGGCGCACGTCAACGTCGCGGTGGAGGGCGACGAGGCGGTCGTCGAGATCGGTGACCATCGGATCCGAGCACCGAACGCGCCCGGCAACCCGCACCGGGCGCGCCGGCAGCTCGTCGAGCGCGAGCACGTCGCCGACCGTCATGCCATGCGCGCCGGCCAGTCGCCGCCCGAACCCGAACTGCGCGCCGGAGCCGCGCAGCGCGGCGAGGCCGACGACGACGAGGATCGCGCCGAGGAGCGTGACGCCGATGGCGAGCGGCACGCCTCAGGCGTCCGGGCCGGCCGCGGGCCGTTCGGCGATATCGGCCACCCGACCGCCGCTTACCCGCACGAGATCGTCGGGGGCGATGGCGAAGGTGGCGTCCGGGAGCCCCGCCGCGGCATGGACGACGGGGAAGGCGGTGAGGTCGCGATCCACGATCACCTGCATGCGATCCGCGTGGCCGAACGGCGGCACGCCGCCGATCGCGTAGCCGGTCGCCTCCCGAGCCTCGTCTGCAGTTGCGCGGCGTACCTCGTGAGCGGCGAGCGCCCGGCGAGGCGCTGCGCGTCGAGCCGGTCGCTGCCCGAGACGAGGACGACGACCGGGCGCCGTCGACGACGAAGACGAGCGACTTCACGATCTGGGCGACCGCACAGCCGATGGCGCGCTGCGTCGGCGGCGGTGCGCGTCTCGGTCGGGAAGCGCTGCGGCCGAATGGTGACCCGGCTCCGGCGGCGGCCGCGGTCACGCGGTCGAGGTTCGGGGGCCGGCGGCGCCGCATCGGTCTGGCTCATGCGCTCGACCGATGATAGCCGCCGTGCTAGGCTCGACGAACCGAAGCGACAGGGGAGCGCGCAAGCGCTGAGAGTGCGGAGCACCGGCAGACCCTCGAACCTGATCCGGATCATGCCAGCGAAGGGAGTCGCCTCGCAGTGCGAGCCATCGTCGTCGCCGGCGGACGACCGATCCGGCCGATGCGCAGACCTCCTTACGATGCCGGCCTGGTCGTCGCCGCCGACGCTGGCGCGACCTGGCTCGCCGCGATCGGCGGCGCCCGGACCTCTTCGTCGGCGACCTCGACAGCGTCGACATGGCACTGTCGCGGAGCTCGAGCGTGACGGCGTGCCGGTCGAACGCCACCCACGGGACAAGGACGCCTCTGATCCCGAGCTCGCGCTCGTCGCCGCGCGGGCGCGCAGGCGACCTGATCAGATCCTCGGCGGCCTGGGCGGCGAGCGGCTCGACCACGAGCTCGCGAACGTTCTCCTGCTCGCCGATCCGGGATGGGACGCGTCCGCGCCGCTCGCGATCGCAGGGCGCCACCTTGGTCGTGAGCTCTCCGGGCCCCGCGGAGCGCCGCCTGGAGGCGGGCCCGGCGACCTCGTGTCCCCGCTGCCCGTCGGCGGCGACGTCACCGGCGTGACGACCGTCGACCTGCGCTATCCCCTTCGCGACGAGCCCCTTGCGCTGGGCGGTCGCGCGGCCTTTCGAACGTGGTCGCCGCGCGCCCCTCGCTCAGCCTTCGCAGCGGCACGCTGCTCGTCGTCGAATCGCGGGAGCATCCGATGACAACCATCGATTCCACCGGTCACGGTGGCGGCCCGTCGACATCGTCGTGGCCGCCGTCGTGGCGGTCGGCTTCGGCGTTGTCTTCCCGCTGGAACCTGCTCTACACCGCCAGCAGCCGGCTTTCGCCGCCATCCCGCAGGGCAGGCGATCATCTACGGGGTCTGGCTGCTGCCGGCGTGCTGGTGGCACTCGTGGTCCGCCGCCCGGGCGCGGCCCTCTTCGGCGGCGTCGTCGCCGCGGCCGTCTCGGCATTCCTCGGCTCGCAATGGGGACTCGATGCGCTGCTCTCCGGCCTGATCCAGGGCGCGGGCGCGGAGCTGGCCTTCGCTTTGGTCCTCTACCGTTCCTGGACGCTGCCGGTCGCGATGCTCGGCGGTGGCGCTCGCGGGATCGGCGCGGCGATCCACGACGTCGTCCTCTACTACCCGACGCTGGGACCGACTTCAAGCTTCTCTACGCCGCGGCTGCGCGGTGAGCGGCATCGTCATCGCGGGATCGGTTCGTGGCTGCTCGTCCGCGCGCTGGCGCGGACCGGCGTGCTCGCGCTTCGGCGGGGCGCGAGCAGCGGCGGGTCTGACCCCATCGGTCGCTTTGATGGACCGATGAGGATCGAGGCCCGCGGCTGGGGCTGGCGGCACGCCGGCCGGCGGCGTGGGCGCTGCGCGGAGTCGACCTCGACGATCGAGGCGGGCGAGCGGGTCATGCTGCTCGGCGCATCGGGATCGGGGAAGTCGACGCTGCTCGCCGCGCTCGCCGGCCTGCTCGCCCCTTCGGCGGCGGGGAAGCCGAAGGCTCCCTGCTCGTCGACGGCTGCGACCCGCGATCGGCGCGGGACGCGACCGGCCTCGTCCTCCAGGATCCCGAGTCACAGCTGGTCATGGGCCGTGCCGGCGACGACGTCGCCTTCGGCCTCGAGAACCGCTGCGTCCCGGCCGACGAGATCTGGCCTCGGGTCGATGCGGCGCTCGCGGCGGTTGGTTTCCCGTATGGTCGCGACCACCCGACGCACGCGCTCTCCGGCGGCGAGCAGCAGCGACTTGCGCTCGCCGGCACGCTGGCCCTCTGTCCGTCGCTCCTCCTCCTCGACGAGCCGACCGCGAACCTCGATCCGGCCGGCGCGGCGCTGTGGTCGACGTCCTGCGCCGTGCTCGACCGGATCGGGCGACGATGCTCCTCGTCGAGCATCGCGTCGACGCGCTCGTCGACCTCGTCGACCGGGTCGTCGTGCTCGAGGCGGGCGGCGGGGTGATGGCCGATGGCGCCGCGTGGCAGGTGTTCGCGCGTCACGGCGACGAGCTGCTCGCGGCCGGCATCTGGGTGCCGGGCCGGCCGGTCCCGCGCCTCCGGCGCGACCCGCGTCACGCCGGGCGAGACGCTGTCCTTGCCGACGGTGCCATGTTCACGTTTCCGGGGACCGAGCGCCCGGCGCTGCCGCCGACCGCCGTCCAGCTGCGTTCCGCCGAGGCGGTGGCGATCATGGGCCGAACGGCGCCGGCAAGTCGACCCTCGCCCAGCTGCTCGGCGGCCTGCTCCGGCCGACCGCGGGGCCGTGGTCGCCGGGAGGCGCTCGCGACCGGCCAAGGGCACGAGCCCTCTGGCGCTGGGACGCGCGTCGCCTCGGCGCTCCATCGGCAGCGTGTTCCAGGACCCGGAGCACCAGTTCCTCGCCGGATCGGTCGCGGAGGAGCTCGCGCTCGGCCCGCTGCAGGCGGGGCTCCGGCCCGCTGACGCGCGGGAGCGGGCGGAGGAGCTCCTCCAGCGGCTCCACCTTGCCCACCTTGCCGAGGCGAACCCGTTCACACTCTCCGGCGGCGAGCAGCGACGCCTTCGGTCGCGACGCGCTGGCAGCCGCCCCATCGGTCCTGGTCCTCGACGAGCCGACCTTCGGGCAGGAACGACGCACCTGGGTGGAGCTGCTTGACCTCCTGGCCGCGCTGCGCGACGAGGGGCGCGCCGTATGCGTCGTGACCCATGACCTGCCGTTCGCGGCGCTCCTCGCGGACCGCACCGTCGAGCTCGGTGCGCCGGCATGAGGCTCGTCGCGCCGTCGTGCCGCGTCCGACGCTCCCCTGGCGCGCGCGAATCCGCTCGCGAAGCTGGTGGCGGCGATCCTCGTCATGGCCGCGCTCTTCGTCTCCGTCGACGGCATCACGCGACGATCCTGCTCGCCGCCCTCCTCGCGGCAACGGCCGCCAGCGGCCTCGCCCCGCGCGCGATCGTCGGACGTGCCCGGCTCATCGGCTGGCGGCGTCGACGGCGCCGTCCTCAACACCCTGCTGGCGCCCTCGCAGCTCGGTACCGCGCTCGTCGCGATCGGACCGATCCGGATCGGCGCGGAGACGGCGGTGAACGGGCTCGGTCCGGGGTGCGGCTGCTCGCGATCGCGCTGCTGGCCTGCTCGCGACGATGACGACGAGCCAGTCGACCTGGCGGACGCGCCGTCCAGCAGCTCCGCGTATCGCCGCGCTTCGCGATCGGGACCCTCGCCGCCATGCGACTCGTCCCGCTCCTCGCCGCGAGTGGCAGACGATCGGCCTCGCGCGGCGCGCCCGCGGGGTGGCGGCGGCACACCGCTCGTGCGGCGCGCCTCTTCGCGGTCGCCTCTCGCCCTCCTCGTGGGGGCGGTTCGTCGGGGCCGAGGATGGCGACCGCCATGGAGTCGCGCGGCCTCGGCGCCCGTCCCTGTCGAACGGTCGCCCGTCCCCAGCGGATGCGGCTCGCGGACGTCGGCTGGGTGGCTCGCGGCGGCCGTCGTCGGGGCCGGGGCGATGGCCGCGAGCATGGCGCTCGGGACGTGGCGCTTCCTCCTCGGCGGCTGACGGCGGCGGGCGGGCGACCTCCTGCTCAGGCGGGGACGTGGCCCTGGAACGGCCCGAGCCAGGTCGGGGCAACGGTGCGACCGGCGTAGCGGCGCGGGTCGAAGGGCGCCAGGGACAGCGTTCGCGCCTCCCCCTCCGCCATGAGCTCGGCGAGCAGGAGGCCGAGGATCGGGGCGTAGGGCAGCCCATGCCCGGTGAGCCGCAGGCGAGGTAGGCGCCGGGGACCGGCGTGCCGTCGGCGGCAGACAGCGGGCCTGCGATCGGGATCTCGAGCGCCGCGAAATCGAGCAGCCCGGTCCACGCGCGGATGACGCGCGCTTTCGCATCGAGGGGTGCACCTCGGCCGAGCAGCCGCGCGAGGAGCGGTGGCATCTGTGGCCTCACGGTCGTGTCGTACGTGCCGATCCCCATCGCGTCGTCGGCCGCCGCGAAGCCACCGATGAGCACCTCGCCGGTCTTCATCTGACGCCAGTACCGTTGCACTGGTTCGTCTCCAGCCCCGGACCGATGAGCGTCGGCACCGGCTCGGTGACGATGATGTGCTGGCGGATCGGGGTCACGGCATCACGGACCACGGGACGAGTGCCGGCGTCCATGCGTTCGTCGCCAGCAGGACCGATGGCGCCGCGACCATGCCATGCGAGGTTCGCACGCCGCGACGCGACCGGACCGCATGACCAGCTCCTCCACCCGCACGCCGGTCACCACCCGGGCGCCGAGCGCCTGGGCGGCCTCGAGCTGGCGGTAGACGAGGCGGAACGGGTTCACCTTGCCGTCGCCGGTGGTGACCTTCGCGCTGCGCGCGGCACCGGCGCCAGGAAGGGCACGAGATCCGCCAGCTCGTCCGCCTCGACCATCCGCATGCGAGGCCTTCGCCGGCCTGCAGCTCCGCCATGCGACGAATATGGCCATCCTCGGCCTCGGTCATGGCGAGGTCGACCGATCCGACGCCCTCCCACTCGATCCCGCCCGGCATCCGCTCCTCGAGCTCGGCGAGGATGGCGATCGAGCGGGTCGTGTACTCCAGGATCGAGCGCCCGCCCGTTTCCTGGACCAGCCGCGTGACCCGCGGGAAGTGGCCGCCCAGCCGGCGAGGGCCATCCCGGCGAGCCGGCCCGACGCCCCGAAGGCCGGTGCGTTCGCCTCGATCACGAGTGGCGATGCCGGCGTCGGCGAGGCGCAGCGCCGCCGAGGCGCCGAGCATTCCCGCCCAACGACGACCACGTCGGCCCCGGACGGGAGCTCCGCGGCCGGGTCCGGCACGAAGGGGACCGGCTCCGGCGGCGGGTCGAAACGGAGGGCGGGGACGCGGCTGGCCATGGTGGCGGCGAGTGTACCCTCGGTGGCGTGGCACACCCGATCGAGCTCTCGTTTCGCGCCGGCGAGGTGAACCTGGCCGGCGAGCTGCTCCTCCCTGACCCGGCGTCTCGCGCTCCCGGGTCGGGCGATCGCGTGCCCTGGGCGCTCCTCCTTCCCTCGTTCCTGCCACGGATGCGGGACGGCATTCGACATGGTTCGCCACCCGGGGTGGTTCGACGCACGGACCGATCCAACCGTGGGCCTCCTCGGCCGCGTCGCCCGCGCCCTGGCTGCGGGCGGCGTGGCCTCGTTCCGCTATGACCCCCGCGGCTGCGGCGCTTCCGGCGGCAGCTGGGAGGAGAGCGGGCTCTTCACCCGCATCGACGACGCCCGCGACGCGATCGGCGCGCTCCGCGGCCGGGACGAGCTCGACCTGCGGCGGTGCGGGATCCTCGGTCACGGCGAGGGGGCGCTGGTGGCCATGGCAGTCGTCATCGGCGACCCGGTGCTCTCCGCCCTCACGCTCGTGGCACCGCCGGCGCGATCGTTCCGCGACCTGCTCCGCCGCGGCGCCGCACGCCGCTTGGGAGTGCGGGGCGCGGCACCCATCCGGTCGTCGACGCGATCGACCGGGCGGCGGAGGAGCTCATCGAGCGCGCCGACCGTCACGAGGCGACGATGGCCCTGCGGCTCGCCGATGGCGAGGCGATGCTACCGCTCGGTGGCTGGCGCGAGCTGTTCGACACGCCCGGTGAGGCGCTCGCCACGATGGTGCGTCGCAGCACGACCATCGTCCACGGCACGGCGACACGTGGGTCGATCCGGACGAGTCCCTCCTGATCGCGGCCGCTCACGGCAGGCGGAAACGCGCCGTCGCGGCAGGTCGTCGCCGGCGCGGACCACGACCTCGCGGCGGCAGACGATGCGACGATCGCGCTCATCGCCGACGACCTCGCCGGGCGGCTCGTGCCACGTGACCTGCCCCGGTCCTCATCGCCCTCGAGGCGGATCGGCCGAACGGCTAGACTCACCGGCATGACCCGACCCGAGGTGGGCGATCCGGTCCCCCGTTCGAGATGACCGCCGACGACGGCAGCAGCGTGTCCAGCGACTCGCTTCTCGGCCGGCGATACGTCCTCTACTTCTACCCCAAGGACGACACGCCCGGCTGCACGAAGCAGGCCTGCAGCCTGCGCGACAGCTTCACCGCCGTCATCGGCGCGGGCATCGATGTTTACGGCGTCTCGCCGGACAGCGTGAAGAGCCACGTGAGGTTCCGCGACAAGTACGCGCTGCCGTATCGCCTCCTCTCCGATGCGGGCCACCACGTCGCGGAGGACTTCGGGGTGTGGGTCGAGAAATCGTTCGGTGGCCGCCAGTACATGGGGACCGAGCGGACGAGCTTCATCATCGGCCCGGAGGGGAGCGTCGAGCACGTGCTGCCACGGTGAAGCCGGACGAGCACGTCGGCCTGATCCTCGACGCGGTCGGCGCATGATCGACCGCGCGCCGCGCTCCGCGGCGCTCGCCGTCTGGTGGCGCTCATCGGTCTGGCCGTCGTCGGCGCCGTGCTCGGCCTCGTTGCGCTGATCTCGACCTGATGCGCATGACCTGGGTCGTGATCGCCGTCCTCCTCGTCGCCTGGCTCGCCGGGCTTCTGCTGGTGCGCAACCCCCTCGTCAACCTCCTGCTCGTCGCCGCGGCGGTGCTCCTCGTGGCCGAGGTGATCCGGGAGCGCGAGGCGCGCTGACGACGGATCGCTTGCTCGGCGACCGATCTGGCACGCGGCATGCGGAAGGGTGCATGCCCCCGTGGGGCCACATCGAAGGGAATCGCTGAGACAGGAGCTCAATCCCATGCTTTGGACCATTCTCGTCATCCTGCTCGTCCTCTGGCTGCTCGGCTTCCTGACGAGCGTCGGCGGCGGCTTCATCCACCTGCTGCTCGTCATCGCGGCCATCGTGCTCGTCGTGCAGCTGCTGAGCGGTCGCCGCGTAGCCTGACCGGCTGCGGGGGCACCACAGCGACCTGACGCCCGCCCGACATTCCTCGGGCGGGCGTTGCCATGCCCGGACCCCCGTCCTCGACCGGGCCGCCCGGGCTGGTAGCATGGCCGTCCGACCCATGCCACGTGACCGCCTGCCCACCCCCGAACGCGTCCTGGTGGTGGCGGCCCATCCCGACGACATCGAGTTCGGGGCCGCTGGCACGGTGGCTCGCTGGGTCCACGAGGGTGCCGAGGTCCACTACCTGCTCGTCACGCGCGGCGACAAGGGATCGCGACGACCCGGCCACCGACCCGGCGCAGCTCGCCGCCATCCGGGAGCGCGAGCAACGGGCCGCCGCCGCCGCGGTCGGCGCGGCCGGCGTCGACTTCCTCGATGCGCCCGACGGCCAGGTGGAGCCGACGCTCGCCCTGCGCGAGCGCATCGCGTACGCGATCCGTGCCGTGCGACCGGAGATCGTCATGACCCACGACCCGACGGTGCTGTTCGTGAACAACGAGTGGGTGAACCACCCCGACCACCGCGCGGTCGGACAGGTCACGGTCGATGCCGTCTTCCCGACCGCGCGCGACCCGCTGAACTTCCCGGAGCACCGGAGCGCGGGCCTCGGGCCGTGGAAGGTCGCGGAGCTGTTCCTGTGGAGCACGAACGAGGCGAACCAGATCGTCGACATCGGTGACTGCCTCGAGACGAAGGTCCACGCCCTGTCGCTCCACGCCAGCCAGTTCCACAACTTCGACGAGACGGCGCGCTGGGTGCGCCGCCAGGCCGAGGAGCTCGGCGAGCGTGCCGGCTACCCGGCCGCCGAGGGATTCCGCCGGGTGATGCTGGCGCGATGACGGGGACGCCACCGGCGCCGCCCGCCGCGCGACCATCGGCCTCCTCGCGGTGGCGCTTCCTCCTCGCCGCCTGCGGGCCGTCGGCGCCCGAGCCGACGCCGTATCCGACGACCGCGCCGGTCCCGTCGATCGAGGACGGGCGCGCCGTCGTCGACCGCTTCCTCGGCGCCTGGGCGGCCGGCGACTACGCCGCCATGTACGCGCTCGTCGCGCCGGCGGATCGCGAGGCGTATCCGGTCGCCGCCTTCACGGCCCTGTACCGGTCGCTCCACGACCTGGCGCGGGTCACCGCGGCCGACATGCAGATCGGGCGTCCCTATCGCGGCTGCCCTGGCGGCGGCACCGCGCCCGCCCGACCTGCCGCCTCCTGCCGCCTCCTCGCCGGCACCGCATGCGTCCGGCCCGATCCCCAGTGCGCCGCCCGGTCGACACGACGACCATCCTCGACGGCCCGCGGCCAGCGCTCGCCGTCCCGTTCGCGGCCCGCCTGACGACGGACCGCTTCGGAATCGTGCGGCTCGACCGGACCGCCCTCCTGACCCGCGGGGCGGATGGCTGGCAGCTCCGCTGGAGCCCGACGCTCCTGTTCAGGGAGCTCGGCGCCTCGGGGACCCTCGCCGTGAAGCGCGACCTCCCCGCCCGCGGACGGATCGTCGGGACCGATGGCACGGTCTGGGCGACCGACATCGACGGCGTGCGCAGCTACCCGCAGGAGTGGCTCGCCGGCCAGGCGATCGGCTACGTCAGCCCGGTGACGAAGGACGACCTCGCGAAGCTCGCCGCCAAAGGCTACCTGGCCGGTGATGTCGTCGGGCCGCTCCGGGCTCGAGTATGGAGCCGAGGACCTGCTGCGCGGCACGCCCGGCTGGACGCTGTCGGCGGTGGCGGCGAGCGGGCCGCCGGTCGACGGTGCTCCACACCGACGCCGTGCCGGGCGCCGAGCTCGCGATCACGCTGCGGCCCGGCCTGCAGGCGACGGCCGAGCGGGGCCTCGCCGGCCACAACAACGGCGCCACCGCCGTCGTCGACCCGCGCAGCGGCGAGGTGTGGGCGCTCGCATCGGCCCCCGCCTTCAACCCGAACGCGATGACCCGCGGCAGCACGCTCGGCGGCGTGGCGCTCGCCACTCCGACCGCTGCCGCGATCGTCGACAAGGCCGTCCTGGGCGCGTACCCGTCCGGCTCGTCGTTCAAGCCCTTCACGCTCGGCGGCGGCACTGAAGACCGGCGTCGCCGGCCCGGGCACGCGGGTCTCGTGCCCGGGCACGTGGAGCTACAACGGCTTCACGTTCCACAACTACAAGGACCACACCCTCGGCAACAACGTCTCGCTGCTCCAGGCCATGGCCTTCAGCTGCAACACGACCTACATGCCGCTCTCGATCCGGGTCTTCGACCAGTCCCCGACGGCGCTGACCGACCTGGTCGGGGAGTTCGGCTTCGGCCAGTTCACCGGCATCCGGCACCTCGTCGAGGAGTCGGGGATCCTCCCGAACGCCGCCTATTTCGCGAAGCACCCGCGCGGCGACGGGACGATCCACGAGTACAACGGCTTCGACCAGGTCCAGCTCGCGATCGGCCAGGGCTCGTATGCCGGCACGATGCTGCAGCTCGCCAGCGCCTACGCCGCGATCGGCAACGGCGGCACGCTCTGGACACCGCGCATCGTCGCCACCGCCACCCTCCCCAACGGGCGCGTCGTGGAGCGCAACGAGCCGAAGGTGACGCGCCGGATCAGCCTCACCCCCGCGCAGCTCGGCTACATCACCCAGGCGCTCGAGGCGGTCGTCAACCTGCCGTACGGGACCGGCACCGCCGCCTTCGCCGGCTTCGGCCTCCAGGTGGCCGGCAAGAGCGGCACCGCCGAGACGGGGACGCCCGACCCGCACGCGCTGTTCCCCGCCTTCGCGCCGGCCGTGAACCCGCGCATCGCCGTCGCCACGATCCTCCTGTACGTCCCGCTTGGCACCGGCGGTTCGGACTCGGCACCGCTCGTCCGGCAGGTGATGGCACGCTTCTTCAACGGCGGGTGAGCGGCCCGGCGGCACCCGGCCTTGCGGACGTGGCACCGCGGCGGGTAGCATCGGTCTGCCGCTCGTTCGCCCCGACAAGGTCGTGCTCCACGTTGGCCTCCGCCGGAAACCGCAGGCGATCCGCCGCTCGAATGTCCGAATGATCAGTGACAACGCGATCCCGCTCCGCTTCCAGACCGCCGAGGTGGGCGTGGACTGGTTGCAGTGCAACATCGAGTGCCAGGAAGGCTGCCCGGTCAACACGAACTGCCGCGGCTACCTGATGCTCGCCGCCGAAGGGCGGTTCGAGGAGGGCTACATCCTGGCGCGCGACCCGAACCCGGTCGCGGCCATCTGCGGCTACGTCTGCAGCGCCCCGTGCGAGAAGGCGTGCCGTCGGGCGGACATCGACAAGCCGCTCGCCATCCGCGCCATGAAGCGCTTCCTCGTGGACTGGCACTACGGCAACAACATGCCGGACACGATCAGCGTGGGACCCGCAACCGGGAAGAGCGTCGCGGTCATCGGCGCCGGGCCTGCGGGCCTGGCGGCGGCGAAGGATCTCGCCACCGACGGCCACGAGGTGCACGTCTACGAGGCGCTGCCGTCGGGCGGCGGCACGACCCTCATCGGGGTGCCGGCGTTCCGCCTCCCGCGCGACGTCATCGAGCTCGACGTCACGTACGTCGCCCGCCACGGGGTCGAGTTCCACTACAACGTCGAGATCGGGCGCGACATCACGATCGACCAGCTGCGCGAGCGCCACGACGCGGTCGTCGTCGCCACCGGCTGCATGTTCCCGGTGGCCATGAACGTCCCCGGCGAGGAGACTGACGGCGTCATCTACGGCGTCGACTTCCTGAAGCGCGCCAACCTCGGCCAGGAGCAGTGGGTCGGCGAGCACGTCGTCGTCATCGGTGGCGGCTATACCGCGATGGACTCGTCGCGGACCGCCCTGCGGCTCGGGGCAAAGACCTCCACGATCGCCTACCGCCGCGGCCCGGAGGAGATGGTGGTCGACGAGGAGGAGCAGCACGAGACGCGATTCGAGGGCGTGCGATTCGAGTTCTTCGCCAGCCCGGTCGAGGTCCAGGCCGACGCGAAGGGCAAGGTCACCGGCATGGTCTTCGAGCGCACCCGCCTCGGCCCGCCCGACGCCACCGGGCGCCGCAGCTCGGAGCCGATCCCCGGCAGCGCGTTCGTCATCCCCTGCGACATGGTCATCCCGTGCACCAGCCAGGCGGCCGACAACAACGTGCTCGGCAACTTCGGGGCGAAGCTGAACCGGCACCTGGGCGTGACCGACTCGCGCGCCGTGGTGGAGGGCGGTTCCACCTCGTCATGGCGGACGCAGCCGCTCAACGGCACCACCCCGAAGCGCCCCGACGGCACGCCCTACAACAGCGTCGACTTCAGCTTCGAGAAGGGCAAGATCACGATCAACGCGGACACGTTCGCGACCAGCGCGGACGGGATCTTCGCGGTCGGCGACTTCGTCACCGGGCCGGCGACGATCATCGAGGCGGCCGGCCTGGGCCGCCGCTGCGCGCGGGCCGTCGACCGCTGGCTCGCCGGCGTGCGCGGCGAGGAACTCGAGGAGCTGCCGGTCATCAACCGCGCCACGATCACCCAGGCGCTCGAGCACGACATGCCGTGGGGCTACGAGGCGATCCACCGCCAGGAGATCCCGATGGCGCCGCCGGAGCTGCGGCGTGACTTCACGAGCCTCGTCGAGGTGGGCTTCGACACGCGCAGCGCGGTGGCCGAGGGCAGCCGCTGCCTCCAGTGCAACCACAACATCAACATCGACGGCCCGCGCTGTATCCTGTGCGGGCTCTGCGCCGACGTCTGCCCCGAGGGCGTCATCTACATGGTCGACAAGGCGCAGGTCGGCGGTGACGATCCGGAGGTCGAGCTCTTCCAGTCGTGGCCCCGCGGGATCGCCATGATCATCGACGAGGAGCGCTGCATCCGGTGCAACCTCTGCGTCGAGCGGTGCCCCACGAACTGCATCACGATGGACCGCCTGGAGCTCGAACGCTTCACGCCTGACGGGAAGGTGCTGTTGGAAAGCTACAAGGACAACGTCCTGGGTCAGATCGGTCAGCAGGCGGGACCGGCGGTGCGCCGATGACGATGAACGAGGGCGGCAACCCCGTCGTCCGCTACATCAAGAACTCGCAGGCCTGGCGCGCGCTGTTCCGTCAGCCCTATCCCACCACCAGCCGCACCCGCGCGCTGGCGGTGATGAACAACGTCTTCCTGCACCTTCACCCGGTGCGAGTGAAGAAGCACGCCGTGCGCTACACGTACACGTTCTGCCTCGGCGGGATCAGCTTCTTCATGTTCCTCGCCCTGACGGTCACCGGGCTCTACCTCATGTTCTTCTACGTCCCGTCGGTGGGCCGCGCCTACCAGGACATGGCGACGATCGAGAACAGCGTCGCCTTCGGGCAGCTCGTGCGGAACATGCACCGCTGGGCAGCGCACCTGATGGTGCTGACCGTCTTCCTCCACATGGTCCGCGTCTTCTACCACGGGGCGTACAAGCCACCGCGCGAGTTCAACTGGGTGGTCGGGGTCGTGCTCCTCTTCCTGACCCTCGGCCTCAGCTTCACCGGCTACCTGCTGCCGTGGGACCAGATCGCGTTCTGGGCAATCACGGTCGGCACCCAGATGGCGCAGTACGCGCCGCTCATCGGCAGCGAGACCGGCTTCTTCCTGCTCGGCGGCATCGAGGTCGGGCAGAACACGCTGCTGCGGTTCTACGTCTTCCACGTCATCTTCCTGCCGCTCGTGGCGGCGATCTTCATGATCGTCCACTTCTGGCGGATCAGGAAGGACGGCGGCATCAGCGGCCCGGTGTGAGGCAGGACCGATGACGATCGAGAAGCGGCCGAACGCCACGGCCGACAAGAACGCGCCGACCCAGGCGCCGCGCGTGCCCGCCGTCGAGCGCGGCGGCGGACCCAAGCTGCCGGGCCCGCCCGGGGTGCCCGGCACGGAGCGCTTCCGGCTTCTCGCCTACGTGCGCCAGGAGTCGATGGTCCGCGTCGACAAGCGCCCCGACGAGACGGTCCTCACCTGGCCGCACCTCCTGCGTGCCGAGTTCCTCATGGCGATGCTGCTGAGCGGCCTCCTCGTGGTGACCTCGTTCTTCATCAATGCGCCGCTGGAGGAGATGGCGAACGCGGGCGCGACGCCGCACGTCGCGAAGGCACCGTGGTACTTCCTCGGCCTCCAGGAGATCCTGAGCTACTTCAACGCCACCGTCGCCGGCGTCCTCGTGCCGGGCGTCTACCTCGTCGGCCTGGCGCTCATCCCGTTCATCGATCGCTCGCCGTACAAGGCGGCGCGGGACCGGAAGCTCATCTGGGTCTTCTTCCTGTGCCTGATGATCGGCGGGATCATCGTCACCCTCATCGGCTCGTTCTTCCGCGGCCCCGGCTGGAACTGGGTGTGGCCGTGGCAGGGGATCTTCTTCAGCCTATGACCGGTCAGCCCCCCACCTACGGCGAGGTCCACGGGCCCCGCGTCGGAGAGATGAGCCGGCGGTCGTTCATGCGTCGCATGGTCGGGCTCGGCGTCGGCCTGCTCAGCCTCGAGTTCATCGGTGGCTCGCTCGCCTTCCTGTGGCCGAACATCCAGGGCGGCCTCGGCGGCCAGATCAACATCGGCACCGCGGCCGACATCGTCGGCAAGTTCCCCGAGTGGGCGAAGGGCACGCCGTACGTCTACAACCCGGCGCGCCTCTTCATCGTCAACGTGCCGGCCGCGAAGGCGCTCGTGCAGGGCCAGACCCCGGACGTCGCGGATCCGGGGACGAAGCTCGACCCGAACGCCAACCGCACGGATCGGTCCGTGCTCGCGCTGTACCGCAAGTGCCCGCACCTGGGGTGCCAGATCCCGAACCTGTGCGACAAGAGCGACTGGTTCGAGTGCCTGTGCCACGGCAGCAAGTACACCGTGCTCGGCGAGAAGCGCGACGGTCCCGCCCCGCGCGGCATGGACGGCTTCAACGTCACCGTCGACTCGGCCGGCAAGTACGTCGTCGACACGAGCCAGATCATCACCGGCCCGCCGGTGGGCACGGTGACGTTCGACGACCGCACGGCCACCAGCCTCCAGCACTGCACGGGCGTCTGACGCGATGCGACTGAAGACCCTCGGCGTGGTCATCGTCACGGCGCTGGCCCTGTTCACGATGTTCTACTGGTTCACCGACTCCGGCCGCCGCGCGACCGCGGCCGAGTCGGCGAAGGAGGAGCAGCTCGCGTACGCGAAGGAGGTCTTCGGGCCGCCCACGGCCGCGAACCCGGTGACCGCAAACTGCGCCCAGTGCCACGGACCGGAGGGCAAGGGCGGCGGCCCCGACGCGCCGGTCCAGGGTCCGAACCTCCATGGGCCGCGCGTCGCGCAGCGCCTGGCCATCAACCCGAACTACGTGCACCTCGTCATCAGCTACGGCGGCATCGTCGTGTCCGGCAATCCGAACTCGCCGATGCCGGCCTGGTCGACCGAGGCGGGCGGGCCCCTGACCGTCCAGCAGGTCGACGCGCTCACCGCCCTGGTGACCTCGTGGGCACAGGAGGCCGCAACCGCCTCGCAGGCGCCGGTGGAGAACACCGTCGAGGCGGGCGCGCAGGTCTACACCAGCGCGGGCTGCGGCGCGTGCCACGGGGCCGATCTCGCCGGCGTGCCCGGCCAGTTCCCGAACATCCAGGGCATCGGCTCGGCGCTCGTCACCGACCTTCCCGTGCCGCCGTCCGGGCTCGACCAGATGAAGACCGATTACGCCGCCGACCCGCGCGCGTTCCTCGAGAAGTGGATCCGCGACTCCAGCACGAACTACAACGGCGGCGCGCCGACGACGATGCCGGCCCACGACGCGGCGACGGTGCCCGACGACGCGCTCCAGGCGCTCATCACCTTCCTGCTCGAAGGGAAGCACGGCTCATGACCGTGGCGCACTACCGCCCGCGGCGGCGGCGCGGGCTGGCCGGCCTCATCGGGACGGTCGACGATTTCATGAGCTGGCTCCTCTATGGCGAGGAGACGTGGCTCGTCGCGCTGCTGAAGGGCGTGCCGCTCTTCATCTACGTGTACTTCCTGATCACCTACATCCCGAACTACGTCTACTACCTGATGACGCAGTACCTCTTCAAGTTCAGCGACGACGTGGGCTTCCTCGTTGCCAACGTGGTCGGCGGCACCAACCTCATCGTGCTCATCATCTTCGCCCTCTGGACGCAGGCCGCTCGCGGCCGATCCGGCTTCGCCTGGAGCCTCATCCGAATCCTCGACTTCGCGCAGCTGCTGTTCGTGCTCCTCCTCCTCATCCCGCTCCTGCTCTTCAACCTTGGCGGCGGGACGTTCGTGCCGGCCACCGGCCAGAACCCGTTCCCGTTGCAGGCGCTCGCGCTCGGCGCGATCGGCGCGGGGATGGGGGCGGCGGCGCTCGTCTACCTGTGGCTCGAGTACCGGCGCGTCGTCGAGCGCGAGGCGAACGAGGCGGCCTCGGCGAGCGCGGCCTACCTTCCGGGCTGACGCCCTCGACGCGCGGCCTGGCCGCGCACATCGCCTGGTCGGCGGCCATCATCGCCGCCGCCGGGCTCCTCATCGCGGTCGAGCTTGCGGCGCCGTGCCCGCGCGGCGGCCCGCTGGCCTTCGGCGACTGTGACCGGGTGCGACCGTTCGTGATCGGCGTCGTCGCGGTCAGCGCCATACTCTATGTCGCCGCCCTGTCCGCGGTTCGTTGGTGGGTGATCGGCCTGCGCAGCCGCGGCGTGGCCGACGCGCGGGCGGTGCGCGACTGGTACCTTCTCGCCGCGGTCGTCGGCCTGGCGGTCGTCCCGCTGTTCACCTTCACCACGCTGTCGGCCCTCCGCTAGCATGGACCGATGAGCTTCGACCTTCGCGCGCGCCTCGATGGCATCGCCAGCATCGACGGCGACCGATTGGCCGTGACCGATGCGGATCGGTTCCGGTCGGACCTCGTCGATGACCTGGCCTTCGAGGCAGTCTTCAACGAGGACGCGGCGCAGCGCGACGCGGTGCGCTGGGTCCTGTGGAGCGCGTCGCAGGCGCTCGGCTGCGGCTCCGCCTCGATCCACGAGCTGTATCAGGCCCGCGGCCGGGGCGACTTCCCGCCGACCGCGTTCACCGTGCCGGCCGTCAACGTCCGGGCCGCCACGTATCTCACCGCCCGCCAGGCGTTCCGCGCCGCGCTGGAGCGGGACGCGGCGACGGTCGTGTTCGAGATCGCGAAGAGCGAGATGGCCTACACCGACCAGCGGCCCGCGGAGTACACCGCGGTCATCCTGGCCGCGGCGCTGCGCGAGGGCTGGTCCAGCCCGGTCTTCCTCCAGGGCGATCACTTCCAGTTCAACGCCACGAAATGGAAGGTCGATCCGGGACCGGAGATGGAGGGGATCAAGGACCTGACCCGGGAGGCGATCGCGGCGGGCTTCCTGAACATCGACATCGACAGCTCCACCCTCGTCGACCTGTCGCAGCCGAGCGTCGAGGAGCAGCAGCGGGTCAACGCCCAGAACACCGCCGAGCTCACGCGCCTGATCCGCATCATCCAGCCCACCGGGGTGACGGTGAGCATCGGCGGCGAGATCGGCGAGGTGGGGAAGAGCAACTCCACCGAGGCCGAGCTGCGCGCCTATCTCGGCACCTACCGCAACGAGCTCGCCGCGATGGGCGACGACGATATGGCGCAGGTCAGCAAGGTGAGCATCCAGACCGGCACCTCGCACGGTGGAGTGCCGCTCCCCGACGGCAGCATCGCGCAGGTCAAGATCGACTTCGACACGATGCGCCGCCTGTCGACCGTGGCCCGCGACGAGTACGGGCTCGCCGGCTGCGTCCAGCACGGGGCGTCGACGCTGCCCGAGGAGGCGTTCGGCCACTTCCCGGCCAACGGGACAGCGGAGATCCACCTCGCGACCGGCTTCCAGAACATCCTCTACGACGGCGGCGGGCTGCCGGCCGACCTCCACGCCGAGATGATGGCCTGGTGCGTGGCGAACTGCGCCGACGAGCGCAAGGACGGGGAGACGGAGGAGCAGTTCCTCTACAAGACCCGCAAGAAGGCGATCGGGCCGTTCAAGCGCCGGCTCTGGGAGCTCCCTGCCGCCGACCAGGAGGCGATCGGCGGCCACCTGGGGGCGAAGTTCGGGCAGCTCTTCGACGCACTCCAGATCGCCGGCACGCGCGCGCTGGTGGAGCGCTTCGTGACCCGGGTCGCGCTGCCGCGGCCGCTGCCGGCCGCGCTCGGCGGCGGGGCGGCGGCGGGCGTCACGGCCGGTGCATCGGTGTTCGAGGACGACGGCTCCGGGGAGTAGCGGCCCCCTTACAAGCCCAGGAGCTTCCGCAGGACCGGCTGGTCGGCGAGGCCGATGAGGCGCCGCGTGGCGCTCGGCGGCAGGTTGGCGAGCGCCTCGAGCGCGCGGGTCATCTCGTCGGTGGTCAGCTCGTTCACGAGGTTCCAGAGCCGCTGGCCGGTGGCGTCGTCGAGGTGGTCGATCGTGGCGAACAGGCGCTCGATCGACGATGGCGGCCCCGACACGACCATCGCCACGCCGCGGTCGAAGCTGCGCACGAACTCCAGCAGGCCCGCGAGCCGCTCGCGCAGGTCCGCGAGCTCCGGGTCGCCGGGCTCGGCCGCGGCAAGCGCAACGCAGCGCTCGATGATCGGCACGACGGGTGCCGTCTCGCGGATGCGGCGCGCCTGCGCGACGCGGCGGAACCACTCCCAGTGGTCGCCGATCATCGTCCACGCCACCGCCGCCGGACCGCGGTGCCCGGAGCGGCGCGGCCCCTCCGCGCGCTCGATGAGGCCCCACTCCTCGCATTGCGCGAGCGCGAGGCTGGCGGCCCGATGGCTGATCTCCAGGGCATGTCGCAGCTCCGGCTCGGTCAGCGGGCCGCCGTGCGCAAGGAGGTAGCCCTGGACGGTGGCGGTCGAGGGAGCGACGCCCCAGCTGGCACCGATCTCACCCCACGCCCGGGCGAACGTCCGCCGGATCGCCTCCGCGTCCGTGGCGCCGGCGGCCCGTAACGTGCTACTCACGCAAGCATGTTACCGCAGCAAAACGCCCCGGCCGGTGGGCCGAGGCGTTTGGGCGGCGATCGAGCGGCCGGTGACGGCCGCGGGGGATCTCCCTAATGCGCGCAGCCGCCGGCCTTGCCGGGCGACCCATCGGTGTTGAACGAGGAGCCGCAGGCGCAGCTGCTGACCGCGTTCGGGTTGTTGATCGCGAAGCCGGAGCCCATGAGCGAGTCGACGTAGTCGATCTCGGCACCGTCAACGTACTGCGCGCTGAACGCGTCGATCACGACCGGCACGCCGTCGTGGTCCTCGACCTTGTCGTCATCGGCCAGGCGATCGTCGAAGGCGAGGCCGTAGCTGAAGCCGGAGCAGCCACCGCTCTTCACGAACAGGCGGAGGCGCGCATCGGCCTTGCCCTCGCGCGAGCGGAGCTCGAGCACCTTCGCCGCGGCGGCATCGGTCACGGTGACCAGCGTGGGGGAGGCGGGAGCCGGAGGCGGCGCAATCGTCTCGCGGGGGGTCTCGGACATCGTCATGAGTTCGGAGGTCTCCTTCCCGCGCTCTGGCGCGGATCGGTGAGGGGTACGCTGCGCCGAAGTATATCAGCGGTGGTGCTTGCGATCGCAACCACCCGGAGGTCATGGCCGGGCGTCACCGGGATGCCGCCGAGCGGGCTCGATCGGTACACTGATGGCCCGCGAGCGACCGAGCACGACCGACCACCCGCAGCCGAGGGACGCACGTGAACCTTGCCACCCGCATGGAGCGGATCGGGACCGAGACCGCATTCGAGGCGGCGGCCCGAGCCCGCGCGCTCGAGGCGACCGGCCGCGACGTCATCCACCTCGAGATCGGCGAGCCGGACTTCGACACTCCCCGCCACGTGAGCGAGGCGGCCGCGCGGGCGCTGCTCGACGAGGGTGCCACCCACTACACCGCGGCCATCGGGATCGCGCCGCTGCGCGAGGCGATCGTCGACGAGGTCCGCGCTCACAAGGGCATCGCCGCGTCGCCCGAGCAGGTTGTCGTCACGCCGGGCGCGAAGCCGATCATGTTCTACGCGATGCTCGCCCTCGTGAACGAGGGTGACGAGGTCATCTACCCCAACCCCGGCTTCCCGATCTACGAGTCGATGGCGGCCTTCGTCGGCGGGCGCCCGGTGCCGGCCCCGCTGCGCGAGGCGAACGACTTCCGGATGGACGTCGACGAGGTGGCGTCGCTCGTCACCGATCGCACGCGGCTCATCGTCATCAACTCCCCGCACAACCCGACCGGCTCGATCCTGACCGAGGCCGATGTGCGCCGCATCGCCGAGATCGCGGTCGAGCGCGATCTCGTCGTCCTCGCCGACGAGATCTACGGCCGCCTCCAGTACGAGGGCACGCCGCTCAGCATCGCCACGCTGCCGGGCATGGCGGAGCGCACGATCACGCTCGACGGCTTCTCGAAGACGTACGCCATGACCGGCTGGCGGCTCGGCTACGGGATCGTGCCGCCGTGGCTCGCGCCGGCATTCAGCCGCCTCGTCATCAACAGCGTGTCGTGCACGAACGCCTTCGCCCAGTTCGGCGCGGTCGAGGCCCTCACCGGCTCCCAGGCGGAGGCCGATGCCTACCGGGCGGAGTTCATCGCCCGTCGCTCGCTCATGATCGACGGCCTCAACGCCATCGACGGCGTCACGTGCGCGATGCCGCACGGTGCGTTCTACGCGTTCCCGAACGTGACCGCCTTCGGCCGCACCTCCGCCGAGGTGGCGGATCACCTCCTCTACGACGCGGGCGTCTGCGGCCTGGCAGGCACCGCGTTCGGGAAGCACGGCGAGGGCTATCTGCGCTTCAGCTACGCGAACTCGCGCGAGAACCTGTCGCTCGCCCTCGAGCGCGTGGCAACCTCGCTCGCCAAGCTCGAGCGCACCGGCCATCCGGCGACCGCGGCGTCGGTGGGCGCGTGACCGCCACGCGATCCGCCGGCGAGAGCGTCGACGAGCTTCACGGGCGCGCGAGCGGGTCGTTCGACGACTGGGAGCTCGTCAAGGAGATCATCGACGAGGCGATCGACCTGACGCTGAACTACCGGCAGTCCGGCCATCCCGGAGGCTCTCGCTCGAAGGTCCACCTGTTCCTGTCCCTGCTCCTCTCCGGCGCCATGCGCTGGGACATCCGCCGTCCGTGGCTGCCCTTCGGAGACCGCTTCGTCCTGTCGGCCGGGCACACGGTGCCGCTCGTGTACACGACCCTCGCGGTGCTCAACGAGACGCTGCGCGCGCGTCACGCCCGCACTGGCGACGAGCGGTTCGCGCTGCTCGACGACGGCCGCTGGGCGGTGACCTGGGAAGACCTCCTCATGCTCCGCCGCCGTGGTGGCCTGCCCGGTCACGCCGAGATGGAGGGCAAGACCCTCTTCCTCAAGTTCAACACCGGGCCGTCCGGCCATGGCATGCCGCCCGCCGCCGGCGAGGCCGTCGCACTCAAGCTCGCCGGGGCCGGGGAGGTCAAGGTCTTCGTGGTGGAGGGCGAGGGCGGCCTCACCCCCGGCGCGAGCCACGAGACGCGGAACAGCGCCTGGGGCCTCGGCCTCGACAACCTCGTCTTCCTCGTGGACTGGAACGACTACGGGATCGACGACGTGGCGATCCACGAGGTCGTGCACGGCACGCCGCCCGACTGGTTCATCCCATATGGCTGGCGGGTGAACGGCACCGAGCACGGCTCCGAGTGGGACCCGGTGACGCGCGCCGTGCTCGAGGCGGCGCGCGGGGAGAACCCGGATCGCGTCCCGTCGATGGCCTGGTTCAAGACGCGCAAGGGACGTGGCTACGGGAAGTACGACAACAAGAGCCACGGCTCGCCGCACGCGATGAACTCACCGGAGTTCTGGGCCGTGCGGCACGAGTTCATGGAGCGCCATGGCGTCACCTACGAGGGCGTCGACGAGGCCGCGCCGACCGATGCCGCGGCGCGCGACGCGCAGGCGCGGCGCAACTTCGAGGTCGCGATGGGCGTGCTGCGCGCCCGGACCGACGTGGTCGACGCGATCACGGATCGGCTCGCCGAGCTCGCCGCCTCGGTGCCCGAGCACGCCGACGGGTTCACGCTGGGCGGGCACGGGGCGGAGATCTTCTCCGACACGCGCTTCACCGATGTCACCGCCTACCCGGCATCGATGTGGAAGCAGCCCGGCGAGAAGGCGCCGAACCGCGCCGCGCTGGCGACGTGGGGCGCCTGGGTCAACGCGACCGCGAAGGCGGCGTACGACCGGCCGCTGTTCATCGCCTGCTCCGCGGACCTGGCCGAGTCGACGAACATCGCCGGCTTCAGCAAGGACTTCGAGGACCTCCCCGGCTGGGGCTGGTACAACCGCGACACGAACCCGCGCGGCACGCTGCTGCCGCAGGAGATCACCGAGTTCACGAACGCCGGCATCAGCGTCGGCATCGCCACCGTGAACTTGGCCGACGATCCGTTCACGGCCTTCAACGGCTTCTGGGCGGCGTGCTCGACCTACGGCTCCTTCAGCTATCTCAAGTACGGGCCGATGCGGCTGTTCAGCCAGCTGGCCCAGGATGCCAACCTGAAGGTCGGCAAGGTCCTGTGGGTCGCCGGCCACTCCGGGCCGGAGACGGCCGAGGACTCGCGCACCCACTTCGGGATCTTCTCGACCGGCGTCACCCAGCTGTTCCCCGAGGGCCACGTCATCGATCTGCACCCGTGGGAGCACAACGAGGTGCCGGTCGTCCTCGCCGCCGCCCTCGCCACCGACGTGCCGATCGTGGCGCTCCACCTCACCCGCCCGTCCGTCGAGATTCCCGACCGGGCCGCGCTCGGCATGGACTCGCATTTCGAGGCGGCGCGGGGCGCCTACTTCCTGCGTCGCGCGACCCCCGGCGAGCCGTGTGCCGGGACGATCTATGTGCAAGGCACGATGTCGACCGCCAACGTGGTGAAGATGCTGCCCGAGATCGAGCGGCGAGGCTGGAACGTGCGGATCGTTGCCGCCATCAGTCCGCAGCTGTTCCGCCGGCAGGACGCCGCTTACCGCGACGAGCTGTGCTCGGAAGCCGATCGCTGGGACGGCATGGCGATCACGAACCGTGCCTACAAGCTCATGCGCGACTGGGTCGACGGCCCGATCGCCGAGGAGTACTCGCTCTCGTCCGACTGGGACGACCGATGGCGCACCGGCGGGACGGTCGAGGAGGTGATCGACGAGGCGCACCTCGGGCCGGAGCACATCATGGCCGCGATCGAGCGCTACGTCGGCGACCGCCAGCCGCGCCTCCGCCGGTTGCGTGCGCTCGTCGAATCCGTGGCGCACGGCCATCCCGAGGTCGACGGATAGCGCATGCCCTCGCTTCGTCTCCCCAGCGCACGGCCCACGAAGTACGAGCATGCCAAGCCGCACCGCCCCAGCCACCTGGCCCGCCGCCTTAATCCGCCGCCGGTCCGTCCCGGCCCGCCGGACCTGACCTGGTTCGCCTACATCGGCCTGGCGCTGGCGGTCGTGGTCGTCATCCTCGTGGTGCCGTACCTGATCAGCTACGTGGTGTCGATCGTCACGCCGTAGGCGCGACGCGATCGGTCAGACCTGGACGGTCCAGACGAGGACCTGTCCGTCCTGCACCTTCACCCGCGGCCGCGCAAGCGCGGGGAGCGCGACCGGGTAGGCGTGCGCGTCGCCGCGATAGCCGCCCGTCGCTCGCCACCGGTCGCGCCCGTTCGCGAGCGCGCCGGTGAGGTCGAAGCTCGCCGCGTGGCAGGCGCAGCGGAGGTCCCGCCACTCCGGACGGAAGTGCAGCGCGCAGCCCATGTGGGTGCAGATCGCGGAGAGGGCGCGGATCTCGCCGCCGTCGTTGACGACAAAGCCGTCGAAGGCCGCGGTCGAGAAGCGCACCGCGCTGCCCGGCGGCACGTCCGTCAGGGCCGCGACCGGCGCCCAGAAGCCGTTGTCGCCGACGAGCTCGTTGCCGCCGGTGAACGAGCCGCCACCGTTCGAGACCGGACGCAGGATGCTGGCGCCGACGGCACCGGCGGCGATGCCCGCTCCCGCCACGAGGCCGCCGCCGAGCAGCTGTCGGCGGGTGAGCCGAATCCGACCGGCGGGGCCGGGATCGGCGATCCCCGGCCGGTACGGGAGCGGCTCGCGCACGGCCGCGATGCCGGCATCCGCGTGCCGCATCCGCAGCCGCAGCTGCTCGACGAACGCACCGTCCGGGGTCCCCGTGTCGGGGTCGGTGGCGGCATGCAGCTCGGCCGCCAGGCGAGCCATCTCCGCCTCGTCGCCCTCGGTGACGTCGTCCGGCGATGGGCGCCCGTCGCTGAGCACCGCCTCGAGGTAGCGCTCGAAGCGCTCGGCGGCCGCGTCCTCGCCGTCGCCCGCCGGCCGGAGGTCGCGCTCGTCAGCCATCGGACCCGTCTCCGAGGAGCGCGGCCTTGCGGAGCGCCCGGTACTGCAGCACCTTCGCGTTGCCATGGCTCACCCCCATCTCGCGCGCCGTCTCGGCCACGCTGAGGCGCTGGAGGAAGCGGAGCTCGAGCACGCGCCGATACTGCTCCGGCAGGCGGCGCAGGACGGCCTCGACGCGCGTGGTCGAGGGGTCGTCGCCGCGCTTCGGCGGCTGCTCGACCGCGGCCACCGGCTCCCAGCCCGGCGCCAGCTGCGCCTCGGTGACGAGCGGCAGCCGGTAGAAGGCGCGCCAGTGGTCGGCGATCGCGTTCTGGCTGACGCGGTACAGCCACGAGGCGATCTGGCCCGGCTCGCGCGTCACGTCGAGCTGCTCGACCGCACGCGTGAAGACCTGCGCGGTGAGGTCCTCGGCATCCGGGCGATTGCCGACGCGGGCATAGATGTACCGATAGATCGGCACCACGTGCGCGTCGTAGATCTCCTCGAAGCGGCCGCGTGGCACAGGTTCCATCGCTCCGCTCGTACGATCCGGGTTACGAGGCGCGGATGCCGTCGGGTCGCAGCGGAGCGAGCAGGGCGGCGACCTCCTCGAGGAAGCGGGCATCGGTCTCGTCGTAGGCGGCGAGGTCGGAGCCGTCGATGTCGATCTCGCCGATGACATCGGCTCCGTCGAAGATCGGGACCACGATCTCGCTGCGCGTCGTCGTGAAGCAGGCGAGGTAGCGCGGATCGGCGCTCACGTCGTCCACGATCTCGGTGCGCCCCGACGCCGCGGCCGCGCCGCAGATCCCCACCCCGATCGGGATGACGGTGTGTTCCGTTGCCTCCGGCCCGGTCCACGGTCCGAGGTGCAGCTCGCGGCCGCTCCCGTCGACCCAGTAGATGCCGATCCAGTCGTAGTGCGCGAAGCGGTCGTGGAGGACCTCGACCGCGCGCTGGGCGGCCGCCTCGGGCGTCTCCGCCTCGGCCACCGCCGCACGCAGCGCGTTGAGCGCGTCGCCGTGCGCGACCGGCCGCTCCTCGGCCACGGGATGGCTCATCGCCCTGCGCGCGCCGGTCCTACGAGTCGCGTGCCCAGCGCTCCGCCCAGGCGTCGATGCCGGCGATCGCACCACGCAGCTCGGCGCCCTTGCGGGTCAGGCTGTACTCGACCCACGGCGGGGTGCTCGCCACCACCCGGCGGTCGACGAGGCCCTCGTCCTCGAGCAGCTTGAGCCGCTGTGAGAGGGTGGCCGAGTTGGCGCCGCCGAGCGCGTCCTGGAGCTCGCAGAAGCGGCGCGACGTGGCGCCGAGCTCGCGCACGATGCGGAGCACCCACTTCTGGCCGAGCGTCGTCAGCGCGGCGGTGGCGGCGCATTCGGCGGCCTGCGCGGCGGCACGGCGTTCGGCGCGGCTCGGGACGGGGAGTGGGGCGGCGGCGTCGACCGTCGCGCTGGGCCCGGGTTCCATCAGGCGGCGGACGATACACCCGCCCTCGGAGGGGGGTCAATCGACGCGCGCGAGCGCGGCCGCCGATGATTTGACGCCCTCCGGGCGATTCCGCATAGTGGCCAGCGACCCACACTTCCGCCCCGGGCGTCGAGCATTGCCAGCCAGCACGATCTACCTTGCCCCACCGCGACGCGCGCTCGAGGCACCGCCCGCGGTCGTCACCGACGACCTGGCCCGCCTCTTCGGGCGCGGCGCCGCGCTGGCCGGCATCTCGATCGAGATCGAGGCGGGGCGCTGCATCGCCCTCACCGGGCCGAACGGCGCCGGCAAGACGACCCTCCTCCGCGTGCTCGCCACCATCCTGCGGCCGACCTACGGGACGGCGCGAGTCGACGGCATCGACGTGGCGGCCGAGCCGCAGCTCGTTCGCGAGCGGGTCGCGTACCTCGGCCACGGCGCCGGCCTCTACGCCGATCTCACCGCCGCCGAGAACCTCGCCTTCGCGGCCACGATGCTCGGCCTTCCGGCCGCCGAGGGCCGCGACCGGATCCCCGAGGTGCTCGACGCGGTCGGGCTGCGGAGCGCGGCCAGCTCCCGGGTCGGCACCTTCTCCGCCGGCATGCGGCGGCGTCTCGCGCTGGGACGCATCGTCCTCGGCCGCCCGTCGCTCGTCCTGCTGGACGAGCCGCACGCGGCGCTGGACCCGGACGGGATGGCACTTGTCGACCGGCTGCTCGCCGGCTGGCGGGAGGTCGGGGTGACGACGATCGTCGCCAGCCACCAGGTGGAGCGCGTCACCGCCATCGCGGATGGGAGCGTCGCGCTGGCCGGCGGGATCGTGGTGGCGGTGGCGGGCCATGGCGCGTTTGACCGCTCGCCGCGACGGGACACGCCCGATGCCGCGGATGCGCCGGTCCTCCGGGGAGCGGTGGCACGCTGATGGCCCGCGACCTCGCGGTGGCGATGGCGGTGGCGCGCAAGGACGCGCTCTCCGAGCTGCGGGGCCGGCACGCGACGGGCACGACGATCTTCTTCGCCGCCATCGTGCTCCTCCTCTTCGGCTTCGCCCTCGGCCCCGACGCGAACCGCCTCGAGGAGGCCGCGCCGGGCCTGCTGTGGCTCGCGATCGTGTTCGCCGGCCTCCTCGCGGTGGGGCGGCTTCACGAGATGGAGGCGGAGGACGGCGCGCTCGAGCAGCTCGCCCTCTACCCGGTGTCGCGCCACGCGCTCTACCTCGGCAAGGCGCTCGCCGGGTTCGCGGCGATGCTCGTCCTGGGCGTCGCCCTGCTGCCGATCGTCGCGCTCCTCTACCGCGTCGACCTGCTGGCCGCGTGGCTGCCGCTCGGTCTGACCCTCGTCCTCGGCGCTGCCGGCTTCGCCGCCGTGGCCACCGCCTATGCCGCACTCACCGTCCGCATGGAGGCGCGTGCCGTCCTGCTGCCGCTCCTCGTGCTCCCTGTCGTCGCGCCGCTCCTCCTCGCCGCTGTCAAGGCGACAGCGGCGGCGCTCGGCGGCGATCCATTCGGCGAGATGGGCGCGTGGCTGCAGCTCCTCATCGGCTTCGATGTGCTGATGGTCATCGCCGGCGCGGTGACGTATCGGTTCGGGCTGGAGGACTGATGAGGACCCGCATCCTCGGCGCCGTGGCGCTCGTGGCGGTCGCTGCCGCAAGCGCGTATGCCCTGTTCGGGGTGCCCGCCGACCTCAACCAGGGCGACGCGCAGCGGGTCATGTACGTCCACGTGCCGTCCGCGTGGCTCGCCTACCTGTCGTTCGGCGTCACGGCGCTGGCGGGCATCGGCTGGCTGTGGAGGCGCGATCTGCGCTTCGACTGGCTCGCCGTGGCCGGTGCCGAGATCGGCGTCATGTTCACCGCCTTCACGCTCTGGGCCGGCGCCATGTGGGGCCGCCCGGTGTGGGGCGTCTTCTACCAGTGGGAGGACCCACGCATCCTCTCCACCACCATCCTCCTCGCGCTCTACTCCGGCTATCTCCTGATGCGGCGCATGACCGACGACCCGATTCGCCGCGCGAACCGCGCCGCCGTCGTGGGCTTCATCGCGGCGCTCGACATCCCGATCGTCCACTTCAGCGTCGAGTGGTGGCGCGGCCTGCACCAGGGACCGACCATCGGCTCGCCGGATCGCATCTTCCACCCCGCCGCGCCAGGCCTGTTCGTGCTCGCTCTGCTCTCGATGCTGGCCGCCTTCACGATCGCATGGGCGTACCTCATGATCCGGCGCTACCAGCTCGCCGCGCTCGAGGCACGGACCGATGAGGCGGCCCGCCGCGGCACCCTGGCGAGCGCCCGCGCCGCCGCCGAGGCCGGCGTGCCCGACGTCGCGCCGCGGGCCGGCGAGGCGGCACGATGAACCCGCTGCCGTTCGTCGTCGGCGCGTACGCCGTCATCCTCGGCGGCGTGGCCGCCTACGCGGCGCTGCTGTGGCGCCGGCTTGCCGCGGCGCGCCGCGCTCTACGCGAGGCCGGCGACTCGACCGCCCCACGGGACGAGGCGTGAGCCTCGCCCGCCCGGTTCTGCCGCCGGTCCCGGGGCGGAGCCGGCGGCGCTGGCCGCTCTTCGCCGCCGTCGCCGCGGTCGCCGCGGTGATCGCGTACTTTGCCTTCGCCAACGTCGGCAGCGCGCTCGTCTACTACCAGACTCCCACCGAGCTGCGCGCCCGCGGCGCGGAGGCGATCGGGCAGGCGGTGCGCCTGGGCGGTCTCGTCGCGACCGACACCCTCGACTGCGCGAACGGCGGCGTGCGCTTCACGCTGACCGATGGGACGACGAGCGTCCCGGTGGCGACCCGTACGGGTGTGACCGCGTTCTGCCCGCGCGAGGGAGTCGGGGTCGTGGTGCAGGGCGTGCTCGACACCGACGGCACGTTCCGCCCCGACGAGGTGATCGTGAAGCACGACGAGAACTACGTCGCGCCGACCGACGGGGCGCTCCCGTCGCAGGTCATCGATCCCGGCCAGTAGAGCGGCGCCACCGATGCTCCCGACCATCGGGCACGCGGCGATCGTGGTCGCCCTGGCGCTCACGCTGTACGCGGCCGTTGCCTTCGGCCTTGCCGCGCGGCGCGGCGACTCGTCGGCGGCGGCGAGCGGCCGGATGGCGATGCTCGGCGCGTTCGGCCTGGCGGCGCTGGCGAGCGCGACCCTCATGGCGTCGCTCCTGGGGCACGACTTCAGCATCGCGTACGTGGCGCGCAACAACGCGACCACCACGCCGCCGTTCTACAGCGTCATCAGCCTGTGGGCCGCGCTCGAGGGCTCGATCCTCTTCTGGGCGCTCCTCCTGACCGGATGGAGCGCGCTCGTGCTCCATCGGTACCGCGATCGGCACGTCGCGCTCATGCCGTGGGTCGGGGTGACCCTGGCGCTGGCCAGCGGCTTCTTCTTCGCCGTCATGACCTGGCCGGGCAATCCGTTTGCGCGCCTGACGCCGGTGCCGGATCAGGGCAACGGGCCGAACGCGCTGCTCCAGAACAACCCGTTCATGGGCCTCCACCCGCCGCTCCTCTACCTCGGCTACACCGGTTTGGCGGTCCCGTTCGCGTTCGGGATCGCGGCGCTCGTGACGGGGCGCATCGGTCCGGAATGGCTCGCCATCGTGCGGCGCTGGACCGTCATCCCGTGGATCTTCCTCACCGCCGGCATCGTGGCCGGGGCGTGGTGGAGCTACGAGGTGCTCGGCTGGGGCGGCTACTGGGCGTGGGACCCGGTGGAGAACGCGGCGCTCATGCCGTGGCTCACGGCGACCGCCTTCCTCCACTCCAGCATGGTCGCCGAGCGACGGGGCGGGCTGCGGATCTTCACGATGGTGCTCGTCATCGCGACCTACGTGCTGACCCTGCTCGGGACGTTCCTGACGCGCAGCGGCGTGGTCCAGAGCGTCCACGCCTTCACCGCCTCGGCGATCGGGCCGTGGTTCGCGGTGGCGATCCTGGCCGCACTCGTCGGCGGGATCGGCCTGCTCGTCTGGCGCCTGCCGGCACTCGCCGACCACCGGCCAGCGCCCGAGCTCGCCAGCCGCGAGTCGGCGTTCCTGTTCAACAACGTCCTGTTCCTGGCGGTCACGCTCGTCGTCTGCTTCGGGACGCTGCTGCCGCTCGTCATCGAGGGGGCCACCGGCGGGCGGCTCGGCCTCGGCGCGCCGTACTTCAACGCCCTCAACGCACCGATCTTCGCCGCCCTCCTGTTCCTCATGGCGATCGGCCCGGCGCTGCCGTGGGGCGGGGCCAGCTGGCGCACGCTCCGCGACCGATTCGGGCTGCCGACCCTGCTGGCCGCCGCCGGCACCCTCGTGGGACTCGGGCTGGGGATGCGCGGCGTCGCCCAGCTCGGGACGCTGTTCCTGGCGCTGCTGGTCCTCGGCGTGCTCGGGGACGAGGTCGTGCGCGGCACGCGCTCGCGCGGCCGGACCCGCGGCGAGGCGCCTCCGACCGCCGCCTGGCGGCTGGCGACCCGCAACCGGCGCCGCTACGGCGGCTACCTCGTCCATGCCGGCATCTGCGTCATGGGTATCGCGATCGCGGTGAGCGCCACCGGGGCAAGCCAGGCGAGCGCGGCCCTCGTGCCGGGCGCCACGATGACGATCGGCGCGTACCGGATCACCCTCGACCGGGTCGTGGAGGAGCCGCTCCGCGACGACCCGCGGGTGACCGAGCTGCGCGCCGAGCTCCACTACGCCGGTGCGCGGACGGGGACCATGACCACCGCCCTGCGCAGCTACCCGAACTCCACGACCGCGATCGCGACGCCGGGCGTCCGGACGTTCCCGAACGAGGACCTCTACCTCACCCTGCTCCAGGCCGACCCCGCCACCGGCGGGGCCACGATCCAGGCCTACCTCAACCCGCTCGTGGCATGGATCTGGGCCGGCGGCTTCATCGTCGTCGCCGGTGCCGCGTTCGCCGCCTGGCCGGACCGCCGGCGCGCGGTGGTGCGCGCGCCCTCACCCGCCGCCGGCGAGCCCCTGCCCGGCGCCGCCGCCTCCGCCGAGGGCGTCTGACCGATGCGGGCGTGGCTGCGCTGGCTCATCATGCCGGCCCTGGTCCTGCCGATCGGCTGGCTCCTGTTCGCGAACATCGGCGTCGACCCGCGGACGATCCCGTCCCAGGTGGTAGGCCGCCACCTGCCGATCTTCGACCTCGCCACGGTCGACGGCACGCGCCTGACCGACGCCGACCTCGCCGGCCGTCCCGCGGTCGTCAACTTCTGGGCGAGCTGGTGCGGGCCGTGCGTCGACGAGCACCCGGTGCTGCTCGACGCGGCGGCGCGCCTCGGCGATCACGTCCGGGTGGTCGGCGTCCTCTACCACGACACACCGGACGCGGCGACGCGCTGGCTCGGCCGCTACGGCGACGGCGGCTGGCCCGACCTCGCGGACGACGGCGGCCTCGCGCTCGACTTCGGCGTCACCGGCCCGCCGGAGACGTATTTCGTGGACGCCCAGGGTGTGATCCGGCACCGCGTGGTCGGCCCGCTGACGACCGCCTCGATGGCCGAGGGGCTGGCGGCGATCGGGGTGGGCGGCTGATGCGCAGCTGGATCTGGCCGCTCGCGGCCGGCGCGCTGCTCGCCGCCGCGGCGCTCGTCGCGCTGACGAGCCTTCAGCCATCGGCACCATCGACGCCCGGCGGCCAGGCGGCGGTGCTCGCCGCCGAGCTGCGCTGCCCGGACTGCCAGGGCCTCTCCGTCGCGGAGTCACGGACCGCGGCGGCCCAGGCGATCCGGGCCGAGATCACCGCCGAGCTGGCCGCCGGCCGCACCTCCGATGCGGTGCGGCAGTCCTTCGTCGACCGCTACGGCGACTGGATCCTGTTGCGACCCCGCGCGCCGCTGGCGTGGATCGTGCCGCTCGCCCTCATCGCCGCGGGCCTCGGCGGCGTGCTGGCCTGGATCCTCCGCCGCCGCAGCGTCCCGCCCGCGGTGGCCGCGCCGCCGGACGCCGAGCTGCGGCGCCGGGTCGAGGAGGAGGCGGAGGCGCTCGATGCCTGACGCCGCGGAGCTGCTCGTCCTCATCCTGCTCGCCGCCGGCGCCGCGGCCGTCGCCGCGTGGCCGCTCCTCCGTTCGCGCACCGGGCCGGCGGCGTCCGCCGACGACCGGGAGGAGCTTGTCCTGCGCCATCGCCTCGCGCTCGACGCGCTCCGCGACGTGGAGGCGGACCGGCGCGCCGGCTCGCTCGACGCGTCCGCCTACGCGGCGGCGCGTGACGAGGCGGAAGGGGTGGCCGCCGCCACGCTGGCTGCGCTCGACGCGGCCCCCGAGCCATCCGCCGCACGGCTGCGGCGGCCGTCGGGTCGGTTGCTCGCCCTGGCGGCCGGGGTGCTCGGCGTGGCCGTCGTGGGCGGGGCGCTCCTCCCGCCTCCGGTCGGGCTTGCCAACCGGACCCTTGACCCCCGTGCCGATCGCCTGGCCGATGCCGCGGCGCGCTTCGCCGCCAACAATCGCGACCCGCAGGCGATCTCCGACCTCGCCGACGGCTACGCGGCGGGCGACACGTTCGCGGACCAGCAGCGAGCCGCGGCGGCGCTGCTCCTGCTCATCAACCTCCAGCCGAAGAACGCATCGGCCTATGCGAGGCTGGCGACCGCGTACCTGCGCACCGCCGACTACGCCGATGCGAGCTCGACTCTCGACGCCCTGGCGGCCACGTCGCCGGGCTCCGCCGACCTGCCGTTCCTGCGCGGCCTCGTCGCGCGCGCCCAGGGCAACTGGCGAGAGGCGCAGCGACAGTTCGCCCTCTTCCTGGCGGCGGCCCCTGCCGATCCCCGCGCCGCCATGGTCCGCGGCCTCATGGCCGAGGCGAGCGTCAGCCCGGTCGCGAGCCCGGCGGCGACGCCCTAGTCGAGGACGCGGGCGAGTGCGGCGCGCAGCTCCTCGAGCTCGTCGCCCGGGATGCGGTCGAGGAAGTGCTCCGCCACGCCGCGGAGGTGGACCGGGGTGGCGCGCCGCAGCCGGTCGTGGCCCGCGTCGGTGAGGAGCGCCCACGAGCCGCGGCGGTCCGACTCGCAGCTCGCACGCTCGACGTACCCGGCACGCTCGAGGCGGTCGACGAGCCGCGTGATGCCGCTGCGGGACAGGACGAGCCGATCCGCCAACTCGCCCATGCGGAGCCGCCGCTCCTCGGCGCGCGCGAGCTGGACGAGGACGTCGTAGTCGGCGAGCGCGAGCTGCTGCTCGTCGTGGAGCTCACGCTCGAGGACGCGGGTGACACGCGCATGCGCGCGCAGGAACGTCGCCCAGGCGGTGAGGCGCGGGTCGAGCGGGTCGGGGAGTCGGTTCGTCATGGATCCTGGGGCACGGTGTGAGACGCTGCCACGATATCGGTAAGTAGTTGCGGCGTCAATTACCCGATCGCCGCCGGACCGACACCCGGGCACGATGTCGGCGCAAGGCTAGCACCGCGCGCGGGTGCGCATCGCGGACCTGGGGCTGGTTCGAGGCGCCGATCGGTACGATCCGGTCATTCCGCCGCCCGGGGCCCGCACCGTACCGTGGAGCCGATGAACGGCCTCAACGTGCGCGGCGCGGCCTGGGTCCCCGACCTGCGGCCGGGCGGTCCCCTGCGCGCCCGGCTGCCGGGGTGGCTCGTGGCCGACGCGATCGTCTTCTACACCGCCACCCTGGCCCCGGTGGCGGCGGTCGTCGCCGCCGTGCGCCGCGCGCCGCTGGAGCTGCTCGGCGTCGTGGTCCTCTCCGCGCTCGCGATCGCTGGCCAGGCGATGCTGCCGCGCTTGGCGCGCGACGAGCGGCTGCCGATCCTCGTCCATCCGTTCGTGCGGCTCGGCCTCGCGCTCCTCTACGTGGCGGCCATGACCGCGGTGGTGGGCGGCGCGCCGTTCCCGCTCCTCTGCCTGTTCGTGCCGGTGGTGGCCGGCGCGGCGGCGATCGGGGCGCGCGAGGCCGTCTTCACCGCCGTCGTCACGGTCGCGATCTACCTCGTGCCGGAGATGAGCAGCCCCGGCCGGAGCTCGACCATCGCTGAGCGGGGGATCGCCCTCGCCGGCGTCGCGCTCATCCTCGCCTTCGGCACGCACCGCATCGTGTCGGCCCTGCGCCGCGCCACCGAGCTGCAGCGGGTCGCGATCCTCGCCGAGCGGCGCCGGGCGCGCCAGATTGCCGGCCTCGAGTCGGTCGGCCGCGCGCTGGCGGCCGGTGGCCCCACTCCGCAGTTGCTGGAGCGGGTCGTCGACGTCATCAGCCAGCGCTTCGGGTATGCGCTCGTCTCCGTCCGCCTCGCGCTCGACGGCCGGCTGGAGCTTGGCGCGCAGCGCGGCTACGAGACCTCGCTCGACGCCCATGACGGGAGCGCCGGCATCATGAGCCGCGCCATTCGCACCGGGAAGGTCGTCCTCGTCCCGGACGTCACCGCCGACCCCGACTACGTGACGACCGATGCCGGCATCCTCAGCGAGATCGTGGCGCCGCTCGTCGCCGACGGCGCGATGCTCGGCGTGCTGAACGTCGAGTCGCGCGACCGGCGTCTCGACCGCACCGATCGCGACCTCGTGGGCGTGGCCGCATCCCGCATCGCGGGCGCCATCGCGCTCGGCCGTGACCGCCAGGAGCTCGCCGACCGGGTGCGGCTCCTCAGGACGCTCCACACCCTCGGCGAGGATGTGAGCGGCACGCTCGTCCCCGCCCGCCTCCACGCCGCGATCGTCGACCGGATCGCCGATGTCGTGCCGGCCACCGTCGTCGCGCTCACGATCCTCGACCGCACCGACGGCAGCTACCGCGTCGCCATGGCACGCGGCGCCGACGCGACCGTCGGCGGGGAGGTCGTGCCCGGTGCCGGCCTCGCCGGCCGCGCGATCCGGGACCGCGTGCTCGTCGTCGAGGACGACCTCGACCGCAACGGCGACCCGACGGGCCTGCGCGACCTCGTCGACGCGCCGCTGGCCCACGGCGTGGGCGTGCCGTTCGTGCGCGACGGCGTCGTGGTGGGGGCGCTGAGCATCGCGCGCTCCGCCGGCGAGCCCTCCTTCACCGCCCTCGAGCTCGAGGCGCTCCAGCTCTTCGCCACCCAGTCGGCGCTCGCGATCGCGAACAGCTTCCTCCACGCCGAGGTGACCGAGCTGGCGATCCGTGATCCGCTGACCGGGCTCTACAACCGCCGCCACTTCGACGCGATGCTCGAACGCCTGCTCGTCGCCCATCACCGGCATCGGGCCACCTCCTATCGGCCGATCTCGGCGATCGTGTTCGACCTCGACGACTTCGGGACCTTCAACAAGGCCGCACGGCCACCAGGTCGGCGACGAAGTGCTGCGGACGTTCGCCGGGATCCTGCGCGAGCGCTTCCGCGTCAGCGACCTCGTCGCGCGGACCGGCGGTGAGGAGTTCGTGGCGATCCTCGACGGCGCCGCGCGCGACCAGGCGGTGGCGGTCGCCGAGGAGGTGCGGAGCTCCATCGCCGGCACCGCGATCGACGTGCCGGAGGGCCAGATCAGCGTCACCGTCTCCGCCGGCTGCGCGCAGCTCGACGAGTCCGAGCCGACGCGCGCGGCGCTTCTCCGCACCGCGGACGTCGCCCTCTTCATGGCGAAGCGCGGCGGCCGAGATCGGGTCGTCGCCGCCTGAGGCATTCCGCGGACTCAGCCCGCGGCCGGCACCTCGATCCAGAACGTGGAGCCCGCTCCTGGCTCGCTCGTGAGCCCCACCGAGCCGTGGTGGGCCTCGGCGATGTGACGCACGATCGCCAGCCCCAGTCCCGCGCTGCCGCCGAGGGGCTCCTGACCCTCCGGCGTCTCGGATCGATCACGCGCGCGCGAGCGGTCGACCTTGTAGAAGCGCTCGAAGATGCGCTGCTGGTGCGCGAGCGGCACGCCGATGCCGTCATCGGCCACGGTGAAGCGGACGCGCTCCTCGCGCGGCTCCCACCCGAGCCGCACCTCGCCGCCGGGGTGGCTGTACTTCACCGCGTTGTGAGCGAGGTTGAGGATCGCCTGACCGATGCGCGCCGCGTCGGCCGCGGCGCGGAGATCAGCGCGCGACCCGGCGGCGGCGCTCCGAACGGCACGGATGCCACGTCGCTGCGCAACCGGCCCGATCCGCTCGAGGACGTCGTCGACCACCGCGTCCGGGTCGAGCGCCTCGATGGTGAGGACGGTCTCGCCCGATTCGATCGTCGAAAGGTCGAGCAGCTCGTCGACGAGCTGCGCCAGGTGATCGGTCTCGCGCTCGATCTGGAGCGTGAAGTCGCGCGCCGTGGCGAGGTCGTCGACCGCGCCGGCGCTCAGCGTCTCGGCGAGGAGCTTGATCGACGCGAGTGGCGTCCGCAGCTCGTGGCTGATGTTGGCGACGAAGTCGCGCCGCACGCGCTCCACGCGGCGCAGGGTGCTGACGTCGTGGAGGGCGAGCACCACGAGCGGCTCGCTCGCCACGGCCATCGGCACCGCGTCGACCGCAAACGTTCGCTCCCCGCCACGGCCCACCACGGCCTCGCCGCTGACCGCCTCGCCGGCCGCGGCCGCCTCGCGCGCCAGCGCGTCGAGCGCCGCGCTGCCGAAGCCCGCGATCAGGCTCATCCCGACGAGCTGCTCGCCATCGCGCTCGGCGATCGCGGCCGCCTCGGCGCCGACGCGCACGATCCGCAGCCGCGCATCGACGACCAGCAGCACCGCCCCGCCGCGCTGGGCCAGGAGCGCCTTGAACGCGGCCGCGGCCAGGTCGTCCCCCTCGCGCTGATCGGGGGCGGCATCAGTCACGGGGCGCGAACGCGTAGCCGACGCCACGCACGGTGCGGAAGTAGTTGTGGCCATCGGCGCTGCGCAGCTTGCCGCGCAGCCAGCTGACGTGGACGTCGACGGTCCGCGCCTCGCCGTCGTAGTCGTAGCCCCAGATGCGGGCCAGCAGCTGCTCGCGGGTGAAGATGCGGCCTGGGTGCGCCGCGAGGTGGGCGAGCAGATCGAACTCCTTCGTGGTGAGGTGGACCGGCGTGCCGTTCACCGCCAGGGTGCGCCGGGCGCGGTCGATGCGGATCGGGCCGATGTGCAGCTCGGTCGGCTCCGGTGCGTTCGGGTCGGCGTCGGCAAGCTCCCGCCGGCCGCGGCGCAGGACCGCCTCGATCCGCGCCAGCAGCTCTGGCCGGCTGAACGGCTTGGCGACGTAGTCGTCGGCACCGACCTGGAGGCCGACGACGCGGTCGATCTCGTCGCCCTTCGCCGACAGGATGATGACCGGGGTCGCGATCCCCTCGCGGCGGAGGACCCGGAGCACCTCGACGCCGCTCATGCCGGGGAGCATGACGTCGAGCAGGATGAGGTCGAGGTTGTCGCCGCGGGCGGTGCCGAGCGCCTGCTCGCCGTCGACCGCGGTCTGCACCTCGTAGCCCTCGCGGGTGAGGTTGAAGGCGAGCGTCGTGCGCAGCGTCCGGTCGTCCTCCACGACGAGGATCCGGCGGCGGCTCACCCGTGCGCCTCGGTGCTGTCCATCGGCCTAGGCGTTCAGGTCCTCCACCCGCCCGGTCGCGACGTAGACGACGTCCTCGCCGATGTTCGTCACCCGGTCGCCGAGGCGCTCGAGGTGATGGGCGGTGAACAGCATGTGCGTCGCCTGGCGGACGCGGTCGGGGCGCTGGGCCATGAGCGTCATCGTCTCCTCGTAGACGCTGTTGTAGAGCGCGTCGAGCTCGTCGTCGCGCGCGCAGACGGCGCGCGCGGCCGCCTCGTCGATGTCCACCAGCGCGCGCATCGCGTCGTGGAGCTGCTCGCGGCAGAGGGTCGTCATCTTGGGGATCTGCGGCAGGAGCGGCTCCTCCGGCTCGTCGGACAGCTGCTGGGCGAGCTTCGCGATGTTCACCGCGTAATCTCCCATCCGCTCAAGCTCGGCGGCGGCGTGGTAGAGGGCGAGCAGCTCCCGGAGGTCGCGTGCCATCGGCTGCTGGAGCGCCATGGCGGTGGTGACCTCCTGGTTGACGCGCCGCTGGAGCTCGTTCACCTCGGCGTCGTCCCAGCGGACCCGGTCGGCGAGGGGCACGTCGCGCTCGACCAGCGCGCGGCCGGCTCGCTCGACCGCGGACTCGACGAGCGCTCCGAGCCGCAGGACGTCGTCCTTCACGGTGAGCATCGCCTCGTCGAAGACCGATCGCAGGCCGCCGTGATCGCGACGCAGGCGCGGCGCCTCCATCTCGTCGTCCGGCTCGGTCGCCGTCCGCTCGTCGCTCATCCGAACCTCCCGGTGATGTAGTCCTCGGTCAGCGAATTGGCCGGCCGGGTGAAGATCCGCTCGGTCGGCCCGACCTCGACCACGAAGCCGGCGCGATCGGCGTTCATGCTCATGAAGACCGTCATGTCACTGACCCTGGCCGCCTGCTGCATGTTGTGCGTCACGATGACGATCGTGTACTCCTTTCGCAGCTCGCGCGCGAGCTCCTCGATCTGGAGGGTGGCGATCGGGTCGAGCGCCGAGCACGGCTCGTCCATGAGGATGACCTCCGGGTTCACGGCCAGCGCGCGGGCGATGCAGAGCCGCTGCTGCTGCCCACCGGAGAGCGACGCCCCCGACTTGCCGAGCGTGTCCTTCACCTCGTCCCACAGCGCCGCCTGGCGAAGCGAGCGCTCGACGATCTCGTCCACCTCGCGGCGCGAGGAGGCGAGCCCGTTGAAGCGGACCGCTGCGGCCACGTTGTCGTGGATCGACATGGTGGGAAACGGGTTCGGCTGCTGGAACACCATCCCGATCGTGCGGCGCACCGCGGCAGGCTCGATGTCGCGCCCGTAGAGGTCGACGCCGTGGAACGTCACCGACCCGCTGATCCGCGTGCCCGGCACCACCTCGAGCATCCGGTTCAGCGCCCGCAGCACGGTGCTCTTCCCGCTCCCCGACGGACCGATGATGGCGGTGATCGCGCGCTGGGCGGCGTCGAAGCTCACCCCGTCGACCGCGCGCTTCTCGCCGTACCACGCCGACAGCTCGCGCACCTCGATCGCCGCCGCGCGCTCGGTGGGTTCGAGCGTCAGCTCACGGGCGGTGTCGGGAGCAGCGTCACGGGGGGTCACTCGGACCTCGATGGTACTCGCCGGGATCGTCGTCATCTCATCCTCCATCAGCGCCGGTCCGTCGGCAGCGCGGTGCGTGCGGCGAGCCAGCGTCCGATCACGTTGAAGAGCAGGACGATCGCCACGAGGGTCAGCCCGGCGGCCCAGGCGCGCTCGCGCGCGGCCGGAAAGCCGATGTTCAGGGCGTTCTGGTACATGTAGAGCGGCAGCGCGCTCATCGGACGGTTGAGATCGGTCGTGACGAAGTTGCTGCCGAGCGAGGTGAAGATGAGCGGCGCCGTCTCGCCCACGGCCCGCGACACGGCGAGCACGATGCCGGTCATGATCCCCGCCGCCACGGTCGGGATGTAGATCTGGGCCACCGCCCGCCAGCGCGGGATGCCGAGGGCCATCGTCCCCTCGCGCAGGCGGCGCGGAACGATCTTGAACATCTCCTCGGCGGTGCGGGCGATGATCGGCAGCATGATGAGCGCCAGTGCGATCGCCCCGGCGAAGCCGGAGAAGTGGCCCATCGTCAGGACCACGAGCGAGTACACGAACAGCCCGATGACGATGGACGGGATGCCGGCCACCAGGTCGACGGCGGTGCGGACGGCGATCGCCAGCCGGCCAGCCCGATATTCGACCACGTAGAGTGCGACCGCGATCCCGATCGGCGCGGCGATGAGGAGCGCCAGCCCGGTCATCATCAGGGTGCCGATGATGGCGTGGAGGGCGCCGCCGCCCGCGATCGTCACCCCCGCCGGCTTCGAGACGAGGAACGCGGGCGTCCACGCCTTCAGGCCCTCGATGGCGAGAAACGAGATGACCGCCACCAGCGGAACGACCGCGATGAGGCCGGCGGCAAGGCAGAGCCCGACGACGACCCGGTTCGTCGTGCGCCGCCGGCCGCTCGTCGCGCGGAGCAGACGCTCAGCGGACATCGGCCCCTCCCGCGCGGCGCTCCTGGCGCGCCACGATCCAGCGCGCGAGCACGTTGACCCCGAACGACAGGAGGAAGAGGACGATGCCGAGCGCCACCAGCGCCTCGCGATGGAAGTCGCCGGTCGCCTCCGCGAACTGAGCGGCGATCACCGACGGCAGCGTGAAGCCGGGCGAGAAGATCGACGCGTTCACCTGGGGCAGGTTGCCGATGACGAACAGCACGGCGATCGTCTCGCCGATGGCGCGCGACAGGCCCAGGATGATGCCGGCGAAGATGCCGCCGCGCGCGAACGGCAGGACGACGTGGCGGATCGTCTCCCACGGCGTGGCGCCGAGCGCCAGCGCCGCCTCGCGCTGGAGGCGGGGCGTGGCCGCGATCGAGTCACGCGCGACCGAGGTGACGATCGGCAGGATCATGATCGCCAGGATCACGCCGGCCATGAAGTAGCTCGGCCCGGGGGCCGGGCCGGCGAACGGCGGCAGGGCGCCGAGCGGCGAGCCGATGAGCGCGTCTTGCACCGGCCGCAGCAGCGGGACCATGACGGTGATGCCCCAGAAGCCGTAGACGACCGATGGGATGGCGGCGAGCAGCTCGATCGCGTACGCCAGCGGCGCGCCGACGCGCCGCGGCAGGATCTCGTTGATGAGGAGCGCCGCACCGAGAGCAAGCGGGACGGCGAGGACGAGCGCCAGGAGGGACGTGAGCAGCGTGCCGTAGATGAACGGCAACGCCCCGAACGCCTCGCTCGCCGGCGCCCAGCGGAGGCCCGTCAGGAAGTCCCACACGCTCGTCGCCTTCAGCAGCTCGGCGGAGCGGCCGATCGTGTCGGCGAGCATGAGCACCACCGCGGCGAGGGCGGCGATCGACAGGAAGCGGACCGTCCAGAGGAGGATCGGGTCGCCGACGCCAAGGTTGCGGCGCGTGACGAGCGCTGCCGGGCTCGTGCCCGGCAGCGCCGATCTGGGGGTGGTCATGCGGGGGTCATCGGTCGAGCGATACGGTCGACGCTCCTACTGCCCGTAGAGGCCGTCGGCGACCGGGGCGCCGTTCCAGCTGATCGTCGCGATCTTGGCAAGGGCGGCCGTGCGGAGCTTGTCCGGCAGGGTCGCGTAGCCGAGGCCCTTGGCGGTGTCGCCGCCCTTGTCGAGCGCCCAGAGCAGGAAGTGCACCACCGCCTTCGCCTGGCCCTCGTCCGCGGCGACCTTGTCCTGGTCCTTGTAGACGAGGATCCAGGTGGCGGCGGTGATCGGGTAGGCGTCCGCCACCGTGCTGCCGGAGGCGGTGAAGGTGAGGTCATCGGGGATCGGGTCGAAGTTCGCGGCTGCCGCCACCGAGTCGAGCGTCGGCTCGATGAAGGTTCCGGACGCGTTCTTCACGTTGCCGTAGCTGATGTTGTTCTGCACGGCGTAGGCGAGCTCGACGTAGCCGATGGCGCCGGGCGTGGTGGTCACCGTCGAGGCGACGCCGGGATTGCCCTGGCCACCGAGGCCGACGGGCCACTCGATCTCCTTGCCGGCGCACTTGTCGGCGCCGAGCTTCGTCTTCCACGAGTCGCTGACCGAGCAGAGCCAGGTGGTGAACGCGTTCGTGGTGCCGGAGCCGTCGTTGCGGTGCACGACGGTGATCGCCTGGTCGGGGAGCGTCGTGCCGCTGTTGTCGGCGGCGAGGGCGGGGTCGTTCCAGTTCGTGATCTGGCCCGCAAAGATCTTGCCGATCACGTCCGGGCTGAAGTTGACCTTGCCCACGCCGGAGAGGTTGTAGGCCATGACGACCGCGCCGAAGACGGTGGGGATGTGCAGCACCTCGCTGCCCTGCGCGTCGAGGGCGGCCTGGCGCTCCTCCGGCTTCATCGGTGCGTCGGAGCCGGCGAAGGCCACCACGTTATCGGTGATGTCGGCGATCCCCTGGCCGGAACCGCCACCGGTGTAGCTGATCTGGATGCCCGTCTCGCTGGCGTAGTCCTGCGTCCACTGCTCATAGATCGGCTGCGGGAACGTGGCGCCGGAGGCGGTGATGGGCTGGTCGTAGGTCGGAGCCGGTGGGACCTGCGACAGGTCGATGCCGGCCGACGCGGATGCGGATGCGCTGCCCGCGACCGATATCGACGTCGACGCCGAGGGGGTCGTGGAGCCGGTGCCCGAGCAGGCGGCGAGCGCCAGGCTGAGCGTCGTGATCGCGGCGAGGGCGACCCGGGACGGGGAGAAGGTCAACGGAGTCCTCCAGTGATTCATCGTCGTGTTCATGCACGACCGATGCTGGTCGGGCTCCCTCAACGTGCCCTCAGGGCAACGTCAACGGATCGTCAAGCGCATGCGCGGGCCGCCGGGAGGGCAGCGCCTAGATGAAGGGGCGCAGCACCAGGTAGGCGAGCGCGGCCATGAGGCCCGCCGCGGGGAGGGTGAGGATCCACGCCGTGACGATGCTGCGCGCGACGCCCCAGCGCACCGCCGACAGGCGGCCGGTCGAGCCGACGCCCAGGATCGCGCTGCTGATGACGTGGGTCGTGCTCACCGGCATCCCGAAGTGCGAGGCGGTGAAGATGATGCTGGCTGCGGTCGTCTCGGCCGCGAAGCCGTGAACGGGGTCCAGCTTGACCACCTTGCTGCCCATGGTGCGGATGATTCGCCAGCCACCCGCCGCGGTGCCTAGGCTGATCGCCGTCGCGGCGAGGAGGATCACCCAGAGGGGGACCTTGAACTCGGGGATGACACCGGCCGTCACGAGGGCGAGGGTCATGATGCCCATCGTCTTCTGCGCGTCGTTGCTGCCGTGGCTGAACGCCATGTAGGCCGCGGACAGGACCTGGAGGCGGCGGAATCGGTCGTTCATGCGGCGAGGGTTGGCGCGCCGGAACACGTTCATGATCAGCGCCATCAGCAGGTAACCGATGACGAGGCCCGCGATCGGCGATCCGAAGAGCGGCAGCAGCACCTTGTTCACGATGCCTGCGCCGTTCCAGCCCTGCACCCCGCCGGCGATGAGCACCGCTCCCAGCAGCCCGCCGATGAGGGCGTGGCTCGACGAGGAGGGGATGCCGAGCCGCCAGGTGAGCAGGTTCCAGACGATGGCGCCGATGAGGGCCGACGCGACGACCGCCTGGCTCTCGAACTGCGAGGTGATGAGCCCGGAGCCGACGGTCTTCGCGACCTCGGTGCCGGTGAGCGCTCCGGCGAAGTTCGCGGTGGCGCTCATCGCGATCGCCCAGTGCGGGGCGAGGGCCCGGGTGGCCACGCTGGTGGCGATGGCGTTCGCGGTGTCGTGGAAGCCGTTGATGTAGTCGAAGGCGACCGCCAGCGCGAGCACGCCCAGCAGGGAGAGGATCAGGATGTCGGGCATCGGTGTCTTTCGGCGACGCTACGCGTGCTTGACGACGATGCCTTCGATGACGTTGGCGGCGTCCTCGCAGGCGTCGATGGCTTCCTCCAGGAGGCCGTACACCTTGTTCCACTTCAGGACCTCGAGCGCGTCGCGGCCGTTGTTGAACAGGTTCGCGACCACGGTGCGCCCGATCCGGTCGCCCTCGTTCTCGAGCCGGTGGACCTCGATCCAGTGCTCCTGGATGCCCTTGAACCTGCTCAGCTTGGTGATGGCGCGATGGAGCTGCTCGCACTGCTTCACGATGATCCCGGCGAGCTCGATCGCCTCGGGTGTCGGGGCGGCGATGCCGTAGAGAATGCAGGTGTCGGCGATCTCCTCCACGAGGTCGATGACGTCGTCGAGGCGGCTGATGAGGGCGTGGATGTCCTCGCGGTCGATCGGCGTGACGAAGGTGGAGTTCACCTTCTGCCCGATCTCGTGGCTCAGCTGGTCGCCACGGTGCTCCGCGTCTCGTAGCTGGCTGGCGAGCCGCTCGCGCTCGCCGTAGCTACGGAACATCTGTTCGAGCATCCGCGCGCCGGCGAGCATGTTCTCGGCATCGGCGATGAAGAGCTCGAAGAACTTCTCCTCGCGCGGAATGAATGGAAGGCGCATGGGCCGATGGCGCTCCTGATCGGTGTCGGCGAAGGGTGTCGGACGGTCCGGGCCGAGCCCGTGCGCGGGCATGGTACGCGCTGGCGCAGGCGACGGGAATGGCGCGTGGATCAGCCGCTGCGCACCATGAGGAACAGCCCGATGACGACTGCGGCCGCCATGAGCCCGAGCAGGAGCCAGCTGATCGGCGTCGCCGGCGGGTCGGGCACGGGATCGGTCACGCGGCGAGGATACCGCGCCCCGCGGTTCAGCCGAAGCCGATGAGGCGGACGAGCGCCGCCGCCGCGGCGGCGAGCACGACGACGAGGAGGACGGGAGCGCGTCGCCAGATCGCGATCGCGGCAACGATGACGCCCACCGCGCGCGCATCGACGAGGAGCCGCTGGCCGCTGGTGAGGGCCGCGGTGGCGACGAGCGCGGCCAACAGGGCCGGGGCGAGCATCGCGACCACGGCCTGCACCCGTGGCGGGAGGGGCCGGCCGCCGAGGAGCACCGGGCCGGCGGCCTTCAGCGCCGCGGTGCCCAGCCCGACGACGATGACGACGAGCCAGTCAGTGCGCATCAGCGCCACAGGCCGATGAGGGCAGCCGCCGCGGCCGCGACGATCGGCACGCCGGGCGGCGTGAACGGCGTCAGCGCGAGCGCGATCGCGCAGCCGCCGAGCGCGGCCACGACCGCCGGGCGGCTCCGGAGCTGCGGCGCCAGCAGGGCGAGGAAGAGGGCCGGGAACGCGGCGTCGAGGCCGAGCCGGGTCAGGTCACCGAGCGCCGCTCCACCGACGACCCCGATCGCCGTCCCCGCGATCCATGCCGCCCAGATGACGAGCCCTGCACCGAGGAGGCGATGCGGGTCGAACGTCCCGCCGCCGCGCGCCGCAATCGCCCACGACTCGTCGACGATGAGCTGGGCGACGCCCAGGCGGCGGAGCAGGCCGCCGCTGAGGAAGCGCGCGACGCTCACCCCGATCGGCAGGTAGCGAGCATTGAGCAGGAGCGCCGCCGCCACCGCGGTGAGCGGCTGGCCCCCGGCGGCGAGGACGGCCGCGGCCGCGAACTGGGCCGAGCCGGCGAACGTGGTGGCGCTCATCGCCATCACCGCCACGCCATCCATTGCGGCCTGCGACGTGGCGAGGACGCCGAACGAGATCCCGAACAGGCCCACCGCCACGGCCAGCGGCACGGCGGTGAGGGCGCCGCGACGCAGCTCCAGGCGGACTGGGGGTGGCGGCTCCATCGGTCCGCATGCTAGCCGGGGCGCGGGCAGCGGGCGGCCGACCGCGCCGGGACTCGTCAGTCGACGAAGCTCGCGTATGTCGCCCGGCCCGCCGGACGGTACGTCTGGATCATCACGCCGCTCTTCGTCACGCTCGACCGGAGCAGCGACAGGCGGTGCGACTGACCCTGCTCGGGGAAGAGCCGCAGCCCGGAGCCGAGGACGAGCGGGTAGACGAAGAGATGCAACTCGTCGACGAGGTCGCGCTCGAGCAGCCACCGCAGGAGGACGCCGCTGCCCTGGAGCAGGAGGTCCCGCCCGGGCTGTGCCTTGAGGTCGCGCACGGTTGCCTCGACGTCGCCGTCGATGACGTGGGTGTTCTGCCAGGTCGGGTGTCGAAGCGTCGTCGACGGCACGTACTTGGGCAGCACGTTGATGCCGTGCGAGATCGGATCGCCGCCATCGTGGTGCGGCCAGTACGCCGCCCAGATGTCCCAGGTCACCCGCCCGAGCAGCATCGCGTCCATCCCGGCGTAGACGGAGGTGATGAACTCCCCGGTCTCCTCGTCGCCGAACGGCGCCTGCCATCCGCCGCGGTCGAATCCGCCGCGCCGGTCCTCGTCGGGCGCGCCGGGTCCCTGGTACACGCCATCCAGGGTCATGAACTCCGCTGCCGTCAGCTTCATGGCTGGTCGCTCCTTGTCATCGGTCGGTGAGGGTTGGACCCGTGGCCGACCTCCAACTCATCGGCCGCTGGCGCAACCGTCGTCTTACGACTCTCCCACGCCCGCGCCCAGGGTGAGGAGCAGCTCGTCCAGCTGCGCGAACGTCTCGACCGTCGCATCCGCCGCGCCGGTGCCGGCCGCGTCGAGGGCTTCCTTCGAGGCATGGAGCTCGGTCATGACCACCAGCGTGCGGCCGTCCGCTTCCTCGAATGTCACGGTCGTGACAGGCCCGCCTTCGCCGCCTTCCTCATTGGTCCACACGAGGCGCGCGGGCGGTGTGACTTCGAGGTACGTGCCGAAAAACGCCACCGCATTTGGCTCGAACTCGAGACGGTACGTGCCCCCGGCACGAACATCCATCTCGCAGGAACGCAGCGACATGCCCATCGACCTTGGCACCCACCACTGCCTGAACAGCTCGGGCTTGGTCCACGCCTCGAACACGATGCGGGCGGGGCCGTTGAAGGTTCGGGTCACGACCAGCTCACGGTCGGACGTTCGCTCCACCGTGGTGCGGTTCGTCATGTAAGTAGGCTCACTCTCTCTTCTTGCGTCCATCAACCATCTCCTTGCGCTTCAGTTCCTCGACAACCCTGTCCAGCTCGTCGAACCGTGCATCCCAGAGCCGGCCGTACCTCTCGATCCACGCCGCCTCCTCATCCAGTCGGCGCAGGCCGAGCTTGCAGGTCCGCACGCGCCCCACCTTCTCGCTGGTGATGAGCCCGGCCTGCTCCAGGACGCCGACGTGCTTCTTGATGCCCGTCAGGGTCATGTGGAACGTGTCCGCAAGCTCAGTGATCGAAGCATCCGCACGCCCGAGCTGCTCCAGAACGCCGCGTCGGGTGGCGTCGGAGAGCGCGGAGAACGAGGCGTCGAGTCGGCCCGAATACTGAACCATACGGTTCAGTGTGCATCACACCAAGGGTGAATGCAAGCGGGGTGATGACCGCCGTTGACGAAGTGTCCGAGAGGGCCGTGTGGGATTCGAACCCACGACCGGAGGATTAAAAGTCCCCTGCTCTACCGCTGAGCTAACGGCCCACCGACAGGGTAGCGCCAGCCCGTCCCCTCGTCCCGGCGCCGCCCCGCTGTGCCACCAGCTGGACGTATCGGCCGGGAAGCGCCGCTGCGCGCGTCGGATCGCGCGCGAACCTGGCCGCATGTCCCACCCCGTGGGAAGACGGATCGGTAACGGCGGCACCGCGGCCTCTCCTTGGCCGATAGCCCCTGCGGGGGGCACAGAGGCCGGGCGCGGGCGCCGCGAGCCTCTTGACGTGGCGGCGCATAGTTGCGCGAATGCACCAGCGGGACGACCTCGCCTTCCTGGAGCTCGCCATCGCGGAGGCCCGCGCGGGCCGTGACGAGGGCGGCGTCCCCATCGGTGGCGCGCTGGTGGCCGACGGGCACGTGCTCGGGGTCGGGCACAACCGGCGGATCCAGCAGGGCAGCGCGATCCGCCACGGCGAGACCGATGCGCTCGAGAACGCCGGCCGGCAGCCGGCCTCGGTCTACCGGCGATCGACGATGTACACCACCCTCTCGCCGTGCGACATGTGCACCGGCGCGATCCTGCTCTATGGGATCCCGCGCGTGGTGATCGGCGAGAACCGCACGTTCATGGGCGCCGAGGACCTGCTGCGGTCCCGCGGCGTGGAGGTCGTGAACCTCGACTCGCCCGAGTGCAAGGCGCTGATGGACGCGTTCATCGCGGCGCACCCGGACGTGTGGAACGAGGACATCGGGGAGGAGTAAGGAGGCGCACCACCGATGGCGGTCGAGACCCTGACCAACGAAGGCATGCCGACCCATTCCGGGGACCTCTCGATCGAGGGACGCGGCATCGAGCCGGTGCCGGCCACGGCCCGCTACGGCTCCGTGGGCCGCATCTTCAGCGTGTGGTTCACCCCGAACCTTGTGCCGGCGGCGTTCTTCATCGGCACGCTCGCTGCGGCGGGCTTCCTCCAGGTCGGCTTCATCACCGGGGTGCTGGCGATCATCGTCGGCAACGTGGTGGGCTCGATCCTCGTCGGCCTGCTCGGCACGATGGGTCCCAAGACGGGCATGGCCCAGATGCCGCTCGCCCGCGCCCCGTACGGCAAGAGCATCGTCGTGCCGGGGCTCCTCAACTGGCTGAGCTGCATCGGCTGGGACGGCATCAACTCGGTTTTCGGAGCCGCCGCGCTGTCGCTCCTGCACGGCGTCGACTTCATCGTCGCCCTCGTCGTCATCGTCATCCTCCAGGCCGCGCTCGGCGTGATCGGCTATGAGGCGATCCACACGTTCGAGAAGTACATGGCCGTCGTGCTCGGCATCATGTTCGTCGTCCTCACCGTCTCGATCCTCGGCCAGGCAAGCACCAGCCGGGCCGATGGCTTCACCGGCCTCGACCAGCTCGGCGCGTTCGTCCTGTTCAGCACCATCTGCGCGAGCTTCGTGCTGGCGTGGTCGCTCTACGCCTCGGACTACAGCCGCTACCTGCCTGAGAGCACCTCGTCGTCCGGGGTCTTCTGGAACACCGTTCTGGCGCTGACGATCTCCGCCGGCTGGCTCGAGGTCCTGGGCCTCATGGTCGCCGACAAGGTGACCGGCACCTCGGTCGGCACGATCCGCGACGACATCCTCGGCGGTGGCATCCTCGGAGCCCTGGCCATGGTCGCCATCGCGCTCGGCACGGTTGCCGTGAACGCGATCAACGACTACACCGGCTCGCTCTCGCTCCAGGCCGCCGGCGTGCGGATCCCGCGCATCGTGTCCGCGCTCATCGTCGCCGTGGCGGGCTTCTTCTTCACCCTCTACCTGAACTCGGGCCCAGACTTCCCCAGTAAGTTTGAGAGCTACCTGCTCTTCATCAGCTACTGGATCGCGCCGTGGGCGGCGGTCGTCCTCGTCGACTGGTGGCTGCGCCGCGGCCGCATCGAGACCGCGAGCCTCATGCGCTTCTCGGCGCTGCCGTCTGGCCTGCTCGGGCTGGCCGCGCTGGTGATCGGCTTCCTTGTGTCGCTCCCGTTCCAGCAATCGTCGTTCGGGGAGGAGCTGCGCAAGTCGACCGGCCTGCCGATCAACGCGATCAGCGACGACGTCCTCCACTTTGCCGACTTCGCGTATCTCATCGGCTTCGTGGTCGCGGCGCTCGTCTACTGGATCGGGTGGCGCATGACCAGCCGATCCGCCGATCAGCCGATGGTCGCCGACCGCGGCTGAGCCGCCTTGCCTTCCAGCCCGGGGCTCGGCATCGGTGGGACTGACGTTCTTCGAGCCGAGCCCCGGGCCGGACCGCCCGTGCCCGATCTGCGGCACGCCGCGCCCGCACAGCGTTCGCTACCCGGACCACGTCTGCGCGGCGTGCGTCGAGCGCGCGACCGACGGGGACGGCCGCGGGCTCGAGTTCTTCAACCCCGACCTGCTCGGGGGCTTCGCGGCTGCGTACCGAGACACCGGGGAGCGGCTCGCCACGCCGCGTGACGACCAGGCCTGCCGCATCGACGGCGTGGACTGCATCGCGCGGGAGGCGCATTTCGGGGGCATCGTGGTCCAGCCGAGGCCGCGGCCGGGTGAGCCGGATTCCGTGCTAGGATGACGGTTGCACCACCGGAGACATCGGTCCAGACGCGACTTCGTCACCGAATCCGCCGTGGCGCACCGGCACCGGGATCCTGTCGCGCAGACGCGTGCCGTCACGAAACTGACGGAACCCGCAAGCGAATAGGTTGGAACTTCCGATGCGAATCCTGCTACTTGGTGTCGGCACGGTGGGCGAGGCGATCGCGCGCCTGGCCGCCGACCGTGACTGGTGCGAGGCCATCGTCCTCGCCGACGTCGACGCCACCCGCGCCCAGGCGCTCGCCGACCGCCTCGGCGATGCGCGGCGCTTCCCCGCCATCTCGCTCGACGCCTCGAACGCCACCGCGGTTGCCAGCGCGGCGCGAAAGCACCGCGTCGACCTCGTCATGAATGCCGTCGACCCGCGGTTCGTGATGCCGATCTTCGAGGGAGCGCTGGCCGCCGGCGTCCACTACATGGACATGGCGAACTCGCTGTCGAAGCCCCATGCCAGCCGGCCGTTCGAGCTTCCCGGCATGAAGCTCGGCGACGAGCAGTTCGCACGGACCGATGCCTGGGCGGCATCGGGCCGCATGGCGCTGCTCGGGATGGGGATGGATCCGGGCCTGACCGATGTCTTCGCGGCGCACGCCGCGAAGCATCTCTTCGACGAGGTCGACGAGGTCCACATCCGCGATGGCGGCGACCTCCACATCCCCGGCTACGCGTTCGCGCCGGTGTTCTCCATCTGGACGACGATCGAGGAGTGCCTCAACCCGCCGATCGTGTGGGAGGACGGCGCCTGGCACACGACCGAGCCGTTCAGCGCGCCGGAGGCCTTCCCGTTCCCGGAGGGGATCGGTCCGGTCGAGTGCGTGAACGTCGAGCACGAGGAGGTGCTGCTCGTCCCGCGCGCCATCGGTGCCCGGAAGGTGACGTTCAAGTACGCGCTCGGCGCCGATTTCATCGAGAAGCTCAAGTTCCTCCACGACATCGGCCTCGACCGGGTCGAGAAGGTGAAGGTCCGCGGGGTGGAGGTCTCGCCGCGCGACCTCGTGGCCGCCGTGGTGCCGGACCCGATCACGATGGGCGACAAGATGCGCGGCCGCGCCATCGTGGGGACCTGGGTGATCGGCACGAAGGACGGGAAGCCGCGCGAGACGTTCCACTACCAGATGGCCGACGCGGAGGAGACGATGGCGCAGTACGGCTCGCAGGTCGTCGGCTGGCAGACCGGCTTCAACCCGGTGATCGCGATGGAGCTCATCGCGAGCGGCGCCTGGAGCGCAGGCGGGGTCGTGATCCCCGAGCAGCTCGACCCCGATCCGTATCTCGCCCTTCTCGATCGCTACGGGATCCATCATGCTGTGACCGAGATGGAGCCCGGCGCTCATCGTCCGACCTGAGTGGTCGATGCACCGAGCCGCCTTCAAGGAGAAGACCGTGGATCTATTCAACAAGGCGAAGGACGAGCTCGGAAAGCTGACGGAGAAGGCCGGCGACCTGCCGGAGGAGGTCGGGGATACCGCGGCGAAGGGGATCGACAGTGCCACCGACATGGTCGACTCCGCCACCGGCGGGAAGTTCCACGACCAGATCGACAATGCCTCCGACACGGCCGAGGGCTGGGTCGACAAGGACGGCTCGGCCGGCACGAAGGGCTAGCCGCTCGGAACTGGCGACGGGTCTCCCATCGGTTCATGCTGAGCGTGACTCCGGAGGACGCAGAAGGGAGACCCGTGAACATTGACGAGATGATGACCGGCGTGCGCGACGCCATGCAGGCGCGCATCGTGTTCGGCGAGCCGATCGAGCGTGACGGGATGACCATCGTCCCGGCGGCGAAGGTTCGCGGCGGGGGCGGCGGTGGCGGCGACGAGGCGAACAACGCCGGCGGCGGCTTCGGGTTGAGCGCCACGCCCGCCGGCGCGTACGTGATCCGCGGCGGCGCGGTCGAGTGGCAGCCGGCGATCGACGTGAACCGCATCGTGCTCGGCGGCCAGATCATCGCCGTGATCGCGCTGCTCGTCCTCCGCAGCTGGATCAAGTCCCGGCGCTGACCACGCCCGGCACCACGGGAGGCGAGGCGTGTTCCGAGATCCGGCGGCGCGACGGCGGCTGCTCGGCACGGGCGGCGAGATCCTCGCGGCGCTTACGCTGGCGACGGCCGTCTCGGCGCTCCTGCGCGCCTGGGTCGACCTCGCCGACCCGTCGCCGGTGTACCTCCTCGCGGTGGCGGCGGTCGCGATTCGGCGCGGCACGGTGGCCGCGCTCGTCATGTCGGTCGCCGCATTCCTGACCGATAACTTCCTCTTCGTCGAGCCCCGCTACACGTTCGTCGTGCAGCAGCCACAGCAGCTCGCCACGCTCATCCTGCTCCTCGTGCTGGGCGGGCTGATCGGACGCCTCGCCGGTGGTCAGCGGGATCGCGCGGAGGAGGCGCTGCGCCGGGAGCGTGAGGCGCAGGCGCTCTATGCCATCTCGCGCACCCTCGGGTCGGTCGACCCGCTCGAGCGCGCGCTCGAGGGCGTGGTCTCGGAGCTCGTCGCGCGCGGACCGCTGGCGCGAGCGTGGATTACCGAGACGATCGCCCAGGGCCGGGAGCGACCGATCGCCGACAGCGACCCGAGCCGTGCGCTGCCCGACGTGGCTGGCTTCGCGCTGCTGCGGCGCGATGACGCCGGCCAGGCGGCGAGCTGGCATCGCATCCGGCCACCGCTCGCGCATGCTTCCGCGAATGCCGATGGCGTGCCCTGTCGCGTGATGCTCGCGGCGGACGGGGTCGAGCTCGGGTCGCTGTGGGCGGCACGTCACCGTGGGGCAGGCATGCCGACCCCCGAGGTGACCCGGCTCCTCGGCTCGGCCGCCGACCAGGTCGCGCAGGCGATCCAGCGACGGCGTCTCGCGGCGGCCGCGGCGGAGGCGGACGTGGCAAGGCGCGGCGACGAGGTGAAGTCGGCGCTGCTCGCTTCGGTCTCCCACGACCTGCGGACGCCGCTGGCGACGATCCGGGCGGCGGCCGGCACCCTGGCCGAGGCAGAGCTCGAGGTGACGTCCGCCGACCGCGCCCGACTGGGCAGGGCGATCGACGACGAGGCGGCGCGCCTGAACGGGCTGGTGACGAACCTGCTCGATCTCAGCCGCATCGAGGGTGGCGCAGTCCAGCCCGAGCTCGAGCAGGTGTCGATCGGCCTGGCGGTGGAGAGCACGCTCGACCGCCTGGGCCCGACCCTCGCCGGTCGCTCCGTTCAGACGGACGTGCCCGACACGCTCACGGCCCTCGCCGACCCGATCCTGCTCGACCAGGTCCTCACCAACCTGCTCGAGAACGTCGCCCGCCACGCAGGGCCGGGCAGTGCTGTGCGCATCACCACGACCGAGCGCCGCGGCGGGAGCGGCGAGGTCGTGATCATGGTGGAGGATGCGGGTCCCGGCGTTCCCGACGACGACCTCGGTCGGCTGTTCGGCGCCTTCAGCCGGGCGCCGAAGCCCGGTCGCCGCGTCGAGCGCAGCGGCCTCGGGCTCGCGGTCGTCCAGGGCCTTGCGGCGGCAATGGGCGGGACCGCATGGGCGACCCGCAGCGAGCTCGGCGGCCTGGCGGTCCATCTCGCGCTGCTGCGCGGCGGGCCGGGCCCAGTTTGAGACGGCGAGCCGGTCCCGACGCGCCGGTGACTCACTCGTGACGGCGGAGATTCTCCTCGTCGAGGACGACGCTGCCGTCTCCGAGCTCGTGGCCGCCAACCTGCGGGCGCACGGCTATGCGGTGCGCCAAGCGGCGAGCGCAGCCGAGGCGACACGTGCCTGGGAGGCGGGCCGGCCGGACCTCGTGATCCTCGACCTCGGGCTGCCGGACCGGGACGGGCTGACGGTCATCCGCCGTGTCCGCTCGGAGGCGGCGACGCCGGTCGTCATCCTGTCCGCCCGCGACCGGGAGATGGACAAGGTCGAGGCGCTCGACGCGGGGGCGGACGACTACCTCACGAAGCCGATCGGGATGGCGGAGCTCCAGGCGCGGGTGCGGGCCGCGATCCGCCGTGGCGGTGGCCCGGCCGCGGCGACCGATGGCCGCCTTGCCGCGGGGCCGATCCTCCTCGACCCCGGCGCGCGCCGCGTGACGGTCGCCGGCGTCGAGGTCCACCTCACGCCGCGCGAGTTCGAGCTGCTCCGCGTCCTCCTCACCATGGGCGGGCGGGTCGCGACAAAGGGCCGCCTGCTGCGCGCCGTATGGGGCGCGGCGTACGTCGAGGAGTCCCACTACCTCCACGTCCACGTCGCGTCGCTGCGCCGCAAGCTCGACGCGGCCGACCCGGCCGGGAAGGCGGGCGCCCGGATCGTCGCGCTCCCCGGGGTGGGCTATCGCGTCCGCGAGCCGGAGGAGGACGATCCCGGATCTTGAGCGCATCTTGAGCGCCTGACACCTCCGCCGAGGCCGCTGCCTCTTGGCCATGCGCGCGACGCTGGGGTCATGGCAGCGCACCCGCGGACCTCGGACTTCGAGCTGCGGCTCGTTCACGGCTCGATCGACCTCGTCGCGAGCGGCGCGGCCACGCGCGCCACCCACGTCGGCATGCGCCACGGCCGGATGATCCTGCCGGAGGTGCAGGCGACCGCCCACGCCTCCGGGGTCGTGGTTCGCGCGCGGTGGCGGGAGACGTCCGATGACTGCGACATCACCGTTGAAGCCTTCGGCTGACGGCGCGGCGACCGAGCTCGGTGCGGCTGGCGAGCTGCGCGAGCTTCGGCCGGCCGTCGGGCGACGGCCGGGGGACCGATACGTCAGGGTGATCGAGCCGTTCGCGGCCTCGTTCCGCCGCCAGGCACCCGGTCATCTCGTCGCCTCGGAGCGTGTGCTCGCACGCTCGCCCGGATTCGGCGCGTGGATCGCGTCCCTGACCCGCCTGCTCGTTGGACGCCGCATCGCGTCCGCGCACGAGGCCCACGAACGCATCGGCCCGGTCAAGGGATTGGCCGTGTTCGCGTCGGACAACATCTCGTCATCGGCGTACGCGACCGAGGAGATCATGCGCGTGGTCGTCGTCGCCGGCGCGGGCGCCCTCGTGCTCACCCTGCCGCTCACCGTCGCAATCGTCGCGGTGCTCGCGATCGTGGTGATCAGCTACCAGCAGACGATTCGCGCCTACCCTTCCGGCGGCGGCTCGTACATCGTCGCCAGCGACAACCTGGGTCGCGGGCCGGGGCTCGTGGCCGCCGCCGCCCTTCTCACCGATTACGTCCTGACGGTTGCGGTATCGGTGGCGGCCGGTGTGGCGGCGTTGACCTCCATCTTCCCGGCTCTGTTCGACGTGCGGGTGCTCGTCGCGGTGGCGTGCATCGCCGGCCTGTGGCTCGGCAATCTGCGCGGCATCCGCGAGAGCGCGACGATCTTCGCGGTGCCCACCTACGTCTACCTCGTGGCGATCTACGCGCTGCTGGGGATGGGCATCTGGCAGGCGCTGTCGGGGACCCTGCCGCACCAGGCCCCGGCCGCGAGCCCGGGGTCCGCGCTGGATGGCATCGGTCTCTTCCTGATCCTCCGCGCCTTCGCGGCCGGATCGGTCGCGCTCACGGGCACCGAGGCCGTGTCGAACGGGGTTCCCGCCTTCCGCGCGCCGGAGGCCCGCAACGCCGGCGCCGTCCTCATCCTGATGGGCCTCTTCTTCGGCTCGATCTTCCTGGGGGTCAGCTTCCTGGCCTCGCAGATCGGGATCGTGCCCGATCCGACCGAGCAGGAAACGGTGATCAGCCAGGTGACGCGCGCGATCGTGGGGCGGGACACGCCATTCCACTACCTGATGCAGGTCTCGACCGCGCTGCTCCTCGTCCTTGCCGCCAACACGGCGTTCGCGGACTTCCCGCGCCTGGCGAGCATCCTGGCGCGCGACCGCTTCCTCCCGCGCCAGTTCCAGTTTCGCGGCGACCGGCTGGCATTCAGCGTGGGCATCGTCGTGCTCGCCATCCTGGCTGCCCTGCTCATCGTCGCATTCGGCGGCAGCGTGACGAACCTCATCCCGCTCTACACGGTTGGCGTGTTCGTGGCCTTCACACTGAGCCAGGCCGGGATGGTGCGGCACTGGTGGCGGCTGCGCGGCACGGTGGCGGGATGGCGCTGGCGGGCCGGACTCAACGGGCTGGGGGCGCTGGCGACCGGGCTGGTGGCGATCATCGTTGGGGTCGTGAAGTTCGCGCTCGGCGCGTGGATGATTCTGCTGCTCATCCCGGCGCTCATCGGCCTGATGTGGCTCATCGCCCGGCACTACGAGGAGGTGGACGCCAGCCTCGCGGCGCCCTGGACCGATGCCCGCCTGCCGCGTCTCGCACCGCGCGTGATCGTCCCCATCGCCCGCATGGACCGGCCATCCCTGGAGGCGCTGCGGTACGCGCGCTCGCTGTCACTCGATGTCACCGCCGTCCACGTGACGGACGATCGGGAGCGGATCGATGCGATGCAGCGCGACTGGACCGCGTGGGGCGGGCCGGTGAAGCTCGTCATCCTCGAGTCACCCTACCGCGCGCTGATCGCGCCGCTGCTCGCCTACATCGACGCGGTCGAGGCGTCGGAGCCAGGCCGCCCGACGACGGTGGTGCTGGCCGAGTTCGTGCCGCGCCACCTGTGGGAGTTCCCGCTCCACAACCAGACCGCGTTGCGGCTCAAGGTGCGGCTGTTCTTCCGCCCGAACACCGTCGTGGTCGATGTGCCGTTCCATCTGGCCGATCGCGCGCCGCGACCGGCCGCGCCGGGTCCCGGATAGCGCGAGAGCCGCCTGGCGGGAGGCGGCTCTGCGATCTGGAAGGCTGAATTGGTTGCGGGGGACGGATTCGAACCGCCGACCTTCGGGTTATGAGCCCGACGAGCTACCACTGCTCCACCCCGCGATGGAGGCTGCATGGTAGGCGATCGGCCCCGATCGGTCAAACGTTGTGAGCCCTTCGTCACGTGCAGATCGGTTCGGTACAATGCGGCCGGGCCACATCGCCACGTGTGGTTCATGCGCCCGCGCGCGGGCGCCACGGGTCAACCGCACCGGATCAACCGCCACCGCAAGAGGCTGCGAGCGCTCGAACGATGACCGGCCGATTGAAGAAGCTGCGTCCGTATGACGAGCCGCCCCGGCGCCGTCGTCGCCTGATCCCGGGCGCGCCGGACAGCGCCGCCGGGATGTGGTTCGGGGTGGCGGCACTGTGGCTCGTGATCGCGACGGGCATCGGCCTGCTGTGGATCGCGCTCAGGATCCTGCCCGCGGTCCTGCCGAGCACGTTCCCCGATGGCGTCAGCCTGTCCTTCGGGGTCCCGATCGTGAACTGGACGTTCGCGCTGACGCCGGACAGCGTCGCGTCGGGCTTCATGATCGCGCTCGTCTGGGGCTGGCTCACGAACGCGGCCATCGCGGGCATCTGGTACGCCACCCCCCGCCTCACCGGCGCCCCGCTTCAGAGCGACACGTTCGCCAACCTCGCGCTGCTCGCCTGGAACGCGTCGATCGCCGCCGGCCTCGCCGCCGCCTACATCACCGAGCTCGCCGAGCCGGGCACGCTGACCGCCGCTCCGTGGTGGATCGATGGCCTGGGGGCGCTGGGGCTGCTCGTCGTGAACGGCGTCTTCTGGCGCAACGTCCTGCCCAGCCTGCGCACCGCCTACGTCAGCCTCCTGTACTTCGGGCTGGGGCTGCTCACCATCCTCGGCCTGTTCGGCCTTCAGGCGCTGCTCGAGCTGCCGTTCATCAACCTCGACGCCACCGCCCGCGCCCTCATCGGTGCCGCCTTCGTGCGGCTCGTCGTCGTCTACTGGGTGACCGGCGCCATGGTGGGCACGCTCTACTACGTGGTGCCGCGCGCCACCGGCAACCCGCTCTACTCGTCCGGCCTGGCGCTCCTGGGCGTGGCGCTGTGGCTGGTGCTCGGCGTCGGGTCGGCGCTGGGCGCGCTCGTCGACCCATCGGTGCCGTACGTGATCACCACCCTCGGCAGCGTCGCCACCATGCTCCTCGTCGTCCACGCCTTCGTGGTCGTCGCGAACCTGTACCTCACCATCAGCGGCCGCTGGACGCTGCTGCTCGGGGCGGGGAGCCTCACGCTGGCGGTCATGAGCCTCGCCTTCTTCGGTGCCAGCGCCCTGTTCGACGCCGTCGGCGCGCTCCGCGGCGTGGAGGCGCTCGTCGCGCGCACCGGCTGGCCCAACGGCGCGATGCTCTTCCTCACCGCCGGTGCGGCCACCTTCGCGTGGTTCGCCACCGCGGATCACGGCATGCCACGCATCCTGCGCCGCGACTGGCGAGGGTCGCCGCTGGGCGGCATCCGCCTGTGGACGACGTTCACCGGCGTCATCCTCGCCGGCCTGGGGTTGATGTTCGGCGGCCTGGCCGAAGGCTCGATGCGGGTCGCGCAGGCCACCCCGGACGCGATGCGCGGCACGCTGATGTGGTTCGACGGCGTCGCCGGCATCGGCTTCGGGCTCCTCGCCCTCGCCGGGCTCGCCTTCCTCGTCGAGCTGTTCCTGATCTACACCTCCGCGCCGCGCGCCGCCTATGCGGTCCCACCGCAGACGAGCGTGCCGGCATCGACCTCCACCACCGACCCCGCTCCCGCAGCAGGCGCCTGAGCCGATGACCGTCCGCACCCCGATCGACGTCCGCCGCGCCGGCCTTCCGGCCTGGGCGCTGTGGCTCACCGTCTTCTTCCTGCTCGTGGGTGGCGTCTACGCCGCGTCGAACCTCGCCGGCGAGAACCCGTCGCTCGTCGGCGCGCTTCCCAGCGCCAGCGCGTCGGGCGGCGGCGTGGACTCCGGCGCGGCCCTGGCGCTCATCGGCCAGGCCGGATGCCAGGGATGCCATGGCCAGGACCTCAAGGGCCAGGCCGCGTTCCCGAACCTCCACGGCGTGGCGGCCGGCCCGAAGAGCGCGAACCTCAAGGACCTGGCCGCCGCCGAGCCGGACACGTGGATCAACATTTGGATCGCCGGCCTCGACCCGCGCGTCTCGGACCCGGCCTTCCGCAAGGGCATGCCCGCCTTCGGCGCCGCGCCGCACAACCTCACCGACGCCCAGATCGCCACGATCGTCGCGTACCTCAAGACCCTGCAGTGACCGATCGCGCCGGCCGGCCGGCGCGCACACGGCCGGTCCTCATCGGCGGGGCAGAGATGGCGGACATCGACGCTGCCGCCGCCGGCCTCGGCCTCTCGCCCGACGCGCTCATGGAGGGCGCCGGTGCCGCGGTCAGCGAGGTGGTGCTGGCCGAGCTGCGCGCGCTCGGCCCGCCGCCGGCCGGCCCCGGCGGACCATTGGACGAGCCACCGCTCGTCGCCGTCCTGTGCGGCCCGGGCAACAACGGCGGCGACGGGTTCGTCGTCGCGCGCCGGCTGGCGGCGGTGGGTGAGCGGGTGCTCGCCGTCCTCGTCGGCGACGCGGCACGCATCCGCGCCGGGGCTGCCGGCCACGCGTGGGCGGTCCTCCAGGCGATGGCCAGCGCCGGCTCGCTCGAGCTGTTCGTTGCGCCGACACCGGACCTTCTGCTCCGCCTCCGCGAGCGCATCGCGGGCGCCACGGTGCTCGTGGACGCCCTGCTCGGCGCCGGCTCGAGCGGCGCCCTCCGTGAGCCGATCTCGACCGCCGTCGACCTCCTCAATGCCGTGCGGCGCCACGCCGAGGCGGAGGGTCGACCATGTCGGGTGGTGGCGATCGACACGCCCACGCTCATTGACCTCACCGGCGGCCACCGCTCGACGCCGGTCGTTGCCGCGGACGTGACAGTCACGTTCCACCGGGCGAAGGCGGGCTTCGCGCTCGATCCGGAGGCGCGACGGCTCGCCGGCCGCTACCTCGTCGCGCCGATCGGCATCCCGCTCGAGGCAGAGGCGGGGATCGTCCCGCCCGATGGTGCCTGGCCGCCGGGCCGCATCACCGAGGTCACGTGGGGCGAGCCGCTCCACGACCACGAGGAGCCGCACCGCGCTCGTCCCGGCGAAGGGATCGGCGCCGGCCCCGGGCTCGAGTAGCGGCCCTTGGAGGGCTAGCGGCTCGGGGCTGGAGTAGCGGCCCTCAGCGGCTCCCCGGCTTCGTTGGCACCGATCCGCCGGCGCAGAGCGGGCAGTCGGACGCCTCCCACGACGGGATCTCGATCCGCCCGAGCGCATGCAGCGGCGGCGCGCCGGCGATCGGGCCGGTCGAGCGATCCACCATGACCGCCGCCGCGAGCGGCTCCGTCCCGGCCGCGCGGACCGCCTCGACCGTCTCGAGCAGGGAGAGGCCGGTGGTGAGGATGTCATCGACGAGGACGACGCGTTCGTCGGCGGCGATCGGCCAGTCGCGGCGCAGGCGGCGGCCGCCCTCACCGACCCGCTCGGCGAAGATGCCGCGCACGCTGGAGCCCGTGCGCTCGCCCAGCTGGCGCGCAACCTCGTGTGCGAGCAGGACGCCACCCGTGGTAGGCCCGACGACCAGCGTCGGCCGGTAGCCGCCGAGCGCGTCAGCCATGCGGCGTCCGATCTCGACCGTCATCTCCGGATACTGGAGCACCCAGAACTTCTCGAGGTAGCGGGCCGCGTGGCGTCCGCTGGTCAGGACGAAGTGCCCGTCGAGGAGCGCGCCGGTGGCGGCGAACAGGCCCTCGACCGTCTCGTCGGCCCACGCGCAGCCGAACGTGATGCCGGCCCCGGCATCGGTCATTCGTAGACGGCGGAGAAGTCGACGTGCGGGAAGCGCTCCGTCAGCGCATCGGTCACCCACTGCAGCACGTCGGCGGGGTCGTAGTACTCGGCCAGGGTTCTCGCATCGATGACCGACAGCCCGGGCCGCGCCGTCTCGCCGAGGTCGACCGCGCCGGCCGGCAGGTCGGAGATGTCGAGGCTCGTCTCGAACTGCCCGTCGGCGCGAAGGACGAGGACATCGTCTGCGTCGTCGAGCAGGTTGAGCGGCCCGGTCCGCGCCAGCACCTCCTCCGCGTTGGCGCTGAACTCGCGCAGCAGCTGACGCTGCTGGGTGGCGATCTGGCCGCGATACGCGTCGGCGAGCTGCCACAGCCGCTGCGCGGCGATCGTCTCCTGCTGGGTCGGCGGCAGCGTCGCCTGCCAGTCCTTCTCCGGCTCCTCGACCGTCTCGATCGCCTCCGCCTCGGCGAGCTCGTCGGCCGGCACGAGGTGGTCGGCGGGGTTCGCGGCCGCCTCCATCATCCAGGCGTAGATGTCGGCCGGGTTGTAGAGCTCGACCACCTCGCTCACCGCCTCGACGAGCTGCTCCTCGTCGTACCACTCGTTGTCCGCCGGGTCCTGGTAGGTGAGCCGCGTGGTCCACGTGCCGTCGAGCGGGTGGTAGAGCAGGTAGTCCGTCTCGTCGTCGACGAGCTTGATCGGCCCGATCTCGGCGAGTCGCTCGCGGTTCGTGTCGAGGAAGCGGCGCAGCTGCTCGGTCGACTCGTAGATGAAGTCGCGTCGCTCCATCTCCGCCTCGGAGGCGAGCTGGCGCATGGCGGTCAGGCGTGGCGAGGTCATCGCACCCTCATGGCTTGTAGACGAAGTCGGGACCCATTCGCTCCCGGAGGAAGATCGTGTGCTTGCTCTCGAAGATCGACTCGGCGACGCGGTGCCCGAAGCCGCGGGTGGCGGGATCGGCATACAGCGCGTCGAGGACCGCGTAGTTCGGCAGGTCGAGGATGAGGACGTTGTTCCAGGTCGAGCCTTCGGTCACGTTGAACCAGCCGACAAAGTGGATCCCGTACTTGTCCGCGTACTGGCGCGCCGAGCGAGGGAACACGTGGCGCATCCCGCGCTTGAAGATCGCGTCGCGCCCGCGGCGGACGTTGAAGAACGTGACCATCAGTGGCATTCAGCGGTCTCCCGGGTCGGACGGCGGCTCAGGTGGCGCATCCGGCGCCTCGGATGGCGCCGTGCTGATCACGCGTGGCGCCTGCGGCTTCGCGACCCCGACCTGCCGGCCGCGTCCCCGGCGCCGCTCGGCGAAGAAGACGCGGAGCAGGAAGACGCTCGTCATGCTGATGAAGAAGAGCAGCACGAGGTCCACGAACAGGAGCGCCGCCAGGACCGGTACGGGCCAGGCCCACTGAAAGAGCCCGACCGGGATGAGAAGCAGGATGACGGCGAACAGGATGGCCTGGACGGTGAAGCAGCCCAGGCCCGGTCCCTCGTTCGGGTCGAGCTCCTCGTTGGTGCGTATCGACATGCATCACGATTCGACGGGGGGAAGTGGCCGCAGCATGGTCCCATATCGCGGCACCGCACGCCGGGAACGGCGCGAGGGAGCGACCGGGGGCCACCCGTCCTCCGCCCCGCGGCCTGCGGGCGACGCCGCGCGCATCAAGCGCGGTCAGACGGTGCCTGGTAGGTGACGCGGCCGGCGGCGACCGTGAGCCGCACCACGCCCGGCAGCTCGCGTCCAAGGAGCGGCGTGTTCGTGCTGCGCGACGCCAGCGACGCCCGCGACGGGGTCCAGCGCGCGGCCGGGTCGAACGCCACGAGGTCGGCCGGTCGCCCCGTGGCGAGCGACCGCTCCGCGCCGATCACGCGGGCCGGCCCGCTCGTGAGCGCCGCCAGCAGCACGGGGAGCGGCAGCGCCCCGGCGGCCACGGCGGCAAGCCCGAGCGACAGGGCCGTCTCGAGCCCGATGAGGCCCGGGGCCGCCTCGCCGAACGGGACGAGCTTCCGCTCCGGCGGGTGCGGCGCGTGGTCGGTCGCGATCGCGTCGATCGTGCCGTCGGCAAGGGCCGCCAGGAGAGCCAGCGCGTCCTCGCGGCTCGCGAGCGGCGGGTTCACGCGGCAGCGCCCGTCGTAGGCGAGCGCCGCGTCCCGGGCGGCCTCCGCCTCCCAGCTGAAGGTCCGCGCGCCACCGACCCAGGCATCGGTCAGGGTCAGGTGGTGCGGCGTCACGTCACACGTCACCTTGACCCCCGCGCTCCGCGCGCGGCGCACCGCCGCGATCGCCGCCGGCGTCGAGAGGTGGGTGAGATGCAGCCGCGCCCCGGTCGCGGCGGCGAGCGCCAGGTCGCGCTCGACGCACGCCAGCTCCGCCGCCGGCGGCCAGCCGGCGAGGCCCAGCCGCGTGGCGGTCGGCCCGGAGCGCATCATCGACCGCGCCGCGAGGCGCGCCTCCTCGGCATGCTCGATGAGCGGCAGGTCGAGCGCCGCGCAGCGCTCGAATGCTTCGCGGGCAAGGTCATCCGGCGCGGCGGCGCCATCGTCCGAGACCGCCACCGCGCCCGCAGCCGCGAGGGCGTCGAGGTCTGCCAGGCGCTCCCCGAGACGCCCGACCGACACTGCGCCGATGAAGCGCACTGCCGCCGCGCCGGCGGCCGCCTCGTCGACGAGACGCGTGAGGAGCGCCGCGTCGTCCAGCGCCGGCACGGTGTTCGGCATCGCGCAGATCGTGGTGAAGCCGCCGTGGGCGGCCGCTCGTGCCCCGCTCGCGATCGTCTCCGCTCCTTCGGCCCCGGGCTCGCGGAGATGCACGTGGAGATCGACGAAGCCCGGCGCGACGACGAGCCCGCGGCCGTCGATGCGCGTGGCGTCCGGGCGCATCGCCTCCGGCGCCGCGAGCCGCCCGTCCGCGATCGCGAGGTCGCGGATCGCATCCTCGCCGCTCGCCGGGTCGATGACGCGCGCTCCGGCGATGACGAGCGTGGCGGGCGCATCGGTCAGCCGGCCGAAGGTGCCGGCGATCGTCACGGCACCGCGTCGCAGACGAGAGCCAGCACCGCCATGCGCACCGGGACGCCGTTCTCGACCTGCCGCCCGATGAGGCTGCGCGGGCCGTCGGCGACCTCCGCGCTGAGCTCGAACCCCTCGTTGGTCGGCCCGGGGTGGAGGAGGACGGCACCGGGTTGGGCACGCTCGATCCGTTCGGTGGTGACGCCCCAGTCACGCGCGTAGGCGGCCATCGAGTCGATGCCTGTTCCCGCCTCGCGCTCAAGCTGGACGCGGAGCGTCATGACCGCGTCCGCGCCGCTGAGCGCCGCCTCGAGCGTCGCGGCCGTCTCGATGCCGGGCCACGCCTCGAAGCCGGCCACGAAGGCCGGCGGGCCCGCCACGCGGACCCGCGCGCCCAGCGTGGTCAGGAGGTGGATGTTCGAGCGGGCGACGCGCGAGTGGACGACGTCGCCGACGATCGCGACCGTCGCCCCGTCGAGCGTCCCGAGCGCCTGGCGCAGGGTGAGCGCGTCGAGCAGCGCCTGCGTCGGATGGGCATGCGCCCCGTCACCGGCGTTGACGATGCGCATGCCAGTCTCGCGCGCCGCCAGCCACGGGGCGCCGGCATGGGGATGGCGAAGGACGCAGACGGTGACACCGGTCCGCTCGAGCGTGCGCAGCGTGTCGACGAGCGACTCGCCCTTGCCCACGCTGCTGCCCGCGATGGCGAGGTCGACGGTCGTGGCGCCGAGCGCCTTCGCCGCCAGCTCGAAGCTCACCCGCGTGCGGGTCGACGGCTCGTAGAAGGCGGTCGCCACCGTCTCGCGCTCGAGCAGGTCGCGCCACCGCCGCTCCGCCCGCACCGCGCGCATCTCGACGGCGAGCTCCAAGATGCGGGTCGCCATCGCCGCATCCATCCCCTCCACGTCGAGGAGGTGCCGGAGCGGCACGGTGGCGATCACCCCGCCTCCCGCGCGATGACGACCTCGTCGTCGCCCACGCCGGCATCGGTCTCCGACAGGCGGACGTGGACGACCTCGTCGCTCGAGGTCGGGAGGTTCTTGCCCACGTGGTCGGGGCGGATCGGGAGCTCGCGATGGCCGCGATCGACGAGGACTGCCAGGCGGACCGCCATCGGCCGGCCCTGGTCGGTGATCGCGTCGAGCGCGGCGCGCACGGTGCGGCCGGTGTAGAGCACGTCGTCAACGAGCACGACGGTGTGCCCGCTCACCTCCGGCAACGCGTCGCCGCGCTTGACGATCGGCGCGTGGGCCACCCTCGTCAGGTCGTCGCGATAGAAGGTGATGTCGAGCGACCCGACCGGGACCGATGCACCCTCGTGCTCCTCGATCAGCGCCGCCAGCCGCCGTGCGAGCGGGACGCCGCGGCTGCGGATGCCGACGAGGACGAGCGCGTCGGTGCCGCCGTTGCGCTCGACGATCTCGTGCGCGATGCGCGTGAGCGCGCGGCGGATCTCATCGGCGTCGAGGATGGGGCGCTCGGACACGGCTGCTCCTTGGCGGCCTCACCGGACCGCGTTAAAGGTGGTTCGTCCGAGTATACCGATGCGCTCGCCCCGCTCCGGCTCAGTAGAGGCCCGGACCGTTCCACGCCTCGGCGCTGTTCCGCGACGTGTCGACCTCGTCCGCCTGCGCCCCGGTGTTGCGGCCGACGATCACCAGGTCGCCGAACGTCCCGTACGTGCCGCCCTCCGCGCCCGGCGAGCGGAACACCGTGATGGCCAGGTGGCGGCCGTCGGGCGACAGCTGGACGTCCACGACCCGGTCGTCGCCGCCGTCGAGCCCGAGGTCGCCCGCGTCGAGCGCCGTGGCCTGCGTCACGAGGCCCGGATTCGCGGCATGCGCCAGGTACACGCGGTCGACGCTCGGGTAGTCGGCGCCCTCCGGCGTGCCGGTCCACTCGGCATCCCAGACCGCGATCGCGTCGCCGTCGGGGCCCCAGCCGATGCGGGCCGCGGCGAATGCATCGGGTCCGCGAAGCGTGATGTCGCTGAACAGCTGCTGCGCGTCGGTCGACGGCGTGCCGTCGGAGCCGATGGTCGCGAGGTACGGCATGCCGCCGCTCACGAAGCGCACGTCGTCGGGTTGGCTGCCCATCGCCCCGCGCCAGTAGATGGCGTGCGCACCGTCCGGCGCCACGAGCGGGAGGAAGCCGCCCGGCAGCGCCGTGTCCGCGGCCACGCTCGGATCGAGCGCGGCGCCCGGGGCGCCGGCAAGCGGCACGCGGTAGCTCGCCACCGCGCCCGAGCCGTCGAAGGTGCTGACCCACAGCGCGCTCGCCGCCTGGCCGGCGTCGAAGCTGGCGGCGAACCATGGAGCTCCGCCGGCCGCGGTGAGCGGGACGGCGGCGTCGGCCGCGGTCGAGAAGACCCAGACCTGCGTGCCGCCCGCCTCCGGGCGAAGGGTGAACGCGAGGAGCGTGCCATCCGGCGACCACGCGAGCTCGCTGCTGAATGGGGATCCGCTGACCGAGAGCCCGTGGCCGAGCGGGACGACCTTGCCGTCCGCGACGCGAGCGGCGTAGACCGTGTCGAGGCCGGACAGCTCGCCGGCCACGCGGAAGGCGATCCACTCGCCGGACGGAGAACGCGAGGCGTGGATGATCGGACCGGCGACGACACCCTCGAGCGGCGCGGTGCCGCTCCGGGTGCGAAGTTCGACCGCCAGCGTGCCGTTGACGAGCGTCGAGCGCAGCTCGGCGGCCGGGTTCGCCACCGGCGGGACGGACGGCAGCGGGGTCGGCGACGCGCTCGGCGCCGGAGTCGACGCGGACGCGGAGGCGCTGGGGCTGGTGGAGGCGGTCGCGCTCGCGCTCGCCACCGGGGGTGGCGACTTCGGCAGCCCGATGAACACGGCCAGCCCCACGACTGCGGCGGCAAGCGCCACCGTGCCGGCCAGGGCGAAGGCCGGCCGGCGCCACCACGGCACGCGGCCGAGCCGACCGCCCTCGATCCCGGAGCGCACTCGGGCGCCGAGGTCCCGCGGCGGCGGCACGACCCGCACGCCCGACAGCAGGCGCCGCGAGTCGGCGAAGGCTGCCGCGGTGTCGCGGCAGCGGGCGCAGCCGGCGAGGTGCGCGTCGAGCGCGCTGCGCTCGGCATCGGTCAGGTCGCCCGTCAGCGCGGCGCTGATCAGCTCCTCGGCGGCCTCGTGCGAGAGGCGGCGTGGATCGGTCATCGGGTCATCCCTTCCGCGGCCAGTGCGCTGCGCATCTCGCCCCGCGCGCGGCAGAGGAGCGTCCGCACCGCACCGTGGCTCATGCCCATCACCTCGCCGATCTGCTGTGCGCTCATATCCTCCACGTCCGACAGGATCAGGCACTGCCGGTGGTTCGGCCGCAGCCGCAGCAGCGCGCGCTGGATGCGCTCGTCCACGACGCCGCCGAGCACCTGCGCCTCGGGGCCGGGACGAGTGTCGGCCCGGTCCAGGCGGCCGCCGTCCTCGCCCATCGAGACCGTGAAGCGACGCCGTCGCATGTCGTCGATGGCCGTGTTCGTCGCGATGCGGTAGATCCACGACTTCGCGGCGGCGTCATCGGTCAGCTGGTCGAGCTTGCGATAGGCCTTGATGAACGTGTCCTGCGCGATGTCGGCCGCGCGGTCGTGGTCGCCGACCATGCGCAGCGCGTAGTTGTAGATCGGGGTCGCGTACTCCTCGAAGAGGGCGGCGAAGGCCGCCTCCCGGTCCGCCGAATGCGCGGTCACCGACGGGATCTCCGCCAGTTCGCGCGTCCAGGCCATGAGCACGTCACCCTCCGATGCGTCGAATCTCCCCCATCGTGGCCTGCGACGCGCCAGCCGCCCGAATCGTTACGCCTCACGTGCGAATCGCGCCGCGTAGCACCTCGGCGGCATACTCGGGAGCGGCCGGGTTGACGGCCAGCGCGGTCGCGCGCTCGAGGCCGGCGATGACGCGCAGCCGCGGGTGGAGCTCCCAGTGCCAGTGGAACGTGCCGTCGTGGCGCTCGCCCACGGGCGAGGTGTGGAGGAAGAGGTTGTAGGGCGGATCCCCCAGCGCGTCGAGGGCGTGGAGCGTCCGCTGGAGCGTGGCCGCCGCCCCGACGAGCGCGTCGTCGGTGAGGGCGGTGAAATCGGCCGCGTGCTCGCGCGGCACGATCATCAGCTCGAACGCGGAGCGGCTGGCGGCCGGTGCGAAGACGACGGCATGCTCATCGGGCAGGACGAGCCGCTCGCCATCCTCCTCCTCCGCTCGCGCGAGCCCGCACCACACGCAGCCGCGGGTCTTGATGAAGTGCCGCGCGCCGCCGCCGATCTCCTCGGCGAGCCAGTGCGGCACCTGCGGGATGGCGTAGAGCTCCAGGTTGAGGTGCTGGCTGCGGGAGCCCGCCTGGCGACCGTAGCTCTGCACGACCTGGATCGTGAGCGGCTCGGGGCGGCCGTCGTCGCCCATCGCGCGTGGCTGCGCCCCGATGTCGCGCATCGTGTCGCGCATGGTGCGCAGCATGGCAAGCGCGAGCTGCGGTGACGCGTCGGCCAGCCGCTCGTGGTGGCCGCGCGGGCCGACGAGGATCTCCCACGAGCCACCGGACGCCTCCACCTCGGACAGCGACATCTGGGCGGCGCTCTCCTTGCTCGAGTCGATGCGGTGAAACGCATTGGCCCGCAGCGTGACGCGGCGGACGGTCGTCTCGATCTCGTCGGGCGCGGCGTCGTCGCAATGTCGGCAATGGGTGCCCTCGACCGGTGCCGCCTCCACCGCGAACGAGCTGTGCTCGAACGTGCGGTCCGTGACGACCGCCGACCACCAGCCGGTGACGGGGTCGCGGCGCAGCTCGAACACGAACCGATGCTACACGGGCGGCGGTGGGTCCTCGAGCGCGCCGCGCAGGGCGGCGATCACCGCGAATGGGTCCGCCCCGACGACCGGGGTCGCGAACAGCTCCATCGACGCAACGTCAGACGGGCGGAGGAACGGCGCGCCCCGATCGACCAAGCGCACGAGCGGCCGCAGCTCCGGCCACGGCTCGTCGAGCGGGGAGCGCCAGAGCGCGAGGTTGAAGGCGCGCACGCCGAGTGCGTCGCGGTACGCGGCCACGACCCGTCCCACGGCTGACCGGAACTCCTCGCCGAGGTCGTCGACCCCGGAATGCGCCACGATCCACACCTCGCGCTCCTTGACCGGAACGAGCGAGGCGATGAGCGTTGCCGGCCCAAGATCGATCGCCAGGCCGAGGTCACGATGGACCGCCAGCAGCTCGTCCAGGTACGACCCGCCGCTCGCGGCCCCGTAGGCCGCCGCATCGCGACGCCAGCGCTCGAGGCGGGCGTGATGGCGGCCGTGGCCGAGGAGCACCTGGGCGTGCCCGTGGATCACCGACCCGCCGGCGCGCCACAGGCAGTTCCAGATGAACAGGTACCGATCGGCCGGTGGATCCGCGCTCCGCGCGGCGTCGGCCCAGCGGCGTCCGAGGGAGAGCAGCTCGGCGACATCTGCGGCGTCGAAGGCGAGCGGATCGTGGGCGTCGAAGACGAGCACGCCGTGGTTGACGTCGTAGGCGGCGACGTTCGCGCCGCTCGTGGCCTTCCCGCCCCGCACCCGACCCCAGCTCGCCGCCGGCGTGCCGTCCTCAACCGTGCAGAACGGGTCGTCGAGCGTGGCGGCCACCTCCGCCGCCAGCCGCTCGTCATCCGCCCCGCCACCGCCGCCGTCGATCGGCCGCCGGGCGCGGAGCGGGGCGAAGATCGTGCCATCGAGCGTGACGCGGTCCAGGATGCGCACGATGCGCTGCTCGCGCACCGCATCGAGCGAGCCGAAATGCTCGCGAACCCAGGTCGCCATCGCGGGCGGCGGATCGGTGCGGGCGACGTCGACCCGAATCTCGAACAGTCGCTGGGCGCGGGCGCGGGCAGCGGCCGGGAGCGCGGCCACGAGCTCGGCGAGGCGAGTGATCGCCGGCGGCGCCGGCGCATCGGTCAGGTTCGCGTCGCCTGCGATGGGAGTCCGTCCCAGCTCTTCGGACGAGCCAGCGCGAGCCACTCGTCGCGCAGCATGGCCATGACGTGGATGTCCCAGAACTCGCCCTCCGCGAACATCGCACGGCGCAGCGTGCCCTCGTGCCGGAAACCGGCCTTCAGGTAGCTGCGCTGGGCGCGCGCGTTCGGGGCATAGACCTCGAGCTCGACCCGCTCCATGCGCAGCGAGCCGAAGGCGAAGTCGCAGATCGCGTCGAGCGCCTCGGTGCCGAAGCCCTGGTTCCAGCGATCCTTCTCGCCGATGCTGATGCCGAACTCGGCGCTGCCCTCGGTCCAGTTGACGTGGTGCAGCCCGGCCGTGCCGATCGGCTCGTCGCCGTCGACAAGGCAGATGACGAAGTGGAAGTCACGCTTGCCCTGGCTCTCGACCATGCGGTCGAACCAGCGCTCCTCCATCGCCATCGAGAAGGGAGCCCGCGAGGCGAGATAGCGCGTCGTCTCCGCGTCCGCAAACCAGCGCACGAACCGCTCGAGGTCGCTGCGCTCGGCCGGACGGAGGTAGATCCGCCTCGCGCGGAGCACGGGGATCGGCCTGGCCGGCGCCTCGTCGGGCGTGGACGCAGGGGGTGCGGTAGGCTCAGCCATCACGACCCGAAGGATAGCGAAGGAGGAACGCGCCGCATGGCCGCCACCCGTACCGCGACCGTCACCTGGAACGGCGCCCTGGCAACGGGCGACGGGACGGTGACCGCCGGCTCCAGCGAGCTGTTCGTGGACCTGCCGATCTCGTGGGGCTCGCGGACCGATGCGCCGGAGGGACGCACCTCACCGGAGGAGCTCCTCGCCGCTGCCCACGCGTCGTGCTACGCCATGTCGCTCTCTGGCGCGCTCGGTCGCGCCGGCAAGCCGGCCGACCACCTCCACGTCGGCGCCACCGTCACCTTCGACAAGGTCGGCGAGTCATGGACCGTCACCCGCTCGCAGCTCGACGTGGTCGGCGTCGTGCCGGGGATGGACGAGGCCGAGTTCGACACGATCGCGCAGGCGACCCGCGACCGCTGCCCCATCTCGCGCGCCCTCCAGGGCAACGTCGACATCACGGTGCAGGCGACGCTCGAGGACGAGCACCCGCACTGACCCTCGGGCGGCGCGGGCGCCCGCGATCTAGCGGACGGCGGCGGCGATCTCCGGCTTGAGGCCGGGGTAGCGGTCCAGGAACTCGACCCGCTCGCGCTTGAAGCGCTCGACGATCGCGGCGTGGTCGTCGGACCGCCCCTGGCGCTCGTAGAGGCGGCGCGGCTGGAGCTTCTCGACGTCGTCGATGCCGGGCACCGACGTCGCGACCTCGTAGCCGAAGTCCGGGTCCCGCTCCCACGCGATCGTCCCTTCGACGATGCCCTTCACGATGGCGCTCGAGTCCTCGATCGTCATCTTCTTCGAGTCCGCGTCGTCGTCGCCGCCCCCGACCCGGCCGGTGTTGAGGAGAAAGACCTCGAAGTCGGCGGTGTCCATCAGGTCGTGGAAGCGGTTCGCCTGCTCCTCGTCGCGCAGCGGGAAGAACGGGTTCGTGCCGGGCACGCGGAGCGCCTTGCCCTCCTCGGCCGCGCCGCCGGCGGAAGTGCCCTTCGTCTCGCCGAGCATGAAGTAGGCGGCGGCCTGCTCACGCGTCAGGCGCGCGACGCCGGGAACGATGTTGTCGTTGCGGTTGAGGATCAGCAGGTGCGTCACCGGCCCGATCTCGCGCGGGTCGCGCCAGATGCCGAGCGACGACATCGGGAAGGTGGCGCGTCCGTTCTTCGTGTAGCCGGTGTCGAAGAAGTCGACCGGCCCGTCGACATCGGCCTGCGAGACGTTCTCGAGGTACGCGTCGGGCTTCACCACCGCGCCATGGATCGCCGGCTCGTGGGCCGGGTCGAGGCCGAACGTCTTCGCGAAGCAGCCGTTCTCGGTGCCGACCACCCGGCCGCCCGGGAAGAGGGCGATGAAGTCGTCCTGGACCGGCTGCGAGCCGTTTTGGCGCGTGAAGGTGGTGGTCGTCTTGCCCGTCCCGGACAGGCCGATGATGAGTGCGGTCTTCTCCCCGTCGGCGGTGGGGATGACCTTGCAGCCGGCGTGCATGGCGAGGCCGCCCTTCGCCTGGATGCGCTCGTTCCACATCCGCAGGCCGCCCTTCTTCGACTCGCCGAAGTAGTCGGAGTTGAAGACCCGGCTGATCCCGGCGTCGAGGTCGACCGCGATGAGGCGCTCATCGGGGTAGTCGGGCATCGGCAGGTTGGGCGTGTAGATCATCGCCAGCTCCGGCTGCCACGCCTCGCCCGGCGTGTCCGAGGCATCGGGCGCGAAGTAGAGCTGCTGCTGCATGCCCGCGACGTTGGCGTTCGCCTCTTCGATGTACAGGCGGGCGCGGGACCGATGCTCGAGGTCGTTGCCGATGTAGCCGTCGATGATCACCATCGCCTGCTCGGCGATGTAGGCGTCCTGGAGCTTTGCCACGCGCGCGTATTCGGCGCGGTCGATGACCTTCTTGTCGGTGATCGAGGGATCGTCGGTGACGATGTAGGTCGAGCCCGCGGAGCGGCTCGTGACCTTCGTCTGGACGTTGTAGTTGCCGAAGCTCGTGCGTCGCGCCTGCGGCATGCGGCTCGTCAGCTCCTGGAGCTCGGCGGGGGAGGGGTTGTACCGAATCGTCTTCGCGCGGGGAAGGCGACTGCCATTCGGTCCCTGCGGGACGCTGGCCGTCGCCGGGTCGGCGAGCACGCTCATGTCGTGAGGACTCCTTCACGTGCGCTCGCGAGCGCACTGGACCGGCGCTCGGGCGGCTGCAGCGCGCGCCAACGGCGGCGCGCGAACTCGGGATGATCGCCATCGCATCGTACCTGAAACCTTCGCCCCGCCGCCTGCCTCGATAGGGGTGCAGGCACCCACAGGCGGTGCCGACAGACACCGCGCAGAGGACCGCACCCACCATGAGCCACACGCCCATTCGCGCCACCGTCACCGCGGTCGCCGCCCTGCTCCTGATCGCCGGCGTCGGCTTTGCCGCCGGCAACCGGATCACCGCCGCGGACGATCGCCTCGCGGCGAGCGCCAGCGCCAGCGCAACGGCCTCCGATCCGGCCGCGGGAGCCAGCGCATCCACCGAGCCGAGCGAGCGCGCGGAGCCGAGCGAGACGCCCGAAGCGAGCCAGGCCGCCGAGCCGAGCGAGACGCCCGAAGCGAGCCAGGCCGCCGAGGCCAGCGAGTCAGCCGAGCCGAGCGAGTCGCCCGAGGCCTCCGGAGACCCCGCCGAGCAGGAGACCCACAACGGAGCCGATGACGCGGCCGCGTCCAGCAGCGCTGCCGCCTCGCCCGAGGCGTCCGACGACCATGGCGGCACCGGAACCGGTGGGTCCGGCTCGGGCGGCGGATCGGACGACGGTGGGCATCACGGCCACGACTGACACCTCGACCGCCCAACGAGCCGATGACGACGGCGTGGCACGATGATCGCGTGGATGACCGCGCCATCGTCAGTGCCGTGCTCGATGGCAATCGCGACGCCTTCCGCCCCATCGTGGAGCGGGAGGCGGTCGCCGTGTACCGGACGTGCCTCCGCATCCTCGGTCGACCCCAGGACGCGGAGGACGTGGCGCAGGAGGCGCTCGTGATGGCATACCGTTCGATCGCCAGCTACCGCGGCGACGGCGCGCTCGGCGCGTGGGTCGCGCGGATCGCCACCCGGCAGGCGTACCGCCGCCTGGCCCAGCGACGCGACGCGGCGGACATCTCGACGATCTCCGAGCCTGCCACCCGGACCGATGCCGGCGAGCCGCTCGCCGCGGCGCTCCGCACGGAGCGGGCCGCGGAGCTGCGGCGCGGCGTCGCCGCCCTCCCCGAGCCGTATCGCGAGACGGTCGCCCTCCGCTTCTACGGCGACCTGGCCCTCGACGAGATCGCCCGCGCCACGGGCCGCCCGCTCAACACGGTGAAGACGCACCTGCGCCGCGGCCTCGAGCGGCTGCGCGACACGGTTGGCGCGGAGGGGAGCGTCTCGTGACGCGCCATCCGTTCAACCCGGGCGAGCTCGGCGGCGACGATCCGACGCTCGTCGGCCTCGCGGACGAGCTCGAGCGGTCCGCGACCACCTCGGCGCAGCCGTCGACCGGCTTCGCGAGTCGCGTCCTCGCGGCGATCGACGAGGAGCCGACGCCGCGCCGCCCGTGGTACGCGATCTTCGGCGCCGCCGCCTCCGCACCGCTCTTCCGCGGCCTGTCGCTGGCCGCCGTGGCCGCGGCGGCCGTCGCGATCGCGGTGGTGGTCGGTGGGCTGATCGGTCCCGTCCGGCCCGGTCCGGGCGCCAATGGCAGCCCCACCCCGACCGCATCGCCGTCGCCACCCCCCACGCCGCCGAGCTCCACGCCTTCCCTCTCGCCCAGCCCGTCGGCCTCGCCGAGTCCGACCCCGACCTTCGAGCCGCGCACCGTGCGGCCGAGCGAGAGCGCGGGCCAGAGCGAGACATCCGGGTCGAGCCTCTCTGCCAGCCCATCGGACGATCACGGTGGCGGGAGCGGAGGCGGGTCGGGATCGGCCTCGCCCTCGGACTCCGGGCATGGCGGCGGCGACGGGAGCTCCAGCTAGCGAAACGGCGGCCGGCACGGAGGGGGTGACTGCGGGGTGGCACAATCTCCTGCAGATGCGTGTCTCAGCCCGGGCCGACTATGCCCTCCGTGCGGTGGCGGAGCTCGCCGTGGCGGGGGAGTCGCGGCTGACGCGCGAGATGATCGCCGAGCGCCAGGGCGTCCCCGTCGAGTTCCTCGAGAGCGTGCTGCTCGGCCTGAAGCACGCGGGCATCGTTCAGAGCCAGCGCGGCGCGGGCGGTGGCTTCCGGCTGGCGCGACCGGCAACCGAGATCAGCCTCGGTGACGTCATCCGGGCCGTCGACGGACCGATGTCCGACGTCCGCGGCGACCGACCGGAATCGGTCGAGTACGGCGGCGCGGCACGCCACCTCCAGCTGGTGTGGATCGCGGTGCGCGCGAGCCTGCGCGAGATCCTCGACGGGATGACCGTCGACGACCTCGTGCGTGGCAAGCTCGCGAAGCGCGTCCGCATGCTGACCGAGAATCCGGAGGCGTGGACCTCCCTCGGCCGCATCCGCGGTGCGGCCCGGTCGAGGCTGCCGCGTGCCATCCGACGCCGGATCCCGAAGCCGGGTGGCACGCTGCCGAAGAAGCCGACCTCCGCCGGCTCCTGACACTGGGTCAGCGGGGAGCGAGCCCGCGACGCTGACGGATCCGGCGCTCGAGGGCGCCGAAGATCACGAGGTCGACCACGATCCCGATCACGAGCACCACGATCATCGTGCCGATCAGCGCCTTCGCGTCGGACAGCTCGCGCTGCAGCTGCAGCCGAACGCCGAGTGCCGGCTGGTTGGCGATGATCACGAGCAGCTCACCCGCCATCAGGCTGCGCCAGGCGAACGCCCAGGCCTGCTTGAGCCCGGCCACGAAGGCCGGCAGCGCGGCGGGAACAATGACGAACCGGTACTTGTCGATCTTCCGCGCGCCGAGCACGCGTCCGGCGCGGAGCAGGATCGGCGGGATGTGGTCGATGCCGTTGATCAGCCCGTTCGCGACCGATGGCGCCGCACCCAGGATGAGCACGAACATGATCGCCGCCTCGTTGAGGCCGAACAGCAGGATCGCGAGCGGGAACCAGGCGATGGAGGGCATCGTCTGCAGGCCGGTGATCAGCGACGCCACCGCGGTCCGCAGCAGCTTGAACCGGGTCACCGCCAGCCCGATCAGCGTCCCGATGACGAGCGCGAAGCCGAATCCGACGACTGCGCGCCGCATCGTGGTGGCGATCGCCATGATGAGGCGGTCGTCGCTGGTGAGGTCCTTGAACAGGGCGGGCAGCACGGTGAGCGGCCCGGGGAGGACCCACGCCGGCCGCAGCCCCAGCCACACCACGATCTGCCACAGGAGCAGCGCCAGGCCGATCGCGGCGAGGAGCGGCCAGGTCGAGCTCCAGGTGCGCCGGAGGCGGCCCTTGCGGGGCCGCAGCGGCAGGTCGAGGTTGTCGAGGCCGGCCAGCTCCCGCCGCTGACGGTTGCCGAACAGGCTAGTGGTCTGCATGGCGGATGACCTCCTCTCGCAACCGATTGGTGATCCGCTCGGCCAGGGCGCCGACCGCCGCATCGCCCACGGTGCGCGGCCGCGGCAGATCGATGGTGAGCTCCTCGGCGACGTGGCCGGGCCGGCTCGTGAGGATCGCGACCCGATCGCCGAGGCGAATCGCCTCGCGCACGTCGTGGGTCACGAAGAGGACGGTGAATCCGCGGTCGCGCCAGAGCCGCTCGAGCTCGTCGTGGAGCAGGTCGCGGGTCATCGCGTCGAGCGAGCCGAACGGCTCGTCCATGAGCAGGATGTCGGCGCCCTGCGCGATGGCTCGTGCCACGGCGGTGCGCTGCCGCATGCCGCCCGACAGCTCGTGCGGCCGCTTGTCACCCCAGCCGTCGAGCTGGACCATGGCGAGCAGCTCGGCGGTTCGCGTCCGCCACTCGGGACGGGGAACCTTGGCCATGCGCAGCGCGAGCTCGATGTTCTGCGCCACCGTCAGCCACGGGAAGAGCGCGGCCTCCTGGAACAGGAGGGCGACGCGCCCGCGACGGGTGACCGTGCCGAGCTGCGGCTTGTCGAGCTCGGCGACGATGTTCAGCAGCGTGCTCTTCCCGCATCCCGACGCGCCGACGAGGCACACGAACTCGCCGCGCGCGACGGTGAGGGAGAGGTCCGCCAGCGCGAGCACATGGCTGCCGGCCGGGCCGTAGGCCTTGTGGACGCCCTGGATCTCGAGCGCCGGCTCGGCGGCCAGCTGCTCGGGGCTCGGGAGCGAGTGCAGGGCGCTCATGGCGCTGCCACGGGCGGCTTGCCCTGGTCCGCGAGGACCTCGTTGAGCAGCTTCAGGTCGTAGATGCCGGTGAGGTCGACCGGGTCGAGCAGGCCGAGGTCGGTCGCGTGCTTCGCGGACGTGGCGAGCGACGTCGCGATCGGGTCTACCGTGAACTCGAGGTTCGACCAGGCCTTCGCCAGGGTGCCCTCGGGCAGCTGGCTGCCGGTCAGGTCGGAGAGCGCCTTGGCCACGACCTGCTGCGCATCGGTGGGATTGGCATTCACGTAGTCGTTGGCGGCCACGTCACCGATGAGCAGCTGCTTGACGACGTCGGGATGCGCATCGAGGAAGCTGGTGGCGACGATGAGGTGGGTCGTCACGAACTTGCCGTCGGGCCACAGGGAGGCCTCGTTGACGAGGATGTGCCCGCCGCCCTCCATGACCATCCGGGTCGCCCACGGCTCGGGCACCCAGGCGCCGTCGATCTGGCCGAGGATGAACGCCTGCAGCGCGTCGCCGTTGGCCTGCGGCTTGACGGAGACGTCGCCGCCGCCCTCGGCATCGGTCGTGAAGCCCTGGTCCTTCAGCCACGCCCGCAGCGCCACGTCCTGCGTGTTGCCGAGCGACGGCGTCGACAGGGTCGTGCCGCGCAGCTGGCTCGTGCTTGTGATCTCCGGCTTGACGACGAGCGCGGCACCGCCGGACGCCGCGCCGGCGATGATCCGGATCGCCTGGCCGTCCGACTTCGCGAAGGCGTTGATGGCCGGATTGGGGCCGATGTACGTCGCGTCGAGGGCACCCGAGAAGAGGGCCTCGACGGCATCGGTCCCGGCGTTGAAGTACTGGGTCTGGAGGGTGACGTTGTCACCGAGCGCGTCGTCGAAGAAGCCCTTGTTGATGCCGACGATGGCGGTGGCGTGGGTCACGTTGGGGAAGTAGCCGAGGCGCAGGGTGACCGGCTGCGCCGGCGTCGATGATGCAGACGCGCCCGACGAGCCTGCGACCGACGGGCTCGTGCCGGTGGCGGCGCAGGCGGAGAGGAGGATGCCGACGATGAGGACGGAGAGGGCTCGCATTGGGTACCGTCTCGTTCATTGTGATGATTGTTGACCTCTAGAGGTAACAATACACACAATGGGATGTCAAGCCGCCTTCACGGTGGCGTGGTGCGACACCGCAACGCGTGTATCGACCGCCGTGCGATCACGCCCGACGGAAGAGGCGCAGGAGCTCGCCCGGCACGCGCGCCGGTCGGCCGTCGACCGCCCGGACCCAGACCCACTCGGTGAGGACCTCGGTGAGCAATGCTCCATCCACCGCGTGGTGAATCTCCGTGCGGCGCAGGCCCCGCACGCCGGTGAGTGACTGCGGGAGGGTGGTGATCGTGACGACGTCGCCGAACAGCGCCGGGCGGTGGTAGGTCACGTGGTGCTCGCGAACGACCCACCCGCCCCCCTGCGCGAGCGCCCAGTCGCGGCCGAAGCCGAGCGCCTCGATGTGATCGGTCGCGACCTGCTCCACCCAGTTGAGGTAGACCGCGTTGTTGACGTGGCCGAACTGGTCGAGCTCGTACTGGCGCACCTGCCAGGTCTCGCTGAAGCGCCACGGATCGACATCGGTCATGTCGGGGGAGGATAGCGACGAGGGGCGAATGGAGCGGGAGACGAGATTCGAACTCGCGACATCCACCTTGGGAAGGTGGCGCTCTGCCAGCTGAGCTACTCCCGCGTCGCGAGCGCCGATGATAGCGCGCCCGAATGGCGCGGTCATCTTCTCGAAGCCGCCTGTCACATGCGGGCGGAGCGGCGGCTCAACGCAGAGGACGCGGCCGGGCACTGAACGCCGAGCCGTCCCTGGAGGGTATCGCTTGCGCATGGTCAACCCAAGCGCCGCCGTGGCGCTCCTCCTCGCCGCCCTCTCGCTCCTCGCTGGCTGCGGGACGTCGGCGATCGCGGAGCCGACGGTCGCGGCCGGACGCAGCATCGTGCCGGTCGAGCAGTTCCCGCCGCTCGCCTTCGCGGCCGACAGCGGGCGGCTGCACGACAGCCTGGCCGCCCTCCAGGGGATCGCGGACGCCCACGACGGCGTGCGCACCGTCGGCACGGCCGGGTACGAGGCGTCCGTCGACTGGGCCGCGGACCAGCTGCGCGGCCTGGGGTTCGCGGTCGACACGCCGCAGGAGCCGCTCACCACCTTCCGCGAGCTCCCCGGTTCGGTGCTGCAGGTCGACGGCGCGACGTTCCGCGGGCCGGACGCGCTCCATGCGCTCATCTACTCGGCCAGCGGCGACGTCCGCGGCCCGGTGGCGATCCTCGGCGCGAGCGGCTGCGACGGCGGCGACTTCGCCAACGTCCCGACCGGCGCCATCGTGGTCACGACGAAGGGCGGCTGCCTGCGGCGCCAGCAGGTGGAGAACGCCGAATCACACCGCGCCGTGGCGCTCCTTTTCGTCTACCCCGACCGCGGGCCGGGCAAGATCCTCCGTCCGACGCTCATCTCGCCCGAGGGGATCGACATCCCCGCCGTCGCGGTCACGGCGGAGGCGGGCCGCGCGCTGACCGCCGCCGCGGGCCATGAGGCGCACATCGCGGTCCGCACCGAGCGCGAGCCGGGGACGCTGCGCAACGTGGTCGCGACCCTCGGGACCGGGGACCGGGTGATCATGCTCGGTGGCCACCTCGACTCGGTGGTCGATGGCCCCGGCATCAATGACAACGGCTCCGGCGTCGCCGCCCTGCTCGAGGTCGCGCGCGGTGTGGCGAGCATCGGAGTGCCGGACGGGACGACGGTGCGCATCGCGTTCTGGGGCGGCGAGGAGTTCGGACTGCTCGGGTCTGGCGCCTACGTGCGCGGCCTCTCGGCCTCTGAGCGAGCCCGGATCGTTGCGTACCTCAACCTCGACATGGTCGGCTCGCCGAACGGGGTGACGTTCGTCTACTCAGATCCGCAGGGTCCGCGTGGCTCGGGAGCGATGACGATCGACTACGAGGTCTGGTTCGCCCAGCACGGCCTGCCAACCGAGCGCGATGCGCTGGGCGGGTCGTCGGACCACTACTGGTTCGCGCAGAACGGGATCCCCACCGGCGGCATCTTCTCCGGCGCCACCGAGGTGAAGACGACGGAGGAGGCCAGCGTCGAGGGCGGGACCGCCGGAGCGGCGACCGACGCCTGCTACCACCTGCCGTGCGACACCCTCGACAACGTCGACCTGCACCGCGCGGCGACCGCCGCCGACGCCACGCTGGCGGTGGCCCTGCGCCTGGCATCGGTGACGCACTGAGCCGGCCCGCGGTGCATCGGCGCACCGGACGCGGCGTAACCGCGTCCGGATCGGTCCGTTAGGACGAGTACCGGATCAAGGGAGAGAGGAACCAGATCGCGTGACCCGCCTTCGAGCGCGACCGCTGCTCGCCAAAGGACGACATGCGGTTCGGCAAGGGGGGAGTTGACGACGAGGAGGACACCGAGGTGATCCTTCCACGACTACGGCCACCAGACCCACTTCAGCCAACCCGCCACCTTCTTCGACGGCGGCGAGATGGCGTTACCGGCGCGGGCGCATGCCTCCTGGTGCCGTCGCGTTCTGCGGCAGACTCAGTCGTCGCCGCCGACGAGCCGCCGGTACGAGTCGTAGCGCGCGTCGCTGATCTCGTGGCGCTGCACCGCGGCGCGCACCGCGCAGCGGGGCTCGTGGAGGTGGCTGCAGTCGTTGAAGGCGCAGGCGCCGAGGAAGGGCCGCATCTCGGGGAAGCCCCAGGCGATCTCCTCGCGCGGCATCTCGAACAGGCCGAGCTCCCGCAGTCCCGGGGTGTCGGCCACCCAACCGCCGGCCGCGGACTCGACCGGGATCAGCTCCGCCGACACCGTCGTGTGGCGACCCTTGTGGAGCACCTCGCTCACCTCGCCGGTTGCGAGGTGCAGGCCTGGCTGGACGGCGTTGAGGAGCGTGGACTTGCCCACCCCCGACGGGCCGGTCACCACGCTCACCCGCCCGGCCAGCCGCTCGCGGAGGCCCTCGATGCCGATTCCGGCCTTCGCGGATACGTAATGGACCGTGTATCCGATGCGCTCGTAGAGCCCGAACGTGGCGCGTGCCGCCTCCTCGCCGACGAGGTCGACCTTGTTCGCGACGAGCACCGGGTTCACCTCGTTGACCTCCGCGACCACGAGGAAGCGGTCGACCAGGCGGAGGTGGGGTGGCGGATCCGCGACCGCGAAGACGACGAGCACCTGGTCGACGTTGGCGACCAGGAGATCCTCGCGCCACACGCCGCGCGGGCCGGGCTGGCGTCGGCTGAACTTCGTGCGTCGGGGTTCGACCTGCTCGATCATGCCGGTGCCGTCGGGCATGGCGGCGATCGTGACCCGGTCGCCGATGACCGCCAGCTCGGAGGCCTGGCGGTCCTTCTTGACGCGGCCGCGGATGTGGGACTCGACCGTGGCGCCGTCGTCGGTGAGGATGGTGTAGAAGCCGCTGCGCGCACGCAGCACCGTTCCGGTCTGCAAGGTGGTGAGCTCTCCATCTGAGCCGACGCGACGCGGGACGCCGCGATCGGCGGGGGTCGAGGGTGGCGGGGAGAGCGTCCGCCGCGCTCGCGGGCTCGTTGGCCGCGAGGGACCGCTCAGTGGGCGGTCGGCTGCAGGCGGACGCGGGTCGCCGATCGGGTCGTCATCGGGTCGCTCCTCTCGCCTGCTGCAATGGTCGTGTCGCGCCGACGGTAGGGCGCTCGGAGCAGGCTTGTCAACGGATCGCGCCGCGTCGGATGCCGCCCATGCGGACCAGGCAGGATGAGGCGCTAGACTCGGGCCGATGTCGCAGCCGCAGCACGCCGACCTGCTGATCGTCGGCGGCGGCGTGGCCGCCGCGCGCACCGCGCGCGGGCTGCGACGGGGCGGCTTCGACGGCCGCATCCTCCTCGTCGGCGAGGAGACGCTGCCACCGTACAACCGGCCGCCGCTGAGCAAGGAGCTCCTCCTCAGCCCGGATCCGCTCCCCGACGACCTGCTCCTCGCCGAGCCGCGCTCGTGGTACGAGCGGCAGCGCGTCGAGCTGCGCATCGGCACCAGGGTCGTGACGCTCCATCCGGACACGCGCCGCGCGACCCTTGACGACGGCGCGGAGATCGCGTTCGAACACTGCGTGCTCGCGACCGGCGCGGTGGCGCGCCGGCTGCCGATCCCCGGCGGGGAGACGGCGCTCATGCTGCGGACCGCGGCCGATGCGCGGCGGCTCGAGGAAGCCTTCGCGACCGCCCCCGGAGGCGAGGTCGTCGTCGTTGGTGGCGGCTTCATCGGCCTGGAGGTCGCGTCGGCGCTCGCCGCGCGCGGCCTGCGGCCGACGCTGGTCGAGCTTGCACCGACGCTGTGGGGCGGGGCGCTCGGGACGGCGCTCGCCGCACGCGTGCGCGACTTGCTCCATGCCGCCGGCGTCGTCGTGCGCACCGGCCTCGCCGTGACCTCGATCTCGGACGCCGGCGTGCGGGCCGGTGACGACCTCCTCCCCGCCGCCTTCGTCGTCGCCGGCGTCGGGGTGGCGCCGCGGGACGAGCTGGCGGCCGCAGCGGGGATCGCGGTGCGCGACGGCGTGCTGACCGATGCCGCCGGTCGTACCTCGCATCCCGCTGTCTGGGCCGCGGGCGACGTCGCGCGGGTCGACGGCCTGCGGGTCGAGCACTGGCATGCTGCGCGCGAGGCCGGCGCGCGCGTGGCTGCCGCGCTCCTCGGCGCGGAGGTGCCGCCGCGGCGCGCGCCGTGGATCTTCTCCGAGCTCGCCGGCAGCTCCCTCGACGTGTTCGGCGTCGCCGCGAGCTGGGATGAGGAGCGCTGGCTCGGTGACGGCGCGGCGCTCGCCTACCTGATGGCGGGGAGGCTCGTCCAGCTCGCCGCCTTCGGGGGCGCGATCGCGCCGGAGGCCGGCCGGGTGCTCGTGGAGCGGAGCGCGGCCATCGGTGAGGTCGAGCGCGCGCTTGCCGGAGAGCCGGTCACCGGGTGAGAAGGCGTACGATCGGTCTCCATGGGTCATCGCACCCCGAGCTATCGCGGAGGATCACCACGACATGAAGGTTGAAGACATGGAGGGCATCGGCCCGGCGTTCGCGGCCCAGCTCCAGGCCGCCGGCGTCCGGACGAGCGACGCCCTGCTCGAGCGCGGCGGATCGAAGAAGGGCCGCGACGAGCTGGCGGCCGCCACCGGCATCAGCGGCAAGCTCATCCTCGAATGGGCGAACCATGCCGACCTGATGCGGCTGAACGGTGTCGGCGCCGAATACGCCGACCTCCTCGAGGCGGCCGGAGTGGACTCCTGCGCCGAGCTCGCACAGCGCAACGCCGCCAGCCTCGCCACCACCTTCGGCGAGCTCGATGCCGGCCGGAACACCGTCCGCCGCATCCCGACCCAGGCCGAGGTGGAGCGCTGGATCGCCGAGGCGAAGACGATGCCGAGGGTCGTCGAGCACTAGACCGATGCGGGCGGCGCCGGCGAGGCGCCGCCCGAGCTCCCCGCGCTTGATGCGCGTGGCGGAGTCGCAGGCCCGCGCTCCTCGACGGGTGGCCCCCGGCCGCTCCCTCGCGCATGTGCGGGCCGCGTTGCGACCTGTTGGTGCTCGCTTCGGACCTGCCGGTGCTGCACCCAGCGGCCAGCGAAACGCCGCCCGGGAGGCCATCGCGGGCTCGGCGACGCCTCGTTTGCCGGGCATGCAAGTTCCGGGATCGACCGAAGGAGAAACCGGCCGTCGGGCCTGATCGCTTGCACCAGCGGCTAGAGCCCGACACCGGGAGGCCGCTGTCCGGTTTTCGAGCCCGGCGATTTGCCCGAGTCGCAAACCCGCGTGAGAGCCCGGGCGATCGTCCCGGTTGACCGTTCCGGCCGCTCGCGGGACAATGGGCGGGCAACACCGACCAAATCAGTCGGGATTCGCCCGCGCGACGCCCGCGCCAGGCAGCCCGACGACCACCCACGAGGAGCCGATGGCACTTCCGAACCCCGCCCTGAGCCAGATCCCAGACGGCTACAAGTTCGGCTGGCACGACGCCGAGGCGACGTCGCTGAACATCGCCCGCAAGGGCCTGTCGGCTGAGATCGTCGAGGAGATCAGTCGTTTCAAGGGCGAGCCCGCGTGGATGACGAAGCTGCGCCTCAAGGCGTACCGCCATTTCGAGGCGCGACCGATGCCGAAGTGGGGCGCCGACCTGTCGGGAATCGACTTCCAGGACATCTACTACTACATCGCGCCCACGAACAAGGCGGTCCAGAGCTGGGACGACGTGCCGGACTACATCCGGCGCACGTACGACAAGCTCGGCATCCCCGAGGCGGAGAAGAAGTACCTCGCCGGCGTCGGCGGGCAGTATGACTCCGAGGTCGTCTACCACAACATCCGCGAGGACCTCGAGAAGCAGGGCGTCATCTTTCTCGGGACGGATGAGGCGCTCCAGAAGCACCCGGACCTGTTCCGCGAGCACTTCGGGACCGTCATCCCGGCGAACGACAACAAGCTGGCCGCGCTGAACACCGCGGTCTGGTCGGGCGGCTCGTTCATCTACGTTCCCAAGGGCGTTCACGTGGAGCTGCCGCTCCAGGCCTACTTCCGGATCAACACCGAGAACATGGGCCAGTTCGAGCGGACGCTGATCATCGCCGACGAGGGGAGCAGCGTGCATTACGTCGAGGGCTGCACCGCCCCGACGTACTCGACCGCCAGCCTCCACAGCGCCGTGGTCGAGATCATCGTGAAGAAGGGCGCCCGCGTCCGCTACACGACCATCCAGAACTGGAGCGCCAACGTCTACAACCTCGTCACCAAGCGCGCCGTGGCGCACGAGGATGCCGTGATGGAGTGGGTGGACGGCAACCTCGGCTCGAAGGTGACGATGAAGTACCCCAGCATCTACCTCCTCGGAGAGCGCGCGCACGGCGAGGTGCTGAGCATCGCCTTCGCCGGCGACGGACAGCACCAGGATGCGGGCGGCAAGATCATCCACGCCGCGCCGAACACCACCTCGCTCATCACCTCGAAGTCGATCAGCAAGGGGACTGGCCGCACCTCGTACCGCGGCCTGGTGAAGGTCTATCCCGGCTGCGCGCAGTCGAAGTCGACGGTCCGCTGCGACGCGCTGATCCTCAGCGAGGAGGCGCGCTCCGACACGTACCCGTACATGGAGATCGACGAGGAGCAGGTCACGATCGGGCACGAGGCGACCGTCTCCAAGGTCGGCAGCGAGCAGCTCTTCTACCTCATGAGCCGCGGCCTGACCGAGGCGGAGGCGAGCGCCATGATCGTGAACGGCTTCATCGAGCCGATCGTCAAGGAGCTGCCGATGGAGTACGCGGTCGAGATGAACCGCCTCATCCAGCTCCAGATGGAGGGTGCGGTCGGGTGACCCAGGCCGGACCGATGACCGCGCCGACGGCGGGAGCGCTCGACGCGGCGGCGATCGCGCGCCTCAGCACGGGACGTGGCGAGCCCGACTGGCTCCGTGACCTGCGCGTCGCCTGGTGGCGCCGCGCCGAGGAGGCCGGCTGGCCGAGCGGGCAGGAGGAGGAGTGGCGCCGCGCGCCGCTCGCCGAGATGCCGCGCCACGGCGACCTGCTCGCCGACGCCGAGTTTCGGCCGTTCCTTCCCGACGCGCGGCTCTTCGACCGCGGCGTCATCTTCACCGACCTCGCCACCGCGGCACGCGAGCACCCCGACCTCGTGCGGCGGCACCTCGGGACGGGCACGCCGCCGGCCTCGCACGCCGGCCTGTGGGGACAGTCGCTGGCCGCCTGGACGAGCGGGACGTTCCTCTACGTGCCGCCGCGGGTCGAGGTTGACGGGACGCTCATTGCGCGGATCACCACGCCGCGCGCCGACGGGACGTTCCTGCCCCACAGCCTCATCGTCGTCGACGAGGGCGCCAGCGTCCGGCTCATGGAGGAGCTCAGCTCCCCCGACGGCGGCGCGGGATGGTTCGGCGGCACGGTCGACATCGTCGCCATGGCGGATGCGCGCGTGCGCTACGCGAACCTCCAGCTGCTCGGCGACGAGGTGTGGAACCTCGGCTCGCAGCGGGTCGCGGTGGGCCGCGGAGCGGACGTCACCAGCCTGAACACCGAGGTCGGGTCGCGCGTCACGAAGCTCGGCGTCGACGTCCGGATGAACGGCACCGGCGGGACGAGCCTGCTCCTCGGCCTCACGGCGGCGGGCGACGACCAGCTCATCGACATCAACACCGTCCAGGACCTCGCCGCCGACCACACGACGAGCGACCTGCTCTACCTGTCCGCGCTCTACGAGCGGGCCCACGCCTCCTTCTACGGCGTGACGAACGTCCGCCACGGGACGCGGCAGACGAGCAGCTACCAGGAGTGCCGGAACCTGCTCCTCAGCCCCCAAGCCGGGGCGGAGCCGATCCCGGTGCTCGAGATCGAGGCGAACGACATCCTGCGCTGCGGCCACGGCGCCACCGCCGGCGCGCTCGACCCCGTGCAGCTCTTCTATGCGCAGTCGCGCGGCCTGGAGGCGAGCGAGGCGGAGCGCCTCATCGTGCGTGGCTTCTTCGAGCAGGTGATGGCGCGCATCAGCGACGAGCCGATCCACTCCGCCATGCTCGCCGCGCTCGCGGAGCGGATCGGTCACGCGGACGCGATCGATACGCCCGAGGGAAGCGCGGCATGACCGTCGAGCGCGCGACGAACGGCTTCGCGACCGGGCTCGCGGCGTCCGACGTCGATCCCGGCACGGTACGCGTCGTCGAGGTCGACGGACGCTCGCTGGCGGTCGGCCTGACCGAGGACGGCGAGTGGGGCGCCATCGACAACGTCTGCACCCACGACGGCGGAGTCCTCGGCGAGGGCGAGCTCGACGGCGACGCGGTCGAGTGCCCACGCCACGGTGGCCGCTTCGACCTGTTCAGCGGGCGCGTGGTGGCGCTGCCGCCGGTGCGGCCGGTGCGTGCCTACGCCGCGCGCGTCGAGGACGGCGAGGTCGTGGTGGAGCTCGACGGGCGATGAAGATCAGCACGCGCACCGAGTACGGCATTCGCGTCCTCGTGACGCTCGCCCGCAACCGGGAGGCGGGACCGGTGTCGCTGGCCGGGGTGGCGAAGGCGGAGAAGCTGCCGCATGCCTACCTGGAGCAGCTCGTCCGCGACCTGCGCCGCGCCGGGCTCGTCACCGCCACGCGCGGCCAGGCCGGCGGCTATGAGCTCGCCCGCCCGGCGGAGACGATCCTCGTCGCCGATGCGGTGCGCGCGCTGGAGGGGCCGTTGCTCGAGATGCCGTGCGCCGGTGCCGACAACCTCGAGGCCTGCGACCGGCCGCAGCCGTGCAGCGTTCACGAGGTGTTCCAGCGCGTCTACGAGGCGCTCGACGCCAGCCTCACCACCACGACCATCGCCGACGTGGCGGCCAGCGCTGGCGGGCCGCCGTTCCCGCCGCAGGTCCGTCGCCGGCACGCGGCGGAGCACGCGGCGCTTGCCGAGCGCGCGCTCGCGGAGCGCTCCCGCCCGATCGCGCAGTGATATTGCATCACGCACACGACCCACGAACGAAGCACGAAGGAAGCGACGCAACCACGCATGACCGATGAGCTGGTGATCGCTGACCTCCAGGTCAGCATCGGAACGAAGAAGATCCTCAAGGGCGTGAGCCTGACCGTCCGCCAGGGCGAGGTTCACGCGCTGATGGGACCCAACGGGTCGGGCAAGACGAGCCTGGCCTACACGCTGATGGGCCATCCCGACTACCACGTCGACGCCGGCAGCATCACGTGGCGCGGGCAGGACGTGCTGAAGCTGTCGCCCGACAAGCGGGCGCGGATGGGCGTCTTCCTCGCCTTCCAGTACCCGAGCGCCATCCCGGGCGTGACCGTCGCCAGCTTCCTGCGCAACATCTACAACGCGGTGCATCACCCCAAGCCCGCGGACGCGGACGGCGAGAAGTCGATCAAGTACACCGGCATCCCGCTCGCCAAGTTCCGCAAGCTGATGGAGGAGAAGATGGCGCTCCTCCACATGGACCCCGCCTTTGCCGCGCGCTACGTGAACGAGGGCTTCTCCGGCGGCGAGAAGAAGCGGCTCGAGATGCTCCAGATGGCGATCCTGGCGCCGGAGCTCGCGATCCTCGACGAGACCGACTCCGGGCTCGACATCGACGCCCTGAAGAACGTGGCCGACGGGATCAACGCCACCCTCTCGCCGGAGATGGGGGTGCTGATGATCACGCACTACCAGCGGATGCTGAACTACGTCCAGCCGCAGTTCGTCCACGTCCTGCTCGATGGGCGGATCGTCATGTCGGGTGGCGAGGAGCTCTCCCACCAGCTCGAGGCGAACGGCTACGACTGGGTGCGCGAGCAGCTCGGCCTGCCCGTCGGCACCACCGACGAGGCATCGGCGCCCGAGCCGGTCGCCACTCACTGAGCACGGCAGGCACGAGACCGATGGCGCTGCAGCACGTCGACCGCGCGACGATCCCCGCCGCCTTCGACGGCGCCGCGCTGCGCGCCGACTTCCCGGTCTTCGAGCGGCCGACGCGTGGCGGCAAGCGGCTCGTCTTCCTCGACTCGGCGGCCTCGTCGCTCAAGCCGCGGAGCGTGATCGAGTCGCTGGCCGACACCTACGGGCACCACTACGCGAACGTCCATCGCGGCATCTACGAGCTGAGCGAGGACGCAACCCATCGGTACGAGGGTGGCCGTCGGCGGCTGGCGGCCTTCATCGGTGCGCCGTCGTGGCGCGAGGTCGTCTTCGTCCGCAACGCGACCGAGGCGATCAACCTCGTCGCCTTCAGCTGGGGGCGAGCCAACCTCGGTCCGGGCGACCTCCTCCTGTCGACCGAGATGGAGCACCACGCGAACATCGTGCCGTGGCAGCAGCTGGCCGCCGAGACCGGCGCGTCGCTCGAGTACGTCGCCATCACCGACGACGGTCGCCTCGACCTCGACGACCTCCGTGCGCGGCTGGCACGCGGGCCGAAGCTCGTGGCGATCGCGCACGTCAGCAACGCGCTCGGCACGATCAACCCGGTCGCCGACATCACCCGCCTCGCCCACGAGGCCGGCGCCCTCGTGCTCCTCGACGCCGCCCAGAGCGTGCCGCACCTGCCGGTCGACGTGACCGAGCTGGGGGTCGACTTCCTCGCCCTGTCCGGGCACAAGATGCTCGGCCCGTCGGGCATCGGTGCGCTGTGGGCGCGGCGCGAGCTGCTCGACGCGATGCCGCCGTTCCTGACCGGCGGCAGCATGATCAGCCGGGTGACCCTGCAGGGCACCGAGTTCAACGAGACGCCGTGGAAGTTCGAGGCCGGCACCCCGGCGATCGCGGAGGCGGCTGCGCTCAGCGCGGCGATCGACTACCTCGAAGCGCTCGGGATGGACGCGGTGCGTGCCCACGAGCGGTCGCTGTTCGTCGACGCGTGGGCGGCGCTCGGCGAGATCCCGGGCCTCCGGCGCCTCGGCCCCGACGACCCGGATGCGCACGGCGGCGTGATCAGCTTCGTGCTCGACGGCATCCATCCGCACGACGTCGCCACCGTCTTCGATGCCGAGGGCGTCGCCGTCCGCGCCGGCCACCACTGCGCGCAGCCGCTGATGATCCGCTATGACCTGCCAGCGACCACCCGCGCCAGCTTCTACGTCTACAACGACCACGAGGACGTCGAGCGCCTGGTGGCGGCCATCCACGCGGCCCAGTCGCTGTTCGGGACCGCGAGCTGAGCCGATGGACAACCTTTACCGCGACTTCATCCTCGAGCACTACCGCCAGCCGCACAACAAGGGCACGCTCGATCCGCACGACCTGCACTGGGCCGATTCGAACCCGACCTGCGGCGACGAGCTGGTGATGACCCTCCGCCTCGACGACGATCGGTCCCACGTTGCCGACGTCGCGTTCGACGGCCGTGGCTGCGCGATCAGCCAGGCATCGGCGAGCATCCTCACCGACGAGCTGCGCGGCATGAGCCTCGACGAGGTGCGCGCGATCGACCCGGCCGAGGTGCTGGAGAACCTGGGCGTGCCCATCGGTCCAGCCCGCCTGAAGTGCGCGCTGCTCTCGTGGAAGGTGCTGCAGGGCGCCGTGCGCGGCGACCGCGCCGCGTGGCCCGAAGCGGCCGAGGCGGCGCCGTGACCGAGGTGCGCATGGTCGACACCGCCGAAGGGCTCCGGCTGGCCGCCGAGGGGCGGCGAATCCTCGACGTCCGCTCGAAGGAGGAATGGGACGAGGGCCACATCCCCGGCGCGACGCTGCTCCCGCTGCCGGAGCTGGCGGCACGGATCGGCGATGTCGTTCCCGACCGCGCCACGCCGCTCCTGCTCCACTGCTTCTCCGGCGCGCGCTCGGCGCGTGCCGCCGCCTACCTCGTGGGCCTCGGCTACACCGATGTCGTGAACCTCGCCGACCTCATCGCGCGCTGGAAGCCTGCGGGCGGCGCCTGGGAGGAGCCGCGCCAGCTGCTGACCGAGGCCGAACGGGCGCGCTACAGCCGCCAGATCCTCATCCCCGAGATCGGCCAGGAGGGCCAGCGCGCGCTGCTCGACGCGAAGGTGCTGCTCATCGGGGCCGGCGGCCTCGGCTCGCCGGCGGCCTTCTACCTCGCCGCCAGCGGGGTCGGCACGATCGGCCTCGTCGACGCCGACGTCGTGGACGACTCGAACCTCCAGCGCCAGATCCTCCATACCGCCGATCGGATCGGGATGCCGAAGACGCGGAGCGCGCGGCTGACGCTGAACGCCCTCAACCCGGCGACGACGGTCGTCGAGCACGGCGAGTGGCTGACCGCCGACAACGTCGAGCGCCTGATCGCCGCCTACGACGTGATCGTCGACGGGACCGATAACTTCGACACCCGCTACGTCCTGAACGACGCTGCCGTCCGCCTCCGCAAGCCCGTCGTCCACGGCTCGATCTACCGCTGGGACGGGCAGGTGACGACGTTCGTCCCGTTCGCCGGCCCGTGCTACCGCTGCATGTACCCGGTGCAGCCGCCACCCGAGCTGGCACCGGCGTGCAGCGTGGCCGGCGTCCTCGGCGTGCTGCCCGGCATCGCCGGCGTCCTCCAGGCGAACGAGGTCTTCAAGCTGCTGCTCGGCGTCGGCGAGACGCTCGCCGGCCGGCTCCTCATGTTCGACGCCATGGGCACGACCTTCGACGAGGTGCGCGTCTGGCGCGATCCCGACTGCCCGGCGTGTGGCGACGCCTCGCCGTGGCGGAGCGGCGCGGACGCCGCCGAGCTCGTCGGCGTGCGGTCATGAGCAGTGTTCGCATCCCGCCCGTCCTCCGCGACGCGGTCGACGGGGCTCGGACGCTGCCGGCGAGCGGCGGCACCGTGCGCGAGGTCCTCGACGACCTCTTCGCCCGGCATCCCGCGCTCCGTGAGCGGGTGAGCGACGCGGGGGAGCTCAGTCGCTTCGTGAACGTGTACGTCAACGACCGCGACGTGCGCTTCCGCGACGGCCTCGCCACCCCGGTCGGGGACGAGGACACGGTGATCCTGCTGCCCGCCATGGCGGGCGGCGCGCGCTAGGAGCGCATGCCCGTCGCCCGGCCGCTCGCCACCGTCGCGCCGCCGGCGGCGCGCGACATCGTCGCGTCCATCGGGAACACCCCGATGGTGGAGCTCGGTCGGCTGGCGCCGCGCCCCGGCGTGCGGCTGCTCGCCAAGCTCGAGGGCGCAAACCCGAGCGGGTCGGTGAAGGACCGCGTGGCGCGCGCGATGATCGAGGAGGCACGCGCGAGCGGGGCCCTCGCGCCGGGGCAGGCGATCCTCGAGCCGTCGAGCGGCAACACCGGCATCAGCCTCGCCTTGATCGGTACCCCGCTCGGCCATCCGGTGCGGATCGTGATGCCGGATAACACCACTCCCGAACGGGTGGCGCTGCTTCGGGCGTCGGGCGCCGAGATCGTCTTCTCGCCCGGCAGCGAGGGAAGCAACGGCGCCATCCGCCTCGCCGAGTCGCTCGCGGCGTCGGACCCCGGCCTATTCATGCCGTACCAGTACGGCAACCCGGCCAATCCCCGCGCCCACGAGGAGACGACCGGGCCGGAGATCTTGGCCCAGGCGCCGGAGCTCGACGTCTTCGTGGCCGGCCTCGGGACCGGCGGGACGCTGACCGGCGTCGGCCGCTTCCTGCGCCGCGCGCGGCCGGCGGCACGGGTCGTCGCCGCGGAGCCCCTCCCCGGCGAGCTGGTGCAGGGCCTGCGCTCCCTCGACGAGGGCTTCGTGCCGCCGATCCTCGACCTGTCGGTGATCGACGACAAGCGCCTCGTCAGCAACCGCGACGCGGTCATCGGGCTGCGGCGCCTGATGCGCGAGGAGGGCATCCTCGCCGGCCCCTCGAGCGGAGCGGCGATCCACGTCGCGCTGCGCGTGGCCGAGGAGGCGACCGGCGACCTCACGATCGTCGTCCTCCTTGCCGACGGCGGCTGGAAGTACCTGTCGACCGGCCTCTGGACCCGCGACCTCGACGAGCTCAGCGACGAGCTCGAGGGCTCGCTCCTGTGGTGAGCGGAGAGCTGCCCGGGCTCAGCCTGCCGCGTGGCGTGGCCGGGGCGCTCCTCGCGCAGGCCCGCGCCGAGCTGCCGAACGAGGCATGCGGCCTCCTGGCCGGCGCGTTCGACCCGGCCGGCGCCGGCCGGGCATCGGTCTTCCACCCGGCGCGCAACGTGGAGGCGTCGCCGCTGCGCTACAACGTCCACCCGGAGGACCTGGTGCGGATCGTGTTCGCGATCGAGGATGCCGGCGAGGACCTGGTCGCCATCTTCCACTCGCACACCCGGACGCCGGCCGTGCCGTCGGCGACCGATCGGCGCACCGCGCAATACGACCGCCCGTTCTACCTGCTCGCCACGCTTGCCGAGCCCGATGCTCCGCCCGAGCGCGCGCTCCGCGCCTGGCGGATCATGGGCGGGCACTCGTTCGAGGTCCCGCTCCGCGTCGTGTGAGCCTGCTCCGGATCAGGGGGAGCTGGTGCTCACCACGGTGCGGGCGGGGAGATCGACGACCACGTCGAGCCCGGGCGACCCCTCCTCCCCTCCGGAGCGGAAGGCGGCGAGGAACCAGCCGCTGCGCGGCGGCAGCTGCCAGCTCGCGCTCGCGTACGCGAGCGTGCCGATCGCGCCAGCCGGGACGCCGTCCCGCGCCACTCGCTCGATGGTCGGATCGAGCCCGGACGGGTAGCCGTGGAGGTCGCTCGTGGTGAGCGAGACGGCCCCGCTCGGGCGCGCAACCGCGAAGACGTAGAGGTCCGCGCCCGCCGCGCCGGCGGGCTGGCCGCTCACCTCGAGCGTGCAGGACGACGGGCCGCAGCTCCCGCCAACCACGAGGGTCGGGTAGGCGCGGCCGTCGTACGTCCACACCGCCTCCGCCACCTGCGCGGCCACGGCCGGCGTCTCGAGCTCGTCGGGAACGCCTCCGGGCCGTCGGGACGCCGCCATGGCCGCGAGCACCGCGGCCGCGTCGTAGGGCCGGGCGGCTGCCGGCCGCGAGGGGACCGGGCTGCGGCTCCCCGTCGCCGGTGGGCTCGGTGCCGGGACGGCGCAGGCGGCTGCGAGCAGGAGGGTCGCGAGGAGCGCGCCTCCGACCGAGGCGCCCGCGCGTCGCGGCACCTACGGGTCCAGGTTGGCGTGGACGGCAGAGATGACGGCGGCCCCGATGACCCCGCTGCCGCCGGCCACGTTCACCCGGTCCGGCTGAAGGCGCCGGAGCTGGGCGATGGTGGAGGTGGGAACTCGCAGCGCCGTGGTCAGCAGCAGGGGCGCGTGGGTGCGGCCCGCCACCGGGGCGGCGGCCAGGGCGTCGGGATAGGCGGCCCCCGTCGCCAGCCATGCCGTTGCGCTGGTGGCGAAGTAGCGCTGCGTCACGGCGGCGGCGGTCGCGTAGCGGTCGACGCCAGCGAGCCGCGTGACCGGGCCATAGCCGCGGAGCGCGGCCTCCACGCTTGACGACACGGCCGCGCTGCCGCCCAGGATCACGATCTGGCGGGGCGACAGCCGCCGGAGCTCGTCGGCGGTCGCGGCGGGCAGGGCGTCGCGGCGGGTCAGCAGCATCGGTCCGCCGAGCATGGCGGCGGCCGCCCCACCGGACAGCGCGTCTGGATAGCTTGCGCCGGTGGCGACGAACGCGACCGGCGCACCCGGCCCGAAGCGGTCCGCGGAGATCGCGGCGGCGGTCGCATATCGGTCCACCCCAGCGTTCCGCACGACGCTGCCCGCGAATCCCCGCAGCGATGCTTCGACTCGCGCGCTCACCGCGCTCGGTCCGCCGGCGATGACGATCCTTGCAGGCCCCAGGCGTCGGAGCTCGGCCGCGGTCGCCGCCGGGATGGCGTCGGGTTGGACGAGGAGCACGGACCCGTTCGCGGCCGCGGCGGCGGGCCCCGCCCCGAGGGCGTCAGGGAAGTCAGCGCCGGTGGCGACGTAGACGGTGCCGCCGGCCGGGCTGCCGCTCGCCGCCGAGATGGCGGCGGCCGTCGCGTAGCGGTCCGCCCCGGCGAAGCGCACGACCTGGATCGGCGGCGAGATCTTCGCCCACGCCAGCCCATATGGCTCGGCGGTGGCGTCGAACCGCGTGCCGAGCACCTCGATGCGCGCGGTCCCGCTCGCGGGTGCCACGAACTCGACCCACTCGTTCGCGTTGTCGAGGGTGTACGACCCACGGGTCGCGCCGCCGGGGAGCGTGACGCGCAGGTCGAGGTCGGCCGTCAGCGTGTCTGCTTTGGTGAGCATGGCCCCGGACGTGTGGCTGCTCCAGGCAAGCGCCACCCGGACCCGCTGCCCCGCGGTCACCTCGATCGAGACGGCGGGGCGCGTGCCGGCGGACATCGTGCCGAACGTCATGCCGCCGTACGGCGAGTCGCCCTGACCGATGATCCGGTTCGCCCACAGCGCGTTCACCGTGCCGGCGCCCTCGTGGTCGGCGTTGACCGATCCATCCGGCATGACGGTGTGACGCACCGCGCCGGCGATGACGATCGCGCGGACGGCCTCCGGCCACGTGGCGAGCGTCGGCGAGCGTGCCATCAGCTGGGCGGCGATGCCGGCGACGATCGGCGTCGCCACGCTTGTCCCCGAGGCGGCCAGCCCATTCGCGGTCCGCACCCCGACCGCCGGGGCCGCCACATCGGGCTTGTTGAAGTCGCCGTCCGCGTTCCATGCCGTGCCCGGCGGATCGGCGTAGTTGGCGCCATTCGAGCCCGGCACGTACCAGACGCGGTCATCGGAGGTGGCGAGCGTCCCCCGGTCGTCGATGCCGCCCACGGTCAGGACGTTCCACGCCGTCCCCGGCGACCCGACCGTCCAGTTGTTGAAGTTCACGAAGTTGCCGGCCGCGCTCACCGGCAGGCGGCCGGACTCGTAGGCGATGGCGTCGAAGTAGCGCCGCGCCTCCGCCGCCCCGGTGGCGGTGTCCTGGACGAGGCTGGTGTTCACGATGTCAGCATCGCCACCGGCGGCGGAGATCGCCCAGTCGGCCGCCGCGATGATCGCGCGGTCGTTCGCGATCGACGGGCTGTAGCCGCCGGTCCCCGACGAGACGATGACTGCCCCGGGGGCGACGCCGCGCCACGTCCCGTTCTGCGACGCCACCGCCCCCGCGACCCAGGTGGGGTGATCGAACGTGCCGCCGCCGGTGTACGCCAGCCTGCCGGTGGTGCTGTGCGAGGCGACGACGTGGCCGGTCAGGTCGCCGCCGGGGCGCACGTTGTGGTACTCGACCACGGCGACCCGGACGCCGGTCCCCTGGTCGCCGGGGCCGCCGGTCCAGTCGGCCTGCACGGCGGGGCCGGCGGTCGCCATCGACGGCGACCATGGCTGCTCGAGGCCGAGGCCCGTGACCCCCGGATCCGCCGCGATGGTGGCGATGCTGCCGGCCGGGACGTCGGCGAAGACGAGCGGCGTGGCGGTGCTCTCGTACGCGATGGCGCCGCCGAGCGCTTCGATGCGCTGCCGGTAGGCCGCCTGCACGGCACCATAGACGCCGCGCCGCGCGGCGTCGAGCTCGGCACGCAGGGCACGCAGGGTGGGGAGATCACCGACCACCGGTCGGTCGCCGATCCAGGGCACCTCCGGATGCCGCGCCACGACGGCGGCCACCGCCGCCGCGGGGTCGGCCTCGAGCCAGACCGCGACGGGAAGCCGGGCGGCTGGACCCGCGCCGGCGACCGCGCTCCGGAGCGCGCCATCCGCCTTCGACGCCAGGGCCGCCGTCGCGCTCGTGCCCACAGCCGCTGGCGGCGCGGCCCTCTCGCCCAGCGTGCCGTCGGCGTGGAGGTAGACGGTGCGGACGTCGCCGCTCGAGGCGCTCACGAGCTTCCCGACCCACGTGCCGATGTCGCCCGGCACTGGGCGCTCGTAGACGAGCTGCCAGCTCGATGGGGAGCCACCCCGCGTCTGGGCCAGGTATGCCTGCGCGGCGGCGAGCGGGGAGGCGGCGCCGACCGGCGGCGGGCCGGCCAGCCAGCCGCTCGACGCGAGGCTCGCTGCCACGAGCAGCCGTGCGGCCGCGCTTCTCGCTCTCATTCGACCTCGTCGCGCGCGATGTATGACATTGTCACACGTGCGGTTCGCGCGGATCGAGCCTACGGTCGGACGACGTGCGAGCGCCATGGCCTGATGGTTCCCCGCGGTCCGGCATTCCGGTACGCTTCGGAGGACCATGACGATCGCCCCGGGCGAGACGGCCCGCTTCAGTGACGAGGTCTATGCCGAGCGGCTCTCCCGGGCCGCGGACGCCGCGTCGAGCCGCGAACTCGACGCCTTGCTCATCACGCCGTCGATCGACTTCCGGTACCTGCTCGGGTACACGCCGCCGCCGCTCGAGCGCCTGACCTGCCTCGTCGTCCGCCCCGACCAGGTGCCGATCCTGGTGGTGCCGCGGCTCGAGCTCCCGCTCGCGGTCCAGGAGATGGGCGAGCTCGCGGGCCGCGTCGAGGCCGCGCCCTGGGACGAGGGATCGGACCCGTACCAGGCCGTGCGCGGCCTGCTGGGCGGGGCGCGGCGGGTGGGGGTCCAGGACCAGATGTGGGCGCGCCACGCCCTGCGGCTGCGAGCAGCGCTCGACCCGGTCGAGCTGGTCGAGGCGGGGCTGGCCATCTCAGCCCTGCGGCGCATCAAGAGCGCGGACGAGATCTTCCGCCTGCGCCGGGCCGCGCAGGTGGCCGACACGGTCATGTTGGCTGCGACCGGCACCCCGCTCACCGGCACCACCGAGCGCGAGCTGTCGGAGCGGATCCGGTACCTGCTCGTGCTGTACGGGCACGAGACGGCGGACTTCGCCATCGTCGGCTCGGGGCCAAACTCGGCCAGCCCGCACCACGTCGCGACCGAACGGCAGATCGGTCACGGTGACGCGGTCGTCGTCGACCTTGGCGGGACGCGGCTCGACTACTGCTCCGACACGACCCGCACCGCCTTCTGCGGCGACCCGCCCCGCGAGTTCGAGGAGCTCCACGCGGTGCTGCAGCGGGCGCAGGCGGCGGCCTGCGCATCGGTCCGTCCGGGCGTCACCGCGTCATCGGTCGACCGCGTGGCGCGCGAGATCATCAGCGAAGCCGGGTACGGTGAGTTCTTCATCCATCGCACCGGGCACGGGATCGGGATGGAGACGCACGAGGACCCGTACATCATCGACGGCAACGAGGAGGTGCTCGAGCCGGGGATGGCGTTCAGCGTCGAGCCGGGCATCTACCTGCCGGACCGATGGGGCGCCCGGATCGAGGACATCGTCATCGTCACCGATGACGGCGGGGAGCGCCTCAACACGACCGCCACCGACCTCTACCTCGTCGGCTGACCCCGGTGCGAGCCGACGAGCGCGACGAGCACGCGGTCGACCGCCTCGTTCGCCTCGCGCACGGCGGCCGTCAGGTCGCCGATCTCCGCCGAGCGGCGGCGCAGGTGGGCGGTGATCGCCTCGAGCACCGGTGAGCGGAAGAAGAGGAACGCCTCGACCGTCTCGGCCAGGGTGAGGCCGGCGTCGGACGCCTCCCGGCCGTAGAGGCCGCCCATCTTCTCCGCCTCCTCGAGCAGCAGCGCGCGCTCCGCGCGCCCCGGCGCCGCGACGTACTCGATGACCAGCTGGAACGTGCGCTGTCCCCAGCGCCGGAAGTCGGCGCGCTGGGCATCGGTCAGGCGTGCCTGCCATGGCTGGCCGCCGTAGCCGGTGCGCCGCATCCGCCGCTGAACGTCGCCGACGATCGTGCCGGAGGCATCGGCCAGTCGCTCGACGTCGTAGCTGTGGCGACGTGGGGCATTGATCATCGTCTCGAGGCTCGACCGCAGGAAGCGGCGATGCCCGCCGGGCGTCTGGTAGCTCTCGACAGTGCCGCTGTTCGCCCAGCGGCGCAGCGTGTCGGGGCCGACGCCAACGAGGCGCGCCGCCGCCCCGAGCGGAAGCCACGGGTTGTCGTCGCGCGGTGGGTCGTCGGCCATGGATGCGGCCAGGTGCGGCCTCAGCCGCGCAGCTGCTCCGGCGTCACGCTTCCGAAGCGCTCCCACAGGCGCACGATCGCCTCCATCCCGCCCCGCACGTTCCAGAGCGGCATCCACTCGTTCGGGGAGTGGAAGTTGCCGTTCGGCGAGGCGAAGCCGATGAGCACCGACTTCAGGCCGAGCTGCGCGTCGAGGGCGGCGACGACGGGCACCGATCCCCCGGAGCGATGGAAGAGCGGCGCCTTCCCGAACGCGCCCTCGAGCGCCTCCGAGCCGAGCTTCACGCCCGGATGGTCGAGCGGCGTGATCGCCGGCGCGCCGCCGTGGATGATCTTCACCTCCACCGTCACCGTCGGCGGCGCAATCGCCCGCACGTGGCGGGCGATGAGCTGCTCGATCTCGCGGTAGTCCTGGTCCGGCACGAGGCGTGAGCTGAACTTCGCCGCCGCCCAGGCCGGGATGATCGTCTTCGACCCCTCGCCGGAGTAGCCGCCCCACAGGCCGTTGATGTCGAACGTCGGCCGGCCGCTCATTCGCTCCAGCAGCGAGTAGCCGTGCTCGCCGTCCCCCCACGCCGGGATACCGATCCGATCACGCTCCAGCTCGGGGTCCCACGGCTGCTCGGCGTATGCCGCGCGCTCCTCATCGGTCAGGTCGCGGACGCGGTCGTAGAAGCCGGGGATCGTCACCCGCCCCGCCTCGTCGACGAGGCTCGACAGGAGCCGGACGAGGACGTTCGCCGGGTTGTCGACGCCGCCGCCGTACTGGCCGGAGTGGAGGTCCTGCTTCGAGCCGCGGACCTTCACCTCGAAGTAGGCGATGCCGCGCAGGCCGTACGTGATGGCCGGCGTGCCGTCGTCGTCGGCCATGTCGGAGTCGGACACGACCGACAGGTCGGCGCGCAGCAGCTCCGGATGCTCGGCGATGAACGCCTCGACCGGCTCGGAGCCCACTTCCTCGTCGCCCTCGAAGAAGAAGCGGAGGTTCACCGGCGCACCGCCGGCGCCCTTCAGCCACGCCTCGGCCGCAGCGAGGTGCATGACGAGCTGGCCCTTGTCGTCGCCGGCGCCGCGGGCGTAGACGATGTCGTTCTCGTAGCGCGGCTCGAACGGCGGCCGCACCCACTCGTCGAGCGGATCTGTCGGCTGCACGTCGTAGTGGCAGTAGACGAGAACCGTCGGGGCGCCCTCGCCGGCACCGAGCCACTCCCCGGTGACGATCGGGTGCGCGATCGTGTCGTGGACCGTCACGCGATCGACGCCCATCGCCGTCATCCAGTCGGCGATCCAGTCGGCCGCCTCGTGAACCTGCGGCTTGCGCGACGGGTCCGCCGAGACCGACTCGATGCGGAGGAAGTCGTCGAGCCGGCGCATGTGCTCGTCGACGTGGCTGCGGAGGTAGGCGATCGCCGCGTCGAGGCCGGCGGCGGTATCGGTCTGGCTGAAGCTCATGGCCGGATCATAGGGCCGTGCCGGTTGTCGGGCGCGCTACCCTGCCCCCGATGCTCCGACGCGTGCCCCTGTTGCTCGCCATTCTCGGCGGCGTCCTGCTCGTCGCCGGACGGCCGGCAACGGCTGCGGCCTGCAGCTGCGTGAACGCAACCGCTGCGGAGCAGGCCGCCAGGGCCGACCTCGTCTTCGTCGGAGCGGCGGTCGACGTCCGCGCGCCGGCCCGGGCCGATTCGGTCCAGTTCCTCTTCGCGGTCGAGGAGGTGCGCAAAGGGCCGACGCTCGCGTCCGCGGTGGTGGCGACGGCCGCGAATGGCGCTGCGTGCGGCGCCGGGTTCACGGTCGACACGCGGTGGCTCGTCTTCGCCACTCGGTCCGGCGACGCCTGGGCATCGACGCTCTGCTCCGGCAACCAGCCGCTCGGGGCGGCCGCCGGGGTGCCGAGCGATGCCGCCGAGTGGCCGGACCAGGCTGAGCAGGCCGCGCAGGGCGACGCCAACCCGGCGCTGCCGCTCCAGTCGTTCGTGATGATCGTGGTCGTCGCGCTGCTCGCCGCGGGCTCGGCGGTCGCGTTCCTCTGGCGCGGGCGCGCGCCACGACGGCCTGCGGGCAGCTGACGCCCGCCGTCAGCGGAACGCGCCGAGCAGCAGGCTGACGAAGAGGGCGATCGCGAACGCCGGCAAGAAGGCGGCGATCCGGAGCGTCCGCGGCCAGCCGGGCCCGCCGAACCAGGCGTAGGCGGGGATCGAGAAGGGGAACAGGAGCGTCCCGACCGACCACGCCACGCGGCTGCGGAAGGAGATGTCCGGGCGGTCCTGGACGTCGAGCCAGTACGCGGCGATGGTGATGAAGCCGCCCACCGCGCACACGGCGAAGAGCGACCACGCGAGCTGGAACATCGGCGACCGATGCTAGCCGATGCGCCGGCGCAACGGCGAGCGCCCCACCTGCCGCGTCAGTCGCCGAGCTGCGCCCGCCGAGCCGCGATGTCGTCCGGGCCGGTGAGGAGGTCGCCCAGGAAGCGCAGCGGGCGGCGTCGCGGGAGGCGTGGCTCCGTGGCGGGCAGCATCGCGAGGATCGCCGAGCGCGTCGCCGCCTCGAGCGCTGCCCGGGCCACGGCGGGCCGGCCATCGGGAACGGGGATCGGGGTGCCGAAGCGGACGAGCACCCGTCGCCGGAACCACAGGTGCGAGCTGCCCACGATGGCGCACGGCACGACCGCCACCCCGCTCATCGAGGCGAAGGCGGCGGCGCCGTCCTCGAACGGCAGGAGGCCGGACTCCGCGAACCCGACCCGCCCCTCGGCGAAGATGCCGAGCACGCCGCCGGCGGAGAACACGCGCCGCACGGCGCGGACGGCGCTCATGAGCGTCGTGTGCTCGGGGTGATACGGGATGACGCCGCCGAAGAAGGCCATCACCCGGTTCTTGAAGCCGTGGCTGAAGTCCGCCTCGCGCGGGCCGAACCAGCTGATCCGTGGGTCGAGCGGCACGACGGCGAGCACGAGCAACGGATCCCAGCCGTTGTGGTGGTTGGCGACGAGCTGGAACGGCGGCGCGGGCCAGTGCTCGAGGCCCTCCGCACGCACGTCGAAGAGGCTGCGCACCAGCAGGCGGTTGATGCCCCACATTGCGCGGTAGCGCAGCGTGACCGCCACGCTCAGCTCCCGCGGCCCGGTGCGCCGCGCGCGATCGCGATCCCCCGCCTCCTCACCCATCAGGCCGGGCTGGCCGCCACCGCGGCGGACTCGCCCTCTGGCCCCGGCTCCATCTCCAGCTCCCGGCGGCGGGGATCGACGCGACGGAGCGCCAGGCACGCGCCGGCGACGAAGATCGCCGCCACCAGCATGGCGAAGCGGGGCCCCGCCTCACGGCCGAGGAGCGCGCCGAAGATGTCCTGCGTGGGCCCGCCCACGATGAGGAAGACCGGGCCCGCCATCGCGGTGCCGGCGTTGAGGACGCCCATGTAGCGCCCCGACGTGTGCTTGGGGATGACGTCGGCCATGAGGGCCCAGTCGGCGGAGAGGAAGAAGCCCATGCCGATCCCGAACGGCACGAAGCTCGCGATCGCCAGCTCGCGCGACGGCGCCACCGCCACTCCGAGCAGGCCGAGGCCCGCGATGACGCCAGCGCCCCAGATCACAGCTCTGCGCCCGAATCGGTCCGACAGGCGCCCGCCCGGCAGGGCGGCGAGGAGGGTGGCGATCCCGACGATCACCGTCGCCAGGAAGACCGTCTGGTCCGCGGCGGTGTCGGTCAGCCCGTGGACGCGCTCGAAATACGGTGTGGCGAGCGCGGTGACGTTGTACGCCCCCAGGAAGAGGAGGCGGACGAGGAGCAGCCACAGCACGTTCGACTCGCGCAGGATGTCGCGGTCCCACGCGGACAGGGCCACCTGCCGCCAGGAGCCGGTGCGGCGCGGGGCAGCTCGACCCTCGTCCACGGTGGCAACCAGGATCACCATCGTCACCACCTCGACCACCCCGAGCGCGAGCACCGCCGGTGCCGACGCCGCCCCGCCGACCGTCGCGATCCCGACTCCCACGATCGTGCCGAGGACGAGCATCAGTCCCATCAGGCCGCTCGCCGTGCCGACCTGCCGCGCCGGCACGAGGTCGGGCACGTAGCCCTGGAATGGCCCCTGCGCGAAGTTCGAGCTGAGCTGCAGGAGGAAGTAGAAGGCGAGCATGGCGAGGAACGTGTTCGACCATGCGAACCCGGCGAGGAAGGCGAGGTCGAGCAGCGCACCGATGACGATGTACGGCTTCCGCCGGCCCCAGCGCGTGATGGTGTAGTCGGAGATCATCCCGACCGTCGGCTGGACGATGATCGGCGCGATCGCGCCGACCGCGATGATGAGCGCCAGCAGCACGCCCTGCGCCCCGGGGTTGAGGGCGTCGATCCGCTGCGGGATGACGATCGTGTTGAGACCGCCCCAGATGGTCTGGATCCCGAGCCAGTAGATCGAGAGCGTGAAGAGCTGCCGCAGCGGGAGCGCGCGCTGGGTCGATCCCTCGGTCATCCGCGCGATCCTCGCATGCCCCGCTCCGGGTGGCTAGGGCCAGATGCGGTATCGTCCCGAACCGATGCCCCCCGCCCCCGCCGCCGGACGCCGCCCGCGCCGCCCGCCCGCCCTCGCGCACCGCGACTTCCGTCGCTTCCTGGGCGCACGTTTCGTCATCGCGGTCGCCACCCAGATGCTCGTCGTGGCGGTCGGCTTCCAGGTCTACGCGGTGACGCGCAGCGCCTTCGACCTCGGGCTCATCGGCCTGTCGCAGTTCCTGCCGTTCGTCGTCCTCGTCCTGCCGGCCGGCCACCTCGCCGATGCGTACGACCGGCGACGGATCCTCGCCCTCACCACCACGACCCTCGGCCTTGTCTCGGCCGGCCTGGCCGCGGTGTCGATCATCGGCCTCCACGACGCCGGGCCGGTGCTCGTGCTGATGGGCATCTTTGGCGCGGCACGCGCGTTCGGCGGACCGTCGAGCCAGTCGCTCGTCCCGAACCTGGTGCCGCACGCGGATTTCGCGAACGCCATCGCGCTGAGCAGCTCCACCCTCCAGGTCGCGACGATCGCAGGCCCGGCGGTGGGCGGCCTCCTGCTCCTGCTCGGGCCTGCCGCCGTCTATTCCGTGGTCACCGCGCTTTTGGCCGTCGCCACCGTCCTCGTCCTGTCCCTGCGCGGCGGCGCGCGCGGCCCCGTGGCACGCGAGCCGATCTCGGTCGCATCGCTCCTGTCCGGCGTGCGGTTCGTCCGCTCGCGGCCGATCGTGCTCGGCTCGATCTCGCTCGACCTGTTCGCGGTGCTGTTCGGCGGCGCGACCGCCCTCCTTCCGATCTACGCGGCTGACATCCTCCGCGTCGGACCGACCGGGCTCGGCATCCTGCGCGCCGGGCCGGCCGTGGGAGCGGCCGCCTGTGCCGCGATCCTCTCCGCACGCGCGATCGACGGCCGCGTGGGGCGCTGGCTCCTCGGCGGCGTGGCGGCGTTCGGGGTCGGCACCATCGTCTTCGCCCTGTCGCGCAGCTTCCTGCTCTCGCTCGCCGCGCTGATCCTCATGGGCGCGGTCGACATGGTGAGCGTCTACATCCGGCATCTCCTCGTCCAGCTCGCCACGCCGGACGCGATCCGTGGCCGGGTGAGCGCCGTGAACTCGGTCTTCATCAACGCCAGCAACGAGCTCGGCGAGTTCGAGTCCGGCCTGACCGCGAGCTGGTGGGGGCCGGTGATCGCGGCGGTCGTCGGCGGGCTGGCCACGATCGCGGTTGCGATCACCTGGGGCATCGTCTTCCCGGTGCTGCGCCGCGTCGACCGCTTCCCGCAGCCGGAGCGCGCCGATCCTGGGGTCGCCGCCGAGCCGTCCGCGGTGCCGGAGTAGAATCGGCCGCGATGTTCATCGACCCCGTCGCCTTCCAGCTCGGCCCGATCGCCGTGCACTGGTACGGCATCATCATCGCCGCCGCCGTCCTGGCCGGCGGGGTGATCGGCACAGTCGAGGCGCGGCGCCGGGGCGAGGATCCGGAGCGTGGCTGGAACATGCTGATGCTCGTCATCGTGACCTCGGTGATCGCCGCACGCGCGTACCACGTGATCCACGAGTGGAGCTACTACTCGCAGCATCTCGATCTCATCCCGCAGGTCTGGCGCGGCGGAATCGGGATTCCCGGCGCCATCGCCGGCGGGGCGTTCGGGATCTGGCTGTACACGCGCCGCGCGCACCTGAACACGGCCCGCTGGCTCGACATCTTCGCCCCCGCCCTCCTGCTGGGACAGGCGATCGGCCGCCTCGGCAACTACGTCAACCAGGAGCTCTACGGGCCGCCGCTCCAGCAGTGCGGCACCGGCCATTTCCTGCCGTGCTTCCAGTTCGGGATCCCGATCGACGCCGCCCATCGCATCGACACGCCGTGGACGAACCTCGCCCAGTTCCCGGTCGACACGACCCGCTTCGTGCCGATGTTCGCGTACGAGGCGATCCTCAACCTCATCGGCATGGTGGTGCTGCTGTACGTGGCGCGCCGCTTCGCGCGCCGCCTGTACGACGGCGACGTGGCCCTCATGTACATCGTCTGGTACGGCGCCGTGCGCTCGCTGCTCGAGGGCTACCGCGTCAACAACTGGTACATCGGTCCGCTCCCGACCGCGGTCTGGATCGGCGTCGCCGGCGTCATTTTGGCCGGTGGCTTCCTCGTGCTCCGTCACCTCCGTGGCTGGGGGCGGCCGGGCGCATGGATGGACCGATCCGACCTGACCGATGAGCCTGACCCACCGCCGCAGCACGCCACGGAGCCCTCACCTGGCTGAGCGGCCGGGCATCCTGCCCGATGTCACCGCCGCGATCGGCGGCACGCCGCTCGTCGCCCTGGATCGCCTCGCCGACGGCGTGGCGCCGCGCATCGTCGCCAAGCTGGAGAGCGCCAATCCCGGCGGCAGCGTGAAGGACCGCATCGCGCTGCCGATGATCGAGGCGGCCGAGCGCGCCGGGCTGCTGCAGCCGGGCGGCGTCATCGTGGAGCCGACGAGCGGCAACACCGGGGTGGGGCTGGCGATCGCGGCCGCGGTGAAGGGATATCGGTGCATCTTCGTCATGGCCGACAAGCAGTCGGAGGAGAAGCGCGCCCTGTTGCGCGCCTACGGTGCCGAGGTCGTCGTCTGCCCCAGCGACGTCGATCCCGACGACGAGCGCAGCTACTACCGGGTGAGCGACCGCCTCGCGCGCGAGACGCCCGGCGCGTGGAAGCCGGACCAGTACCACAACGATGCGAACCCCGAGGCCCACTACGCGACCACCGGTCCCGAGATCTGGGAGGCGACCGCGGGCCGGGTCACGCACTTTGTCGCGAGCATCGGCACCGGCGGCACGATCTCCGGCGCGGCGCGCTACCTGCGCGAGCAGAACCCGAGCGTGACGATCGTGGGTGCCGACCCGGAGGGCAGCGTCTACTCCGGCGACACGCCGCGCGCCTATCTGACCGAGGGGATCGGCGAGGATTTCTGGCCCACGACCTACGACCCGGATATCTGCGACCTGATCGTCCGCGTCAGCGACCGCGACTCGATGCTCACCGCGCGCCTGGCGACCGCCCGCGAGGGGATCCTCATGGGCGAGTCGTGCGGAACCGCGCTGTGGGCCGCGCTGCAGGTCGCCCGCGAGGAGCCTGATCCGCGCGCCCTCTTCGTGGTGCTTCTCCCGGACAGCGGCCGGAACTACGTGGGCAAGCTCTACAACGACGGCTGGCTGCGCGAGAAGGGTCTGCTCGGCGCCGACGAGCGCGTCGCCGACTACGACTGGCGCGCCACGCGGCCGGCGGTCGTCACGCGCCGCGGCGACGTCATCCCGGGCTGACCAGGCCCGACGCTCGGTGTTACTCGCGAGCCTATGGGCGCGTCAGATCCCGGGTGACGCCGGTGGGCGTCGTGATCTCCGCGATCTCTGCGGGCAGCCAGCGTTCGCGGCGTTCCGGCTCGTGCTCGTCGCGATAGACGCAGCCGGCGTGCGCTCTGCCGCCGTCCATCTCGTTCGCCATCCACGCCTGGCCGGTCTCGATCGCGTCGCCGCACAGGGCACAGGTCGCACGCGCATCCATGCGGCGACGATACGCCCGGGTGCGCCCGTCGGTCCAGAAGGACGTCGGTTCGAATTCGTCGACGCGGCGAGTACCATGAAGGGCCACTGACAGGAGCACCACGAGGCATGACACAGGTCGCAGAGCCGGCGGCGGGATCCGGCTCGACGGAGACGGGGCGCGTCAACCACTGGATCAACGGGACCCGGGTGGCGGGCACGTCAGGGCGCAGCGGACCGGTCTACAACCCGGCCACCGGCGCGCTTGCGCGCGAGGTCGACTTCGCATCGGTCGAGGAGGTCAACGCCGCCGTGCAGGCGGCGCATGACGCGTTCCCGGCGTGGCGCGCGACCTCGATCAGCCGCCGCACCGAGATCATGTTCCGCATCCGGAACCTCGTGGAGCAGCACCGCGAGGAAATCGCCGCGCACCTCACCCGCGAGCACGGCAAGGTGCGTACCGACGCGCTCGGCGAGGTCGCCCGCGGCCTGGAGAACATCGAGTTCGCGACCGGCATCCCGCACCTGCTCAAGGGCGGCTTCAGCGAGCAGGCCAGCACCGGCGTCGACGTCTACCAGATTCGCCAGCCGCTCGGCGTGGTGGCAGGGATCACGCCGTTCAATTTCCCGGCCATGGTCCCGATGTGGATGTTCGCCAACGCCATCGCGTGCGGGAACACGTTCGTCCTCAAGCCCTCGGAGAAGGATCCGTCGGCATCGGTCTACATCGCCGAGCTGCTCAAGGAGGCCGGGGTCCCGGACGGCGTCTTCAACGTCGTCCACGGTGACAAGGTCGCGGTCGACGCCATCCTCGAGCACCCCGCCATCGCGGCGGTGAGCTTCGTCGGCTCCACCCCCATCGCGCGCTATATCTACGAGACCGGCACGAAGGCCGGCAAGCGCGTGCAGGCGCTCGGCGGGGCGAAGAACCACATGGTCGTCCTGCCCGATGCCGATATCGACATGGCGGCCGATGCGGCGGTCTCCGCCGCCTACGGCTCGGCCGGTGAGCGCTGCATGGCGATCAGCGTGGTGGTCGCCGTGGGTGACGTGGCCGACCCGCTCGTGAGCGCCATCGAGCAGCGGCTGCCGAAGATCACCGTGGGGCCGGGGAACGAGGAGGGCTCCGAGATGGGCCCGCTGATCACGAAGGAGCATCGCGACAAGGTCGCCTCGTACCTCGAGAGCGGCGTCTCGCAGGGTGCGACGCTGCGCGCCGACGGCCGGCAGCACGTCCTCTACAACGAGTCGGATGGCTTCTTCCTGGGCCTCAGCCTGCTCGACAACGTGACGCCGGAGATGGAGTGCTACCGCAACGAGATCTTCGGCCCGGTGCTCGAGATCGTCCGCGTGCCGACCTATACCGATGCCGCCCAGCTGATCAACGACAACCCGTACGCGAACGGCACCGCGATCTTCACCCGCGACGGCGGGGCGGCGCGCCAGTTCCAGTTCGAGATCAACGTCGGCATGGTCGGCATCAACGTCCCGATCCCGGTCCCGGTCGCGTACTACAGCTTCGGCGGCTGGAAGGCGTCCCTGTTCGGCGACATCCACATGTACGGCCCGGAGGGGATCCAGTTCTACACCCGGGCGAAGGTCGTCACTGCTCGCTGGCCCGACCCGGGGACCTCGAAGGTCGATCTCGGCTTCCCGCGCACCCGCTGACCGCATGACCGATCACGAGCACGATCGCCGCGGCGGCGACCGCTTCGAGACGCTCGCCGTCCACGCCGGCGCGGAGCCGGACCCGCAGACCGGCGCGGTCGTGCCCGCCATCCAGATGAGCACCACGTTCAAGCAGGACGGGGTGGGCGGCACCCGCGGCGGGTTCGAGTACGGTCGCAGCGACAACCCGACCCGGCGCGCGCTGGAGTCGGCGATCGCGACCCTCGAGGGCGGACAGCATGGCCTCGCCTACGCCTCGGGCCTGGCAGCGACCCAGAACCTGCTCTACCTCCTCGAGCCGGGCGACCGGCTGCTCATGAGCGACGACGTCTACGGCGGCACCTGGCGGCTGGCGGACAAGGTCTGGACGCGCTACGGGATCCGGACCGATGCCGTCGACCTGCGCGACCACGACGCGATCGCGTCGGCCCTGGGTGGCGATACTCCGCCGCGGATGGTGTGGATCGAGACGCCCACGAACCCGCTCCTGAAGGTGATCGACATCAGCGCCGTCGCGCGGCTGGCGGCAACCGCCGGCGCGATCACCGTCGTGGACAACACGTTCGCCACCCCCTACCTCCAGCGGCCGCTGGAGCTCGGCGCGGACCTCGTCATGCACAGCGCCACGAAGTACCTCGGCGGCCACTCGGACGTTCTGGGGGGCCTCGTGGCGACACGCTCCGGCGAGCTCGCCGAGCGCCTCCGTTTCCACCAGAACGCGGCCGGCGCGGTGCCCGAGCCCGTTCGACTGCTTCCTCGTCATGCGTGGCCTGCGGACGCTGGCGGTGCGGATGGAGCGCGCCAGCACGAGCGCGGGCCTCATTGCGGCGTGGCTCTCCGGCCGCGCGGAGGTGGAGCGCGTCCACTACCCGGGCCTGCCGGACCATCCGCAGCACGACCTCGTCACGCGCCAGATGCGGATGCCCGGCGCGATGGTCAGCTTCGAGCTCCGCGGTGGCGAGGTCGCGGCGCGCGCCTTCGTGGGCGCCACGCGCCTCTTCACCCTGGCCGAGTCGCTCGGCGCGGTGGAGTCGCTCATCGAGGTCCCCGCGGCGATGACCCACCTCTCGGTCGCCGAGTCGCCGCTCGCCGTGCCATCCGGCCTCGTCCGGCTGTCGGTGGGGATCGAGAGCGTCGACGACCTGGTTGCCGACCTGGCGGGCGGCTTCGCGGCGGTGGCATCGTTCTGATGGAGGAGCGCACCCCCGACCGGCGTCACGAGCGGAACGCGGAGGGGGAGGAGATCCTTGCGGACGGCCCGACCGAGCTCGTCGAGACCGATCGCGGCGAGCTGATCGAGCGGCTCTCGGGCGGGACCGCGACGCTGCTCCTCGTCTGGCTCATGGGCGTCGGTGCACTGTCGGTGCTGCTTGCGGTCTGGGCGTTCTGGTGGCGCATCACCGGCGAGCGGCTCGGCATCGGTGCTCTCTTCGGCGGGCTTGGCTTCTACACCGCCCTCGCCGGCGCCGCCGGGCCATGCGTCCTGTGGCTGGCGGGCCGGGCGCAGGGCCACTCGCTCGGCTGGTTCATGGGCACGGCGGCGAAGATCGCCGGGGTCATGCTCGCCATCCTGGCGGCGGTGGTGATCCTCGCCGCGATGGTGCTCGCCGGGGCGCTGCCCTCGACCGGCGCGATGCTCGCCGCGCTCCTCGCCGGCGCGCTGGCGGTCGTCGTCAGCCAGGTATGGGCGCTCGCGACGTGGGCCGCGGACCGCTGGATCGCCCGCGCGCGGCTCGAGTGACGCGCCGCTAGATCAGGTAGTGCTCGTGGGGCTCGGCGATCTCGACCGGTCCCTCGAACGTGGTGCGCGCCTGGTCGCGCGCCCAGCCGTCGTGGTCGATGACCGGGAGGTGCGTCAGCACGAGCTTGCCGACCTGCCCGCGGGTCGCGATCTCGCCCGCCTCGGCCGGGAGCAGGTGACCGCGCGGCTCGGGCGGTCGGGCGTCCTCGGCCAGGGTTCGCAGCGCCGCCTCGCACAGGAACAGGTCGGCCCGGTCGACGAGCGCCCAGACTGCATCGGTCGGCGCGGTGTCGGCCGAGTAGGCGAACGTCTTGGCGACGTCCTCGTCGGCGCCCCGGGCGTGGACCCGGAAGCCCCAGGTCGGGACGAAGTGCTGCATCGGGTACGGCTCGAAGCGCATGCCGCCGATCTCGAACGGCCGCTCGCCGTCGTGCTCCACGAAGTCGAAGCTGCGCGCGAAGAAGTCCGGATAGCCGGCGCCGCGGGCGAGGTCCGCAAGCTGGTCGGCGGAGCCGGGCGGCACGATGACCTTCAGGCGCTTCTTCGCCTCCTCCAGCCACGGATAGGCGTACCGCAGGGTGACGAGGTCGAGGTAGTGGTCGGTGTGCATGTGGCTGACGATCACCGCATCCAGGGTGTCCGGCGAGGTGGCGAGGAGCATCTGGGCGACGACGCCGGGACCGATGTCGAGCAGCACCCGCGCGCCGCCACCGTCGAGGAGATAGCCGGCGCAGGCCTCGCCCGGATTCGGCCGAGCGGGGCTGCGACCGAGGACGGTCAGCCGCATGGGGCGAGCGCCATCAACGCTGACCGATGCTCACATAGTCGCGCTCGGTCGCGCCGACGTAGACCTGCCGCGGGCGCCCGATCTTCGTCTCCTTCGCCATCAGCATCTCCTGCCACTGCGCGATCCAGCCGGGGAGGCGGCCGATGGCGAAGCAGTTCGTGAACATGTTCTTCGGGAAGCCGATGGCACGGTAGATGAGGCCGGAGTAGAAGTCCACGTTGGGGTAGAGCTTGCGCTCGATGAAGTAGCCGTCGGAGAGGGCCACTTCCTCCAGCTTCAGCGCCACCTCGAACAGCTGGTCGTCGGCGCCGGTAGCGGCGAGCACCTGCTCGGCGGCGCGCTTGATGATCTTCGCGCGCGGGTCGAAGTTCTTGTAGACCCGGTGCCCGAAGCCGGCGAGGCGGAAGGCGTGGTTCGGGTCCTTCGCGCGCTCGACCCACTTCTTCACGTCGCCGCCGTCGTCGACGATCCGCTCGAGGGTGTTGATCACGGCCTCGTTCGCGCCGCCATGCAGCGGGCCCCACAGGGCGGAGATGCCGGCGCTGATGCTCGCGTACAGGTTCGTGTGGGCGCTGCCGACCATGCGCACGGTCGAGGTGGAGCAGTTCTGCTCGTGGTCGGCGTGGAGGATGAGGAGAAGGTCGAGCGCCTCGGCGACCTTCGGGTCCACCTCGTACGGCTCGGTCGGGACGGCGAACATCATGTGGAGGAGGTTCGCGGCGTAGCCCAGATCGTTGCGCGGGTAGACGTAGGGCTGCCCGATCGCCTTCTTGAACGACCACGCCGCCAGGGTCGGCAGCTTGGCGATCAATCGGTTGATGGTGATCTCGACCGCGGCCGGGTCGAAGATGTTCTGCGAGTCGGGGTAGAACGTGCTCATCCCCACCGTGCCGGCCGCCAGCACCGCCATGGGGTGCGCGTCGGTCGGGAACGAGTCGAAGAAGTGGCGCATCTCCTCGCGGATGAGAGTGTGGTGCGTGACCTCGGCCATGAAGCCGTCCAGCTGGGCACTCGTCGGCAGCTCGCCCCAGATGAGCAGGTACGCGACCTCGAGGAAGGTCGAGTGCTCGGCGAGCTGCTCGATCGGGTAGCCGCGGTAGCGGAGGATCCCGCGCTCGCCGTCGAGGAACGTGATGGCGCTCTGGCAGCCGCCGGTGTTCCCGTAGCCGGGGTCGTAGGTGATGAGGCCGGTCTCCGCGCGCAACTTGCCGATGTCGATGCCGGTGTCGCCGTCGGTCCCCGCCACCCCGGGGAGCGTGACCTCGCGCCCCTCCCAGCGGAGCGTCGCCGACGCGGTCGCCGGAGCCTCCACCTCGCTCATGCCCCGATGAGCTCCAACACTGCCGCGCGCTCCTCCAGGAGCTCGTTCGTCGTCGCCTCCACCTTGGCGGCCGCCCACGCGCCGTGCGAGACGCCCTGCACGATCTCCACCTCGCCGGGCCGGCTGGCGCGCAGCGGATAGCCGAAGACGATGCCCTCTGGCACGTCGTAGCCGCCGGTGCCCGGTGCCGGGATGGCGGCGCTGAACACCTCGCCGGTCGGCTGGGTGATGTTGCGCACCGTGTCGATGATTGCGTTGGCCGCGCTTGCGGCACTGGACTGGCCGCGGGCCGCGATGATCGCGGCCCCGCGCTGCTGGACGGTGGTCATGAACTCGCCCTGCAGCCACGCCTCGTCGATGACGTCGGTCGCGGGTCGCCCGGCCACGGTGGCGTGGTAGAAGTCGGGAAACTGGGTGGAGCTGTGGTTGCCCCAGATCGCGAGGCCGCGCACGTCAGCGACCGCCACGCCAGCCTTCGCGGCGAGCTGGGTGCGGCCGCGGTTCTCGTCCAGCATCGTCATCGCGAACCATCGGTCGCGGCGCATGCCGTGCCGCGCTGCGGCGCTCGAGCCGATGAGCGCGTTCGTGTTGCACGGGTTGCCGACGACCAGCACGCGCGCGTCGCCCGCCGCGTGGCGCCCGATCGCCTCGCCCTGGGTGGTGAAGATGCCGCCGTTGATGGTCAGCAGGTCCTTGCGCTCCATCCCCTGCTTGCGGGGCACGGCGCCGACGAGGAGGGACCAGTTCGCGCCGCGGAACGCCTCTGCCGCATCGGACGTGGTGACGATCCCGTCGAGGAGCCGAAAGGCGCAGTCCTCGAGCTCCATCACGACCCCGGCGAGGGCCGGCAGCGCGGCCTCCAGCTCGAGCAGCCGCAGCTCGACGCGCGTGCCGGGACCGAACATCTGCCCCGACGCGATGCGGAAGAGGAGCGCGTAGCCGATCTGCCCGGCGGCGCCGGTGATGGCGACACTGACGCGGTCGCGGGAATCGGGCATCGGATCTCCGAGCGGGTGCGTGGGTGCAGTCGTCCGAGTGTACCGCAGCGCGCTCGGCGGCAGCCCGCCGGCTACCAGTCGCGCGGCACGCCGCGACGGCCCTCGGCCCAGTCGGCGAGGGCGGTCGCCATCGAGCGGAACGCCATCCGCGGCAGCCATGACGGCACGTCGGCGCGCGACACCCAGGCGTGGTCGGACGACTCGGCATCGGTCTCGACCGCGGCATCCGGCGAGGCCGGCCGGGCGAGGTAGATCGTGCTCACCGCGTTCCCGCTGCGCGAGGTGTAGACGCCGACGAGCTCCACCAGCGCGACCTCGAATCCCGCCTCCTCGGCGGTCTCGCGGCACGCCGCCTCCTCGACCGACTCGCCCGGCTCGAGGTAGCCGGCAGGCAGGTCCCACGCCCCGCTGCCGGGCTCGACGGCCCGCCGCAGGAGGAGCACCTCCGGCTCGCCGCTGGCCCCGATGCGTTCGACGAGCGTGCCGGCCGCGGGCAGCGGGTTCGCGTGCCAGCGCCAGCCACAGCGGTCGCAGACGAGCGGTCGCTCGGCGGGCGCCGAGCAGTGCGGGCAGAGGGGGACGGGCCGGCTCACGCCGGCGAGGGTAGCGTCTCCAGCGGGACGAGGCCGGCGAGGCTCGTGCCGATCGCGACGTAGCGGACCGCCGCATCCGGGCTGAGCGCGTAGTAGATGTTCGTCCCACGCCGCTCGCTCGTCACGACGCCCGCCTCGCGCAGCACCTTGAGGTGGTGGCTGATCGTCGGCTGGCTGACGTCGCAGCACTCGACGAAGTCGCAGGCGCAGATCATGCCGGCGCGGCCGGCCGCGCCGAGCTGGCGCACGATCGACAGGCGGGTGGGGTCGGCGAGAGCGGCCAGGAGGATGACGTCAGGGTCGAGCGACTTCATTGCGCCGCGAAGCATATCGGTTTGAGTCTATATTGACAAGTATCAATATGAAGGCTACGGTCACCGCGAAAGGAGGTGATCCACATGTGCTGCGACCCTGATTGCTGCCCGGACTGCTGCTGAGGCCGAGGGTGGGCGGTCAGCCGGCCGGTGGCCGCCCCGACTCCGCGACGAAGCGGTCGATCCGTGCCTGCAGCTCGTCTCGTGCGGCACGAAACGCCGCCATCCGCCCGGGCCCATCCACCGCGGCAGGATCCTCGATGCTCCAGTGGAGCTGGTTCCGAACGCCGGGAATGATCGGGCACGCCTCGCGCGCCTGGTCGCAGACCGTGATGAGCCACGCAAGGTCGGCGTGGAGGTAGCGCTCGAGCGTCTTGCTCGACTGGCCGCCGATATCGATGCCGATCTCGCGCATCGCCGCGATCGCCTCCGGCCGAACGTGGGTCGCCTCGGTGCCGGCGCTGTGCACCTCGAAGCGGTCGCCGGCGCGCGCGCGCAGCAGGCCCTCCGCCATCTGGGAGCGGGCGCTGTTGTGGGTGCACAGGAACAGGACGGTCGGTCGGTCGGTCATCGGTCTGCGTCGCATGGTGGACGGCTCGGATCAAGGCTGCGTCAAGCGAGCCGCAATGTCCACATTGGGGACGAGGTGTGGATAAGCCGGGACATTGGTCCGAAGTTCGGGGATAAGGGGGATTGCGGCCCTCGTGGCCGGCTGCGTATTCTGAGGTCGTCCCGAAGGGGCGGCCAACGGCACCGGCGATTACATCAACGGTCCGAGCGATACCGGCGATTGCATCAACGGTTTCGCAGCGGCGGTTCCTTCGGGACGTTTCGTTGTGCCCGGAAGATGCGCCCAGAACCGAGTGAGGCTCAGGCGTCCCGGCTGAGCTCCCGCTGCAGGCGCCGCACGACCTCCGCCGTCTCCTCGTCGGGCCCGTGGCCCGGCTCCGAGGACGGGCCGGCGAACGTGCCGAACTGGCGATCACCGGCATCACCGAGCCCCGGCACGATGTAGCCACGGTCGTTGAGCTCGCGATCGACGGCGGCCACGTGGATGTCGACGTCCGGATGCGCCCCGGACAAGGTGGCGACGCCTTCCGGCGCGGCGATGAGCGAAACCTGCTTGATGCGCGCCGCACCCCATGCCTTGAGGATGTCGACCGTCGCCGCCGCCGAGCCGCCGGTGGCGAGCATCGGGTCGAGGATGAGGCACACCTGGACCGTCGCCGCGTCCGGGAGCTTGTTGTAGTACTCGACCGGCTTCAGGCTCCGTTCGTCGCGGTACAGGCCGATGTGCCACACCTCGGCCGACGGCATGAGCTCGAGCATGGCGTCGACCATGCCCAGCCCCGCGCGCAGCACCGGCACAAGGCCCACCCGCGGCTCCAGCTCGGCGCCGTCGAGCACCTCGAGCGGCGTCTCCACGGAGCGCGGCTGGAGCGTCAGGTCGCGCATCGCCTCGTAGCCGAGCAGCCATGTCAGCTCGCGGACGAGCTCGCGGAACTTCTTCGGCTCGGTCGAGACGTCGCGCAGGATCGACAGCTTGTGCGCCACCAGCGGGTGGCTGCTGACGTGGAGGTTCGCGGGCGCGTCAGGCATCGGCGCGCATTCTAGTCCGCCCCAGCCGGACGGCGATGACCGCCGTGCCGACGAGGACCGCGATCGCCCCCGCCACGAACGGCGCCGACGGGCCGCCGACGCGCGCCGCTCCCGCGGCGAGGGCCGGCCCAACGATGCCCGCGGCGTAGAGCGGCAGGTAGACGAGGTTGAGGGTCGCGGAGCGCCGTTCGGGCGCAGTCTCGGTGGCGAGCAGGCCGAAGACCATGGCGGTGGTGACGGCGATGAAGGCCGCGAACACGAACGAGGCGAGCGCCAGCGGCCCGACCGCCGGTGCAAGGGGCATGGCGAGCAGCGTCACGCCGGAGAGGGCCAGTCCGCCGATGAGCACCGGCCGGAAGCCGATCCGATCGCCCAGCGCGCCACCGAGCGGCGAGACGATTGCGCCGGCCAGGGCGGCGGTGCCGACCACGAGCGCAACCGCGCTGGCGAGGCCGGGACCGGTGCCGACCAGCCGCTCGACCAGGATGGGCAGGTACGGCCGTGTCATCTGAGTGGCCAGGAAGGCGACGGTGTAGATGGTGAAGATGCGGCGCACGCCGGGATCGGCAACGACGCCGCGCAGGGCGCCATAGGCGAGCGCCAGCGTCGAGCCGACGGGGACGATCTCCGGCCGCACCTCGCGGGTGCCGCGCCACACGAGGAGCGCGGCGAAGAGCGAGAGCGCCGACGAGAGCCAGAACACGGCCCCGAGCGACCATCCGGCACGGTCGATGAGGATCCCCGCCAGCGCCGGCCCGAGGGCGAAGCCGATCGGTCCGCACGCTCCGAAGATGGCGACCGCCAGCCCGATGCGCGCCGGCGGCGCGGCGTCCCGGATGGCCGCCAGCATGACGCCGGTGTTGCCGAGCTGGAAACCGACGAGGAGCAGCGCGACGGCCAGCTGCCACGGTGCCCCCGCGAGCGCGATGCCCGCGAACACGACCATTTCGACGACCGCGCTGCGGGCGATGACGGCGGTGCGGCTCACCCTGTCGGCCCACACCCCCCACAGCGGCACCAGCGGCGCGCCGACGACGAAGATGAGCGAGCTGAAGATGCCGATGAACGTCAGCCGCGCATCGCCGGTGACGCCGAGCTCGAGCAGGCGGGTCGGCAGCAGCGCGAACATCTGGCTCACGCCCGACGACTCGATGATGGCCGTGACGCCGTAGACGGCGAGCAGGGTGGCCCAGTCGGAGCGTGGTGGACGGTTCACGGGCAAGGGGCCGGCATGGGCGGCACGCTCGTACGGTTTGGTGCTTGCTGCTAGGCTATCGGTCCTTGCGGGGCGATCCGTGCTCGGTCGCGATGACCCGTTGCGTCCCACATCGCCGCTCAGCAGGAGGAGCACCGAACAGCATGGTCTTCGGATCGAAGCGTGAACAGCGCCCGGATGGGCTCTCCCGCGAGGACGTCGTGGGCAACCTGTATCCAGAATCCCTCAGCAGCGAGGTCGATGTGACGCCGACACCGAATGAGCCCTCGTTCCGCCGCGACGCCGGCAACGAGAGCGTGATCGATCCCCATGCCCGCTTCAACGGCAAGTACGTGAGCGATCGCGACCTGCGGATCGAGGGCGAGGCGCAGGGCGAGATCGAGTGCCAGGGCACCCTGATCATCAGTCCCCAGGCTCGTGTTCGCAGCGCAATCAAGGCGCACAACGTCGTCATCAACGGCGACTACGAGGGCGACGTCGACTGCGGCGGCCGCTTCGAGATCGGCTCCACCGGCCGGGTCAAGGGCAACATCAAGACCCAGGTGCTGGTGATCAAGGAGGGGGCCCACTGGGAGGGCGGGGTCACCATGACGCGTGACGCCAACGCGCGCCCGGCACCGCAGAGCGGCAACCAACAGGCCGCGGTTCCCGTGCGGAGCCAGGGCAGCCAGGGCAACCAGGCGCAGGGCAGCATCTTCAGCAAGCAGGATCGCGAGGCCGCTCCGGCCGGCGAGCGCTCCGGCGAGGGCGGCTGAACTCCAGCTCGGCACCAGTCGCGTCGACGCCCGCGCACGTGGCTCGTTCCACGCGGGCGGCGGCGCCCCCGGCGCTCGTCGAGGTCATCCGGGGCGGACGCGTCGAGTCGCGACATCGCGGCAGCGCGGTGGTGGCCGCCCCTGACGGCACCCTGATCGCCTCCGTTGGCGACCCGGATGTATTCATCTTCGCGCGCTCGTCCGCCAAGCCGTTCCAGCTCGCCCCGTTCGTGGCCTCCGGCCGCTTCGACAGCTACGACCTCGGGCCCGAGGCGCTCGCCATCATGGCGGCCAGCCACTCCGGCGAGGATCGCCACGTCCGAACCGTGCAGGAGGTGCTGCGGCGCGGCGGCGTGAGCGTGTCGGCGCTCCAGAACCAGGTCCACGCCCCGTATGACGCGGAGACGGCGCGGCGCATGATCCGCGACGGGGAGGCGCCGTCCGCGATCCGCGGCAACTGCTCCGGCAAGCACGCCGGGATGCTCCTCTTCGCCAAGGCGTCCGGCTGGCCGCTCGACTCGTACTGGCATCCGGACCACCCGGTCCAGCGGCTGGCGCTCGAGACGGTCTCGGCCGTCTCCGACGTGCCGATCGAGTCGATCGTGACCGCGACCGACGGCTGCGGGGTCGTGACGTTCGGGATGCCGCTCCGCGGGCTGGCGATCGCGTACGCGCGACTCGCCGACCCGTCTGCCGTAGCCGACGGCCCGCTGTCCGATGCGCTGCGCCGCATCCGCGACGCGATGATGGCGTTCCCCGAGCTCGTGGCAGGCGAGCATCGGCGGATCGATACCGCGATCATGCGCGCGTTCCCGCGCCGCATCGTCAGCAAGGGCGGCGCGGAGGGCGTCCTGGCCATGGGTCTGCCGCCGGGTGCGCTGCCTGAACGCGCACCGTACGGCGACGGACCGGTCGGCGTGGCCGCGGTGGTCGAGGATGGCAACGCGGCCGGACGTGCCGGCGACGTGACCTCGGTGGAGCTGCTGCGCCAGCTCGGGCTGGTCGAGGGGGAGCTCCCCGCCGGCCTCGAGCCCTATGCCCATCCACCGATCGTCGATCCGCGGGGCGATGCGGCAGGCGAGGTCCGGCCCGCGTTCCGCCTCAGCCGGGCCGGCTGAGGATGCGCCGCCTCTTCCAGATGCCGAACATGGGGACCGATCCGGGCCGCTGGCGGGTCGCCTTCTTCATCGTTGGCACCTCCTACCTCGTCTTCCTCTTCCTCGAGAAGCTCGCCGCGGTGATCGGCGGCTTCTCGACGATCCTCATCGTCATCTTCCTGGCCTGGCTGCTCGCCTTCGTGCTCTCGCCGCTCGTCGGGCTGCTGGAGGATCGGTTCGGCTGGTCGCGCGGCGTCGCATCCGGAACGGTGTTCCTCGCCACGCTCGTCGGCGGCGGGCTCGGGCTCTTCGTGCTCGGCACGCTGGTGGGGAGCCAGATCGGGCAGCTGACCGGCGAGTTCCCGCAGACGCGCACCCAGATCGAGGCGACGCTCACGGGCTGGCAGAACGCGATCCACCTCGGCCGCTTCCAGCCCGACCTCGTGGGCCTCTTCAACGACCTCGTGGTGCAGGTGCAGCGGACGTTCACCTCGGCCCTCGGCGAGGCGCCGCGAATCGGGGTCGCCGTCGTCGGCAACCTCGTGATCATCCTGATCCTCAGCCTCTACATGGTCCTCGACTCGCACAAGATCCTGCGCGGGATCAACCGCCTCATCCCGGATCGCTACGACGACGAGGCCGACCTGCTCGAGCGCAGCGTGGCGCGCGCGTTCGGCGGCTTCCTGCGCGCCCAGGTGATCCTGGCCGGCATCCAGGCTGTCCTCGTCCTGGTGCTCGGCATCGCGATCGGCCTGCCCTACCTGTTCCTGATCGTGGCCGTCTCGAGCGTGTTCATGCTCGTCCCGTTCTTCGGCCCGCCGCTGGCGCTCGTGCCGCCGCTGGTCGCGACCGCCATCTACCAGCCGGCGTGGATCGTCGTGGCGGTGCCGGTGCTGCTGATCGTGCAGACCGTGGTCGTGAACTGGCTCCAGCCGAAGCTCATGCATGGCGCGCTCGGCCTGCATCCGCTGCTCGTGCTCATCGGCCTCCTCGTCGGTGCGCAGGTGGCGGGGGTGTGGGGCGCGCTGTTCGGGATCCCGGTGATCGCGGTGGTGAACACGTTCGTGACGTACGTCGTGAACCTCGCCATCCTCCACGACACCGCCGAGGTCGAAGCCGCCGAGGTGCTCGAGGAGGCGCGCCGCGAGGCGCCGGCCGACGCACCGGTCGAGGAGATCGTGGCGCTCGCCGCGGACAAGGCGGAGGAGGCCCACAACGAGGCCCGCGCGGAGGAGGAGGCGGCGGCCGCCGACGAGGTGTCCGAGGGCCAGCGGGCCGTAGCTCGCGCGCAGGCCGAAGCCGCCGCGCGTCTCGCCGATACCACCGACGAGCTGCGCGCCACGAGCCGCGTCACGCGTGACGCCGCGCTCGAGTCCCGCGACGCCGCCGTCGAGTCGCGTGAGGCGGCGGTCGAGACCCGGGAGGCGGCCGCAGAGATCCGGGACGTGGCGGAGACGATCCGCGCCGAGGAGAACCCCGGTCCGCGGGACGCCGACGCCCCGGCCTGAGCGTGGGCCTAGAGCATCCCGCGCACGAGATCGGCGAAGCGGAGCAGCAGCGGCGCGAGGACGAGCGCCGGCAGGAGGCTCGCGACCCGCACCGCCTTCAGGTCCAGCAGCCGCAGCGCCAGCCCGAGCAGCACGATCCCGCCGACCGCGGTGATGCCGAGGATCGTCCGCGTATCCATCACGTCGCGCAGCAGGAAGGCGCCCGCGGCGATCGAGCCCTGGACGACGAGGATGGTGAGCGCCGACAGGTAGACGCCGGCCCCCAGCGCGGCCGCGAAGCCGATGCTCGTCACGCCGTCGAGGAGCGCCTTCACCGCCAGCAGCGACGTGTCGCCGGTCAGCCCGTTCGCGAGCGAGCCGAGGATCGTGAGCGGCCCGACGCAGAACACGAGGCTCACGGTCACGAAGGCCTCCGCCACCCGCGATCCGCTGCCTTCATTCGGCGCCAGGCGGCGCTGGAACCAGGAGCCGAGGGCCTCGATCCCGTCCTCGAGGCGCAGCAGCTCGCCGATCGCGGCCCCGCCGAGCAGGGCGCCGAGGACCGCCAGCTCGTCGCCGGGCAGCGCGGCCGGGTCCGTGAACACGCGGAGGCCCATCGAGGTACCGATGACCGCGGTGAAGAGCCCGATCCCCGCCGTCAGCGTGGCGCCGATGCGATCCGGGATGCGCGAGCCGACGAGCACGCCAAGCGTCGTCCCCACGAGGACGGTGGCGGCATTCAGGAGCGTGCCGGTCAGGAACATGGAGGCACAGGGTAGGGCGCCGTCGCCCGAGCGCGCGTCAGCGGATCACCGCCACCTCGTCGATGAGTGGCTCGAGGCCGCGCGCCCCGAGCCCGCCGATGACGCCGCGCAGCTCGGCGAGGGTGTCCCCGTCGGCGAAGCGATGCCACTCCAGCAGGCAGAGCGCGAGGTTGAGCGGCAGGTCGAGCGCACGCCACGCCGCGGCCGCCTCGGCGTATTCCGCCCCCGCACCCCGGGAGCCGTCGAGCGCGGCCAGGCCGGCGGCGAGGGTCGCCCGCGCCGCGGCCGCCGCACGGCCGGCGACATGGAGGGCATCGAGGTCGTCGAGCGCCACCCGCAGCTCGTCGGCGGCACCTGACCACGCTCGTGCGCGGGCACGGAGCACGATGGCGCGGAAGCGCTCCGCCCCAAGCGCCACGCCTGCGATGGTGCCGGCCAGCGCGGCGGCCTCCTCGTGATTGCCGGCGAGGAGCTCCCGCCAGGCACGGGCATGGTCGAGCGCGGCCGCATCCTGGGGATCGGTCGCCGGGTCGAGCGGGCCGAGCGCATCGATCGCCGCCAGCGGGTGCTCCGCCCCGCGGAGGAGCTGGATGGTGGCGATGCTGCCGGCGAGGTCGATGCGGTAGGCGGCGCTGATCGGCTGCTCGTCGAAGCGCGCGTGCGTGGCCAGCGCCCAGTCCCAGTCGCCGGTCTCGATGGCGGCGAGACAGCCGAGCTCCGCCATCTGCACCGCCCAGTCGAGCATCCCGATCCGCGTCGCCAGCTCGCCGCCCTCGCGTGCGATCTCGAGGGTGCGGCGTGGATCGTCCACCACCTCCAGCCAGGCGAGGTTGTTGCGCGCGCGGAGCTCCGCGGTCTGCAGGCCCTCGGCACGCGCCTCGTCGATGGCGGCACGCAGGTCGGTCAGGCCGCCGCGTTCGTCGCCGGCCCGGAAGCGGCCCGTCCCCACCGTGACGAGCGCGTCGACAGCGATAGCGCCGATCCCGTTGCGCCGCGCCGCGTCGAGCGCGCGCCCGCCCCAGCGCACCGCCTCCGAATCTCGCCCGACGAGGAGGTTCGCCCGCGCCAGCTGCCCGATGAGCTCGGCCACGGCCGGTGAGGCGTCGTCCGATCCGGCATCGATCGCCGCCTCGAGCTCGGTGAGGGCAGCCGCGTTCTGGTGGGCCATGAGGAGGACGCTGGCCAGCTTGGCTCGGTAGCGGTCGCGCACCGCTGCCGGTCCCCCGGCACTGCGGGCCACGAGCTCACGCAGGTGACCCTCAGCCACCGAGAGCCGGCCCGCACGGCGTGCCGCGCTCGCCGTCTCGTCCAGCAGCTCGTCGCGATCGGCGTCGTCGCCGGGCATCGCGAGGGCCTGCTCCAGGTCGTCGAGCGCGCGCTCCGGGGCGTGGAGCGACAGCGCCCGGCGCGCGGCCTGCCGGAGGAGCGCGCCGGCCCGTGCCGCGATCGACGCGGCATCGGGATGAGACGGATCGGCGCCGTACGCGGCCGCCAGGTGCGCGGCGGTCGCCTCGACGAGGTCCTCGTCGCCGACCGCCGCGTAGTGCGCGGCCGCTGCCAGGTGCGCCGCCTGCCGCTCGCTGCGTGACAGCGTCCGGTAGGCGAGCTCGCGCACGAGATCCTGCACGAACGCCACCTGCCCGCTCACCGGCGAGCGGAGCTCGTCGTCGTAGGCGAGCATCTCGCGGTCGACGAGCGACGCGATGCGCCGCTGCAGCTCTGCCGCCCCGATGCCGGTGACCGCGGCAAGGGCGTCAGGCGTGAAGCGGCGGCCGAGCATCGCCGCCGCCCGGAGCACGGAGCGCTCCGGCGTCGGCAGCGCGTCGATCCGGGCGGCGAGCAGGCCGAGGAGCGAGTCGGGAACGTCGGCGTCGGCGAGCGGGCCGGCCAGCCGGTAGGCGCCCTCGATCGGCACGAGCTGGCCGCGGTCGATGAGCATCCGGGTCAGCTCCACCGCGTACAGCGGAACGCCCCCCGCGCGCTGGAGGATGTGGCGCAGCGCAGCGGCCGGGATCCCGCGCGCACGCCCGGCGAGCAGCTCGCGCATCGCGAGGTCGGGGAGCCGGTCGAGGCGCAGGGCCGTGAACGAGCGCTGCGCCGCTCCCCAGGTCGGTCGCGCGTCGAGGAGCTCGGGTCGCGCCACGGTGAGGACGAGGATCGGGTGCTCGCGCGTCCAGGTCCCGAGGTGCTCGATGAAGTCGAGCAGCCCCGCATCGGCCCATTGGAGATCCTCGAACACGAGGACGGTCGGCGCGTCGTCGGCCAGCCGCTCGAAGAAGCGCCGCCAGGCCGCGAAGAGCTCCTCGCGCTCGTACGACGCGGCCGCATCCGGGTCCAGCAGCACCGCGAGCCGCGGCTCCACCCACGCCCGGTCGTCCGCGTCGCGAAAGAGCTCCCCGAGTGCGGTCGCCAGCTGCCGCCGTGCGACCTCTGCCTCCGCGTGCTCGGCGATGCGGCAGCGGCGGCGGACGATCTCGCCGACGGCGGCGAAAGCGATGCCGTTGCCGTATGCCGGCGCGCCGCCGGCCTGCCATTCGACCCGGGGAGCGCGCTCGCGCACGGCCCGCTCCAGCTCCCAGGCGAGGCGGCTCTTGCCGATGCCGGCGATGCCCAGCACCGATGCCATGCGGCCGCGGCCCTCGGTGGCGGTCGCGTCGAACAGGCCGATGAGCTCGCGCAGCTCCGCGTCGCGGCCGACGAACGCGCCGGCGTGCCCGGCGCCACGACCGCCCCCCGGCCGATCGCCGAGCGCTGCCGTGAACGCGCCGACCGGCGTGACCTTGCCCTTCAGGCGCAGCGGGCCGGCCGGCACGAAGGCGATCCCGGCGGCATCGCCGATCGCGTGCCGGGTCCGCTCGTCGACGACGACCGTGGCCCGTGCCGCGACGGCCTGGAGGCGGGCGGCGGTGTTGATGACGTCGCCGCTCACGAGGCCCTGCCCTTCCGCCATCCCGACGGCCGCATCGCCGGTCGCGACCGCCGCCCGCGCCACCAGCCGCTCACCGGTCGCCGAGCCGGTCAGCTGCGCGACCGCGGCAAGCAGGTCGAGCGCGGCACGCACCGCGCGCTCGGCATCGTCCTCGTGGGCCACCGGCGCGCCCCACACCGCAACGACCGCATCACCGATGAACTTCTCGATGACCCCGCCGTAGACCGCCACCGTGCCGCGCGCGACCTCGAAGTAGCGCGACTGGACCGCCCGCACCTCCTCCGGGTCGAGCGCCTCCGCGAGGCCGGTGAAGTTCTCCAGGTCGGCGAAGAGCACGCTCACCCGCCGCCGCTCGGCGCCGAGCGCGGCGCTTTCGCCGGAGGTGCTCACCGGCTCCGTGGCCGGCATCGTGCTCCCGCAGGCGGTGCAGAAGCGCGCGCCGAGCGTCACCTCGGCGCTGCAGTGCGGGCACGTCGCCGTCAGCCGGCCGCCGCAGCTCGCGCAGAAGCGGGCGAGCTCCGGGTTGTCGGCCTGGCAGGCGGGGCAGCGCATCGGTCAGCCCCCGGCGTCGGGCTCCTTGTGGATCATCTGACCGGCCTGCGCGCCGTCCTCGATGATGAGGGCACGCATGATCGACTTGGCCAGGGTCGCGTCGTGGTTGATGACGAACGTCCCGATGTGGCGGTTGCCATCGGGCAGGCCGTCGACGCTGCCCACGATGCCCTCCACCTCGCCCGCCATCGCGATATGCGGCTTGTGGATGAACCACTCCGCCTCGCGGAAGCTGCTCTTGAGCTGGACGAACGAGACGCTGAACGGCGCGTCCAGGAACTCGCGGATCACCGGATCGCGTTGCGCCTCCTCGGTGAACAGCGCGGCGTCGTTCAGCCGCACGATCGTGTTGTAGCCCTCGTCCGGGCCGTAGCCGTTGTCCGCGCCACTCGGGAACTGGTCGTACAGGTCGTCCGGGCTGAAGCCGTCGTCGCCGTAGGTGACCATGCTCGGGTCCTCCACACTCGGCCGTAGGCAGCCGATCATATGCACGCCGATCCGCGGTGCCTAGCCCCGGGCACCGCGCCTGCTACGATCGATGGTCATGAGCCTCACCTCGCCGGATGGACGGCCGATCCGGGTGCGGATGGCGCCGAGCCCCACCGGGCCGCTCCACATCGGCACCGCGCGCACCAGCCTCTACAACTACCTGACCGCTCGTCACGAGGGCGGCACCTACGTGCTGCGCATCGAGGACACCGATGCGGCGCGCAACACGGTCGAGTTCGAGCGCGACATCATCGACGACCTCCACTGGCTCGGCATCACCTGGGACGAGGGGCCGCAGGTGGCCGGCGGCGTGGACGTCGGGGAGTTCGGACCGTACCGGCAGAGCCAGCGCATGGAGCGCTACGCGGCGGAGGCGGATCGCCTCCTCGCCGCCGGCGCGGCGTACCACTGCTACTGCACGGCGGAGGAGCTCGACGCGGTCCGCCGCGAGCAGGAGGCGCGCCACGAGGCCCCGCGCTACAACGGCCGTTGCCTGCACCTGACCGATGCCGAGCGCGCCGCCTTCGCGGCCGAGGGGCGCCGGCCGGCGCTGCGCCTGAAGGTCCCGCCGGAACGCATCCGCTTCGACGACCTCATCCGGGGCGAGGTCGAGTTCGACAACGCCCTGCTGGGCGACTTCGTGATCGTGCGCAGCAGCGGGATGCCGCTCTATCACTTCGTGGTCGTCGTCGACGACGAGGCGATGGCGATTTCCCACGTCATCCGCGGCGAGGACCACCTGAGCAACACACCGAAGCACATCGCGCTGATCCGAGCCCTCGGCTATCGCGAGCCGGTGTTCGGCCACATCCCGCTCATCCTCAACGCCGACCGCTCGAAGATGAGCAAGCGCAAGTCCCAGACGGCCATGACCGCGTACCGGGAGCAGGGGTACCTGCCGGAGGCGATGGTGAACTTCCTGGCCTTCCTCGGCTGGTCACCCGGCACGGAGGAGGAGATCTTCACCCTCGAGGAGCTCGCCGCACGCTTCGAGATCGGCAAGGTCCACCGCGCGGGCGCGATCTTCGACGTCGAGCGGCTCGACCATCTCAACGGCCTCTACATTCGCGCCCTGACCGATGAGCAGCTCGCGCTGCGCCTGCGTTCGTTCGTGCCGGATGCGCTCGACGATGCATCCCTGCTGCGCGTGGTGCCGCTCATCAAGGAGCGCATCGTGCGCCTCGGCGATGCCACCGAGCTGCTCGCGTTCCTCACCGAGACCGATGCCGAGGTGACGGGGCGCTACGCCGCCGACGAGCTCGTGCCGAAGAAGGCGGACGCCGCCGCCACCGCCAATGCGCTCGGCCGCGCACGGGCCGTGCTCGAGGCGCTGGATCCCGCCGACTTCAGCGCCGACGTGATCGAGGCGCGCTGCCGCGCTGCCGGCGAGGAGCTGGGCTGGAAGGCGGGGGACTTCTTCCGTCCGCTGCGCATGGCGGTCACCGGGCGGGCCGTCACGCCACCGCTCTTCGGCTCGATCGAGCTGCTCGGGCGCGACGTGACGCTGGCGCGGATCGACGGCGCGCTCGGCAAGCTGCAGCCGGTGGCCGGCGGGCGATGAGCGACTGGCGACCGCGCCCTGAGGCGGAGTCGGGCGCACCACGCCTCGGCGATCTCCTGGAGGCGACCCTGCTCGTGCCGATTCGCTCCTCCACCGGCGCCGCGCCGGATCCGGCGCGCGTACCGAGCACCGCCTTCCGCCACGGGACCGACGGGACGGGCACGTTCCTCGCCGCCTACACCAGCCAGGCGCTGCTCGACGAGTTCGGCCCGCCCGGCACCGATCACGTGGCCCTGCCCGCGCGCGAGCTCTTCGGTCGTGCCGAGGATGACGGGGAGCGGCTCGTCATCGACGCCGGCAGCCCGTCGCGGGTCGAGGTGCCGGCGGCGGTGCTCCCGTTCCTCGCCGCGGGCATCGACCCGACCTCGCCCGACGCCATGGCCGCGCGGCGGCCGCACGGGGAGCTGCCGCCGCTCGAGGAGCCCACCGACGTCCCTCCCGCCTTCGCCGCCGCATTGCGGACGACGCTGGCCGAGATGGACCGCGTGCAGCGCGCGTGGCTGCTGCGGGCCGGACGGGCGTGGACGATCGGCGTCGAGCTGGCGGAGGACGCGTCGCTGGGCGACTTCGACCAGGTCCGCAACCGGCTGCGCGGGCTCGCGGCCGAGCAGCTGGGGACGCAACGCGACCTCGTGGTCACCGATCTGCGCGCCCCGGCGATCCGCGAGGCCTACGCCCTGGCCGCGCCGTTCTACACGATCGATCGCCGGCCGCGCGGGTTCCTCTCCCGGCTCCTCGGCCAGGGCTGAGGCGTCAGGCGGGCGGCAATCCGCCCGGGACGAGGACGATCCGACCCTCGACGAGGCCGCTGCGCAGGCGCTCGTGGGCAAGCGCCGCATCGGTGAGCGGCATCGGCTCCACGTTCCAGCGCAGGCGCCCGAGGCGTGCCTGCCGAACCACGGCGCGGAGGTCGTCGACCGCTCCCCAGGACGTGGTCGTGACCGATGCCTCGACCGGCACCGAGTCGAAGCCGAACGGCAGATGGCCGCCCGCCTCTCCGACGAGCGACAGGAGGCCGCCGGCCGCGACGTTGCGGATCCCGTAGTCGAGGGTCTCATCGGTCCCGACGAAGTCGAACACGACGTCCGCCGGTCCGCCCAGCCCGAGATAGACGAGATCCTCCTCACCGCCAAGGATGCCGAGGTCGGCCCCGAGCGCCTCCGCGACTGCAAGCTTCTCCAGGCTGATCTCGCGGACTGCGACGGTGAGGTCGGGGAAGGCGCGCAGGAACTGGAGCGCGAACTGGCCGAGCCCGCCAGCGCCGATCAGCAGCACGCGGGCGCCCGGCTCGAGCCATGACGCAGCGCGGCGGACGGCGCGGTACGGCGTGACGCCGGCATCGGCCAGCGGCGCCGCGGTCACCGGGTCGAGCGAGCCCAGCGGGACGAGGTGGCGTGGGTGCGGCACGAGCAGCTGCTCGGCGTAGCCACCGTCCTCCTGGAAGCCCGGCGAGCGGCCACGCTCGCACCGTTGCTCGTCGCCACGTGCGCAGTCCCGGCACGCGCCACAGCCCCAGCCACCGAAGACGACCACCGCGTCGCCGACCCGCAGCCGGCTTCGCGGGCGCAGCCGCGTGCCGTGCATCGCGCGGCCCGCGTCCGGTCCCACGGCCTCGATCCAGCCGGCCACCTCGTGGCCGAGCGTCACCGGCAGCTCGACCCGCGCCTGCGTGCCGTCGGCGATGTGGAGGTCGGTGTGGCACACGCCGCAGCCGGCGACGCGGACGCGCACCTGGGTGCCTTCCGGCTCGGGGACCTGCAGCTCCTCGAGGCGCAGCGGCTCGCCTGCGGCGTGGAGGCGGACGGCGAGCATCGGTCCGGTCGGAGGCCCGGTCAGGCCGGGGCGCGCGCTGCCACGCTGGGCGCCGCGTCGCCGTCGGGCTCACGGAACGCGTCGAGGAGGCGGGCCACGAGGCCCCGCGGCTCGGCGCGCTCGACGATGTCGAGGATCGTCCCGTCCACGCCGACCGCGATCGCGGTCGGCTCCGCGTTCACGTTCTCGCCGTCGCGCGTCGTCGCGATGCCGAGCCCCTCGACGGCGCTCCGCCGCTCGTCGGAGAGCAGCAGGAAGGGCAGCTTCGCGGTCGCGAGGTACTCGGTCTGCTGCGTCTCGCTGTCGCAGGTGATGCCGAACGCGCCGACGCCCGCCGCCGCGAGGCGGGGAAACCCGTCGGCGATCGCCTTTGCGACCGCCTCGCCCCGCTCTCGGGCCGCGCCCGCCAGTGTCGGCGCGCCGAAGAAGAGAAGGATCGACGGCTGGCGCGTCACATGGCTGCGCAGGTTGAGGAGGTACCCGTCCGTCGCGCGCAGGCCGATCGACGGCAGCTGCTCGCCGATCGACACCTTCAGGCTCATGGCCCGATTGTAGGGCCCGCGCCCGGACCGAGGACGACGAGTCCCTCGGATCGATGGACCAGCCCGTCCCGCTCGAGCAGCGCGAGGAGCTCCATCCACGCCGGGTCGGCTACGGGGCCGTCGAGGGTAGCGCGCAGCGCCTCATCGGGCAGTCGGTGCTCCGGCGCCGCCGCCAGTGCGCGCAGCACCGCTCCGCGGCGAGCCCGCGACGAGCCACCGAACGGCGCCTGGCGGGGGACGGCGATCGTGGCCGCGTTGCCGCGTGAGGGGCAGCCGCGCGCCACGGGACAGGCGTGGCAGCGCGCCGCGCGCGCGGTGCAGATGGCGGCGCCGAACTCCATGCTGGCGTGGGTCCAGGCGGCGGTGTCACCGTGGCCGCTGGCCCCGGCCAGCTCGTCGGCCACCCGCTGAAGGTCGCCGGGTCGGTCGGCGACGGCGAAGCGGCGGAGCAGCCAGCGCCGCACGTTCGTGTCGACCACGCCGACGCGGATCCCGAATGCGAGCGAGGCAATCGCGCGGGCCGTGTACGGGCCGACGCCGGGCAGCTGCTCGAGCGACGCGACGTCCGACGGCCAGCCCCGCTCCGCGACGACGCGGGCCGCGCGCTGGAGGGCGAGCGCCCGCCGGTTGTAGCCGAGGCCCGACCACGCGGCCAGCACGGTGGCCGCCGACGCGTCGGCGAGGTCGCGCGGCGTCGGGAAGCGGCGCATGAAGGTCGGGAAGCGCTCCGCGATCCGCGCCGCCTGGGTCTGCTGCAGCATCACCTCGCTTACGAGCACCGCGTACGGGTCGTCGACGCCGCGCCACGGGAAGTTGCGGTGCTCGACGGCGTACCAGGATGCGATGGCGCGGCGCACGAGCGTGATCTCGGGCTGCTGCTGAACCGCGGCGCGGCGGCGTGGCGCCATGCTCATCGGTCCGTCGTGGCGTCCGCCGTCATCCTCCCGCGCATCGCGCACATGCTAGCCCGGCCGACCCCGGCCGCCGGTAGATTGGGTCGCACATGGACCGATCCGAGCCGCCACCCAGCGATGGTCGCATCGTCGTCGACAAGTTCGGCGGCTCGGTGCTGCGCCGCCCCGAGGACATCGCGGCCGCGGTCGCGGTCGTCGCACGCCAGCGCGACGCCGGCCTGCGACCGGTGGTCGTGGTGAGCGCCTTCGAGGGCGTGACGGACACGATCCTGGCCGCGGCCCGTGCGCTGCTACCGCAGGGAGCGGCGTGGCTGCGCGAGGCCGGCCACGACGCCGGCTCGGCCAGGGCACGCGAAGCGGATCGCGCGCTCGCCACCGGCGAGGCGCTGTCGGCCGCGCTCTTTGCGCTCGGCCTCCAGGCCCACGGCATCCCGGCGCGCTCGTTCTCGGGTGCCGAGGCCGGCATCCGCACCGCCGCCGCCCATCTCGGCGCGGAGGTGCGCCGCGTCCTGTCGCGCCCGCTGCGCGCCGCCATCGCCGACGGCCTGGTGCCGGTCGTCGCCGGCTTCCAGGGCATCGGCACCCACGGCGAGCTGACGACGCTCGGCCGCGGCGGGACGGACCTGTCGGCGGTCGTGCTCGCCGTCGCGCTGCGTGCCGATCGCTGCGAGCTCTTCAAGGACGTGGGGGGCGTGATGGAGGCGGACCCGCGGCTCGTGCCGGCGGCGCGCTTCCTGCCGGTGGTCGACGCGATCCAGCTCGAGCTCCTCGCCGAGCTGGGGGCGGAGGTCGTCCATCCGGTCGCGGTGCGGCGGGCGCGCCGCGGCCGGATGCGTCTCGTCGTGCGCGCGCTCGACGACGCAGCGCCGCAGACGATCGTCCAGCCGGCACGGCGGCGCGGCTCCGGGGTGGAGCCGGGCGTGCTGCTCCTTGCCGTCGACCCCAAGGAGCGCATGGCGCGCATCAGCCTCGTGGGGCCGGCGGCGCTCGTGCCGGAGCTGCTGCCCCTGCCCGCATCGGGCGAGGGATCGTTCGACGCGGGACCGATGCGCGTCGTGTGGGCGGAGGTGCCGATCGAGCAGGCCGGTGCTGCCGCTCGCGCGGTGCACGCCGCCTTCATCGGCAACGGGGCGGTTAGTCGGTGGCGATCGCCGCCTCCTCCGCCTCGGCGCGGATGAGATCGGTGCGGCAATGCGGGCAACGCGTCGCGGCATCCGGAACGGCCAGCTGGCACTCGACACACGCCTTGTATCGAACGGCGGTGCCGAGCGGCGCAAAGCCGACGATGATCGTGGCGATTGGGCCAATGACGAGCGCGATCAGCAGCCACGGGATGAATGGCCTGCCCCGCTCGTCGGCCAACCACGCGGTGGCTACGGCCGCGATGACCCAGATGCCGGCGAGTGGTCCCTGCAGCTCCATCCTCGGTCTCCCTCCCTTGCAGCCGGTTCCGGCCGCGCATGGACCGATCTTCCCCAGCCCGTCAAGGGCCCCTAGGCGCCGACCGCCTCGTGCTCCGCCGCGCCACCGCCGATCTGGAGCAGGACGGCGGCGACGAGGATGAGGCCGCCGCCCACGAGCTGGAGCGACGCCGGATACTCCCTGAGCAGGAGCGCCGAGAGCACGACTCCCACCACGGGCTCGAGGGTGGCCAGGATCGCGGCGCGTGGCGCTCCCAGGAGGCGGATACCGGTGATGAAGCAGAGGGTGGGAATCGCGGCGCCCACGAGCCCGGCGACGAGCACCGGCCAGAGCGCCGCTCCCGACGCGAGGGGCGCCGCCAGCACGCCCGCCTGCCCGGTCGCGAGCGCGATCACGACGTACCCGACGGCCGCGACCGACATCGTCGTCGCCGCTGCCTCGATCGGTGGGATGCGCGCGAAGCCGTGGCGCGCGGAGAGCACGTAGAAGGCCTGCGTCAGGGCGGCCAGGAACGCCAGGCCGATCCCCAGTGTGTCGATCGCGCCGATGCGACCCGCGCCCGCGAGGGTCAGGACGAGGCCGAGGATCGAGATGCCGAGCGCCGTCCAGCGCACGCGGTCGAGCCGATCGCCGAACCAGGCGACCGAGGCGACCGCCACGAACGCGGGGTACGAGTAGAAGACGAGCAGTGCCAGCCCGATCTCGATGCGCACGAAGGCGATGAACATCGCCAGGTTGAGCACGAGGTTGGCGAGCGAGCCGGCGAGCACGAACGCGCGGTCCCGTGCCGGGATGTCGCGCGGCGCCTGGGGCCGGCGGCCGATGGCACCTCGCAGGGTCGCGAGGAGCAGGATCATCGCCGCTCCGCCGAGCCCTGCCCGCCACGCGACGAGGGTGAGCGGCGCGACGCCGGCGTCGTTGGCGAAGCGTGTCACCGGGCCCAGGGTGCCGAAGCACAGCGCGGCGAAGGCGACGAGGCCGGCCCCCGCCAGGCGCGGCGGCGGGGCCGGCGACCTCATCGGCGTGCCCCGGTCGTCTCCTCGGCTTCGGCCCGCTCCAGCTCCGCGGTCAGCGCCTGCCACTCCCCGGCCAGCGCATCGGACCGGTCGCGGGCGGTGTTGTGCCGCTCGATCAGCCCGCGGACGGCAGCCGGGTCCCCGTAGACCGATGGATCGGCGAGCCGCTCGGTCGTCTCCGCCAGCTCGGCCTGCGCCGCCGCCGCATCGCGTTCGAGGCGCCCGAGCCGGGCCCGCAGGTCGCGCGTCCGGCGGTAGCGCCGGTTGCGATCCTCCGCCTCGGCGCGCTTGCGCGCGGCCGCGTCGGCAGCGCTCTCGCGCGGGCGAGGAGCCCGCGCCTCCACGCCGCGTGGCGTCGCCACGACTCCGTCGTGCGCGCCGGGTGCCGCGCCGAAGGCGGTCGCATCGGCCCCAGCATCGGTCCGTGCCCCGAACCCTTCCGCCAACCCGCGGTGGTCGAGGTCGATGCCGCGGTGGGCGGCCCACTCCTCGAGGTCGCCGGGATAGAGGGTCGCGGTCCCGCCGCCGATCTCGACGATCGTGTTCGCCACGCTGCGGATGAGGTGACGGTCGTGGGTGATGAGCACGACGGTCCCGGGAAACTCGATGAGCGCCTCCTCCAGCACGTCGCGCGAGGCGATGTCGAGATGGTTGGTGGGCTCGTCGAGGCAGAGCAGGTTGGCCGGGTCGGCAAGCAGCTTCGCCAGCGCGAGCCGGGTCTGCTCCCCGCCCGACAGGACGCGCACCTTCTTCTCGATCGCGTCGCCCGAGAACAGGAAGGCGCCGAGCAGGCGCCGCATCTCATCGGTCGACATGCGGCCGGCGGCGGTCCCGAGCTCCTCGAACACCGTGTTGCCCGCCGCCAGGGCCTCGATCTGGTGCTGGGCGAAGTACGCCACCCTTACGTTCAGGCCCAGCTCGCGCGTGCCGCGCTCGAACGGCAGGACGCCGGCCAGGATCTTGAGCAGCGTCGACTTGCCGGCCCCGTTCGGACCGATGAGCGCGACCTTCTGGCCGCGCTCCAGCGCGAAGTCGAGCCCGTCGTACACGACGTGGTCGCCGTAGGCCTTGCGGACGTCGCGGAGCGTGATCACGGTGCGTCCGCTGCGCGGTGGAGCTGGGAAGTGGAACTTCACCGACCGCCGCGACCGTCTCGGCGCCTCGACCCGGTCGAGCTTCGAGAGGGCCTTGATCCGGCTCTGGACCTGCCGCGCCTTCGTTGCCTTGTAGCGGAAGCGCTCGATGAACGCCTCGGTCTGCGCGATCTTGCGCTGCTGGTTCTTCGCCGCGGCGGCGAGTGCCGCCTCCCGCTCTGCGCGCTGCTCGACGAAGTCGGCGTAGTCGCCCACGTACTCGGTCGCCATCCCGTTCGCGAGCTCCACGACCCGGTTCGCGACCGCGTTGATGAAGTCGCGGTCGTGGCTGACGAGCACGATCGCGCCGGCGTACGTGGCGAGGAAGTCCTGGAGCCACTCGACGCTCGCGAGGTCGAGGTGGTTCGTCGGCTCGTCGAGCAGCAGCACATCCGGGTTCTGGAGCAGCAGGCGGGCGAGCGCGATGCGCATCATCCAGCCACCGCTGAACTCATCGACCGGGCGCTCCATGTCGTCCTGCGCGAACCCGAGCCCGGCGAGGATGCGGCGGGCCTCCGCGTCGAGGGTGTAGCCGCCCATCGCCTCGAACCGATGCTGGAGGCGGCCGTACTCGTTCATCAGCTCGGCCAGCTCGTCCTCGTCGCTCGCCTCTGCCAGCTCGGCCTCGATGTGCTGCATCCGCCGCCCGATGCCGGTCAGCTCGCCGGCGCCGGCAAGCACCTCGTTGAGCACGCTCCGGCCGCGTGACTGGGCTACCTCCTGGCGCAGGTAGCCGATGACGGTGTCGCGCGCACGCGTGATCGTGCCGGCGTCCACCTCTTGCTCACCGGTGATGAGCTCGAGCAGCGTGGTCTTGCCGGCGCCGTTCGGCCCCACGATGGCCACGCGGCGGCCAGCGGCGATCTGCAGGTCGACGCCGCTGAACAGGTGCTGGGCGGCGTGGCTCTTCGCGACACCGGCGATGGTGATGAGGCTCATGGGCGCGGACGATGGTAGCGGGTCCGCCCCGAGCACCCGCCGCGCGGTGCCTCAGTTCCCGGTGATGAGGCGCGCGCCGGCGGTGTCGAAGCGCAGCCGCGTCGCCATGCCGCGGACGCCGGCCGCGTTCCAGCCCTTCTCGACCGCGTGTGCCGCAGTGGGGCTGTCGCAGATCGCCAGCACGGAGGGTCCCGCGCCGGAGAGGCATGCGCCGGCGGCGCCGCGGTCGTAGGCCGTCGAGATCAGCTTTCCGGCACCCGGGAGGCGTGGCAGGCGGAATGGCTGGTGCAGCAGGTCGTCCATGGCGGGGCGCAGCAGCTCCGCGTCCGACGTCATGATCGCCGTGGCGAGCAGGGCGGCGCGTCCCGCCTGGAGGGCCGCGTCGGCGTGCGGGATTTGGCCCGGCAGCGCGGCCCGCATGGCGGCCGTCGGGCTCTCGGCGGCGGGGATGAAGACGACCGGGATCCACGTCTCGGGGACGTGGAAGCGGCGCAGGGTCACGGCCTCGCCATCGGCCACGGCGAGCGTGAAGCCGCCGTACAGGGCGGCGGCGACGTTGTCGGGATGTCCCTCGAGGCGCGTCGCGGCGGCGAGGATCTCGTCTGCGTCCGGCGAGCGGCGCCCCACTGCCGCGCCGAGCAGCAGCCCTGCCACGATGGCCGCCGCGCTGCTTCCCAGCCCGCGCGCGGCGGGGATCATGCTGCTGACCTCGATCCGCCACGCGATGCCGGTCGCGCCGCCCGCTCCCAGCGAGATCCGCAGGCCCTCGCGAAAGGCCCGGATGACGAGGTTCTCGTCCGGGTCGGCGTCGTCCGCGGGAACTCCCTCGCCGTGCGCCACCAGCACGATCCCCGCCTCGTCGCCCGGAACGAGCTCGGCCCGCAGCTTCAGGCTCAGGGCCACGCCGAACGCGTCGAACCCGCTCCCGAGGTTGGCGCTGCTGGCGGGGACGTCGACGGTGGCGAGCGGGCGCGACATGGCGCCGCGAGTATGCGGCGCTCAGGCGCCGGCAGGGCGACGAATCGGGCGGCGGAAGACCGCGAGCGGGCCGCGCAGGAGCGGTGTCACCGAGGCCGGCGGCCGCGCGGCCGCGGGACGCGGTTCCGGCGGATGCGGCTGCTGCGCGATGGGCTGGATGGGCGGGTCGCTGGCGTTCACGTCACGATGATCGGCCCCGCCAGCAGGAGGCGCGAGGGGCAAGCGACCGCTGCCGCCTACGTCATCCGGTCGAGCCGCGCCACCTCCGGATGACGGAAGCAGCTCAACAGGTGGTCGTTGACGAGCCCGGCGGACTGCATGAAGGCGTAGCAGATGGTGGGGCCAACGAAGGCGAAGCCGGCCCGGCGCAGCTCCTTCGAGAGGGCCCGCGAGACCGATGTCTCGGCCGGCACCTCGCCCATCGCCTGCCAGTGGTTCTGGATCGCACGTCCATCGACGAACTGCCACAGCCAGGCATCGAAGGCGCCGGCGGCGCCATCGGTCAGGGCGAGGAGGGCGCGGGCGTTGCCGATGCAGGCATCGACCTTGGCGCGATTCCGCACGATCCGCGCGTCGGCCAGCAATCGGTCTCGGTCGGCATCGGTATAGACGGCAATCCGTGCGGCGTCGAAGCCGTCGAAGGCGGCGCGATATCCATCACGGCGGCGAAGGATGGTGAGCCACGAGAGGCCCGCCTGGGCGCCCTCGAGGCAGAGGAGCTCGAACAGGGCGCGGTCGTCGTGGAGAGGCGCGCCCCATTCGGTGTCGTGGTACGCGGTGTACTCCGGGTGGGCGATGCCGGCCCATCCGCAGCGGATCGGTTCGGCCGCGTCAGCCGCCGACGGTGCTGGTGTCGCAGGCGTTCGGGTCGCCGGACTGGTAGCCGGTCTTGAACCACTGCTGGCGCTGCGCCGACGAGCCATGCGTCCACGAGTCCGGGTTCACGTAGCCCTGCGTCTGCTCCTGGATCCGATCGTCCCCGACTGATGACGCCGCGTCGAGCGCCTGTGCGATGTCGTCCGCGGTCAGCTGGGCGATGAAGCCAGTCTCGACCGCGTGGTTCGACCACACGCCCGCGAAGCAGTCGGCCTGGAGCTCGGTCTGCACCGAGCTGCCACCAGCCCCGCTGGAGCCGCCGCTGGACGAGAGGAGGCCAAGGAGATCCTGGACGTGGTGGCCGTACTCGTGGGCGACGACGTAGGCCTCAGCGAATGGCCCGCCCTCCGCGCCGAACTGGCTCTGGAGCTGCTGGAAGAAGCCGAGGTCGAGGTAGACGAGCTTGTCCTCCGGGCAGTAGAAGGGTCCGACCTGCGCGTTGGCCGTGCCGCAGCCGGACTCGGTGACGTCGGTGTAGAGCACCGTCTGGGCGTCGGTGTAGTTCTGGACCGTCTTGCTCCAGTAGCCCTGGATGCTGTTCACGTACCCGACGATCCGGCAGTCCTCGCGCTGGTTCGCGACCTCGCCGGTCGTGCAGGTGGCGTTGATGTCGCTGCTCGGATTGGCACCCGTCCCGCCACCGCCGCCCGGCGGAGGGATCGAGACCTGGCCATTCGTCAGGAGGTAGATGGCGAGCACGAGGAGGGTCCCGAGCCCGCCGCCAACGGCGATCCCGCCGCCTCGTCCGCCGCCACGGCGGTCCTGGATCTGGCCGGGATCAAGCTTCGCGTCTGGGTTGAATGTCATCGCGCCGCCTCAGAAGCAGGAACCATGCCGAGTGCTTGGTCGCTGGATCGGCTGAGCATACGCGAAGCCGGCACCGCCAGAGGTTGGCGATGCCGGCTCGGATGGGCCGCAGCGAGCGTCAGCGAGGGTAGTTGCGCAGCGCGGGAACGCTCGGCTGGGTCTCGGCGATCGTGAACAGTCCCCGCAGGCCGGCAAGCAGGCTCCGACCCTGGCGCCGAGGCCGAGGCTCACGCACCGGCTGCGTTCGCGTGGGGCGATGTGGCGGCTCGGGGAAGAACGCTACGTCGACGTAACGGGCGATGGCGTGCACCGTAGACCTCCTTTCTCGTCGGATCGCTTGCGGCGGGATGGGATCCGCCGACCCTGGCTATCCGATGCGCACCAGTCTGTCCACGGCGCTCGCGGCGCCACACCGGCGTGGGACGCATCCGTCACGCGACGTGCGACGTGCCGCGGCCTACGTCATTCGGCCGACGGGTCGGGGTATCCTGCGAGCCGTGACCGATACCCCCGCCCGCATCCGGGTCCTCCTCGTCGACGACCATGCCGTGGTCCGCCGCGGGCTGCGCGGCTTCCTCGAGCTGCAGGACGACATCGAGGTCGTCGGCGAGGGCGAGGACGGCACCCAGGCCGTCGCGCTCGCGCAGCAGCATCACCCCGACGTCATTCTCATGGACCTGCTGATGCCGAAGATGGACGGGCTCACCGCGATCGCCACCATCAAGCAGGCCTCGCCCGAGGTCGAGATCGTGGCGGTCACCTCGTTCATCGAGGAGGAGAAGGTCACCGCCGCGCTGGAGGCCGGCGCCTCGGGCTACCTGCTCAAGGACGCCGAGGCCGAAGAGGTGGCCGATGCGATCCGCGCCGCGTTCGCCGGCGAGGTGCACCTGGACCCGGCCGTCGCGCGCCTGCTCGCGCAGCGCATGCGCGCCCGCAAGGAGGAGGAGCCGGTCGAGCCGCTCACCGCGCGCGAGAAGGAAGTCCTCGCTCAGCTGGCGAAGGGCGCCTCGAACAAGGAGATCGCGTACGAGCTCGACATCACCGAGCGCACCGCGCGGACCCACGTCTCGAACATCCTCGGCAAGCTTGGGCTCGCCTCGCGGACCCAGGCGGCCCTGTGGGCCGTGGAGCACAAGCTGGCCTGATTCGGCAGCCGGGTAAGACAGCAAGGGCACTCACAAGGCCCTTCGTCTGAGCTCGGACGAGGGTGGTTCCGTGGCTCCTCGCCGGAGCGGCGCTCGCTACCGGACCCGCCACACCGAATGGTGCGTTGCAGTGAGCTCGGCTCCCAGTCACCCCATTTGTGGAGTCTGCGTCAATCGACTCGCGCTATAGCGAGGCTTTCGACGAGGGCTTGCACCGCCGCTTCGGCGGAGTCCGCGGTGTCGGGGTCGAAGCGTGCGTCAATCACCAATGGCGATACCCAATTGGGGACGTAGACCTGCCAGACGGAGGTATCGGCCGCATCCTGCCGCGTCGCTCGCAAGCCCGAAGGGAGTTGCGTCGCGGTCGGCGGTGGCGTGACGATCGGACCCCCCGGGCCCTGCCACGCATAGATCTCCACCACGATCTCGCCTGCGTCTACCGTGAAGATGTCTGGTCCGCACGTGACGCCCCCGAGCGAGGTGCCGCTGGGCGGGATCGCCTGACAGTTCAGCTGCCAGTCGCCGGTCCCGATCACGACCGGGATCCATTGGTAGTGTCGAGCGTTGATGTTCGCCTCCATAACGCGCCACACGGCCGGGTAGTCGAAGCTGATGCCATCGTGGTCGTAGTGCGCGAGCACCACGGCCTGTGACTGGGATGGGCCATTGGTCGAAGGCAGAGAAGAGCCGCCTGGACCTGGGGCGATCAGGTGCGGCGAGATGGCAACAACGAGGGCAACGGCTGCGAGGACCACGACGACCGTAGCGGCGACCGCGGGGACCGTTGCCGGTGACCAGAAGGTCCGTGCGGGGCGCTCCGGGAGGGACGCAGAGACCGATGACGAGAAGTCGTTGGCTAACGGATGTCGCCGGGCCTCGGCCGCCAGTGCCTCGCCCAGACGCTGGATCACCTGGTTTTCGTTCGGATCAAGGTTGGTCATCGCTCAGCCTCGCTCGCAGTCGGCCCACGGCTCGCGAGAGCCGCGCCTTGGCGGTCCCTACACGGATGCCCAGAGCATCGGCAACATCGGGGACCGTGAGATCGACGTAGTAGCGCAGAGCCAGGACCGCCCGGTCATCGGCCGAAAGCCGGCCGAATGCGGCCCGCAGATCCAGCTGGGTATCGACGTCGATCGATGCCGGGCCGGCATCGGCGCTCATCGGCTCTCGAAGCCGGATCTCGCGCAGGTGCCGCGCGTGCCGACGCTCGTCCAGCGTGATCCGTATCACGATGCGACGGAACCACGCCGACCACGCACTGGCTGCGCGAAGCCTCGGCAACTCCCGCCATGCCTTGATTGCTGCTTCCTGAATCACGTCCCGCGCCTCCTCGGGGGAGGGAAGGATCGCCAGCGCCGTGCGATATGCTGACGTGGCGTCTTGCTCGAGAAGGCAGGCGAAGGCTGACCGGTCACCGGCCACCGCATCGCGTACCAGGTCCTCGAGAGTTCTAACCATCACTCCTCGCTCACAAGACGAGGTGGGCAGGCCGCATCGTTGCCTTCGTATGGCAGAACCTCGCCGCTGGCGACGCAAAGCGTCAAGGGCTGACCAGGCAGCGAGGGTGCGCGACGACCCCGACCGATGAGGGCCGGGGCCGTGAGCGCAGGGGTTGAGCCGCTTAGCGGGCGGTGATCGTCCCCGTCATCCCGGGGTGGATGTCGCAGACGAAGGTGTAGGTGCCGGCGGCCAGGGAGCGGACCGAGTAGACGGTCAACGCCGTTGGTGACGACATCACCGGTGAAGGCCTTCGCGCCGTTCGCGTCCTTGATGGCCACGTTGTGCGGCATCGAGTCGTGGTTCGTGAAGGCGATGGTGAAGGCCTTGCCGGCGGGAACCGTGACGGTGGCCTGGTCGAACGCCACGTTGCTGGCGCTCATCTGGACGTCGGCCGTGGCCGGGTCGATGGATGGCTGTGCGGCGTCGGCCCCGCTGCAGGCGGCCAGGACGGCCACCAGCAGCAAGAGCGCGACGCCGGTGAGGGCTCGGGTGCGCATCATCGGGTCAGGCGGCGGCCTGCGCCGTCCGCGCTCCGAAGACCGACGCGAAGGCGGTGCGAACCATCGCCGCCGGGCTGCCGAAGACGCGGAGGACGTCGACCGCGATGAGCGTGATCAGCACGACCTCGATGCCCTTGGCGATGAAGGCGGTGGAGTAGTAGGGACCCTGGATCGCCCACGCGACGATGGTGGTGGCGGCGTAGCCGGCGAGCGCGACGCGCGGGAACCAGCTGAAGCGCTGCACGATCGGCAGGGGAGCGACGGCGCCCACGACGTAGAGGGCGGCGAGCCCCGCGTAGCCGACGGCGTTCAGGGTGAAGAGCAGCCCGCCGAGCGTCGAGTGGATGTAGCCGGTCGACAGGGCGAGCCCGACGATCACGACGGTGAGCGCAACGCCCATCGCGCGGTTGCCGGTCCGGGGAGTGGTGGTGGCGAACACGGTCATGAACCTCAGGACTGTTGGTGCGGCGGCTCGCCAGGTGCGGCCGCTCGTCGTTGCCACGAGTCTCGCGGCGTGCTGGCTGCGGTCCATCCGGCGCTTGCCGTGCACCGATGGCGGGCGTTCGACCGATCCGCGGGTCGGCCGGATGACGTAGGCGGGGTGGGCCGAGGCGCCCATCCGAGGGACCTTCCGAGGCGCCGTGCCCGATGGCGTATCCTGCCGGGCGATGACGCGGTCCCCCGAGCACGGCCCTTCGGCGGTCGACCGTGACGCCTCCCCGGGTCACGGCGACGCGCTGCTGCGACGCAATGTCGACGAGGCCGCGCGCCTCCTGGGCGCGGACGGCGCGATGGTCTACCTCCTCGACGAGCAGACCGGCCGGCTTCACTTCTTCCACGACGCGGGCATCCGAAACGCCGAGGCGCAGCACCTGATCCGGGGCCTCGTGCTCGAGCCGGGGATGGGCATGTTCGGGCACGCGGTGAGCACGCAGCAGGTCGTCGTCACGAGCGACTACCGGCGCGACGAGCGATTCCGGCACTCGAAGGTCGCGGATCGCATCGCGGCGATCGCGAACATGCGCTCGATGGCAGTTGCGCCGCTCCTGGTCGAGGGCAAGGCGCTCGGCGCCATCGGTGCGTACAGCTCGCGGATCGCGGACTTCGGCGAGGCCGAGGTGGCGCTCCTGCGCGCCCTCGCCGATCACTCGGCGGTGGCCATGGCGAACCAGCGCCTCCTCGAGCGCGTCCGCGACCAGGCCGACGAGCTCGCGCGCCGCCTCGACGCGCAGGAGACGCTCCAGCGCATCGCGGCTCGCATCACCGCCATCCGGGACCCCGGCGAGGTGCTTCAGACGATCGTCGACTCCGCGCGGCGCCTGCTCGCGTCGGACGGCGCCCACCTCACCCTCCTCAAGCCGGATGGCGTCAACCTGCGGCCGACGGTGATCGCCGGCGAGACGAGCGACGAGATGCGCGAGTGGCTGGGCGGGATGGACTTCCCGATCGGCGGCGGGATCAACGGCCTTGCCGCCGAGCGCTTCGAGGCGGTGAGCACGACCGACTACCTCGCCGATCCGCGCATCCCGCACGAGGCGGAGGACGAGGCCGTGGCCCGCCGGATGGGCCTGCGCGGGATGGCGGCGGCACCGCTGCGCGCGCCCGACGCGTCGATCCTCGGCACGCTGGCCGTGTCGTCGGAGACACCGCGCGACTTCAGCGGCGGCGAGCTGGAGCTGCTCCAGTCGCTCGCCGACCAGGGCGCCATCGCCATCGCCAACGCGCGCCTGGTCGAGCAGCTCTCCGCCTCGGAGGAGCGCTATCGGTTCCTCGTCGAGAACGCCCCCGACGTCATCTGGGCGGTGGACCGGCGCGGGATCCTGACGTACGTCTCCGAGACCTCGGAACAGCTGAGCGGCTGGCGGCCGGACGAGCTCGTGGGCCAGCACTTCGGCGTGCTCATCGCCCCCGACTGGCGCGAGGAATCGTGGCGCCGCTGGCGCGCCACGAAGCAGCGGCCGACGGACCGGCACGAGTATCGGTATGACCTGCTGCGCAAGGACGGGTCGGCCGTGCCGGTCGAGATGACGAGCGCGGGGTCGACGCTGGACGGCGCGTTCGACGGCGCCCATGGTCTGCTTCGCGATGTGAGCGAGCAGGCCCGCCTCGAGGCCGAGCTCCGCAAGCATGCCGAGGACCTGGCCCGCCTCGTCGAGACGCAGCGCACGCTGGCCGGCATCAGCCAGCAGATCGCGGCGATCCGGCAGCCGGAAGTGGTGCTGCAGAAGACGGTCGAGGAGGCGAGCCGGCTGCTGGGCGCGGACGGGGCGCGGATCGACCTGGTCAGCAACGAGCCCGGCGAGCTGGAGTGGCTCTACGGCTCGTCCGACGTGGATCGGCCGCCGGCCGACGGCAAGGGCGACGCGATCGTGCTGATCGACGAGGGGGTCTCGGGCCGCGCCTTCCGCGAGCGGCGCGTGGTCACGAGCGGCGACTACCTCAACGACACCTCGTTCCAGCATGGCGCCGCGCCGGACGCGTACGTGCGCGACAACGCGATCCGGTCCGTCATGGCGGCGCCGCTCATCGGCGAGGAGGGAGCGCTCGGAACGCTCACCGTCCGCTCCAGCGTGCCCGAAGCGTTCACCGATGCCGACGCCGAGCTGCTCGCGATCCTCGCCGGTCAGGCGGCGATCGCGGTCACGAACGCCCGCCTCTACGACGAGCTGCGGCGGCGGGTCGAGACGCAGGCGACCGTGTCCGCCATCTCGAACGAGATCGCCGCGCTCCGGGACCCGAGCGCCGTCATCCAGCGCACCGTGGACGAGGCGATTCGCCTCCTCAACGCGGATGCCGCGCTCATCAACCCCGCCGACACGACCTCCGTCCAGCTCGACTGGGCGGTGGCGGCCGCACCCGCCGGCGAGCCGCTCGACGACGTCGAGGTCCCGGTCGGGGTCGGGATCAGTGGGCGCGCCTTCGCCGAGGGGCGGGTGATGCGCACCGGCGACTACCTGGCCGACACCTCGTTCGAGCACACCGATGACCTCGACGCCTACATCACGCGGCGCGGGATGCGCTCGGTCATGACCGCGCCGCTGACCAGCACCGATGGACCGATCGGCACGCTCACCACCCAGTCACGCCGCCGCCACGCCTGGTCCGCGGATGACGAGCAGGTGCTCGCGCTGCTCGCCGACCAGGCCGCGATCGCCATCACGAACGCGCGCCTCTACGACGAGCTGATCCAGTCCGAGGCCAGCCTGCGCGAGCAGTCCGCCGCGCTGGCGCGCCAGATCGACTCGCAGCGACGGCTGCTGACGATCAACCAGCGCCTGCTCGCCACGCTCGACCCGGCCGGTGTCCTCGATCTCGTGGCCGACGGCCTGAAGACGGTCGTCGAGTACGACAACCTCGCGGTCTACCGCATGGACCCCGACAACGACGTGCTGGCACCGGTCCTCGCCCGGGAGCAGAACGCCGTGGCGGTGCTCGGCTTCCCGATCCCGCGCGGCCAGGGCCTGACGTGGTGGAGCGTGGAGCACCGCGAGCCGGTGCTCCTCAACGACGCACGCACCGATCCGCGCGCGACGCAGATTCCCGGCACCCCGGTCGAGGAGGAGGCGATCATCATCGTCCCGCTCGCGGCCGGCGACGAGGTGATCGGGGCGATGAACATCAGCCGCACCGGCGGCGCCGAGGTCGCGTTCAGCGAGAACGACTTCGAGCTCGTCCAGCTCTTCGCGGGGCAGGCGGCGGTGGCGATCACGAATGCCCGGCTCTACGACGAGCTCCGCGGCCGCTCCGACGCGCAGCGCACGCTCGCCGAAATCGCGGCCCAGATCGCGGGGCTCCACGACCCGCTGTCGGTCATCCAGCGCTCGGTGACCGATGCGGCCCGCCTGCTGCGGGCCGACCGCGCGCAGGTGAACCTGGTGACCGATGGCGGCGGTGAGCTGGACCGGCCCATCGCGGCCGCGCCGGTCGCGCCGTCACCGGAGGACGTGGTGGTGCCGATCGGGTCGGGGATCGCCGGCCGAGCGGCGGCGGACCGCACGGTCTGCCTCACCGGCGACTATCTCGCCGACGAGAGCTTCCCGCATGACGAGGGGGATGCCCGCATCCGCGACCAGGGCATCCGCTCGATGATGTCGGCGCCCCTCATCGGTCCGGATCGGCTGATCGGCACGATCACCGTCCAGTCCTCAGCGCGGAACGCGTTCGACGAGGAGGACGGGATCCTGCTGAAGCTCCTCGCAGACCAGGTGGCGATCGCGGTCACGAACGCGCGCCTGTACGAGGAGCTGGAGGAGTCGGAGCGCCGCTACCGGCACCTCGTCGACAACTCGCCGGACATCGTGTGGAGCATCGACGCCGAGGGACGGTTCACGTTCTTCTCCGACTCGCTCGAGTCGCGGACGGGCTGGAAGCCGGAGCAGCTGCTCGGCCGGCCCTTCACCACCCTGACCGATGCCGGCGGCCATGCCGCCGCGCTGCAGGCCTGGGAGGCGCTCCGCGCCAACCCGGAGGACGAGCAGCGCGTCCGCCTCACCCTGCCACTCGCAAGCGGCCAGACCTCGGCGGCCGAGGTGGCGATGATCGGCACCGTCGTGGACGGCCGCTTTGCCGGCGCCCACGGGGCGGTGCGCGACATCGGCGAGCGGGAGCGCCTCGAGCGCTCGCTCCGCCGCCAGGCCGGTGAGCTGGCCGCGGGCCGCGAGCGCGCCAACCTCGCGCGCGAGCTTCACGACTCGGTGACGCAGGCGCTCTTCAGCATGGGCCTCACGACCCGCTCACTGGAGCTGCTGCTAGCCCGGGATCCCGAGGCGGCTCGATCGAAGCTCGCCGAGCTGCGCGACCTCCAGCGCGATGCGCTGGCCGAGATGCGGACCCTCATCTTCGAGCTCCGTCCCTCGTCGCTCGAGTCCGACGGCCTGCTCCAGGCGGTCCGGACCCACGCTGCCGCCGTCCAGGGCCGCACCGGCATGAGCGTCGAGGTGGCTGCCGAGCCCGACCCGCTCGAGGAGAGCGGCCAGCCGCGCGCGCCGATCGGGGTGGAGGAAGCGCTCTACCGCATCGCGCAGGAGGCGCTCCACAACATCGTAAAGCACGCGAACGCCCGCACCGCGACGATAAGGCTGGCACGCGACGCCAAGGCGATCCGCCTCACCGTCACCGACGACGGCATCGGCTTCGACCCGACCCGCGTCCCGCGGGGCCACCTCGGCCTGGCCGGCATGCGGCAGCGCGCGGAGCAGCTGGGGGGCGAGTTCTCGGTCACCTCGCGCCGCGGCAAGGGCAGCCGCATCGAGGTCGTCATCTCGGCGGCCGCCATGGCCAGCGTCGCCGAGGGCCAGCACGAGGACGGGGTCGCGGTGCCCGCTGGCGCATCGGCGGAATGACGTAGCGGACCCTGCGCCCCTCGACCGATGCTCGCGACCGCGCGGCCGCGTAGCGTCACTGGACAATGCCACTCGCATCCCCGCACGCACCCGATGACGCTCGGCCACGGGTGATCATCGTCGACGTCGATCGCCGAGTGCAGAAGAGCATTGCCGACGTGCTCGAGCTCGGCGGCCTCCACGTCGTGGCGACCGCCGGCGACGTGCGCGAGGCGCTCGAGAAGATCGAGATGACCGCGGCTGACTACCTCCTCGTCGACCCGCGCCTGCCCGACGTCGACGCCGGCCAGGCGCTCCTCAGCTCGGTCGCGCTCGGCTGGCCGGAGCTCCGCGTCATCCTCATGGGATGGGGCGACGGGATCGAGCAGTCACCGCTCGGCGAGCACGCCGACGCGTACGTCCCGAAGAACGCGGACACCGAGGAGTTCGTCGCCGCCACGCTGCGCGCCTGCGGCTGCTGAGTGGTCCTGCGCCCGATCGGGCGTGCGATCATCGGCGCAGATGAAGGCGCACGAGCTGGGGATCCGGATCGGACAGCTCCCCCACGGTCCGCTCGACGCGATCACCGACGTTGCCGGCGTGCGGGTCGGCCACGTGACCCTTATCAGCGGCGGCGGCCCGCTCGAGGTCGGAATCGGTCCGGTGCGCACCGGCGTCACCATCATCCAGCCCCACGAGGGCGATGTCGGGCGTGACCCGGTCTACGCCGGCTGCCATCGCCTGAACGGGAACGGCGAGCTCACCGGTCTCGAGTGGGTGCGGGAGGGCGGGATGCTCACCACGCCCATCGGCCTGACGAACACGTACGCGGTCGGCACGGTCCGTGATGCGCTCATCGCCGCCGAGGTGGGAAGCCACGGCGCGGACGAGGTCTACTGGGCGCTGCCCGTGGTCGGGGAGACATGGGACGGGCTGCTCAACGACATCAACGGCCAGCACGTGCGGGCCGAGCATGCCCTCGCCGCGCTGGCGGCGGCCGCTGGCGGTGAGGTCGGGCAGGGCAACGTGGGTGGCGGCACCGGCATGGTGTGCCACGAGCTCAAGGGCGGCATCGGCACGGCGTCACGCGTGGTGGGGACCGATGCCGGCGGCTACACGGTCGGCGCCCTCGTGCAGGCGAACTACGGTCGCCGCGAGCGGCTGACGGTCGGCGGGGTCCCGGTCGGCGAGGAGCTCGGCACCGCTGCCATACCGAGTCCGTACGACGCGCCCGCGGCGGCCGGGTCGGGCTCGATCATCGTCATCCTCGCCACCGACGCGCCGCTCCTGCCGCACCAGTGCGAGCGCCTGGCCCAGCGCGCCGGGCTCGGCATCGCCCGCATGGGCGGTGCCGGCGAGCACACTTCCGGCGACCTGTTCCTCGCCTTCGCCACCGGCAACCGCGGCCTGCCGGCCGCCGAGTACGCCGATCCGGGGGCGCCCACGTTCACGGTCACCGCGCTGAACGACCCGCACCTCTCCCGTCTCTTCTGGGCGGCGATCGAGGCGACCGAGGAGGCGATCCTCAATGCGCTCCTCTCGGCCGAGACGATGACGGGCCGCGATGGGATCACGGCGCACGCGCTTCCCCACGACGAGCTCGTGGCGGTGATGCGCCGCTACGGCCGCTGAGCCGGCGCGGAACCTTCAATCCAGCGCAGCTCTCCCGTCTTCCCGGCCACGATGCCGTAGGCGCGGTAGCCGGCGTGCCGTTCCACCCACGCCAGGCCGTGGTTGCCCATCGCGAACCCGGCGGTGGCGTACGCGTCGGCGAACGTGAGGCTCGGCCCCGCCACCGTCAGGCTGAGCCACGAATTCGCTACTTCATCGGCGTTTCGCCAGATGTGCTCGCCGCGCTCGTAGCTCCCCGAGGTCGCAACCGCTCCGCCTCGCAGCTCGACGACATTCGCCACGGCCTGTGGATCCATCGGGTGCCGAATCCCGACACGCCAAGGCTGCCCGGGTTCGGGCTCGCCGCGGGTCACGATGTCGCCGCCGGCGTTGATCGCGTAGTTCTTCGCCCCCGCGTCGCCGAGGAGCCACGCCGCCTCCTCGACCGCCCAGCCCTTGACGATCCCGGAGGGGTCGAGGCCATTGCGCGCTCCTGAACCCCGAACGTCGAAGGCGCCGCCGCTCTCCTCGCGCAGCTGGTCAGCCAGGGCGAGGATCTGCCTCAGCTCGAGGCTGCATTCCGCGGCCATGAGCGCGCCGCAGGCCAGGCGACTGACCTCGCTATCGGCCCGAAATGGGCTGAAGCGCAGATCCGCCCGCCGCAACGAGGCGAACGCATCCTCGACCGCGGCCGCCGGAACCCAGTCGTCGCGCACATCGATGCCGATGGCGGTACCCATGATCTGCTCGACGCGGAGCAGGCCACCGGCTCTCACGCGTGTGCCTGGTCGAGCGCCGCCTGGAGCGACTCGGCGTACGCCTCGCTGGTGTAGGTGGCGCCCGAGATGAGGTTGATCTGCGCGCTCTGGGCGGCAAGGACCTCGCTCCGCAGCATCGGCTCCACCTGCGAGCTGATCCAGCCGGACCTCCCTTCCTGCGGCAGCTGGACGGCCGTCACGTCCTTGATCCTGCCGTCCTGCACCGTCACCTTGACCTGGGCGGTGCCGAAGAAGTAGGAGATCGCCGGTCCCGTCACCGTGGTGACCGATGGCGTCGCCGCAGCCGAGGCGGACGGGGCACCGGAAGGGGTGCTGGCCGCACTCCCGTCGGGCGCCGCGGGATTGGCTGTGGTCTGGCGACTGAATGCGCTCAGTCCCTGCTCGGACGGCGTCTTGAAGTTGACGAGCAGCCAGACACCGAGGGCGGTGAGGATCGCGGAGATGATGCCGCGCTTCGGCATGGGGTGTGGCCTCCTGGGGCTGCTAGTAGCTGAACCGCTCGGTGTGGATGCGCGCGGCCGGGACGCCGAGCGTCCGGAGGGTGCGCTCGACGCGCTCCATCATCGAGACGGAGCCGCACAGGTACACGTCCCGACTCCGCACGTCCGGGACGAGGCGCTTGAGGTGACGAGGCTCGAATGGGTCGCTCGGCATCTCCGCGGAGCCGCGGCGGCCGACGAGATAGCGAACCTGTCCATGCCGGCGACGGACGAGCTCGTCGATCTCGTCGCGGAATACGACGCTGCTCCAGTCGCGCGCCCGGTAGAGGAGCGTCAAGTTGCCGCGGGCGACCGGGAGCTCCTCCATCAGGGCGCGAAGTGGTGCGATCCCGATGCCGCCCGCGATGAGGAGGATTTGGGCCCGGGTGCGACGCGCCCCGGTCAGGACGCCGTACGGGCCTTCGGCCAGCACACCCGTCCCGGGGCGAACATGCTGGAGGAGGCGGGTGTAGTCACCCGCGTCCTTGATCGTCAGGCGAAGGTAGTCGCCGTTCGGCGCGGCCGACAGCGAGAACGGGTGACCCCGCCACCAGCCCTCGGCGGTCAGGAAGCGCCAGATGAAGTACTGCCCGGCGCGGACTGGTAGCTGGTCCAGTTGGCGTCCCGTGACGTAGACGGAAACCACCCCTGGAGCCTCGGCCACGACGTTGGCAACCCGCAGCCGATGGCGCAGCGAGAGGGCGATCGGCTGTCCGACGCGGAAGGTGAGCACCAGGGCGGCGACGATGGCGAAGAGACCGAGCCAGTAGGCGCGCGCAACCGGGTCGTGCATGAAATCGCTGCCGACCACGAGCTGATGCGCCGTGGCGAGCGCGATCGCGAGGTACCCGTAGAGGTGGATCCCGTGCCAGGTCTCGTACGCCAGCCGCCGGCGTGCGATGCGCACCGAGGTGATCCCGACCGCAAGAAGCATCCCCATGCCGGCCGTCGCCATCAGGACGTAGGGGTAGGTCGTGAGCATCGTCCACAGCTCGGCGATCGGCGAGGTGCGGTCGAACGCCGCGTAGCCGACCGTGGTCATGACGCCGTGCGCCAGGAGCAGCCACACCACGGAGAATCCGATCCAGCGGTGCCAGGCCGCCAGGCGATGCATGCCGAACAGCTGGTCGAGCCATGGGCTCCGCGACATGAGCACCAGCTGCACGAGCGCCAGGTAGGTGCCGAGGAGGGCCGTGAGCTGCCCCGCCGCGGTGAGCGGGCCGCCCGGCGTCGACAGTTGGTCGAGGCCGCCGTGGCGCCACCACATGAGCACGATGAACGCCCCATTGCCGACGAGCAGCGCAGCGACGTCGAGGGGCCTGAGTCGCCAGACCCGCGGCACAGGCACGCGGCGTACCGCGACGGGGAGTGCTGCCATGGACCCCATGGTGCGGAGGCTCTCTGGGAGGATGGTGGGAGGAGTCGGGATCAGACTCCCATCGCCGCGCGGATCGCTTCGAGCTCCGGTGCGACCGGGGTCAGCGTCCCTTCCTCGCCCTGGATCGCATCCGGGTCCTTGAGGCCGTGGCCGGTCAGGATGCAGACGACCACTTCCTGCGGACCGATCCTTCCCTCGCGCGACAGGCGCCGCACGCCGGCCACTCCGGCCGCGCTGGCGGGCTCGCAGAAGATGCCCTCCAGCCGGACGATGTCGCGCTGGGCGGCGAGGATCTCCTCGTCGGTGACCGACTCGATGAGCCCGCCGGACTCGTCGCGCGCCGCCACCGCGCCCGCCCAGGACGCCGGGTTGCCGATCCTGATCGCGGTCGCCACCGTCTCCGGTTCCGCCACGGGCGCGCCGCGCACGATGGGCGCGGCGCCATCGGCCTGGAAGCCGAGCATGCGAGGCCGATGGTCGATCCGATCGGCATCGGCATAGGCGATGAAGCCGCGCCAGGCGGCGGTGATGTTGCCTGCGTTGCCGACGGGGAGCGCCACCGCGTCCGGCGCCCGACGGAGCGTGTCGCAGATCTCGAACGCCACTGTCTGCTGGCCGGCGATGCGGTCCGGGTTGACCGAGTTCACCACCACGGCGATGCCTTCCTCGCCGAGCCGGCGTACGACCTCCAGCGCGGCGTCGAAATTGCCGTCGACCATGAGGAGCCGCGCGCCGGCGGCGAGCGCCTGGGCAAGCTTGCCGCGCGCGACCTTGCCGGCGGGGAGGAGGACGTGGCACGGGATGCCGGCCGCTGCGGCGTATGCGGCGGCGGACGCGGACGTGTTGCCGGTCGAGGCACAGACGACGGCCCTCGCGCCGCTCGCCAGCGCGCGATTCACGGCGAGGACCATGCCCCGATCCTTGAACGAGCCGGTGGGGTTCGTGCCCTCGAACTTGAGGTGCAGGTTCGCGAGCCCGAGCTCGGCACCCAGCCGCCGGGCGTGGATGAGTGGTGTCCCGCCCTCGCCGAGGGTCAGCGGGAAGGCCTCGCCCGGCGCGGCGAGCAGGTCGCGATAGCGCTCGAGGAGCGTCGTCATGGGCGGCGAGTGTAGCCGTGGCGGCTACCATGCGCGGCGATGCAGCAACCCCGCCCGCCCGAGTCAGCCGGTACGGCGGCCCTGGTCCCGCTCTTCGCCCGGCTCCTTGCCCTCAGCTCGACCGTCTCGCTCGTCGCGCTCGTTGCGTTCAACCTGGTGCCACTCATCGGGGTGCTGTTCTGGGACTGGTCGCTGCGGCTGATCCTCGTCCTCTACTGGCTCGAGTCGGGGATCGTGGGAGTCATCAACATCTTCAAGATCGCGCTGGCTCGCGGACCGGATCCTGTCGGCACCACGATCCGCATGAGCGGCCCCGGCATCGGTCCGAACCAGCCGGCCGGCTGCCTCATCCCGTTCTTCATCGTGCACTACGGGATCTTCTGGTTCGTCCACGGCGTGTTCGTCTTCACGCTGCCGCTCTTCGCGGCGGCGCGCTTCGGCGAGGACGCGCCGGCGGATTTCGGCGCGCTGCCGGGCTCCGCGCTGCTGCTCGGCGGCATCGGCCTCGCCGTGAGCCACCTGAGCTCGTTCCTCCTGAACTACGTGGGCCGGCGCGAGTACCTGCGCGTGTCGCCGGGCCAGCAGATGTTCAGCGTCTATGGGCGGGTCGTCGCGCTGCACCTGACGATCCTGGGCGGCGGGTTCCTCATCGTCCTGCTGGGGACGCCGGTGGCGGCGCTCGCCGTTCTCGTCGTGGCGAAGATCATCCTGGACCTGCGCCTCCACCTCCGGGAGCGGGAGCGAAGTGGGGCCGCGGTCAGCGCGGGATAGATGGGCGGCGGCCCAGGCACCGGCCGCCGGCCTCCGGGCGCCGGGCGATGCATCGCCGGTTCCGAGCGGAGCGGCCAGCGCGCGTGCGGTCTCGCCGATGGATCGTCGGCCTCCGCGAGTGAGCGCGGAACCCGCGGTCGGCTCGTGCACGCCGGCCGACGATAGATCGCCCAAGCGCGTCGCGAGGACGCAGTCACGCATGGATCAAGCGATCAATCGCCCGGCAACGCGCCCGGCCACGCACCCGGCCCGAACTTACGAGGTGAGCGCCTCGTGGACGATCCGTGCCTGTTCCGCGGCGTGCGTGGCCGGATATCCCTCGGCGGGGCGGCTGCGCTCGGGGCGCGAGACGTCACCGAGCGGGATCTTGTACGGCACGAGGTGCCGGATCTTCGGCATCACGAACTTGCGGGCGCCCATGTTGCGCGGCTCCTCCTGGACCCACGACAGCTTCTCGAGTCCGGGATAGCGCGCCAGCACGGGGCGCAGGTCCTCGGTGGGGAAGGGGTAGAGCCGCTCCACGCGGATGATGGCGAGATCGGCGGCGGCCTCGCGCTCGGGCGACAGGAGGAGGTCGTAGTACACCTTGCCACTGCACAGCACGACCCGCTTGACCGCTGCCGCTGCCTTGGCCCGCACGAAGCGCGGGTCGTCGAGGACCGATGCGAAGGCGCCATCGGCCAGCTCGGCGAGCGACGAGGCCGCCTGCGGCAGGCGCAGCAGCGACTTCGGGGTCATGACGATGAGCGGCCGCATGTCGCCGTGCTTCGCCTGGCGGCGCAGGAGGTGGAAGTACTGCGCCGGCGTCGTCGGGTAGCAGACGCGGATGTTGCCCTCCGCGCCCAGGGCGAGGAAGCGCTCCAGGCGGGCCGACGAGTGCTCCGGGCCCGACCCCTCGTAGCCGTGGGGCAGGAGCAGGGTGAGGCGCGAGGTCTGGCGCCACTTCGCCATGCCGGCGATGAGGAACTGGTCGATGATGATCTCCGCCCCGTTCACGAAGTCGCCGTACTGCGCCTCCCAGAGCACGAGCGCCTCGGGGGCAGTGACCGCGTAGCCGTATTCGAAGCCGAGGCACGCGTACTCGCTCAGCGGCGAGTTGTGGACCTCGAACGCGGCCGTGACCCCGTCGAGGTGCTGGATCGGGACGAACTGCCGCCCGCTCACCTCGTCGACGATGGCCTGGTGGCGCTGCGAGAACGTGCCGCGCACGGTGTCCTGGCCGGTGAGGCGGATCGGCGTGCCGTCGGCGAGCAGCGAGGCGAAGGCCAGTGACTCCGCGTGCGCCCACTCGATGTGCGGCTCGGCGCTCTCGAGGGCGGCGCGGCGGCGCTCGAGCTGCTTGACCAGCTTCACGTTCACGACGAGGTCCTCCGGCCAGCGGAGGAGCTGCTCGTTCAGGGCGCGCAGGTCGGCGGCGGGAACCGCGGTCACCGGCTCCGGCGCCTCCTCGCGGGAGAGCGCCTCCGCCCCCCGGTCGAGCTCGTCGTTCGGGTCGCGCTTGCGCAGCGACGCCTGCGCGGCGGCCATCTCCTTCGCCACCGTCTTGACGTCCGCGTCTGCCTCGTCGGCCGTGACCACCCCGCCGGCCACCAGCTCATCCCGATAGAGCTCGCGCACCGTGTGGTGATGCGCAATTGACGCGTACATCTGCGGCTGGCTGTAACCCGGCTCGTCACCCTCGTTGTGGCCGTAGCGGCGGTAGCCGACGAGGTCGATGACGACGTCGTTGCCGAAGCGGTGGCGGTACATCATCGCCAGCCGCGCCGCGGCCAGGCAGGCCTCGGGGTCGTCCGCGTTGACGTGGATGATCGGTGCGTCGAAGCCCTTGGCGAGGTCGGAGCTGTAGTCCGTCGAGCGGCCCTCGACCGGCGCGGTGGTGAAGCCGACCTGGTTGTTGGTGATGAGGTGGATCGTGCCGCCCGTCGCGTAGCCGGCGAGGCGCGACAGGTTGAACGTCTCGGCCACCACGCCCTGGGCGGCGAATGCGGCATCGCCGTGAAGCAGCACCGGCACGACGGTGGCGTGGTCGACCGATGCGACCGCGGTGGATCGGTCCGTCTGCGCCGCCCGCGTGCGCCCCTCGACCACCGGGTTGACCGCCTCGAGGTGGCTCGGGTTCGGGACGAGCGCCACCCTGACCATGCGGCCGTCCGCGGTCGTCACCTCGCCCTCGGCGCCGAGGTGGTACTTGACGTCATCGAGGCCGCCCTTCGGCGCCATCGGGTCGGACGCGCGACCGGCCTCGAACTCGGCCAGGATCGCCTCCCGGCTGACACCGATGATGTGCGACAGGACGTTGAGGCGCCCGCGGTGCGCCATGCCGATCACGACCTCGCCCGCGCCGGCGTCGGCGGCGTCCGCGATGATGCGGTCGAGCATCGGGACCATCACGTCGAGCCCCTCGACGCTGAAGCGCTTCTGCCCCAGGTACGCCTTGTGGAGGAAGCGCTCGAGCCCCTCGACCCGGGTGAGGCGGGCGAGCAGGTTGCGCTGCGCCTCGGCGTCGAGCGGCGGCGCATGCTCGCCCGACTCGATGACGTGGCGCAGCCAGACGCGCTCCTCGTGGCTGGCGACGTGCTCGACCTCGTACGCGATGGTGCCGCAGTACGTGGCAGCGAGGTGAGGCAGCGCCTCCGCCAGCGTGGCGCCGGGGACGTAGATCCGCATCAGCTCCGCGGGGATGCGGGCCATGTTCGTCGCGTTCAGGCCGAGCGGCGCCGGGTCGAGCGCCGGGTCGCCGAGCGGCTCCGTGCCGAGCGGGTCGAGGCGCGCCGCCTTGTGCCCGAAGTTGCGGTACGCCTTCACGAGCGCCATGCCAGCGGCCACTGCCTTGAGGTCGTCGTAGCCGGCCGGCGCGCCACTGCCCATGCCGGCGGCCGTGGCGGGCGGTGCCGGCACCTCGGGGGCGAGCGTGGCGTGGACCGCGCCGAAAACGTCGGCGTAGAACGTGTCCTCGCCGCGCAGCGACGCGTCGATGGCCCGCAGGAAGCTGCCCGATTCCGCGCCCTGGATGATGCGGTGGTCGTAGGTGCTGCTGATCGTCATCAGCCGCTGCCCGCCGACGCCGCGGATCGAGCCGGTGGCCACGATGCAGCCGGTGTTCGGCATCAGGCGTGGGACCGATGCGGTCGTGCCCAGCGTGCCCGGGTTCGTGAGCGTGATCGTGGCGCCCGCCATGTCGTCCGGCCCGAGCTTGTTCGTCCGCGCCTTCGCCACGAGCTCCTCGTAACGGGCGAGGAAGGCGGCGAAGTCCATCGCGTCCGCGCCCTTGATGACCGGCACCACCAGGAAGCGGCTGCCATCCGGGCGCTCCACGTCGACGGCGAGGCCGAGGTTCACACCGCCCGGATCGACCCGGTATGCCGCGCTATCGGCCTCGAGGTAGTAGTGGGTCATGCTCGGCAGTGCTCGTGCGGCCTGCACGATCGCAAAGCCGATGAGGTGGGTGAAGCTCACCTTGCGTGGCTGCACCTGCTCGTTGAGCTCCCGGCGCCGCTCCTCGAGCGTGCTGACGGCCATGTCGCGGAAGCTCGTGGCAGTCGGGATCGCGAGGCTGGCGATCATGTTCGTCGCCAGGCGCGCCGCGGGTCCCTTGATCGGCGTGGCGCCGGTGGGGAGCGGCTTCGCCTCGGCGGCTGCCGTCGGCGGCGAGGCCGGCTCGGCGGCGCGCGCTGCCTCGGTCCGCCCGTTCGTGCTCGGCGCGGCGGGCGGCGCGGCCACGGTCACAGGCGCGAAGCCGGCGAAGCCGCCGTCGAACCGCGCGCGCCACTCCTCGTCGACCGAGGCGGGATCGGTCCGATACCGCTCGTAGAGGTCAGCGACGTAGCCCGCGTTGACGAGGTTGAGCGAATCGGTGAGCTGGTCGGGGTCGGTGGCAGCCATGTGTGCCGGCCAGTCTACCCATGCCGGCCCCGACGGGCCGCGTGCCGCTCTCGTCCCTAGCCGAGGCGCAACTCCATCACGGGGCGCCACGGGACCCGCCGCGCCGCCTCGGTGAAGCCTGCGGCCGCGAACATGGAGACGGTGCCGACGTAGATCGAGCTGCTCGGCGGCCGCGTGTCGCCGGGGTCGACCGGGTAGCCCTCGAGCACCGTGGCGCCTCGCTCGCGCGCCCAGGCGACGGCGCCGGCGAGGAGCGCGTGGGCAACGCCCTGGGAGCGGGCGCCGCGCGGCACGAAGAAGCACACGACCGACCACGCCGAGGCGTCCTCACGCGCCGGTGGGTCGAGCCGCGTGATCGGCGAGCGCAGGACGCGGCCATATTCCGGTCGGGGAGCGACGCTCACCCAGCCGACCGGCTCGTCGCCGCGGTAGGCGAGCAGCCCCGGCACGGCACCGTCGCGGACGAGAGCCCGCAGCATCGCTCGGTTGCCCTCCCCGCGGTTCGCGCAGCCGGCGCCGAACGCGGCCCCGGTCTGCCGAAAGAACGTGCACCAGCAGTTGCTGTAGGCGCCGTTCGGGCCGAACAGGCGCGCCAGGTCGTCCCAGCGGTCCTCGGTGACCGGCTCGACGCGGAGAGCAGGCGCCGCCGCCGTCATCGGTCTAGGCGATGTCGCGCCGACGCGCGCGATAGGCGCGCGACTTCATCCGGGAGCCGCAGACGGCCATCGCGCACCACGTCCGCGACCGATTCCGCGACCGGTCGATGAACAGCCACCGACAGGTGTCGCTCTGGCACGCCTTCACCCGCGACCATTCGCCGCTCGTCATGGCACGGAGGGCGGTGGCGACGATCTCGGCCAGGTAGGCATCGACGCCGCTGTCGAGCGATGTGAGCGACCATTGCGATCCGGTACCCAGTGAGGCGCGGAGCGGGAGCTCGGCGATCGCGGTCTGGAGCGCCGCGAGGTCCGCCGCCGCGACAGCCTCCTCGTTGTTCGCGCGTCCCAGCGCGCGCAGTCCCTCGCGCAAGTCGAGCGCGCGTCGGTGCGTGGCCGCCTCGATGGCGTGCTCGGTCTCGCGGCCGCGCGACGCGACCCACGCGCCGAGGAGCGCGGGCGTGGCAAGCCCGTCGTCCGCCGACTCCAGGTCGACCGTGTTCACGAAGGCGACGAGCTCCTCAAGGTCCATCGCGCTCAGCGTATCACCGGTCACGGGTATATGGACGGTGACGGCGTGCGCAGTTGGCGCGCCGCAACGGAGATCAGGGGCGGGGTCGCCGCTCCACGAGCCCGCGAACCAGGATGAGCACCCCCAGCGCCACGATCGCCGCCGGCACGACCCACGGGGCGAAGGGCAGGCGCCTGCCGCTGATGTTCAGGATGCCCTCGAAGAACAGGTAGCCGACCGCGAACAGCCCGAGGCCCAGGATCGTCTGCGAGAAGCCGGCGCGCACCGCCGACGGATGGCCGTCGCGTAGCCCCGCGAGCAAGATCCCCAGCCCGCTTGCGCCCGGACCGATGAGCGCCCAGGCATACGCCCAGCTCTCCCAGTGGTTGGTCGCGTCCTGGTAGAACAGCAGCAGGCCGATCGCGGTCACCACCGTGCCGCCGATGATCATCCCGGACCCGCCCGGCACGAGGAACCCGGCGAGCAGCAGGATGAGCCCGGGCCCGATGATCCAGACCGGCCACCCGATCTCACCGAGATCGACGTTGAGGTACTGGGCGGCGAGGAACGCGCCGCCGACCAGGACGAGGATGATCCCGAGCACCGACAGGCCGGCATCGGGCCGGCGCGGATGCGACCACCCTTCATGGATGCCAGGTGAGACGACGGGCGGTGGCGCAGCGGGCGGCGGGGCGACCGGGGGCGCGGGATCGGTCATGCGCTGATCCTATCCCTGGCCAGCCAATCGGTATAGCCACCCACGAACGCGTGGGCGTCGCCGTCCCGCACCTCCGCGATCCGATCCGCCATGCGGTCGAGGAAGTACCGATCGTGGCTGATGAAGACTGCGGTGCCGGCGAACGCCTCGAGCGCGGACTCGAGCGCCTCGACCGACTCGATGTCGAGGTGGTTCGTCGGTTCGTCGAGGACGAGCAGGTTCGCGCCGCCGAGCATGAGCAGCAACAGCTGCAGGCGCGTTCGCTCGCCACCGGAGAGGGTCGCGATGGGCCGCCGGACCTGCTCATAGTCGAACAGGAAGGCCATGAGGCGCGACACCGCCTGCTCCTCCGTCCCGGGGTGCGCGGCGCGCAGGGTGGCGAGCGGCGTCGAGCGGGGATCGAGCGTGTCCTGGTCCTGCGCCAGGTAGCCGATGCGCATGGAAGGACCGATCCACACCTCGCCCTCGGTCGGCGCGATCTCCCCGACGAGCGTCTTCACGAGCACGCTCTTGCCGGCGCCGTTCTCGCCCACGATCCCGAGCCGCTCCCCGTGCATGACGGTCAGGTCCACGCCGAGCAGCACGGGGTGGCCGTCGAACGCCACGCCCACGCGCCGCAGCTCGACCGCCTTCCGGCCGCCGCGCTGGTGCGGGTGCAACTCGAGCCCGATCTTCCGCCGCTCGAGCACCGGCCGCTCGACCTTGTCCATGCGCTCGATGCGGCGCGCGATGTTGCGCGCCTGGGTCACGAGCCCCGAGTTGCTCGCCGAGGCCGGGACGGCGCGTGCCCACTGGATGAGCCGGCGCTCCGCGTCCTCGAGGCGCTCGATCTCCTTGCGCTGGGTGACGTACGTGACCTGCTGGCGCTTGAGCTCGATCTCGCGCGCCACGGCATACGCCGAGTAGTTGCCCGGCCACATGCGCACCCTCCCACGGTCGAGCGACGCGATCTGGGTCACCGTCTCGTCGAGCAGGTAGCGGTCGTGGCTCACCGCCAGCACCGCGCCGCCGAACCCCGCCACGAGACGCTCCAGCAGCTGGCGGCCGGCGAGGTCGAGATGCGCCTCCGGCTCGTCGAGGAGCAGCAGCTCGGGGTCCTGGACGAGGCAGCCGACGAGACCGACGAGCTTGCGCTGACCGCCTGACAGCGCGCGCGTCGGCAGGTCGAGCTCCCGCTCCTCGAGCCCGATGCCGCGCAGCAGCGAGCGCGCCCGCCCTTCGAAGGCGGGTCCGCCGCTGCGCTCGTAGCGCTCGAGGAGCGTTGCCTGGGTCGCGAGGGCGCGGGCCATCGCCCTGTCGTCGCCGTAGATGGCCGGATCGGAGAGCTCAGCGTCGACCGCCGCCAGCCCGGCGTCGATCTCGGCGAGGTCGGCCCGCGCGTCGCGCACCGCCTCGAGCGGGGTGCGCTCGTCGCCCATCGGGTGCTGGAGCAAGAGGGCCAGGCGGAGTCCGCGGCGGCGGGTCAGGCTGCCCGCATCGGCTTCGTCGACGCCGGCCGCGATCCGCAGCAGCGTCGTCTTGCCCGAGCCGTTCGGCCCCACCATGCCGATGCGCGCGCCATCGGGCAGCTCGAGGTCCACGCCGTCGAGGATGCGGCGGCCGCCGAACGAGCGCGCGATGCCGCGCAGGCTGAGGAGCGTCATGGAGGCGCCAAGGGTAGAGTCCGGTGATGCGCGACGACATCGGTCAAACGGCCGACCCGGTGTCCACCCGGCGGCTCAGCATGCCGGGCACGGCGGAGCCGATGGATGCGTTCGTCGCCCGGCCCGCGGGCTGGCGAGCGGTCCCGCTGTGGTCGTCATCCAGGAGTGGTGGGGCCTGACCGATGACATCACCACCATCGCGACGCGCCTCGCCACAGATGCCGGGGTGCTCGCGCTCGCCCCGGACCTGTACCACGGGAAGCAGGCGACCGAGCCGGACGAGGCCCAGAAACTCGCCATGGCTCTCGACCGGCCCGCGGCGCTCGCCGATCTCCACGCTGCGGTGTCGTGGCTGGAGGAAGCGGGTGCCAGCGCGATCGGCGTGATCGGCTTCTGCATGGGTGGCGGGCTCGCGTGGGAGGCCGCGCTCGACGACCGCGGATCGTCGCGGCGGCACCGTGCTACGGGCTCACCGACTTCGAGGGTCGCCGCAGCCGCGCCCGCATCGAGGCGCACTACGGCACGCACGACCGGTTCGCGCCGGAGCTGCTCGACCGGCTCGAGGCGACGATCCGGTCATGGCGGCCGGAGAACGCGGTGCATCGGTACGAGGGCGCGCCGCACGCGTTCCTCAACGACGGCCACACCGCCGAGGCGCCTGCGGCGGCGGCGCTCGCCTGGTCGCGGATCGTGGCCCTGTTCCGCGAGGCCCTCGGCGGCGCCTAGTCGGCGAGGACCGAGGCGAGGGTGGCGCGGTCGATGCCGCGCCCGGTGACGACCACCGCAACGCGCTGGCCCGCCACGGAGGGCACGCGCCCGGCCCGCAGCGCGGCAATGCCGAGCACCGCGCTCCCCTCGAGCAGGATGTGCGGCACGTCGATCGCCCAGCGCATCGCGTCGGCGATCTCGTCCTCCTCGACCAGCACCACCTCGTCGACGAGCTGGCGGCACATCTTCCAGGTGATGCTCTGGCGCTCGATGTTGCCGGCCACGCCGTCGGCGAGGGTCGGGGCGATCGGCATGGCGGCGGTGGTGCCGGTCGAGAGGTGCGCGTACATCGGCGGCGACGCCGCCGGCTGCACCCCCACCAACCGCACGCCGGGGATCGTCGCCTTCAGCCACAGGCCGATGCCGCTGATCAGCCCACCGCCGCCGACGGGTACGACGACCAGCCCGACCTGCGGCCATGCCTCCGCGATCTCGAGCCCCACGGTCGCCTGGCCGGCGATGACATCGGCGTCGTTATAGGGCGAGACGTAGACCGCGTCGCCGGCGTCGTCGCGGCGCCGGCCCTCGAGCTCGCAGTCATCGGTGTCGCGCCCGAACAGCTCCACGGTGATCCGATCCGTCTCGAGCGCGCGCAGCCGCTCCAGCTTGGCCGGCGACACGGAGCGGCCGACGAGGACGGTCAGCCGCATCCCGTGGCGCGCGGCGGCGGTCGCGCACGCGATGCCGTGGTTGCCGCTGCTGGCGGCGACGAGGATCGCGTCGCGGTTCGTGGCGGCGACGCCCGCGATCTTCACCTCGGCGCCGCGGATCTTGAATGCCCCGGTCGGCTGGACGTCCTCCCGCTTCAGGCGCACCTCGGCGGCGCCGAGCTCGGCGGCGAGCTGCGGAACGGGCTCGAGCGGCGTCTCGAGCGCCACCCCACGCAGCAGCTGCCGCGCGGCGAGCACGTCGGTGAGGGTGGGGAAGCGGGCCATCTTCGCGGAGTGTACGGCGCGGGGCAGTGGTCGCCGCCGGGTGGGGTGGAGGGGATTTCGGAGGAGGTTGCCGCGCTGTCAACGTCGCTCGTGACAGCGTGCGTCACATGCAGCATGTGACAGCGTGCGTCACGAAGGTTGCTGACAGCACGCGGACCCCGTCCGCCTAAGGCCAGCGCCGCAACGAGGCCCCGAGCTCAGGCGGCGGGCTGTGGCTCCGGCGCCATCCGGTCACCGCGCTCGGGGGCGAGGTCGCGCATCTGCCGCGACAAGCGCATCAGCGAGCCGAGCCGGTCCGCCACCCGCGCCCGCTCCACGGGCGTCGCCCAGTGACGGAGCGTGTAGTCGATCTCGTGCTTGTGGCGCGTCGCCTCGGTGAAGATCTCCTCCACGTGGCTCCGGAACGTCGGGTCCTCGTCGCGTGCCAGCGCCACCCCCCGCGACTCGAGCAGGTCCAGGTAGTACGAGGTGGCGAGGCGGTCAAGGTCGCGCTGCGCACCCCGCTCCCACGGCTCCGGCGGACCGCCGAACCCGTACCTGCGCCATTCGTGAGCCTGGACCTGGGACATGGAGCTCCTCGTCATGCGTCGCGGTGAACGTGGGGCGAACGCTACCGGCCGCCACGGCTCGCGACGATCCACCGTCCGGCCTACTCCGGGCCGGACGAATGGACATCCGCCGACCGCACTGGACCGATGAGGACCGCAGGCATCCTCGCTCAGGTAGGCTGCCGCGCATGCAGCCGTCGGACACTGCCGTCAGCCTCGCCGCGCTGCTCGCGATGCTGGCGGCGATCGCCCTGTTCGCGACGCTCTCAAAGCGCTTCGACGTGCCCTACCCGATGCTCATGGTTGTCGGCGGGCTGGTAATCGGCTTCCTGCCCGGCGTGCCGCATGTCGCGCTGCCGCCGGAGCTCGTGCTCCTCATCTTCCTGCCCCCGATCCTCATGGGCGCCGCCTACTTCACGTCGCTCCGCGACCTGCGGCAGAACCTGCTCGCCATCGGCCTGCTGGCGGTGGGGCTCGTCGCCGCCACGACGCTGGCCGTTGGCTGGGTGGCGCAGACGCTCGCGCCGGGGATCGGCTGGGCGGGTGCGTTCGTCCTCGGCGCCATCGTCTCCCCGCCGGATGCGGTGGCGGCCACGGCGATCGCCCAGCGGCTCGGCCTGCCCGCGGCGCCTCGTCGTGATCCTCGAGGGCGAGAGCCTGGTCAACGACGCGACCGCGCTGACCGCCTACGCGATCGCGCTGGGCGCCGCCATGACCGGTGCCTTCTCGCTCGCCGAGGCCGGGCTGAACCTGGTGTTCGTGACGGTGGTGGGGATCGCGATCGGCGCCGTGGTGGGCATCGTGGTGGTATGGGTCGAGGGCCGGCTCGACGATCCGCCGGTGGAGGTCATCGTCAGCCTCATCGCGCCGTTCGCGGCCTATCTGCCGGCAGAGCAGATCGGCGCGTCCGGCGTGCTGGCCGCCGTGACCACGGGCCTCCTCCTGGGCCGCGCCTCACCGCGCGTCCTGACCTCGCAGTCGCGGATCCTCGGCATCGCCGTGTGGCAGATGCTCATCTTCCTCATCAACGCCGCGATCTTCGTGCTCATCGGCCTCCAGCTGCCGGTCGTGCTGGAGGAGGCGGAGCGGCCGATCGGGCAGCTCCTCCTCGTGGCCGCGGCGGTGGCGGTGACCGCGGTGGTCGTGCGCCTCATCTGGGTCACCGTGACGAGCTGGATCGCCGGCGACCTCATGACGCCACGCAAGACCGCGACGATGAAGAGCTCGCTCGTCGTCGGCTGGGCCGGGATGCGCGGCGCCGTCTCGCTGGCACTCGCCCTCGGCCTGCCGCAGAACCTGCCGGGGCGCGACGTCATCCTGTTCGCGACCTTCGGGGTCATCCTCGTCACCCTCGTCGGCCAGGGCCTGACGCTGCCGTTCGTCATCCGCCGGCTCGGCGTCCGGCCGCCCTCCGAGGACGGCCGCGAGGAGACCGTGGCCCGCGCCGCCGCGACCGAGGCAGCGCTCGCCCGCCTCGACGGGCTCGCCACCGAGCTGCCGGACCACCTGCCCCTCATCGACCAGCTGCGGGATCGGTATCACCACCGGGGCGAGCACGATGCCGCCAGCAGCGAGGAGGCAGACCGCGAGCTGCTCGAGCACCAGCAGATCCGGCAGGCGGTGCTCGAGGCGGAGCGCGGCACGCTGGTGGAGCTGCGGGATCGCGGCGTGATCGCCGACGACGTCCTCCACCGCCTCCAGCGCGAGATCGACCTCGAGGCGCTCCGCGCCGACGCCTGAAGTCCGGCGTCAGCCGGCGGCGGCGCGCTCCCGTTCCCGCGCCACGAGCTCGCGGCGCAGGATCTTGCCCGAGGCGGACTTCGGGATCGCGTCGATCACCTCCAGCTGCCGGATCCGCTTGTACGGCGCCACGCGCGCCGCCACGTAGGCGAGCAGCTCCTCCGGGTCGACCTCGGAGGCGAGCACGACGAACGCCTTCGGCACCTCGCCGGCCTCGTCGTCGCGGACCGGGATGACGGCGGCATCGGTCACCGCCGGATGGCCGATGAGCACGGCTTCGAGCTCCGCCGGCGCCACCTGGTAGCCCTTGAACTTGATGAGCTCCTTGAGGCGATCGACGATCGTGAAGTAGCCGTCGGAGTCGTAGCGCGCGATGTCGCCGGAGTGCAGCCACCCATCGGCGTCGATCGTCCGCGCGGTCGCCTCGGGGTTGTTCAGGTAGCCGCGCATGACCTGCGGGCCGCGGACCAAGAGCTCGCCGTCCTGACCCGCCGGCAGGTCCTCGCCAGTCGCGACATCCACCACCCGCGCCTCGGTGTTCGGGAGCAAGGGACCGATGCTGCCCGGCTTCGAGGTCCCGGGCACGTCGGAGGTCGCGTGGGTCACGGGGCTCGCCTCGGTCATCCCGTAGCCCTGGACGACGAGGCAGCCGAGGCGCTCCGCGGCCGCCACCTCGATGCCGGCGTCGAGCGGCGCCGCGCCCGACATGATGAGCTCGAGCGAGGAGAGATCCCGTCCGTCGACCGCCGGGTGCTTGGCGAGAGCGAGGATGATCGGCGGCACGAGCATGGCGCGCGTGATCCGATGCCGCTCCATGAGGTCGAGGAAGCCGTCGAGCTCGAAGCGCGGCATGGTGACGATCGTTGCGCCGCGCGACAGGGCGAGGTTCATGACCACGGTCATGCCGTAGATGTGGAAGAACGGCAGGATCCCGATCATCCGCTCGTCCTCGCGCACGTCCTGCTGGACGCCGATCTGGATCGTGTTGGTGACCAGGTTCCGATGGCTGAGCATCACGCCCTTCGGCAGCCCGGTCGTTCCGCTCGAGTAGGGGAGCACCACGAGGTCGTCGGGTGACGCCGGGCCGTCGGGCGGCGCGCCGGCATCGGTCATGAGGTCGGCGATGGAAGTTGCGCCTTCGGCCTGGCCGATGACGTATGTGGCCTCGAGCCCGGCGGCGGTGGCCGCAGGGGCGGCGCGGTCGAGGAAGGCAGGGATGGTGACGATGGCGCGCGCTTGGCTGTCGCGGAGCTGCTGGGCGAGGTCGTCGCTCGTGGCGAGCGAGTTGAAGGTGGTGATCACGCCGCCGAGCCGCGCGATGGCCAGGAAGACGAGCGCGTACTCGGGGATGTTCGGCGCGAACAGGCCGATGACATCACCGCGCCGATGGCCGCGTGCCGCGAGGCCGGCCGTCAGCCGTTCGACGCCGTCCGCCAGCTCGCCGTAGGTGAGCGTCCGCCCGCTCGGCCCGTCGATGAGCGCGGCCTTGTCGGGCAGCTCGTGGGCGCGCCGCAGGACGAACTCGGCGAGCGTAACGTCCGGGATCGCCACGTCGGGGAGCGGGCTGCGCACGATCACGGGCGCGAGTCTACGCGCCGCGAGTACCACTTCGCGCGGCAGCCGATGGGACCATCGCGTCCGGCATGGCGAGGCGCCATCCTCCGGGCGATGACCGGGCCGAGTGCCTTCACCGCGACCGACATCGCCGCCGAGCTCCACGCGGACGACCTCCTCGTCTTCGGGCTCGCCGACGGACGTGCGCGCCTGCTCGGAGGGAGCGGCCGCGGTGGTGGCTGGGCCGGCGTGGTCGAGGTGGCGATCGCCGACGAGCCGCTCCTCAGCGAGCTGGCCGGACGACGGGTTGCCCGCATGGACGCGGACGAGCCACAGCATGTCCTGGGGCCCTACTGGGCGGCCAGCGCAGCCGCGGTTTCGGTCGGCGACCACATCGTGGTGGTCGGGAGCAGCGAGCGCATCCGCGCCTCGAGCGCGGAGCTCATCCGTCGCGCCACCGAGGCGGTGGCCGTCGTCGGAGACATCCCCGCCTCGAAGCTGCTCGCCGACGAGCTGGAGCTGTCGCAGGCGGTCCAGCAGCTCTCCGAGCACACGCCCCACACCCTGGCCGGCGCCGCCACCCACGTCGCGGCGGTGGCAGCCGATGCGCTGTCGTGCGAGATCGGCGCCGTCCTGCTGCGCATCGACGGCCAGACCCATGTCAATGGCGCCGGTCCCGCATGGGATTCGATCGCCGATGACGCCGCCGTCATCGGGGCGCTCCATGCCCTCGCCGACCGCGCTGCCCGCGGGCCGATCGTCGAGCAGGACCTTGCCGCGGTGAGCACCGGCGGCCTGCGCATCGTGTCCTGCTACGCGCTCGGCATCGGTCGCGAGGCGCCGCTCGGGGCCCTGATCGTCGGCCACACCGATGCCCGACCGCGCGGCTTCACCCTCCTCTGCCAGCGCGTCGGCCGCGCCATCGCGGACGCCTCCGAGCCGACGCTGCTGCAGGCGATCGCCCACGAGGACCTCGCTGCGCAGCGCGACCGCTTCGCGCGCGAGGCACGAACCGATCCCCTCACCGGGCTCGGCAACCGGACCGCCTGGGACGCGACGCTTGTGATCGAGCAGGCGCGCTGGGAACGCCACGCTCGTCCCCTCGTCCTCCTCTCGATGGACCTCGACCACCTGAAGGTGACGAACGACGCCTTCGGCCACGGCATCGGCGACGAGATCCTCGTCGGCGCGGCGGAGGTCCTGCGCTCGACCCTGCGGGCCGGCGACGTGATCGTGCGGCTCGGCGGTGACGAGTTCGCTGCGCTCCTGCCCGAGACCGATGCCACCGGCGTCGCCGCGCTTCGGGCCCGCCTGGACGCGGCATGCGCCGCCTGGCGGGGATCCGAGCCCGGTGCGCGCCTCTCCCTCTCGATGGGCTGGGCGGTGCCGGAGTGGAGCGAGTCGCTCGCCTCGGCCTTCAGCCGCGCCGACCGCGCGATGTACGAGGCGAAGCGGAGCGCCGCACAGCCCGCTTCCTGAGCCGGTCGGCGCGAGGGCGGGTCAGCTCGCACATCGGGAGAATTGGCTGGGGCGGAAGGATTCGAACCTTCGATCTCCTGATCCAGAGTCAGGCGCCTTACCGCTTGGCCACACCCCAGCGGCCGGCCATCGATGGTAGCAGACCGATGCTCGAATCGGCTCTCGACAGATGGCTCAGAGCGTGATCCCGTACCGCGCCTGGAGCTCGTTGGACCAATCGTCGAGGATCGTGAGGCCGTACTCGTCGGCAAGCGCGTAGTACTGCTGCGTCCAGTTCGGGCCGTGGTTCATGAGGATCGGCGCGACGAGCTCGAAGTAGCGCTCCAGGCCGCCCGGCATGACGACCTCGAGGATGCGCGCCGGCGCATCGCCGGTATTCCACATGGCGTGTGGGACGTGGCGCGGCTTCGCGAGCCAGCTGCCGGCGGGGATCTCCTCCACCGTCTCGTCGCCGAGCCGCGCCCCCACGGCGCCATCGAGGATGAGCGTCATTTCGTCCTCGCGGGTGTGGAGATGCGGCTTCACGAGCGTCTTCGGCGGGATGGTGACCTCGATCATCGACAGGGCGCCATCGGTCTGGTCGGCACCGATGGCGTAGCGAAAGACGACGTCGTAGAGCTGGATGCGGTGCGCCTCGTCGGGGCGCACGACGGCGGGTTGCATCGGTGCACGCTACCCTGTCGGGCATGACGAAGATCGGCTATGCCTGCATGCTCGAGCAGTTCCACCCCACCGAGCTGCTCGACCTCGCGGAGGCGGCCGAGCAGGCCGGCTTCGACGCCGGCTTCCAGGTCAGCGAGCACTTCCACCCGTGGACCCCGCAGCAGGGCCAGTCGGCGTTCGCGTGGTCGTTCATGGGCGCGCTGGGGCAGCGGACGAGCCTCCCCTTCGGGACCGCGGTGACCTGCCCCGGCTTCCGCTACCACCCGGCGGTGATCGCCCACGCGGCGGCCACGCTGGGCGCGATGTACCCGGGACGCTTCTGGCTGGGACTCGGTGCGGGCGAGGCGCTGAACGAGCACGTCATCGGTGGCGAATGGCCGGAGGTCGGCATCCGCAGCGCGATGATGTTCGAGGCGATCGAGGTCATCAGCAAGCTCTTCAGCGGCAAGGTGGTGAAGCACGACGGGGAGTACTTCACGCTCGAGAGCGCGAAGCTCTACACGCGTCCCGAGCAGCCGGTGCCGATCTACGTGGCCACCGCCGGGCCGGTGAACGCGAAGCGCACCGGCAGGTACGCCGACGGGATCATCACCGTCGGCGCGGCCGACGAGAAGATCACGATGCTGTGGGACAAGTTCCGCGAGGGCGCGCGCGAGGCGGGCAAGGACGCATCGGCCATGAAGACGCAGCTCCAGGTCCACGTCAGCTGGGCGCCGACCCAGGCGGAGGCGGAGGAGCAGGCGGTCCGCGAGTGGCCGAACGGCGGGATGCCGTTCCCGAAGCAGGACATCCGCAACCCCGAGGACTTCGAGAACATGGCGAAGCTGGTCGGGATCGAGCATTTCAAGAACCGGATGCTCATCTCCGCCGATCTCGAGGAGCATGCCGCCGCGCTCCAGAAGTACGTCGACATGGGCTTTGACGGCATCTATCTCCACAACGTCGGCCGCAACCAGGCCGAGTTCATCGAGGCGTTCGGCAGCAAGGTCATCCCGCAGCTCCGCCTTTCTTAGGACCGATGCACGCGGCGCTCATCGACGAGCTGATCGGGATCGTCGGCGCGGATCACTGCCTGACCGATCCCAGCCTCCGCGCCTCGTACGAGACCGATTGGACCCGCCGCTGGCATGGAACGGCGGCCGCGGTCGTGCGGCCCGGCACGAGCGACGAGGTCGCGGCCGTGCTGCGAGCGTGTGCGAGCGCGCACACGCCGGTCGTGCCGCAGGGCGGCAACACCGGGCTCGTGGGTGGCGCCGTGCCACCCGACGGCGCGGTGGTGCTGCTGACAACCCGTCTCCGCCGCATCGCGGAGCTGGACGTCGTTGCCGGCCAGCTGACCGCCGACGCGGGCGCGACGCTGGCATCGGTCCAGGCGGTGCTGCGCGGCAGCGGCTGGGACGTCGGCGTGGACCTCGCCGCGCGCGACAGCGCCACGATCGGCGGCATGGTGGCGACGAACGCGGGTGGGGCGAACGTGCTTCGCCACGGCCCGATGCGGCGCCGGGTCGCCGGGATCGAGGCGGTCCTGGTGGACGGGTCGCGGATCTCGCGGCTCGCCGGCCTCGCCAAGGACAACACTGGCTACGACCTCGCCGGGCTCCTCGCCGGCAGCGAGGGGACGCTCGCCGTCATCACCAGCGTCCGGCTCCAGCTCGTGCCCTCGCCGCCGCGGCGGATCGCGTTCCTCGCGGCCCTCGCGTCGACCGATGACGCGGTGCGGCGGCTGGCCGCCTTGCGGCGTGCGCTCCCCGGCATGCTCGCTGCTGAGCTCTTCCACGAGCCCGGGCTGCGGCTCGTTGTCGACCACGCGCACGTTGCGCATCCCTTCGGCGGCCGCGAGCACGGCGCCTACCTGCTGGTCGAGACATCGGACCGCGCCGAGGTCGTCGAGGCGGCGCTCGATGAGGGTGACGATGCCCTTCTCGCCGAGGACGCGGCGGGCCGCGAGCGGCTGTGGCAGTACCGCGAGCGCCACACCGAGACGATCAACGCCATTGGCATTCCCCACAAGCTCGACGTCGCGCTGCCGCTCGCCCGGCTCGCCGACTTTGAGGACCGATGCGCCGCGCTCGTCGGTGAGCGTGCGCGGCTTTTCCTCTACGGCCACCTCGGCGACGGCAACCTCCACGTGAACCTCATCGGTCCGTCGCCCGACGACGAATCGCTGGACGAGGCGGTGCTGCGGCTCGTGGTCGCGATGGGGGGCAGCATCAGCGCCGAGCACGGCATCGGACGAGCGAAGGCGCATCTCCTGCCGCTCGACCGTGGCGCCGGCGACCTCGCCGCGATGCACGCGATCAAGGCGGCGCTCGACCCGAACGCCATCCTGAACCCCGGCGTCCTGTTCCTGCCGTGACGCGAGCGGTGGGGCAAGGTTCGTTCCATCAGGTGGCGCTATCGGCCAGGCAGACCCCGGTGCCTGGCTCTTCCTCCGAACCACGGAGCAGACGGCCACGAATCGTGCCCCGCGGGGCCGCCGGGGCCGAGATCCCGGCCGATACAACCACGGGCTGGGACGATCGCGCGTACGGCGGCGGGCAGGGCCGCGGCGTCCAATTCCGGGCATGATCTGACCGATGGACCCGCCCCACATTGCCGACAGCCACGACCTCATCCGCGTCCACGGCGCGCGCGAGAACAATCTCAAGGACATCAGCATCGAGCTCCCGAAGCGCCGACTGACGGTCTTCACCGGCGTGTCCGGCTCCGGCAAGAGCTCGCTCGTGTTCAGCACCATCGCCGCCGAGTCGCAGCGCATGATCAACGAGACCTACAGCGCCTTCGTCCAGGGCTTCATGCCCACCCTGGCGCGGCCGGACGTCGACGTCCTCGAGGGGCTGACGACGGCGATCATCGTCGACCAGGAGCGGATGGGCGCGAACGTCCGCTCCACCGTCGGCACCGCCACCGACGCCAACGCGATGCTGCGCATCCTGTTCAGCCGCCTCGGCCAGCCGCGCATCGGCTCGTCGCAGGCGTTCTCGTTCAACATCGCATCCGTCCAGGGGCAAGGCGCCGCGACCATCGACCGCGGCGAGGGGAAGGCGGTGGAGCGGAGCTTCTCGATCACCGGCGGCATGTGCCCGCGCTGCGAGGGGATGGGATCGGTCACCGACTTCGACCTGGCCGAGCTGTACGACGCGGACAAGTCGCTTCGGGGCGGCGCGCTGAAGGTCCCCGGATACAGCATGGAGGGCTGGTGGGGCCGCCTCTTCAGCGGCATCGGCCTCGACCTGGACAAGCCGATCGGTCGCTACTCGAAGGCCGAGCTCCACGACCTCCTCCACAAAGAGCCGACGAAGGTGAAGGTCGAGGGCGTCAACCTCACGTTCGAGGGCATCATCACGCGGCTCCAGAAGTCCGTCCTGACCAAGGACGTCGACACGCTCCAGCCGCACGTCCGCGCCTTCGTCGAGCGGGCGGTGACGTTCACCACCTGTCCCGACTGCGGCGGGACGCGGCTGAACGAGACGGCGCGCTCTTCGAAGATCGCCGGGATCAGCATCGCCGACGCCTGCGCGATGCAGATCAGCGACCTTGCCACGTGGGTGCGCGGCCTTCACGAGCCGTCGGTCGCGCCGCTGCTCGCGAACCTGGGCCACACGCTCGACTCGTTCGTCGAGATTGGGCTTGGCTACCTCAGCCTCGACCGGCCATCCGGCACGCTGTCGGGCGGCGAGGCGCAGCGCACGAAGATGATCCGCCACCTCGGGTCATCACTGACCGATATCACCTACGTCTTCGACGAGCCGACGATCGGACTCCACCCGCACGACATCGCCCGCATGAATGAGCTGCTGCTCCAGCTGCGCGACAAGGGCAACACGGTGCTCGTGGTCGAGCACAAGCCGGAGGCGATCGCGATCGCGGACCACGTCGTCGATCTCGGTCCCGGGGCGGGGACGGCCGGCGGCGAGGTCGTGTTCGAGGGCACGGTGGAGGGGCTGCGCGCGGCCGACACGATCACCGGCCGGCACCTGGACGACCGGGCGTCACTGAAGGCATCGGTCCGCGGCCCGTCCGGGTCGCTCGCGGTGCGCGGGGCCACGACCCACAACCTGCGCAGCGTCGACGTCGACGTCCCGCTTGGCGTGCTCGTGGTCGTGACCGGCGTGGCAGGGTCCGGGAAGAGCTCGCTCATCCACGGCTCGGTCTCGGGCCGCGAGGGCGTCGTCTCGATCGACCAGGGCGCGATCCGCGGCTCGCGGCGCAGCAACCCGGCGACCTACACCGGCCTGCTCGAGCCGATCCGCAAGGCATTCGCGAAGGCGAACGGCGTGAAGCCGGCCCTGTTCAGCGCGAACTCGGAGGGCGCCTGCCCGAACTGCAACGGGGCGGGCGTGATCTACACCGACCTCGCGATGATGGCCGGCGTGGCGACGACCTGCGAGGTGTGCGAGGGCAAGCGCTTCCAGGCATCGGTCCTCGAATACCGATTCGGCGGCCGGGACATCAGCGAGGTGCTCGCGATGCCCGTCGCCGAGGCCGAGGCGTTTTTCGCCGACGGAGAGGCGCGGATTCCCGCCGCCCATGCGATCCTCGAGCGGCTCGCGGACGTGGGCCTCGGCTACCTGACCCTGGGGCAGCCGCTCACCACGCTGTCCGGCGGTGAGCGGCAGCGGCTGAAGCTCGCGATCCAGATGGCGGAAAAGGGGAGCGTCTACATCCTCGACGAGCCGACGAGCGGCCTGCACCTCGCCGACGTCGAGCAGCTGCTGGGGCTGCTGGATCGGCTCGTCGATTCGGGGAAGTCGGTCATCGTCATCGAGCACCACCAGGCCGTGATGGCGCATGCCGACTGGATCATTGACCTCGGCCCGGGAGCCGGCCACGACGGCGGCCGGATCGTCTTCGAGGGCACGCCCGCCGATCTCGTCGCATCCCGCTCCACGCTCACCGGGGAGCATCTCGCCGCCTACATCGCGAAGTAACGGCTCGTCCCACGGGCTGGCGCTACCAGCCACGAAGGGGGCAGATGCTGGCGGGATTGCCGGCAGTGGGAACGAACGGCCACGAATCGGGCGCGGAACGCTCGCCGGGGCTGTCTTCCTGGCCGATACCCCCACCGGCCGGGAGGGAGCCCACGCCTAGGTCGACTCGCCGCTCCGCAGGTGGGGCGCGGCCATCGCGAAGGGCAGCGACGGCATCGGGCGCGGATCCGGGTCCGGCTCGTACTCACCGCTGAGCGGATCGATCGCGTACGTCCACGCCGGGCCCTCGGTCGCGATGGAGCGGAGTGCGGCGACGGCGGCGTCGACATCGGCCTCGGTAGTTGGCAGGCCGAAGCTGATGCGCGCCGCGCCCGGGAGGTGCGGGTGGCCGCCAGCACGCGTGTCCGCCATCAGGCGATCTGCCTCGGCGGTCTCCACGTGGAGCAGCTCCATCATCAGGGGGTGGGCGCAGAAGCAGCCGTGTCGCACCCCGATCCCATGCTCGGCCGACAGGATCGCCGCGAGGTGATCGTGCGAGAAGGGGCGGAGGTTGAACGTGAACAGGCCGACCCGTGGATGGTCGGCGTCCCACAGGCGGTAGTGCTCCCAGCCCGGGACGGCGGCAAGCGCGGCACGCGCGTAGGACCACAGCGCCGTTTCCTCCGCCTCGATGCGGTCCATCCCGTAGCCGGCCAGCGCATCGCAGGCGGCGCCGAGCGCGACCGCGCCGACGACGTTTGGCGAGCCCGCCTCCTGGCGATCCGGCAGGTCGGCCCAGATCACCTCGTCGACCGTGACGAGCCGGACCGCCCCGCCGCCGGCGAGGAACGGGCGGCCGCCGAGCCAGTCCGCGGCACCGATGAGCGCGCCGGCCCCGAACGGCGCGTAGAGCTTATGGCCGGAGAGGGCGAGGTAGTCGATCCCGATCCCCGCCATGTCGATGGGGTGGTGCGGCGCGAGCTGGGCCGCGTCGACGAGCAGGCGCGCACCGTGGGCATGGGTCAGGGTGCTGATCTGCCGCAGCGGCGCGAGCTCGCCGGTGACGTTCGACGCGCCGGTGATGGTGACGAGCACGTTGGCACCGCCGCCCCGCCGCAGCTCCGCCTCGAGCCCCTCGAGCAGCGCCTCGGGGGACGACGGCACCGGAAGGATGGTGCTGCCCGGCCGCCGCTGCCAGGGCAGCAGGTTGGCGTGGTGCTCCCCGGCGAAGCCGATCACGCGCACCTCGTCGGGCAGCGCGACGGCCAGCAGGTTGATGGCGTCGGTCGTGTTGCGGGTGATGACCACCGCGTCGTCGTCCCGCGCACCCACGAAGCGGCGGATCGATTCGCGCGCGCCCTCGTATGCGGCCGTCGCGGCGCGTGACTTGAACCCGGCGCCGCGGTGGACGCTCGAGTACCAGCCGAGCAGCTCGTTCACCGCCTCGGCCACGCTGACCAGGGCGGGGGCGGAGGCGGCGTAGTCGAGGTTGAGGTAGCGGCGCTCGCCACCGGTCACCAGCGGCACCATCGTGTCCGCGCCGACGAGGCGCAGGCTGGACCGATCCGCCGCACGCGCGACACTGCTGGTCACCCGCGCATCCTAGCCCCTGGCCGGGGGCCGACGGCCGCGGAACCGCATCGGCGGAATTCGCCGCGGGCCGGCGCGCTGCCTACACTCGCGGCCATGAACGACCTCGACGCCATCCTCGCCGCCGCCGCGGCCTGTGACGCGCGCGGGGAGTCGTATGCGCTGGCCACGGTCATCGCGGTGCGCGGCTCGTCGTACCGGCGGCCGGGCGCACGGCTGCTCGTGCCGGCGCAGAACGCACCGGTGGGGATCGTCAGCGGCGGCTGCATGGAGGAGGAGGCGGCACGCCTGGCGCGCGAAGCGCTCGAGCGCGGCGTCCCGGTGGCCATCACGATCGACCACTCGGCCGAGGGTGACGACGTGTGGGGGAGCGGGCTCGGCTGCCGCGGCGTGATCGACCTCGTGGCCGAACCTCCCCGGTTGGCCGCGGAGACGGTGGCCGCATTGCGCGCCGCCCGCGACGATGGGCGGGCCACCTATCTCCTGACGACCCTCGCCGGGGAGCGGCGCTCGCTGACCGCGGACGAGGCGCGCGAACTGACCGACGTGGAGAGCGGCCGCCCGCAACGCACAGCGGACGGTGTGATTGACGTCATCCTGCCGCCGCCGCACCTCGTCATCTGCGGCGCCGGCCCGGACGCGCCTCCGCTCGTGGCGCTGGCAGCGACGCTCGGCTGGCGGGTCACCGTCGCCGACTCGCGCCGTCGCCGCCTGGCCGATGCGGCGCTCGACCCGGCGGCGCGCTGCGACGCGCCGGCGGCGGAGGCGGCGGCGCGCATCGGTCCGGCCGGGGTCTCGGCGGTCGTGGTGATGAGCCACAACCTCCTTCGCGATGCGGAGTTCCTCGGCGGCTTCGTGGGCCGCGGCATCCGGTATCTCGGGGTCCTCGGACCGCGCGACCGGACCGATCGCATCCTCGAGGAGCTGGCCGCGACCGGCCACCCGCTGGCCGCTGCGGACCGCGCCGCGCTGCACGCCCCGGCCGGCATCGACCTCGGGGCAGACGGGCCGGACGAGGTGGCGCTGGCGATCGTCGCCGAGATCCTCGGCGTGCTGCGCGCTGCCGGCGGCGGCCCGCTCCGCGACCGCAGCGGCCCGATTCACCCCCCGATGTAGCTCATCTCCACCTTCGGCAGGTCGAGGGTCGCATCGGAGCGAAGCTCCGAATATCGGTCCTCCCGGACGCGCCAGACCGATGCGATCGCGTTCCGCAGCTCCTCGTCGGTCGCGCCGCCACGCACGAGGGCGCGCAGGTCATGGCCGCGGGTCGCGAACAGGCAGGTGAACAGATGTCCGTCGGCGGAGAGGCGGGCCCGGGTGCAGTCGCCGCAGAACGGCTGGGTCACGCTGGCGATGACCCCGATCTCGCCGCCGCCGTCCGCGTACCGATAGCGCTGCGCCACCTCGCCACGGTAGGCGGCCTCGACCGGCACGAGCGGCCAGCGGCCGGCGATGGTGGCGATGATCTCTGCGGCAGGGACGACCTCGTCGAGCCGCCAGCCGTTTGAATGCCCGACATCCATGTACTCGATGAAGCGCACGGTGGTGCCGCTGCCGCGGAAGTGGCCTGCGAGGTCCAGGATCGCGTGCTCGTTCAACCCCCGCCGGATGACGGCGTTGAGCTTCACCGGCCCGAGTCCGGCGTGCTCCGCTGCCGCGATGCCGTCGAGGACACGGCGCACCGGCACGCGCGCGTCGTTCATGCGCATGAAGGTCGCGTCGTCGAGCGCGTCCAGCGAGACCGTCACGCGGTGGAGGCCGGCGGTCGCCAGCACATCTGCCTTCCCGGCGAGGAGCGAGGCATTCGTCGTCAGCGTCAGGTCGCCGATCCCCGGCACGCCCGCCAGCATGCCCACCAATCGGTCCAGGTCCCGGCGCACCAGCGGCTCGCCGCCCGTGAGGCGCACCTTCGTGACCCCGTTGGCGACGAACGCGGTCGTGAGACGGGCGATCTCCTCGAACGTGAGGATCTCGGCCCGCGGCAGAAATGCGTGGTCGGGGCCGAAGGCCTCGCGCGGCATGCAGTACGTGCAGCGGAAGTTGCAGCGGTCGGTGACGCTGATGCGGAGGTCGCGCAGCGGCCGTGCGCGGGTGTCGACGACGGGAAGCGGGGTGGGGTCGGTCATGCGGCCGCCATCGTGGCACGCGGCCTCCCGACGGTCCATTCGAGCCGCCGGCCGCGGGCTGCTCAGCCGCTGCCGACGAAGCGCCCCACGGTGAGCGCGAGGCCCGTGAGCGCCGCCAGCGTCCCGCCGCCGAGCAGCGCGACGCGCGAGGCGGCGGCATCGGTCCGCGGCAGCGTGAATCGACCCAGTCCCAGCCCGATGCCCAGCATGCCGCCGAAGAGCAGCAGGACCCCGGCGAGGAGCGAGCCGTCGGCAAGGGTGCCGGCCACGCCGGCCACGACGCCGGCCTCGCCCATCTCGAAGCTGAAGCGCTGGCGGATGAGCTCGCCACCCGCCCCGTCGCCGATGATCACGTTCGCATCCCAGCTCGACCCCACCGGCAGGACCAGGGCGTTCGCGACGTAGCGCTCGACACCGCCGGGGTCTGGCGTCCGCGCGCTGTGCTGGGTGTGATCCACCGGACCCGTCACCGGGTCGACCCCGGCGAGCTGGATGCGCGTCTCACCGCCGGTATCGAGCCGGTCGAGCAGGAGGTAGAGCGGCAGGTCGCCGATCGTGCCGCGGATCTCGACCGCCAGCTGATCGACGCCCGGCCGGCCGGGAACGACCGACAGGCCGATCGCCTGCTGGACCTCGCCGAGCTCCGACGGCACCTGGGCGAGGGGCACGCCACGGCCGGCGAGCGGCGAGGTGGTCGAGAGCAGGGCGGTGACGACGAGCACCGCCACCCCGAGCCCCGCCTCGGCGAACAGGCGTGGTCGCAGGCCGCCCAGCCAGCGGCGGTTCCTGCCGCCGTCGAGGAAGTTGAAGCCGCCCACCGCCAGCGCGGCCACCACGACGACGACCTTGAGGATCATCGCGCGGCCGTACGGGTCCGCATCCGACGGCAGGCCGCCGATCTGGATCCATTCCGCGGCGACGCCCGTGAGGGCCACGATGCCGATCGCCACCAGCCCGAGCGCGCTGAAGCGCGGCACGAGCTCCCGCAATGCCGGCACCGTGCCGACGACGAGCTCCGACGGCACCGTGGCGAGCACGACCAGGGCGATGACGCCGCTGAGCCAGGTTCCCGCGGCGACGAGATGGACGAGCTGGACGAAGACGGGCATCGGGGAGCCGGAGGCCGCCGCGTGGCCGGAGGCAACGTGGAGCGCGATGCCGACGAGCGCGGCGCCCGCCGCGATGGCGAGCGGCACCGCGGAGCGCGATCGGCTCGTGGCGAGGACGACTGCGCCGCCGAGCCCCATAACCGCCGTGCGCGCCAGCGCAAGCAGCCCGGTCCTGCTCCCGAACAGGTAGCCGCCCACGTCGTCGCCGCTGCTCAGCGGGACGCGGATCGCGAGGCCGAGCAGCGCGAGCCCGCCGGCGATCAGCAGCCCGCCAACGACGCGCGCGGCACTCGGTCGAATGGCGGCCACGGAGCGGAGGACCACGCCGGCGAAGATCGGCAGCCCGATCCCGAGCAGGAGTCCCAGGTACGCGATCCACTTGCCGGCGAGGCCGATCGGATCCGACGGGTCCGCGCCGACCGACCCCTGGCCGGAGGTTGCGACCACCTGCACGTCCCCGACCCCGAAGCTGAAGAACCCTTCGTCGGGATGGCCGTCGGCCGCCGACAGGCTGCGCCAGGTGACCGTGTACACCCCCGATGACAGCGCGGGGAGCTTCAGGACCAGGGTGTGCGGGTCCGCCGGATCGAGCGCGCCGGAGCGTGAGACGAGGACCGTCCCCCTGGCATCGACGAGGTCGGCCGACGAGAAGCGCGCCTCGAGCGGCTCGCTGAAGGTCAGCCGCACCTCGGTCGGCGCGGTGGCGAGCACCTCGCCGGGGGCCGGGGAGCTGGCGACCAGCTGCGCATGGGCCGCCGCCACGCCCGCGAGGGCGAGGAGCGCGACGAGCGCAAGGCCGATCGCAGCTCCCGGTCGACGCCGGTGGTTCACGCGCGACGCTGCGCCGCGAACGCGAGGCCGAGCGCGACGAGCGCGATCAGCAGCCCGGCTCCGCCCACGACGAGCCCGATCGTGGCCGTTCCGGCCGCCCCGGCGCCCTGCTGCGCGTCACGGGCGACGTCACCAGCGGCCGGGTACCGGATCGGGAACTGGCCCGCGGCCTGGTTCTGCACCTCGCCGAAGCCATCGGGCGACGAGGTGAATGTCTCGTCGATGGCGGTGTCCTTGATCGTGCCGTAGATGCGGAAGGTGTACGGACCGGCCGCGGTGGGGAAGAAGACGGACTCGTACCAGCCCGGCTCCTCGGAGCGAGCGCTGATGGGCAGGTCGCGGGTCGTGCCCTCGAACGTGACCTGTGCCTTCAGCGTGTCGGCCAGCCCCTCCACGGGGGTAGCATCCTGGAAGACCGAGAACTCGAGCCCGCTCTTCTGACCGGTGTAGACCGGCTCGTCGATGAGCCCGACCTCCATGCTGTAGACACCGACCGTGCGCTCCTCATGGGCGAGCGCCGGTGCAGCGATCGCGATCGCCGCGACGAGGGCGCCGAGGACGGACAGCGTCCGACGTAGTGCCATGTGACGAAACCTCCGAATGACGGCCCGATGCGAACGAGCCGAGCCTGCGTTGCCTGACGGTCAGCGCAGCGCGGGAGGTGCTCGGCCGAGATCCGGGCGCCCGAGCAGCGCCGACGCCCACGCGATGCGCTCGGTCTGGGGGCGCCGGCGCGGGATGGCGGCGGGACGCCGTCGTGTGGCCGCGACCCGCGCGATGCGGGCCAGCAGCGTCCGCTCCCGCTCGCGGACGAGCGAGGCGAGCAGCGCCCCGACGAGGCAGGCGGCGACGAGCACGGGGAGCGCGAGCGGGTATTCGGGGCCGAACAGCGCGCCGAGGCCCGGCAGGTGACCGTGGCTGACGAAATGCTCCGCGTTCTCCTGGAGCAGGAACGCGAGCGCGACCACCCCGACGAGCCGCACGAAGAGTCGCAGGTAGCGCCGAAACGGCGATCCGTGGCCTCGGGGCAGTGGTGGCTGCGGAGTCGCGCGGGCGGCGAGGCGCCGCAGCCGCAGGAACCAGGTGCCGCAAACGGCGAGGCCGGCGGCGGCGGCGAGGGTCGAGGCAAGCGGGAGGTACCCGTGGCTCGCGGACCGAAGCGCATCCGCCAGGCCGCGGCCCGGCCCGAGCTGCACGGCGTAGACGAGGTCGTGCGCCACGACCAGGGTGACCGCCGCGACGATCCAGAACGCGATCCGGCGGCGGAAGCCGCCTTCGCCGGGAGTGCGCATCGGTCCGAGGATACGCGTTCGCGCCTCGAACCACCCTGTGCGGCCTCGGGGAGGCCGCGCGCCCCAGGTCAGGGAAAGAGGACGAGCTTCACCGCAGCGATGACGAGGACCAGCGCGAGGACGCGGCGAAGCTGGAGGATCGAGAACCGTCTCGCGCCGAGCCAGGAGCCGATGAGGCCGCCCGCCACGACGGCAGCGATCCAGCCCGGCAGCGCCGCCGGCAGCGTGATGCCACCGGTCAGCAGGCCGGCGATCCCCGAGATCGAGTTGACGAGGATGAACGCGCCGGACAGGCCAGCCGCGTCGCGGGTCCGCGTCCAGCCCGCCAGCACGAGCAGCGGGGTGAGGAAGATGCCACCCCCGGTGCCGCTGAGCCCGGCGAGCAGGCCGATTCCCGCGCCGGCCGCGATGCCGGGCAGGAATGGGACTCCCGGCCGGGAAGCCTCTGCCTCGGCGGACGTTGTGGCGGTGGCGAGCCGCCACGCTCCGACGAGCAGCACGAGCGCCACGAGCGGCCGGTAGAGCTCCCCGGGGAGATGGATGACGCCCCCGACGAACGCGGCCGGCACGGACCCGATCGCCAGGGGGACGAGCTGCCGCCACGGGAGGGCTCCCGCCCGGTGGAAGCGGATGATGACGATGCTGGCGACGAAGAGGTTGAGGACGAGCGCCGTCGGCCGCATGACCACCGCCGTGATGCCGACGAGGGACATCGCGGCGAGGTACGCGGACGCGCCGGCATGGCCGACCGAGGCATAGAGGACGGCGGCGGCGAAGAAGAGCAGCCCGAGCAGCAGCGGGTCGGGCAGCACCGGCACCGTGGAGGTTGCCTAGAGCTCGCGCGAGGCCTGGACGAACAGCCCGCCGAGCGCGCGGGCGATGGTCGGGAAGGCGTGGATCGTGTCCGCCAGCACGTCGACCGTGATCCCGGCGCGGATGGCGAGGACGCACTCGTGGATCGTCTCGCTCACCGCCGGGCCGGCCATGAATGCGCCGAGGAGGCGACGCGATCCGCGGTCGACAACGATCGTGACGTGCCCGCGCGACTCGCTGACGAAGCCCTTTGACGAGGTCGCGACGTCGGCCGTCAGCTCGACCGCGTCGAGGCCGCGCTCCTTCGCCATCTCAACCTGGATCCCGACCGATGCCGTCTCCGGATCGGTGTAGGTGGCGCGGGGAATGGCGGCGAAGGACGGACGCCGCTCGTCGCCCAGGGCGGCCATCGCCGCCAGCTCGCCGCTGTAGTGGGCGAGGTGGGTGTGCAGCTCCGGACCGGCGACATCGCCCGCGGCCCAGACGCCATCGGTCACGCGCAGCCCGTCGTCGACCGCTAGCCGGCCTTTCACCGGGGTGACGCCGATCGCCCCGAGGTTGAGCCGATCGAGCGGCAGGTCGCGGCCGATGGCCAGCATGACCTCGTGGCCCTCCGCCGTGCTGCCGTCAGAGAGCTCGATGAGGTGGGCGCCATCCGTCCCGGCACCGCCGCGCACCCGGGTTGCGCGGACGCCGAGCCGGAGGCTGACACCGTCCCGGCGCAGGCCCTCGGCAAGGAACTCGGAGGAGCGTGGGTGGTCGCGATCGTTGAGGTGGTCGCGCGGGTGGACGATCGTGACCGGCACTCCGTAGCGCGCATACATCTGGCCGAGCTCGACGCCGGTGGGGCCGCCGCCGAGGATGAGCAGCGAGCGGGGAAGGATGCGCGCGCCGGTGCCCTCCCGATTCGTCCACGGTGCGATCTCGTCGAGGCCAGGCAGGTCCGGGATGCGTGACAGCGAGCCGATGGCCAGGATCACTGCCCCGGCCTCGATCTCGCGGCGGCCGTCATCGCCCGCAATCGCGACCCGACCGGGACCAGCGAACGAGCCCTCGCCGCGGATCACGGTGGCGCCCGCTCCCTCGAGCGCCGCCACGTGGCCGTGGTCATCGGGCCAGTCGATCTTCTCGCGGCTGATCATCCAGTCACGGAAGTCCGACGCCTTCGGCCACGGATAGTCGCCTCCCCCGTGATGGACCGCGGCCGCGTGGAGCAGCGCCTTCGACGGCATGCACGCGAAGAACGGGCACGCGCCGCCGAACAGCTCGCGATCGACGACGGCCACGCTCGCCTCTCGCGATCGTGCGTAATGGGTGGCTGCCTCGCCGGCCGGCCCGCCGCCGATGACGACGATGTCGTAGCGATCCATGCGCCGGAGTGTACCCGTGGTGAACGAAGCGTAACCGGCGTCCCACGTCGCTCCCAGAATCCGGCCCCAGGCTGCAGTCCATGGACACGCAGCAGACCCCGAACGCGCCACGGCGACTCCCCGTGGTGGCGGCGATCCTCACCGGAGCCATCCTGGCCGGCGGGATCGCCGGCGGCGGGATCGCGGCGGTGATCACGTACGAGGCGCCAGCCGCCAGCCCCGCCGCCTCGCCCGCGGCGGCCACGACGGTGAGCGTCGACTCGAGCGCCACCGAGGCATCGGTCGTGAAGGCCGTGAAGCAGGCGCTGCCTTCGGTCGTCACGATCCAGTCGACGATCGCCGGCCCCTTCGGCCAGACCGGCACGGGCTCCGGTTCCGGCTTCATCTATGGCGCCAGCGGGCTCATCCTCACGAACAACCACGTCGTCGACGGCGCGACCGCGGTCAAGGTCATCCTCGCCGACGGCACGACCTACGACGGCAGCGTGGTCAGCACCGATCCGAGGCTGGACCTGGCGATCGTCAAGGTCACCGCGACGGGGCTCCCGGCCCTGCAGCTCGCCGGCGCCGACGCCCAGGTGGGCCAGTCGGTCATCGCCATCGGCACGCCGCTCGGCGAGTACGCGCAGAGCGTGACGACCGGCATCATCAGCGGCGTCAACCGGTCGCTCACCGCAGGCGGCGGACGCTCGTCGGAGAAGCTGTCCGGCATGCTCCAGCACGACGCGGCGATCAACCCGGGCAACTCCGGCGGTCCGCTCCTCGACCTCGCCGGCAACGTGATCGGCATCAACACCGCCGTGGCCGGCGACGCGGAGGGGATCGGGTTCGCCATCCCAATCAGCCGGGCCGCTGCACTGATCGCGGAGGCACGCTCGGCGTAACCTGCGCCGCATGGCCTCCCTCGCCGACGTTCGCCGGATCGCCACCTCCCTTCCCGGGGTTGAGCAGCGATCCGGCGAATCCGGCTATCGGGTCGACGGGAAGCTCTTCGCCTGGACCTGGATGGAGCGGATCGACCCGAAGCGGCCACGGGTCGCCAACCCGGAGGTGCTCGTGGTCCGCGTCGCGAGTGAGCTCGAGAAAGAGGCCCTGCTCTCGGTCGAGGGCGACCGCTTCTTCACCGAGCCGCACTACGACGGCTACGCGGCGGTCCTTGTCCGGCTGGCGGTGATCGACGCCGGTGACCTGGCCGACCTCATCACCGATGCCTGGCGCACGAAGGCCTCGACGGGGCTCGTCGCTGAGTTGGAGGGGCGCACCTAGAAGTCGCGCCGGCCCCGGAAGCTCGCGACCACGCCGGGGCGGATGGGTGCATAGAGCGCAACCCGATGCCCGTGGCGGGAGAGTGTGACGGCGGGACCCGGCGGCAGCTCCACCCGCTGCTCCTCCGTGAAGCTCGCCGCCACGGCCCGCCCCACCGCGGCGTCGAGGTCATCGACCGCGTAGACGAGGATCGCCCGTTCCCCGGCGAGATGGCCGGCGAGAAGTATGGGCGGGCCAGCGCCGAGCTCCAGCATGGCCACCCGCGTGCCCATCCCCTCGATCGCGAACGCCACGGTCGCCCCGAGGCCGTCGACGAAGGCGGCCATGTCGGCGGCCACGTCGCGGCTCGGCAGGTAGAGGAAGTCGAGCCGTGGCGCCGTCCCGCCGTGGTCGCTCTCGGTCACAGCCCGGGCTCCTCGGTCCGTTCGGGGAGCGTGACGCGCGCCCGCCAGCCCCTTCCATAGGCGGTGATCCCGACGAGCATCGCCACCACGATCGCGATGGCCAGCACCGCTGGTGCCGCCCCCGCCGGACCGATGACGACGGCCGCGCCGAGGATCGCGGCGATCGCCAGCGCCACCGGCGCGAAGGCCGCGAGCGAGCGACCCGCCGGGCTGACCAGCCACGCGGCACCGAGATACGCGGCCACCGGCACGGCCACCGCCAGCGACGCGGCGGTCGAGGAGAGGCCCAGCTCGCGGTGCAGGCTGTCCGCCGCGACCTGGATGCCGGCGCCGACCGCCGCGACCGCGGCGAAGACGACGTAGTGGCCGTAGCCCCAGATGAAGGCGTTGAGGTGGATGAGGCTTGCGGTCGTCGGCGGCGTCGTGCTTGAAATACGCCCACCACATCGCACCGATGAGGACCAGCGCGCCGAGCGCCAGCATGACGAGCGCCGCCGGGTCGCCGTCCGCCTCGAGCGCCGCTTGGATCGCGGTGCTGGCGGCGAGGATGCACTCGCCGAGGACGATGATCGTGAACAGCCCGTAGCGCTCCACGATGTGCGCGCGGTGCCATGGCGTCCCGCGGCTGCCGCGCTCCGCCCACACCGGCACGCCGAGCTCGAGCGCGACCAGGGGCACGAACGCCGGCCCGGCCACCGCGGCCGGCACCCAGAGCCGCGCCACCCATCCCAGCTGGGCCACCGTCACCCCGATCGCGAAGCGCAGCGCGGTCGCGCGCCGGGCCGGATCCTCGGTGGCCGCGCGCAGCCACTGGGCGACGAGGCCAACCCGCATCACGACGTAGCCGATCGTGACCGCCAGGTAGTCGAACTGCGTGAAGGCGCGCGCGATGCCAGAGGCGATGACGAGGATGCCGGCGATCTGGACGAAGGTCAGGAGCCGATAGGCGACGTCATCGGTGTCGTACGCGCTCGCGAACCAGGTGAAGTTCATCCATGCCCACCAGATGGCGAAGAAGACCATCAGGAACGGGACGATGCCTTCCAGGAAGTGGCCGTCGGCGAGCTCGTGGTGGAGCGCCATCCCGGCCTGAGCCACGGCGACGACGAAGCACAGGTCGACGAGCAGCTCGAGCGGGGTCGACGCGCGGTGCGCCTCATCCGGGTCGCGACCGCGCATCGGTCGGTGGAGGGCGGGTGTCCGGAACGTCATCGCTGGATCACCCGACCGCAGCCTCGTCGCGCCTCGGAATTGTGACGGCCGCCACGAATGGGAAGGCCGCCACGGCGAGGAAGGCGAGCGCATAGCCGCGCGACTCGCTGCCGCCGGCCACCACGAGGAAGGCGACCGGCGTCGGCACGAGCGCGCCGGCGAGGTTCTGGAAGGTGTTCTGGATCCCGAGCGCGCGCCCCGCCCAGCGTGACCCCGCGCGCTCCGCGACCGCGGTGAAGGCCAGCCCGTTGGGCGTGACGGTTGCCACCGCCGCGATGGCCAGGGCCGCCACCACCGCTCCGGAGCCGCCGACCGCCAGGAGCGCCAGCGCCACCATCGCCACTCCGATCGAGACCGAGATGGCGCGCATCGGTCCCAGCCGGGACCCGGCACGGTCCGACCACCAGCCGGCCAGGAGCCGGCCGGCCGCACCCGCGAGCTGCGTGGCGGCGACCAGGGCTCCGGCCGCGCCCGCGGTCCAGCCGATCACGCTGACGAGGTACTCGAAGGCGAACGTGCTGATCGTGATCTGCGGGATGACGAGCAGGGCGCTCGCGGCGTGGATCCGCCACAGGAACGCCTGGCGGTATGGCGCGCCTCCGCCGACGCCGACCTCGGGCGCGGGGCGGGCGGGATCGCGGATGACGGCCGCGATGAGCGCGGCGCTCGCCAGGCACCCGACCCCGAGGCCGACGAAGGCACCGCCGACGCCGCCCACCGCCAGCTGGGGCAGGACGAGCGCCGCCAGCCCGAGGCCGAGCGGCAGGCCGGTCTGGCGGATGCCCATCGCGAGGCCGCGCTCGTGCGCCCCGAACCAGCCGAGAATGAGCCGCCCCGAGGCAGCGTGGATGGCCGCGCTCGCCGCCCCGACGGCGAAGAGCAAGAGCCATCGCGAGAGCGGGTCGCTTGTCGTGGCGACGCCAAGCTCGGCGATCCCGGCGGCGCCGAGTCCCGCCACCATGACGACGCGTTCGCCCCACCGATCGGCGGCGGCGCCCCACGCGATGAGCGTGCAGAGGATGCCGGCGATCGGCGCCGTGACGAGGAACGAGGCGGACGCGAGCGACAGGCCCTCGTCGCGCAGGCTCGGGATGAGGTAGGCGGTCCCGTACTGCGCCGCGCAGCCCGCGATCAAGCCGAGGAGGCCGACGAACAGGATCAGCCATCGCCGCGGGTCGGGGCTGCGCAGCGCCGTCACGCGGTCATCCTAGCCGCGCCACCAGCGGGCGCCGACCACATGGAGCAATAGTTGACAACGCAACGATCGGGTATATAGTTGCGGTAGCAACAACTCGCCCTGGCTCGGAACCAACCCCCCATGACCGCCACCCTCACCCTGCCCACCGTCACGCAGCGGACGTCCACCACCACCCGGATCTCGACGGCTGCCGAGGCGCTTCGCGCTCGCGGTTTCAACGTCGTCATCGCCGCTTCCGCGGATGATGCGCGTCGCGCCGTCCTCGACCTCCTGCCCGATGGCGCCGCCGTCAACACCGGCGCATCTGCCACGCTGGCCGCACTCGGCATCACCGATGCGATCCAGTCAGCGGACCGGCTGAGCGCCATTCGACCGCTCGCCGGCGCCATGGACCGTGCCACCCAGGCCGACGAGATCCGCCGCCTGCTCGGCACCCCGGACGTGATGCTCGCCTCCGCGGCCGCCGTCACCGAGGACGGGCGCGTGCTCGTCGCATCCGGCTCGGGCAGCCAGATCGGTCCGATCGCCAGCGGCGCCGGTCGCGTCGTGCTCGTCATCGGTGCCCAGAAGGTCGTGCCTGACCTCGATGCCGCCTTCGATCGGCTGCATGAGACCGTCTTCCCGCTCGAGAACGCGCGTGCGATGGCGGCCTACGGAATGGGCGCCTCCATCAACCAGACGCTCGTCCTCAACGGCGGCGGCCGCGGCCGCATCACGGTCGTGCTGGTCCCCGAGGCGGTCGGCTTCTAGGCTGTAGCGCAGACAGGAGCGACCCTCGCCATGCCAGCCATCACCGTCGACGACCTCACCGTCCTGCCGCGCATCGCGGCGCCCGATCCCCTCACCGCGCGTCCGCGCTCGGTGAGGTCGGTGACCACGGCCCCGAAGGGCTTCGAGGGGGAGGGCTTCCCCGTACGGCGCGCCTTCGCGGGCGTCGACCTCGGGGACCTCGATCCCTTCATTCACCTTGACCAGATGGGCGAGGTGGAATACGCGCCGGGCGAGCCGAAGGGCACGCCCTGGCACCCGCACCGTGGCTTCGAGACCGTGACCTACATGATGGACGGCACGTTCGAGCACAACGACAGCAACGGCGGCGGCGGCACCATCACGAACGGCGACACGCAGTGGATGACCGCCGGCGCCGGGATCCTTCACATCGAGAAGCCGCCGGAGACGCTCGTCATCAGCGGCGGCCTGTTCCACGGCATCCAGCTGTGGGTCAACCTGCCCGCCGCCCAGAAGTGGTCGCCCCCGCGCTACCAGGACATCCGGGCGCGCGAGGTGGGCCTCCTCTCGTCGGGCGATGGCGGGGCGCTCGTCCGGGTCATCGCCGGCGAGGTGGCCGGGCATAGCCGGCCCAGGCTCGACGTATACGCCGATGACGCTCGTCCACGCCACGCTCAGCCCGGAGGCGACCCTCGAGCTGCCGTGGCGCGACGACTACAACGCCCTCGTCTACGTCCTCGCCGGCTTCGGCACCGTCGGCACCGAGCGCATCCCGGTCCAGACCGGGCAGCTCGCGGTCTTCGGGCCGGGCAACGTCCTCCGGGCCGCGGCTTCGCCACGCCAGGAGAGCCGCGCGCCGAACCTCGACCTCCTCATCCTGGGCGGCCGTCCGATCCGCGAGCCCGTGGCCTGGGCCGGTCCCTTCGTCATGAACACCCGAGCCGAGGTGATCCAGGCCTTCGAGGACTTCCAGGCCGGCCTGCTCGGGAGCATCCCTGCGGTCCACAACGCCCCGACGACGCTCACCGAATCGCGGCCCGTCGGGGACCCGGCGCCGGGATCGTGACCGAGCATCGCCATCGGTGGGTGGCCGACGGCTTCCGCTGGGCCGATGATCGGCCGCTGATGGACCAGTCGTGCGCCTGCGGCGTGCGGAGGAGCGTTCCGGCCTGGTATCGGCTCTGGACGCCGCCATCCCACTCGGCCACGAACGTGCAGGAGCGTGAGGCGTGACCGACACCGACCTCCTCGATATCGGGCTGCTCGTGCTGCGCCTCGTGGTCGGCGGCACGCTCGCCGCGCACGGCGCGCAGAAGGCCTTCGGCTGGTGGGGGGGCCCTGGCCCCGCCGGCTGGAACGCCGCCATCGCGAAGATGGGCTTCCGGCCAGCGCCACTGTTCGCCGGCCTGTCGATCGCAGCCGAGCTTGCCGGCATCCTTCTCGCGGTCGGATTCCTGACGCCGCTCGTGGGTCTGGTCCTCATCGGTCAGGTGACCGTCATCATCGGTAAGGCGCACCTCGCGAAGGGGTTCTGGAACAGCAAGGGGGGATTCGAGTTCGCCCTCAGCCTGCTGGCAGGCGTGGTGGCGCTCGTGCTGACGGGACCCGGCCGCTACTCCGTTGACGCGCTTATCGGCCTCGACCCGCCGCCGGCCCTGGTCGTGGCGGCGCTCGCCATCGGCTTCGCGGGTGGCGTTGGGACGGTTGCGCTCGAGCGGATCCTGAGTCGCACGCCCCGCTGATCCACCGGGTGGGGCTATCGGCCATTTAGCGCGGCTGGGCTTCGAACGTCGCCACGGGGTGGGGCAATCGGCCACGAAGCGCCGAGCGGTCGGCGGAATCGTGGCCGGGCGTTCCACGGTCCGGGAGTTCGGCTGCGACGTGGCGGTCGACGAATGCTTGTGTGGCCGATATCCCCACGGGCTGGGGACAGCGGCTCAGAGGAAGGCGATTGCGTTCGTTCCGGGGTCGCAGGCGGCCAGTGCGGCGAGGAGCGCGTAGCGACCACGAACGTCCCATCCAGGACGTCGCGGACGCCGGCGACTGCGCGTATTGACCGATGTAAGGGCGACGCGGACACTCCAGCGCATCCGCACGAGGAAAGACCGATGGACTCAACGGAGCGTCGGACAACATCAAACGCGCGGCTGGCCGTGGCGGGACTGCTCGCCGGGCTCGTGGTGGTCGTCCTGCAGTTCCCATGGGGCGGCGGAGTCGCTACCGATCCGGCGACGTGCTTCGGGATGTTCGGCGCGTGGACCGTGCCATGCGGCGGATCGCCAACCGTGGTCGCCGGGGCGGTGACGGCCCTGCTCGTGTGGCTGGTTCTCGAACTGAACGAACACCCGAAATTGACCTGACAAAGCAGCGCGCTGGACCACGTCTGTGCCGCCGCCGAGTGCGAGAATGCCCTCATGCCGACGCCCGAACCGGCCGCCCGGATCACGAGCGACCAGAATCATCTCGCCTGGGATCCCGCCATCGAGCCGGTCGCCAGCGTGGCCTCCGGCAGCGTCGTGGAGTTCGACTGCCTCGACGCATCGAACGGCCAGATCACGGCCGACGCCACGACCGCCACGCTCGACAGCCTCGTCTTCGACCAGGTCGACCAGGTCACCGGGCCGGTCGAGGTCGCCGGCGCGGAGGCAGGCGACACGCTCCAGGTCGACCTGCTCGAGTTCACGCCTGCCACGTGGGGCTGGACCGCCTCGATCCCCGGCTTCGGCCTCCTCGCCGACGAGTTCCCCGACGGGCACCTGAAGATCACGACGCTCACGCCGGGCGCCGAGCGCGCCGAGTTCTGGCCGGGCATCCGCGTGCCGCTGGCGCCATTCTGCGGGGAGGTCGGCGTGGCGCCGGTCGATGGCCCGCGCTCGACCATCCCGCCCGACCTCCACGGCGGCAACATGGACACCCGCCACCTCATCGCGGGCTCGACGCTCTTCCTTCCCGTCTTCGTGCCGGGCGCCCGCTTCTCGATCGGCGATGGGCACGCGACGCAGGGTGACGGTGAGGTCAGCGGCACCGCGATCGAGACGCCGATGCAGGCCCTGGTTCGCCTGACCGTTCGGAAGGACCTTCACGTCACCGGCCCGGAGTTCCTCGCCGCGCCGGACCCGCATGCCGCGCTGCGCAACGGGGCGCGGTACGCCACCGACGGCATCGGTCCGGACCTCATGACCGCCGCGCGCGATGCGCTGCGCCGCATGATCGAGTGGCTCGGCCGCGAGCACGGGCTCGACCCGATGCGGGCCTACCTGCTGTGCAGCGTGGCCGTCGACCTGCGGATCAGCGAGATCGTGGACGTGCCGAACTTCGTCGTCACCGCCCATTGCCCGCTGGGCATCTTCGACTGACGACTGACCGATGGGCCGGCGTCGCCGCCGGCCCATCGCATCGGTCCTAGAAGGAGGTCCCCTCGTCGGGGATCGTCTCCCCGCCGTACACCTCGCCCACGCGGTCGAGGGCGCCATCGTTGCGTGCCCGCAGCACGAAGTAGGCGATGACCCCGAGAACCGTCCAGGCGCCGACGATCGGCGCCGTCCACTTCAGAGAGGACGCGTAGGGGTCGAGCTTGATGTCGAGGATCGGGATGGTCAGGCCGCCGATCACCGACAGCAGGGCGGGGATCATGGCGATGACGCCGATGATCGGGATCACGAGGTGCTTCACGACGTTGAACTCGTCGCGCCGCTCGCGCAGGAAGTAGCCGATGCAGGCCAGATTCACGAGGATGTAGATCCCCGCGAAGACGAGCCCGAGCATCGTGCCCAGGAAGACGTAGACGTTCAGCCCGCCGAAGCTTGCCGCTCCGTCTGGGGTGGGAAACGGGTCGTTTGCCAGGACGAGGCCCAGCACGACGGCGATGATGATCGCCGTCACGGCCTGGAAGTGCACCGCGTTGACGGGGGCGCGGGTGTTCGGGTTGACCGCGGCGAAGAAACGCGGCAGGAGCGATGCGCGACCCATGGCGAAGAGCGAGCGCGTCGCCGCCGTGGCGCCCGCATTCGCGTTCGCGAGCGAGCTGTTGAGGATGGCGAACACGACGAGCAGGCCGCCGACGCCCGGCAGGACCTGCTCGGCCATGAAGCCCCACGGGTCGCCGTCGTGCGACGTGTAGAACCCGCTCATCTGGTCCGGCCCGAAGAAGACGGTCGCGGCGTAGTAGTTGAAGACGTAGAACAGGCCCACCAGGACCGCGGACCAGATCACCGCCCGTGGGATCGTGCGGCGCGGCTCGGTCGACTCCTCGCCCAGCGGGGCGGCGGCCTCGAAGCCGATGAAGGCCAGCAGGCAGAAGATCATGCCCTGGAAGGCCGGCTTCACGCCGTCGGCGCCGGGGACGAACACGCTCAGCGTGTTGTGGTCGGCGTTGACGATGAGCAGGGTCGAGACGAGCAGGAAGATCACGACCTCGATGAGGCCGAGCACGAGTCCGGTCCGGGTCGAGAGGCCGATGCCGCGATAGTTCAGCAGCCACACCACAAGCCCGCACAGGACGGCCAGCCCGATCCAGGCATTGGCGATGTCGATGTGCAGATAGGTCGACAGGAAGATGGCGCCGTAGAAGCCGAAGCCGCCGAGCAGGAGCGGCATGACGAGCGGCTCGGCGAGCGCGAAGCTCCAGGCCACGAGCCAGCCGAAGAAGGAGCCGAGCCCGCGGCCGACGTACGTGTACATCCCACCCGCCGACGGGAGATGCCGCGCCAGCTCGGCCATCGAGAAGGCCGTGAACAGCACGGCGATCATCGCGAACACGACGGCAAGCGGCGTGATGCCGCCGGCGAAGCTCGTTGCCGCGCCGATGGACAGCGCAGTCGCAACGGCCGGCGCCATGTGGGTGATCGACTGGAACAGCACCTCGGGCAGGCCGATTGCGTTCCGCGCCAGGCCTGGCGATGACTCCCCCTGGCTCTGGGTGGTGGCAGTCATGGGCGTCCTCCGATAGCCTCATGGCCCGCGCGGCCCGCGGACCGACGCCGCAGTGTACGCATTGGCGCGTCCGCGCAACACCCCTCGCGCATGACGAAGTTCGGCGCGTGGCGGACAATGCGCGGGTGAGCAGCGAGGCGGCGGTTGTCGAACCCACCCTGACCCTGGGCCAGCGCTTCGCCATATGGCGGACGGTGATGAATACGGCCAACCTGCCGGAGGGGATGACCCGTCCACCCGACGCGATCAGCAAGTGGCTCGTCATCACGCGCGCGGCCGTGTTCAGCATGACCGCCACCTCGGGGATCATCGGCGGCCTGCTGGCGGTCGGCGAGGCACGGCTCACCGGCTCGGTGAGCGTCAACTGGCTCTTCCTGGTGCTCGCCGTGGTCGGGCTCGTCATCGCGCACGCCGCGAACAACATGATCAACGACTACTTCGACCTCGAGGGCGGCGTCGACACCGACGAGTACGTCCGCGCCCAGTACGCCCCGCATCCCATCCTGTCGGGCTGGGTGACGAAGCGGCAGCTGGCCGCCGCGATCCTGCTGGCGAACGCGATCGACCTCGCGATCATGCTGTTTCTCGCCTCGCAGCGCGGGCCGGCGGTGATCCTCTTCGCGCTCGGCGGCCTCTTCGTGAGCGTCTTCTACGTGGCGCCACCGATCCGGCTCAAGCACATCGGCCTGGGAGAGCCGGGCGTGTTCGTCGTATGGGGACCGCTGATGGTCGCCGGCACGTTCTTCGTCGCCACGGGTGAGCTGCCCGGCTGGGTCTGGCTCGCCTCCCTGCCGTACGCGATCCTCGTCACGACCGTGCTGTTCGGGAAGCACATCGACAAGATCGTCGCCGACGGGGCGAAGGGGATCCGGACGCTGCCGGTCATCCTGGGTGAGCGGCTCGCGCGCCGTGTGGCGCAGGCCCTGATGGTCGCCTTCTACCCGATCGTGTTGGCCGCGGCGCTCGTCGGGTTCATCGGTCCGTGGGTGGCGCTCGTGGTGCTCGGCATCCCGCGCCTGATCCAGGTGCTGCGCGTGTTCAATGTCCCGCGGCCGGAGGTGGCGCCGCACAGCTACGTGGGCTGGCCGCTCTGGTTCGTGGGCGCGGCGTTCGTCCACACCCGCCGCGCCGGCGCGCTGCTCATCCTGGGCCTCGTCCTCAACGCGATCCTGCCGATCCACCTGCCCTGGGCGGGGTAGCCGCCCTCAGCTGGCGGGCTGCAAGGTGACCGAGGCGGGAGCAGCCGCGACATCGGCCCGGGCCGACCACATCGTGAGGGCGTGGCGTGCCAGGGTGACCGACACGTAGGCCATGACCATCGCATTCACCGGGTGCAGGGCGGCGATCATCGACAGGCCGAACCACTGCCCGACGTGGACGAGCATTCCCTGCAGCACGAGCAGCCCGAACAGGCCGAACGCGAGGCGCTTCGCGCGTCCGTCCACCTGACCGATGAAGGCGGCCGCGAACATGAGGACGCTGAGCAGGATGAAGACGTGTGCGAACGTCCTGTGGAGCTCGATGTTCGCCGAACCGACGAAGACGAACATGCCGGCGAAGAAGATCTGCAGGCCGATGGCGGCGACGTAGAGGAAGCTCACGACCGGGAAGACACGGCCGCGGACGAAGGAGCGGGACATCTGTAGCGGACCTCCGTTTCTGCGTGGCGGCCATCGGGTCGTGGCCGATGCGTCGGATGGTCGCGGCGCCGCTTGGCGGCTCCATCGGCAAAGTGCTCGACCCGCGGCTCGGCGGAGTGACGTACGGCGCCGCTGCCGATTTCGACCTGTGCCACGTGGCGGGGCTATCGGCCACGAAGCGGCGTGGGAGGGCTGGAATAGTGGCCGCCGGTTCCGCAGGCTGGGATATCGGCCACGAAATGACGCTTTGGAAGCGTTGCGCGGCTGATATTCCCACGGGCTGGCACAGCTGGGTCACAGGAAGACGATCGCGTTCTCACCCGGGTCGCGACTAGCGGCAAGCGCCGCCAGTACCGAGCGCGTGGCGAGCTTGAACGTCCCGTCCAGCACGTCGCGCACGCCCGCGACGGCGCGCCGATTGGCATGCGAGCCCCGAATGACAAGAACGAGGCGCTCGATGCGCGCGTCCGTATGCTTGAGGTGCGCGGCACGAAGCTGAGCCTGTGCGTCATGGAACCGCGTGACGAATTCGATGGCGCAGCGGGCGGCAGTGAGCTCGGCGACCGCATCGAATGCGCGGAGATCGCCCGGATACGCCGCCACCGGGACTTCGAGCCGAAGCCGCAGCGCGGGATTCCGTGTCACGGAAATCCCGGATCAGCTGAACCTGGGCGGCGTCTCGGATCGGCGCACCGGCCGGATATGCGCGAATCCTGAGCCGCATCCCCACGGCAGCGGCGTGGCGCCCGAGCATTGCTCCGCGCAGTGGCGTCCGGCCCTGCTCGGTCCGCAGGACCGTTGACGAACCGACACCAACGGACGTCGCTACTGCTCGCATGGTGAGGCCGCGCATCAACCGCGCATTCCGCAGATCGGCTCCGAGCTCGCGAAGGTCGGCGTCGACCTGCGCCGCCGCCACGCTCAAGAGGCGCTGTCTGCTGGCCATCTTGCGATCATGGCGCCCGTTGCGGATTCGTGGCTTAGCGGCGCCTTACCAGGCGGCAATGCTCCACCGGGTGGGGCTATCGGCCAACTTGCGGACCTGCCATCGCCGATTCCTGGCGGCTTCTCCCACCCGAGGGCAGAATCGCCACGCAACGGGCCGCCGGCCGTGCAATGGCGCCGCTACTTGGCCAATATCTCCAGCCGGTGGGACAGGCACGGATTCGCGGCCTCGAAGCCGGCGTCAGTCCGCGTGGGGCAGGTCGGCGGCGAGGAGCTCCGCGATCTCGCGGGCGTTCGTCGTCCCGTAGTTCGCGTAGCAGTTGTTCATGAGGATGTGCATCTCCGGCACCTGCGCCGCCGCGTCCCGGATGCGCGGCACCCACTCGCCCAGCTCGCCCTCGTCGTAGAGGTAGCGGAAGCGCTCCACGACCGGGATGCCGGTCGCCTCCCAGGTCTCGGTGCGCCGGCCGTGGAAGCGGACGACGGCGAGCTTGGGGGAGGTGACGACCGTCATCGGCGGCAGCGAGGACTTCGTGCCGGGCGGCGCGTCGACCATGACGAACGGGATCTCGTACTTCTCGAGGAAGGCGATCGTGCGCTCGATGTTCTTCTCGTTGAACCACGATGAGTGGCGCAGCTCGACCGCCATCGGCACGTCGCGCAGTCGCTCACGGGCACGGACGATCTCGTCGCGCGACTCGTTGGTCGGGAAGAACCAGCGCGGGTACTGGAGGAAGATCGCGCCGAGCTTGCCGGCCGAGTGGAGCGGCGCGATGCCGTCGAGGAAGCGCGCCCAGATCTCGTCCTCGATCTCGTTTGGGAGGTCGCGCGCGTAGACGCGCTTCTTGTCGAGCACCTCCGCTGGAAGCGATTCGCGCAGGTCCTTCGGCAGCCGAGCCACCTCCGACGGCTGGCCGGTCATGAGGGCGTGGGCCTTGATGTCGAACGTGAAGTCCGGTGGCGTGCGCTCGAGCCACAGCTCGCCGGTGCGGCGGGCGGGGAGCGCGTAGTAGGTGGCGTCGACCTCCACGATCGGGAACTGGTTCGCGTAGTAGACGAGCCGATCCTCAGCGGTCGTCGCATCCGGCGGGTAGAACACGCCAGGCGCGGTCATGGTCGGGTCGGTCCAGGACGCGGTACCGATGCGCACCGTGGCCCGCTCCACGGTGAGTGGCTCGCGCGCCGCGGCGGCGTGCGCCTCGGCCCGCTCGTTCGCCACCTCCGGTCCGGGATCGTGGGCCGATTCAGCGGCCATGTCGGACGCTACGCCGGCGGGCTCGGGAAGAGCGGCTCGATGCCGCCCTGGCCGGTCCGCACCTGGGTGATGGCGTAGCGAATGTGGAGCGCCATCGTCACGACGGCCACGATTGCGCCGATGAGGATGGCGACGCCGGCCACGAGACCGAGCTCGATGCCGACGAGCGCGACAATCACCCCGGCCAGCACACCGTTGAGGACGAGCACGACGTTCGGCGTGCCGGCGATGAGATGGACGTAGAACGGGGTCGCCGGTGGCATCGACATCGTGACGCCGACGCCGGCGGCGTCATCGTGCGGGCTCATGACGAAGTACTTCGCCAGCTCGGGCGCGATCTCGAGGTATGCGCCCCGGATGCGGTTCATGCCGACGACGCACTGCGCGTCATGCCAGTTCGAGGCGCCCATGCGGAGGAACGTCGCCACCCCCACGAACAGCGTCACCGGCAGCACGACGAGCGCGAACAGTACGAACTCGGTGTCGAAGCCCGACGCCTGCGCCACCAGCGCGAGCGCGACCATCGCGCCGGACAGGGTGGTGAGGAACATGCCGGCTCGCGCAAAGGACTCATTCCAGGCCAAGGAGCGCGACGCGAGGAGGCTCCAGTGCTCCGTCGACAGGATCTGGAGCCGCATCTGCGCCGACGCCGGCCCCGCGGCATCGGCCTCGGCCGTCCCGTGCGGGATGCCGGGTTCGGCGCCGATCCCTGTGCCCGGGGTGGTGCGCTCGAATGCCATCGGTCGAATGGTCTCCTGCGTGGTGGCGACAGACTAGACCGATGTAGCATCGCGCCGAATGACCACCGCCGTCACCCTTCCCCTGCCGGATGGTCGCACGCTCGACGGCTACCTCGCCGGCCCCGACGACGGGCAGCTGCTCGTCTTCCATCACGGCACGCCGAGCTCGGGCATCCTGACCGATGAGCTCGTCGCGGCCGCGGCGGCAAAGAACCTGCGCCTGCTCGCGTGGAGCCGCCCCGGCTACGGCGACTCGACCCGTCTGCCGGCACGAGACATCGCCGCGGTGGCGGCCGACACCGCTGCCGTCCTTGACCATCTCGGTGTGGCGGAGTGCGTCACCCTCGGGTGGTCGGGCGGTGGGCCGCACGCGATCGCGATCGCGGCGCTCCTCCCGGACCGGGTGCGCGCTGCGGCGACGATCGGGGGCGTGGCGCCGTACCCGGCCGAGGGCCTCGACTGGTTCGCCGACATGGGAGCCGAGAACATCGAGGAGTTCCACGCCGCGCTCGCCGGCCACGATGCGCTGATCCCGTTCAAGGAGCGCTGGTGGCCGGTGTACCGCGCGATCACCGGGGAGGAGATTGCGGAGGCATTCGGCGATCTCATCGACGACGTCGACCGCGGCTCCCTGACCGGCGCCTTCGCCGAGGGCGTGGCCAGCTCCACCCGCGAGGGGCTGCGGAGCTCCTACTGGGGCTGGTACGACGACGACATGGCCTTCGCGCGCGACTGGGGCTTCGAGCTCGGCTCGATGCGGGTGCCGGTCCATATCTGGCAGGGCGGCCACGATCGGATGGTGCCGTACGGCCATGGGCAATGGCTGGCCGCCCACATCCCGTCCGCCGTCCCGCACCTCCACCCCGAGCACGGCCACCTGACCCTGGCGGTCGACTCGCTCGGCCCGATCCTCGACGCATTGACGGCCGGCACGTGAGCGAGATCGGCGATGCGCTGCGCGGCGCCCGTGCCTACCTGACCGAGCACCCGGACGAGGCGCGGTATCGCGACTCCGCCGCCACAGCCCGCCTCGATCGCGGCCTGGCGGTGACCGTCGACGGGCCGGACGGCGCAGTACTGCGGACCGATATGCCGCCGAGCATCGGCGGCGGGGGAGCGGCGCCGTCGCCGGGCTGGTATCTGCGCGCGGCCCACGCCGCGTGTGTCGCCACGCTGGTCGCGATGCGCGCCGCCGAGGAGGGCGTTGAGCTGACGAAGCTCGAGGTCGTCGTCGATTCCGAGTCGGACGACCGCGGCATCACCGGCACCGATGACGCTGTTCCAGCCGGTCCGTTCAGCGACCTCCGTTGCGCATCGCGCTCGCCGTCGGACGGCGTTGATGGGGACCGGCTGCGCGGTATCGCGGAGTGGGGCTGGCGCCATTGCCCGGTCGACGACGCCGTGCGCCGCGCGGTGCCCGTTTCGGTCGAGGTCGACGTCGGCAGCTAGCTCCGGGCAAGCTCCACGAACTGGCAAAGGGCGTTCGCCAGGCGCATCTGCTCGGGCGTGCGGGCGCGAACGCGCAGCAGCGCCGGCTCGGCCACGACGACGGCGATGCATCGCGCACGTGACGTGGCAACGTTGAGCCGGTGGCGTGAGTAGAGGAAGTCCATGCCGCGCGGCGCATCCTCCGGTGAGCTGCTCGTCATCGAATAGATGCTGATCGGCGCCTCCTGGCCCTGGAACTTGTCGACCGTCCCCACCCGCGCCTCGGGCGGCAGCAGGCGCCGGATCGCGCCGACCTGTGCGTTGTACGGCGCCACGATGAGGACGTCGTTCCATCCGATCGGGTGCGTCTCGTCGTCGCGATCGGTCCATGACGCCCCGCTCGTGACGAGCAGGGCTGCCACATCCGCCACGAGGCGCGCCTCCTCCGGTGAGACGTTCTCGCCACCCGCGTGCTCTGCCGCGATGACGCGCGGGCCAGCGCCACGAAGCGGTCGCGGGCCGGAGAGCGCCTGCCGCTCGAGCGTGGGCTCGGAGTGGAGTCGGCCCTCGTAGAACGCCTCCGACGTGAAGGCGGTGACGTTCGGATGCATGCGCCAGGTGTGCGGCAAAAAGAGGCCGAGCTCCTCCGGCATCGTCTCGTGGTCGCCGAGGAGGTGCGCCAGCGCCGAGCGCTCCGCGCCCGGCGGGTGCGAGCCCTGGATCGGCTGCTCGAGCTGGAGCGGGTCGCCGAGGAGGACGATGTTGCGGGCCGACCGGCCCATCGCCAGCACGTTGGCGAGCGAGATCTGGCCCGCCTCATCGACGAACAGCGTGTCGACCATGCCGGCGCTCTTCGGGGATGCCCAGAGCCAGGCGGTGCCCGCCGCCACGTTGTATGTCCCGTCGGCGAGGCCGGCCTGGACGTCACCGTTGTTCTTGGCCTCGACGATCCGCTCGTCGGTCACGCCGTCGTCGCCTGGCTTCTGGATGATCCGGGCCTCGACGCCGGCCTTCGCCGCGGCCGCGAGCACCTCGCGCAGCACGTTGCCGATCACCTTGTGGCTCGTGGCGCTGACGCCCACCTGCTTCCCCTGGGCGAGCAGGGTGACGATCATCCGCGCGCCGGTGAAGGTCTTGCCGGATCCCGGTGGCCCCTGGATCGCGAGCGCGCCACCGTCCAGAGCGGCGGCCACGCGACATGCGGCGTCCAGCGTCGGCTCGGCGTCTCCGCGAACCGGCGTCCGGTCCGCCTGGCCGGCGCGCGGCGGCCGCCGCAGGAGCAGGTCGCGAGCCGCGCGCCATGCGGGATCTTGCGCGTCGATGCCCCGATCGGCGACCCACGTGCCGAGCTCGAACAGCGCGGCCCGCTGCTCCTTGTCGTTGAAGATGTTCAGCGGGTTGAGCGACTCGGGATGCCGCGGCACGGCGTCCGGCGGCCAGGTCAGCTGCACCACCGCCCGCGCGTCGTCGACGCCGAGCAGGGAGCCGGCGACCTTCCAGGCGCTCCACTTCGCATCCGGCTGCTCGCGGTAGAGCGCGGGGTCGTAGAGCGCCGGCTGCCGGCCGCCGAGGTCGTATTCCTGCGGCTCGAAGCGATATGCCCACGTCTGGCGCAGGTGGGACTTCGGTGTCGGCCGCCACGGCTCGCCAACCTTGCCGAGCGGCTCGAGCGGGCCGAGCGCATAGCGGTCGGCGACGATATCGGCGCCCTCCTTGCCCATCCGGTCGAAGAACTCCCAGAACGCCACCTTCGCCTCGCGGCGATGCCACGAGAGGAGCTGCGCGAGCAGCCATCGGGCCTGCTCCTCATCGGTCCGGCCTTCGGCCGGCACGCCATCGGTCAGGCGGTCGGCGAGCTCGCGCACCCGCTCGTCGGCCTCGGTGAGCTCCTCCGGCGCCTCGGGGGAGCGGAGCGCGGGACGTGCGACCTCGGCGCCGAACTCAACCGCCGCCTCGCCCCGCAGCCGCTCCAGCCAGTCCCGGAGGACGAGCGTGCTGCGCACGTCGTCGCGGTTGTAGGCCTCGATCTCGCCGAGCAGCTTCGAGCTGGGCCGATCTCCCTGCGCCAGCTGGAGCCACTCCTCGAACGCGACGATGCTCGAGGTGGCATCCCTGAGCGCGATCTCGCGCTCGAAGCCGTAGAGCGGCTCGATGCGCTTGATCGAGTAGCTCTCGACCGATGCGCGCAGCCCCTGCCGCACGGCGCGGTAGAGGTCGACGAGGACGCCGCCGCGCAGCAGCTCGTCGACCTCCTTCTCACGCGTCGCGTGGCGTCCCATCAGTCGCTTCAGGGCGGTCGGCTCGTACGCCGCGTAGTGGTAGACGTGCATCCCCGGGTGCCGCTGGCGCTGGGCGATGATGCGGTCCATGAGGCGCTCGAAGGCCGCCTTCTCGCCGGCCAGCGAGATGTCCTCGGGGTCGTCCGGATCTGTCGACCAGATCGCGGTGAAGGCCCCGTCCGTCTCCAGCAGGCCGAAGAGGTAGTCGATCCCGTCGTCCGCCGCGTACGGATCCCCCTCGAGATCCAGGAACAGGTCGCCTGCATCGGGCGGCGGAAGGATCCCCAGGCCGCGCTCCGGCTCCGGCTCGAGCAGCTCGTAGAGGAGGTTCGGCACCACGGCCCGCCCCTCGACCTGGATCCGCGCCTGCTCGCGCACGCGCTCGATGCTTGCGGCGCCGGTGCCGTCGAGCGGCGGATCGAAGGGAATCGGTGCGGCCGCGAGCTTGACGACGGTGTCGATCCCGCGTGCCACGAGGGCCTTCCGCTGCCGGCCGCTGATCCCCGCCACGAGCGAGAGGTGGTCGTCCGCGCGGCGCTGGGCGACGCAGCGCTCATTCCAGCGACAGACGTCGCAGTGCTCGACCGGCTCGGGATAGGTCACCCCCGGCGGGATCCCGAAGGCCTCCTCGAACCGGCGCTTGGCGGCGCGGTAATAGGCCATGTAGTCCTCGACCCGCAGCTCGACCGTCTCACGCGTGCTGCCGCCGAGCGCGACCTGCATCCGCAGCGGCGCCACGCCCTGGATCCGCGTGAGCTGCTCGACGTAGGAGCAGATCTGAAGGACGGCGCCGGCCTTCACGTGCCGCGCCAGCTTCGTGTCCGCGACCTCGTAATGCCACGCCCCCCAGACCGATGGACGCTCCGCGTCCTCCCGCTTCAGCAGGAAGTCCGCGTAGCCGAGCCACGTGCCGTCGAAGAAGGTCGCCTGGTAGATCACATCGGCCCCGGATGCCATTGCGTCGACCGTCTCGACCGCACGCCGCGCGATCGCGTCGCGGCGTTCCTCGTCGTCGCGGCGATCGACCGTGACGACCGAGCGGCCGGCGGCGACCAGGTCGTCGAGGAAGCGCTGCTCGTGCTGGAAGCCCCGCTCCCGGATGATGTCGAGCTCGCGATCGCGCCGATGCGGGCGTTGCGCGAGACCTTCGAGCGCCATGCGCTCGAGCGCGGTCAGGTGCTCGCACGCGAGGTAGCCGACGAGATCGGTGGCCGAGAAGACGGCCTTGCCGTCGATGAGCTGCAAACGGGCTCCTCCCTTGGTCCATGAGCGTAGCGGACGGGAGCGACAGCTCGCCTGTCACGACGCGTTGTGCCGGGCGGTGGAGCTATCGGCCACGCGGCCGGCCGATCCTCGCCGGATTGCCACCCGGAGGCACCGACGGCGCCGAATCGGCCTCGATCCGCGTCGCGTGGGCCGCATCGTGGCGGATAGCGCCATCCCGTGGCACAGCCGCCGCGGTCGGCATGCGCTCTGCATCGGTCCGTTCACATCACATGCAGGCGAGGACGAACGATGCCAGCCGGAGCCAGCAAGAAGCGCGAGCGCCAGTACGAGCACATCAAGGAGTCGTACGAGGACCGCGGCGTCAACAAGGACGAGGCGGAGGAGCGTGCAGCGCGCACGGTGAACACGCAGCGCCGCGAGGCGGGCGAGACGAAGAAGCGGTAGCGCTCCGACTCAGGCGGCGACGCGCCGGTAGAGGATCGACTGCCAGAACAGCCCGCGCTCGTGCGTGCGCCGCTCGAAGCCATGCGCGCGGACGAGCGCGTCGACCTCCGCGGTGCGGTGGACGTGGAGGCGGAACGCCTGCCGCGTGACGCGCAGGACCGCGTTCACCGCGCCGGCCCCGAGTCGGATCCACCATCGGTCCACCGGGAAGACCAGGCCGTAAAGCCGTCGCGCGTGTCCCACCGACGCGCCGACGAGCTCCCGCATCTCCGGGTAGCAGCAGATGACGCGGTCAAGGGTGACGACGTCGGCAGCCTGGACGTCCTCGGCCAGCTCGACGAAGTTCCCGTACCGATGGAGCTCCCGCTCGCCGAGCCCGCGCCGCTCCGCCTCGAGCCGCGCCGCGGCCAGGTATGGCCGCGAGAAGTCGACGTCGACCGATGTCGCCGCCCCGGCCGCAAGCAGCTCGTGCTGGATCGCCCCGATCCCGCCACCGATGTCGAGCAGCGTCGCGCCACTGACGCCCTCCGCCACGATCGCGTCGAGCAGCCGCTGGGTGTGACGCGCCGGCCCGTTGCGGCGGTAGTCCTCGAGTTGCCGCCGGGCGTCGCGATCGTCGAAGAGGGCGTCATAGTCGACGCGACAGCAGCTCGGTTGCGGCATGGGGCGATTATCGATGAGTTCGCAGGACCGGCCGCGTCCTACCGCGCAGACTGACTTCCTGCACCGCGAAGGATTCATACCGATGGTCAAACCCAGGCTCTATCCCTGCCTCTGGTTCGATGGCAACGCCCAAGAGGCCGCGACCTTCTACGCGACGCTGCTTCCGAACAGCCGTGTCGATCGCATCTCCCGTTCCCCGGCCGAGACGCCGAGCGGCCCAGCTGGAATGGTCCTCACCGTCGACTTCACCCTTGCCGGCCACCATTTCATGGGCCTGAACGGGGGCGCCGACTTCCGCTTCAACGAAGCCGTCTCGTTCGTCATCGAGTGCGACGACCAGGCCGACGTCGATCGGCTCTGGGACGCGCTCACCGCTGACGGCGGCGAGCCGGGGCCGTGCGGCTGGCTGAAGGACCGATACGGCCTTTCCTGGCAGATCGTCCCGAGGGAGTTCAACGAGATGCTCGCCTCCGACGACGCCGACGGCGCGCGTCGCGCGATGGAGGCGATGCTGCAGATGGGCAAGCTCGACGTCGCCGAGCTGCGGCGCGCGTACGACGGCGACGCGTGAGCCGGGTGCGATGACGATCTCGCATCCGGAGCGCGTGGTCTACGCCGCGGCCGGCGTCACGAAGGGTGAGGTCGTCGCCCACTACGCGCGCGTCGCGCCGCGGATGCTGGACTTCATGGCCGAGCGCCCGCTCACCCTGCAGCGCTTCCCGCGTGGGATCGCGGCGCCGGGGTTCATGCAGAAGAACGCGTCCGAGCACTTCCCGCCCAGCATCCGACGCTTCACGGTGCCGAAGCAGGACGGCGGGACGACGAGCTACCCGGTCGTCGATTCTGTCGGACGAACGTGGCGTACCTCGCCAACCAGGGCACGCTGACGTTCCACATGTGGCTGTCGCGGACCGATGCGCCGGACCGGCCGGACTGGCTCGTGCTCGACCTCGACCCCGACGACGGCGACGTGGCCGGCGCGCGTCACGCCACCGCGCGCATCCGCGAGCTGCTGGCAGAGTTCGACGTCGACGCCTTCCCGGTCGCCACCGGCTCGTCCGGCTTTCACGTCTGGGTTCCGCTCGCCGGCGCGCCGCCGGCGGAGGAGGTGGCGACCGCGAGCCGCGCGCTCGCCAGCCTCGCCGCCGCGCGCGATCCGGAGCGCCTCACCGTCGAGTTCCTCAAGCGCGAGCGTCGCGGCCGCGTCTTCGTCGACTGGCTGCGCAACACGCCGGGCGCGACGGTCGTCGTCCCCTTCTCGCTGCGGCCCACGCCGGTCGCCTCGGTCGCGGTGCCGATCACGTGGGACGAGCTGGGATCAGCCCAGCCGGATGGGTGGCGGATCGGAGCCATCGACGATCGGCTCGCGCTGGCCACCGACCTGAAGGGACAGAACCTGCCCGTCGAGCGGATCGTCGCCGCGGCCACGGCGGCCGGCGTGGATCTCGCCAGCACGTTCGACCGCTTCGGCCGGCGGCGGGAGTAGGCCCGTCCGGACGCGGCGCGGCCCGGGGAGCATGCACGCCGCCCGGGCCGCGAAACGTGGGGTCCTGCTGGACGAATCCCCGCTACATGATCCCGACGACGTGGCCCTCCGGATCGGTGAAGAGCGCGACCCGCGTCTCCGGCGCGACCTCGGTGAGCGGCATGATCACCTTGCCGCCGTTCTCCTCCACCTTGCGCAGCGTGCCCTCCGGGTCGTCGGCGTGGACGTAGAACGTCACCTGCCCGGGGCCGCCGTCCTGGCTGCCACCGATGCCGCCGGTCATCTCGCCCTGCCGGACGAGGCCGTAGCCGCCGGGGTTGTTCGTGTCGAGCTGCCAGTCGAAGACCTTGTTGAAGAACTCCTGGATCTTCGGGCCATCCTTCCCGGTGACCTCGACGTGGATGATCTTTGCTCCCATGCCTGACTCGTTCCCTTTCCGTCTCGCGCTGGACCGATGGTCACCGGTCCCTGCTCATTCGACGTTTCGCGGCCGGCGAAATCGACACGGGTCCCACGCCCGCGTCCGCGCGTGCCCGGGCGATTGATCGCGGGAATCGCGAAGGACGGACCGCTCCATCGCGATCCGGGCGATCAGTCGTCGCACTCCGTGCGCAAAGGGGCGCTCGGCCGCCCGGCTCGTGCGCGCCGGCCCGCGATTTGTCGCCCCGGGTCCAGCGCGACGGGGGGCTCCTGCGCGATGGGGGCGAATGATCGCCCGCCCCCCACTGGCCGCTGCGTCACACTGCTCTGACGATGACGAACGAGATCACCCAAACGACGGCCCTTGCCACCTGGGGCGAGATGGCGGCCAGCGCGCCCGTCCTCGCCGAACGCGGCTGGGCGCTCCTCGCTCCGACCGGCACCGGCGACGGCCTGCTGGCGACGGTGCGCGGCGGCGCACCTCCCCGCATCCACCCGGTCAGCTGCGAGATCGTGGACGGGCAGCTGCTCGTCTTCATCCTCCGCTCCGCGAAGCTCGCCGACCTGGAGCAGGACGGTCGGTATGCGCTGCACGCGAACATCGACGAGACCGCGCCGAGCGAGTTCATGGTCCGCGGCGTGGCCCACGAGGTGACCGATGCCGCAGCCCGCGCCGCCGCCGCATCGGTCTGGAGCTTCTCCGTCGACGACACCTACCGCCTCTTCGCGCTCGACATCGCGACCGCCGCGCTCGGGGAGCGACCGACGGCGGACGCGTGGCCCCCGATCTACTCGCGCTGGAGTGCCACCTCGCCCGCGAAGCCTTTTGCTGAAACGAGCGGCCCATGAGCTGCCGCGGATGGGCCGCGTTCGCGGTGGCATCGGTGATGTGGGGGATCCCGTACTCGGCCTGAGCGGCCTGCAGGCGCGGCGGCGGGGCGTGAGGAGCCATGCCGCCCGGCGATGGATCGCCGGATTCGAGCACGGGCGGCCGTCCCGTCGCGGTCTGGGCGATGCATCGTCGGTCCGTGAGCGTGACCGCAGCGCAGGCGGCCGGGTCGTGTGCGCCAGTCGGCGATAGATCGTCCGCATCGTGGAGGGCGCTGCTGTGACGCGGGATTTCGGCGATTCATCGCCGCCGCTGCGTGCCGCGACCGGGCAGAACCGTCCGTACCGATGAAAACGGCGGGTCGCATCGGTCCCACAGGTGATCCGCCATCACGAGGTCCGGTTGCCGAAGCGCGCTCCGCCACCGATCCTGCCCGGGCCACCGGCTGTCGGTCGCATCGTTGTGCCCGTCGCCCAGACCGCTGGCATGCTCGAGGCGGCGGCGCTCGGTGCGCAGCTCGCCACGCGGTTGGCGGGAAGACCAGGCATCCGCGTCGTGTGCGACCTGGCGGGCGTGCGCGTCGCCACGCTTGCCACGCTGCAGGCGCTCGCGCTCGTGGCGCTCGCCACGCGGCGCTACGACGCGACGTTGCGACTCCGGAACCTCAGCCCGCAGGTGCGGGACGCGCTCGGGCTCGCCGGCCTGTGGGACGAGCTGCGACTGGACATCCTCCCCCCAAACGATGGAGCTGAATCATGCGAACGCTGATCGCGACGATCTTCAACTACTCGCTCGACGGCCTGCTGGCCGATCCCGACACCGACTTCTGGAAGTTCTGCTTCGGCATGCCCGAAAACCGCCAGCCCGATGACGCGGCGCAGCTCGATTTCCTCCAGAACGCGTATGCGCACGTCATGGGCCGCACGGCCTACGAGTCCATCGCGCAGTCGATGACGACGAACACGGACCACCCCTTCTCTCCGATCCTGAACGCGGGGCGCAAGGTCGTCTTCTCCCGAACCCTGCAGACGGCTGACTGGGCCAACAGCACCATCGCCGGCGGTGACACGGCCGCGGAGATCGACAGGCTGAGGCTCGGCGGCGACGGGCACATCGTCGTGTGGGGAGGCGTCCGCATGTTCCGCTCGCTCATGGAGCTCGACCTCATCGACGAGCTCACCGTGAGCATGTTCCCGTACGTCGCCGGCCAGGGCACCCGGCTCTTCGACGGCGTGCCCAGCTCGTATGGGCTGGAGCTCGTCTCCGGCGTCGCGTCGACCAGCGGGATCATGGAGCTCTGGTACCGCCGGCCGCGCTGATCGCTCTGCCCGGCGCGCCATTACGCGGCGGGGACCAGAGCGTTACCGCTCGAGCCGCTCCGGCAGCCCGAAGAGCGGGAAGAGATGCGCGGTGTCGAGGAAGAAGGTGATGCCGTCGATGCGATCGCCGGAAACCTCGACCACCTGGAGCGACCACGGCTCGAGGAACGTGCCGTCGGCGCTCGGCTTGTACTGGCCATAGGCCGGCAGCCCGCTCGCCCGCGTGGGGATCAGCCGCGAACCCTGGCAGCCGATCCCCGGCCCCATGCACCACTTCACGACGTCGTCATGGGTCTGGAGCCACAGCTCGTAGGGCGGCATGTTCCAGCGCGCGTCCTCGTGGAGGAGGGCGGTGAGCGCATCCATGTCGTACCGCTCAAACGCATCCACGTAGCGCTCGAGCAGGGACCGATGCGCCTCGTCCAGGCCGTCCGCCACGGTCCGCTCCTCGGTCGCCTGTTGGGCGGCGAGCGTGGCGCGCGCACGCTGGAGCGCGCTGTTCACCGATGCGACCGTGGTGTCGAGCAGCTCCGCCACCTCGTCGGCGTGCCAGCGCAGCACCTCGCGCAGGATGAGGACGGCGCGCTGGCGCGGCGGGAGGTGCTGGAGCGCGGCGACGAAGGCCAGCCGGATCGACTCGCGCGCGACGGCCAGCTCGGCCGGGTCGCCACCGGCGGGCACGGCGCGGTCCTCGGGGATCGGCTCGACCCAGGCGGTGTCCGGCAACGGCTCGGCCAGCCCCGCCTCGGCCGGCTGGGCAGGCCCCATGTCCATCGGTCGGGCGCGGCGCTGCCGGCTGCCGAGCATGTCGATGCAGACGTTGGTCGCGATCCGATACAGCCACGAGCGGAGTGCCGAGCGACCCTCGAAGCGGTCGATCGCGCGCCATGCGCGGACGAACGCCTCCTGGACGGCGTCCTCCGCCTCGAAGGCGGAGCCCAGCATCCGGTAGCAGTAGGCGGTGAGCTCGGATCGGTACTGCTCGAGGCGGGCGGGCAGCTCGGCAGCAGTGACGGTGGTGCGGTCGGCGGTCAGCTCGGTCATGGGAACGCAGATGCTAGACGGTTTGACCGATGACTTCGAACCGCGCCCGTCGTCAGATGAGCGTCGCCGCAACAGGTCCTACCCTGCGGCCGGTGGAGCGGCTCTCCCGCGTGACGCGGCGGGATGGCAGGCTTGAGCGACACACGATGAGGAGACCGCTGGACCGATGACCGCGACCGACACGACGCGAGCCACCCTCGACCTTCCGACGCTGCGCGACGCCGTCCGCGGGCGCGTGATCACGCCCGACGACGGCGACTACGACGCGGCCCGCGCCATCGTCTACGGCGGGATCGACCCGCGACCGGCCGCGATCGTCCGCGTCGCCGACGCGGAGGACGTGGCGGCGGCGATTGCATTCGTCCGCGACCACGGCATCCCCTTCGCCGTGCGGAGCGGCGGTCATTCCGGCGCCGGCCACGGGTCGGTCGACGGCGGGCTCGTCATCGACCTCCGCGAGCTGAACGCGATCGAGGTCGATCCAGGCACCAGGACGGCGTGGGCGGGCGCCGGCCTGACGGCGGTCGAGGTTGCCCGGGCGGCGCACGAGCACGGCCTGGCGATCGGGTTCGGCGACACCGGCTCGGTCGGGATCGGCGGGATCACGACCGGCGGCGGGGTCGGGTACCTGGTCCGGAAGTTCGGGCTGACGATCGACGACCTCATCGGTGCCGACGTCGTCACGGCGGACGGCCGGCTGCGGACGGTCGATGCCGAGCACGAGCCCGACCTCTTCTGGGCGATCCGCGGCGGCGGCGGCAACTTCGGCGTGGTCACGCGGTTCCACTACCGGCTCCACGACCTGTCGACCGTCACCGGCGGCATGCTCCTGCTCCCGGCGACGCCGGAGACGGTGGCCGGCTTCATGGCTGCCGCGGCCGCCGCGCCGGATGAGCTGTCGACGATCGCGAACGTGATGCCGGCACCGCCGATGCCGATGGTCCCCGAGGAGCATCACGGCACCCTCGCGATCATGGCGATCGTCTGCTACGCCGGCACCGGCGAGGCGGCGGACGCCGCGCTTGCCCCGCTGCGGGGCCTGGCGACGCCGCTCGCCGATCTGGTCGCGGAGATCCCGTACCCGGACATCTACCCGCCCGACGACCCGGACTATCACCCCACCGCCGAGGCGCGGACGATGTTCGTCGACCGCGTCGACCTGGCGACGGCGCGGACGATCCTGGAGTGGCTCGAGAGGTCCGACGCGCCGGTGCGGGTCGCCCAGCTCCGCCAGCTGGGCGGCGCGATGGCCCGCGTCCCGGTCGATGCGACCGCGTTCGCGCACCGCGGCTCGGAGATCATGGTGAACGTCGCCGCCTTCTACGAGGGCGAAGCGGATCGCGTCGAGAAAGCGCGCTGGGTGCGGGAGTTCGCGGGCGCCCTGCTCCAGGACGATCGCGGCGCGTACGTGAACTTCCTCGTCGACGAGGGCGAGGCGCGGATCCGGGCCGCCTATCCGCATGGCGCCTACGAGCGGCTCGCGGCCATCAAGGCGCGCTACGACCCGGCCAACCTGTTCCGCCGCAACCAGAACATCCCGCCGGCGCGAGGCGAAACCAGCGACGATTGACGGCATGAGGGAGCGAGCGGGGTCCGGGGGAGGCCGACGGCCTCGGCTCATCACGCGACCGCTGCTGCTCGTCTTCGCCGCCTCGCTCGGCGGCATCGCCAACTTCTTCGTCCTCCTCACCGTCGTGCCGCTGTACGCGGCGCGAAGCGCGGGCGACGTGGGAGCCGGGCTCGCGACCGGTGCGCTGATGCTCACCACGGTCCTCGCGGAGGTGGCATCTCCCCGGCTCGTGGCGGCGGTCGGCGCGCGGGTCAGCATCATCATCGGCCTCGCCCTGCTCGGCCTGCCGGCCCTGCTCCTCGTCCCGTCGAGCGCGCTGTGGCTCATCCTCGTCGTCTGCCTGCTGCGCGGCTTCGGCTTCGGGATCACCGCCGTCCTCGGCAGCGCGCTCGTCGCCGACATCGTGCCGGCTGCCCGCCGCGGCGAGGGGCTCGGCCTCTACGGGATCCTCGTCAGCGCCCCATCGATCGTCGCGCTGCCACTCTCGGTCTGGCTCATCGAGCGGGTCGACTTCGCGCCGCTCTTCGTGGTGGCGGCGATCCTGGCCCTCGTCTCCATCCTCCCCGCGCTCGCCCTCCCGCGGACCGATCCGGAGGAGGATGCGCCGTCCGGCTTCCGCGACGCGCTCCGCCGGCCCGGCATCGCATCGCCGGCGCTTGCCTTCTCGATCGTCGCCATGGCGGCCGGCGTCGTCGTCACCTTCCTGCCGCTGGCGGTCACGGCCGGCGGGGGAGCGCTGGCCGCGACCGGGCTGCTTGTCCAGGCCATCGCGTCGGCGCTCACCCGCTGGCTGGCCGGGCGGCTTGGCGATCGGCACGGGTCGGGACGCTTCCTCCTGCCCGGCGCGATCGGCGTCATCGTGGGCATCGGGCTGCTGGCGCTCGGCGACAACGCGATCGCGGTGCTCGGCGGGATGCTCCTCTTCGGGATGGGCTTCGGCTTCGCCCAGAACGCCAGCCTGGCGGTGATGTTCGAGCACGTCCCGCGGAGCGGCTACAGCGCCGCCAGCGCCGCGTGGAACTTCGCGTACGACGTGGGCATCGGTGTGGGAGCAGCCGCCTTCGGGGTGCTGGCCGACGGGACGAGCTACTCCCTGGCGTTCGCGGTGACGGCGTTCGTCATGCTCGCCGCGCTCGTGCCCGCGGCGCGGACGGCCGGCGCCCGCGCGCCCGCCGCGCCGTGAGTTCGCGTGGGCGATGATGAACCCCCACCAGACGGGAGACTGACCGATGCGCTTCCACACCACGATCTACCAGAGTGACGGCACGGCGACGGGCATCCCGATCCCCGACGAGGTGATCGAGGCGCTCGGCGCGGGCAAGCGCCCGGCCGTGACCATGACGGTCAACGGCTACACGTATCGCAGCACGGTGGCCACGGTCGACGGCCGCTTCATGGTCGGCTTCAACGCCGATCACCGCGCCGCGTCGGGGCTCGGCGGCGGCGACGCCGTCGACGTCGAGATCGAGCTCGACACCGCGCCACGTGTCGTGGAGGTGCCCCCGGCGCTGGCGGCCGCGCTCGACGCGGACCCGCAGGCGCGTGCGACCTTCGACCGGCTGTCGAACAGCAACAAGGGGTGGCATGTCTCGCAGGTCACGAGCGCCAAGACCGATGAGACGCGCCTACGCCGCATCGCGAAGTCGGTCGAGATGCTGCGGGAGGGCCGCGCTCGGTAGCCGGTGGACGATCGGTTCTCGGACGCGTGGTGACAATCGAGCGTGGCGGGGGCGACGCCTGAATCGGCGCCAACGCCCGGTTGACCGATGGCCGTCACGGCCATGATCCTCTCGCGGTGCGCGTCCTGTTCACGTCACTCCCGGCGACCGGGCATGTCAACTCGCTCATCCCGCTGGCGCTCGCCGTCCGCGCGGCGGGTCACGAGGTGGCCGTCTGCACGTCGAGCTCCTTTGCGGAGCGGCTCGAAGCGCTTGGGCTGACGCACCTCGCCGGCGGCGTCGAGCGCTTCGAGGAGCTGTTCGCGGGCGCGCCACCATTCAGCGACCCGGCCCGCCTCGGCTTCGCGCAGCGCATCGCTTTCGGCGAGCGCGCGCCGCATCGGCTGATCCCGGACCTGCTGCGACACGTCGAGGCGTGGCAGCCGGACCTCCTCGTACGCGAATCCGGGGAGCAGGCGGCCGCGCTCGTGGCGGAGAAGGTCGGGCTGCCGCACGCCGGCATCACCGGCGGCTCGTGGGCGTCGCACGACGCCCGGCGCGCGCTCCTGGCGGAGCCGATGGCGGTCCATCGGGCCAGGCTCGGGCTCGCGCCGGACCCTGAGAACCACATGATCTTCCGCTACCTGCAGTTCGCCTTCACCCCGCCGGCGTGGGACGGAGACGACCCCGTCCCCGACACGATCCACCACATCCGCTACGACAACCCCGAGCGCCCGGACGAGGTCGCGCCGCCCTGGCTCGCGACTCCCCGGTCGCGTCCCCTCGTCTTCGCGAGCCTGGGAACGGTGATGCACTCCGAGCCCGGCCTCATGGAGGCGGTCGTGGTGGCGCTCGGGCGAGAGCCGGTGGACGCAGTGGCGGCCATCGGCCGTGACCAGGACGCCGCCCGGTTCGGGGACGCGCCTCCCAACGTGCGGCTCGAACCGTTCGTGCCGCAGCTCCGCGTCCTCGAGCGCAGCGACCTCTTCGTGACCCACGGCGGCTTCAACGGCACGAAGGAAGCGCTGCGGCTCGGGCTGCCACTCGTCGTCATTCCCATCAGCGGCGATCAGCCGTACACCGCGCAGCGCGTCGCCGCGCTCGGGCTCGGCGTTGCGATCGACCGGACGGATCGCAGCCCGGCCCGCATCCGCGCGGCGGTGCGCGAGGTGCTCGCCGAGGACCGATATCGTTCGAACGCGCAGGCGTTCGCCCGCGCGATGCAGGCGCTGCCACCCATCGGTCACGCCGTCGCGTTGCTCGAGGAACTGGCACGCGATCGCCGCCCCATCCCGCGGGCGGCCGCATGAGCGACGACGAGACGCGCGATCCCTACGACCATCGTGCAGAGGCGTACCGCGACTGGTGGGGACCGATGATCCGGCCCGCCGCGGTGCGGCTCCTCGACCGCCTGCCGCCGTCCGTGGTGGCCGGATCGCCGACCATCCTCGACGTCGGGACCGGCACCGGTGCGCTGGCGATGGCGGCACTCGAGCGCTGGCCCCATGCGTCGGCGATCGGGATCGACGCCTCGCGGGGGATGCTCGAGGTCGCCCGTCGCGAGGCGCGCGCCGCGGGCCACGACGCGCGCCTGCGGCTCGAGGCCGCCGACGCCGGCCAGCTGCCGGTGGCCGACGGCAGCGTCGACGTCGCGGTCACGTCGTTCGTCATCCAGCTCGTGCCGAGCCGCGCGGCGATGCTGCGCGAGATCCGCCGCGCGCTCCGACCCGGCGGCATCGTGGCGTGCGTCAGCTGGCTCGTCGACCCGCGTCCATTCGAGCCTGACGATGCCTTCGAGCGCGCGCTCGACGAGCTCGATCTCCCCGACCTCGACGGCGACCACCCGGAGCCTGACCCGTGGCCCTCCGTCGCGGCGGCAGCGCGCGACTTCCGACGCGCGGGGTTCCGTGACGTGCGCGCCGCGCCGGAGGTGCTGGAGCATCGGTTCAGCCCGGAGAGCTACCTGGACCTGCTCGAGCACTGGATGGAGGTGGAGCGCTTCGAAGCGCTCGACGCGCAGGCAGCCGCGCGGCTGCGGGACGCGGCGCTCGCCCGGTTCCGCGCCCTCCCCGCCGGCTCATTCCACTGGCGCGCGCCGCTCGTGAGCGTGGTCGCGGAGCGGGGTTAGGGTGCCCAATCCCGGGAGCGCGGCGCGCAGCCACCGGGGGGATCCAATCGCCACTGTCTGGCTGCCGTAGCCACCACCAGGATCAGGGGGCGACCGAGGCGCCTCGCCAATGGCCGTTCTATCCGCGGGGTGGATATTCGGCCAACTCCTCGCGATTCGATCCGTCTCCCGGCTATCGCCCGCGCGGGAGCCGCAGAGTGCGGCCACCGCTCCCGTCCCCGGCTATCGCCCGCGCGGGAGCCGCAGAGTGCGGCCTCAGCTCCCGTCCCCGGCTATCGCCCGCGCGGGAGCCGCAGAGCGCGGCCTCAGCTCCCTGTCTGGTGATGGGAGGCGGCGACCGGCTTCGACTCCGGCGAGCCGCGCTGGCGCAGGAAGATCGACAGCACGACCAGCGCCCCCACCGCGAGGAACTCGCTCTGCCAGTTCTGGAGCGACTCGAACCAGAAGCGCGACGTGCCGAGGTACTCGATCGCGGACACCGGTGCGCCGCCGTGGGCGAGCTGCTCGGCGCTGTACGCGCCGGCGCCGGTGATGGCATGGAGCGCGAACGACAGGACGAAGATCCCGAGCAGCGCGATCGTCAGCGAGTGCTGGTAGAGGAGGAGCGTCACCCCGCCGTGCCGCACCGGCCACGGGATGTCGCGGCGCCGGCGGTCGACGAGCGCGGCGTCGTCATCGGTCCGGTCGTCGCCATCCGGGTCCTTCGACTCCGCCGATCCCCGGCTGACGAGGATCGCGGTCAGGAGCACGTAGGCGCCCATCTGGAGGAACTCGCTCTCCCAGTTCTCGAACACCGCCTCGCCGAAGTCGGGCGTGCCGAGGTAGGCGAACAGGCCAACCGCCGCCCCGCCATGGTCGAGCTGCTCGTGGTTGTACGTGTCCCAACCGACGAACGCCAGACCGATGAGCGTGGCGGCGAAGATGCCGAACATCGCCACCGCCAGGCCGTGGTCGCGGAGCAGCTTCGTCATGGCCCCGCCCCTCGCAAGCCGCTGGCCAGCGGAGCCGGGTGCACAATTGCGGGCATGGTCGATGCCGCGGAGCCAACGATCCTCGCGGACGCGCGTGCGGCCCTCGGCCGTCACGAGTGGCGGGCCGCCTTCGACATGCTCACCGCCGCCGACAAGCGGGAGCCGCTGCCACCGGATGGCCTCGAGCTCCTCGCGCTGGCGTCGTGGTGGACAGGGCAGCTGCCGCTGGCGATCGAGGCGCGCGAGCGTGCGTATGCGGCGGCGATCAAGTCCGGCGACACGAGAGCGGCCGTGGTTGCCGCCATCGGTCTCGGTCGTGACCATCTGTTCCGGCTGGCCACGTCGGTCGCGAACGGCTGGCTCAACCGTGCCGAGCAGCTGCTCCAGGGCGCGCCGGAGAACCCCGGTCATGGCTGGCTCGCCGGCGCTCGCTCGTTCTACCTCGTGCTGACCGGTGACCTCGATGGCGCGCTCGAATCCGCGACGCTGGCCCGAGACATCGGCGTTCGGACGGGCGACCGCAACGTCGAGGTGTTCGGGCTCGGCGAGATGGCCGCCTCCCTCCTCTCGCGCGGCCAGCTGGAGGAGGGGCTGCGCCTCGCGGACGAGGCCATCGCGACGGCGGTGAGCGGTGAGCTCGACCCATTCACCGCGGGCGGCGTCTGCTGCGCCACGATCGAGGCATTCGCGGGGATCGGCGACCATCGTCGCGCCGCCGAATGGACCGAGGCGCAGGACCGCTGGTGCAAGCGGGAGGGCATCAACGGCTACCCGGGAATGTGCCGCCTCTTCCGCTCCGACGTGAAGCGCCTCCACGGCGCGTGGCCGGAGGCGGAGGCGGAGGCGCGCCTCGCGTCGACCGAGCTCGTCGGCTTCATCCCGGCGGCGGCCGGACTGGCCCTGATCCTCATGGCCGAGATCCGGATGCGGCGTGGCGACCTGCCGGCGGCAGAAGAGGCACTGCTCGCGGCCCACGGCTACGGCCAGGACACCGAGCCATATCTGTCGCTCCTTCGCCTCGCGCAGGGCAGGATCGAGGCGGCGTCCGACTCCATCCGCCGCGCCCTGACGGAGCCGCCGAAGCCGTCGTGGAAGGCACCCGGCGGAAGCGACATGGCGCGTCTCCAGCTCCTGCCCGCGCAGGTCGAGATCGCGCTCGCCGCCGGCGACGTCGCGCTGGCGCGCACGGCCTCCGACGAGTTGGCGGAGCTGGCCGCGCGCTTCGACACCCTCCCCACCCGGGCGAGCTCGCTGGCCTGCATCGGCGCGGTACAGCTCGCGGAGGGGTCGAGCGCGGCCGCAGTGGCGTCGCTGAACGAGGCGGTCGCGGCATGGACCGAGCTCGACGCCCCGTACGAGCTCGCACGGGCGCGCCTCCTCCTGGCCGATGCCTACGCCACCGAGGGAGCCACCGATCGCGCGGCAATCGAGGTGCGCACGGCGCGCGACGCCTTCGAGCGGCTCGGGGCGACGCCCGATCAGCGCGCCGCCGACGCTCGGCTGGAGAGCCTCCAGTCGGCGCCGGGCGCATCGGTGGCGCCGGTGGGGACCGAGACGCGTCGCACGGTCCGCACCTTCCTGTTCACCGATATCGTCGACTCGACCCGCTTCGCCGAGCTGCTCGGCGACGCCGCCTGGCACAAGCTGCTGCGCTGGCACGACGCTCTCATCCGTGCGGCGGCCGTGGAGCAGGGCGGCGAGGAGGTCAAGGCCACCGGCGACGGCTTCTTCCTCGCCTTCCCGGATCCCGACGGAGCGATCGAGGCCGCCATCGCCATCCAGCGGCGCCTTGCCGCGCATCGTGACGAGCAGGGCTTCGCGCCCGCGGTGCGCATCGGTCTCCACACCGCCGCGGCGAACCAGATGGGGCTCGACTACGTGGGTGGAGGCGTGAACCTCGCGGCCCGCATCGGGGCGGCTGCGGGCAGTGGCGAGATCCTCGTCAGCGGCCCCACCCTCGAAGGCGCAAGGCATGCCTTCGCGCTCGGTCCGAGGCGGAGCGTGGAGCTCAAGGGGATCGCCGAACCCGTCGAGGTCGTGGGGATCGACTGGAGCTAGGCCGCAGCCGCCGGGTGGATCGAACCGCCAACGTCATCACCGGATAGCCACCACGTTGCTCACATGGCGAAGGAGAGGCCTCCGACCCTGGCCTTCTCAGCCACCACGGAACTATTCGGCCACTGCTTCACGATTCCAGCCACCGTGCTGGCTCAGCGCGGAGCGTCACGCGGCTTCACACCCGGAGGACGAACAGTCTCATATCCGGCTTCAGCCGCGTTCGAGCACCCGCTTCAGGTTGTCGAGCATGCGGACCTCGGCCTCCATGGTGCGCTGCACGGCCGACTTCATGAAGATGCCGGCCAGCCCGCCGACCTCCGCGTCGAGCGCGAACTGGACTCGCGTCCCGCCATCGGTTGATTCGAATTCATAGCGGCCGTGGGGTCGCGCCGGGCCGGTGACGGTCTGGAACTCGATCCGCCGATTCGGCTCGAAGGCGGTGACCTCGTAATCCGCCGCGATGCGGCGGCCCATCGGTCCGCGAACGCCCTGGGCGTACCGCTCGCCGACGCCGGAGCCCGACACACGGCGGATATCCACCACGCCGGGCCGCCACGCGGGACAGTGCTCGCCGTCGGCGACGTACGCGAACACCTCGTCGACCGGCCGCTGGATGGTCACCTCGTACGCCGCGCTTGGCATGGCCGCCACTCCTCGTGCACCAGACCGATAGCCTACGCCCGAGCCCGCGCTCTACCCCGCGTCACGGCGATCAAGCGCCGGAACCGCGACCGAGCTCGTGCTCATTCACGCAACGGGCGATTGATCGTCGCGTGCCACGCATAGGCGGCACGCCCCCTCATCGGTCCCGCCTGCATCCCGCCGGTTGATCGCCCAAACCGCGGTCCGGCGCGACCGCCGCCGCGAAACCCGCGATAGATCGCCGCCCCGACGCGCCGCCCCCCGCCGCCCCGCCCCCGCCCCCCGCGGCCCCTCCCCCGGTAAGGACTAGTGGCCGCCGAAGAACTTGTTGATGCGGTCCGTGTCGTCGGAGAAGGCCCAGCGCTCGGTGATCTTGCCGTCCTTCATGTGGTAGATCTCGGCAGTCCGGTAGGTGAGCGACTGGTCGCCCATGCCGGCGGTGGTCTCCGCGAAGGCGACGCAGTGATCGTCGTTTGCGATCACGTCGTGCATCTTCGACGTCATCGTCGCGCCCTCCGGCATGCCGGCGAACCGCTCAGCGAGGGCCTGCTTGCCGCGGATCGGCTCGTCGCTCCCGATCTCGTGCCAGACGACGTTGTCGTCGATGAGGTCGATCTGCGACGTCAAGTCGCCGCTCGCCTCCAGCTTGCGGCCGGCCTCGCGGACGAGGGCGGCGTTGGGATGGTCAGCCATGGCTTGCGTTCTCCATATGATCTGTGGGCATGGGAGCGTACGCTACCCATTGACGCCCGACCGGTGATCAGCGCATGGGCCCGCCCGGGGACGGGCGCCCCACGCGCGGACCAACGTGACCGATGCCCACCGGGACGCCTCCGCGCTTCAACCTCTCCGCGACGCCTGGCGTCGATCCGGGCGCCGCGGCCTGGTGACCTTGGGGCAGGGCTCGTCATCGCCGGCTGGTACGCCGAGATTCGCCGCATCGTCCGCCCGCGCACGGAGGACGACTAGGCAGGACCGAGTGCAGCCAGCAGGGCCCGGACCGATGCCGCTCGCCGCGCCGCTCCCAGCCGCTCGTAGGCGACGAGCGCGTCGGCGAGCAGGCCGGGCGCCGCCGCGGGCTCGATCTCCGCCAGCCACTCCCGCGTGATCGCAGCTTCGAGGACCGATGGCGTCGCGTCAAACGCGGTGAGCGCCGCGCGCATGAGGGCGATCCCACCGTCGCGGTCGCCCTCGGCGACGGCCATCCTGCCCTGGGCGCGATGGATCGCGGCCTGCGCGACCGGCAGGCGCTGCACGACCTCGCCCAGCGTCGCCACGACGTGACGCAGCGTTGCCCAGTCCGCGTCCTCGGCGAGGCTTGTTGCCAGCTCGGTCGTAGCGTCGAGATCGGCATCCGCGCCGGTTGCGACGATCGCCCGTGTCCACCGCCTCCGCATCGCCTCGTCGCCGAGCGCGCGGGCGTAGGCGATGAGTGCCCACCCCGCCGACAGGGCGGTGCGGTCCGTTGAATACGAGTCGGGTGGGACGAGCCGGACCGCCTCCTCGACCTGGCCGCGCTCGGCCATGGCGATCGCCCCCACGATCGGTCCGGTGCGGACCGCGGTGCACAGGACGTCGCCCTCGCCGGCCGCGGCGTCGCGATGCGGCCCGAAGAGCTCCAGCACCTCGTCCCATTCCCCGAGCTCGAAGCACGAGCGCATGAGCGTCCAGCTGGCGTGCATCATGTCGTGCGGGCTGAGGTCGCGCGCGAACGAGAGCGAGCGGGAGGCAAAGCCCTTCGCCTCCGTCGGCCGGCCCGCCTCGAGCGCCGCGGTGCCGGCCGCGAACAGGATGTCGGCCTGCGTCCGTGCGCTCGGCAGGCGGGGGAGGACCTCGAGCTGCCGAGCCACCACGTGCCGGTAGCCATCCAGGTCGCGGACGTCCCACAGCAGGATCGACAGGGCGTCGGTCGCGACATAGATCAGCTCCGGATCGTCGAGCTCGTCCGCGATGACGAGCGACTCGTTCGCCGCGGCCAGGCGCTCGGAGATCGGCAGCGGATCGTTCTCGGTGATGGTCAGTGGCCGCCCCATCCGGCTGCCCATCCACGCCCGGCCCAGGCCGCCGTACGCGGCGAGCAGCCGCGACCGGGTGGCGGCATCGGTCGCCTGGGCAAGCGCGCGGCGCACGAGCTCCTGGACCTCGTCGGCGGGGATCGGCCGCTGGAAGGCGCCGAAGCGCTGGGCGATCATCGCGGCGCGTCCCGCGACCCGCATGAGCGAGGCGGCCTCACCCGGGCCGTCCGGCAGCGCGGCGCCGGCGGCGAGATACGCGTCCACCGCCTCGTCGCCGCGGAACCGGAAGCGCTCGTCCTCGCCGATCGCCTCGAGAATGGCGGCGCGCTCTCCCTGCATCGCGAACGCCAGCGCCTGGCGATGGAGCTCCGTGGCGCGCTCCAGTGCGTTCCGCTGGCGAAGCCGATCCCCGGCGCGCAGCAGCGTGGCCACCGCCCGCGCCCGCGCCGCTTCGCGTCCTGCCGGGTCGTCGACCCAGGCGAGGTCGGCCTCCTCCCCGGCCACCGCGGCGTGGTAGTGCGAGGCGATCACCTCGGCCAGCTCGTCGCCGCTGCCCGCCATCCGCTCGAGCCACGCGCCCACCGAGGCGTGGGCCCGTGCGCGCCGCGCCTTCGGCACGCTCGCATAGGCCACGTCGCGGATGAGCGCATGGCGGAACGCGTACTCCGGCTCGCCGGCCATGCTGCTCGTCGGCCGCGCGACGACGAGGCCGCGCCGCTCGAGCGCCTCGAGCTGCGGCCGCGGCTCGGGCACCGCCAGGGCGCCGGGCCAGAAGAAGCGGCCGACGACGGCCGCCTCCTGCACGACGTGCTTCTCCTCGGGCGGCAGGCCATCGAGGCGCGCGGCGAGGAGCGCCTGGATCGAGTCGGGGAGGGAGACGCGCGTGGCGCCGCTCGTCGCCACCCATCGGTCCCCTTCGCGCGTGATCGCACCCTCGTCGATGAGGCGGCGCAGGAGCTCCTCGACGAAGAACGGGTTGCCCTCGGCGCGGGCCACGATCTCGGCGCGCAGCTCGGCTGGAAGCTGGTCGACCCGGAGCAACCCGTCGACGAGCTCGCGGCCCTGCGCATCGGTCAAGGGTCGGAGGGAGATGGCGGTGGCGTCCGCGTTGGCGGCGAAACCGGGGTGCGTCTCCGCGAACTCGGGCCGCGCCGTGAGCACGAGCAGGATGGCGCCTTGGGCGCGGGTCGCGATGTGCGACAGGAGGGCAAGCATCGCGTCGTCGGCCCAGTGGAGGTCCTCGACCACCAGGAGCGCCGGTCCCAGTCGGGCGAGCCCGGCGGCAAAGCGCGGCCACGCTCGCGCCATCGCCTCCGCGACCTCGGCCGGCGTCCGTCCGTCCGAGCTGCCCTGCCCGGGACCGATGCCGGCGGTCAGCGCCAGCGCCTCGACCGTCTCGGCAACATCTGCCTCCGGCAGGGCCAGTGGGGCGAGGATCTCTTGGACCCGTTCGCCCAGGCGTGCGGTGGCAGCCTCGTCATGGTCCGCGAGCGAGGTTCCCGTGGCGCTGCGCAGCCACTGGGTGAGCGCCCAGAACGTGATCCGCTGCCCCGCGGAGAGGCACCGACCGCGGAGGACGGTCACCGGCGGGGTGCGCCCTTCGACCCGTGCGATGAGCTCGCGCACGAGGCGACTCTTCCCGATGCCCGCGTTGCCGTAGATCGTGACCAACCGCGGCCGCTCCGCCTCGATCGCCTCGTCGAGCAGGCCGCTGAGCAGGTCGAGCTCGCGGTCGCGCCCGATCATCCGCGCCTCGAGGCCCGGGACGCCGCGCTCCGTTTCCGGGAGCGCGCGGACCAGTCGCCGCGCAGTGACCGGCGCCGCCTTTCCCTTCAGCTCCAGCCGCTGCTCGTCGCCGAAGGCGAAGCCGTGTCGCGCGGCGAGGTACGTACGCGGACCCACGACCGCCTCGCCCGGCTCGGCGGCGGCCTGGAGCCGCGACGCGACGTTCACCACGTCACCGGATACCAGCAGCTGACCAGCTGCCGGCGCATGGCCATCGGCGCCCAGTGGGGTGACGACCTCACCGGAGTTCAGGCCGATGCGGATCTGCACCGTGACCCCGAATCGGTCCTTCAGCTCCTCGTTGAGTGGCCCGAGGCGCTCGAGCATCTCGAGCGCGGCACTGCACGCCCGCTGCGCGTCGTCCTCGTGCGCGGTTGGGATCCCGAAGACGGCCATGATCGCGTCGCCGATGTACTTCTCGACCGTCCCGTTCCACGCGCTGATGACGGCGGACATGGCGCCGAAGTAGCGCTGCAGCGTCGCGCGCACCCGCTCCGCGTCCAGCTGCTCGCCGAGCTCCGTGCGAGCCGGTCACGTCGGCGAAAAGGACGGTGACGAGCCGCCGCTCCTCGGCGGTGCCGCTCACCGGTGTGCCGCAGCTCGCGCAGAACTGGGCGCCGGCGGGGATCGCCAGCCCGCAGGTCGGGCAGATCGTGCCGAGGGCCGCGCCGCAGGTCGCGCAGAAGCGGGCGTCGGATGGCGCCTCGGTGCCGCAGCTCGGGCAGGTCTGCACGGACCGATTATCGGCGCGCGTCCAAACCTGGTCGCGCTGCGGTCCCCGAGCTCATCCGTCCGGTGGATCGATTCGTCATCGCGATCACTCGATATGCCGCCGGGTGGATCAGAGCGCCAACGCAGCCCGTAGAGCCGTTCCGAGGACGCAGTGGCCCCCAATAAAGCACGACCAGCGCGCGGTGGGAACCACCCAAACGCTCCATGTCGCGATGCCCGCTGCACACGCGCGCGAGGACTCACCCGTCCCATTGACATCTGATGCGCGAACTGAAAGCATCACGCATCATGACGCGCACCACCATCGATCTCGACGCTGCCGTGCTCCGCGAGCTCAAGCGCCGGAAGCGCCGAGGTGGCCAGTCGCTCGGGCAGCTGGCCTCGGAGCTTCTCGCGTCCGCGATGCAGGCAGAGCCCGCCGGCAGCCGCGAACGGTTTGCCTGGCGCTCCGGCCCGATGGGCGCGCGCCTCGACCTCGACGACAAGGAGGCCGTTCGCCGCGCGCTCGACGAGCGGTGACCTACACCCTCGACGCCAACGTGCTGCTCTACGCGTCCGACACCGAGAGCCCGTTCCACGCAAGCGCGATCGAGCTCCTCGACACGGTGGCGCTGGGACCGGAGATCGTCCACCTCTTCTGGCCCACGGTCATGGCGTACCTCCGGATCGCGACGCACCCAGCGGTCTTCGCGCGGCCCCTCTCCCACCGCGACGCGCGGGCGAACGTGGAGGGTCTCCTCCAGCTCCCACACGTCCAGGTCTCCGGCGAGGGGGACGGCTTCTGGGATCAGTTCACCGAAGTGGCCGACGACATCGCTCCGACGGGCAACCTCGTGCCGGATGCCCACCTCGCGGCGCTCATGCTGCAGCACGGTGTGCGGACCATCGTGACCCGCGACCGCGACTTCCGGAAGTTCCGCGGCATCACCGTTCGCGACCCGTTCGGCGCCGCGTAGTCCTCGCGCGAAGGCCCAGGTCAGCCTTCGACGCGCGCCAGGATCCCCTCGACGATCTCCTTGCCGCGCAGCCCCTCGAGCCACTCCCCGGGGATCCCGCCGTGGGCCTCGTCCAGCCCCCAGCGCAAGCCGGCGAGACCACCGGCGATGCAGGCGGTCGTATCGGTGTCGCCCCCGTACCGGACGCATGCGTTCGATCACCTCGAAATACGAGCCGCCTGCCGCAAACGCCTCCCAGGCGGCCCAGAAGCGTGTCGAGCACCCATGCCACCGCCCGGCTTCGCCAGCTGGACCGATGCGCCAGCAGCCCGCGCAGCGCCTGTCCGAACGCCGGCTGCCGCGCGTAGACCGCGGTGAGGGCATCGACCGATCGCGCCAGCACGGCCTCCGGCTCCTCGCGCGGCCGCTCCAGCAGGGCGCGCACGATGAGCACGTACAGCGCGCACGTCACCTGGCAGTTGAGGTGACCGTGGGTGACGCGGCTGGCGAGGTGCGCCTGCTCAACCAGCGTGGCGTCGTCCGGTGCGTCGCTGAGCAGGCCGAGCGGGCAGGATGCGCATGAGGCTTCCGTTCCCCTGGTCGCGCTCACCGGTGCCGCCGGCATCCACGGCTGGCACGCCCGCGCGCAGCCGGCTCAGCGCCCCCGAGGTCGCGCCGCCGATGTCGAAGGCGCCGTCGCCGTCCGGGGTGTAGGCCTTTCGCATCGGCCCAGGCGAGGGCACGATGGCCCTGGTCTCCGGGGTCGAAGCCGACGCTGACGAGCGAGTCGAGGAGGGCGAGCATGAGCGACCCGTCGTCGCTCCAGGTGCCCGGCGGCTGGTAGTGCGTGCCATAACCGCGCAGCTCCACGACTCGTCTCGGGTCCGCATCGGTGAACTCGTATGGCACACCGATGGCGTCGCCGACGAGGTGCCCGTAGACCGCGGCGCGGACCGCGTCAGTCATCGTCGGGTGCCACCCACGGGAGGGGAACGCCGCAGTCGCGGCATTCGTAGTCCGGCGACTCGGGACCGATGACGCACCCGCCCAGCGCGAACTCGCCACGCTCGGCCTCCTCGAACGCCTCCGCCGTGGGCAGCCCGTACACGATGCGGAGCGCCCTCGGCGAGCCGCAGGCCGGACACGGCGGCAGCTGTGGCTGGGCGGTGGTGGATGGCGTCAGCGTCATGCCGAGAGTGTGCGGCAGCGCCGCGACAGCTCTTGTGTCGCATCGCCCGCCCTGCTGACATTCACGCGCGCTCCAGCCAAACGACCTGGTCACGAAGCGCATCGGTCCGCGGATGAGCCACCAGCAACGCCTCGAGGGCTCGCACCAGGACCCCGATCCCGCGGCGTGTCCGCGGAAACCGGCGGCCGGAGGTACACACGATGCCGGCGTGCGAACTGGAGACAAGCGCCCGGCGGTGGAGCTCCATGAAGTCGGCCACGTTCTCGGTGACGATGGCGCGACGCTCCCGAACCGCCACGTCGAGCAGTTCCGCATCGGCCAGCCCATGGAGCTCCGGTCGTTCGCGGGCCGACGCGACCTCGTGGCCGCGGGCACGCAATTGGCGAGCGACCTCCGGCGAGAAATGCTCGTCGAGCAGCAGCCTCACCGCAGGATGGCGCGCTCGCGCTCCGCTGCCTTGAGCTCCCGCTCGGCGATACGCGACTGACGCTCGAGGAGCTCGTCGATCTCGGTGGGAAAGGCGGCGTAGTAGCGGACGGCGGTGCGCACCGCACTGACCGGAAGCTCGAGATACCGCGCCACCGCGTCCATGGATCCGCGGTTCTGCCTCACGCTCTGGACCAGCTCCCATACGTCGAGGCCCGTGCCGAGGACGATCGCCCGTCGCCCAGCCGGCCCGTCGGCAAAACCGATGCCGGGATGCTCATCCATGCGCAGACCCTCATCCACGTACCGCTCCGCCAAGCCTGTGCGCGTTTCGCGGATCTCGTGCGCACGCGCGTCGAGCCGCTCAAGGGTGGTCGGCGAGAACCGGAAGGACCGATGTCGCCGCGTCGTCTCTGGCATGTGGCACAGCGTAGCACGGCGTGGCTCATCGGGGATCGGCGCCCGTAGCTTGTGGTTGCGTGAGGCCCCCTCCGCGCACGCGACGCTCGCGCAAGAGTGTGATAGAGTTGCACACGCTGTGACACACTCACCTCGTCAGGACCAATGTGACGCTCCCTGCCGACCTCCTCGAGCAGGTCGACCGGCTGGCCGGCGAGCGCGGGCGAAGCCGCTACGTCGCCGAGGCGGTCGCGCAGCGTGTCCGGCGCGACGAGCTCGGTGCCGCGATCCGGGAGACGGCGGGTGCCATGCGCGGACGCGACGGGCTGGATGAGCCCCGACGACGTGGTTGCGTACGTCGACGAGCTGCGTCGCGACGACGCCGGCTAGGCCGCCATGCGCTACCTCCTCGACACGACCCTGCTCATCGACCACGCCAATGGGTATCCAGCTGCCACCGCGTTGCTGGAGCGCCTCTACGAACAGGGCGCCGAGCTGCTCACCTGCGAAGTCGTCGTCTGCGAGGCGCTCTCTGGAGGGACCGATGACCAGCGCGCCATCATCGGGCGCCTCATCGCGCCGCTCGAGTACGTCGCCACCGACCCAGCCGCTGCCCGGGCAGCAGGGGAGGCGCGACGCCTGCGACGCGAGGCGGGCGGTCGGCTCGGCCTCGGCGACGCGCTGATCGCCGCGGTGGCGGGCGGGCTCGGCGCCACGATCGTCACCCGCAACCGCCCCGACTTCGAGCGCCAGGGAGCATCGGTCCTCGAGTACTGAGGCACATTCCACAGCGCGTGCGCCCGGGCGCACGCAACTGACAACTTCGCCCCGTTTCGGCCCAATTCCCGACCGAGATGTGCGTTGTCACGCACATCCACGCCGATCTGCCCGCCAACTTGGTAGTTGGGTGCGCCTCGGCGCACACCTCCGTCCCGACCGGGGCCTGGGCCTCAGTACGCGGGCTCGAGGTCGGGGAGCATCGGGAAGTGCTTCACATTTCGGGTCAGGAGCCGCGCACCCAGGCGTTCGACACCGGCCGCGATCAGGTAGTCCGCCAGACCGATCCCCGGGTGCGAGCGCCGATGCGTGCGCGCGAGCTTCCCGGCGTGGTCCGCGAGCTCGGCGTCCACCTCCAGCCAGAGCGGCTGGTCCAGGAGCTGCTCGGTGAGCTTTCGCTCCGGCGGAGCGCATGCCAGCGAGCACCTCGGTCCGGGTGACCACGACGCCCCACACCTCGTCGCCCGCGCGGACGTGGTCGCCGATGAGGCGCGTCGCGGACGCATCGCCGCGCAGGATGTCGATCAGGACAGAGGAGTCCGCCACCACCCTCATTCGGCCTGCTCCAAGGCGTCCGGAGCGTCGCCCCAAAGGTCGTTGAGCCGGTCGCCGCTCCGGATGCGCTCCACGTACTCCTCGCCCGTCTCCGAGCGGCCCTTCCAGGCACCGGCCGAGGCGTCCAGGGCGGCGAGGAATTCCTCGCGCTTGATGTCGGCGGCATACGCGCGCCCGATCGCCTCGCGGATGAGGTGCGAGCGCGTCGTGCCGGTGCGCCGGGCTTCGCGATCGAGGGCTGCGGCCTGCTCAGCGGAGAGGTAGATCTGCGTCCGTTCCACGATGTACGTATACATCGTCAGGCTTGACGGGTCAAACAGCATGGAGTCGATCAGTTGGTTCGCGACAGACTGCTGTCACGACCGGTACCGATACTCTGGTCGTGGAACGCCTCTTGACCGTTGACCGATCATGGAGGCCACGAAGAGGGGAGTGCCCACCCACATGACTCACGCCGCCCTCGTGCGTGCCGCGTTCCGCCGCGTCAGCTGATGCCACGCAGCTACGACACGCCGCAGGAACCACTCGCACCTGACTTCCTGATCTCGTACGACAAACACGACCACCGCTTCAGCAAGTCTCAGGGCGTGTGGTGGGCAGGCGACCGGCCGCATCCAACGAACCGTCAGGCACGCGCATACGCGATCGAGCTCCAGCGGCGCCACGATGCGCTTCGCGGAACGTTGCGACCAGACGCGTGATCGCCGAGACTCCCTTCCAGGCGTCCCCCCTCACCGACGAGCAACGCCGCATCGTCGAGTTCGGCGACGGCCCCGCGGTCGTCATCGCCGGCGCCGGCACGGGCAAGACCCGCGTCATCGTCGAGCGCGTGAAGTGGCTCCTCGACACGAAGCCGGACCTCCTCCCCGAGCAGCTCCTCGTCCTCACCTACAACGTGAAGGCCGCGCGTGAGCTCCGCGAGCGGATCGAGGCCGCCGTGGGCGCCACCACGAGCGCCCGCCTCTCCGTCTCGAACTTCCACAGCTTCTGCCACCGCGTCCTGACCGAATCGGCCTCGGAGGCCGAACATGCCGCCGAACCCGGACGTGCTCGACGGCGTCGGCCAGCTGCTCCTCATCCGCGAGATCCGCCCGACCCTCGACCTCGTCTACCACGACTCGTGGGCGTTCAACGACTTCGTGAAGTTCATCAACCGCGCGAAGGACGAGCTCGTCACGCCGGACGACTTCGACGGCTTCGTCGCCGCACGAAGCGCGAGCTCTTCGAAGACCGATTTGGCACTTGGCCGATGCCGCTGCGGCCTCGCCACGAACGGGCGACCTCGGCCCGATGCGCGACGTGCGCAAGGCCTACTCGCGGCTCCGACGCACGAGCGCGCCGAACGGCGACCCCGATCCGAACTCGGTCGCGAAGGACGCGGAGGCGACAGGGAGGCGCGCCGGACGGTCGCCGGCGATGGCACGCGCGCATGCTCGTGACGGCAGTTCCCCGAGGAGCAGCACGCGAGATCGACGCCCTGGCGGACTCGTACGTGGCGGACGCGGCCGCGCTCGAGGTCATGCGCTGGGCCGAGATCGCATCGGTCTATCGGGCGTACCAGGAGGCGCTCGTCAGGCGCGGCGCGCTCGACTTCGGCGAGCAGATCTCCGCGGTGACGCCCCTCTTCAAGCGCCGGCCGAACATCCTCCGCCGCTGGCAGCGCCAGTACCGATACATCCTCGTCGACGAGTTCCAGGACGCGAACATCGCGCAGATCGAGCTCATCGAGCTGCTGGCCGCACGCCGGACCGGACGGACAACGTCATGGTCGTCGGCGACGACGACCAGTGCATCTACCGATTCCGGGGCGCCAGCTTCGCGGCCTTCGCCGAGTTCGACCGCCGCTTCAGCCGGCCGCCGGCCTACGATCCGGACGGCGCGCCCCGCCCAACCGCCGCGGCTGCGCATCGAGCAGAACTTCCGCTCGGTGGGCCATGTGCTGAGGGCGGCGGACCGGCTCATCGGTCACAACCAGACCCGCTTCGAGCCGGACAAGCGGCTGCTGGAGCCACCGACCGACCGGCCCGGCCGTGCAGATGGTGACCTGCGCCGGCCCGGAGGACGAGGCGGTGGCGATCGTCGACGCCATCCGCGACAAGGTCGGCGCGGAGAAGCGCTGGTCGGACGTGGCGGTGCTCTATCGCAAGCACAAGCACCGCGACGCGATCGTGGCGCGGCTGCGCGACGAGGACATCCCGTACACCGTGGTCGGCGGGCTGAGCCTCTTCGCCACGCCGGAGATCCGCGACCTGGAGCAGGCGCTCCGCGCCATCGCGAACCCGGAGGACGACGTCGCGCTGACCCGGCTGATGACCGCTGGTCCGTGGCGCCTCGACGCGCTCGAGATCCTCCACGTCGCCCGTATCGCGCGCTTCGACCCAAGCAGCACCTCTACGCCGTCATCCGCCAGCTCGTCGCGGAGGGCGAGACGCACGACCCGGCGGACGCGAACGCACCGCCACCACGCGCCCGGCAACCCGCGCAAAGCTCCGCCGCCTGCTCGACGCCCTCGACGAGCTCCACGGCCAGACCTGGCGCGCCGGACCGCACACGATCCTCGAGCGATTCATCGAGACTGACCGGCCAGGTGCTCGACCTGCTCGGCGCCGGCACCGCGGACGCGCATCGCGCGGTGGCGAACATCGGCTCGTTCCTGCGCTTCGCGGCGGACTGGCAGCAGGCGCATCCATCGGGCCATCTCGGCGGCTTCGTCGACTACCTCGACGCCTACCAGGAGGCCGGCGGCGAGCTGCCGACGAGCATCGAGCTGTCGGAGGACGTGCAGGGCGTGCGTCTCATGACGCTCTACCAGGCGAAGGGCCTCGAGTTCGACCACGTCTTCGTCCCGCAGCTCCTGGAGGACGAGTGGCCAACGAGGGAGGGCTGGAGCGGCTGCTTCCCGCCCGAGCTGTTGCGCGAGCCGATCGAGGGCGAGGACCTCCACGCGGAGGAGGAGCGGCGCCTCCTCTACGTCGCCATCACCCGCGCCCGCGAGACGCTTATGCTCACCACCCACGGCGGCCCGGGCGTCACGAAGAGCATCTCGCGCTTCGTGAACGAGATCCTCGAGGGCGCGATCGGCGAGGTCGAGCAGATCGACCGCGCCAACAGCTGGGCCATCCCACCGAGCGCTGACGGGACCGATGCGACCGATGGCGCCCTCGCGCTCGCTCGCCGCGTCATGCCCCTGCCGAGCCGGCGCGAGCGGCTGCTGGACCTGCGCCTTCGCGCGTCGGAGCTCGTCGGCCTCCTGCAGGGGACCGATCCAGCCGCGCCTGAGGGAGTGCGGCCCAGGCCGCCTTCGTCGACGAGCTCGAGCAGGTGGGGGAGAGAGCCGCGATGGACGCCGCCGCGGCACGCGCCGCCGGCCTGGATCCGCTGACCCTGCGCGAGGTCACGCTCGACAGCGGCGCCGGCGCGAACCTGCTCGACATCCTCCCGGTGCCGAGCACGTTCAGCTTCTCGGCGCTTTGACACTACGAGACCTGCCCGATGCAGTACGCCTTCGCCTGCGTCTACCACATCCCCGAGCCGTCGCGGCCCGTCGGCGCGCTGACGTTCGGCTGGACCGCCCACGCGGCCTTCGAGGCGTTCACCAAGCTGCGGCGCGAGGCAGGCCCGCGGCGACGCGCAGCCGACGAAGGCGGACCTCGAGCGGCTGTTCCACGCCCAGTGGATGCCGCCGCCTTCGGGGACCGCTCGACCGAGCAGGCGTACGACCGCCGGGTCGACACCCTGCTCGACAACTTCTGGGAGGGCGAGGTCGCCGGCCTCGGCGAGGCGCTGCACGAGGAGCTGTCATTCGAGCTCGTGATCGAGGATCCGGCCGGCGGGCCGCCGGTGGTCGTCACCGGCTAGATCGACCGCATCGACCGGCTGCCTTCCGGCGGCATCGAGGTCATCGACTACAAGACCGGCCGGCTCGGGAGCCAGAAGAGCGTCGAGGAGAGCCTCCAGCTGTCGATCTACGCCCTCGCCTGCCGCGACGCTTTGGGCCTCGGCACGCCCGAGAAGGTCACGCTCTACTTCCCCGAGTCAGCGGCCGCATGAGCACCACCCGGACCGATGAGCAGCTCGACG
>CAWGUL010000002.1:0-115760 GCA_963825905.1 uncultured Chloroflexia bacterium | reverse complement strand
CTGCGCACCGACCTCGAGCATGGGCTCGCCCCGGCCCGCAATGACACCGTGGCCGCCTTCCTGACCGCCTGGCTGGAGCGCGAGAAGCAGCGCATCCGGGCATCCACCTGGTCCGGGCGCGAGGGGCACGTGCGGAACTACATCATCCCCGCGCTCGGCTCGGTGCCGCTCGCCAAGCTGACGCCTTCCCACGTCGAGCGCATGACGGCCGATCTCGTCGCCTCAGGCCGATCACCGCGCACCGCCGGCCATGCCCGCGTCACCCTGCGCCGTGCCCTGGCCGACGCCCTGCGCGACGGTGTGGTGCACCGCAACCTGCGTCGCTGGCCCGGCCGCCGCGCGTCACGCGGCGCACCATCGAGCCCGGACGCGACTACCTCGGGGCCGGCCAGCTCAAGCGGCTGTTGGCCGTGGCGACGGAGTACCGCATCGGCGCGCTCGTCACCGTCGCCGCCACAACCGGGCTGCGGCAAGGCGAGCTGCTCGGCCTTTCGTGGGATGACATCGACTGGCAGGGTGGCACGCTCACCGTGCGCCGCAGCCTGCGCGTGCCTGGGGCGGCGGCTACGAGCTCGCCCCGCCGAAGACGAACCGCTCTCGGCGGGCCGTCAACCTGTCGGCCATCACAGTCGACGCGCTGCGACGTGAGCAGCGCGAGCAGGCTGCTGCAGGGAGGCCGCGGGCACGGCATGGCAGGACGTCCAGCACCTCGTCTTCACCGATGCCGTCGGCCGTCCCCTGCGGCCGGACTTCGTGTCCCACGCCTTTCCCGAGCTGCTATCGCTGCCGGCCTGCCGCGGATCCCGTTCCACGGCCTGCGCCACAGTGCCGCCACCGCGCTCCTCTCGGCCGGCGTCCCGCTGCGCGTGGTGTCCCACCTCCTGGGCCATGCCGGCATCGCCATCACGGCCGACTTCTACGCCCACGTCGAGCGCGACCTGCGCCGCGAGGCCGCGGACGCCATGGACCGGGCGCTGGGGACGGAGCGAGAGCGGCCGCGACGAGCGGCCGACGCCCGAACAGCTAGATCAGCTGAGCGACGAGGAGCTCGGCGAATACCTCGGCGAGCCGCGACTAACCTGGGCGCGCGTCGCCGACAAGCGTCACCACGCGCGCGGGAGGATTGACGTCGATGCTGGCCAGGCGCCCGCCACGGACGATCGCCCCGCAGCTTGCGCCGCAAGCTCGTGGCAGCGGGCGGTCGCCCCAGTGCGCAGCGCAGGCGCGTCGACGCGATCGTCGGGCCGCCGCGGGCTTTCCTGACGGCGCCGACCTCCGGGACCGGGTCGCGGCCGAGCTCGGGCGCGTGCGGCGCGACGAGGACGGCCACCCAACGAAGGAGCCGACGAGCACATTCAAGTCTGACGTGACCGCGGCCGGCGGCTGGTCCGAGGTGCAGCGCTTGGCGAGAGAGATCCGCGAGGGGTAGTTTCCGGGCCTTTCCTCGGCCCCCCAACGTGGAGGGCATGGACAAGGAGAACCCTCCGCGCACCCGCCCGACGAGCGTGCGGGTCGTCCTGTCTGCCCCGGCGGCTGAGGCGCTGGAACGACGGGCCAGGCGAGCAACGACCGCTTTGCGTGGCTCGAGGCCGAGCGGATCATCCGCCAGACCCTGATCCGCGACGGCGAGTTGCCTGGCGACGAGCAGGTTGAGCGATGAGCGCCCGCCTCGAGGCCGCGCTGGCCTGAGCCCGCCGCGGCGATTCGCGACGAGGTCCGCCAGGGCGGCGACCCACGACAACGCTGCCCCGGACCGGCTCCTATCCGTGGAAGCGGCCGCCAGGCAGCTCGGCATCGGGCGCTCCGCGTTGTATGCCCAGCTCGGCGCGGGCAACGTGCGATCGGTCAGGTCGGCCGGCGCCGCTGCTCCCCGGCGTCCGCGATCGCCGAGCGAATCGGAGCGGGGCGATGACGGCCCCGACCCGCCTGCTGCTGAGCGACGCCGAGTTGGCGGCAAAGAAGGTTGCCGCGCTTGGCCGGGCCTTGCGCATGGAGCTCGAAACTTCGTTCCTGCTCGAGTCCCGCCGGCTCGACGCGACGGAAGGCGCGCTGGCTGCGCTTGCAGACGGCGACCTGCCGGCGGCGCGCCGCCTTACCTTGGTGCAGGTGCAACTGATGCTGGCTCGCGCGCGAGAGCGCGAACGAGCGCGCAGCCGTTCGAGTCCGACGGCGAGCGGATCGCGCCGCCCAGGACGCCCAGCGCATCGCCCAGGCGACGCATGCCGCGATCGGACGCGGCCTCGACCTGCTCCCCGGCGACGATCCGCTCTACCTGCGGCCGCCGGCTCCCGATGCGTGGGACGACGAGGACCTGCCGCGCGCCGTGGTGGACCGTCTCGAGGCCCAGCACGACGCGGCCAACGTCACCTGGCGCGGACGCTCGCCGACGTGGCCGACGCGCCGCCCGCCGCCCTGCTACTCGGCATGCTCGAGCCGGATGCCCGGACCTGGTCTGTGCGCCCGGCCCGCACCGGCAGGGCATGACCGGCGCATGGCTGATCCGCGAGCTGCAGGCGGCCGGCATGCGGCCCCTGATCTACGACGCCGAGACCGGCCGAAGGAATGGTCGCGCCGCACGTCGGGGCTGGGGGTCGATCGCGCGCGGGTCGTGTACCTGCAGCCGAAGGACCTGCCGCGCGCCGTCATCGGCCAGCCGCTGTGGGAGGTGGCGCCGTACCTGGGCAGCGTGGCCAGGGCAGCCGGCGTCGACGTCCTGTTCGTGGATTCGATCATGCCCGCCACCGGCGTCGGCGAGGATCGCCTGCGGACCGATGCGCGTCCCGTACCTGTTCGTCGCCGCCCTCGACGCGCTGCGGATCCCGAGCGTCAGCTTCGGCCATCCGCCCAAGGGCAGCCGGAGGGTGAGCCGTTCGGATCGGTGGCCTGGGTCGCGCCATGCGCCTGACCTGGTCGGCACCCAGGCCGAGACGCCGGGCCACGTCTGTGCGCTGGCGGCCGCGCAAGCGCAACGAGCGCGGGCCATTGCCGGCGTGCTGCTGACATTCGAGTACAGGTCCGACAGTCGGCTGTGCGACGTGGTCCGGCCGACGATGACGAGAGCACGCGGGACCTGATCCTGGCCGCCCTGGTCGGGGGACCGCGGCGAACTGTGGCCGACATGGCCGACGAGTTTCTGGCCGACATGGAGCAGCCGCATGCCGGCGAGCTCGAGCGGATCAAGGAGAAGCGGCCGCTCGCTGCGCCGGATGGCCAAGGAGGGCTGGGTCGAGAAGCTCGGCACGACCGGCCTGAAGGTGCAATGGGCGCTCCGCGAGAGGAGCCGATAGGTGTCCGGAACCTGTGTTCCCTCACGCGTCGCGACGGGTGTCCGGAACCCTGTCCGGAGCAGCGGGGACCGTGTCCGGAGTGAGCGTGGGCTGTGTCCGGAACCGTGTCCGGACGCTATTCCGGACACTGGGGGGACACGTAGGGTCCCCAGTGTCCGGAACCTTGGGACGTCGCGAGCCGCGGCCGGCCCCAGCCCGTGCCGTTTTTTCAAGGGCCCCACCTACAGCACACGCCCGTTCTGCAAATCTACCTCCCCAGCCGGTTCGAGCTGGAATCCGGCGCAGGTCGCCGCTTCCCGTCGCAGCGCGCCGCAGATCCCCGGAACGAGGTGACCGCCCATGACTGAGCGCTTCCTGCACCCCACGCCGCGTCGCAAGCGCCAGCAGCAGCTGTACAACAACCGGAGCTGGAAGCACGCCCGCCTGGCGGCCCTCGAGCGCGACCTGTACGTGTGCCAGGTCCCGCGTCGCGAGACCGGCAAGCTGCCGCCCGACGCGGTGTGCGGCAAGCCGGCCACCCTGGCCGATCACATCGTGCGGCCCGAGGAGGGCGGGGCGCCGTACGAACTGGCCAACCTGCGCGCCGCCTGCCGGTCCTGCAACCTGCGCCGCCACGACGTGCGCTACTTCCGCCAGAAGGTCGACGCCGCCGCGGCCGGCCAGCCGCTGCCGGCGGCCCCGGCCCGCGCACCCCTGACCGCGCCGCTCGCCAACCGCACTCGCGGTCCGCTGCTCGACCCCCTGCCGTCCTCCCCGGGCCCGGCCCCCGACACGCGGCCGGCGTCCAACGACGCCGCCTTCAGCGCCTGGGCCTGGCCCGTCCCCAGCTCGCCGCCGCTCCCGCCCACGATCACCCGCGCTGGGCGGCCGCGGTGACCGTCACCCATGCCGGCGGCGTCGATCGCGTCTGCCCGCCGCCCTGCCCGACCCCGGTCCGCTGGCCGGCCCCGAAGGAGTAGCCATGTTCACCCGCAACCGGCCCCGCGTAGTTGATCCCGACAAGCTGACCAAGCTCGGCACCGCCCGCGGCTCGACCTTCGTCAGCCTGGGCAGTGACGAGTACATCCAGGCCGGCGAGGTGGCGACCCCCGACGCCGCCGGGCCGGGGGAAGTGCTCGTCAAGGTCCCGACCACGCTGGCCGACGCCGACGGCCACAAGATGGAGGTCGGGCACACGTACCGCCGCCTGCTGCCGGTCGAGGTCGGGACCTTCGACCGCCTGCGACAGCGCGCCGCCCAGGCGCCGCCCTGCTCCCGGTCGACGCGCTCGAGCTGCCCTTCCTGGCCGCCCGCGCGCCGCTGATCGTGGGCAGCGGGGCGGGCGGCGTGATCCCGGCCGGCCCGCACGGCCCGGGCGGCCTGGCCGAAGGCCGCGGCCCGATCCGCGGGCGGGCGATCCTCGAGCGCCTGGCCACGCGCGGGGTCACGCTCAGCGTGCGCCACGGCCGGCTGCTGGCCACCGCCCCCGGCGGCAAGCTGACCTCCGACGTGGCGGACCTGGTCGCGAAGGCCGAGCCGCTGCTGGCCGGCTACGTGCTGGGCGCGCCGCTGGCCTGCCAGCTCGGGCACGGCCGCGAGGCGGCCCCCGAGGCCGTCACCATCCTGCTCGGCGGGCTGGCCGCCTGCGAGGCGCACCGCAGCGGGGAGCTCGGGCTGTGAGCGGGCGGCGGGGCGGCTACCGCGTCATCCCGAGCCTCGGCCGCCAGCCGCTGGTCGGGCGCTGCAAGGAATGCGGGCACCGCATCCGCGTCTGGCCGGGGCCGCTGACCGTGTGCCGCGGCTGCGGCACGCGACCCGCCCTGCGGCCGCCGACGCCGAAGGCGGTGACACCGTGAAGAGCCGGGCCAATCGATCCGGGAACACTGGGCCCCGGGGCAACGCGGGGAGGCGGCGGGGTATCCCGTCGCCGCCCCTCGCGTCCTACGCCGCGCCGCAGCGAGTCCGAGCTTGGGGCGTGCTCCGGCGTTTGGAGCCCGCGTCATACATTCCGGGCCGTTCTGGCGCTTCCTGTGGGCTCGTGGGCGGTGTAGCATCCGGCCCGTCCGGGTTGAAGTTATGAAAGCGCTCGAGAGAGCGGGTACTGCGGGCCCGGATAGTCGAACGGTCGCGGCTCTTGGCGCTCATCCGGGAGCTGGCGGCCGTTCGGTGCGTCCAGATCTGATGGGAGCTGCTCATGGCTGAGCCTGGAACGTATGTCATTCGCGACTTCCGCAGCGGGACCGGCTACCTCGTGCCGGACCTCATCGGCCTCACCGTCGACGAGGCGACCTACGAATGGACGCACCGCTACGGGGTGCGCGTGAACACGCTCGGGCGGCCGCACAACAGCGACTACCGCGATGTCGCCTCGGTCGTCACCTGGGAGGGCTTCAGCGGCGCCGTCACGACCGATCTCCTGAACCCCGGTGGCAGTGAGACGGTGGTCGGCTTCACGACCAGCCCGAGCGCCGGCGAGGGCGACCCCCTGGCCGCGAGCGCCAGTGTCGAGCTTTCGATCTCGAGCGCAGGCAGCTACTACTTGGCAACCGCGAGCGGCGACCCGCTCGTCACCGCCGGCAGCGACCGGCTGTATGTGGAGATCCCCTGATGGCTGACGTCAATCACGACACCTACGACCACACCGGCATCCCGGGTGCGGCGCCGGCCGAGATCGTCGACATTCCGACGGCAGAGACCAATGCCGCGCTCGTTCTCGCCCCGGATGGTGCGGGCGGAGTCGAGTTCCGGGCTGAGGCGGGCGCCGCGGGCGCGTTGCTCGCCTCGAAGTACTACAAGCCTGCGACGCAACAGAATCCGAGCACGGCGAGCACGACCCTCGTCGACGTCGATGCCACGAACCTGGCGGTCACATTCACGGCACCGGCCTCGGGCAAGGTGATCGTCCGCTTGCAGGCGGGCTGCTACAACACCGGCAACTACGGCCAGTTCGGCGTCCGCGAAGGGACGACCAATATCGCGGTCGGCCGCGTGAACGCCAACAATGCAGCTGGTCCGACCGCCGTGCGATCGTTCCTTATCACCGGCATCTCGGCAGGCAGCCACACGTACAAGTTCGCGTTTTCGGCCGGCGGCTCCGGCGGGACCATGAACCTCTACTACCAGACCGACGATCCGGCCGTGGCGAGCGCTTCGATCGGTCCGGCGTCGATCGAGGTCTGGGCTGCGGCATGAGGATTCGCGGGTGACGGTGTACGGGACGCCTAGGCCGAATCGTCGCCACCGGCATGCGACCTGGACGGATCTGGCGGGACGGCAGGGATGAATCGAATCAGCCGGGCAACGTTCGAGCGAGCGATAAGAATGCCGTCGACTCGCGGGAGGTCGATCTCCCGGTCGTTACTGTCGAGATACGCCGGTTCGCGGATGTAAACGTCCGGATCCTCGGCCTGGACGCTGTATGCGGCCGAGCCGATCCACCCCAGAATGCGCGTGCCATCGAGCATCTCCACTTGGAGGTACCCGCCGCGCGGGGGCGTGACGATCGAATCCCAGACGGTGGACGACGCCTGCAGACGCAGGGATTCCCACCGCTTGGCGAGCATCCGCCAGACACCCGCGGCAATGGCGCCGCCGCCTGCCGCGATCGCCCAGGCGGTCGCGATCGTCCAGCCGGGTATCGAGTTGTCCGCCGGCGGATGGACAAACCATGCCGCGACTCCCCACAGGGGAACGCTCCAGAGCAGCGACCAGAGCACGAGCTCGAGGTCGGTGCGTTTCGTCGGATACGCAATCCAGTAGAACACCCGCAGCGCAATGAAGCCCGGCACGACGGCCTGGAGGGTGGCTGCAGCCTCCGCGAGGGACGTCACGGGCTTACTGGGGGCGGTGGTGGTGGCGGTGGCGGCTTTGGAGCCGGTGGCAGTGGTGCGCGGGGCCGGCCGCGGCTCGGCGGGCCTGGGGATGATCCGTGACTTGATCCCGCTAGCGGGCAGGTCTGGGCGCTTCGTCATCGCGGTGTTGGCGTGGGCGGTGCCGAGCGGGACGCGGCCGCGGTTCCGTGGGTCTGGGGGAAGTAGGGGTGCGCGTCTCGGGCATCGGCCGTGGCGTTGGCGGCACCGGGGGGACGGCGAGCGCCGAAAGGCAGGCCGCTGGGTCATCGTGGCTGCATCCCCTTACGTCCGGCGCTGCCATGGTACGCTGCTCGGCGACCGGGATCAGCGGTCTCTTTTCATGGCCGCCGCCTGCTGATCCCAGGTCGGCGGCCATCAGCATTCCCGGAAGGGAATGCGGAGGACTAACCGATGGCAACCGCGACCACCTACCCACCCATCACCGTCACCGAGCAGCCGCGCATCGCGGACCACGCGACCGCGGTTGAGCAGCTGCAGACGGATCGCGAACGCGGTCGCCGAGGCCGCGCCGCCGGCGATCACGGATGCCGTCCGCGCCGCCCAGTACGAAGAGCATCCCGGCGTCGTGGCCTGGGAGCGGATGATCGACGAGGTCGCGGCCGAGCTCGTGCCCCAGGTCGCCGACATGCTGACCGAAGCCATCCGGCGCCGGCTGCCGTGGAGCTGGGAGGCGATCGCTAGCCGCTCGACTCCGGTAACGTGAACCCGAGCGACCGTCGCGTTCGTTCCCCCGACGCGGCCGGTCCGCTTCGACGTTCCCCCAGCCGGCCTATGGGCATTTGACGTGCCGAGGCGCAGGATGGGCGGGTGGAGATCGAATGGCACCTCATCAGCTCGGGCAACGGGCGGGTGAGCGTCGTTCACGAGCACCCGGCGGCGAACGGGTCAAGGCGGAGCTGCGGCGCGACGGCGCGGGCATTGAATACGCCATCTCTGCGTGCGGCGCTTCGAAGGTACTACGCCGCGACGCGCGGGCAGGCTGTCGATGGACCGGCTCTAGGGCCGCGCCGGCGCTAGCATTGGTGCCATGCCGCGCCTAGACCCTACGAAGCGACATACGACCTCGACGATTGGACGCGGCTTAGCGATCCAACGGGCGTTGAAGATGCGTGGCGTGAAGTGCAGATCGCGCTCGGCACGGCGGGCACCGTCGCTGGCGTATCGCGGGGCAAGGCGCCCAATAGCTGGCTCGCCCAGGCATCCGGGGAGCGTGGCTTTACAGGCGCTCGGACAGGGCCATGACCCGGTGAGCGCACTCGAGGCGCTGCTCGATGACGTCCGCCTGCAACGAGGCTTCCCGAAGCGGCCCCCGTCGGGGGTCGGCCGGCGGTGAATTCCCTCGCCGGGACGCGCTCAGTGCGTCTCATCGCGGCGATCGCGCTAGCGCTTGCGATCGGCAGCTTCGCGTGGCGCGTGGCGCCGGCACACATTCCGGCGGTGAGCACCCTCGTGGCCCGCGGTTACGAATGCGTCCTCGCGGCGGAAAGCCCGGTGCGGCGAACCCGTTCGGCCCGGTGCCCATGTTCCCTGCGCGTTCTCGGAGCGGTGGGTCTTCGGAGACATTCCCGAGGCGGCGCTCACGGCAACCGTGCTTGGCGTGCTCGCATACCTGGCGCTGGTCGCGATCGTGCTCGGGACGCGAGCCGTGCAAAGACAGAGCGCTAGCCTACTGGCCAAGGCTGTGGTAGCAACGGCTGGTAGCAGCGCCGACGGACGGTCGCCAGCGAGATGGCCATTCCTGAGCACGATCGCGTACGCTAGCGGACGTCCCCGGACGCTCGGCGGGACATTTCTAAACCGCCGGTCGCAGGTTCGAATCCTGCCGGGGACGCCATTCGACCCCGCACCCGCCCTCGCACGGAGAAGCTGCGTGGCGCTCCCATCCAGCGTCGACACGGTCGTCATCGGTGCCGGCCAGGCCGGGTTGACCATGAGCTGGTACCTCGCACAGGGTGGGCGCGACCATGTCGTGCTCGACCGCCGACGGACGCTCGGCGGCGGCTGGCAGGACCGATGGGACGCCTTCCAGCTCGTCACCCCGAATTGGTCGGCCTCGTTCCCCGGTGATCCGTACGCAGGGCCGGATCCGGATGGCTTCATGCCGCGCGACGAGCTGATCGCGAGGGTCGCCGGCTACGCGGAGAAGATCGGCGCGCCCGTCGCCCTGGCCACCGAGGTGCGCCGCGTGATGCCTCGTCCATCGAGCGGCTTCGACGTCGAGACGACCGACGGCGCGATCTCCGCCGGTAGCGTCGTGGTGGCGACCGGCGGCTTCCATGCGCCGCGCATCCCGCCGCTCGGCGCGTCGCTGCCGGGGCGGCTCCACCAGGTCCATTCCCACGCCTACCGCCGGCCCGATGACCTGCCACCGGGTGGCGTGCTCGTCGTCGGCACCGGCCAGTCGGGCGTCCAGCTCGCCGAGGAGCTGCGCGCGGCCGGGCGGCACGTGTTCCTGTCGGTCGGAACCGCCGGACGCATCCCGAGGCGCTACCGCGGGCGCGACTTCTTCCGCTGGATGCATGCGCTCCTGACCGATGGACCGCGCCACGGGGTGCATCTGCCGGCGGTCGAGGAGCTGCCGGACCCGCGGATGCGGCTCATGGCGAACCCCCACCTCTCCGGCCACGACGGCGGGCACGACACGAACCTGCGCGCCTATGCCGCCGACGGGTCGATGACGCTCCTCGGTCGCATCGAGGGCGCCGACGGGGAGCGGCTGGCCCTCTCCGACGACCTGCCGGCAAAGCTCGCCTTCGCAGACCGGTTCTTCGCGGAGCGCTTCCAGGCCCAGTTCGACGCGTATATCGAGCGCGCCGGGATCGACGCGCCGCCCGACGACCGGCAGCCGGTCACCTTCGAACCGCCGGTCCCACAGATGCTGGACCTCGCGAAGGAGGGGATCGCGAGCGTGCTGTGGACGACCGGCTATGTGCGCGACTACGGCTGGATCGAGGCGCCGATCACCGACGAGCTGGGCTTCCCGCGCCAGCGGGCGGGCGTCGCGGAGCTGCCGGGCCTGTACTTCATCGGTTCGCTCTGGCAGCGCACGCAGGCATCGGCGACGCTGTTCGGCGTCGGGACAGATGCGCGCGAGCTGGCAGCCGCGATGGGGATCCAGTTGGCGGAGTAGCCGCGGCCGTCCCTAGGCGTATTCCTCCTTGTGCTCCCCACGGTCCTTCGCGACGGTGCGGTCGACGATGTCGAGCGTCTCCGCCACGGAGCGGCCGTTCTCATCCGCTGCCTTCTTGATGTCGTCGTAGGTGATGTTGGCCTCGCCCATCTCCAGATGAGCATCCATGCAGCCACAGGTCAGACACATGCGGGTCAACCCTGCATGGCGCGTGCCGAACGAGGCGACGAACGACGTAGGGCGCGGCGTCGTCTCGGCCGACGCGCCCCGTTGGCACGGACCGCAGGGTAAGGGTGCACCAAGGGCCGCGTGGTCGGCACTGCAAGCACCCGAGGCTTCACTCAGATGACCAGTTCCACCGCCACTCCCGTCAGCATCCCCGTCCCGAGCGGCAGCCGCCTCTCCACCGTCGCGGCCATCGTGGCCGCCGTCAGCTTCTCGCTGATGGGCCTGATCTTCGTCGCCGTCGGCATGGCCTTCCCGCTGGCCCTGTCCGTCGTCGCGCAGCAGCACCTGCCGGTCTCCGCGAGCGACATGGCCCTCGCCCAGCAGCTCGCACCCTTCTGGCCGGTCTTCGTCGGCGCCGGCGCCCTCAGCTTCGTCGCCGCGCTCGCCGTCCTCGACGGCGGCCGCTGGGGCAAGCGGATCGCCGTCGTCGTCGGCGGCACCGGCACCCTGCTGGCCACGGCAGTGGGCATCATGCTCGTCGTCGCCGGCGGATCGCGGGATGCGCTCGACGTCGCGAACGGGGTCGGGATCGTCTACCTCGTGGCCCTCGCCACCACGGTTGCCGTCCAGGTCCGGCGGGCCGCCTGACCGATGGAGCGGCCGGCCACCCGGCCGGCCCCGACCCTCCTCAGCCCAGCCGCTCGCCGATGAGGCGAGCGGCTGTCGCGTTGCCCGTTTCGGCCGCGACCCGTGCACCGAGCTCCCGGGCTCGAGCCACCATCGCGGGCGCCGTCGCCTCCCTGATGCGCTCGGCGAGCGCGGCAGGCTCGAGGCCCTTCACCTCGAGCGGACGCGGGGCAACGCCGAGGCTGGTGAGGCGCGCTGCCCAGTAGCGCTGGTCGCCGACGTGCGGCACCACCACCGACGGCCGCCCGGCGGCGACGACCGCGTGCGTCGTCCCCGCCCCGCCGTGATGGATGACGGCGGCGACCCGCGGCAGCAGTGCCCGGTGGTCGACCTCGCCGGTGACGGTGAGCGCGTCCGGCTCGGCCGCCGCGGTGGCGCCCGGGGCGTGGACGATCACGCGCTGCCCGGCGGCGCTTGCCGCGGCGCGGGCGATGCGTTCCGCGTCGATGCCCGTGCTCATCGATCCGAACGTCACGAGGATCGGCGGTTCGCCGGCATCGAGGAACGCGTCGACCTCGTCGGGAAGCGGACGCGGAGCCGAGGCGGGCACCCACGCGCCGGTGAACACCACGTGGGGTGGCAGGTCCCGCGGCGGTGGGGCCAGGAGGGGTGAGGCCGCCACGAGATGGAGCAGCGGCGATCGGTCGCGAAAGAGGTGCTGGCCGGCCGAGCCCGAGCCGGCCGCGTGCAGCGCCTCGGCGAGCGCGCGATCGTGACGGGCAAGCATCCGGTCGAGGAGCCACCACGTGCCGCGATTCAGCGGCCCCAGCGACGGCATGCCGGCGGGCGGCGCGGTGGCGGTCGGCAGCAGCACCGGGTCGAAGGCGGCCGTGGCGTAGCGGATCCCCTCGTCGCGGGCCGCGGCGATGGCGAGCGCATGGATGCCGTGGATGACCGCCGCGTCATGGCCGCGGAGGGCCGCTCGGAGCTCCCCGTGGTGGCGCACCGCGTCGCGGAGATGGAAGTCGCGCAGCACCGCGACCTGGTCGAGCGGGGTGCGGGCCGCGGCCGCGGCGACGGCGGTGGCGCGGACCATCGCGTCCGTCGTCGATGGGCCAGCGGCGACGAACCGCGCGCCGCTGTCCGCAAAGGTCGGCGGCATGGAGATCCCACGAGATCGCCGTCACCTCGTGGCCTGCCGCGACGAGCGTCGCGGCGAGCGCGCCGAACGGCCGCGCGTCGCCGGTGGTGCCGACCGTCGCCAGGGCGATGCGCATCGGTCTGCTCGTCTAGATCGCCCGGATGTCGCCGGGGGTCATGCGCGGCCCGCGACGTGGCATGCCGATGCCGCTCACCTCGAGCAGCCGCTGCACCCGACCGCGCTGCCCGGCGAACGGTGCGAGCAGCTCGAGCATCCGCGCATCGTCGGCCCGTGGCTCGCCGGCGAGCGCCCAGGCGACGAGGGAGGGGAGATGGAAGTCGCCCACGCTGACCGCGTCGGGATCGCCCCATGCCACCCGGGCGACCTCGGCGATCGTCCACGGCCCGATGCCGGGGATGGCCCGCAGGCGCACTGTCGCGCGCTCGGGCGGCTCCGCCTCCAGGCGGTCGCCGAGCCGTGCCACGCGGCCAACGAGGCTGGCGCGACGGCGCTCGATCCCGAGCCGATGCCAGGTGAACGACGGGATCCGCGCCAGCACATCGTTGTCGGGGACGATGCGCATGCCGGCCACGCCAGCCGGCCCGGGCGCTGGCTCCCCGTGCTCGCGGAGCAGGGCGCGCCACGTCCTGCGCGCCTCGATCCCGGTGACCTTCTGCTCGAGGATGGCAGGCACCAGGGCGCCCATCACGCTCCCCGAGGCCGGCAGCCGGAGGCCCGGGAACCGATGGACGAGATCCGCGAGCAACCGGTTCGCCGGCACGAAGGCCTCCGGCGCGTCGGCGAGCCCGATGAGGCGGCCGGCGGCCTCCACCGCCGCGGCGGCGCCCGGCCCCCAGCCACGTGCCTCCATCACGCCGCCCCCGATGCGGACGCGGAGCGTGGCCGGGCCGTCGGTCGTCCGCCACGCGCGCCATGCCTCGTGCGCGCCGATCCGGATCGTCGGATCGCCGTGCCCGTGGGCAACCGGGCTGAGCGTCCGTGGCAAGTCGAGGGTCACCGTGAGGGGGATCGTCGTTTCGGCGTCCGCGCCGGCGGCGTCGAGCGGCAGCGGGACCCGGGTGCGGCGCAGGACGACGGGCGGCACGGCCGGTCGGTCAGCGGCGAATGCTGAGGACGATGGGATCGCTCGCCTGCGCGCGCTCGAAATCCGCGCGCGTGCGGATCCCCCGATATCCCTCGGCCACGATCGCCTGGCCGCACAGCGCACCAAGCCCGGTACCGGCGCCGGCAACAACGAGCAGGTCGGGCGCCTCCTCGCGCAGCCCGACGCGAAGGGCGGTGGCAAAGCGATACGGGGTCGTCAGGAACGGGCCGAGCGCGTAGGCCGCGAGGGCCGCCGGATCGGTGGACCACGGCGTCCAGCGCCGCCCCGTTCCGTCGATCAGGGTGACCTGCGGGCGCTCCCATCCCGCGCGCGCCATCCGCGCGGCGAGCTCCGGCACGAGGTGCGCGGCGAGCGGGGTGTGATCGGGCGCCTGGAGCGGCAGCCGCAGCGGATAGCGCCGCTCGCCGACGCGGACCGGGGCGAGGTGGCGGAGCAGGCGCTCGACCCCCGCGTCGTCGCCGGCGAGGACGTCGAAGGCACCGAGCTCGACGCTCTCGTAGACCGAGCCACGCCCGTTCCCGCCCGCGCCCGTCATGGTCGCCGCCACGCTCGCCGCCAGCGCCGCGTCCGGGCGCCACGCCTCGTCGGTGCGGGGATAGATCACCTGGCCGCCGTGACCGCCGCCCGGAAGCGGCCGCTGCTGAAGGCGCCCGAGCTCCTGGACGTAGGCGAACCCGTCGTCGAAGCCGATCACGCCCGTCGCCGTCAGGGCGGTGACGAAGCCGATGCCATTGCCGAGCACCGCCGCGATGCCGTGGTCGAGCGCCGCGCGCTCCGCGTCGAGCATCCCGGACAGCCACGCCAGCGGCAGGGCATGGATCGGCTGGAGATGGAGCGCCGGGTCGAACGGAGCGACATCGAGCCCGGCGAGGCCGGGCAAGCTCAGGGCCGCCCGCAGCTCGTCGGTATGCTCGACCCAGTCGTGATGCGCGGGAAGCGTCCCGCGGCCGGCGGTGGCACCAGGGCCTCGGCCGGCGAGGACGAGGATCCCGCGCGTCGCCCTCATGCCAATGCGGCGGCGCGGTCTCGCGCGCCGGCGAGCGCGACCGCGGCGGCCACGATCTGGTCGGTGTCGACGAGGACGGCGCTCGTGGCGGTGCCGAGCGGCACGAACGAGTCGACCGCCCGGACCGAGCCGATCCCGCCACGCCGCCCGGCATGCTCGACCAGGTCCGCGATCACCGCGTCGGCGATCCCTGCTCCGGTGGCGCGACATTCGTCGACGACAAGCACCGCCCCGCACGAGGCGGCGTGCTCGCGAATCGCCTCGACGGGCAGCGGGTTCAGCCATCGCACGTCGATGACACGGGCGCGCACCCCGTGCTCCGCGGCGAGGCGACGCGCCGCCTGGAGGGAGAGGCGGAGGCCGTTCGCGTAGCTGACGATGAGCAGGTCGCTCGCGTCGGGCTCGTAGACGCCCACCTCGCCGGGGAGGAGCGTCGACGGCGGCGAGGGATAGGTGGTCAGCCAGCCGCCGTCGCCATCGGTATGCAGGTCCTTCTCGTGGTAGAGGGCGATCGGCTCGAGGAAGACCACGACCCGACCGTCCTCCTGCGCCATGGCGACCGCGCCGCGCAGCATGCGGGCCGCGTCATCGCCCCGGGCCGGCACGGCCAGCACCAGGCCCGGGATGTCCCGCAGCGCACCGATGCTGTTGTCGTTGTGGAAATGGCCGCCGAACCCCTTCTGGTACGCCAGCCCGGCGACGCGCACGACCATCGGGTTGCGGAACTGGCCGCTGCTGAAGAACTGGAGCGAGGCCGCCTCGCCGCGGAGCTGGTCGAGGGCGTTGTGCAGGTAGGCGAGGTACTGGATCTCCGGCACGGGGAGGAGCCCGAGGTGCGCCGCGCCCTGGGCGATGCCGAGGATCGAGGTCTCGTCCAGCAGCGTGTCGAACACGCGGGCGGCACCGAACCGGCGCTGGAGGCCGCTCGTCACGTTGTAGACCCCGCCCTTGCGCGCGACGTCCTCGCCGAAGAGCAGCAGGTCCGGCCGGCGGGCCATCTCGTCGGTCAGGGCGGCATTCAGGCAGCCGGCAAGGGTCCTGGCGTTCGGGTTCGTCGCTGCTTCCGGCAGCGCATCGACGAACAGCTCGCGCCGTGCCTGGGCCGTCAGGTTGCCGGCCGCGGCGCGCGCGGCAACACGCTCGGGGTGCGAGGGCGCGAGCGGCGCCACCACCTCGGCTGTCGTCGTGAGCCGTGGCCGCCGCGTCGCCTCCTCCGCCGCGCGCCCGACGCGGTCCCGGGTGTCGGCCACGATCGCCCGCAGCTCCTCGGGGCGCGCCGCACCGAGCGAAATGAGCCGGCGCGCGGTGCGGACGATGGGATCACGGCCCTCGACCTCGGCGATCTCCGCGGCGGTGCGATACACCTGCTCCGCGTCCGAACCCGCGTGGCCCCAGAGGCGGATCGTCGGGAGGTGGAGGAATGCCGGCTGGCGGGTGCGCCTGACGTGGCCGATCGCCTCGGCGGCGGTTGCCCAGACCTCGTCGATCTCTCCGTCGGCCAGGAGGTAGCGCAGGTGGGGGAGCGACCCGAAGCTCTCCGCGATCCAGCCGGGCGGGGTCGGCACGCTGATCCCGATCCCGTTGTCCTCGCAGACGAAGAGGATCGGGCACGGCAGGCCGAGCCGCGCCGCGTAACGGGCGGTGTTGATGCCCGCCAGCGCGGTGGCGTGGTTCGCGCTCGCGTCGCCGAACGAGGCGACCACGATCGCGTCGCTCGGCAGGTCGGTCGCGACGCCCATCCGGCGCGAGCGGGCCAGGCTGAACGCCGTCCCGGTCGCCTTCGGCAGATGGCTCGCGATCGTAGACGTCTGCGGCGGGACCCAGAGCGCGCGGCTGCCCCAGACCTTGTGGCGCCCGCCGGAGATCGGATCCTCGGACGACGCCACGATGCCGAGCAGCGCGTCGAACGCCGGCGTCGAGCCGGGCAGCTGGCGCGCGCGGGCCATCATCAGCCCCCCCGACCGGTAATGGAGGAACGCGGGGTCGGTGAGCCGCAGCTGTGCGCCCAGCACCGCGTTCACCTCGTGTCCGGCGGAGCCGATGGTGTAGAAGCTGCGGTTCGTCTTCTTGAGCTCGCGCGCGGCGACGTCAAGCGAGCGGCTCAGCACCATGTCTTCGAACAGGCCGATCGCCGTCGACACCGCGAGCGTCGCGGAGGGCGTGACGGGATCGGCGGGCGCGAGCCGGCTCGCGGGCGCGGGGAGCGACGCCAGCGCGGCGTCGAGGGCGTGCTCGACGATCGGGACGCGATCGAACGTCATGGGTCGGCGGTGCTCGAGGCTCTGCGAGGGGGCGGAATGGGTGCCGGCATGATACCCGTCGGGACGCCGCCGGCCGGACGGCGATCAATGCGGGAACCCACCGCCGGTGGTGCATGCGAAGAAGCCGACGAGCAGCCACGGGGTCGCGCGGCGTGCCCAGCGGCACAGGAATGAGCGCACGGCTCGCACCTCCACCTCTGCGCCCCGGCATCGGCACCGGAGCTTGGGTGGGCAGGGAAGCGCACGGCCCCTTATCCGCGGCTTACCGGCCGCTTATCGGGCGCGCCGGGGGAGGCTTTCGCCGCCCCGTGCCGGCGGCCCGCGTCCGGTGAGACTCACCCGAGCGAGATGAGCGCGACGGCGCCGATGGCCAGCCCGACGGCGACGAGCCCGAGCGGCGGCAGCGCCTCCTTCAGCACGAATCGCGCGAGCAGCATCGTCCCGAGCGGATAGAGCCCGGTGAGCGCGGCGGCCAGGCCGACCGGGATCTGCGAGCGCCCGACGACGTAGAGGACGTTGCCGCCGACGTCGAGCAGGCCGGCGAGGACGACCAGTGCCGCCACCGGTCGCAATCCCGCGGCACGCCCACCGACGAGCGCGATCGCGCCGATGAGGACCGCCGACGTCGCGCGGCTGATGACGAGCCCCCACAGCGGGTCACCCGCCTTCGCCGCGAGGTCGAGCAGCACGTACCACGACCCGAACGCGAGCGCGGCGACCCCGGCGAGGACGAGGGCGCGGCCGCTGACGCCTTCACGCGACGCGCCGCCGGCGGCCATCGCGGCCAGGCCGGCCATCCCGACGCCGAGCAGCTGGAGCGGCGAGAGGACGACGCCCGCCACCGCGCCCACCACGACCGGCACCGTCACCGAGCCGAGGCCGGAGAGCGCCGCCACGAGCCCCATCGCGCCGATCGCCAGCCCGACGTACAGCGCCGCCAGGCCGACTCCGCCGGCGACGCCGGCCGCCAGGCCGATGAGGAAGCCATCCGTGCCGGGGAGCGGCGGGCGCAGCGCGACGAGGCCCACGACGAGCGCGCTCAGGCCAACGACCTGCGCCGCCGCCGCGACCGCGAGGCCGCCCGCACGCCGGGAGGCGAGACCCCCGGCGAAGTCGCCCGAGCCGAAGCTCGCGGCACCGGCCAGGCTGGCGAGGATTCCGAGTACTCCGCCCATCGGCGGCGAGCCTAGCAGCCGCCGCGCGCGATCGCGTCGGTCGCTGAATCGCGCCGTGCAGGCCCGATTTCCCGCGGATCTCGCAGGCTCCTGCCGCCTCCGTGGCGGAACCTGCAGATATTGGCTTGACACGGGCAGCGGCGAATCGGCAGCATGCGAGCGAGCCGCAACGACGGGGCGCCGAGTCGCCGGATGCGATCCGGCCTGCCCGTCATGCTCGAAAGGGACACGTGGCCGTTGAACCGGCACCCGAGCTCTCGATGACTGCCGCCGACCGGTCGGGGCCGATCGCCGCGCCCGCAGCGGTCACGCTCGAGGACCTGCGGAAGTCCTACGCCGATGTCGAGGCGGTCGCCGGCGTCGACCTCACGATCGGCCGCGGCGAGTTCTTCAGCATGCTCGGCCCGTCAGGCTCGGGCAAGACGACGACGCTGCGCATGATCGCCGGCTTCGAGCGGCCGACCTCCGGTCGGATCCTGCTCGACGGCCGCGACGTCACCGGTGTCCCGCCGTTCGAGCGCGACGTGAACACCGTCTTCCAGGATTACGCGCTCTTCCCGCACATGACGGTCGGCGACAACGTCGCCTACGGCCTGATGGTGCGGAAGGTGAACGGCGCGGAACGTGAGCGGCGCGTGGCGGAGGCGCTCGAGATGGTGCGGCTCGGCGAGTTCGGGCGTCGCCGTCCGGCCCAGCTCTCCGGCGGACAGCGGCAGCGCGTCGCGCTCGCACGGGCGCTCGTCAACCGGCCGCGCGTCCTGCTCCTCGACGAGCCGCTCGGCGCGCTCGACCTCAAGCTGCGGCAGGAGATGCAGATCGAGCTGAAGGCGATCCAGCAGCAGGTCGGGATCACGTTCATCTACGTGACCCACGACCAGGAGGAGGCGCTGACGATGAGCGACCGGATGGCGGTCTTCAACCGCGGCCGGATCGAGCAGGTGGGATCGCCGGCCGAGGTGTACGAGCGGCCCGCGACGCCGTTCGTGGCCGGCTTCGTGGGGACGTCGAACCTGCTGACCGGGGCGGCCGCGGCATCGGTCATCGGTCAGGGTGGAACGTTCACCGTCCGACCGGAGAAGATCCGGCTCGCCGAGCCGGATGCCCGGGTCGCCGACGACGAGCTGTCGGCGCTCGGCGAGGTGCGCGATGTCGTGTACCTCGGGTCGGACACCCGCTACCTCGTCACCCTCGACGACGGCGGCGATCTCGTCGTCACGCAGCAGAACCTCGAGACCTCCTCGATGGAGGTCCTGGCCGCCAAGGGCCGCGCGGTGCGGCTCATCTGGCATCGACGCCACGTCCTGCCGCTCGCGGGCGGCTGAGCATCACGGATCTGCGAGAACCAACGCCCAACGCACGAAACGGAGGAACCATGCACAACCTGCGCTTGCTGGCGGCCGTTGCCGGCTTGATCGTCGTCCTGGCCGCATGCCAGGGCGGCACCGCGTCGCACACCGCCCAGGCATCGCTCGGCGCCGGTGAGGGTGAGGTGGACCTCGTCATCTGGACCGGCTACGCCGAGCGGGGTGACAACGACCCGAACTACGACTGGGTGACGCCGTTCGAGTCGAAGACCGGCTGCAAGGTCAAGACCCAGGACGGGACCGACTCGGCGAACATGGTGCAGCTGATGCAGTCCGGTGCGTACGACGGCGTGTCCGCGTCGGGCGACGCGACGAAGCGCCTCATCGCCGCCGGCCTCGTCTCGCCCATCAACCCGGCCCTGATCCCGAACTACGCGAACATCTTCGACAGCCTGAAGCTGAAGGACTACAACAGCGTCAACGGCGTTCCCTACGGCGTGCCTCACGGCCGCGGCGCGAACCTCCTTCTCTACAACACCGATACGTTCACGACCGCCCCGACGAGCTGGGACGTCGTCTTCAAGGCCGACTCCCCGGCGGCGGGCAAGATCAGCATCTACAACTCGGCCATCTACATTGCGGACGCTGCGATGTACCTGAAGGCCCATAACGCCGATCTGAAGATCACGAATCCCTACGAGCTCGACCAGGCCCAGTTCGATGCCGCGGTCAAGCTCCTCAAGGACCAGAAGAAGATCGTCGGCCAGTACTGGAGCACGGCCGAGGAGCAGATGCAGAGCTTCACCTCGAAGGACTCGCTCGCCGGCACGAGCTGGCCGTACCAGGCGAACCTGCTGACCGATCAGCCGATCGGCCAGACGATCCCATCCGAGGGCGCGACCGGCTGGTCGGATACCTGGATGATCAGCTCCACCGCGAAGCACCCGAACTGCATGTACATGTGGATGGACTGGATGGCCAGCCCGGACGCGAACGCCCAGGCGACCGTCTGGTTCGGCGAGGCCCCGACCAGCGCGGCTGCCTGCGCGAAGGCGGAGACGCTCGATCCGGGGCACTGCGACAAGGTCCATGCCACGGATGAGTCGTACTACAGCAAGATCTACTACTGGACCACCCCCCTCAAGGAATGCGGCGACAATCGCGGCGCGGTCTGCAAGGACTTCGGCGACTGGACGACCGCATGGACGGACATCACCGGCTCCTGACGGACCGATGAGGCCGATCCAGCATCCCGGTGCCCCGGGTCCGACGATCGGATCCGGGGCACCAACGCGATGCGTCCCGTGAGCGTCACCCAGGCCGGCTCAGCCGGACCGATGCGCCGTGCCGCGCGCTTTCTCTATGCCCACCCGCGGCTGCAGCTGCGGCTGCTGCTGGCGGCGCCGCTTCTCTGGCTCGTGCTGGCCTACCTGGGATCGCTCGCCGTCCTGTTCGCGAACGCCTTCCTCACCCACGATTCGTTCACCGGCGGCGTCACGTTCCAGTTCACGTTCGACAACTTCGCCGCCCTGGCGACGACCGAGGTGTACCGCACCATCACGCTGCGAACCATCGCGCTGGCCGTGGCAGTCACGCTCATCTGCATCGCGCTCGCCTTCCCGATCGCGTACTACATGGCGCGCGTCGCGCGCCCGCAGGTGCGAGGCGCGCTGCTCGTCGCCGTCCTCATGCCGCTCTGGGCGAGCTACCTGGTGAAGATCTACGCGTGGCGCACGATGCTGCTCGGCAACGGCATCGTCGACTGGCTCTTCCAGCCGTTCGGCATCGACGGGCCGGGGCTCGGGGAGGGGGCGCTCCTCATCGTCTTCACCTACCTGTGGCTGCCGTACATGGTCCTGCCCATCTTCGCCGCGCTCGAGCGCATCCCCGAGTCCCTGGTCGAGGCCTCGTCCGACCTCGGCGGTCGGGCGGGGATGACGTTCCGGCGCGTGATCCTGCCGCTCGCCCTGCCCGGCGTCATCGCCGGCTCGATCTTCACCTTCAGCCTCACCCTGGGCGACTACATCACGCCGCAGCTCGTGTCGAACACGCGTCTGCTCGGCAACGCGATCTACGACACCCTCGGCGTGCCGAACCTGCCGCTCGCGGCGGCCATCGCCACCGTGCCGGTCATCGCGATCGTCGTCTACCTCCTCGTCGCGCGGCGGACCGGCGCCTTCGAGTCGCTGTGAACGAGTCGGCCTGGGTACGGATCGGGCTGCGCGTCGCGACGGCGGTCGTGCTCGTCTTCGTCTACGCGCCGCTGCTCCTCATCGCGCTGTATGCGTTCAACGCCAGCAACATCCAGTCGTGGCCGATCCCCGGGCTGAGCCTGCGCTGGTTCGAGCGCGCCCTCGCGGACGGGTCGGTGCGCGGCGCGTTCGTCAACTCGATCCTGGCGGCCACCTTCGCCACCGCCATCGCGCTCGTGCTCGGCACGCTGGCGGCCTTCGCTGTGCAGCGCTACCGATTCTTCGGGCGAGAGGCGGTCAGCTTCATCGTGATCCTGCCGATCGCGCTGCCGGGCGTCGTCACCGGCGTCGCGCTCTCCGAGACGTTCAGCACGGTCGGCATTCCGCTCGGGCTGCTGACGATCGTCATCGGTCATGCGACCTTCTGCGTGGTCGTCGCCTACAACAACGTCATCGCCCGCCTCCGCCGCACCGCCCGCTCCCTGGAGGAGGCCTCGATGGACCTCGGGGCCGACACGTGGCAGACGTTCGTCCACGTGTTCCTGCCCTCGATGCGGACCGCGCTCCTGTCCGGCGGCCTGCTCGCCTTTGCGCTGAGCTTCGACGAGGTCATCGTCACGAACTTCACCGCCGGGGCCGGCGTCGACACGGTGCCCCTCTGGGTGCTCTCGGCCATCCAGCGCCCGAACGCGCTGCCGGTCGTCAACGTGGTGGCCGTGTTCCTCATCCTGCTGTCGGTGGTGCCGGTCTACCTCGCCCAGCGGCTGGGCGGACAGGCCGCGGCGCGCTAGGCCGCGCGACAGGCGCCGTCGGCGCGCACGCACCGCAATTGGACGATCGGGGGATGGCAGAACCTCCGCAGGAGGCCTATCCTCCGGCCACCTCAAACCCGAGCTCCCGAGGGGAACCGAACCGATGATCGTCGAGACGGGCGACCTCCGCCCGAGCGCGCGCACCCCGCGTCGCGGCTGGATGCGGCCGCTGGCCGTGGCCGTCGCCGCCCTCACCATCGCGATGGGTGGCGTCGTGGGCGCGTACCTGCTCGGTGGACGCGCCGGCGCGGGTGCCGGCAGGCTCGCCGGCTGGGCGCCGGCCGACGCCGCGATGTACGCCGAGCTCGATGTCTCCCTGCCCGGCAACCAGCGCGCGAACTTCGAAGCGCTGCTGTCGCGCTGGCCTGCGCTCGACTCCGATGTCGTCCTCGGCAGCGGCTTCGCGGACTGGGTCGACGGCCTGCTCGCCGATGGCAAGGCGCCGTTCACCTACCGCCGCGACATCGCCACCTGGATGTCCGGCACGGCGGCACTCATCATGCCGAGCTGGCCCGACTTCGCGGCCCTCGAGGGCGGCACGATGCCGTCCGCCGTGCCGGAGGTCGCGGTCGTCGTCGGCAGCCGAGATCGGAGCGCGGCGGTGGCCTTCACCGACCACCTGCGCCAGCTCGCCGCCGACGAAGGCACGACCTTCACGTCGTCCACCGTGGATGGCACCACCGTCTGGTCGCTCGTCGTCCCGCCCGGGGCGAGTGGATCGGTCGCGAATGCGGAGATGGCATACGCCGTCGCCGATGACGCGATCATCGTCGGGACCGGTAGCGACGTCGTCGGCGCGCTGCTTGCCACGCACCGCGGGTCGAGCTCGCTCGCGACCGACGCCGAGGTGGGCCGCCTCGTCGCGGCGCTCCCGAGCCCACGGATCGGGCTGGCGGTCGTCGACACCGGACCCGCTGTTCGCGGCGCTGCGGGCGCGCCTCGGTCCGATCAGCGGCCTGCCCAACATCACGACGACGGGCCGTGTCGCCGAGGCCCTGTCGCTCGAGGCGGACCGCGTCGTCGCGACCGCCGCCAGCCTGGCGTCCAACGGCCCGCCGACCACGCTGTCCGAGCCGCTTGCGGAGCGGATCCCGGGCGACGCGCTCGGATACGTGACGCTGCCGAAGGTGGGGAAGACGTTGGGCACCGCGATCGAAGGCATGCTCGCGGCGCTGGGGACCGACCCGGCGACTCCCACCGCCGACTGGCGAGCCGCGTTCCAGGATGCGGTCGGCTTCCCGCTCGCCGACCTCTTCAGCTGGGCGGATGACGGCGCTGCTTACGTCACCGCTGGTGCCGGCGGGCCATCGGGTGGGCTCGTGCTTCTCACGGCCGACCCGTCCGCCGCAGGCGTCCAGCTCGCCAAGCTCACCGATGCTCTTGTGCGCATGGCGCACGACGAGGGGACCCAACTGGTGGTGAGGCACCATGAGGCCGGCGGCGTGCCGGTCACGACGATCGAGGCGCCGGCGCTGAGCAACAGCCCGACGGTCGCCTTCGCGGTCGGCGACGACGCGGTGATGATCACCGTCGGCGATGCGTCTGCACCCGATGCGCTCATCGCGCTCGCGGCTGGGTCGTCGCTGGCGTCGTCGTCGCGCTTCATGACGGCCGTCGCCACCGTCGGGGGCGGCGCCACCGCCCCGACGGCGTACCTCGACCTGGCGGGCATCGTGGCGGCGGTTGCGGCTCAGATCCCGCCCGAGGCGCGGTCCGAGTTCGACACCTTCATCCGACCGAATCTCGCCCCGCTCGACCACGTCGCGGCGGGGGTCCGCGTGGAGGGCGGGGTGCTCGTGCAGCGGATGGAGCTCGTCCTGCGGTGAGCGAGGCGGGGACGCCCCTCGCGGCGCTCCGTGTGCCGGCCGGCGTGCCGGTCACCGTCGAGACGGTGGCCGACTACCTCCGCGAGCTCGGGGTGACGCCCGGCGCATGGTCGAATGGCCCCGGCGACCGGTATGCGCCGCACGCTCACGCGACCACGAAGCTGCTCGTGTGCGCGGCGGGGAGCATCACGTTCGAGCTCGACCGCGGATCCGTCACCCTGGCCCCCGGCGAGGGCTTCGCCCTCCCGCCAGGAACGCGCCACGCCGCGGTGGTCGGGCCAAGCGGCGTCACCTGCGTCGAGGGGCACCGAGGCTAGCGGTCGGGCACTGCCTCGGCGGCGCGCGCCGCAACCTCGAACGCATTGCCGCGGTACCAGCCGGTCCCTGCGCGCCAGGAGCGCAGCGAGGCACGCAGGTAGCGGACCGCGAACGTCAGCCCATACCGACGCCACTGCCGCACGTGCTCGAGCTCGTGCCGCAACTCGCGATCGTCGAGCGTGCGCCAGGTCCAGATATGACCTCCGAACGTGATCGCCAGCCAGTTCGGGAGCAGGATGCGACCCGGGCGCTGCAATGCACGCATGACGTGGACCCGGTGCGGCGGCTCCCGCGGATCGGCCTCAGGCATGGTCACGCGCGCCCGCAGGGTGGTGATGCGGCTCGTCCACTGGCGCCGAGTCGAGGAGGAGGTCGCGCCGGTCGCCCCACCGGCGCAGGAACCGATAGAAGTTGCGCTTCGACAGGCGCGTCCGCTCCACCTCGTCGAACGCGGTGTAGCCGCGGTGCTCATGGCGGGCAAAGGGAAGCGCCGGCGTCCGCACCGCCCGCCAGCCCGCGTCGCGGACCTGGAAGCTGAAGTCGAGGTCGGCGTTCCGATACCAGCGGAACTTCTGGTCGAACGGGCCGGCCGTGCGAAGTGTCTCGCGGCGCACCGCCAGGCAGTAGCCCTCGACGGCGTCCACTTCGCCGGCCGGCGCGTCCTCGAACTGGCGGCCGTCGTGGCTCCGGACGCCCCAGCCACCGGCGAGGCCGACAGCAGGATCGTCAAAGGCGGCGCGGAGCGGCGTCGCCCAGTCCCCCGTGGGCTCGAGGCTCGTGTCGAGCAGGACGATCAGCCCGCCGCGCGCGCGGCGCATGCCGACGTTCACTGCGTCGGCCCAGCCGAGGCGCTCGCTCGTCGCGATGACGCTCGGGGGCTCGGGCAGGGAGATGTGCTCCACGATGACGTCAACCGGATCCCGGGGAGCGTTGGCGACCACGATCAGCTCCCACGCGCCTCGCGGCGGATGGGCCGCAAGCGCCTTCAGCATGCGGTCGAGGTCGGCAGGGTGGTCGTCGACGACGACCACGACGCTCATCGCGGTCGTGGCCGGCTCGTCGAGGCGGCTTGCGAGGTCCTCGGGGCGCGCATACCCCGTTCCGGCGGGCGTGGCAGGAAGCTTCGGCCGGACGCTCGAGCCACGTGGCCCATCGACGACCTCCCAGCCCAGTGCGTGGATCTCGTCGCGCAGCACATCGGCCCGCGCGAAGTCCCGCGCCGCTCGGGCCGCTGCGCGCTCGTCGACCAGCCGCCGAACGTCCTCGGGCACGCCGGGCTCGCTCATCGGTCCTCGCCGTCGGGGGCATGGCCGCCGGCGCTCGGCCACGGTGTCGCGCGGCCGATCGGTCGTCCGTCCGGATCGCGCTTCAGCTTGTGCGGCCCACCCTCTGCGGGATCGTAGCGAAGCCGCTCGACCGGCACGCCCCCGATGAGGTGCGCTTCGAGGATCTCGTCGACATCGGCCGGCGTGACTGCCGCGTACCACACGTCATCGGGGTAGACGACCACCATCGGTCCGTTGCCGCACTGGGAGAAGCAGCCCGCGTGGTTGATGCGGATCCGATCGCCGAGCCCGCGCTCCTTCACGAGGCCCTTCAGGCGCGCGTGCACGCCGAGGCCGTCCCCGTCGATCGTGCCGCACCAGTCCCCGCTCGTGCAGACGAAGCAATGTCGCTCGTACAGGCCCATCAGCTCCCGGAAGTACCCCCATCGGTGACCCGAACGTACCGGGCAGCCGGAAGGCACCGCAACCGTACTATCCGAACAGGATCCCCATCGACCACACCGGTCGGGCCGCTCCTGTCCACGTCACCCCACTCGTGCCCCGGTGGAGGACAACCGTACACAAATGATCAGCAACGAGGTAGGCAGGCTGCTGACGGCCTCCGAGGTCGCCGACATGCTCCACCTGCACGTGAACACCGTGAAGCGCCTCGGTGACCGCGGTGAGCTTCCGTTCTTCCGGGTCTGCAAGCGCGGCGATCGGCGCTTCCGGTACGACGACGTGCTCGAGTTCCTGCGCCGCTCGAAGTAGGCGCCATTGGATGCCGCCCGGTCCCCACGCCGGGTGCGCTCCGCTCCTGCCAGGGGGCGGCAAACGACCGCCGAGGTGCCCATCTCGGCGGTCGTTCGCGTCTGACGCCATAATGGCCGACCGATGACCGACCCCGACGCGCGCCTCCAGCTCGCCGAAGGCACGCGCCTCCTCGACGCCGGGGAGCCCGCGGCCGCCCTTCGCGCGCTGCTGCCGCTGGCGACGAACGCCGACCCGTCCATCGCCGGCCCCGCGCTGCTGGCGATCGGCACTGCCCGCTATCGGACCGATGACGAGCCTGGCGCGCTCGCCGCGTGGCAGGATGCCGCCGGGCGACCGTTCGACGGAGCGTGGATCGGGTGGCGGAGCGCCGCCGAGCAGCACGTCCGCGACGGCAACCTCGACGAGGCGATCGCCGCCTACCGCGAGGCGGATCGCCGCGCGCCGGCGGGGGAGCGTGGGGCCATCGCGAACCGCATCGCCTGGCTTCTCAAGGAGACCGGCCACGACTTCGCCTCGCGCCGCCAGTTCAACCGCGCCCGGGGCCGCTACGGCACCTACACCCCGATCGTGACCTGGGCGCTCATCGCCGCCTGCGTTGCGATCTTCGTCGCCGACTGGATCCTCGCCGGCGGCGGGCAGGTGGGCATCTTCGGCAACGGCGGTCCGCTGGTCGAGAAGCTCCTCATCGATCGCCCGGACGTGATGGCCGGGGAGTGGTGGCGCATCTTCACCAGCGCGTTCGTCCACCTCGGCATCGCGCACATCGCCTTCAACATGATCGCGCTCAACCTGTTCGGGCCGCTGATCGAGGAGATGTACGGCCACATCGAGTACCTCGTCATCTACCTCCTCTGCGCCGCCGGGGGCAGCGTCCTGACGCTCATCGCCGCGCCCGACCAGGCGGCGGCCGGGGCGTCGGGCGCGATCTTCGGCCTCTTCGGGCTCGCGTTCGTGGTGCCGCGGCGGCATCGCGTCGCCACCACGCCGCAGGCGAGGGCCATGCTCGGCCAGGCCGGGACCCTGCTGGCGGTCAATCTCGTGTTCACCTTCGCGATCCCCGGTATCAGCTGGACCGGCCACGTCGGGGGGCTGCTCGTCGGCCTGCTGCTCGGCTTCTTCCTGCCTCCGCGGCAGGTGGCGACGATCCGGACGATGTTCCGCCGCCCCGACGGCACCGCGCTCGACCCGGAGGGTGGTGCGCCGCCCGCGGTCCGCGCGGGCATCTACGTGGCCGTGGCCGCCCTGCTCGCCGCCGGCACGTACTACGCGCTCTCAGTCGCCTGAACGCCTCGCTCCCGGGGCTAACGGCGCGATAAGCCCCAGATAAGCGGCCCTTCCTACGGTGCAATCCGTCGGCGCCTGCCGACCCATGCTCGTGTAGGAGAGGTGTCGCCGCCGCCGTGACGCAGATGCATCGGCTCATTCGCATCAGCGTGCACAGGAGGCTGCGATGTCTCGCATCCGATTCGCCCTGCTCACGGCGGCCGTGGCCATGACCGCCCTCGCTCCATCCGTCGTCTTCGCCGCGGACCCGACCGCCGAGGTCGCACCCGGCCCCGCGACCGGTCACGACACCTACCGCCCGCTCTCGTCCGCGGAGCAGCGGGCCCTCGCCGCTCGCGAGCGCCAGGCTGCGCGCGTGGCGGCCCGCTTCGGCAGCTCGACCTCCGCAACCGCGGGCGGATCGCTCTGCCCCACCTCGCCCGTCCGTCTTGTCCGCGGCACCGCCGCGGGTCGATCGCCTGCAGGGCGGGCAGCGCGGCCGGTGGCGATCGCCGCGCCAAGTGGATCGGGCAGCTGCGTCAGCGACTTCCTCGCCGTCAGCCCGCGGCAGCAGGTCAAGTGGTTCTACTGCGGACCCGCGACGGTGCAGCAGGTCATCAACTACACCCGCGGCATCACCACCGACGACAACCTCGTGAACGCGTTCACGCAGCAGCAGATCTCGGATCGCTGGCTCAGGACCGATGCCAACGGCGGCACCTCTCCGTTCGCCGAGCGGGTGGGGATGAACGCCGGCAGCCGGCTGCCGGCAGGCTTCGGCTACGCCGAGGTCCAGGTGGTGAGCGGCGCCGACTGGCACAGCAAGGTGATCACCGACATCACCGGCTGGAGCATGCCGCTCACCGCCGTCGTGGCCCCGCACGACGTGGGCTACGGGTTCTTCCTGTCCAGCTGGGCGGCCGGCAACCCCGTCAACACCGGGCACTGGATCGTCATCCGCGGCTACTACGGCACGTGGGACGGGACGCGAGACCCACTCGTCTACTACACCGATTCCTCGGGCGGCCTCGGCGGTTCCACCGGCCGCTTCTACGACCCGAGCTTTGACGTGTACAAGACCCTGACCAAGACGAACGCGGTCCACACGCAGGGGAAGTGGATTGTCTGGTGACGTTCGGCGGCGACCCCGGGCCAGCGCCCGGGGCGCCTCCCTCCTGCTCCTCGCGCTTGTCGCGTGTGGGGATCCCGCACCGCGCCGCACCGCCGACGCGCCGAGCTCGACGCCGCCGAGCGCGTCCGCGCCGATCCGGCTCTCGACGCCGTCCGCGTCGGCAGGCGAAGGCACGCCTGACGACCCGAGCACGCTTGTCGAGCACGGCATCGTGGTCGGCGCCGCGAACGTCCTGTATGTCACGACCGACGGCGAGTCGATCATCTATTCGGGTGCGGCGCCGCGGCTCATCGATCCGAGCAGCGGGCCGAACCTCTACCGTGCCGCGCCCAACCATGCGCCGACCCTGCTCTATGCCGGCCCGCGGTCGGATTCGGACCTTCTTCCCGTGGCGGCGAGCCACGGGTGGCTCGCTTTCGCCGAGCACAACGTGGCGCGCTTCGGCCGCGGCGCGTGGATCCTCTGGCTCCTGCCGCCCGGCGCATCGGAGCCGATCGAGCTCGACCGCACGCCGCCGCGGAACGGGTCGCCGTTCCCACTCGTCGCGATCGACGAGCGGCACGTGGTGTGGCAGGGAATCGGGCTCGGCCCCGACGTGCGGCGCGCGGAGCTGATCGAGGTGTCGCTGCCCGACCTCCATCGGCGCGTGCTCCGGTCGGACGACCCGGCGCTCCTTCAGTGGTGGGACCCGGCGCTGGACGGGGATCGCCTCGTCTACAGCGAGGTTGACTATGTCCATGGCGACCCGAGCTCACCGACTCATCCCGCGGAGCTCCACGCGATGCTGATGGACCTCGCGGATCCGGGCGCCCAACCGGTCCGGCTCGACGCCTCCGGCCGCGCCGCCGAGCCGGCGATCGTCGGCAACACGGTGGTCTGGAAGGAGGCAGACGACGTGTTCAACTACGGGACGCTGGCGATCCACTCGCTGGCGACCGGTGAGACGCGCATGGTCAGCAGCGCGCCGCAGCCGGGGATCAAGAGCCCGTCGATCGGCAACCGATACGTCGCGTTCTGGGGCATCGACGACACCGCGTTCTTCCTCTACGACCTGAAGCTGGCGCAGGTGGTGCCGGTGTTCCGCCTGGCGCCGGACAGTCCCGTCGGGGGCGCCTTCCGCGTCGAGGTTGCGGGCGACCTCCTGGTGTGGGTGCAGGGCACGGAGGACCGGGCGCTCATCGGCTGGGGCAGGCTGCCGACGATGGACGACCCGTGACGCCGTTCAGGCGGGGCGCGTCTCCTCCCCGGGCCGCCGCTGGGCGACCGGCGCGGGCGCCGGTGGGCGGAGGAACGTGCCGAGCACGATGACGACGTAGGCGACCCACACGAGCAGCGTCAGCCACTCCGGCTGCGAGGTGTAGCCGAACAGCGCGCGCAGCAGCTCACCGAGCAGGTTGCCCTCGTGGGGGAGGACGGCGCTGATGTCGAAGGCGGTCGTGGCGAGCGGCGTCGACGCCCCGTTGAGCGTCGCGACCTCGAGGAACTCGTGCGTCGCCTGGCCGAGGAGCCCCGCCGCGATGAAGATCAGCGCCACGCCGGTCCAGGCGAAGAAGCGCCGCAGGTTGAGCACCCGCGCGCCACGGTAGAAGCCGTAGCCCAGCGCGGCCGCCACCAGCATGCCGACGAGGGCGCCGCCGAGCGTGCTCGCGGCACCCCCCTCGGCGCGCGCCGCGGCCTCGGTCTGGCCGAGCAGGAAGAGCGAGGTCTCGATGCCCTCGCGGATGATCGCGGTGAAGGCGAGGATCGCCAGGCCCCACGCACTGCCATCGGTCAGAGCGCGTTCCACCGAGGCGTGGAGCGAGCTCTTGACGCTCGCGGCCTGGCGGCGCATCCAGAACAGCATCCACGTGACGACGACGGCGGCCAGCGTCATCGCCAGCCCTTCGAAGAGCTGCTCGGCGGGCTCCTTCAGGCCACCGATCGTGACGAACAGCAGGAGCCCCACCACGAGGCTCAGGACCAGGGCGGCCACCACGCCGGTCCAGATCCGGCCGAACTGGCGGCCATTCCCGCTTCGCGCGAGATAGGCGAGCACGATGCTCACGATGAGGGCCGCCTCCACGCCCTCGCGGAGCCCGGTGACGAGGCCAGCGGTGAAGAATCCGAGGTCCAACGGTGTGCGCTCGTGTGGTTGGGAAGCGCGGGTAAGGCTATCCTCACCTCCGAAGTTCGTCAATCCGAATCACCCCGCGCCAGGTCGGAGTTCCCTCAGGGCCGGCGGCGGTGGTTCGGCTAGAATCGGTGTCCCTCGGACCGATGCCATCGTGACTGGCGCGTCGGTCCGTTCGTGACGTATGCCGCACTGGAGCCCTCATGATCGATCTCTCCCTGACCGACGCGCAGCGCGAGGTGCAGCGCACCGCGCGCGCCTTCGCCGAGCGGGAGATCCTCCCGCGGATCGGTGAGCTCGACGGCACGGCCACCTACGACCGGTCGCTCTACGAGAAGATGGGCGCCGAGGGCTTCCTCGGGCTGCCGATCCCGGAGCGGTACGGCGGCGCCGGCATGGACTACATCGCCTTCGCCCTGCTGTGCGAGGAGATGGAACGCGCGGACACCGCATTCCGCGTGATCCTGTCGGTCCACACCGGCCTGAACTCGCTGACCCTGCTCCAGTGGGGGAGCGAGGAGCAGAAGCAGCGCTACCTCGTCCCGCAGGCGCGCGGCGAGAAGCTGGCCACCTTCGGCCTCACCGAGCCGGGGGTCGGATCGGATGCCGGCAACCTCGCCACCACGGCGCGTCGCGACGGCGATCGGTACATCCTCAACGGCAGCAAGGTCTGGATCTCGCTGGCCGACACCGCCGACCACTTCCTCGTCTTCGCCACGGTCGACAAGGCCGCCGGCCATCGCGGCATCACCGCCTTCATCGTCGAGCGCGCGTTCGCCGGCTTCAGCTCCGAGTCGCTCCACGGCAAGCTCGGCGTGCGCGCCGGGAACACCGGCATCATCACCTTCGACGACTGCGAGGTGCCCGCGGCCAACCGGATCGGGGAGGAGGGCGAGGGCTTCACGATCGCGATGAGCGCCATCGACCAGGGCCGCTACACGGTGGCGGCGGGCAGCGTCGGGTTGGCGCAGGCGTGCCTCGACGCATCGGTGAAGTACGCGCACGAGCGGAAGACGTTCGGGTCGGAGATCGGTCAGCACCAGCTCGTGAAGCAGATGATCTCGAAGATGTACGCCGGAATCGAGGCCGGGCGGCTGCTGGTGTTCAAGGCCGGTTGGAAGAAGAACGCCGGCGAGCGGAACACCCGCGAGACCTCGCTCGCGAAGTGGTTCGCCACCGACCATGCCGTCGCCTCCGCGCTCGATGCGATCCAGATCCACGGCGCCTACGGCTACAGCAACGAGTACCCCGTCGAGCGCTACCTCCGGAACAGCAAGGGCTCGGTGATCTACGAGGGCACAAGCCAGATCCACACCCTCATGCAGGCCGACTACGTGCTGGGCTACCGCAAGGACCGCCCGCTGCGCATGCCGCAGCTCCCGTACGAGGGCGAGATGTAGCTAGGCGCTGCTCGCGGTGCGGAAGTCCGGCGCTGCCGGCGTCGTGCGGCGCGCGCGATCGAGCCACAGCGCGACGGCCGAGGCGACGGCCGGGGCAATCACGAGCAGGAGCGCCGACTCGGGCAACGAGTAGGCAAGGGTGATGGGATCGTAACCGGGGCGTGGGCCGCAGCAGGCACCCCCGACGGGGAGCATTGGCGAGAAGATCCACCACAGGCCGACCGGGAGTGTCGCCGCGGTCGCGACGGTGCGGGCGAACCGGCCGCCGACGAGCCAGGCGGCGGGGAGGCCGGTGACGACCGCTGCGGTGGCACCGAACAGCGCCATCCCGACCCCGATCGGCGTCCATGGCAGGCGACCGATCCAGTAGGCGTCGACGAGGCTCATGCCGGGCTGGCCGTTGACGAGCTCCACGATCGCCGCCACGAGGAGGACGCCACCCCCGGCGGCCGCCACCGCAAAGGCGAGCCACATCGCGACGAGCGCGAGCCGCCTCGGTCCTTCGTGTGCCATGGCCCCGGGACGCCCCGTCGGCAGCGGCGGTTCCGCGAGCGGGCGTCGGTATACTCGGCCGGCCATGAGTCGCACCATCGAGCTGTTTGCCGGCATTCTGCTCCTCGGCGTCGGAATTCTCATCCTCGGCGGGGAGTGGATCCGCGGCGTGCTCGCGGACCTCGGCGTCAGCCCTGAGCTGTGGTCGTGGTGGCCGGTCCTCCTGGTCGGGCTGTCGCTCTTCTTCCTGGCGCCGGCCGTGTTCGGTGAGCAGCACCGCCGCCTCCGGGCCGGGATGGTGATCCCGGGCGCCGTGCTGGCCGCGATGGGGAGCGCGCTGCTCTACACCAGCCTCACGAACCGATGGGAGGCATGGTCGTCGCTGTGGAGCGTCTTCCCGTTCAGCATGGGACTCGGCATGTACGCCGCGGGCTGGATCGCCGACGCGCCGGCCTTCAAGTGGATCGGGACCGGGGTCGCCGCCGGGGGGGTGGTCGCCTACCTCGCCTTCGCGACCGCGTTCGGCGGCGAGCCGTTCCGCCTTGTCGCCGCGGTCGGGATCATCGCCCTCGGGATGGCGCTCACCGTCGGCGGGCTTGCCGAGCGACTCTCGCGGAAGTCGTCCGCCCGCTCCTGACCGCCGGCTGGGGGGCACGCCCCGCGGCCGCCGCCCCGAGATGGCCGTCGAACCAGGCCAGGATCCGCTCCATGCGGTCGATGCGCCGATCCGGCCGGCCGTGGTTCTTCATCTCGTGGTGCTCCTCCGGGTAGAGGACGAACTCCACCTCGCGGCCCAGCACCCGGAGCGCGGTGAACAGCTGCTCGTTGTCGGACGCGGGGCAGATGCGATCCTCCTCCGCCTGAAGCATGAGGAGCGGGGTCGTCATCTGGCGCGCGTTGGCGAGCGGCGATCGGTGCCAGAGCTGGAGCATCCCGTCCTCGGTCAGCGGGTCACCGAGCCGCGCGCGACGGTTGTAATGGATGCCGAAGTGCGAGTTGGCCCACGTCGAGACCTGGTTCGCGACACCGTTCTCGGCCACCGCGGCGCCGAAGCGGTCGGTGACACCGATGAGCCACTGGGTGAGGAAGCCCCCGTAGCTCAGCCCCATCACCCCGAGGCGCGCCGGGTCGGCGAGCCCGCCGTCGAGGACGGCGTCGATGACGGCCATCGCGTCGGCTGCGTCGACGTCGCCCCAGCGGCCGCCGAGCGCCGCGATCCATGCGCTGCCGAAGCCGGCGGAGCCGCGGATGTTCGGCATCACGACCCGGTAGCCGTGCGCGGTCAGCATCGTGGAATCGAGCGTGCCACCCGGCCCGGCCGAGCCGGTGGGGCCGCCATGGATGACGAGCACCGTCGGCATCGGCTCGGTGCCCGCGTCCTCCGGCGACGCGAGCCAGTACTGGATCGCACCGCCCGGCCCCGCCGCCCGGCGTTCCTCCCATCGGGCGCCGCGGGAAGCGTGACTGCCAGGCCGAACCGTCGGCCGAGATGCGCCGGATCCGCCCGTCCTCGACGCCATACAGCTCGCCGGCGCGCGCGTCGACCGCCGCGCTGAGCGCGATCCGCCCGCTGTGCGACACGTCGAGCCCCGCGCCCACGACGCGCCCGGCCTCGACCAGCGGGGCCGGCGTGCCGTCGAGGGTGACGCGGTACGGGATGTTGCGCCCTGCGTCGCTGACGAGGACGAGGAGCGAGCCATCCGGCAGCCAGATCGGCCCCGCGCGGTCCTCGGCCTGGAGGAGGTCGGCCCAGCCGGCCGCGCCCACCGGCCGATCCAGGGCGGCGGTGAGCGGACGCGGCGCGGCGCTCCCGTCGACCGGCGCGACGAAGAGCTCGGGCTGCGCCTCGTCGTGGGGATCGTCCGCGTCGATGCCGACGAATGCGACCAGCGTCCCGTCGGCGGAGAAGGCCGGCGACTCCGCGTCGCCGCGGACCGAGGCGAGCTCGCTCACCTCGCCGCCGGCGACCGGCACGCTCCAGAGCTGGGTGCGCGGCAGGATGTTGCGATCCGGGCCACGGTCGGCGGCGAAGGCGATCCGCGTGCCGTCGGGCGACCAGGCGGGCGCGCTCGCGTCGAACGCGCCGGAGGTCAGCTGGCGCGGCCGCGCTCCGGCACCGGCGCGCATGACCCACAGGTGCGACCAGCGGCCGACGTGCCCCGACTCGTCATTGCGGTAGTCGAGGCGGGTGATGCGCCGCGCCCGTGGCGCGGCGCCATCGGTCTCTGGCCCGACAGTGAACGGATGCTCGCCCGCCGGGCCGACGATCGCGAGGCGGTTCCCATCCGGGCTCCACGCGAGAGCCGACGCTCCGTACCGGAGCCGCGTCAGCTGCCACGCCTCGCCGCCCTCGAGTGGCAGGATCCACACCTGTGGCTCCGCGTCCGCGCCGCTCCGCGCCGCGGCACCGGGCTCGATGACGAACGTCCGCAGGAAGGCGAGCGAGCGGCCGTCAGGCGAGAAGGCGGGGTTCGCGTCGCGGACCGCGCCGTGGGTGAGCTGCCGCGCTCGCCCACCGCGCCAGGCGACGGTGACGAGGTGGGACCGGTAGCGATCGCGCACCACGATCCGGCGCGCGTGCACGAGTGACTCCCCGTCGGGGGCGATGGCGAACGACTCGATCGCGACCTGCGCGCGCACGAGGCGGGCCGGCGTGGTGGAGCTGGCGGCGGGCGGCATTCGGCCTCGGAGTATGCCGCACGGCGTGCGGCCGGGAGGTCCGGCTTCGGCATCGTGCACGCCGCCGAGCCGCGGTATCCGCAGCAGCGCAGCGATTCGTTGACCGGATTCCGTGGCTTGTGCAACCATCGCCGGGTCGTGGAACCCGCGGTCCGCGGGAAGCGCGAACGCACCGGAGGCCACGCATGTCCGCCCGCCCGTCCAGGTTGCCGCTCGCCGCCATCCTCCTCCTCACCCTCGCCGCCTGCACGTCGACGACGAGCGCCACGCCGTCCGTCTCCGCCGCCGGCAGCTCGACGAGCACGGCAACCGGTGGCACGGTGCACATCGGGATCGGAGGCGCGCCCGACTCCCTCAACCCGGGCCTGGGGCTCCTCTCGGAGGCCTACCAGCTGTACGAGCTGGTCTACGACACGCCCATCACGCAGGCTCCGGACGGGAGCTACCAGCCGGAGCTGGCGAAGGACTGGAGCGTGTCCGCGGACGGCAAGACCTGGACGCTCCACCTCGTCGACAACGCGACGTTCCACGACGGGACGCCCCTGACGAGCGCCGATCTGAAGTACACCCTCGAGCTCTACCGCGACACCGATGCCTTCCCGTACCTGTCGAGCTACCCCGACGTGTTCAAGGACATCGAGGCGCCCGACCCGACCACGCTGACGATCACGACCAGCGACCCGGTCGGCAACTTCGAGTCGCGGATGGCCTTCATCTACGTCCTGCCGAAGCACATCTGGGAGAAGGCGAGCGATCCGGCCACCTTCGACAACGCGGCGATGATCGGGTCCGGCCCGTTCAAGCTGGCGGAATACAAGCAGGGGGAGTTCACCCGCCTGGCCGCGAACACGGGCTACTGGCAGGGGCGCCCCAACGTCGATGGGGTCATCTTCCAGACGATCCAGAACCCCGACGCGCGCGTGACCGCGCTGACGAACGGTGACGTCGACATGATCACCGAGTTCCCGAACACCGCCGTCCCGACCCTGCAGAACAACGACAACGTCAAGGTCGTCATCTCGGACCCGCTGTCCGGCGACCTGCGCGACCTCATCCTGAACGTCACCGACCCGGCGAACTGCCCGAAGGACGACCCTGCCACGACCGACACCGACGAGTCCGGCGTGTGCAGCGGCCACCCGGCCCTGCGCGACCGTGCCGTTCGCCAGGCGCTCGCCGAGGCGACGGACAAGCAGCAGCTCATCGACGTCGCCCTCGTCGGCCTCGGCACCCCCGGCCTCACCCTCGTCCCGCCGGGGCTCGGCGACTTCTACGCCAACGAGATCGACCCCACGCCGTTCAACGTCGCCGATGCCAACCGGCTGCTCGACGAGGCCGGGTACAAGGACACCGACGGGAATGGAATCCGCAACTGCAAAGCCGGCCAGAACTGCCCGACCGGTGACCTCACCTTCCGCTTCAACTACCCGAGCGACATCGACACCGCGGGCCGGGAAGCCGAGCTCATCTCGCAGATGTGGTCACAGATCGGCGTTCACATCGACCCGACCTCGCTCGACTCCGACACGCTGACGAGCGTCTGCTGCCCGGCCTTCGACTACGACGTCATCCTGTGGCACTGGGGGTCGGATCCCGATCCGGCGTTCCTGCTCGGCGTCGCGCTGTGCTCCGAGATCACGACCGGCTTCTCGGAGACCGGCTACTGCAACCCGCAGTACGACGCGCTCTATGCGCAGCAGGGCATCGAGACCGATCACGCCACGCGGGTCGACCAGATCCACCAGATGCAGCAGATCCTGATGACCGACCTGCCGTACATCATCCCGTTCTACGAGAAGACGGTGCAGGCGTACCGGACCGACCGCTTCAGCGGCTGGCTGGAAGGGCCGAAGTCGCTCGGCCTCGAGGATCCGAGCTCGCTCACCGTCGTCCGGCCCGTGTCCCACTAGCACCCGGCTCCCGAGCGCCGCTGCCGGTGGCAGCCAGACCGATGCGCGTGGCGGCGTCGCGCCGCCACGCGTCGGACTGACCGATGCGCGGGCGCGGCCGGTACCTGCTCGGCAAGATCACCTGGGCGCTGGTGACGATCCTCGTCGTCATCACCTTCAACTTCTTCCTGTTCCGCGTTCTGCCCGGGGACCCGGCCAAGGCCGGCATCCGCGACCCGCGCCTCAACCCCGCCACGGCAACGCTCCTGCGCGAGCGCTTCGGGCTCGATCGGCCCGTCTTCCTCGACCTCGGCGGCGGCAACCCGTTCGACACCCAGTTCTTCGCCTATCTCGGCCAGCTTTCCCAGGGTGACCTCGGGACGAGCTACGCGTTCCGCGATCGGCCCGTGTCGGCGATGCTCGGCGAGTCGCTGAGCAACACGCTGTGGCTGATCCTGCCGTCCCAGGTGCTCTCGATCGTCATCGGCACGGCGCTCGGGCTGATCGCGGCATGGCGGCGGCGGAGCGCGATTGACGTCGGCGCGCTGACCTTCGGCCTCGTGACGTGGTCGTTGCCGACGTTCTTCCTCGGCATCGTGCTCCTGTTCCTCGGGGCCAACTGGTTCGGCCTCCCGACCGGCGGCCGGGTGACGGTGGGTGCCGAGTACGCATCGGCCTGGGATTCGGCGCTCGACCTCGGGAAGCACCTCCTGCTGCCGACGCTGACGCTGACGCTCGTCCTGCTCGGCGAGTACCTGCTCATCATGCGGAGCAGCGTGCTCGAGGTCTTCACCGAGGACTACATCCTCACCGCACGGGCGAAGGGGCTGACGACCTGGCACATCATCCGCGACCACGCGCTGCGGAACGCGATGCTGCCGATGGTGACGCTCATCGCCCTCAACCTCGGCTTCACCGTCTCCGGCGCCATCCAGGTGGAGTCGGTGTACTCGTGGCCGGGACTCGGGGCGCTGACCGTCAGCGCGGTCACCCAGCGCGACTACCCGGTGCTGCAGGGCGCCTTCCTGCTGCTCGCGATCGCGGTCGTGATCGCCAACCTGGCCGCCGAGCTCGTCTACGGCTGGCTCGACCCGCGGGTATCCGAGGCATGACCGCGCTGGTCGAGGCGACGTCCGCGCCCAGCCGCCCGCTCGGACCGGCGCGCAGCACGTGGCGACGCCTCTCCCGCTCGCCGATGGGCATGCTCGGCGGCGTGATGCTGCTCGTCGGCATCGCGGTGGCGATCTTCGCGCCGTTGGTCGCCCCGTACGATCCGTACGCGATCGTGCACGTGAGGATCACCGACATCTACCAGGCTCCGTCAGCCGCGCATCTGCTCGGCACCGACGACGGCGGCAAGGACGTCCTGAGCTCGCTCCTGTACGGCGCCCAGGTCAGCATCATCGTCGGCTTCGCCGCGGCTTTCATCAGCCTCGTCATCGGCGGCGCCATCGGCCTCGTGGCGGGCTATGCGCGGCGCTGGATCGGCGCACTGCTCATGCGCTTCACCGACTTCTTCCTCGTCATCCCCGACCTGGCGCTGCTCATTGTCATCGTCGCCATCCTCCGGGAGCGCAGCCTCACGAATATCATTCTCGTCATCGGTGCCCTCGGCTGGACGACGACGGCGCGCATCGTGCGCGCCCAGACGCTCACCGTGCGGGAGCGTGCGTTCGTCGCCCGCGCCCGCGCCGTTGGCGCCTCGGACTTCCACATCCTGCGGCGGCACATCGTCCCGCAGGTCATGCCGCTCATGCTCGCCAACACCGTCCTCGTCATCAGCCTCGCGATCCTCGAGGAGTCGACGCTCGCCTTCATCGGGCTCGGCGACCCGTTCCGGATCAGCTGGGGCCAGATGCTGAACTTCGCCTTCGACCGCGGCGCGGTGAGCGCCGGCGCGTGGTGGGCACTGCTGCCACCCGGCTTCGCGATCGTGTGGGTCGTGCTCGGCACGACCCTGCTCGGCACCGCGCTCGAGGACGCCATCAACCCGCGCCTCCGGCGCCACCACCTCGAGACGCGCGAGCGGCCGCTGCCGCCGCTTCCGTTCGTGCATCCGCGCCGTCGACCCGCCGCCGCTGCTCGAGGTGCGAGACCTGGCAGTGGAGTTCGACACGCCGGCCGGCGCGCTGCGCGCGGTCGACGGCGTCAGCTTCAGCCTCGCGCGCGGGGAGACGCTCGGGCTCGTGGGCGAGTCGGGCTGCGGCAAGACGACGACCGCGCTTGCCCTGCTCCGCCTGCTGCCGCCCGGCGGCAGGGTGGTGGGCGGCGAGGTGCTCCTCGGCGGCGAGGACGTGCTCCGGGTCGAGGGGGCCGACCTGCGCGCGGTCCGCTGGTCGCGGATGAGCATCGTCTTCCAGGGCGCGATGAACGCCCTCAACCCGGTCCGCACGATCGGCGACCAGGTCGCCGAGGCGATCACCGTCCATGCCCCGACCGTGTCGCGTCGCACGGCCCGCGGCCGCGCAGGCGAGCTCCTCGAGCGGGTCGGGATCGGTGCCGGTCGCGGCCGGGAGTACCCGCACACCTATTCGGGCGGCATGCGGCAGCGGGCGATGATCGCGCTGGCCCTTGCCTGCGAGCCGGACATCGTGATCGCCGACGAGCCGACCACGGCGCTCGACGTCATGATCCAGGCCCAGATCATGGAGCTGCTGGCGGGGATCGGCCGCGACCTGGGCATGGCGACGATCCTCGTCACCCACGATCTCGGCGTCGTGGCCCAGGTCTGCGACCGCGTCGTGGTGATGTACGGCGGACGCGTGATGGAGGAGCAGCCGGCGGTCCCGCTGTATGCGGCACCGCGGCACCCCTACACCCGTGCCCTGCTCGCCTCGTTCCCGGACGTCGCACATCCTGATCGGCCGCTGCGCGGCATCCCGGGCACGCCGCCACGCCTCGACGCGATGCCGCCGGGATGCCCGTTCGCCCCCCGCTGCCCGCTGGCGGTCAGCGCGTGCGCTGCCGCACGGCCGCCGGAGCTGCCGCTTGCCGGAGGTGGCCGCGCGGCGTGCCTCCGGCTCGAGGAGACGCGCCCGTGACCGAGCCGCTCATCCGCGTCCGCGACGTGGCGATGACCTTCCCGGGCGCGCGCTCCGTCCTCGATGCGATGCGGCGGCGTCCGGCCCGTCCGGTGCGGGCCGTCGACGGGGTCAGCTTCGACCTGGCGCCCGGCGAGGTGCTGGCGCTCGTCGGGGAGTCGGGCTGCGGCAAGACGACGACCGCGCGGCTCCTGCTGGGCCTGATGCGTCCGAGCGCGGGCTCGATCCGGGTCGACGGTGGAGAGGTGGCAACGATGTCGGGCCGCGCCCTGCGCCGCCTGCGTTCGTCAGTGCAGCTCATCTTCCAGGACCCGTACGAGAGCCTGAACCCGCGGATGCGGGTCGACGACATCGTGGCCGAGCCGCTCCGCGTCCACGGCGCCGCGCGCGGGGAGGAGGACCGGCGCGTCGAGGAGGCGCTCACCTCCGCCGGCCTGACGCCGGTCGACGCCTACCTGCGCCGCTACCCGTACGAGCTGTCCGGCGGCCAGCGCCAGCGGGTGGCGATCGCCGCCGCCCTGGCCCTGCGGCCGCGGGTCATCGTCGCCGACGAGCCGGTGAGCATGCTCGACGTCAGCATCCGGGCCGACATCCTCAACCTCCTCGCCGGCCTCGCCCGCGAGCAGGGGATCGCGATCGTGATGATCACCCACGACCTGTCGACGGTAGCCGCCTACGCCGACCGCATCGCGGTCATGTACCTCGGGCGGATCGTCGAGACCGGCGCCACGCGTGAGGTGCTGGCCGATGCCCGGCACCCATACACGAAGGCGCTGCTGTCGGTCGTGCCCATCCCCGATCCGAGCCGGCGGCGGCGCCCGGTCATCCTGTCCGGCGAGGCGCCCGATCCGTCCCGCATCCCGTCCGGCTGCCGGTTCCATCCCCGGTGCCCGGTCGCGATCGACCGCTGCCGCACGGAGGACCCGGTCCTCGTCGTGCCGCACCCCGGCCATGCGGCGGCGTGCATCCTCGTCGAGGGGCCGCCGGCGACGAGCGGGGCGGACTAGGGGAGCAGCGTCCCGACCGCCACCGCCGCCACCGTGATCCCGGCGGCGAGCGCCGGCAGGAGGCGCAGGAAGCGGCCGCGCAATCGCGCCACGGTGGCGGCCACGACCGCCGCCGCCAGTACGCCGGCCAGCCCTCCGAGCGCGGCAGCGGTGGCGTGTGCGAGGGTCGGCGAGGCAACGCCGACCTGTCGCTCGCCGGCCATGACGACGCCGAGCATGACGACGACGAGGGCCCCGAACAGGCCCGCCCCGAGTGCCGCAGTGCCGGCTCGCAGCGCGCCGATCTGCGTGCTCGCGGTCGCCGCCCCGCCACCGGCCAGCGCCGCACCCACGACGAAGGTGGCGAGCGACGCATGCCGTCCGTCGACCGGTGGGGCGACGACGAACCAGGCGAGCGTCACGAGCGGCGCGACGAGCATCCCGATGGCGGCCACCCAGGTGAGCGGCCGCGTCCAGTCCTCTGGATCCTCGGGCGGGACGACGTTGCCGAGCCGGACGCTGGCGGGGACGAGGTCGTCCGGTAGCTCTTCGCTCGGCCGCGCGGCGCTCCGCTGCTCGGCCGCCGGCCGCGCCTCGCTCGGAGGCTGGTCGCTCATCCCGCGCCGACGGCCTCGGGCAGGCCCGCGGGCACGCTGGCGAGGCGGAGGCCAAGGATCCGTGCGCCGAGCTCGCGGACCATCCAGCCGCCCTGGGCCGCCAGCCGCGGATCCTCCGTCTCCAGCGCCAGCGCGGCGAGGGCGTGGAGCTCCGGCAGCGCCGCGGGCGTGTCGAGGTCGTCGTCCATGGCATCGAGGAAGCGCGCGCGATGCTCGGCAACGGCGGGGATCAGTGCGGCGGCATCGGCGAGCGCGGGCGCGAGCGGCTCGAGCTCCTCGGCGCGGTGGCAGGCCCGGCGCAGCCGAGCCGCGATGACCGCCGACGCCTCGAGATCGGCCTCGGCAAAGTCGACCTCCGCCCGGTAGTGGTGCGCGACGAGGTAGTGGCGGATCGCATCCCCCGAGTAGGAGCGGAGCAGGTCGCGGACGAGGACGAGGTTGCCGAGCGACTTGCTCATCTTCTCGCCCTCGTGGCGAAGCATGCCGGCGTGCATCCAGTGCGCGACGAACGGCCGCTCGCCGGTGGCCGCCTCGGCCTGCGCGAGCTCCGACTCGTGGTGCGGGAAGATGAGATCGGCACCGCCGCCGTGGATCGCGAAGTGGTTGCCGAGGTACGCCGTCGCCATCGCCGAGCACTCGATGTGCCAGCCGGGGCGGCCGGCGCCCCACGGAGCCGGCCACGCCGGCTCGTCCGGCAGCGAGGCCTGCCAGAGGACGAAGTCGAGCGGATCGTGCTTGCCGGGCATGTCGGGGCGGTTGCCGCGCTCGTTGGCGACCGGCAGCATCGCCTCGTGCGGCAGGCCGGACAGCTCACCGTAGCGCGGCCACGAGGCGACGCTGAAGTAGACGTTGCCCTCGGCCGCGTACGCGTGACCGCGCTGCACCAGCGCATCGATCATGGCCAGCATCTGAGGGATGTGATCGGTCGCGCGCGGGTACTCGTTCGGCGCCAGCCAGTTCAGGGCCGCCATCTCGGTCAGGAACGTCGTCACGTGCCGGTTCCCGAGGGCGAGATAGTCCTCGCCCGTCTCGCGGGCCTTGCGCAGCATGTCGTCGTCCACATCGGTCAGGTTCTGAACGTAGCGAACCTGGTGGCCGAGGTACTCCAGGTACCGATGGAGGACGTCGAAGCTCAGGTAGGTGAACGCGTGGCCGAGATGGCCGGTGTCGTAGGGCGTGACGCCGCACACGTAGAGGCCGATCGGTCCGGCGGGAGGCGGCTCGAACGGAGCGACGACGCCGCGCCGGGCGTCGTAGAGGCGGAGGGTCACGCTTCGGATTCTAAAGCGCGCCGGGCTGGATGACGGCCGGGCGTAGAATGCGGCCGTCTCGTCGGGGGAACGCTGCCCAGCCGAGAGGAGCCGAGCGCACCGTCATGGAAGTCCTTCGCTGGTTCGGATTCTTCTGCCTCGCCCTGCTCCTGATCGTGTTCGCGATCTTCTGGGTCCAGGGCCGGCCGTTTCCGATCCACTTCTGACACCGCGGCGCGGCCGGCCGTCACGCGCCGGGCTTCGCCATCATCAGGAAGCCGATCGCACCGGTTGCGGTTGCCATCCCGTAGGCGATCCAGCGCTGCATCCGCGCGCGGCGCTCCCACGTTCCCGCATCCTCCCTGGCGCCGATCCCCATCAGGCGGCGCATGTTCGGCCTGCTGACGAGCGCGGCGACGAGCAGGTTCGCCGCGTAGATGACGAGCGCGATCAGGAGCCACGGCTGGCGGAGCAGCTGGGCGCCGAGGACGGCGATGAGCCCGATGCCCGTCGCCGCCAGGCCCGCCCCGATGACGAGGCTGCCGGTTCCCTGCGCGGCTATGAGGAGGCGGGTGACGCCCGACGGCGACTCGCCGCTCTGCCGGCGGAGCAGGAACGGCAGCGCGATGCTCGGCAGCAGCAGCGAGATCGCCAGCAGGATGTGGACGCCGAGCAGGAGCGCGAACCAGGGCATGGGCGCGATCCTACCCGATGAATCAGGATCCCTTTGGTCGGGAGCGCCCGCTGCCCATGATGCCGAGCCGCCGTAGCGCGGTCGGGATGTTCACCGCCCAGCCGACGCCGAGCGGTCGATCGGTGAACAGCTTCGGAGACGAGGGATTCCAGTACGCCCGCTTCACGTCGCCGAGCTTCGGGATCCGGAAGTCGTATGGCACGAAGCCAGCCACCTTGCCGTGCCACGTCCGTTCGGCCGGAGGCTTCCGCAGCTCGGTGTAGATCGCCCAGCCGATGGTGCCGAGCACCGCGGTCCGCATGAGCCAGCCGAAGGCCCCGATCTCGTGCCCGACGGTGCGGGCGCGCGACTGGACCTCGTCGCGCATCTTGGTCGCCATGTCTCCTCCTCTCGCAAGCGGCGTGCCTGTCGGTCACGGTAGCAGCGCGGGCTAGACTCGGCGACGATGCGGTTCTTCGATGCCGCGGCGACGCGCGCCGCGATCCCGATGGGCGAGCTGCTCGACGCGGTGGAGGCCGCGTACCGGAGCGTGGCTGCCGGTCGGGACCGATCTCCGCTGCGCAGCCAGGTCCCGCTCGGCGATGGCGACCTGATCACGATGCCGGGCGCGAGCGACGACGTCGCCGGCGGCACCGTCAAGGTCGTGACGGTCATGCCGGCAAACGCCGCGCTCGGCCTGCCGACGGTCCACGCGGTCGTGCTGTGGATCGATGCCACCACCGGCGAGGTGCGAGCCGCATTCGACGGCGCCACGATCACCGCCATGCGCACCGGCGCCGCCTCGGGAGTCGCGACCCGCCTCCTCGCGTTGCGCGAGGCGCACGTGCTGACCCTGTTCGGGGCGGGCGCCCAGGCCGCCTGGCAGGCCGTTGCGGTGTGCGCGGTGCGGCCGATCGACGAGGTCCGCGTGGTGGCGCGCGAGCCCGCGCACCGCGACCCGTTCGCCGCGCGCCTGGCCGAGGACCTCGGGCCGGCCATCTCGGTCCGCGCCATGGACGACCCGGAGGCGGCGGTCCGCGGCGCGCACGTCATCTGCGCCGCCACCACGTCGTCCGCGCCCGTGTTCGAGGCCGCCTGGCTCGAGCCGGGCGCGCACGTGAACGGGATCGGCGCCTACCGGCCGGGCATGGTCGAGCTGCCGCCGGCGCTCTTCGGCGCCGCGTCCCTCGTCGCGGTGGACGAGCGCCGGGCTGCGCTCGCCGAGGCGGGGGACGTCCTCGCCGCCATCCAGGCGGGGAGCGTGACGGCGGAGGGGCTGGTGGAGATCGGGACGGTTGGCAGCGACTGGGTGCTCGGCCGGGATCCGGGGGCGCTCACCGTGTTCAAGAGCGTGGGGCTCGCCGCGCAGGACCTCGCGGCGACCGAGATCGCCGCGCGCCGGCTGCTCGACACCTGAGGAGCGGTCAGCGGGGCGGCAGAACCGCTGCCGCGATCGCGCCGTGGTCGAGCAGGGCGGCGGTCAGCATCCGCACCAGGCGCATGGCCAGCCGCTGCGCGACCGCGCGGAAGGCCGCGAGCGCGGGGCTCGCGCCGTCGAGGGCGGGCGTGTCGAAGACGATCGGCCAAGCTGCCCCGAGGCGCGGCGAGCGCTCGGCCCATTCCAGGACGCGGCGCATCGGGACGGACGAGCGCGCCCACGCGGGTGCGTCGCGGCGCATCGCGGTGGTGGCCGCTGCCGCCTCAACCCGGCCCGCCACCTCCGCGCCGATGGGCATGACGACGATCGGAGCCGGGTCGGGCGGCGGTGGGGGCGGAGGGGCGGGAACGTTGACGACACCGCTCTGCCCACCGCCGGGCACGGCCGGTGGCGGGGCCGGGGCCGGCGTCGGCCTTGGCGCCAGGGTGGGACTCGGCGTCGCCGGAAGCGACGGCGCCGCGGTGGCCGTTGCCGCAGGGGACGGGGGAGTGGTCGTGGCTGAGGCGGCCGGCGTTGGCACCGGGGTCGGGACCGGTGTCGGCAGCGGTGAGGCGCTGGGCGACGGTGGGCTCGCGGGCGGCGCATCCGTCACCGTGACGCCGGCATAGTAGGCGGCGAGAATCTGGGCAGCGCTGCGCCCCGCCTGCCCGCACGCCTGCGATCCCCACTGGTAGAGCTTCCAGCCGTTCGCATTCGCGCCGCAGGCCTCGCCCGCGCTCCCGGCGTTGTAGTACGCGGCGAAGACATGCCCGCCAACCGTGGCGAGCGTCGACCAGGTGGCATCCACCGCGGCGGCCATCGGCGCGTAGGTCGGTCGGGCCGGGTCGTACACCTGGTCGCGCGTGGTGTCGAAGATGTCGAAGCACGCGCCGTCGCCCGTCACGTAGCCGCGGTAGTGAAGCACCTGGTACCAGGCGTAGGCGCGCACCGCGAGTGCGCCCGCTCGCAGCGACTCGGTCGTCCAGCTGGCGATCCACTCGCGCGACAGGACGTTCTTCAGGTAGCTGCGGAACTCCACCGTGTCGACGGATCCGGTGGCCGCGCGGTAGACGCGGATCGTGGGCGGCGGCTGGGTGTCGCTCGTCCAGGTCGTGCACGACGCGGCGGCGGCGACGCGCGGCAACCCGGGCGCACCGAGAAGTGTCGTGACGATCGCGGCCAGGAGCAGAGCGGCCGTGGACCGGGTGAGGCGGTTCGACATCGGGCCACCGACGCTACCAGCGCGTCCGAGGCTCCGAACCTGTACGAAGGTACCGCCGAGGGCGGATTTGCCCGCGGATCAGGCCCAGCGATGAACCCGCTGCCCGATCGTTTCGAACCCGAGCTCCTCGCAGAGGGCAACGAAGGCGGCCCGCGGCACGCCGTGCCAGGCAAGGCTGTCGATGTTCGGCGTGGCGGAGATGTCCGCGTCGCGGTTGAGGGTGGCCAGGCGACGATAGAGGAGCGCGGCATCCCGCTGCTGCACGAGCGTCGCCGCGAGCCGGCTCGCGCCGCGGAGCGGCAGGTCCCAGTCGAGCGCCGACGGCGGGATGAGGTCGAGATGCTTCCAGCGCGCCAGGACCGCGGCCGCGCTCTTCGAGCCCCAGCCCGGCAGGCCGGGGAATCCGTCGCTGGCGTCGCCGACCAGCGCGAGGTAGTCGGGGATGCTTGCCGGCGCCACGCCCCATTTCGTGACCACGCCCGCCTCGTCGTAGGTGATCTTCCGCATCCGGTCGCGCAGCACCACCCGGGTGCCGGAGACGAGCTGGGCGAGGTCCTTGTCCACGCTGCACACGACCACATGGTCGACGCGTGGGTCGTCGCCGAAGCGCGCGAGCGCCGACGCGATCGCGTCGTCGGCCTCGTCCTCGACCATCGGCCACACGGGGATGCCGAGCGCCCGCAGCGCACGCTCCGCATCCTCGAACTGCGCGAGCAGCTCGTGCGGGACGCCGGCACTCGACTTGTAGCCGGGGAAGAGATCGTTGCGCCACGACTCGATGACATGGTCGGTCGCCGCGCCGATGTGGGTCACGTCCGGCTCGCGCAGCAGGCTGAGCATGCTGTCGATCAGGCCGCGCACCGCGTTGACCGGGCGCCCGTCCGGCCCCTCCTCGGCAGGCCGCGAGAAATGGGCGCGGAAGAGCTCGAACGTGGCGTCGACGAGGTGGAGCTGCATGCGCGACCGATGGTACCCGGCACGGCGCGGTGCGCCCGCGCACCAGCGCGATAAGCGGCGGATAAGCGGTGGCATGCGAGGCTGGCGGCCGGCGCGGCGCGCGTGCCCTGCGTGTGGGCCGATCCCGACCCGGACCCGCGATCGTCGGGATCGGCCCATCCGCGCCGACGGTCAGCGATCAGCGTCGATGCGCGCCCAGCTCGTGGTGGCCCGCGCGGCCGGCGTCATCCCGCTGGCACCGTCCGATTCGACCCACCAGGCCGCGATGCCACGCCTGCGTGCCTCCAGCCCGATCCCGCGACGTCCGGCGAGGAAGAGCGCCTTCGACCACACCTCGGCCCAGGCCGGGTCTGGCCCGGCGACGGTGACCGCGGCGAGCCCGCCATCCGCCGGCTCGCCCGTGGCGGGGTCGATGAGGTGGTGGACCTCCGCGCCGTCGGGGGCCGTCCAGTGGCGCACCATCGTCGACGAGGTGACGACCGCACCGCGGCAGAGGGCGATGACCGCCACCGGGCCACCGGAGCGATGCGGGTCCTCGACACCGATCCGCCACGCGCCGTCGTCCGGCGCGGCGCCGTGGACCACGATGTCGCCGCCTGCCTCGAGCAGGAATCGATCGACGCGCCGGCGCGCCAGGACCGCCGCCGCCCAGCGGAGCGCGAGCCCCTTGCCGATGCCACCGCTGTCGACCGGAACCGACAGTCGCGCGCGGCGATGCCGCGCGTCGAGCTCGAGCCACCGGTCGGCGCGCGCGCCGGCCGGGGCGAGCGGCAGATCGACGCCCCCACGCTCGCCGAGCGCCTCGAGGCGCACGATGACGCGCGGGTCGAAGCGGCCGCCGGTCACGCGCCCGGCGCGATATGAGACTGCGAGGCAGTGACGGAGGCGATCGCTCACCGGCAGCCAGGCCCCGCTTCCGGCGGCCACGTTGAGGCGCGAGAGGTCGCTCGCCGCCCGGAATCGCGAGAGCGCCGCCTCGGTCGCCTCCACGTCCGCGGTCACGGACGCCCACAGCTCGTCGATCGCTGCGACCGCCCCGCCGGCGACGGTCAACCGCAGCGGCGAGCCCATGGCTCGTCCCTGGCGCAGCACGGATGCGTCGGCGGTGAGCGCCATCCGCATCCTCAGTGGCCCGAGGCGCCGGTCGTGGCGTGGGTTGCCGGTGCCGCCACCGGTGCGGCGATCGCCGCCGCGCGGGGCGCGGCGGGGAGCACGACGGACGCCGGCAGCTGCGCGGCGGCGCCGGTCACAACGCCGACCCGCTCCGCGAGCGTCGCGAGGCTCGCGTCCAGCGCATGCGAGCGTGCGAGCGCCGCGTCGTAGCCGGCCGCCGCGCCGGCGAGCGCCTCGTTGGCAGCCTCGATCGCGTCCAGGGTTGCGGAGCGCTCGACCGCCGCCTGGTGGGCTCCATCGACCCATGGTGCGCGTTCGCGCACGACGGCGACGTCATGCGCGCCCTGGAGCACCGCGACGACCCCGAGGCTTCCCGCGTAGAGCACCGCGGTCGCCGCCCCGACGATCGGCAGATGCAGGACCGGTCGGCCCATCAGTTGTCGCCCCCGCAGTCATCGGTGCACCCGCTGGGCGTGACGGTCGGCGCCGGAGGGGCAGGTGGCGGGATGGCGACCGCTGCGCGCGCGGCACCCGCGGCCGCCAGCTGCGCGGTCAGCCGTTCGAGGCGGCCCTTGGCATCAGCGAGCTGACGAGCCAGGTCGGCGGCCGTCGCGGCGTCAGCGGACGACTTGGCGGTTGCGGCGTCCAGCGCCGCGGCAAGCTCGTCGGCGCGCGAACGGACGGCGGCAAGCTGATCGGTCAACGACGCCGCGCGTGTCTCCTCGTCCCGCAGCCGGGCCAGGATCGTGGCCGGGTCCGGCGGTCGCTGGGCAAAGGAGGTCGAAGCCGTCGTCCAGCTCCCGATCTGCGCAACGGCGACACCGGCTCCCACGAGGCTTGCAACGGCCAGGACGATGGCGAGGCTACGCCGCAGGGTGAGGGTCGACATGGTGTTCCTCCGATTGGTTGGTTGGTAGCGCGCGCGCAGGAGCGCTGGTGGCGCGAGCCGGCACCGGCGTGGTTGCCGCCGCACGGCGGCTGGCGGCCGAGCGACGCACCGCCCAGTAGCGCGTCGCCGATACCCCCACCACGGTTGCGGCCAGGGCCCAGTAGAGGGGCGCGAGCGAGGTGCTGTCCGTGCCGGCGAGGACGCCGTGGACCCACGCCAGTCCGAGCACCGCTGTGCTCACGCGGTGGATCTTCAGCCACGCTCCTGCCGGCAGGAGCCGCGTCCAGCGCGCAGTGAGGCCCGTGATGAGCAGCGCGTAGAACGTCACCGTCCCGAGCGCGACGGGGATGGATCGGTACGTGGCGAGCCCCGGGATGAAGGCACCCGCGAGGCCGACGTCGGCGTACGAATCGAGCACGAGCGTCACGATGTGGACGCCGATGAAGGCAAGCACGAACACCCACAGCGACTCGTGCCACGGGAAGACCCGCTTCGCCTGCTTGAGGCGCGCCTGCTCGGGATGGCTCAGGCCGACGCCGGAGACGACGACCGCGGCGAGCAGGACGAGCGCGACGATGCCGGTGGCGCGGGCGGCGAGCCACAGGCGCACCTGCGCCTGGTAGTCGGAGCTGGCCGGCAGCAAGCGGTCGCTGATGACGACGATCACCAGGCCGACGATGGCCAGCAGGATCAGGAAGGCGCGCCCGGAGAGCTTCATCGTGCTCGCCACGGGCCGCGCGCGTCGTTCGACGCCGGGCAGCGGGCAGGGTCCATACCCATCCCGAGGCGGTCGGCACGCGAAAGGTTTCAGCCGCAGGACGAAGGTCCTAGACGGCGAGCGGCTCCCGGTACTCGCCGTAGACACGGCGCAGGACGCCACACATCTCGCCGATCGTGGCGTAGGCCGACACCGCTTCCACGATGGCGGGCATGAGGTTGACGTCGCCCGCTCGCGCCTCCTCCTCGAGGCGCCGCATCGCGACCGCGTGGGCCTCGGCGTCGCGGTCGGCGCGCGTGCGCGCCAGGCGATCGAGATGCCGACGCTCCTGGGCCGGGCTGATCTCGAGGAGCGGGATGCGAAGCTCCTCGTTCGGGTCCCCGTACTTCGTGACCCCGACGATCTCGCGCTCGTGCGCCTCCAGCTCGCGCTGCTGCTCGTAGGCCGCATCGGCGATCTCCGCCTGGGGGAAGCCGGCCTCGAGCGCGCGCACCATGCCGCCCATCTCGTCGATCTGGGCGATGTAGCGCCACGCCGCCTGCTCGGTCCGGTTCGTCAGCGTCTCGACGAAATAGGATCCTCCGAGCGGATCGACTGTGTTCGCCACGCCGGACTCCTCCGCCAGGATCTGCTGCTGCCGCAGCGCGAGCAGTGCGGCATCCTCGCTCGGGACCGCCCATGCCTCGTCGTACGCATCGGTATGGAGGCTCTGCGTGCCGCCGAGGACGCCGGCAAGGGCCTGGATGGCGACCCGGGTGAGGTTGTTGAGCGGCTGCTGCGCGGTGAGCGATACGCCGGCGGTCTGGGTGTGGAAGCGCATCCACGTGGAGCGCTCGTTCTCGGCCCCGAAGCGCTCGCGGCACAGCTTGTACCAGATCCGGCGCGCGGCACGGAACTTCGCGATCTCCTCGAAGAAGTCGTTGTGGCTGTTGAAGAAGAACGACAGCCGCGGCGCGAAGTCGTCGAAGCGCAGGCCACGGGCGATGGCGTCCTCGGCGTAGGCGATCCCGTCGGCGATCGTGAAGGCGAGCTCCTGGACGGCGGTCGAGCCCGCCTCGCGGATGTGGTAGCCGCTGATGCTGATCGTGTTCCAGCGCGGCAGCTCGCGCGTGCCCCACTCGACGGTGTCGGTGACGAGCTTGAGCGACGGGGCGGGCGGGAAGATGTACTCCTTCTGGGCGATGAACTCCTTGAGGATGTCGTTCTGGAGCGTGCCGGCCAGCTGGGCGCGCGGCACGCCCGCCTTCTCGGCGGCCACGATGTACATCGCCCAGATCATCGCGGCGGGGGAGTTGATCGTCATGCTCGTGCTGATCTCGTCGACCGGCAGCCCATCGAGCAGGATCTCCATGTCGGCGAGGCTCGAGACCGCAACCCCGCAGGTCCCGAACTCGCCCTCCGCCATCGGGTCGTCGTGGTCGTAGCCGTAGAGCGTAGGCATGTCGTAGGCGATGGACAGGCCGGTGCCACCGGCGGCGATGAGCTTCTTGAAGCGATCGTTCGTGTCCTCGGCCGTTCCGAAGCCGGCGAACATGCGCATCGTCCACAGCCGGCCGCGATGGCCGGTAGGGTGGATGCCGCGCGTGAACGGCGGCTCGCCCGGCAGGCCCAGGTCGTCGATCTCGTCCCACGGCGAAGAGGCGCCATCCTCGCGCGGGCTGAAGCGATAGCGCGGCCGGCCGAGGTCGGGATCGTTGGCGGGGTCGGCGAGGTCGGCCGGCGTGGCGAGCCGATCGACCTCCACCCCGGACTGGGTCAGGAACCGCGCGTGCCGCTCCGGACCGCGTTCCAGTGCGGGACGGAGGCGCTCCGCCTCCCATCGGTCCTGGTGCTCGCGCCAGCTCGTTCGTTCGCTCATCGGGGTGGAGTGTGCGGGCAAGACCGATGCCGTCGCAACCGATGCGGCAACGGCGGGGTGATAATCGGCGGATGGTGCGCCCCGGGTCGAGCCCGATCCTCATCGGCCGCGAGGACGAGATAGCCCGCCTGCTGTCTGCCTACGACCGTGCCGTCGCCGGCATCTCCGCCTCGGTGATCGTCGTGCAGGGCGAGGCGGGCGTCGGCAAGAGCCGCCTCGTCGACGACTTCTGCGCCATCGTCCGTGCGCGCGGCGGCCGCACCCTGAGCGGCTCGGCGATGGAGATCGACGAGGCGAACCTGCCATATGTGCCGATCCTCGAGGCGCTGCAGCCGCTCGTCGAGGAGGCGACCGCCGGCGACCCGGCAGCGCTCGAGGTGGTCGGGCGAGCACGCCACGACCTGGCGCGCCTCTTCCCCGAGCTCGGCCCGTCGCTCGCCGAGGCGGAGTCGCAGCTGGGCGTGGCGCAGACGCGCCTCTTCGGCCAGGTGCTCGGGCTGCTCGGCCGCCTCGGGCAGCGGCAGCCATCGGTGCTCGTCATCGAGGACCTCCAGTGGGCCGATCGCTCGACGCGCGAGCTCGTCAGCTTCCTCGCCCGCACCCTCCACTCGGCGCAGATCGTGCTCGTCGTCACCGTGCGCACCGATGCGCTCCACCCCCGTCATCCGCTGACCCCCATGCTCGCGGAGATCGCGCGCGGGGAGCGGGTGACCCGGATGACGCTCGAGCGCCTGAGCCGTGCCGACCACGACCGCCAGGTGGCGGCGATCCTCGACATGGCCCCTGATCCCGAGCTGCTCGCGCAGACCTACGCGCGGAGCGATGGGAACCCGTTCTACACCGAGGAGCTCGTCGCTCCCGACGCGGGGAGCGGGGTGGTCCTGTCCACCAGCCTGCGCGAGGTGCTGCTCGCCCGCGTGCGCGGCCTGCGCGAGCGGACGCGGGCCGTGCTGCGGCTGGTGGCGGTCGGCTACTCCGTCACCCACCCACTGCTCGAGGTGGTGGCGCGCATGCCGGACGACGCGCTGCTCGACTCGCTGCGCGAGGCGGTCGATCGCGCCGTGCTGACCACAGACCCCACGAGCGGGCGCTACCGCTTCCGGCATCCACTCATCGCGGAGGCGATCTACGACGACCTGCTCCCGGGGGAGCGGCTGCGGCTCCACCGCCGCTTCGCGGAGGCGCTCGAGGTCGATGGCTCGCTCGGCGACGGCTCGCCCGCGCGCGCGCCGGCCGAGCTGGCCAACCACTGGCTTCGGGCCGGCGACGAGCGCCGGGCCGTGCCGTCGCTCATCACCGCGGCGCGCGCGGCGAGCGCGGCCTTCGCGCAGGCCGAGGCCTTCGGCCACCTCGACCTGGCGCTGACGATCGCCAGCCAGGACCCGGCTGCCCTCGCGGGGACGGGGCTGAGCGTCGCGGAGCTGACACGCATGGCGGCCGAAGCGGCCGAGGGGAGCGGCGCCTTCGCCCGCGCGGTGGAGCTCTGGGAGCGGACGATCGTCCTGCACGACGCGGCCGCCGACCCGGCCGGCGCGGGCATCCTGGAGGCGCGCGTGGGCGAGGCGTACTGGCTGGCCGGCGATCGAATCGCGTTCGAGCGTCACCGGCGTGCGGCGGTCGCGCTCGTGCCGGCCGAGCCGCCGAGCGGCGAGCGCGCGTGGGTCCTGTCGCGGCTGGCCTCGGCGCTCCTGATGGGCCCTGCCATCGACGAGGCCCGGTCACTTGCCGACGAGGCGGTCCGGGTCTCGCGAGCCGTCGGCGCGCGGCGGGAGGAGGGCCGCGCGCTCGGCGCGCTCGGCATGGCGCGCCTGCTCGTCGGCGACGCGGAAGGGGCGGTCCCCTGCCTGCGCGAGGCACTCGCCATCTCGTCCGAGATCGGGCAGGTGGGGGAGGAGGCGATCGACCGCTCGAACCTGTCCGAGGCGCTCCACGAGGCCGGCCGCCTCGACGAGGCGCTCGCGGTCGTCACCGAGGGCATCGAATCCGTCCAGGCGGCGGGGCTTCAGCACACCTACGGCGAGACGATGAACGCGATCGCCATCGACCGCGCCTTCCTGCGGGGAAGGTGGGAGCTCGCCGAGCGGCTCATCGCGGAGGGGCAGGCGCGGGCCCCGCGCGGCCTCCCGCTCGCGTGGCTGTCGCTCGTCGTCGCCGAGTTCGAGGCCTCGCGAGGTCGTCTCGAGGCCGCGGAGGCGGCGCTCGCGACCGCCGATCGAGTGAGCGCGGCGCAGCGGGTGACGGGCTGGACCGGTCCGCACGAGCAGCGAAGCCTCGTGGCGCTGCACGCCGGTCGACCGGCGAAGGCGCTCGCGCAATGCCTCGCGGGCCTGGCGGCGCTCGAGGCGGACGCGACGCCCGCCGTCTCCGGCTCCTGGCGCTGGCTGGCGATCCGGGGGCTGCGTGCCGTCGGGGACCTGCGCGACGACCAGGGCGTGCGCGGCGACGCCGCGGAGCTCGCCGCCCTCGATGCGACGGCGCGCGAGCTGGTCGCGCGCTTCAACGACCACCTCGCCGCGGTGCGGGCGGTCGCCACGCCTTCGGAGCACCTCGAAGCCGAGGTCCTCCAACTGGCCGCCGAGGCATCCCGCGCCGCGGGACGGACCGATCCGGCCGCGTGGGTGGCGGCCGCGGGGGCGTGGGCCGCGCTCGACCACGAGCATGACGAGGCGATTGCCCGCTGGCGGCACGGCGAAGCGCTGCTGCGGGCCGGCGGCTCCGCCGCCCGCGCCGCGGCCGTGCCGCTGCGCTCGGCCCTCGCGATCGCGCGCCGTCTCGGGGCGGAGCCGGTCGTCGAGTCGGTCCTGGCCCTCGGGCGGCGCGCCGGGCTCGACCTCGATCTCATGGGCCCAGATCCCGGCTGGAGCGCGGACCAGGGCAGGCTGGTGGAGCCGCTCACCCCTCGTGAGCTGGACGTGCTCGTCCTCGTCGTCGCCGGCCATTCGAACCCGGAAATCGCCGACCGGCTCTTCATCACCCCGAAGACCGTGAGCGTCCACCTCACGAACATCAAGGGCAAGCTCGGGGTACGCAGCCGCGTGGAGGCGGTAACGCGGGCGCTGCGCCTCGGACTCGTGCCGGAGCCGAGCCGGGAGATCTGAGGCCGCCGTCGCATCGGTCTAAGGCATTTCCGGATGTGCGCCAAGCCGATGGGCGCGACCATCGGCAGGTGGAGGAACACTGTCTGGTCGTCTCGCTCCTGCCCGGCCGGGGGGAGTCGGCGCGCGACTTCATGCGCCAGCTTGCAGCTGAGCGCCGCGCCGAGCAGGAGCGATCCGATCGACGAGTGGGCATCGGGGGCGCGCGCTGGTACCTCGCCCACCAGGCCGGAGAGGACGCCCTCGTCGGCCTGATCATGAGCCACGACCTGCATCGGTCGCTCCGCCTGCTGGCCGTGTCGATGGACCCCCATGACCTGTGGTTCAAGCGCCAGTTCGCCGCGATCAGCGGCCTCGACCTCAACGAGGGGCCGAACCTTGCGCCGGCCGAGCAGCTCGCCGGCTGGGCAGGTGAGGCATCGCGCGCGGAGAGCGAGCTCGCGCACGGCGTGTCCGGCGTGGCGCTCCAGCCTTCGGAGATGGCGGCCGGCTGAGCGCGGCCCGACCGTCACTCCAACTCGATCGGGGGAACGCGGGGCGGAGGAAGCCGCCGGGCCACCCACAGGCCCGCGGCGATCCTCCGCTTCGTGGTGAGCGGCGGGCTAGGGGTAGAGGCCGCGCAGCGTCGTCGCCTGGGCGACGCGCGAGACGGCGACCATCTCGGCGGCCTCGCGCAGCGTCGACCGCTGATCCGCGGCCATCGCGCTCACCGCCGCCACCGCGCGATCCATCACCCGGTCGAGCTCGTCGCTGATCTGCCGGTCGTTCCAGAAGAAGGCCTGCATGTCCTGCACCCACTCGAAGTAGCCGAGGACGAGCGAGCCGGCGCTGCAGAGGATGTCCGGCACCACCGGGATCCCGCGGCCGGCCAGCGCCTCGTCGCCGTCGCGCGTCACCGCCCCGTTGCCGACCTCGGCCACGATCCGCGCCCGCACCCGATCCGCATTCGTCTCGTTGAGCTGATCCTGGAGGCCTGCCAGCACGAGGATGTCGCAGTCGAGCTCGAGCACCGCGTCCTTCGGCACCTGGTCCACGTCCGGCAGGCCGCCGACGCGGTCGTGCTCGCGCATCCAGCGGACCGCGCTCGCGACCTCGATCCCCGACGCGTCGACGATCCCGTCCTCGTCGTCGGTCACGGCCACCACCCTGGCGCCGGCGGCGTCGAGCATGCGGGCGAGGATCGAGCCGACGCGGCCGAAGCCCTGGATCGCGACCCGCGCACCCGCGAGCGCGATCCCCTCGCGCTCGGCGACCCGCTGCACGACGCGCATCGCGCCGCGGCTCGTCGCCTCACGCCGGCCCCGCGTGCCGCCGATCGAGAGCGGCTTGCCGATGACCGAGCCGGGAATCGTGTGCCCGTGCTGCATCGAGTAGGTGTCCATCATCCAGGCCATCGTCTGCGACCCGGTGTTCACGTCCGGTGAGGGGATGTCGCGATCCGGCCCGAGGAGCGGGCTGATCTCCGTCGTGTAGCGCCGCGTCAGTCCCTCGCGCTCCTTCACCGACATCGCCTTCGGGTCGACGCGCACGCCGCCCATCGCCCCGCCGAACGGGATCTCGACCAGCGCCGCCTTCCACGTGTTCGCCATCGCGAGGGCGCGGATCTCGTCGACGGTGAGGTCCGGGACGTAGCGCACCCCACCGGTCGCCGGCCCGCGGTTCACGTTGTGCTGCACGCGATAGCCGGTGTAGACCCGCACCGATCCGTCGCCGAGGGTCACCGGGAACGTCACCGTCAGCTCGCGCTTCGGCTGGCGCAGCACGCGCCGCATCCCGTCATCCAGGTCGAGCCGCTCGGCAGCCTCGTCGAGTCGCCGCTGGGCGGCCGTCCAGATCTCGGGGGCGTCGGGATCGGTCATCGGCGCAAGGCTAGCGCACCGGATCGCTCCGGCGGTCCACACTGCGCGCACCACACCGATGCGCCGGCGGCCCGCTTGCATGCCGGCCGGCGCGACCGCCAGGAGGATCCACGGTGCCCGAACGCGTCATGACCGTGGGCGGACCGATCCCGCCCGACCAGGTGGGAATGGCCCTTCCACACGAGCACACCCGCATCAGCTTGTGGGAGGTCCCGGCGCGCTGGGACTACTGGGCCCTCAGCGCGCCCGACGACCTCGTCACCGACGAGCTGCGGGACTTCCGGCGCCGCGGCGGCGCGACGCTCGTCGACCTCACCCTGCCGGGCGTCGGCCGCGATCCGGAGCGGCTGCGCCGCCTCGCCAGCCGAACCGGGCTCCACGTCGTGATGGGCTGCGGCTGGTATCGCGAGTCCTACTACCCACCGGAGGCGCGCATCGCCCGCCGGACGGTGGGCGAGCTGGCGTCCGAGCTCATCGCCGAGTTCGAGCACGGGGTCGCCGGGACCGGCGTGCGGCCCGGGATCATCGGCGAGATCGGCACCGACAAGCCCTGGCTCAGCCCGGCCGAGGAGCGGGTCCATCGCGCCGCGGCGCGGGCCGCGATGGCGACCGGCATGGCCGTCTCGACCCACGGCGTGGCGTCGCCGGTCGGCGCCGCCCAGCTCGACGTCCTGGTCGAGGAGGGTCTCAGTCCCGAGCGGGTGATCGTCGGTCACGCCGACTCGTACCCCGACCTCGACCACTACCTCCGCATCCTCGACACGGGCGCCAACCTCGAGTTCGACTTCCTCGGCCATCGCTTCGGGACGGAGGAGGCGGCCGAGCCGCGCCTCATCGAGCTCATCGTCGAGCTGCTCGAACGCGGCCACGCGACGCAGCTGCTCCTCAGCCAGGACGTGTGCCACGACGCGCAGCTCAAGGCGAACGGCGGCTTCGGCTACACGTACCTCCAGCAGCATTTCCTGCCGCGGCTGCGCACGGCGGCGGTCGGCGAGGGCGAGATCGCGACGATGACGGTCGAGAACCCCCGCCGGCTGCTCACGATCGGGTAGCCGACCGACCATGGCGGCCCCGCGTGACCCGGTCGCCGACCTGCGGCGGATCGCGTTCCTGCTCGAGGCTGCCAGCGAGCCCGGCTACCGCGTGCGGGCGTTCCGCAGCGCGGCGGCGAGCGTGGCGGCGCTCGAGCCGGGCGAGCTCGAGCGTCGCGCCGGCGCCGGCACGCTGCGCGACCTGCCGGGGATCGGCGAGGTCACCGAGCGCACGATCCTCGAGTCGCTGCGCGGCGAGGAGCCGGTCTACCTCCGTCGCGTCGCGGCCACCGGCGCGACGCCGGTCGAGGCGGGCACGGCCACGATCCTCGACGCCCTGGTCGGTGACTGCCACGTCCATTCCGATTGGTCGGACGGGGGCGCGCCGATCCGCGAGATGGCCGAGGCGGCGATCGAGCTCGGCCGCCGCTACATCGTTCTCACCGACCATTCGCCGCGCCTCACGGTGGCGAATGGGCTCTCGCCGGAGCGTCTCCGCCAGCAGCTGGCCGAGGTCGCGCGGCTGAACGAGGCGCTCGCGCCGTTCCGCATCCTCACCGGGATCGAGGTCGACATCCTCGCCGAGGGCGAGCTCGACCAGGAGCCGGAGCTCCTCGAGCGCCTCGACCTCGTCGTCGGCAGCGTCCACTCGGAGCTGCGGATGGAATCGCGGCCGATGACGCGCCGGATGGTCGCCGCGCTCGCCAACCCGCATCTCGACGTCCTCGGCCACATGACGGGCCGGATGCGGGCCGGCCGACGGAACCGGCCTGAGTCGACGTTCGATGCCGACATCGTGTTCGCGGCGGCGGCACGCTTCGACAAGGCGATCGAGATCAACAGCCGACCGGAGCGGCAGGATCCGCCGAAGCGGCTCATCCGGCTGGCGCTCGAGGCCGGCTGCCGGTTCACGATCGACTCCGACGCCCACGCGCCCGGCCAGCTGGCGTGGCTCCGCAACGGGGCGGAGCGCGCGTTCCGGAGCGGCGTCGCGGCCGAGGCCATCCTCAACGCGCGGCCGGTCGACGAGCTCCTCGCCTGGACCGCCGCGCACGGCTCCTGAGCAGCCGATGCGCATCGCGGGCCGCGCGGTGGCGCGGGTCGTGCATCATCGGTCCCTATCGTTCCATCGCATCACGAGCCGAGAGGAGACCCCATGTCCGTCGCACGAGTCACCGAGCTGTCCTGCACCTCGACCGAGAGCTTCGAGGATGCCATCCGCCAGGGCATCGAGCGCGCCAACAAGACCCTGCGCGAGGTTCGCAGCGCCTGGGTGAAGGAGCAGCGCGTCAACGTCAGCCGGGATGGCGGCGTCGAGTTCCAGGCCAACATCCTGGTGACGTTCGTCCTCGACGACTGACCGATCGGCCGGCGCGCGCCGCGCCGGCCGGCATCACCATGGCGGCGCCAGCGCCTCCATCGTCGCGGCGTCGGCCATCAGGCCGTCGGCGGTCAGCGGCACGATCGCAACGTGGTCCGCGCCCCCGTCGAGCAGCCCCCGCAGGCGGGCCCGGATCGAGGCCGTGTCGCCCCACGCCACGAGGGCATCGACGAGGTCCTCCGAGCCGGGCTTGATCGAGATCGTCCTCGCCGAAGCCGCAGTCGCGGAGGTTGGCGAGGTAGTTCGGCAGGCCGAGATACCGATCGAGGTAGCGCTCGGCGGCGCGCCGCGCAGCATCCCTGCCCGATGCCACGACGCATGCCTGGCTCACGATGAGCAGCGGGCGCGGGCGCCCCGCGTGCGACGCCGCCTCGTCGAGCCGCCGGCGTGCCCGCGGCACGTAGGCCGGCGGGACGAGATACGGGAACGCGCCGTCGGTCCGTTCGGCGGCGAGCGTCAGCATCCGCGGGCGCAGGGCGGCGAGCACGAGCGGCGGGTCGCCGGCCGGCCGCGGAGCGCGGTACTCGGCCGCGCCGTACGCGTCCACGAACGCGCGCATCGCCGTCAGCGGCGCGGGGTAGTCGTGGCCCCGCACCTCCGCCACCGTGTCCCGGTGGCTGGCGCCCACGCCGAGGATCATCCGGCCGCCGGACAGCTCATGGACGGTCGCCGCCCCGGCGCGCATCGCCGTCGCGTCGCGGCCATGGACGATCGCGATGCCCACCCCGAGGCGAATGCGCTCGGTGCGGGCGGCGAGATCGGCGAGCAGCGCGAACGGGTCGCGGCCTGCCGTCTCCTGGGTCCACAGCGCGTCGTAGCCGCCGGCCTCCGCGCGCAGCGCGAAGGCGCGCAGCTCGGCGGCGCTGAGGCGGTCGAAGTTCGACCAGACTCCCGCCGGCCCGATGGCGGTGACCACCCTAGTCGGCGAGCGTGATCCTGTGGCCGTCGCGGCGGAACCGCGCGCGGTAGACGGGGTTGCTGACCCGGCTGTTCACCGTTGCCGCGTCGAGCGCCTTGCCGCTGCGCGGCGGCTGGAAGACTCCGCGCTCGGTGATCGTCGTCGCCAGCTCAGCGGCCGTCATCGGTCCGCGTTCGCCGATCACGGCGATGATCTCCTCGTGCAGCGGCACGCGCTTCCAGCCAGTCCCGCCCGCCTTGGCGCGACGGCTCGTCGTGGTGCCGCGCTTGGCGCGCGGCGCGCGCTTGGCGCTGGCGGCGGTCGCCGTGCCAGCGGCCGTCGCGCCATCGGCGGCGGCGCGATCAGCCGCTGCGCTCGCCGACTTCGGGGGTCGGCCGCGCCGCTTCGGGATGGCGACCTCGTCGGAAACGCTGGCCGCGGCAGGCTCGGCAGCGGCGGGGGCCGCGACGGCGGTTGCCATGCCACCGGCCTCGAGGGCTGCCACGCGCGCCGCAAGGGCCTTGATCTCGGCGGCGAGGCTAGCGGACGGCTGCGCCGGCGCCGCTGCGGCGCCGCCACGCGCGCCGGCCAGGCGCTCCTCCACCCACTGCGTGACGAGCTCGCCCGGCCGCAGGCCGGCCTCGCCGGCGAGGGCCTTGAGGGTCGACAGCTGGTGCGGCGTGAGCCGAATGTTCATCCCGCCCTCGTCCTCGCGGCGGAACGTGGGCCGTGGCGCGGGCGGACGACGCTCGAAGCCGCCGGGCGCGGCTCGAAGCCGCCGCTCGGCCGGAACCCGCTGCGCTCCGCGGGTCGGTCGCCCCCTCGTTCAAACCCGCCGCGGTCCGGCCGCTCGAATCCACCCCGTTCAAATCCGCCCCGGCCCCCGCTCGGTCGTCGGTCGTTGCGTCGTTGCTGTGCCATGAAGGGAGTATGGCCGGTTTGTCACGAATGCACCAGTGGCGTTGTGACGCCGCCGATTGAAACGACGCGCTAGAAGCTCCCGCTCGCGCCACCGCCGCCTGATGACCCGCCACCGCCGAAGCCACCGCCGCCCGACGAGCTCGCCGATGAGGGCGGCGTGTTGCCGAGGCTGCCCAGCGCGTTGAACATGCCTCCCACGTCGGGGAAGGCGGAGCCGGAGAAGAGGCCGCCACCGCCGCGGATCATGCCGGCGTCCGCGGTGCCGAAGCCGGAGCCCGCCGTCGACCCGAACCAGGCCGGGTAGTAGGCGGGGGCGGCCGAGGTGCCGCCGCGGGCCTGCAGGTCCTCGAGGCTGCGCGCGAGCACCGCCGCGACCTGGGCGCGGAGCCCCAGCGCGATGCCCCACACGACGGCCTTGTCGGGCGTGTCGGCGAGCACCGCCACCTCGTCGTTGGCGACGACCTCGTTCATCGAGCGTGCCTGCTCCATCGTCTTCTCGAGCGTCCGCCGGTACGCCTTGAGCATCGCGTCCACGAGGCCGCCGTTCGGCGTGCGCTGGCTCATGGCGCGAGCGAAGCCGAACGTGACCATCGCACCCAGCGCGATCCCGATCCCCAGCAGGAGCAGCCCGCTCGCCGGGAGCACGAGGGCGAGCACGCCCGCCCCGATGCCACGCCGCCAGCTCGACGCCGGCGATGGCGGTCCAGCGGTTGATGACCGGTGTCGGCTCGCGGGTCAGCCATCCGAGCTCGACCGATGCCCGCTCCAGCAGCTCGCGGGTGGGGGAGAGCGCGTCGTTCATGCGCCACAGGCGCTCACGCGACAGGCGGTCCGATCCGCCGGCCAGCTGACGGAGCTCGCTGTCGACGGTGGCGGAGATCGGTGTCAGGTCGCGCGTCGCGGCCGGCGCGGGGTGGATGACCACCGCCGGATCGGTGAGCGGATCGGGCTCGGCGTCCGATTTCGCGCCGGCGACCTGGTCGAGGTTCTCGAAGCTGATGCGGCCGGTACTGGCGATGTCGAGCAGGGTGACGTTGATGCTGTGCTGGGTCGCGCGGCCCTCGCGGACCACGGTCGCGAGGGCGGGCGTCATGCCGGCCGGCGGTCCCGCCATGAGGATCGACGGGGAGTCGATGACGTCCGGGTCGTCACCCTCGCGCCGCCACGTCAGGTAGGCAAGCCCGGCCAGCAGCAGGAACGCGAGGGGCGCCACCACGAGCCCCAGGATCGCGTTCAGCTGGCGGGCACGGTTCAGCCGCTCGGCCTGGGCCGGGGTCGTCGCCGCCTGGACGGCCTCGAGGCTGCGCAGGACCGCCCCGTCGAGGTCGCCGTCGCGCGCCGAGGGAACGAAATCGTCGTCGATGATCCGCTTCAGCGCATCCTCGTCGAGGTAGGAAGCGCGATAGCCGGATCCGGCGAAGAAGCTCACCTTGCCGTGGACGAGGTCGTCGTCCAGGCCGATCATCATGACGAGCCCGTCGTCGAAGCCCGCACGACCCACGCCCCATTGGTCCATGAGCGCGCGGGCGTCGGCGAGGTTCTCGTCCTCGCTGATGAACGGCTTCACCTGGGTGTAGACCACGAGCTCCGCCCCGCTCGCCTGCTCGATGGCGTCGGCGATCTGCTCCGCCCGGCTCACCGTCGCGGCCTGCAGGGCGTCCGCCGTGTCGTACACCGCCTGGTTCGTCGTCGGGGCGGGGAACGGCGGCCCCGCGGCGCCCACGACGCCCGCAAGCCCGAGGGCGAACAGCGCGAGGAGCGCGAGGACGGGGACGATCGGGCGCAGACGCATCGGGGGCGAGGATAGCCCGTTTGACGCTCCCCGGAAGGGCTGGCACCCTTCTTGCGAGCTCATCGAGAGCTCAGGGGGAGGTGCCGGCGACGCCTGACGCGTCGAATCTCGGCACCGGGGCCTGCGGCTGGACTGCCACCGCCGCGGGGGTAAAGGAATCGTCGCGCTGCTGCTTCGCGCATCCCATTGCCCGCCCCTGACGGACCTCGCAACGGATCGTTTGACCATTGAGACATCGCATCGCGGCGTTGTGCGCCGTCGCGGTCGCCGCCTTCGTCCTGGCGACTGCCATGGGCGGCGGATTCGCCGCCGCCCGTGACACCGGGACGCTCGTTCGGCATTCCGCGGGACTCGACGCCACCATCGTCGAGCAGCAGGTGCTCGCCGCTCACGGCACGAGAACCGACGCGCGCGGCACCGCCACCGCACCGAACTCGACGGGGCCACGCGCCGTGACCGCGCAGGGTGCGTCAGAGCGGACGCGGGTGAACGGCATCGCCAGCACGTACGCGGGCACCGCGGGCTGGATGGGCGAGCCGGTCGTCGCGCTTCCCGGTGCGCTCGGCGGCCGCTACACCGGCCACGTCAACGGCACGGTCACCGTGTGTGCCGACCGATGCGTCGAGCTTCGCGTCGTCGACTGGTGCCAGTGCTACTGGGGCTCGGCTGACCAGCGTGTGGTGGACCTGTCCCACGAGGCGTGGCCGCTCGTGAGCGACCAGCCGCTCAGCCGGGGCCTCATGCCGGTCACCCTCATCTTCCGCTGAGGCCGGCACGCGTGGTCGTCGCCGTCATCCTTCGCAGCTGACGGTCACGCGCCGCGGGGCGGAGGTGATGCCGGGCATCGTCTCGCTGATCTGCATCCGCTGCCCACCGGCGATCTCGACCGTCACGAAGCTCCGGGTGCGGACCGTGCGCCCCGACCCGTCATAGGCCATGAGCTGGCAGCGGGCACGCCCCGCGTGCTGTCCCTCGTTCGCGACGGCGAGCTGCACCGCCAGCGTGTCGCCGGCGCGCGGGGCGCTCGTGAGCACCTCCGCCGTGAAGGGCCCGATCCCGCGCATCGCCAGACTGGCGGCGATCGCGAGCACGGCCACGCCGGCGATGATCGCCGCCACCATCGTGCCGTGGTACTGGGTCGCCGACGGCGTGACCATGCCCGCGCGGTTGCAGACGGCGCAGATCGACTCGTCCGGTCCCACCTCCCGGCCGCACTTGATGCAGTGCCGGGCCGCGCGTGGATCGACGTGGTCGGTCACGCCGCGACCTCCGCGTCGGCGCGGTCGAGCCGCTCGCCGGCGGCGATGGGCACCGCCAGCCGGTTCTCCTCCGGGCTCAGCGGGCAGCTCCAGCGCGGGTCGTAGACGCACGACGGGTGATAGGCGTAGTTGAAGTCGATGACGAGCTCGTCGCCCTCGGCCCCCAGATCGGCGCCCTTGGCGGAGTCCCACAGGTACCGTCCGCCGCCGTAGGTCTCGCGTCCGCTCGTCGCGTCGCGGAACGGGATGAAGATCCCGCCCGCGTAGTCGTTGAGCCAGTACACCGCCAGCCGGCACGGTGTCCCGACGGCGACGAATCGAACCCAGCCGATGCGCACAAACGGCATCGCCGCCCCGTCACCGGAGCGCGGCAGGTCGGAGGGTGGCGCCGCGGGGTCGCGCTCGAGGCGCGCCCGGAACGAGAGCTCGGGGCTGTGGCGCCAGTAGGCGAGGCCACGGAAGTCGCGCCGTGCGGCCTCCGGGATCGGCGATTCGGCGTGCTCGGCGAAGAGGCGGTCCTTCCGCGTCCGGAACGTCACGAGCCGAATCGGGTCGGGACGGCGGTCGGCGCGCAGCTCGGCGTACAGGGCAGCCACGCGGCGGCGCCAGTCGGCGAGCTCCAGATGACTCGACATGCTGCGGACAAGGATACGGGCGGGGGAGCCGGCTGGCTCCTCCGCCCGTTCAGAGTGTGTGGGACGGTGCGCGGCTACAGCAGGCCGTTGTCCTGGAGGAACTTCCGCGCCGCGTCCGGGATCTCCTGGTGCTGGATGTTGATCGCCGCCCCGAGCTGGGTCAGCGCATCCGTCGTCAGCTTCGCCTGGATGGCGTTCAACGTCGCCGCGAAGTCAGCCGGTGCCGCGTCGGCGAGCTGCTTCGCCGCGAGCGGCACGATGTTCTGCGCCGGCTGGAGGTGCTTGTCGTCCTCCATCAGCACGAAGTTCATCGTCGCGATCTCTGGCTGCGTGGTGCAGACCTGGGCGACGTCGATCGCCTGGTCGCTCAGCGAGGTTGCGATGTCGGTGCTGCACGCCGGCAGCGTCTCGACCTGGAGGGTCGCGATGTCGATCCCGTACACCGACTTCAGGCCGGGGCCGCAGACCGGGTTGTCGGGGCAGCCCTCGGCGAGACCCCAGACGAGGTCCTTCGCGACGCCGGCGAGGTCGCTCATCGTGGCGATGTGCTTTGCATCGGCCGTCTCCTTGCGAACCGCGAAGCCGTCGGCATCGGTCCCCGGCGAGGGATCGAAGATGACCCAGCCCTTGCTGGCCAGGCCGTCCTTCATGTTCGTGACCGCCTGCTGCGGATCCGACGACAGGTCGGTCAACCCGAGCCCCTGCCCGCCGAGGCCACCGAGGTAGTCCGGGACGAGGTTGACCTGTCCGGAGCTCAGCGCCGAGAGAACGGCGGGTCGCTCGCCGATCTCGAGGTGCCGTTCGGCTGTGTAGCCCTTCGCCTCGAGCGCCTGGGCGTACATTTCGGCGACCACGGCAGCCTCCCAGAAGCCTGCCGATCCGACCTTGATGGTTGGCTTCGCCGCGGTGCTGCCGCTTGGCGAGCCTCCGCTCCCACCCGGCGAGCAGGCGCTCAGGATGAGCGCCAGCGACGCCGCCCCGAGAGCGAGCGTGCGGTACATCCGCATTGGGTCCTCCTCCGACTCCAGTGTGTGATTCGACCGCGTGGCTGCGGTGCGTCCGGGCAGTCTACAGCCGACTCGTGACGATGACGTGTACGCCGTTTCGGGCCGCGACGTTCAACCGCCCGCGGCCTCCGGAAGCGCCGGCGCGCTGGGCCGATCCGCATCCCGTCGCGGGTCGCGCCGCACCCCAGGGGAGACCGCCGCCCGCTGGAGCCACGCGAGCGCCAGCTCGGTCGCGACCGCGAGCACGATGACCAGGAGGGCGGCGGCGAAGACGCGGACCTGGTCGGCGAGGGCCAGCCCCTGGAGGATGAACGAGCCGAGCGTGCCGCCCCCGACGAGCGCGGCCAGCGGCGCCGTCGCGACGACCGCGACCGCGGAGATGCGGATGCCGGCGAGGATCACCGGGAGCGCGACCGGCACCTCGACCCGCCCGAGCACCTGGAGCTCCCGCATCCCCATGCCCCGTCCGGCCTCCCGCAGCTCGGGATCGACCTCGCTGATGCCGGCGTAGGTGTTCGTCACGATCGGCGGGATGGCCAGCGCGATCAGGCCGATCACCGACGGCACGAAGCCGATCCCGCCGCGATGGAGGAGGCCGGTGCTGATCGGGTAGACGATCCCGAACCAGCCGAGCGAGGGCACCGAGCGACCGATGTTGCTGATCGCGACCGCGATCCGGGCGCCACGCCCGGTATGGCCGATGTACAGGCCGACCGGCAGGGCGATGAGGAGCGACGCCACGATCGCCACCGCCGACAGCGAGACGTGCTCCCACAGCCGGAGTGCGATGCTGTTGTTGCCGGTCCAGTGCGCGGGATCGGTGTACCAGGCCCAGACCTGGCCGAAGAAGTCCATCGGCTCAGCCCCCGCGCGCCCGAGCCCATGGCGTGAGGCGGCGCTGGAGGGCGACGAGCGCCACGTCGACGAGCGTCGACAGGATGACGACCGCCACGACGCCGGTCAGCGTGGCGGTCGGGAAGCGCCGCTGGATGCCGATGTTCACGATCAGGTAGCCGAGGCCGCCGAGGCCGGTCAGGGTGGCGATGGTGACGAGCCCGATCGTGGTCACGGTCGCGATTCGCACGCCCGCCACGATGATCGGGAGCGCGATCGGCAGCTCCACGCGCCAGAGGCGCTCGCGGGGCGTGAAGCCCATCCCCGTCGCGGCCTCGATCACCTCCGGCGGGACGCCGCGCAGCCCGGTGACGATGTTGCGTACCAGGATGACGAGCGTGTAGCTGACGAGCGCGATCTCGGCCGTCACGAGCGACAGGCCGGTGATCGGGATGAACAGCACGAAGAGCGCGATGCTGGGGATGGCGTAGAGGATGCCGCTCACCGCGAGGACCGGGCCGTAGAGCGGGGGGTAGCGGCGGATGAGCAGGGCGAGCGCGAATGAGAGCACGAAGCCGATCACGACCGCGATCGACGTCACGAGGAGATGCTCGCCGACGCGCCGGGCCAGCTGGTCAAGGTTGTCGAGCACCCAGCCGACGTCGATGAAGGGCTGGCCCTCGATCACGTGACGGCCTCACCCACCGGATGGAGCTCGCCGTCGGCGCCACGCACCGGCGCGCGCAGGACCTCGCCGATGGCGTCGACGCTGATGAGGCCGACGACCCGGTCGCGGTCGTCCACCACCACCCCGAGCTGCACCGACGAGCCGAGCATCGCCGACAGCGCGTCGCGGAGCGTCGACTCCGGCTCGACGGTGGGCGCCCCGGGCGTCGCGGCGCTGGCGGGGATCGGGCCGCTGCCGGCGAGATCGCTGCCGTCGATCCAGCCGAGCGGTCTATCACGATCGTCGACGAGCAGAGCGAAGTCGAGCTCCTCCCGGTCGGCCAGGCGGCGGCGGACCGCGTCGCGGTCCTCGTCCGCGTGCACGAGGATGGGCTCGATCATCGGCACGTCGCGCACGCGGCCGAGCGAGAGACGCTTCAGGCCGCGGTCGGCGCCGACGAAGCGCGCCACGAACTCGGTCGCGGGATTGGCGAGGATCGCGTCCGGGGTGTCGTACTGGGCGAGCACGCCGCCACGCTGCAGGATCGCGATGCGGTCGGCCATCTTGATCGCCTCGTCCACGTCGTGGGTCACGAACACGATCGTCTTGCGCACCTGCGCCTGCAGCCGGAGGAACTCGTTCTGCAGCCGATCGCGGCGGATCGGGTCGACCGCCCCGAACGGCTCGTCCATGAGCATCACCGGCGGATCGGCGGCGAGCGCGCGTGCCACGCCGACCCGCTGGCGCTCGCCACCCGACAGCTCCGCCGGGTAGCGGCCGCGATCCGCCGCGGGGTCGAGGCCGACGAGCTCGAGCAGCTCGTCGACGCGGGCCCGGATGCGCGCGGCGGGCCAGCGCAGGAGGCGCGGCACGACCGCCACGTTGTCGCCGATCGTGAGGTGCGGAAAGAGGCCGACCTGCTGGATGACGTAGCCGATCTTTCGTCGCAGCTCGACCGCGGGCATGGCAAGCACGTCGTCGCCGTCGATCGTGATCCGGCCGCTCGTCGGCTCGATGAGGCGGTTGATCATCTTCATCGTCGTCGTCTTGCCGCAGCCGGACGGTCCGACGAGGACGCAGATCTCGCCGGCCGGCACGGTGAGCGACAGGTCGTTGACGGCCGGCGCATCGGCACGCGCGTAGGTCTTCGTGACGTGCTCGAGGGCGACGACCGCGCCCCCGCGGCGCGCGACCGGGTCGGTGCTGCTCACGGACCGATGATACGGGCCGAGTGTCAGGAACCTGCAGCCGGGACGAGCCATACCCGGAGCGCCGGGTTTTCGTACGCGAGCCGCAGGCGTGGATCGGATGCGAAGTCGGTCGGCGTCTCGCACGGCGTCGGCCGGCCGGCGTCGACGATGTAGGCGGCGCCGAGGCCGCGCGCCAGGTCGACGGCCCGCGCCGCGTCACCGCCGCAGTAGATCGACCGTACGATCTCGTCGCGCGGGTCGGGGTCGTAGCCGAGGTTCGCCACGTATGGCCCGAACGTGCCGACACGCAGCCGCCCGGCCGGGTCGGTGAAGCTGTGGAGCCAGCCGTCGGTCACGAACACGCTGCGCGCCGGCGTGGTGGCAGCCCAGTCCGCCGCCGCCAGCTGGTCGCGGGTCAGCATCTGAAGGTTGCCGGCGGCGGTCCAGGCGCCGACGAGGAGCGGGCTCGGGAGGCTGAGCAGCAGCACGACCGCCACGGCGGGCGCGGGCCAGCGCCGCATGAGCCACGCGGCCAGGATGGCGGCCGCCGGCCACATCGCCTGGAACAGCTTGTTCATGTCGAACGAGATGGCGCTCGCCTGCACGACGTTCGGGATGACGAACAGCGCCACCATCCACGCCGCGAGGAAGGCAATGCGCGCCCCGGCGCGCGCCAGCAGCCCGATCGCGCCGGCGACGATGGCAAGCGCGAACGGCACGCCGAGGTTGGTCACGTAGAAGAACGCCACCGCCGCCAGTCCGTCCGATCTCGGGGCGGACTCCCAGCCGCGAACCCAGCCCAGCGCGCCGCTGCCACTCGCCTGTGTGAGCGCCGGGAGGGCGAACGGCATGGCGAGGACGAGCGGGGCGAGCAGGAGCAACGCGTTGCCAGGCGCGGCGCGATCGACGAGTCGCCCGCCGATGAGCACCCAGAGCAGCGCGAGCACGAGCACCGCGGGGAAGAAGAAGAAGTGGAACGGCGCCAGCAGCGCGATGAGGACGCCGGCGGCGAGGACGATGCCCGGCCGGTCCAAGTGCCCGGCCGCACGCTCGCGCCGCGTCGGCATGCCGAGGGTGAGGAGCAGCATGGCGCCGACGAGCATCGGCAGCCCGAGCGCGGTCGCGCGGTGGACGAGGAGGCCGGTGCCCATCACCGACGGGATGCGGAAGTAGGGCCAGCTCACCGCGCCGGCGCTGTCGTACCAGAAGTTGTCGTAGCTGTTGTGCGTGACGAGCGCCACCGCGTTGCCGCCCGCCGCGAGGTCGCTCACCAGCCGCGTCCAGCCGAGGCCGCCGGCGAAGACGACGAGCACGACCGCGAGCAGCGCCACCCGGCGCGCTCCGATCCCGCCGACGAGCCGCCGCGTCAGGCCGTGGACGCAGAGCGCCAGCGCGGCGGCTCCCACCGCCGAGCCGACGACCATGGCCGGGATCGCGAACAGGCCGGCGGCATCCGCGGCGATGGCGGCGTGGAAGTCGGCGAACCAGTGGTAGACGAGCGGCACGCCGGCGAAGTAGGGGACCTGGGGCGGGAAGTTGCCGGCGTTGAGGCTCTGGGCGATCGCGAGGTGGACCGGCAGGTCGCTCCAGTTCGAGCCGCCGGCCGACACGCCGCCCGGCGTCACGTGCCACAGCCCGAGGCCGAGGACGAGGGCCACGAACCCGCCGGCGAGGCCGGCCAGTGCGAACGCCGCGCGGTGGCGCACGACCGCGCGCCGCACCCCGGTCCGCGACGGCCAGCCGCCGCGTGCCGGCGCCACGACCACCGGCAAGGCGAGCAGCGCGGCCGCAACGAAGATGGCAGGCCTCCCGTAGCCGTGCCCGTCGCCGAGCGCGCCGATGACGACCGAGACCCAGAACACGAGGTGGGCGCTCAGCGCGATCGAGCCGACGATGGCGAGCCCGAGCCGTCCCGGCGCCGCGAGCCGCGGGGCGAGCCACGACACGACGACCCAGCCGGGGAGAACGAAGAGGAGCGGCCAGACGACGACGACGGCGAGCGGCGGGACGAGCCACGCCGCCGCCAGCAGCAGCGCGGCGCCGGCCGCGCCGATCACCGCGCGCGCCGGGCTGCGGGTCGGGCCGGCCTTGCTCATGGGGAGCGGATGATATCGGTCGGCCCTAGACTGGCCGCTCGATGCCGACCGACGTTCGCCGCGCCCGCCTCGCCCCATCGGTTCGGACCGCGGTCGGGATCGTGGCCCTCGACCTGGCGCTCGTGGTCGGGCTCGTCATGCTCATCGATGGCGGCGTCGTGCGGGGCGTCGACCAGGCGGTGATCGACGCGGTCCGGGCGCGTCCGCTCGTCGCCCCGCTCGCCTGGCTCGGCAGCGCGACCCAGCTCGGCTCCACGTGGTGGGTGGCGATCGTGGCGGTCGCGGTGGCGGCCGTCGAGATGCTCGCCGGCCGCTGGCGTCTCGGTCTGGCGGCGGCGGCGATGGTCGGTCTCGCCTCGCTCGCGAACTCCTCGATCAAGCTCGCCGTGGAGCGCCCGCGCCCGAGCATCATCCCGCCCATCGTGGTCGAGCCCGGCTACTCCTTCCCGTCCGGCCACAGCCTGTCGGCGATGATCGCCTACGGCGTGGTCGCGGTCCTGGTGGCGCGCACGAGCCTGCCGCCCTGGCTGCGGGTCGCCGCCATCGCGGGGCTCGGGCTCCTCATCGGCGTGGTGGGGCTGAGCCGCGTCTACCTCGGCGCCCACTACCCGAGCGACGTCATCGGCGGCTACCTGCTCGGGCTGGCCGGCGTGGTGGTCTTCGCCACCCTGAGCACGGTGCTCGATCCGCGTGTCCCGTCGAGCGTGGGACCGCGCGCTCAGCGGGGTGACGGGGCGAGCTGAGGGAGTGGCTGACGCGGGTCGAGCAGCGTGACGATCCGCTCGACCTGGGACGGGGACAGCACCGCGTCGCGCATGATGCGGGCCGCCAGCGTCTCCGGCTCGCGCTGGACGTGGATTCCCGGCCGCTGGTCGGGCTCCCACTCGATCAGGGTGGACGCGTCGGACAGCAGGCAGGCCTCCACCTCGGCCGGCACGGCGGCGCGTTCGAGCACGAGCCGCAGGCGATGGCCCGCCATGCGCGCCGCGTCGACGGGTGCCGCGAGCCACGGGACCCAGGACTCGGTGCCGCGGTTCCAGCGGTACCAGTGGCCGTTGCGCTTGCGGAAGCGCCCGTGCTCGTTGATCGGGGCGATCGCCCACGTCCCGCCCGGGCCGACGACGATCGTGTCGATCGTGTCGCCGGCCGCCGGCACGCCACGCAGGTAGTGGTAGTCGTCGTCGAGCAGCCGGCCCAGGGCACGCGCGAGTGGGTCGCCGGCGAGCGCGCCGAGCGCGGCCATGCCCATCGGTCTCGTGCGTCGAATGGCCTGGTGAATGATCACCGTGTTGGGTCCTAAGCGTGGTGCGTCCGGTCAAACCCGAGTGTATCGCGACCGCGCTCCCGCCGACCCGCCCGTTGGTCGCAGGCGGCCGCTGGTACCATCGGCCCCGATGAGCGACTCGCGACCCGGGGCCGATCTCGAATCGGCCGTTCGCACCCTGCTGAGCGAGATCGGCGAGGACCCCACGCGTGAGGGGCTCGCCCGCACCCCGGAGCGGGTGCGGCGGATGTACGACGAGCTGACCGCCGGCTACCACGTCGACCCCGAGGCGCTCATCAACGGCGCCTGCTTCGACGTCGACTACGACGAGATGGTCGTCGTGCGCGACATCGAGTTCTACAGCCTGTGCGAGCACCACCTGCTGCCGTTCATCGGCACGGCCCATGTCGGCTACCTGCCGAAGGGGCGCGTCATCGGGCTGTCGAAGATCCCGCGCATCGTCGACATGTACGCGCACCGCCTCCAGGTTCAGGAGCGACTCACCGTGCAGGTCGCGGACTTCCTGATGGAGCGGCTGTCGCCGAAGGGCGTCGCCTGCGTGGTGGAGGCATCCCACCTGTGCACGATGATGCGCGGCGTGCGGAAGCAGGAGGCGCGCATGGTCACATCGTCGATGCTCGGCACGTTCCGCCGCGACGCGCGCACGCGCGGCGAGTTCATGGGCCTCATCGGCAAGGGCGGCTCGACCTAGGCCGATGCCATACGCGGACCCCCTCACCGATGCCGAGCTCGACGCCGGCCTGGCGGGCCTGGACGGCTGGGCCCGTGACGGCGACGCCATCTCGCGGACGATCAGCGCGGCCGACTTCGCCGCCGCGATCCGGCTCATCGACGAGGTGGCGGTCGCCGCCGAGGCGGCCGACCATCATCCGGACATCAGCCTTTGCCGCTACCGCCGCGTGACCTTCACGCTCCGCACGCGCGCCGCCGCGGCGGTCACGGCCCGCGACATGGCGCTCGCGGCCGAGATCGACCGGCTCGCTAGAATCGGGCCCGCATGACCGACACGCCGATCCGCGTCCTCATCGCCAAGCCGGGTCTCGACGGGCACGACCGCGGCGCGAAGGTCCTCGCTCGCGGCCTCCGCGACGAGGGGTTCGAGGTCATCTACACCGGCCTGCGGCAGACACCGGAGATGATCGCCGACGCCGCCGAGCAGGAGGACGTCGACGTCGTCGGGCTCTCGATCCTGTCGGGCGCGCACATGGCGCTCCTGCCGCGGACGGTGACGCTGCTCCGCGAGCGCGGCATGGACGACGTGCTCGTCGCCGCCGGCGGGATCATTCCCGACGCCGACATCACGCGCCTGAAGGCAGCCGGCGTGGCCGAGGTCTTCGGCCCCGGCACGAGCATCGGCGAGATCGCGCGCTACTTCCGCGAGCACGTCCGCCAGCGGACGTGAGCCTCGACGTCGCGGGGCGCCGGCCGCTGGCGCGGCTGCTGACGCGCATCGAGCGCGGCGACCCGGCGCTCCGCACGGAGCTGCCCTCGCTCTTCGCCGCCGGCCACGGGGCGCACGTCGTCGGCATCACGGGCCCGCCCGGCAGCGGCAAGTCGACGCTCGTCAACGCGCTCATCGGTGAGTGGCGCCGCCGCGGACGGCGGGTCGGCATCCTGGCCGTCGATCCGAGCTCGCCCTACACCGGCGGCGCGATCCTCGGCGACCGGATCCGGATGATGGAGCATGCGGCCGACCCGGACGTCTTCATGCGCTCGATGGCCTCCCGAGGCGAGCTGGGCGGGCTCGCCGCCACGACGTGGATCGCCGCGGCCGCGCTCGATGCGGCCGGTTACGACCCGGTCGTCATCGAGACGGTCGGGGCGGGCCAGTCCGAGGTCGAGATCGCGCGCCTGGCGGAGACGACCGTGGTGGTCGAGGTGCCGGAGATGGGCGACGAGGTGCAGGCGATCAAGGCCGGCCTGCTCGAGGTCGCCGACCTCGTCGTCGTCAACAAGGGCGATCGGCCCGGCGCGGACCGTGCCGCACGTCAGCTGCGCGCCATGCTGTCGACCGCGGGCGGGCGCGTCGGCCGTACGCCGCCGAGGGTGCTCGTCACGACCGCCACCACCGCCGACGGCGTCGCCGAGCTCGCGGACGCCATCGACGCGCACCGGAGCGCGGCCCGCGAGCCGCTCGCAGCGCGGGAGCGTGCCGCCAGCCAGGTGCGTCGGGCGCTCGCCGACCTCGGCGCCACGCGCGCCGCCGCGTCGCCGGCGTGGGAGGCCACCGTGGCCGCCGTCGCGGAGCGGTCGCTCGACCCCCTCACCGCCGCCGAGCGCCTCCTCGGCTGATACCCTGAGGCGGCATGAGCATCGATCGCGTCTACGTCATCGGCGCCGGGCTGATGGGCCATGGCATCGCGCAGGTCAGCGCCGCCGCCGGCAAGCAGGTCACGCTCGCGGACCGCACCTCCGAGCTCGCTGCGAAGGGCCGGGACCGCGTCGCCGGCAACCTCGCGCGCCAGGTCGAGAAGGGCAAGCTCGAGCAGTCGGCGGCGGACGCGATCGTGGGGCGCATCGGTTCGGCGGTCGGGACCGACGGGGTGGCAGGGCACGACATCGTGATCGAGGCGGTCTTCGAGGACGAGGCGCTCAAGCGCGAGACGTGGGCGGCCGTGACGGCGGCCGCGGACCCGGGCACGATCTTCGCCAGCAACACGAGCAGCATCAGCATCACCGGCCTCGCCACCACCACGGACCGGCCGCCGCGCTTCATCGGCCTGCACTTCTTCTCGCCGGTGCCGGTGATGAAGCTGATCGAGATCATCCGCGGCCTCGAGACCGATGACGCCACCTACGACGCCTGCCACGCGTTCGCGACCGAGCTCGGCAAGACGGTGATCGAGTCGAAGGACATGCCCGGCTTCCTCGTCAATCGCATGCTTGGCCCGTTCATCAACGAGGCGGTCTTCGCTCTCATGGAGTCGACCGGCACCGCCGACGACATCGACACCGGCGCGAAGCTCGGCCTGAACCATCCGATGGGCCCGCTCGAGCTGTCCGACTTCATCGGCAACGACGTCATGCTCGGCGTGATGGACGTCCTGTATCGCGGGTTCGGCGACCCGAAGTTCCGCGCCGCCCCCCTGCTGCGTCAGATGGTCACGGCCGGCCACCTCGGCCGCAAGACCGGACGCGGCTTCTACACCTATGACGAGAAGGGCAACCGGGTCGGCTGATGGCCGTCTCCAGCGCGCCGCCGCGCGACCCGTTCTCCCTCACCGAGGAGGAGCGCACGGTCCGCGACACGGTCCGCGCCTTCGCCGCCGCACGCCTGGCGCCGACCGCCGCGCAGCGCGATGAGGAGGAGCGCTTCGACCGCTCGCTGTTCACCGGGATGGCGGAGATCGGCCTCGCCGGGCTGCCGTACCCCGAGCGCTACGGCGGGGCCGGGATGGGCAGTTTCCCGTGGGCAGTCGCGCTCGAGGAGATCGCCGCCGCGGACATGGGGATGGCGGTGTCGCTCAGCGTCCACATCCTCGCCCAGCTCCCGATCCTCTCCTTCGGGACCGATGAGCAGAAGGACCGATTCCTCCCGCGCATGACCTCCGGCGAATGGCTGGGCGCCTTCGCGCTGACGGAGCCGGGCGCCGGCTCCGATGCCGCCGCCCTGTCGCTCGCGGCGCGCCGCGACGGCGACGACTACGTTCTCGAGGGGACGAAGATCTGGATCACGAACGGCGCCGACGCGGAGGTCGTCGTCGTCTTCGCGACCGTCGACCGCGCTCGGGGGCGCGACGGGATCACCGCCTTCGCGGTCGAAGACGGCACGCCTGGCTTCCGGGTCGCGGGCCACGAGCGGAAGATGGGGATCCGGGACACGGTGAGCGCCGAGCTCGTGTTCGAGCGGGCGCGGGTGCCGGCTGCGAACCGGCTCGGCGACGAGGGGCAGGGCCTGAAGGTCGCCCTCTCGGCCCTTGGCGCCGGACGGATCAGCATCGCCGCCTGCTGCGTGGGGCTCGCCCGCGCCGCGATGGAGCACGCGGTGCGCTACGCCGCCGAGCGGCGCCAGTTCGGCAGGCCAATCGGCGACCAGGAGATGATCCAGGCCCTGCTGGCCGAGATGGCTGCCGGGGTGGAGGCCGCGCGGCTGCTGACCTGGCGCGCGGCGCGGCTGCGCGACGCCGGGCAGCCCATCAACGCCGCCTCGAGCATGGCGAAATGGATCGCCTCCGACACCGCCATGAAGGTCGCGACCGACGCGGTCCAGGTCTACGGTGGCGCCGGCTACAGCCGCGACAACCCCGTCGAGCGCTTCATGCGCGACGCGAAGGGGGCGCAGATCTACGAGGGGACAAACCAGATCCACCGCCTGATCATTGCCCAGCAGCTCCTCGAGGAGGTGCGGCGCGGCGGCTGAGCCGCAGCTGCCTTCCCGAGGGCCAATCCCACCGATCGGGCCGCGACCCGCACGACGAGCGACCACGGAGGCCACGCCCATGTCGACCACCGCCCCCGCGACGACGCGGACCGAGACCGACTTCGAGCCGCTCACGATTCCCGACGAGTACCGCGCCAGCTCGCTGGTCGACCTTGTCAACCGCACCGTGAAGCGCTACCCGGCCAAGGAGGCGCTGCGCTGGAAGCTGCCGCGCGCGCGGCGCCAGCTCGACGGTGCCGAGCCGGACGAGCCGGCGGCGGCGATCTGGCGCAGCATCACGTACCGCGAGATGTGGGAGTGGGTGACGCAGGTCGCGCTGGGGCTCAAGCACCTCGGCATCGGTGACGGTGACGCCGTCTGCATCATGAGTCGCACCCGTCCCGCGTGGCTTGCCGCCGACCTGGGGGCGATGTCGCTCGGCGCCATCACCTGCCCGATCTACCCGTCGTCGGAGCCGGGGCAGGCGGCGTACGTCATCAACAACGTGAAGGCGAAGGCGATCTTCGTCGAGAACCCGCAGCTGCTGGCGAAGATCGAGAGGGTCCGAGCCGAGTGTCCGACGCTCGAGAAGATCATCCTCATCGAGGATCGCGGCAAGCTGCCGCCCGACGCGGTGAGCTTCGACCACATCTTCGAGCTCGGCGACGCGGAGCCCGGCGAGGTCCGTGAATGGGAGGCGCGCTGGCGCGAGTTCGGTCGCGACCGGATCGCGACCATCGTCCACACCTCCGGCACGACCGCCAACCCGAAAGGGGTCGTCCTCACCCACGGCAACGTCCTTCACAACTTCGAGGCCGGCATCCAGGCGGTCGATTTCAACGAGAACGACCTGTTCCTCTCGTTCCTGCCGCTCTCGCACATGACGGAGCGCGCGGCGGGGCAGGTGGTCCCGCTCGGACGCGGCTGCACGATCGCGTATGCCGAGCCGGCGATCGAGCGGCTGGCCGCGAACATGGCCGAGGTCAAGCCCACCGTGATGGTCGCGGTGCCGCGCCTCTACGAGCGCCTCTACGCCCGCGTCGTGTCGACGGTGGAGGCGTCGTCGCCGCTCCGCCAGCGGATCTTCGGCTGGGCGCGCGGGCTCGGCCGCGAGCACTACCAGAACCACCTCGACGGGAAGGCGGACTCCCCCCTGCTGGCGATCCAGCTCGCGATCGCCAAGCGACTCGTCTTCGACCCGATCCGTGCCCGGACCGGCGGCCGCGTTCGCTACTTCGTCTCCGGCGGGGCGCCACTGTCGCGCGAGGTGGGGGAGTTCTTCTACGCGATGGGGATGCTGATCCTCGAGGGCTACGGCCTGACCGAGACGGCACCCCTGCTCTCGATCAACCGGCCCGGCGACTTCAAATTCGGTACCGTCGGCAAGCCGGTGGCGGAGACGGTGGTGCGGATCGACCAGGCCAGCGGCGAGATCCTCGCCCGCGGCCCGCAGGTCATGGTCGGCTACCTGGACCAGCCGGCCGACACGGCGGCGGTGATCGATGCCGATGGGTGGTTCCACACCGGCGACATCGGTGAGCTGGACGAGATCGGCCGCATCCTCATCACCGATCGGCTGAAGAACATCCTGGTCCTCGCCAACGGCAAGAACATCGCGCCGGCGCCGCTCGAGATCGCGATGCTGACGAGCAAGTACATCGCGCAGGTCGTCGTGCTCGGCGACGGGCAGCCGTACACGGGCGCGCTCATCGTCCCGGACTTCGACGAGCTCGGCCCGTGGGCCGCGCAGAACGGCCTGGCCGAGATGCCACCCGAGCAGCTGGTCGCCCAGCGCCCGGTGGTGAAGCTCATCGAGGGCGAGGTGCGCCGGCTGCTCGACGACTTCGCCAACTACGAGCGCCCGCGCCGCATCGCGCTCCTCCCGCGGCTGCTGTCCGAGGAGGAGGGCGAGCTCACCCCATCGCTGAAGGTGAAGCTGCGGGTCGTGAAGGAGCGCTACGCCGACCAGATCGCCTACCTGTTCGACGAGGCGGACGCGAAGGAGTAGCGAGCGCCGCGCCGCCCGGCGATGCAGCGGCGCGGCGTCCCCACCGTCAGCCGAGGGAGATGGCGACCTCCTCGAGCAGGTCGTAGGCATCCTGCATCCCGGCCTCCATGCCCGACGCGATCTGCGCGTCGCGGTGCTCGGGCAGGACGTGGTGGACGAGGACGGTCATCGTCGTCCGCCGGTCATGCTCGTCGAGGGAGCAGGAGTTCAGGGACGCGTCGTCATCGGTCAGGCCGGGCATCTCGAAGATCTCGGTCTGCACCAGCCGCTCGTCCGGCACGATCTCGCGGAACTCGCCGTGGAAGCCGACCTCGCCGCCATCCGGCGTGACCATCAGGTAACGCCAGCTGCCACCGACCCGAAGGTCGATCTCGCACAGGGTGACGGTGCCGCGCTTCGCGTTCCACCAGCGCTTCACGAGCTCCGGCTCGGTCAGCGCGCGGTAGACGAGGTGCTTCGGGGCGTTGAAGTCGCGAGTGATGACGATCTCCCGATCGCCCTGCAGGGTGACGGTCGCCGTGCCGCTGGAGGTTGCCGTGGTCATTTCCGTGCTCCTTGTCGTTCATGCTGCTTGAGGTCCTCGAGGACCTCGTCCATCGCCACGAAGCGCTCTTCCCAGGCGCGCTCGTAGGCCTTGACCCAATCGTGGATCGGCTTCAGCGACCGGCCGTTCAGCCGATACAGCCGCTGCCGCCCCGCGTCGCGGACCTCGACGAGGCCGACCTCGCGGAGGACGCGCAGGTGCTTCGATACCTGCGGTTGGGCGATGCCGAGCCGCTCGACCAGCTCGTTCACCGGGCGCTCGCCCGCGGCCAGCAGATCGAGGATCTGCCGCCGTCGAGGCTCTGCAACCGCGTTGAACGCGTCCGTCGTCGTCGCTGCTCGTGCCATACAGGCATGTTATATGCCTGTATCGGTATATGTCAAGCAGGCGCGCCACTGGCCTAAGATGGGGGCATGCGTGACGTCTTCATCCTCTCCGCGGCCCGCACCCCGATCGGGAAGTTCGGGGGCGGCCTTGCCAGCACGCCGGCGACCGAGCTCGGGGCGACCGCCATCCGCGCCGCCGTCGAGCGGGCCGGGATCGACCCGGCGTCGGTCGACGAGGCGATCATGGGCCAAGTCATCCAGGCCGGCGCCGGGCAGGCACCGGCCCGCCAGGCGGCGTTGAAGGGCGGGCTGCCTGACGGCGTGAGCGCCACGACGGTCAACAAGGTCTGCGGCTCCGGCCTGAAGGCGGTGATGCTCGGTGCGGCCGCCATCCGCGCCGGTGACGCGAACGTCATCGTGGCGGGCGGCATGGAGAACATGAACCTGGGGCCGTACCTGCTGCCCGGAGCGCGGAGCGGCTATCGGCTCGGCAACCAGACCGTCGTCGACAGCACGGTGCACGATGGCCTCTGGTGCTCGAGCTGCGACGTGCACATGGGGGTGCACGCAGAGCGCGTGGCCGCGAAGCACGACGTCACCCGCGAGGCGCAGGACGCGTTCGCGCTCCGATCGCATGAGCGCGCCATCGCCGCCATCGACCATGGCGCCTTCGACGCCGAGCTGGTCCCGGTCACGGTCCATGGCAAGAAGGGCCCGGAGACGGTGAGCGTCGACGAGAACCCCCGTCGCGACACGTCGGCGGAGGCGCTGGCGAAGCTGAAGCCGGCCTTTCAGCCCGATGGCGGCACCGTCACCGCGGGCAACGCGCCCGGCATCACCGATGGGGCGGCGGCGCTCGTGATCGCGGGCGAGGACGCGCTCGACGGCGCCACGCCTCTGGCGCGGATCGTCGGCTACGCGCAGGCCGATGTCGCACCGGAATGGCTGTTCGAGGCCCCGATCCACGGCGTCCGCCGGCTCATCGAGAAGGTCGGCGGCAGCGTCGCCGACTTCGACCTGATCGAGATCAACGAGGCATTCGCCGCGCAGGTGCTCGCCGATGGCAACGAGCTCGGCTTCGACTGGGATCGCGTCAACGTCAACGGCGGCGCGATCGCGCTCGGCCACCCGATCGGCGCATCCGGCGCGCGGGTGCTGACCACGCTTGTCCACGCGCTCCGGGCGCGCGGTGGGCGCAGGGGCCTCGCGACCCTCTGCCTCGGCGGCGGGGGAGCGGTGGCGATGGCGGTCGAGCTCGTCTGAGGCCCGGTGGGCCATCGGTACCGGTGACGGGCCGGACCGCTGCGCTAGACTTGGAAACCGTCCGCGACCTGGCCTGCCTCCGCCATGACAACGAGAGGGCGTGAAGAGGCGCCGGGGTCGCTGCTCACATCAGGAGGCAGCCTGCACCTCATGGCCAGCACACAACCGGTCGCGGAGGCGCCGAATATCTGGGCCGTCGCCCAGCAGCAGTTCGATCTCGCGGCCGATCGGCTCGATCTCGACGACGGCATGCGACGCGTGCTCCGCGTCCCGCAGCGCGAGCTGACCGTCAACTTCCCGGTCACCATGGATGACGGGCACGTTGAGGTGTTCACCGGCTACCGCGTCCAGCACAACGTGAGTCGCGGGCCGGGCAAGGGGGGCATCCGCTACCACCAGAACGTGACGATCGACGAGGTCCGCGCCCTCGCGATGTGGATGAGCTGGAAGTGCGCCGTCGTCAACATCCCATACGGCGGTGCGAAGGGCGGCGTGATCGTCGACCCGAAGAAGATGTCGATCCGCGAAGTCGAGGGCCTGACCCGGCGCTTCACGACCGAGCTGAGCCCGCTCATCGGTCCCGACCGCGACATCCCCGCCCCCGACGTGAACACGAATGCCCAGACCATGGCCTGGATCATGGACACGTTCTCCATGCACCAGGGCTACACGATCAGCGGCGTCGTGACTGGCAAGCCGATCGCGATCGGTGGCTCGCTCGGTCGCAACGAGGCGACGGCGCGCGGTGCGGTCTTCACCCTCCAGCGCTGGTCGGCGGCGACGAATACCCCGCTCACCGGCCTTCGGGTCGCGATCCAGGGCTACGGGAACGCCGGCAGCATCGCCGCCACCCTGCTCGCCGCCGAGGGCGCGAGGATCATCGCCGTGAGCGACTCCAGCGGCGGCATCCACGACCCGGCCGGGCTCGATCCCGCCAAGGTGAGCGCCTGGAAGCAGGAGCACGGCACGGTCGTCGGCTTCCCGCGCGCCGATGGGGTGACGAACCAGGAGATCCTCGAGCTCGACTGCGACATCCTCGTCCCGGCTGCGCTCGAGAACCAGATCACCCGCGACAACGCGCCGCGCATCCAGGCCCGCGTCATCGCCGAGGCCGCAAACGGCCCGACCACGCCGGAGGCGGACCAGATCCTGTTCGAGAAGGGCGTGTTCCTGATCCCCGACATCCTCTGCAACGCCGGCGGCGTCACGGTCAGCTACTTCGAGTGGGTCCAGGACATGCAGAGCTTCTTCTGGAGCGAGGACCGCATCAACGAGAGCCTGCACGAGATCATGGACCGCGCATTCGAGGCGGTGCACTCCATGAGCACGAAGCACGGCGTCGACATGCGCACCGCGGCCTACATGGTCGCGGTGGCCCGCGTCGCCGAGGCGACGATGCTGCGCGGCCTCTATCCGTAACTGATACCGGCGGCGTGCGCCGCCGCTCGAAGACCGATGCGGGCGCCGGGACCACCGGCGCCCGCGCGCATCGGTGCATGATGCGCACACGCATTCGACCCCGGAGGCCCCCGACTGCCATGCTCGACCACGAAGAGCGCTTCCTCTTTCGCGAGGAGATCCTGAACCTCGCCACCGCGCTCGCCGACGTGAACGCGCTCGACAACGTCGAGGACCTGCTGGCCGAGGTCACGACCTCGCCGCGCTTCGACTCCGACGTGTTCACCCTCGAGCGCTCGCTGCAGGTCATGCTCGGCGGGCGCGCCGGCTCGACCCTCGTCGGCCTCCTCACGGTCGACCGCGACGTCTTCGAGGAGATCGGCGAGATGGGCCTGCCGTCCGAGGTCCAGGAGCGCATCGTCGGCTGGCGGGCGCGCTTCGGGCTGGCGATCGACAACGCCCTGAACTTCCTCAACAACCCCGACGGGATCCAGGGCCACAACTTCGGCACCCAGGTCTCGCACACGGAGAACGGCACCACCCTCCAGGGCCGCCTCACGCTTGTCCGCTACAACAACGAGCCGCAGTTCTTCATCGCCGACGTGGACGTCCTGCTGTCGGTGGCGGCCGACATGATGGAGCGGCTCGGCGAGCACCTCGCGCCGGAGATGGTGGAGCGCGAGCTGGTGACCCGCCTGCGCGAGGGGGTGGAGCTCATCGAGCGCCGCTCGACGAGCCGCGGCGGCACCGCCGGCTAGCCGCGGGTGGGCGCGCGGCGCATCTTCCTGGCCGCCACCGGCCAGAACCGCGGCAAGACGACCGCCAGCCTCGGCCTCATCGCCGCCATCCGGCAGCGCGGCCATGCGATCGGCTTCATGAAGCCGGTGGGGCAGCGCACGCTGCTCGTCGAGGGCGTGCGCGCGGACGAGGACGCCGTGCTGATGAAGGAGGTCTTCGAGCTCCCCGACGCGCTGAACGACATGAGCCCGGTCACCCTGCCGCGCCACTTCACGACCGACTACGTCATGGGCCGCGTGGACGGCGACCTCGGGGCGCAGGTCGTGGCGGCGCACGCGCGGGTCGCCGTCGGCAAGGACCTCGTCGTCGTCGAGGGGACGGGGCACGCGGGTGTCGGCGCGGTCATCGGCCTCTCGAACGCGCGCGCAGCTTCCCTGCTCGCCTCACCGGTGGTCATCGTCAGCGAGGGCGGCGTCGGCCGTCCGATCGACGAGATCGCGCTCAACGCGGCGCTCTTCGCGCGCCATGGCGTCCCGGTGCTCGGCGCGATCGTCAACAAGGTCGACATCGTCGGCCGCCCCGAGCTGCCCGAGATCCTCGAGCGCGGGCTCGCCCAGCAGGGCGTCGCCCTGCTCGGCTGCGTCGGCTTCAGCGAGTTCCTCGCCAACCCGTCGCTCGAGCTCATCGACACCCATCTCGAAGGCGAGCTGCTCGCCGGCGAGGCGGCACCGAATCGCATCATCGGGCAGGTGGCGATCGGGGCGATGCAGGCCGGCCACGCGATGGAGCTGCTGCGCGATCGGACCCTGCTCATCACCCCCGGCGACCGCGAGGACCTGCTCGTCGCCGCCGTCGCGGCCAACCGCGCCGCCAGCGGCGCGCCGAAGGTGACCGGCGTGATCCTGACCGGCGGCTTCCGTCCCGGGTCCGCCGTCCTCGACCAGCTCCGCGCGGCCGATGTGTTCACGTACCTCGTGGCGACCGACACGTATCGCACTGCGCGGGCGGTCGACGACATCCTCGTCAAGACGCACCCGTCCGATACCGAGAAGATCGCGACGATCATCGACCTCGTGGCGCGGGCGATCGACGTCGACGCGCTGCTGGCGCGGCTCTGAGGGACCGCGCAAGCGGCGCGAGGCACGAAGAAGGGGAGGCCGAGCGCGGGCACTCGCCGGCCTCCCCGCTGTCCGCGACTCGCCCGGTACGGCTGACCGGGGTCGCGGTGACAGGACGGAGGATAGAGAACCGGCGCGCGGCGTCAGTAGTACTTTTGCGCGCCGCTCGGCGGGTGCCGGCGAGGGGTGCGGGCTAGCCGGTCTCCCAGTCGAGCGGCATCGTGTCGGTCAGCCGCGTGCGGCCGATCCAGGCCGCGAGCATCGCGATCGCCGGGCCGGTCACGCGCTGGAGCTCGGCGAGGGTGCCGGCATCCGCCACCGACACGTAGTCGGGACGCGCCATCGGCTCGGCGGCCAGGATGTCGGTCATGCGCGCGCGCAGCACCTCCGCCGAGCGCTCGCCGCGGTCGTAGGCGTGGCGGGCGGCGTTGACCGCGGCGTGGAGGCAGGTGGCCGCGTGCCGCTCCTCGATCGACAGCCGCGCGTTCGCGCTCGACAGGGCGAGCCCGTCCGGGTCGCGCACCGTCGGGCAGGCGACGACGTCGACGTTGAGGAACAGGTCGCGGATCATGCGGCGCAGCACCACGACCTGCTGGGCGTGCTTCTGGCCGAGGAAGACGTGCGCCGGCCCGGTGAGGTGGATGAGCTTCAGCATGATCGTCGTCAGGCCGTCGAGGTGCCCCGGCCGCGACGCGCCCTCGAGCTGGCGCGTCAGCCCCTCGACCGTGACACGGGTCAGGTCGTCGGGCGGGTAGAGCGTCGTCACCGAGGCGAGGAAGGTGATGTCCGCCCCGGCCGAGGTAAGGAGCGCCAGGTCACGCGCCCGGTCGCGCGGCCCGTCGGCGCCCTCGTCGAGCGTCCGCCACTGGGCGGGGTCGCGGAACATCGACACCACCACGCAGCCGTCGAGCTCGCGCGCGCGGCGAACGAGCGAGAGCTGGCCGTCGTGGATGGCGCCCATCGTCGGCACGAAGCCGATCGAGTCGCCCGCGATGCGCCGCTCGAGGATCGCGGCGCGCAGTGCGTCGACGTCCTCGACGACCCTCATCGACGGCGGCTCCGCCGAGCGCTGCCACCGGCCGGCGCCTGCGGTCGCGCCGCGCGCCAGCGGTCGGCGATGAGGTCCCACAGCCGCTCGGCGACCTGACGCTTGGGAAGCATCGGCCAGTCGGTGAGCGAGCCCTCCGCCCCGAACACGGTGACCTTGTTCTCGTCCGAGCCGATCGCGTCGAACGGGCCGCCGACCACGTTGCCGACGATGAGGTCAAGGCCCTTGTCGCGCAGCTTGGCGGCGGCGTTCGCCTCCAGGTCGTCGCTCTCGGCTGCGAAGCCGATGAGGAACGGCCGCACGTCGTCGGGCATCTCGCCGACCTCGGCGATGATGTCCGGGTTCGGGACGAGGGTGATCTCGAGCGCCGATCCGTCGCGCTTGATCTTGCGGCCCGACGCGCGCTGCGGCGCGAAGTCGGCGACTGCGGCGGCCATGACGAGGATGTCGGCCGTCGGCGCGTGGCGCAGGATCGCCTCGCGCATCGCGGCCGCGGTGGTGGCAGTCAGCGTCTCGACGCCACGGGGAGGCGTGACGCTCATCGCGCCCGCGACGAGGGTGACGGCCGCGCCCCGGTCGCGCGCCGCCTCGGCGATCGCGACGCCCATCTTCCCGCTCGAGCGGTTGCCGATGAAGCGCACCGGGTCGATCGGCTCACGCGTGCCGCCGGCGCTCACCACGACCCGCACCCCGTCAAGGTCGCCGGCCCGGGCGAACAGCCGCTCGACCGCATCCACGATCGTGGGCGGCTCGGCGAGGCGCCCGACGCCGGTGAGGCCGCTCGCGAGCGCCCCGACCTCCGGCTCGACGATCCGGTAGCCGAAGCCGCGCAACGTCTCGACGTTGCGCTGCGTCGCCGGGTGGGTCCACATGCCGGCGTCCATCGCCGGCGCCACGACCACCGGGGCCCGCGACGCGCAGGCGACGGCGCTCACCGCGTCCTGGACGAGGCCCGCGGCAAGGACGGCGAGAAGGTTCGCGGTGGCGGGCGCGATGACGATCGCATCGGCCGCCTCGGCCAGCTCGATGTGGGCGATCTGCTGCTCGCCGTCGAGCTCCAGCACGTCCGCCACGACGGGGCGGTGGGTGAGTCCTTCGAACGTCAGCGCGCCGACGAAGCGCGTCGCGGACGGCGTCATGGCGACGTCGACGACCGCGCCCCGCTCGGCGAGCAGGCGCACGACGCTGACCGCCTTGTAGGCAGCGATGCTGCCCGCGACGCCGACCACGACCCGCCGGCCGCCGAGCGTGCCGCGCGTGTCGGTCATGGACGCTCCTCCGCGCGTCGCCCGGCGACGGCGGCCGCGTGCCGCGCCTCCCAGGCGTAGGCGATGCCGCGCAGCGTGAGGTCCGGCTCGACCGCGTCGATGCCGGGCACCTCCGCCAGCCACGGCTCGAACGTGTAGCCGCCGGTGGCGATGACGGTGACGCGGGCATCCGCCGGCGACTGCTCCGTCAGCTCGCCGCGCAGGGCGGTGAGCAGGCCGCTGACGAGGCCGATGTAGCCCAGCACGGCGCCCGACTGCATGGCGTGCACCGTGTTGGCGCCGATCGCCGTCGGCGGCCGGCGGAGCTCGATCCGCGGAAGCTTGCTGGCCCGTCCCACGAGTGCCTCGAGGCTGAGTCCCATCCCGGGGGCGATGGCGCCGCCGATGTACGCCCCGTCGTGGCTGACGAGGTCGAAGTTCGTGCTCGTGCCGAGATCGACGACGATGGCAGGCCCGCCGAACTCGGTCTTCGCGGCCAGCGCGTTCGCCAGCCGGTCCGCTCCCGCCTCGGCGGGGCGGTCGATGTGGATCTCGAGCACGCCGCGCAGGGCGGCCGCGTCGACGATCATCGGCTCCACGCCGAGCCGCTCGCGCGCCAGGCGCTCGAACGTGGCGGTGAGGGACGGGACCACCGACGCGAGCGCGACGGCGTCGAGATCGGTCAGTCGGCGCCCGTCGAGGGCCAGCAGCTCGCTGATCGTGACCGCAAGCTCATCGGTCGTGGCCGCCGGGCGGCTCGTGGCGCGCCAGGAGCCGGCGAGCGTCCCGTCCTCGAAGAGGCCGAGGGTCAGGTTCGTGTTGCCGATATCGGCCGCGAGAAGGTGCACAGCAGCGCCATCCTAGCCCGAACCACCCCGGTCGCATATGGGCCGCACGTCCGGTGCTAGACTCGCCCGCACCCATGACCGAGCCGCGTGCCAAGCTCTACATCAACACGGGCGTCGTCACGAACCGCGGGGACATCTACAACATCCTTCGCCCCCTGCTGAAGCAGACGGTCAGCTACGCGTACTTCCGCGGCAGCACCGTGACGAGCAGCGGGACCGGCTGGGTGGAGCGCATCGTCGTCGACCACCCGGAGACCGCGAGCTACTTCACGCCGCTCTCGATCTGCCTCAACCTCGACAGCTTCGACTACCTGCAGTTCGACACCACCTCCGAGCAGCTGCTCGTCTACACGCTCGTCATCGGCAACGAGCGGGTCGTGATCGAGTTCGCGAACAGCCTGCCCCACCTGACCGATGGCGAGCAGGCGACGACCGCCCGGCCGTTGCCGCGCACCGCGGCGGAGCTGGCGCGCGACCTGCGCTACATCCAGATGGAGCTCCTGATGACGCCGGACGGCGCCGAGGGGACCGACGAGGACGAGGACGCCTAGCGTGGCGACCGCGGCGCCCCGGCGTGGGAGCGGATCCCGTCGGGCGCGCCTCCCGTACCAGCGGACGGTGCTCCGCAACGGCCTGCGCGTCGTGTCCCAGCCGATGCCCCACGCGCGATCGGTGTCGGTGGGGCTGTTCGTCGGGGTCGGGTCGCGTCACGAAGACGGGCCTCACGCCGGCCTCTCGCACCTCCTCGAGCACCTCGTCTTCAAGGGCACCCGCGCGTATCCCGAGGCCGGTGCCCTGTCGGAGGGGATCGAGTCTGTCGGGGGATCGGTCAACGCCAGCACCGACCGCGAGCTCACCGTCTACACCTCGAAGGTGCCGGCCGCGCACGCGGAGCGGGCGATGGAGGTGGTGAGCGAGCTCGTCGCGCAGCCCCTGCTGCGCCACGCCGACCTGTCGGCCGAGAAGCCGGTGATCGTGGACGAGATCCGCATGTACGTCGACTCGCCCGGCGACCACGTCTTCACGATGTTCGACGAGCTGCTCTTCGGGGACCATCCGCTGGGGCGCGAGATCGCGGGCACGCCGCGCTCGGTGCGTCGCGCCAGCGTCGAGGGCGTGCGGAGCCACTGGGCGGGCTGGTACCGGCCGGAGCGAATCGTCCTTGCCGTCGCCGGCGCGATCGACCACGTCACCGCGATGGCGCACGCCCAGGCCTGGTGGGCCGATGATGCCGCGCTGCCCGCACGACCGCGCCTCATCCCGTTCGGGCGCCCCAAGCCGGCTGCGGCGGGAGCGATGCGGGTCCTCCATCGCGACCTGTCGCAGGGCAACCTGTGCCTCGGCATGCCCGGGGTCTCGCGCGCACACGACGACCGATGGGCGCTCGACCTCCTCGGCGCGATCCTTGGCGACGGGATGAGCAGCCGCCTGTTCCTGGAGCTCCGCGAGCGGCGCTCGCTCGCCTATGACGTGTCAACCTTCGCCGCGAGCTACGCCGACTGTGGCACGTTCGGGGTGCACGCCGGCTTCGACCCCGACCAGGCCGAGGAGGTGGTGGCCGCCATCGGGCGCGAACTCGAGCGCATCTGCACCGAGCCGGTCGCCCCCCACGAGCTCGAGCGTGCACGCGCATACACCCGAGGCCGTCTCGAGCTGCGCATGGAGGACACCGCCGCAGTGGCCTCGTGGCTCGGGACGGGGGAGAGCCTCCTGCCACGGATCCTCACCGTCGACGAGGTCGTCGCCCATCTCGAAGCGGTGACCACGGTCGACCTGCTGCGCGTCGCGCAGCGCTGGATCCGGCCCGACCTCGTGCGGCTCGCGGTGCTCGGCCCATTCCGCGGCCGCTCCCGCTTCGCCCGTGCGCTCGGGCCGTGGAGCCGATCATGAGCGACGGGTACGACGAGCTCGATCTCATCGCCGACGACATCTCGCTCGCGCGTGCCCAGCTCGCGGGCGGGCTGGCTCCGCTCGCCGAGGCGACCCTCCGGCACAGGATCGGCGAGATCGAGGTCGGCGGCGGCTCCCGCGACGAGCTCGACGCGGCGCACGCGCTCCTCGCCGAAGCGCTGTGGCGCCAGGGCCGGCCGCGTGCCGCGGGTGCCGAGCTGCGGGCGATCCGGCCGTCGAGCCTCGAGCGGCGACGGCCATTGGTGACGATCATCGAGGCGGAGGCCGCGCAGGCGGATGGCGACCCGGACCGGGCGATGAGCCTGGCCGGGGCCGTGCTCGACGCCACCGGGGTCGACGAGGTGTGGCGGCTGCGCGGCGGAGTGCCCGGCCTCGTGGCCTGGCCGATGCCGCCGTCGATGCGCCCCGCGAGGCAGCGCACCGCCGCCATGAAGCCGGAGCTGCCGGCCGACAGCCCGGAACGGATCGCCGACGCGCATCGTCGCCTCGAGGCGGCGCGCGCCGCCTATGGCGTCGGTGAGCTGGGGCGCGGCGACGCGGAGCTCTCGCTCGCCCTGCGCCTCGACCCGCGCGTTGCCGTCGCCGGCCTCGAGCTGCTCGCGGCGGGGCTCGGCGCCGAGCCCGCCGCGGACCGTCTGGTACTCTACGGCGACCTCCTCCGGGCCGCCGGGCGTGGCGCCGAGGCATCGGCAGCCTATGACCGCGCCGCCCGGGCCTGAGGCAGGCCCCACGCAGAACCCCCGCTCCTTCCTGCCATGCGGCGGCGGTCGGGACACGGCCGCGGAGCGATCACGAAGGAGATGACACCGTCCCATGGAGCGCACCCTCGTCCTGGTCAAGCCCGACGGCGTGCAGCGCGGCCTGGTGGGGGAGATCCTCGCCCGGTTCGAACGCAAGGGGCTCAAGCTCGTCGGCCTCCGACTGCTGTCGGTCGACCATGACCTTGCCGAGCGGCACTACGCGGTCCATGCCGGCAAGCACTTCTACGCTGGCCTGATCGAATTCATCACCTCCGGCCCGGTCGCCGCCATGGCGCTCGAGGGACCGGACGCGATCGCCACCGTACGCCGCCTGGTCGGAAAGACGATGCCGAACGAGGCCGAGCCCGGGACGATCCGCGGCGACCTCGGGATCAGCGGGCTGCGGAACCTGATCCACGCCTCCGACGCTCCGGAGACGGCGGCGAGCGAGCTCAGCCTGTGGTTCGAGCCCGGCATGCTCATCGACTACGAGCGCGCGATCGACGCCTGGATCGTGGCCGAGGAGCCAGCCCGGAGCTAGGGCGCCCGGGCGAGCGCCGGAGGCGGCATCGCGCCGGAGGTGGCGCCGCCCTCGAGGCCAGGGTAGCCGCCCGCCGGGCGGCCGACGAGCCCGACCCGGTCGAGCGGGAAGTAGCGCAGCCAGGCACGGCCGATGATCGTCGCCCGCGCGATCGGTCCGAAGACCCGCGAGTCCTGGCTCGCCTCGCGGTTGTCGCCCATCACGAAGTAGTCGCCGGCGGGGACCGTCCACTCGGCGGTGCATTCGGGCGTCTTGCAGGTCGTGGGCACCGGCTGACCGCCCGCCTGCGCGATGTACGGCTCGTCGAGCTCGGTGGCGACGCCGTTGGCCGGCGTGATCCACACCTTGCCGTTGATGAGCTTGACCGTGTCGCCGGGCAGGCCGATGACGCGCTTGATAAAGGGGATGTCGCCCTGCTCGTAGCCCGATGGCGGGGTGAAGACGATGATGTCGCCGCGCTTGTAGTCGGAGAAGCGCGGGCTGATCTTGTCGATCAGGACGTACTCGTGCTCGACGATCGTCGGCAGCATCGAGCTCATCCGGACCTCGAACGGCTGCGCGACGAAGTTGTGGATCACGAGGTAGATGACGAGCGTCAGGACGAGAGTCTCGACGATCTCGAACGCACACCCCAGGCCGCGGCGGGTCGGCGCCGGCACTTCCTCTGGGGCATCGCGCTCCGGCGAGGCAGGGACGTAGGTCATCGAGGCTCCATGGGCAGCGCAAACGGTGGCAGCGCAGACATCGCGTCGGGCGGCGCACAGCATAGCGCAGGATCTGGAGGGTGACGGATCGGGCCGGAGGGCCCCGTCCGCGGGTTGCGTAGACTGCGCCGCATGGGATCGCTCTTCCTCGTGCGCCATGCCACGACCGATGCCAGCGCGTCCGGCCGCAACCTCGGCGGCACGACCGACATGCCGCTCTCGGCGGCCGGGCATCGGCTCGCGGCGGCGCTCGCGCGCACCCTGCACGCCGAGCTCGCCGAGCTCCCGCACGACGAGGTGCGGTTCGTCACCAGCCCGGCCCGTCGCTGCCGCGAGACGATCGCCCCGGTGGCCGCCATGCTCGGCCGCGGCGAGGCGGACGTCGTCGCCGAGCCGGGGCTCATCGAGATCGACTACGGCGCGTGGGATGGCCTGACGCCCGACGAGTGCCTCGCCCGCGATCCGGAGCTCCGGCGCGCCTGGCTCGCCGACCCGTACGCCACCCGCTGCCCCGGCGGCGAGAGCGGCGCCGACGTCGCGGCGCGCGCCTTCCCGATCCTCGACCGTATCACCGCGTGGCTCGCCGCCGACCGGGCGCGTTGCGCCGTGGTGGTGGCCCACAATCACGTGAACCGCGTCACGCTGGCCCGGATCATGGGATGGCCGATGGCGGACTACCGGCGCCGCGTGACGCAGGACCCGGCCGGGTACAGCATCGTCACCTATGGCGATGAGACGCCCGTCGTGCGGCGCGTCAACGCGCCGGCTGCACCGGAGGGCGCCGCGGGCTGATCGACCGGCGCCCCGTATAATCGGCGCCCCACCGTCGACCTTCGGCGGCCAGCCCGCGAGGACCCATGTCGATCGAGCTCAACCAGCAGCTGCAGCCGGCCATGCAGGTCAAGGTGACGCCGAAGCAGATCGCGGCGAACTACATCCTGCAGATGAGCTCGATGGCGCTGCAGGAGGCGATCAGCCAGGAGCTGGACGAGAACCCGGCGCTCGAGATGCTCGAGACGAGCGCGTGCCCGATCTGCGGCTCACCGGTGACCGGCAACTACTGCACCGAGTGCATGCCGCGCAAGGAGTCGACGAACGACGAGACGGTCGCCGCCGTCGACGAGCTGCCGTCCGACGCCGCTCCGCGCCTGCGCGACGAGGCGGACGAGTTCGATCCGATCGCCCGCGCCGAGGCCGAGTTCACGCTCGACGAGCACCTCACGTGGAACCTGCACGCCATCCTGCCGCGCGACCTGCACGATGTCGCCGACCACGTGATCGGCGCGCTCGACGAGAACGGCTTCCTGACCGAGACCGATGAGGAGGTCGCCGCCGCGACCGGGCACACCGTCGACGAGGTGGCGCAGGTGCGGGCCGCGATGCGGGGCATCGAGCCGATCGGCATCGGTTCGCGATCCATCGTGGAGAGCCTGCTGGCGCAGCTCGCCTGGCTCCGCGAGGGCGGTGAGGTCACCGTGCCGGAGATCGCCGAGGCGGTCGTCGGCGAGCATCTCGCCGAGCTGGGCGAGCGGAAGTTCCGCGAGGTGGCCCACGCGCTCGGTGTCGACCAGCGCAGCGTGATCGCCACGTGGGAGTTCGTGAAGGCGAACCTCAACCCGTACCCGACCGCGGCCTTCACCGCCGCCGTCAGCGGCAGCGGCCAGCGGACCCTGGTCCGCCCGGACGTCCTGATCCGCGAGGTCGACGACGAGCTCGAGGTCGAGGTCGTCGAGTCGCGGCGCTTCAGCCTCCGCGTGACGCCGATCTACTCGTCCCTCTCGAGCCAGCTGCGCGGCAGCGAGGCGACCGAGCAGGACAAGCAGCACGTCCGCGACTACGTCGGGCGCGCGAAGTTCTTCATCGACAACATCAACCGCCGCCGCGCGACGATCCAGCGCATCGCCGAGTGCCTCGCCGACCGTCAGCGCGACTACCTGCTCCACGGCGTCCAGCACCTCGTGCCGCTCACCCGGGCCGAGGTCGGCGACCTCATCGGCATGCACGAGTCGACGGTGAGCCGGGCGACGGCCGACAAGTTCGTCATGATCCCGTCGGGCGAGGTGGTGCCGTTCAGCCACTTCTTCACCGCCTCGCTCGGCGTGAAGGACCACATCCGCAAGCTCATCGAGGCGGAGCAGCCGCGCCATCCGCTCTCGGACCAGGAGATCGCCGACCACCTGGCCGAGCAGGGGATCGCGATCGCGCGCCGGACCGTCGCGAAGTACCGCGACGAGCTCCAGATCCTGCCCGCCCGCCTGCGCCACCACTAGGCGCGCGCTCTTCGTGCGCGGGGTCATCCTCCGGTCGCTGGCGGTCCTGCTCGCCGGCGGCGCCGTGCTCGCTGGCATCCTGTACGTGGCGAGCACGGTGGACTCGCGGCCGCCGGTGGTCAGCGACATCGAGGTGACCCAGCACCTCGTCGCCGATGCCTCGGTCGCGCTGACGACGACGAGCATCGTCGTCACCTTCTCGGAGCCGGTCGACCACCCCTCGGCCGAGGCCTCGTTCGGCACCGAGCCGGTGATCGACGGCTCCTTCTCGTGGAGCGGCACCACGCTCACCTTCACCCCCACCGGGCCGCTGCCGCTCGACACCCGGTTCCGGGTCGTCGTCGGGCCGGGCGTACGGGACCGGGCGGGAAACGTCATGTCGGACTCGGCACCATTCGCGTTCGCGACCGTCGGATCGCCGCGCGTCGTGGCGACCGATCCTGCCGACGCGGCGACCGACGTGCCGCTCGACGCCTCGATCGGGATCACGTTCTCGACCCTCATGGACACCGCCTCCGTGGAGGCCGCCATCACCGTGCGGCCGGCCATGCCGTATCGGCTCCGCTGGAGCGGTGAGCGGCTGGCGCTCGTCCCCGACGAGCCGCTGCCGGCCGGCACCACCGTTCGCGTCGGGATCGGTGCCGGCGCGCGCGACCTCGGTGGCACCCGGCTCGACGCTCCACTCGTGCTGGCCTTCAGCACGGTACGGGCCGGGCTCGAGGCGGACCAGCTGCTGCCGGCGGACGGCACGGAGGGGATCGCGGTGACGACGGCCATCGACGTCGTGTTCAGCACCCCGCTCGACCCCGACTCGGTCGCCCCCGACGTGATGACGATCACCCCGTCCGTGGCCGGGTCGCTCCAGGCGATCGCGCTCCCGGGCGCCGCGGGACTCGACGACCGCGGGGCGCGGCTGCTCCAGTTCGTCCCGTCGGCGCCGCTGCCGGCGAACACGACCTTCGACATCACCGTCAGCCGGGACCTGCAGTCGACGGATGGCGTCCAGCTCGCCTCGGAGCTGGCCTGGAGCTTCACGACCGGATCGCCGAGCGCCACCCTCTCGAACCAGGTCGTCTTCGTCTCCGACCGCGGCGGCGTGGCGAACGTGTGGGCGATGAATCCCAACGGGACGAACCAGCGCCAGGTCAGCGCCGAGGTCTCGCCGGTGACCGATTACGCGGTCGCGCCCGACGGCCGCTCCCTGGTGGTCGGCGACGGCGCCCAGCTCCTCGAGCTCCGGGCCGACGGGCGCGACCGCCGCGTCCTGACCGATGCCGGCGCGCTCGAGTTCGACCCCGCGTTCAGCCCGGACGGACGCTCGATCGCGTTCGCCCGGGCCGACGCAACGACCGGCGGCGGGCTCGGTATCTGGCAGCGCGGGGTCGCGGGCGGCGACGCCACCCAGCTTTCCACCGCAGGCTCCGGCGAGCCGTCGCCCAGCGCGTCGGCGAGCGCGTCGGCCAGCCCCGAGCCCGAGCCGCTCCTGCGCGAACCGACGTATGCTCCCGACGGCTCGGCGATCGCCTACGTCGACACCGCCGGCACGGTGGTCGTCATCGAGCTCGACGGCGGCGAGCGCTCGGCGGTCACCTTCGACGCCAGCGGACCTCCCGCCTGGCTGCCGGACGCGGGCGGCCTGCTGCTCACCGGCACCTCGCGCCGCCTGACGCCGGATCCGGTGGGGGCGCCGCGACACTCGGCCGCGACGCCCGTGCTCCCGCTCGGTCCGTCGTACGGCGTCCGCCCGTCCGGGTACCGGTGGGTGCGCGGCGCCGGTTCCGCGACCACGACGACATTCGCCGTCGGGGCACGCTCGTTCGCCGTCGACGGCACCGGCCGCGTCGCCTACGTGACCGCCGGCTCGGACAAGCCGTCGGGTCCGGTCTTCGTGGCCGACGACGACCGATCGGGCGGCGTACGGCTCGGCGGTGACGCGGTGACGGCCGGTTCGGTCGCCTTCACGCCCGAGCGCGGCAGCGTCATCGTCGGCCGGACGGCGAGCGACGGCGCGTCGCTCGGCGTCTGGCTCCTGCACCTCGATGGCGGCGCGGCAACGCAACTCACGCCGGACGGCAGCCTGCCTCGCTGGCTGCCCTGATCGGAGGTCCCGACCGAGCTCCGGCGCGGTTGACCGGGCGGGGCGCCCGCGACTACCATGGCGCAGCCTCGCTGGCGGGCGTCTCTGCGACGTCGGACCGCCAGCGTTTCCGTGTGTCAGACAGGTCTTCCGGGCGTGCGCGCGCGACCCCATCCGGGTGGCGCACCGCCGCGGGACCGCCATCGGAGGATTCATGGAGCTCCATCCCATCATCTGGGTCATCCCGGTCGCGGGCGTCGCCGCCATCGCGTTCGCTCTCTACCTCGCCTGGGACGTCCTGCGGGCCGACCGCGGCACCCCGGCGATGCAGGACATCGCCGGCACGATCTTCGAGGGCGCGGTCGCCTTCATCCGACGCCAGTACCAGACGATCGGCTTCCTGGCCCTGGGCGGGGCGGTCGTCATCGGGGGCATCATCGCCGTCGTCGAGACGAAGTCCGTCGCCGACACCGACATCTTCGGCCTGCAGCTCGGGCTCATGACCGGTGCCGCCTTCCTCGTGGGAGCCGCCTGCAGCATGGCTTCCGGCATCATCGGCATGTTCATCAGCGTGCAGGCCAACCTCCGAACCGCGGCCGCCGCCCAGCACAGCCTCGTGCGCTCGGTCCAGGTCGCGCTCCGTGGCGGGGCGGTCTCCGGCTTCCTCGTCGTCGCCCTGTCGCTGCTCGGCGTGTACGGCATCTTCGCCGTCTTCGGCGGCTTCACGAACCCAGCCCAGGCGCCCTTCCTCATCGTCGGCTTCGGCTTCGGCGCGTCGTTCGTCGCGCTCTTCGCCCAGCTCGGCGGCGGGATCTACACGAAGGCAGCCGATGTCGGGTCCGACCTCGTCGGCAAGGTCGAGGCCGGCATCCCCGAGGACGACCCGCGGAACGCGGGCGTCGTGGCTGACCTCGTCGGTGACAACGTCGGCGACTGCGCCGGCCGTGGTGCCGACCTGTTCGAGAGCACCGCCGCCGAGAACATCGGCGCCATGATCCTCGGCGTCGCCGTCTACCAGATCGCGCGTGCCGCGGGCTGGCCGAACCCCGAGGCGTGGATCTTCTTCCCGCTCGTCGTCCGCGCCTTCGGCCTGCTCGCCACGATCGTGGCCATGTTCTTCATCCGCGGTCGCGAGGATGAGAACCCGATGAACATCCTCAACCGCGGCTATTGGGTCACGACGATCCTGTCGGTCGCCGGCCTCGCGCTCGTCACCTCGGTGATGATGCAGACCACGGGGCAGAGCACCGCCCTGCCGACTTGGCTCTACTTCTTCGGCGCCGGCTGCGTCGGCCTCGCCACCAGCGTGGCGTTCGTCTACATCACCCAGTACTACACCGCCGGCACGTTCCGCCCCGTGCGCGAGATCGCCGAGGCCAGCCGGACCGGTCCGGCCACGAACATCATCAGCGGCACCGCGGTCGGCTTCGAGACCACGGCGATGACCGCCATCACCATCGGGATCGCCCTCTTCGCCAGCCACTGGCTCGGCTCGCTCGCCGAGCTGAAGAACGCGGCCGGCAACGACGTCGGTGGCATCTTCGGCACCGCCGTGGCCACGATGGGCATGCTCATGACGACCGCCTTCATCCTGGCGATGGACACCTTCGGCCCGATCACCGACAACGCCGGCGGCATCGCCGAGTTCAGCCACGCCGAGAAGGGCGCCCGCGAGATCACCGACCGGCTCGATGCGGTCGGCAACACGACCAAGGCGCTGACGAAGGGCTACGCCATCGCGTCCGCATCGCTCGCTGCCTTCCTCCTCTTCAGCGCCTACATCGACAAGGTCAACCTCATCCAGGGCCGCCGGATCGATGCCGGCGTCGAAGGGGCGAAGCTGCTCACCTCGGTCAACCTGGCCGACGTCAGCGTCTTCATCGCCGCCCTCATCGGCGCGATGCTCGTCTACTTCTTCTCGAGCCTCGCGATCCGCGCGGTCGGCACTGCCGCCCAGGCGATCATCGTCGAGGTGCGCCGCCAGTTCCGGGAGATGCCCGGGATCATGGACTACACCCAGCGTCCCGACTACGCCCGCGTGGTCGACATCACGACCCGCTCCGCGCTGCGGCAGATGATCCTGCCGGGCGTGGTGGCCGTTGCGACGCCGGTCATCGTCGGCCTGCTCCTGGGCGCCGAGGCGATCGCGGGCATGCTCATGGTCGGGACGATCGCGGGCGTCATGCTCGCAACCGTGCTGAACAACGGCGGGGGTGCGTGGGACAACGCGAAGAAGTACATCGAGTCGAACAACCTCCACGACGCCGCGGGCAACGTCCTCGGCAAGGGGAGCGACGCCCACGCGGCGGCGGTCGTCGGCGACACCGTCGGCGACCCGTTCAAGGACACCGCCGGCCCGTCGCTCCACGTCCTCGTGAAGCTGCTCGCCACGATCACGCTCGTCCTCGCGCCACTGTTCATTCGCTAGCACCGACCAATCCCATAGCGTCGCTGCCGTCCGGACCGCCCTGCGGGCGGCAGCGACCACCCACCCACCGAGGGACGCATGGACCTCATCTTCCAGGCCGCCGTCATCGGCCTCCTCCAGGGCCTCACCGAGTTCATCCCGGTGAGCTCGTCGGCGCATCTCGAGCTGGCGCCGTGGATCGCCGGCTGGACCGACACGCGGGTCATCGGCAGCCTCGCCTTCGACGTCTTCCTCCACCTCGGCACGCTGCTCGCGCTGCTCGTCTACTTCGGGCGTGACTGGCTCCGCTACCTCGGCGCCATCGTCGCGAGCATCCGCGAGCGACGGATCGGGAACGATCGCGACCGCCGCCTGGCGTGGCTGCTCGTCATCGCCACGGTCCCGGCCGCGATCATCGGCTTCGTCGGCCAGGACTTCATCGACAGCGTCCTCCATGGCGACAGCGACGCCGTGCGGCTGGCGATCGCCGCCTTCCTCGTCATCGGGGGGGTGGGCCTGTGGATCGCCGATCGGGTCGGTGCGCGTGACCGGCGCCTCGCCGACCTCAGCACGCCGAACGCCCTGACCATCGGCTTCAGCCAGGCGCTCGCCCTGCTGCCGGGGATCAGCCGCTCCGGCGCCACGATCACCGCCGGCCTCGCGATGGGCCTCACCCGCGAGGCCGCGGCGCGCTTCAGCTTCCTTCTCGCCACGCCGATCACGCTCGGGGCGGGCCTCGTCGGGTCGCGCAAGCTGTTCGAGCAGTCGCTGAGCGGCAACGAGTGGGTCGCGGTGGCGGTCGGCTTTGTCGTGGCCGCCGCGAGCGGCATGTTCGCGATCGGCTTCCTCCTGACCTGGCTGCGGACGCGGACCGTCCTCGTCTTCACCCTGTACCGGCTCGCCCTCGCCGCGCTCGTCGTCCTGCTCGTCGTCCTCCGCTGACACGGAGGGCCTGCGCCAGGTGGTGCCGGGGCGCACCGCGGCCGTTGCCACGCTCCGCCACCTTTGACGATCGGGCGGGGGAAGCCTACAATCGCGGTCGCCGCGGGGGACCCTCGGGTGCCACCGCGGAGGCCGAGCATCTGGCTGAGATGAAGGGAGCGGCCAGCTTCAGGGACGCCACGCGGCGCGCGGCGGGGCCTGAAGCGTTTTTTGTTATCGACCACCGGTTCCTCGCTGGACGCCGTCGCGGAGCACCCCACCGCCGACGGCGTGACATTTCGGGCCACCCGTGCCCGAGGGTCGACCGATCACCGCTGGAGGGGGAGTGAGCCTGCATGAACACGAAGCCGGTCTATCTCACCGCCGAGGGGCTCGCGAAGCTCAAGGCGGAGCTGAGCCACCTCGTCACCTCGGAGCGGCCGCGGGTCGCTGCCCGCATCCACGACGCGAAGCAGGACGGCGACATCAGCGAGAACGCCGAGTACGAGGATGCGAAGCAGGAGCAGTCGTTCCTCGAGGGCCGCATCGCCACGCTCGAGGCCCAGCTGAAGAACGCCGAGGTCATCGCCGCCAACAACGGTGACAAGGTCGGCATCGGCTCGCGCGTCGTCATCAAGGGTGACGAGGGCGAGGAGACCTTCACCATCGTCGGCTCAGCCGAGGCAGCGCCGCGCGAGGGCCGCATCAGCAACGAGTCACCCGTCGGCGCCGCGCTCATGAACCGGAAGAAGGGCGACAAGGTCACCGTCCAGACGCCGGCAGGATCGGCCGCCTACACCGTCGTCTCCATCAGCTGACGCTGGGACCGGCGGCCCGCGCCATGTTCTGGGCGGATGAGCTGGCGGCCTCGGTCAGCGGGCCACAGGTCGTCAACGACTCGAAGACTCCGTCCGGCACCGTCCACGTCGGCGCGCTGCGGGGACCGGTCATCCTCGACGTCATCGCGCGCGCGCTGCGGGCACGCGGTCTGCCGACCCAGCTTCGGTACGGGGTCGACGACCTCGATCCGATGGACGCCCAGGCACTGCTCACCCCGGACGCGGTCGAGCGCTTCATGGGCGTGCCGCTGGCGAACGTCCCGGACCCCTCGGACGACGGCCACGCCTCGTACGCGCGGCACTTCGCGCAGCGCTTCATCGACACCTTCGACCGCCTGGGCATCCGACCCGACGTGACGTACTGGATGAGCGACCTCTACCGGGCAGGCGCCATGGACCGATGGATCCGCGTGGCGCTGGACCGTGCCGCGGTGGTGCGCGACATCTATGCGCGCGTCGCCAACGTCAACCACCCCGCGGAGTGGCACCCGCTCCAGGTGATCTGCGAGTCGTGCGGCAGGATCGGCACGACGATCGTCACCGGCTGGGATGCCGAGCGCGGCCTGGTTCGGTACGCGTGCCGCACCGATCTCGTCCGCTGGGCGACCGGCTGCGGCCACGCCGGCGAGATCCGCCCGTTCGGCGGCCGTGCGAAGCTGCCGTTCAACGTCGACTGGGCGGCGAAGTGGTCGGCGTTCGGCGTCACGATCGAGCCGAACGGCAAGGACCTCGGCACGCGCGGCGGCGCCCGCGACCGCTCGGAGGCGATCGCGCGCGAGGTGTTCGACCGCGAGCCGCCGCTGAACCTCGTCTACGAGTTCCTCAACGTCGGCGGCCGCAAGATGAGCACGTCGAAGGGGACCGGCGCCGCGGCGACCGAGATCGCCGAGGTCGTGCCGCCGGAGCAGCTGCGGCTCCTCTTCCTCCGTCCGCGACCGAACCAGGCGATTGCCTTCGACCCCGACGGGACCGATGCCATCCCGCGCCTCTTCGACGAGTCGGACCGCCTCGCGGCGGCGACGGCCGGCCGCGAGGTCCGCGGCGAGCTGCCGCCGGACGCGGCACGCCTCTTCGCCGCGTCCCTGGTCGACCCGGCGGCCGACCCGGCGGCCGTGGCGGCGCGGTATCGGATCCCGTTCGCGCATCTCGCCCTCCTCGTCCAGGTGCCCGGCGTCGACGTCGCCGAGAGAGCGGCCGCCGAGAAGGGCAGTGCGCTCGAGCCGGAGGAGGCGCACCTCCTCGACGAGCGCGTCGTCGCGGCCCGGGCGTGGCTGGCGACCTATGCCCCCGACCGCAGCCGCGTCATCGTGCAGGACGATCTCCCGCCCGCCGCCGCCGACCTCTCCGGCGCGGACCGCGCGTTCCTCGCCGGCCTCGCGGAGCGCCTCGATGCCGCGACCACGTGGAGCGGCGAGGCGATCCAGGACGCCGTCTTCGAGGCGGCGCGCGCGTCCGAGCTCGCACCCGGCACCGCGTTTGCGGCGTTGTACCGTGCCTTCCTCGGCCAGCCCTCCGGCCCGCGCGCGGGGTGGCTGCTGGCCAGCCTCGAGCCCGGCTTCGTCCGCGATCGGCTCCGTGCCGCCGCCGCGCCCGGTACCCTCGCCTGAATGATCGGCCTGCAGCAGATCCGGGACGACGCCGAGGCGGTGAAGGCCGCCGTGAACCGCAAGGGCGGGGGAGCGGAGCCGCTCGCGGCCATCGACCGCATCCACGCCGCCGATGGTCGCCGCCGCGCGGTGGAGGCGGAGGTGAACGACCTCCGCGCCCGGCGCAATGCCGGCAACAAGAAGCTCGGCGCGCTCATGCGGGACGGCCCGTCGCGACGAGGGCGAGCAGCTGAAGGCGGAGATGGCTGAGCTCTCGACGCGGATCGACGCCCTGACCGCGGAGCTCGGGGCGGCCGACGCCGCGATGCAGGCCGACCTGCTGCTCGTGCCGAACCTGCCGCACCCATCTGTCCCCGACGGGCGCTCCGACGCCGACAACCCGGTCGTCCGCACGTGGGGTGATCCGCGCCGCGATGACGGCACGCCACCGCACTGGGAGATCGCCGAGCGCCTCCGGCTCTTCGACCTCGAGCGCGGGGCGAAGATCGCCGGCTCGGGCTTCATCGTCTACACCGGTGCCGGCGCGCGCCTCCAGCGCGCGCTCATCGGTCTGGCGCTCGAGCTCGCCGAGCGGCACGGCTACATGGAGATCTGGTCGCCGCTGGTCGTGAACGCCGCCTCCGCGCGCGGCACCGGCCAGCTGCCGGACAAGGAGGCGCAGATGTACGTCGTCGAGCGCGACGACCTCTACCTCATCCCGACCTCCGAGGTGCCGGTGACGAACCTCTATCGCGACGAAATCCTGGCCGGCGACGACCTGCCGCGCTACCACTGCGCCTATACGCCCTGCTTCCGGCGCGAGGCCGGTGCCGCCGGCAGGGACACGCGTGGCCTGCTCCGGGTCCACCAGTTCGACAAGGTCGAGATGGTGAAGTTCGTGCGGCCCGAATCGAGCTACGACGAGCTCGAGACGCTCACGCGTGACGCCGAGGAGGTGCTCGAGGCGCTCGAGATCCCGTACCGCACCGTCGAGCGCTGCACCGGCGACGTCGGGTTCGCGCAGGCGAAGGGCTACGACATCGAGGCCTGGGCACCGGGCGTCGGTCGGTTCCTCGAGGTCAGCTCCTGCTCGAACTACACCGATTTCCAGGCGCGGCGTATGAACCTCCGCTACCGCCCGTCACGCGACGCCCGCCCGGAGCTGCTCCACACGCTCAACGGCTCGGGGCTCGGCCTTTCACGCACGTATGCGGCGCTCCTCGAGACGCACCTCCAGGCCGACGGCTCGATCCTCCTCCCGGCAGCCCTGCGTCCGCATTTCGGGACCGACCGCATCACCTAGGCATACGCGGCGCTCTCCGCAACGTATGGTGGATGACATGCCTGCCTTCATCGCCACCTTCCTCGTCATGGCCGTCCTCGATGGAGCATGGCTCCTCGGCGTCGCCCGGGGCTTCTACCGGACCCATCTCGGCTTCCTCATGGCCGAGACCCCAAACTGGGCCGCCGCCGGCGCCTTCTACGTGATCTACGCGATCGGCGTGACCGTCTTCGCCACCCAGCCGGGGATCGACGACGCCAACGTCCTCACCGCCGTCTGGCGCGGGGCGCTGTTCGGCTTCGTGGCCTACGCGACGTACGACCTCACGAACATGGCCACCCTGCGCGGCTGGCCCACCATCGTGACGATCGTCGATATGGCGTGGGGCACCTTCCTCTCGGCCGCGGTGGCGGGCATCGCGACGTTCCTGGTGCTCCAGCTCACGTAGCCGCGGCCGCAGCGCCCCCCCGCCGGTCTCGTGGCCGGGTACCATCGGCATGCGGAGGGGTGGCCGAGTGGCTGAAGGCGGCGGTCTTGAAAACCGCAGTGGGGCAACCCACCGGGGGTTCGAATCCCTCCCCCTCCGCCATCACGCATGCGCGACGAACCGTCCCTGCTCGAGCCGCTGCGCAGCCCGCCGGTGGCAATCCGTTGACGCCCGGCAACGAGGTACTAGGCGCCGCCGGTACTTCTGACTACCGTGCGCTGCAGCGCTTCCGGCCGCGGTGCCCGGCATCTAATGTTCCGCGCGGTCGACGCCCAGCACGACGGAGGGTTCATGTCCCCAGCACGCCGGACCAGGCGCCCTTGGTCCACGGCACTCGGCCTCATCACGGCCATCATCTTCATCCTCGGCATGGCCGGGCCCACGTTTGCGGCGCCGCCCGGCAACAACGGCACGGTGAAGATCCATGACGGAGCGGGGGAGACGGAGCCGATCATCAAGAACGAGCCGCACGTCGGCTGCGGGTTCCATCTCCACTTCTTCTTCTCGGATCCGGGACAGGCAGGCACCTGGTGGATTCAGTCCTGGCCGCCGACCGGCAACATGACGACCGTTCTGTCAGGCGACTACCTGTCCGGCCCGAATGGCGAAGTGCGGATGCCGCAGATCGGGGTCTACACGCTCACCAGCGGGCACTACAAGCTCTTCTGGGTCGGGCGCAACGACAACAACATCAAGCACAAGGTGTTCTGGACCGACTGCGATCCGACGCAGGGTCCGTGCACGACCTGGTTCTTCGGCAGCGCGCCGGTGGGCACCCTGTTCAACATGGGCGACACCTGGCAGGGCGGCTACTTCGCCTTCATCGAGGACGGCAATCACATGCTGGTCCGCGTGGAGACCGACACCGCGATCGTCGGCCGCTTCCCGATGGGATTCCTCCTCGGTGACAGGGCAACCATCACGTTCAGCCAGCCGATCCATATCCAGAAGATCCTCTGGCACGACAACGACCCGAAGCTCGGTGAGGCGGGCTGGTCGTTCAACGGCATCGCCGGCCCGCTGACCGGCAACCAGAACAGTGTGGTCACCGACGTCAACCTCACGACCACGGTGGTGAACATCGATGCCGGGGGTGACTCCGGAGGCGTCGACTTCTGCTTCTGACCATTCGGTGACGCCGGCCAATCCGGCGCCACCGGCTGTGAGGGATTTGCCGCGAAGCCCCCGGTCCGTCGGGGGCTTCGTGTTGAGCCGCTGCGCCTAAAAGGCGGGGCAGGTGCAGGCTGCGGTGCGCAGCGCGGTGGGCTTCCACCAGTGGTCCGGGCACCCGCCTACGACCCGTCGCAGGAGGTCGCGGCGCTCCCACCACGGAGCCGGGTTCGCGAGGCGGCGGGTCGAGGGCCGCTCGGCGGTGAGCGGTGCCATCAGCAGCGCCGGGGTCATCATCGTTGCGGTCATCGGTATCTCCAGGAGGTTCGAGTGGCTGTCGGGTTGATGCCGATAGCCTGACCGCCGGACCCGCGGCCATTCGACCGACGGGTGTCCGACATCGGCCTCCGAGGATGGGCCGATGGCGCCCTACGTCATTCGGCCGCGGCCGGGACCTCGTGATGGAGCCGGCAGCGCGCCTCGTAGGTCTCGTCGCCGAGCCCGCCGATGACGATGAGCGGCGAATCGGCCGGCGCCGGTCTGCCATCGATGAGCCGCTGCGTCCGGGTGGCCGGCTCGCCGCACACCATGCAGATGGCAGTGAGCTTGGTCACCTGGTCGGCGAGCGCCATGAGGCGCGGCATCGTGCCGAACGGCACGCCCCGAAAGTCGCGGTCGAGGCCGGTGACGAGGACCTGCTTGCCCGCGTCGGCAAGCCGCTCGACGACCTCGGGCAGCCGCTCGTCGAAGAACTGCCCCTCCTCGATCGCCACGATGTCGGCGTCCGCGGTTGCGGCCTCGATCTCGCGCGAGTCGTCGACGGTGATGGCGTGATGCTGGGCCCCCGAGCGCGAGACGACCGTCACGCGATCGGTCCGCGTGTCGAGGCGCGGTTTGATGAGGATCACGCGCCGGCCGGCGATGCTGAAGCGGCGCAGGAGCCGAAGCATCTCATCGGTCTTGCCGCAGAACATGCAGCCGCAGATCACGTGGACCCAGCCGGCCGTGTAGAACATCACCTGCTGCCCTCGCTGGACCGATGTCCCGGCTGCGCCCGGTCAGTCGCCGACGACCGCGACGTCGCTCGCGGCGACGCCGAGGTACTCGCCGAGCGCGGCGCGCATGCGCTCGGCGTCGCCGGTGCTGCCGGTGAGCCGCCGCAGCGTCTCGGCAACGCCCGCCAGGAAGGCGAGCTGCCCGTTCGCGACGGTCGCGCCTTTCCCCTTCGCCGCCTCCATGAGCGGGGTGGGGCCGGCGTGGAGCGAGAGGTCGAGCAGCCACATTCCCTCCGGCAGCAGGTCGCCGGGCACGGGGCTGCCGTCCTGGTCGCCGGGCGAGCTGGCATTCACGAGGAGCGGTGCCTTGGCCAGCTCCGCCTCCAGGATCGCCTCGTGCCACGGCCGGGCACGCAGCTCCATGTGGCGCGCGCTGCGGCTGAGGTGGGCGACGAGCGCCTCTGCCTTGTGGAGGTGGCGGTTGAAGACCGTCACCCGCAGCACGCCGGACTGAATGAGCACGGCGACCGCGGCGCGGGCGCCGCCGCCCGCCCCGAGCACGATCGCCGAGCGCGGCCACTTGCCCGGCACCTTCGGCAGGATGGCGGCGAGGCCGGCCCGCACTGCGTCGAGATCGCTGTTGTAGCCGCGCAGCTTCGCCCCGTCGCGGACGATTGTGTTCACCGCCCCGGAGGCGCGCGCGTCGTCGGACAGCGCATCGAGCAGGGTGGTCGCCTTCTCCTTGTGCGGCGACGCGACGAGGGCGCCCAGGACGTCGTCTGCGCGCAGCGCGGCCACGGCGTCGGCGAGCTGGTGCGGCCGCCGGTCCCAGCGCTCGATCTCGACCTCCGCGCGGGCCGCGGCGAGGGCGGCGCGGAGCACGGCCTCGCCCGGGCTGGCGTCGACGGGTTGACCGATGATGGGTAGGCGATGCACGTCGGGTGGGCTTTCTCGGAGGCTGAAATGCGGCTCGATCGGCGCATGTGGCGATGCCCGGCGAGCCCTGTTCGGGCGGTCGTCGCGGCGGCGACCCCATGCTATCATCGGCCCCGCCGCGGAGAGGTCGCATAGTGGTCTAGTGCGGCGGTTTGCTAAACCGTTGAAGGGGGTTTCCTCTTCCGAGGGTTCGAATCCCTCCCTCTCCGCCACCCATCACGGGTGCCCGTAGCTCAGTGGATAGAGCGTCAGGTTGCGGACCTGAAGGTCGGAGGTTCGAGTCCTCTCGGGCACGCCACATCACTGCCGAACCCAACTGGGCACGGCCCGAACGGTCCCCATTCGGGGATCGCATCCGAATCCGGTGAACGCGGTCGAACGCGGTCCGTGCACGCTCGACCGGCTCGCAGACCGCGCGTGGATCATTGTGCCCTCCTCCATGTCCTCCGCGGCTGGCCCTACCCGGTGCCGATGAGGTAGGTCTGTGACCGCCGCCGACGCGACCGGCTGAATCGTGCGGGGGAATTTGGGCACCGCCATTCAGCCCTGTGTGTTCCCCAGGCGTGGGCCAGCCTGACTCGAAGGCATTGGCGTAGGATCCTCGGACGATGCCCCAGAGAGCCTCGTCCTCAACACCACCGCGAGCCACCTCGCCTCGGCAGGAAATCCACTTCACGCGAGGCTCTGACGGCACGCGGCTCGCTTATGCCCTCCACGGCACCGGGCCGCCAGTCATTGTCGTGTCGTGTTGGCTGAGCCACCTGCAGCATGACTGGGAGAGCCCCGTGTGGCGGCACTTCCTCGAAGAGGTGGGCGAGATTTCGACCCTCGTGCGCTACGACGAGCGGGGCTTCGGGATGTCGGATTGGAATGTGTCCGACTTTTCTATGGCCGCTCGGCTCGCTGACCTCGAGGCGGTCGTCGACGCGCTCGGTTTCGAACGGCCCGCGCTCCTGGGGATGTCGGACGGTTCACCGATCGCGATGTTGTATGCCGCGCGGCACCCCGACCGGGTGAGCCGCCTCGTCCTGTATGGGACCGTCTGCGGCGAGCGGGTCGTGTTCGAGGGCGATCGCCTCCTCGAGGAGGAGACGTACCAGGGTCTCGTCCAGATCGGGTGGGCCGGGGCCGATCCGCGCTTCCGGCGAGTGTTCACGCAGGGCTTCATCCCCGATGCGACCGAGGAGCAGATGCGCTGGTTCGACGAGCTCCAGCGACAGTCGACGAGCACGGCGAACTACCTGGCCGCGAGAGTGGCCCGGTATCGGGAAGACATCACCGATGAGGTCGCCAAGATCCAGGCGCCCACGCTGATCCTCCACGCCGTCGGCGATCAGATGAAGACGTTCGACAACGCGACCGAAGTGGCCTCGATGATCCGTGGGGCCCGTCTCGTCCCCCTCGACAGCCGGAATCACATCCTGCTCCAGGACGAGCCAGCCTGGCAGGTATTTGTGGCCGAGCTTGCGTCGTTCCTTGAGCCGGAACGCGCTGCTTGGGCGGCGTCGGCATTCACGTCGGGGAGACCCGACTCTGGGCCACGTGAGCCCCTGTCCCCGCGCGAACTCGAGGTGGTCCGGTTCGCGGCCGACGGCCTCGCCAATAACGCCATTGCGGCAGCGATGGGCCTGAGCTCCCGAACCATCGAGCGCCATCTCTCGAACGCCTACGCCAAGTTGGGCTTCGAGGGAAAGGCGGCCCGTGCCGCAGCCGTCGCCGAGGTCGTCCGGCAGGGCCTCGCCTGACGAACTACGTATCTGCCGCCAGAGCGGCGGACGATCGCCACTGCGATTGGGTATCACCCCCATTCCCGCCGGGCAGGCGCGGCGAGATGCTCCCCCAGACGCCGGCGGAGCCTGCCGGCGCAGCAGTGGGAGCCTCGCGATGAGCAGCATCGGCAATGGAAATGGAATCGAACGCGCGCCGGGGCAAGGACTGGGCGCGCACACCCGAGCGGCCACCCTCATCGTCGCTGCGCTTGCTCTGACGCTCAACGCCTGCGCTTCGAACGGCGCCGCGTCCGCGGCAGCGGCGACCACGACGGTCGCATCGGCGTCGGCCACTCCTTCGGCGGCCGGCGGGGAGGGAAGCAACGGCACGGTATGGACCCTGTCGTCATCAACCAAGGCGGGGTTGGGCGCCTACCTCGTGGCCGAATCGACCACGGGCGGGGATCCCCTGGCGGTCTATGTCTTCAACAAGGACACGCCCGGTTCCGGGAAGAGCGCCTGCGACGTGACCTGTTCGAAGACCTGGCGGCCGCTGCTGCTGAAGGTGAGCGATACGGTCCGTGTCAGCGGCATCACCGGCACGTTTGCCCAGGTAACGTGGTCAGACGGGACGGTGCAGGTCACCTACAACGGAGCGCCCCTGTACTTCTCCACGAACGACCATGGGGCGGACGACACCAATGGCGTCGGTCTGAGCGACTCGTGGAGCGTGGCCACCCCCTGATGTGCTCAAGTGTGCTCGGCACGCACCGACCCGTTCGCCGGTGAGGCGGGCCTGGCGAGAACGAGCTACACGGTGCAAGGGAGGCATCCCCGGCATGGGTCCTCAAGCGGGTCGTCGACTGGCCTGAGCCGCATCTGCCAGAGCCGCATCTGAGGGAGCAGCCGCGGGCAGGGCCACGCCGCCCGCGCGACCAGTACCATCTCGTTCTGGCCGGTGAGCGGGGCGGTAGGTCCCTCATCCCAGTTGCCTCACCGCGGCCAGCCACTCCCGGCTGCACAATCGACATCGTCTACGCTGCCAAATGCGCGCCGACTATTTCTGGGGCGCGCCACATCCCGCCGGAGGTCCGCCCATGGCATCGACGTCGCCGTCGACCGACGCGACCGGCACGCTGCGCTCCCTCGTCTGGCTGGCGACCGCCGCTACCACCGTCACGGCCGCCTGGCTGATCGGCGTATCGATCGCCGTGCTGCCGGACCGGGACCCCGCCCATGTCGGCTTCTGGCTCGCGGTGGCCGCGGCGCTGCTCGCGTTCGCGGCGTTGACGGGGCTCCACCTGACCCGATGGGGCGGCTCAATCGTTCGCTGGCTGGCCGGGGCGGCGGGATTGGCTGCGACGGCAGCCGGCACGTGGCTCGCAATCACCACCGTCGCCGCCACCGGCGAGTTCGAGGGCTACCTGCTCCTGATCGGCCTCGTCGTCGCCGCCCACGGCGCCCTCGTCACGCTGTCGGCCACGCGGGCTTGAGCCGGGCATGAAGGACGGCCGGGCGCGAGAGGCGCCCGGCCGTCATCGGTCCGTCGGAGAATGCGGCGGTCAGCCGCCGGTGCTGGCGAACCAGGAGCCGGTCGCGCTGGTCACGAAGATGATCGGCGCGATGCAGGGGTGCGGCAGCGTCAGCACCGCGTGGATGACGGCGTTGCCGCCGCCCGCCGTCGCGGGGCCTGTGGTCGCGGGGAAGGGATCGGTCAGCACGTTCGTGATCGTCCCGTCGCTGCCGATGCAGCTGACGGCGCCTCGGAACGAGGCGGCCGGGTTGCTGCCGATGCTCGTGCCGGCGGCGAGGACAAGGCCGCGGACCTTGATCCGCAGGTCGCCGCCCTGGAGCAGCCGCCCCTCGGCAGCGCGGATGGTCCACGCGATCCCGCCGCCGTTGATGCCGCGGATCGGGGCCTGCGTGCCGGTGAGCGCAGTCGGAACCCCGACCATCGACCCGAAGCGAAGGATGACCTGGGTGTCGGCGGTCACCGCCGCCTGCATGCCGAGCATGACGCCGAGCAGGGCGAGGATGGTCGCGATCGACAGTGAGCGTCTGGTGGCCACGGGCATCTCCTCCAACGCATGTGGACGCGGAGAGCGTCCTGCGACGGTTCGTACGCCACCGGTTTCAGGCGCCGGTGGTGGCGGAGGTCAGCCCGCGAGCTCGAGCGTCATGACCGCCGGTCCCGACGGTGCCTGGAGGAAGCCGGGCTCCACGGTGACCACGAAGTTGGCGAATCCGGTCAGGGGATGGTCGAGCTGGACGAGGGTCGGCGCGTCGGACGGCCGGAACGTGGCGACCCCCACCGGCGCGCCGGTGGCGGGGATCAGCCACACCTCGTACACCCGATCCGGCGGCAGGCTCCGCATGTCGGCCGGCACGAAGGCGGATCCGCTCGCCGTCTCGAGCAGCAGCCCGCGGCCGGCGTCGCTCGCGACGGTGTGGACGGCACGCGCGCCGGCGATCGCGTCGGCCACGGCCCGGGTGTCGCGCAGCTGGGACTGCAAGCCGAGGTTCCACGCCCCGAGCGCGATCATCGCCACGACTGCCGCGGCCGAGAAGCCGCGCGCCCATCCGTTGGAGAGCCAGTCGAATGCGCCACGGTGCCGCATCGGCTGCGGCTCGCGCCGCCGTGCGGTCACGTCGGGTCCAGCTGCTGCCACCGGTGCTTGGACCAGCGGCGCGTGGTCCTGCGGGGTGCGCTCGATCGTCGCCATCAGCCGCTCGCGAAGCGCGGCCGCGGGCGCGACCGGCTCGAGGCCCAGCGCAAGGAGCTCGCCGCCGACCCCGTCGCGCAGCTCGACATGCGGCCGGTCGCAGCCGGCGACGTGCGCGGCGATGGCGCGCGCCTCGTCACCATCAACGGCGCCGAGCAGGTACGCGGCGGCGAGCTCGTCGGCGTCGTCGCAGGTCATCGGTCGCAGCGCATCGGTCATCGGTCGTCGCCGGCGCGGCTGAGGGGAGCGCCCTCTCCGAGGCGCAGCGTCTCGCGCAGCTTGGCGAGGGCAAGCCGCAGTCTGCCGTTCGCGGTGCCCTGCGGGACACCCGTCAGGGTGGCGATCTCGCGATACGTGTGGCCTTCGAAGTATGCGAGCTCGACGGCCTGGCGCTGCTCGGCGGGCAGCTCGGCCATCGCGGCGCGCACCTGCGCGCCGGAGAGGTTGCGGAGCGCGGCATCGGCGGTCGGGTTGCCGCCGGTCCGCAGGAGCGCCTGCTCGTCCGCCTCGCCGACCTCGATCGTCGGTCGCGACGCGCGCAGCCGATCGATGCCGCGGTTGCGCACGATCGTGAGCAGCCACGACCGCAGGTTCCCCCGCGCCGCGTCGAAGCGATCGATCTTCTGCCAGACGGTCACGAACGTATCGTGCACCAGGTCCTCCGCCATCTCCCGGTCGGCGACCACGCGGATGGCGGTGGCCAGTGCGATCGATGCGTATCGGTCGTAGAGCTCACCGAGCGCGGCGCGGTCACCCGACCGGATCAGTTGTGCCAGGAGCGCGTCGTCACGCCCCGTCCCGGTCATCGGCGGACCGGGCCCGTGCGCACGCAGGTGCTCAGCGAGGGAACGCGACGGTCACCCGTTCGTATCACGCACGCCTCCCGCACCGATCTGCCCCAAACGGCGCCCCGGCCTGGTGCGGGCGCCCGCGGCAGGATAGCAACGGGCGCTCATGCGAGCTCAGATCCAGCACCAGCCGGCGGGCGCCGGGCCGCTCGATACAGTGTCGTCGGGGCGTGTCATCGTCGGCGCCCCGGCACGCTCGCAGTCGGTGAACAGCATGCGCTGCCGCCAGCCGTCGGGCGCCAGTGGCAGTGCTGCCAGCAGGGGACCGAAGAAGAGGAGCGACGCCACCGTCACGACGGCGAACGCGCCCACCGCGGCCCGCCCCGGGACGCTGACCAGCGCGCGCGGCACGAGCGCCCCGATCGCGAGGCACAGGAACGGCACCGTCGGCAGCACGTACCAGATGAAGACCTGGCTGCGCGAGCCGGACAGGACGAGCCACGGCAGGTACGTCGACAGCGCGCCGGCGCCGATGACCGGCGCGGCCGCCCACCACGAGGCACCGCGGCGCAGCCAGGCGACCGCGAGCGCGACGAGCGCGACGAGCGCGGTCCACCAGACGACCGGGTTGCCGAGGGCCAGGATTTCGCGGTAGCTGCCGCCGTCGTCGACGAAGAAGTAGGCGACCGGCCGCCGGTCGAGGAGCCATGACCACGGCTGAGACTCGTACGGGTGGTTGCCGGCGAGCGAGGTGTGGAAGTCGAGCATCGCGCGCTGGTGCTCGAACACGTTGCGCCAGAACGTCCCGTCGACCCAGGGCAGGCCGATGACCTCGCCCGGCATCCGCCCGGTGTAGCTCGCGACGTACACCAAGAGCGCGGGCACGGCGACGAGAACGAGGGTCGCGGGGATCGGACCACGCAGCGCCCGCAGCAGCCCGCGCCACCAGCCGTGCTCCGCACCCAGGCGCGCCGCGTCCCAGGCGACGAACAGGGCCAGCACCCCCGGCGCCGCGTAGGCGCCCGACCACTTGACCGCGGTCGCCGCGCCGAGGGCGGCACCGGCGGCCGCGCGCCACGGGTGCCCGAAGGTGAGCCGATGGAGCCAGCCGGTGGCCTTGACCCCGGCCGCGGCACGGGCATCCGCGTCCAGCGTCCGATCGCGGTCGAGGATCGCGCAGGCGAAGGCAGCGACGGTGAAGGCGCACACGAACACGTCGAGCATCGCGATCCGCGACTGCACGACGTGGAGGAAGTCGACGGCCAGGAGGCCGGCCGCGACGGTGGCGGCGGCGGTCGCGAGTCGGGGAGCGACGCCGGCGACGAGGCGCCGGGCGACAACGTAGAGGAGGGCGACGGTGAGGATCCCCACCAGCGCGGCGGCGATTCGCCAGCCGACGGGGTCGAAGCCGAAGATCCGGATGCCGGCGCCGATGAGCCACTGGCCGAGCGGCGGGTGGGCGCGGCTGGCGAGCGTGTCGGTGCCACAGATCGCGGCGTCGCCGATCACGTAGCGGCAGGCGTTGACCGCGTAGAAGATCTCGTCGAATACCAGGCCGATCGGCCGGCCCAGCGACGGAAGCCGGAGGAGGGCGGCGAGTACGGTGACGGCCGCGAGGCCGGCCCAGTCGAGCGATGTCCAGCGCGCTCTCGGTGCGTCGATGGCTCCGCTCCTCGTTGCTGCCGGGTCGCTACTCCAACGTCCATGGGGTCTGCGAGCCGTGCGCCCGGAGCTCGCGCGCCATCTCGGCGTGGCAGCTCAGCTGCCGTGACTGCAGGGGATGCTCGAACCAGACCAGGTACGTCTGATGATCGCTCACCTGCGCAAGGCGCGCACGCGTGAACTCGTCGTTCGGCTGCACCCACGCGGCGCCCACCGGCAGGCCGTGCTCGGGCACGAACTGGAAGCCGATCTCCTTGCCGCCGCACTGCGCGACGACGGTGTAGGCGTTCTCCCATGCGGCGGTGGCGTGGGTGATGTGCCAGCCGGGGAAGCGGTCCTTCACCTCGGACACGACATGCGCCAGCTCTTCGTTTCCGGTGGTGGGGATCGGCGCCGCCAGGGCCAGCCAGAACGCGGCGGCCAGGGCGGTGATCCCGACCGCGGTCATGCGGCGAGATCGTCGTCTCATGGAGTGACTCGTGTGCAGCCCCCGGTCGTTGTCATGCCTCGGCTCGCGTGGTGCGGGCGGGTCCCAACGCGACGCGAAGCATAGTGCAGGATCCGTACCGGCGCTCTGCTAGACTCGATTTCGGGCGCCACGGTTTCCGTGGCCGCGCGCGAAGGGGACCGATGAACTACGAGCTGTTCATGGCCGAGGCGATCGCCGAGGCGCGCCGTGGAGGCGAGGAAGGGGAGACGCCGGTGGGCGCCGTGGCGGTGCTCGACGACGCGATGATCGCCCGCGACCACGACCGCATGACGCTCACCGAGGACCCGACCGCGCACGCCGTCCTCCTCACCGTCCAGGCCGCGGCCCGCAAGCTCGGCAGCCGGCGCCTCTCGGATGTCACGATCTTCACGACCCACGAACCGTGCCCGATGTGCGTCGGGGCGCTCCTGGAGACCCGTGTCCGCGCCCTCGTCTTCGCGGTGCCGGACGAGCGGAACGGGGCCGCCGGATCGGTCGCCAACGTCGCCCGCGACGCAGCCCTGCCGCACCAGCTGTCGGTCGTCAGCGGCGTGCGCGAGTCCGAGGCGCGACGCCTCGCCGGCGAGGCAGCCACCGCCTGAGCCGCCCGGGGTCGGCATCGGTCCCGTTTGGTAGACTCCCCGCGGAGAGGTGTCCGAGTGGTTTAAGGTGCCGCTCTCGAAAAGCGGTGTGCGATGAGCACCGTGGGTTCGAATCCCACCCTCTCCGCCACTCCTCCACCGATGCCGCATCGGTCCGCGCCCGGCGCGGAGAGGTCGCCTAGTGGCCTATGGCGCCGCACTGGAAATGCGGTTCGGGGCAACCCGTCGGGGGTTCGAATCCCCCCCTCTCCGCCATCCCCTGAATTGACCGATGCGGATGCCGCACGTACCATCGCCGCGGTCGTGCTAGGCGGGGAACTAGCGGTGCCCTGCACCCGCAATCCGCTACAGCGGGGCTGAACTCCCGGTCGAGGTCGTCGACCTCCACCTCCCACGAGCGGCGACCGACGTTGAGCGTCGGGTCCCACGCAGCGAAGGCCCGTGAACCCCGTGAGGTCCGGAAGGAAGCAGCGGTAAGCGATCGCCATCGGGTGCCGTGGGGCGACCTGGCTGGAGCCGGTTGCCGAGCGCGTGTGCGGAGGACGTCGATCGACGCCGGGTGCACGACCTCTTCATCCGCCCTCGACCCGGCTCCGCCGGGCCGATCGGTGTAGGCTCAGCGGGAGACATGGCCACCCCCTCCGACGCCCTCCCGACCACCGACCCGACGCCGCGCGCGCTGTATCGCCGGTTCCGCTCCCAGCGCTTCGCGGACCTCCTCGGCCAGGAGCCGATCGTCGCCACCCTGCGCCGCGCCGTGGCCAGCGACCGCCTCGCGCACGCGTACCTGTTCGTCGGGCCGCGCGGCACCGGCAAGACCTCCACGGCCCGCATCCTCGCCAAGGCGATCAACTGCACGGCCCGTGGCGAGGACGGGGAGCCGTGCGATGCCTGCGCGGCCTGCGTGGCAATCCGGGAGGGGAGCGCGCTCGACGTGCTCGAGATCGACGCCGCCAGCCACGGCCTCGTGGAGGACGCGCGCGACCTCGTCATGCGCGCCCTCACCGCGCCGTCTGAGCTGCGGAAGCGCGTCTACATCATCGACGAGGTCCACATGCTGAGCACGCACGCGTTCAACGCGCTGCTCAAGCTGATCGAGGAACCGCCGGACCACGTCGTCTTCATCCTTGCCACGACGGACACCCACAAGGTCCCGGCCACGATCATCAGCCGCACCCAGCGCTTCGACTTCCGGCGGCTGCCGGAGGATCTTATCGGCGCCAAGCTGGCGCGCATCGTGGCCGCCGAGTCGGCCGAGGCTGAGCCGGAGGCGCTCGCCCTCGTCGCCCGACTCGCCGATGGCGGCATGCGCGACGCGGAGTCGATGCTCGACCAGGTGCTCGCCTTCGCCGGCGACCGGGTCACCGTGGCGGCCGTGCGCGACGCGGTCGGCCTTGCCGACGACGCGATGGTCGGCGGCCTCATCGACGCCTACGAAGCGAGCGACGTGGCAGCGGCGCTCGACATCCTCGACGCCGCGTCCGGAGCGGGCCGCGACCTGGCGCAGCTGGCGAACCAGGCCGAGGCCGAGGCTCGCCGCCGGCTGCTCGCCGCGCGCACCGATCCCGCGGGCGCCCGACGCCTCGCCCGCATCCTGCGCGGGGTGGCCGAGGCGGCCGGCGCTGCGGCCCGCGAGGGTCGGGCACGCCTGCTGCTCGAGCTGCTCGCCGTCGAGGGTGGCGCGGGCGGGGAGGCCACGTCGCGCGCGGCGGTCGCCGTCGATGCCACGCCCGCCGCTGCCGCCACCGGACCACGCCCCTCGAGCGCGGCGATCCGCGAGGCGTCCGAGCAAACGCCGGCGAAGCGGCTGGCGGTCGAGCCCGTCGCGGCACCGGCGGCGGTCCGCCCGCCCACGGCACCCGCGCCGGCTCCGATGCCCGCGAGCCATGGGCCGCGCCCGTCGATCGACGTGGTCCGCGACCAGTGGAGCGAGATCATCGACCGCGCGACGCCGGCCATCAAGCCGCTCCTCAAGGAGTGCCGGCCGGTGGCGCTGGACGGCGCGCGGCTCACCCTCGCCTTCCCGGAGGAGCGCGGGTTCATGCGCACCAAGGCGACGACGCGCGCAGCGGCCATCGAGGACCTCCTCGCGACCGTCCTCGGCGGCAGCTGGGCAATCGAGACGGTCGCCACCAACGTCGAGCTCGAGCCTCTCAGCGTCGCCGAGGCGCTCGCCGCCGATGC
>CAWGUL010000001.1:0-69890 GCA_963825905.1 uncultured Chloroflexia bacterium | reverse complement strand
GATCGGGTCTACCGGTGGATCGGTAGAAGGGGAGGGCATCCAGGCTCATCGGTCACGATTTCTCTACAGCAGCGCAAAGAACAAGACAAGAAGCAATACCAGGAATGGCGAAGCAGGCTAGACCGAGCTCTTCTACCGGCTGTCGATGGTCGGTGTTCTGGACGACGTGACGATCGACGGATGGGAAGCCACGCTCCACGTCGCTCGATACGATGCGATCGCGGTCGATGAGGCGTTCCTGGACTATGCGCGACGAGTGAGCCCGGTCGGGAGCAGGCGCACGAGGAATCTGTTGCCGCGGCTCCGCTCGATGTCGAGGAGCGCGTCGTCTATCACGTTCGAGCGCTGATCGGGATCGTCTATCGCATCGTCGCCCACGCCAGACTCAACGCCTTGCGCAGCATGTACCTTCTCGCGAGCGGTCCCGACGACCCCGAATACATCCGGGAAACGCTCAACGGTTATCTCAGCAGCGGACCAGTGGCCACGCTCCTCAGTGAGTCCGTGGCGATTAGCCCCAGTGGACCTTCCTCGGTTCATCGCCGCCCTCGAGCTGCTGCCCGCGCAGGACGCCGCCAAGCGCCGGTGCAACGGCGCGACAGCTCGACGCGTACCCAGACCACCGCGCTCCTCTTTGGTTCTCCAGCGCGCTCGCGATTGCACGAGGGTCGGCAGATGCTAGCCAGGCTTTCACCGACGCGATCAACCGCGCGGCCGAGGAGCTGGGCGACCCTGTGTCAATGGGGGTGAGGCCGCGGCCGCGATCGCATGGCTCGTCCGGCGCCTTCGGAACGAGAGTGGTGGACGACGTTGGGGCTGGGTGCCGGAGGTCTACCGCGCGTGGGATGGGACGCAGTGGCCGGATGCCCTTCTTGGTGGCCTCGAGGACGAGGCGTTGCTGCTCGCCCAGCGCGGCCGGGCAAACTACGCTGAGCTGGAAGTTGTCGCGTGGCGAAGACTGCGTCGCCACGCGGCCACAAGTCGAGAGACGGCCGACCGCCTGGTGGGCAGCGGCATTGAAGGAGGGGAGTCATGACGGAAGAGTCCACAGCGGACGGAATGCGCTCCATCGACACGGTCATTCGCGGCTTCACGGACGCGGAACTCGCGCTGCGGGAGGTCTCCGGCGCGGTTGAGCGACTCCGCAGCGCCTCCGAGCAGCTGGACGCCTCGAGAGCGGATCGAGCTTGTCGCGCGCGACGCCCTCGCCGAGACCTCGGCCGCCCTCCATCGACTGGGGACCCATGTGATCAACCGTTACCGAGTTCAGCAATTGAAAGGCGTTCTTGCGAGCATAGACCCCGAGCGTCTCTGGCAATCCCTCGACGCTCACGCGCTCGCACTTCGTGATGCATCGAATCGATCTGATGCGGGCCTGCACGCGGTCACGGTGGCAGTCAACGGACGACTGGATCATCAAGATCGTCTCCTTGGCAGGCTGAACCGGGTGACGCTCGCGGTCCTCGCCCTGTCGCTGGCCGCGGTGGCGCTTGCTGTGGCGCCTTTGGTTGGGCCTTCTGCCCATCGGGTAGCACACGCAGATGGGCACTGGGCGCGCCCGCGGAAGAGAGGAGACGTGGTGTTCGAGATAGGTGCACTCCGGGACCGAATCCCCCAAGCCTTCGACGATAGGGCCCGGCCGACCGCCGAGAGCCGTACTCCCCATTCGAAGGGGGTGCTCCGGTCCTGATTTGGATCCGAGCAGCCGCCATCGATCATCCGCCGGCCGACCGCCAGAAGCCGTACTCCCCATTCGAGAAGGGTGATCCGGTCCTGATTTGGGATCCGAGCAGCCAGCGCATCGATCTCGAAGCGATTACCTGGTCGGGCGAGCCGCAAGTGTCGGATGACCCGGAGGACCAGCAGATCGAAGCGTACCTCTACGAGCAAGGGACCGACCTGCTTGCGTGGTACAGGTCATTTCACGTCGACTCGGATGCTTGGGGAATCTACATCCGCGAATGGGGATTGACCTACCTTACGAGACGCTTGGGCAGGCGGCGCGCACTCGCGTTGCGGGCGCTCTGGGCTCACGAGTACTTCCATTTCCTAACGGACGTAGCAGCGACATCGCTGGAAGCGAGTAGTGGAAGGCCGGTCTACCTTCCGTACCTTGAGAGTGAGCATCGCCATGGGGATGGTGCCTGTTGGACGAAGGATTGGCTAATGCCTTCTCCCTGCATGACATCGGTCGGCGTGCTGGCAAGACTCTACTGCGCGACTTCATGGAACGACAGCCCGACGGCTACCGTGATTTCGCACGGTACGAGCGCAGGGCACGCGATGATCGCCTCACGAGGGGATACCGACAGATGGCCGGCCACTTGTCCAATCCGCCCCTGCCGTGCCGAGTCGATGGAAGCGAGGCACCCTTAGGCGAGTTACTTGTCGACGAGACTGGACGCGCTGTCTCGCCGTGGGATGTGCCCATCTACTTCGTCCCGCTCGTCCGTCAGGAGTTGTTCCCGCATGTCCGCTATTTCGTTACGCTGCTGCCAGAGATTCACGAAACAGCGCGATTTGGAAGGAACTCGCCAAACCGCGCGGCATTCCCAAAGGCGATGGACTGACGTGAAGGCAGATCTGGCCCGTTCCACGCGAGCCACGGGTGTCAATTTCGGAGAGCTCGAGCGATCTCAGAACCGATTTTCAGTGCGAATCGACCGCTCTATCCGAGCGATTCTCGAACTGAACGATGGACAGTGGACCGCCATTCGCATTGCGCACCATGACAGAGCGTATCGGGCCGCCGCGAAATAGGGCGTCTTGGCGTGGGAATTGGCGCACATAGTCGGCTGGCCTCGCCGATCGGCTCGCTTGGAGCCTGACCTACGCCCGAAGCGTTGTCGGCTCGAACTCCGGTACTTCCAGCAAGTCCAGCGCCTTGAACGAGGCGTGCCGCCCGTCGGGCGCCAGGATCAGATGGTCCTCCAGGATGATCCCGACCGCGTTGAGCGCCTTGACGACCGACTCGGTCAGCGCGAAGTCGTGCTTCGACGGGATGAGCCGGCCGCTCGGATGGTTGTGGGCGAGCACGGCTCGGTTCGCGCCGGCGAGGAGCGGCACGGCCAGCAGGGCAGGGAGCGGCACGCTCACGGCGTGGTAGTCGCCGCGCGCGACGCAGGCCGCGCTGCGGATGCTCGAGCCGTCGACGGCGATCACCCACACCTCCTCCTGGGCCGCGGTATGCGCGCCGTGGCCGTGGAGGAGGTCGACCTCGGTGCCGACGTCCGGACCTTCCGCCAGGACGTCGAGGCTCAGCCGCACGTATCGGTCCGTGCGCTCGAGGGTGGGCAGTGCCCTAATGCTGCGCACCGCCCCTCGGGTCGCGCGAGCGCTGGATCGATCTGCGACGAGAAGTGCCGCATGCTCGCGCTCCATCCTCGCGCATCGGACGTGCTGAACTCGCACCTCCTCGTCCCGCAGCTCGGCGACGAGATCCCGCCGAGCTCCGCATCCGTGCCCGCGTAGCTGCGCGACGCGCATCGCCACGCCGCTCAGCGCGTGGCGCGCACCGGCGTAGTCGCCCACGCGGTTGAGGCGCACCGCCTCGGCGCGAGCGCGCGCGGCGTAGAGGCGGGCGACGGCGCGGTCGACGTCGGCGTCGCGGGGCTGGGCGTCCACATCGGCATCCTCGGCGTGCGTCCAGGCCAGGGTGGCGCCGTCCGCCTTGAGGACGCCGTCGCGGTCGCCGATGGTGAAGAACGCGTTCGTGTGGTTGCCGGCCTCCACGGCCGGGAAGCGGAGGCGCAGGACGAGCTCCACGCGCTGGCCGGCGACGAGGTCGCCGAGCAGGAGGCGCAGCTCACCGGGGACGGCCGCGGCGGCCACGACCGGGCTCAGCGGCTCGATCTCCAGCAGCGGGTTGTGCTTGACGTCCACCACGACCTCGCGCGCCACCGTCTCGAGCAGCTCGCCGAGCTCGCTCGTCATGAAGTCGCCGATCTGGTCCGGGTGCCCGATGTAGTAGTAGTGCCCACCGCCGGCATCGGCGATGGCCTGGAGCAGCACCTCGTCGAACGTGGTCGCCCATCCCGAAGGTCGTGGTCGTCACGCCCGACGCGCGCAGGTCGGCGGCGAACGCGGCCAGCTGCTGCGAGTCGGTCACGCCGACGTTGGCGAGGCCATCGGTCAGCAGGAGGCATCGGTTCACGCCGTCCTTGGCCAGGTTGGCGGTGAGCTGCGCGGCACCGGCCTTCCAGCCACCGTGGAGGTCCGTGGAGCCGCGGGCGTCCACCTCGGCGAGGCGCACCTGCGCGGTCTCCTTCGCCTTCGGCGTGGCCGTGCGGCTGCTCACCACGGTCTCGATCTGGTCGTCGTAGGTGACGACGCTGAACCGATCGCGCGGCTGCAGCCCGTTGAGCGCCTGCATCACCGCCTGGCGGGCGAGGAGCATCGGCACGCCGGCCATGCTGCCGGAGCGGTCGATGACGAACGCCACGTTGACCGGCGGCCGTGCCTTCTTCCGCTTCCGCGCCGCCGGCGCGGTGAGGCTGAGCAGGACGTGGCGGCGGCTGCGATGGGTGGTGCGGACGAGCTGGCGGTCCGTGCGCGCGGTGAACTCGGTCAATGTGGGTTCCTCCCTCGTGTGAAGTGAGTATCGGTGGCGGTTGTGACAGCTCTCGTGTCGCGTTTCGTGGGTGGCTGGCCGCGGATGTGCGCCGGGGCGCACCCAACTACCAAGTTGGTCGCGTTTTCGGCCTGGATGTGCGCCGGGCCGCACGGATCGGTCCGGTTCGGGGCCGCTTTGGCCCCAAGTTCTCAGTTGCGTGCGCCGGGGCGCACGCGCTGGACTCAGTACACCTCGTCGTGGGAGCCGAGATTGACGAGGAAGGCGACGTCACCGTCCCAGCGGAAGAGGACGCGCAAGTCGTCGTCGACGCTGAATGCCCAGTAGTCGCGAAGGTCGCCCTTCAGCTTGTGGACCCGAAGCAGTGGATCCGAGGGGTCGGCGGCAAACCGGCGGAGAGCGGCACGCAGCATGGAGGCCTGCGGATCGTGCAGCTTCTTCGCCCTTCGCCGGAACCGCGTGGACGCCGCAACCCGCATGCGTCAGCCGCGCAGGTCGTCGAGCAGTTGCTCCATATCGCCGTAGGCGGAGACCGATCCGGAGGCGTACTCGGCCTCCGCCTCCCGCACCTCGCTGAGGAACAGCGCGCGGCGCAATGCACGGAGCTCGGCCTGGTCCTGCTCATAGCGCGCCGGCCCGACGATGTACGCCGCCTTTCGTGAACGCTGGAGGACGACGGTCGGCTCGTCGCTGGCGCCGGCGTCCTCGATCACGTCGGCGGCGCGAGCTCGAAGGTCGGTGATGCCGATCGACTTCATCAGTCAAGCATACGGTGAAGCGTACGCTTGTCAAGATGGGCGTAGGTTGACACCCAAATCCGGACCCGGCACGATGTGCCAAATGACGAGCCCCCGGACGAAGCGCACGTACAACCTCTCGACCGCGACGGTTCGGCGGGTGCGCGAGATGGCCGAGCGGTACGGCGTCGCGCCGACCCAGGACGCGGTCGTCGAGCTGGCCGTGGATGAGCTCGAGCGGCGGCTGCGCGAGGAGCGCGAGGCATCGGTCTGGGAGGAGGCGGCGACCGATCCGGCGCTCGCCGAGCTGTCCGCCGCCTACCAGACTGCCGATCGCGAGACGTGGCCGGCCTGAGCGGTCCGCTGCGCTGGGCCGTGGTGATCGTGGATCTGGACCCGGTGGTCGGCCACGAGCAGGCGGGGGAGCGCCGGGCGCTGGTGGTGTCGTACGAGCCGTTTCATCGGTCCGGGATGGCAACGGTCTGCCCGATCACCGCGGCGCGCGCCACGGCGCGCTACCCGGGTGATGTCCCGATTCCCGCCGGTGAGGCCGGCCAGACGCGCGATGGCGTGATCCTCACAAGCCAGGTGCGGACGATCTCGCTGGGCCGGGTGATGTCACCGTTCCGCTCGGGGTCGTGGCGTCGAAGCAGATCCGGGCCGCGGTGCGGGCTGGCCTGGCACATCACCTGGGCCTCGACATCCCGGCGTCGCCGACGGAGCGAGGTAGCCTCACTCTCGGTTGCCGTGGCGAGGGTGCGCCGGGTGTGCGTCCGGACGCACGCAACTTCCAAGTTGGGCTCAATCCGGGACTGGGTGTGCGCCGGGACGCACCATTTGGCCCGAGTTGGGGCCAATTCGGCCTCAAGTTGTCTGTTGCGTGCGCCGGGGCGCACGCGCGGTCAAAAGGGTCGCCTCAGACGCGGGATGTCGTATGGGGTGACGATCCCGAGGGCGTCGCCTTCGGACCGACCCTCGGCCACGACGAGAACCGCGACTAGTGGTCGGCCCAAGGCTGCACGCCTGCCGAACATCTCCGCGACTTCGTGCGTCGTCGCTGACGCCAGAACGAGCTCGAAGTTCTCTGGATCCTCGGCATACGCCAGCACCTCGCGGATCGGCGTGCGGTCGTCCATGGCGAGCCCCGCCTTGGTGTGGCCGGCCATCCACCGCGTGACCACCTCGCCCGTGAGCAGCCCCGTCCACCGTTCGCGGTCGCGCACCGGCAGCTGCGAGTAGTTGTTGGCGTACAGCCGATGCGCCGCGGGCCCCACCGGGTCATCCGCCTCGCACCATGCCACGCGCTGCCCTCGCACGAATTGACCGATGGTTGCGGTCGGCAGAATCAAGGGCTCGGAGCGTGCCACCGAGACGCCGGCGGACTTTCCACCGACGTGCGCCTTTGCCTCAAGCGCCTCCAGCAGCTGCGCCGGCGAGAGCCCGAGCACGTGTGCCAGCCGGGCGAAGGATGCGGTATCCGGCGCTGTGTCACCCCGAAACCAGGAGTCAGGGTCGTGCGGCTTACTCCCAGCGCGCGGCTCAGGCCGCGGATCCCGCCGGGCTGCCGCCATCTCTCTCGCGTGACCTGTTCGAGCCGTCCGTGGTTGCGCCGATTCGCGACCTCGTTCCGTCGTGAGTGTTCATATCTCTTGACAGATAGTGTACAGTAGTGTGTAAAGGGGGACCGCGGTGTCGCGGCACCTATCCAGAGCGGCCCGAGAGCTGGCTCAATGACGGCACGGCAACCCCCGACGCTAACCCAGCGCGGAACGGTGCCCCTGCCAGGATCGATAGGAATGGAGGTTCCTCGTGACTACCGTGACTCTATCTGACCTCTACGTGACGGGCCTGGTATGCGGGAGCGAGGCGACATACCTCCTTCGCAGCCACGAAGACCACGTGAAAGACGAACCAGAGCAGCCGCCGGCCCAGCATCCGGTGCCCCGCCAATACCGCCAGGGCGACGTGTTCCTCCTGGAGTGCGATCCGGCGGAAACGAGCGGCGCGCAGTGGGAGCGTCCCGCAGACGGACGGCTGGTGCTGGCCCTCGGCGAGGCGACCGGCCATGCCCACGCAATCAGGGCCGGAAGCCGTGCCGGACTACGCGGTCGCGACGGCAAGCGGTGGCTCGAGGCGATGGAGCCAGTGATGCTCGAGCACGAGGAGCACGGCCCGATCACCGTCGAGCCCGGCACCTACCGGATCCGCATCCAGCGCGAGTTCGTGGCCCCGCGAGGAGACTCGCCCTTCGCCTCGGCGCGTGTCGCACGCGTCGGGTGCTTGACTGATGGCCATCGCAGCGGCCGCGGCGCCGGCCATCTCCCAGTCGCCAGCGATGCGGGCCGAGGACTACGCCGCGGCATGGCGGCGCGTCCAGCGTTCGGTGGAGCGCGCCGACCGCCCGCGAAGCCGAGGCCGCACTGCGCGCCCTCTACGCCGATGCCGGGCTGGACCGGCCACGGTGGTCTGGGTCGACTCACCGCTCGCCGGCCTGCAGGCGTATCACGTCGCGGCAGCCGGCCGCGACCCCGTGGTGGGGCAATACACCCTGGGCGACCCCGGCAGCGGCAGGAACAAGGAGTGGAATGCCCTCGCGCAGCCGTTCGACATCGACCCCGGCTGGCTGCGCTCGCTGCGCCACTCGATCGAGCGTCAGCTCCCGCGCGGCGTGGCCGCACGCGCGCTGAACGGCGAGCTCTTCGCGACCGGCGGAGCGGCGCTCGTCGCGCTCGCCGCGCACCTGCGAACGGCCGTGCCGTCGGTACCCCAGGCGCAATCTCTGCCCATCGAGGGACGGCTGATCGAGCGCGTCGGGCGAGCCTCACTCGGGACCGGATGGGACCGATACGAGGGCATCATCGGGAACGCGCTCATGCGCGAGCTGCGTCCGGGATGCCATCGGTCGAACCGCCCTCGGGCTGCTCGACACCCGCGCGCCGACGCAGCGACTGGTGGAACGACGCCACGCGCGCGCCACGTGGCGAAGGCGATCCGGGCGATGCAGCCCGGCCAGTTCGACGCCGTGTGGCCGGCATACGGCCTCCTGCTCGGCGTGCTGGACACGCCTCCGTGGCGCGCCATTGGGCGACGCCGAGCGGCGCGGCTGCGGCAGCACCTCCGCCTCGCCGAGGCGGCCGGCCCGTGGTGGGCCCTCGACGGCCTCGGCCATCGTGTCCGAGCGACCCGTGGTCGCGCGGTCGGACCCCAGCGGCAGGCCCCACGCGGAGTCTGGGCCGGCGCTCGCCTGGGGTGATGGCACGCAGATCTGGATGTGGCACGGCGTCGCTGTGCCGGACTGGGTGGTGCTCCACCCGGAGCGCATCGATATCGGTGCCATCGCACGCGAGGAGAACGTCGAGGTGCGGCGTGTGATGGTCGAGCGTGTCGGCTGGGAGCGCCTTTCGCGCGAAGGCGGCGCGCGTCTGATTCACCACGACGCCACGGGGCGCCTGTGGGAGACGACCGAGTCGATCGAGGGCGACCGATGGAGCCCGAAGGCCAGGTTCGTCGAGGTGGTGAACTCCACGCCGGAACCCGACGGAACGCGCAGGCACTACTTCATCCGCGTCCCGCCCACGATGCGCACGGCCCGCGAGGCCGTTGCCTGGACCTTCGAGCTCGGCGACGTCGAGTACCAGCCGCTCGCGGAGAGCTGAGATGGGTGGGCCGCCGTCCCAGGAGGCGGACTTCACCGCGTGGATGGCGTTCGAGTCCGTGTCGGAGTTCGCCCACCACGTGCGCGTCCCATGGCAGGGGAAGCGGGCGCTCCACCTCGCTGATCGAGTCGCGCGGGTGCTCATTCAGCGAGGCGCTGATGCACCTCGTCGAGCAGGGGACGATCATCCCGGCCGCGTCTCATAGCGCGGTGGTCGACCTCGCGCGGTACACGGCCTTCAACGATGAACTCGAGGCGACTAAGGGTCCCTAAGGTTCCCAATTTCGGGCTCGCATCTTCCGATGACAAGCGCGGAACGGGGAATAGGTCGAGCGTCTTCGCGAAGCGCATACTTCGCGCGACATAACGGATCGGTCTTCTTCGTCCAACCACGATCCGATTCAGTCTTGGGAGGGGGAACGATGTCTCGCCCGCGAAACCGTGCCCTATCGTCGGGGCGCAAGCCGCTCGCTGCTCTGGGTGGCGCACTGATCGTCTTGGCCACGCTGGTGAGCGCTGCGGCGGCGGCGGTGCCTGCGGGCGTCAACTACGTCAGCTTCCCACGCTACGCCGGCGCAGATCGGTATGCCACTGCGGCGGCCGTCGCAGCCGCGAACTTTCCCGCCTCCATCGACGCGGTGTACGTGGCCACCGGCGCAGGCTTTCCCGATGCGCTTGCAGCGGGAGCGGCTGCCGTCACCCGAGGGTCACCGGTTCTGCTGGTCACGAAGACCGGCATTCCTTCCTCGACAGCCGCTCAGCTGGCGCGCCTCAACCCGAACACCATTTACCTCGCGGGCGGCACGGGCGTCGTCGCGCCAAGCGTGGCGTCCGCGCTTGTGCCCTATGCGCGGAGCGGCAACGTCATCCGGCTCGCCGGCACGGATCGGTATGCGACGGCGGCCGCAGTTTCGAAGAACGCGTTTGATCCCGGTGTCGGCACCGTCTATGTGGCGACTGGCGCCAACTTCCCCGATGCGTTGTCGGGCGTGCCTGCCACCGGCGTCAATCCCGGTCCAATCCTCCTGACGGCCAGCAGCGGGATCCCGAATGCCACCGCGACTGAGCTCACGCGCCTCACTCCAGCCCGCATCGTGATCCTGGGCGGCGTGGGCGTCGTCCCCGCGGCAATCGCGAGCCAGCTCGCGTCGTACACGAACGGTTCGGTGGACCGCATCGCGGGCACCGATCGCTATGCCACCTCGGTAGCCATCTCCAAGGCCAACTTCTCCAGCGCGTCGGTGGTCTACGTCGCCACTGGTTCCAACTACCCCGACGCGTTGGCGGGCGGTCCAGCCGCCGGTGCGCAGCATGTACCCCTGCTGCTTGTTGGTAGCTCGTCCGTGCCGACCGTCGTCAAGCAGGAGTTCGCGCGCCTCAAGCCGACCCAGGTCCGGATCCTCGGCGGCACGAGTGTCATCACCCCGACAGTGACGGCCCAGATCGAGGCGGCTCTCGGCTTCAGGCGCTTTGGCCCCGGAACACATGTTGTGGGGTCCGATGTCTTGGCCAGCGTCTACCGCGCGCCCGGGGGGTCAGGTTGCTACTGGGAGCGATTGTCAGGATTCTCCGGGACCATCGGCGACATCATCGCCAATGACTTTGGATCGACCAATCCTGTCGTGGCGATAGCCGGCAGTGACGCTGGCTTCAATTCCTCGAACTGCGGGACCTGGTACAGCAACCTCGTGCCGATCACCACATCGCAGACCGCCGCATTCGGGAATGGGACGTTCATCGTGGGGCACGATATCGCTGCGGGAACTTGGCAGGCTCCCGGCGGCAGCTCCTGCTACTGGGAGCGGCTGTCCGGCTTCTCGGGCCAGTTGGCGGACGTGATCGCAAACGACTTCGGCCCGGTAAACCCGGTCGTGGCGATCGCCCCCGGAGACGCTGGCTTCAAGTCGAGCTCGTGCGGGAGTTGGCACAAACTCTGAGCGTGTGGCGTCGCGAAGCCATTGAGCGGGATCCGGGGCGCACGGATCGGTCTGAATTGGGCCCGAATCGGCGCCAAGTTGGTAGTTGCGTGCGTCGCCGCGCACGCGAAGGGCCCAGGCGCACGGGACTCCGGAAGAGTCAGGCTCGTGAGTGTCGTGTCTCGGCTGGGTCTTGGCACTCTCAACCCGAGCCTGAGGCCCTGAGCGCCGCCTCGAACGCCTCGAGGAGCAGGGCGGCATGGGTCGCGTCGAAGGCGAGGGGCGGCCGGATCTTCAGCACGTTCCGCCGCGGGCCGGTGGTCGAGACGAGCACGCGCTGCGCCTTCAGGCCCTCGACCAGCTCGCGGGCGAGGGACGGCTCGCCGACATCGACACCGATGAACAGCCCCGCCCCGCGCACGGTGCCGGGAACGCCGTGCGCCGCGAGGGCCGCGGCGAGGTCGCGCCGCAGGCCGGCGCCGATGGCCTCGGCGCGCGCCGGCAGCCCTTCGTCGCGGGTGACGTCGAGGACCGCGAGGCCGGCCGCCGCGGCGACCGGGCTGCCGCCGAAGGTGGAGAAGAAGTAGTCGCTCGCCGCGAAGCGCTCCGCGATCGCCGGGGTGGTGATCACCGCGCCCATCGGGAACCCGTTGCCGATCGGCTTGCCGAGGGTGACGAGATCCGGCACGAAGCCATCGACCGCGAAGCCCCAGAACCGATCCCCGACGCGCCCGAGCCCGGCCTGCACCTCGTCGGCGATGAAGAGGCCGCCGGCGGCGCGCACCGCATCGGCGATGGCGGTGAGGTAGCCGGGCGGCAGGTCGAAGATCCCGTCGCTCGAGAAGGCGGAGTCGATCATCGCCGCCGCCGGCTGGTGGCCGTTGTCCGCGAGGCGCGCGACCGCCGTCGCGCGGCGGCGCGGCGTCGACATCGAGACCGGGGATCGGCGGCGGGACGCTGGCGACCCACGGGGCGAGCGGGCGTCCGGCGTGCTCCTCCGGCGAGAGCTCGATGATCGCATCGGTCCAGCCGTGGTAGGCGAACTCGGTGACGATGGCGCCGTCGTTGCCGGAGACCGATGTCGCGATGCGCCAGGCGAGGTCGTTCGCCTCGCTGCCGGAGTTCACGAAATAGCAGACCCGGAGCTCGCCGGGGAGCAGCGATGCGAGGCGCTCGGCGTAGGTGACGATGCCATCGGTCAGGTAGCGGGTGTTCGTCGTCAGGGCCGCGGTCTGGGCGGCGATCGCACGGGTCACGCGCGGGTGCCCGTGCCCGACGTGCGGCACGTTGTTGTACGCGTCGAGGTAGCGGGTGCCGTCCGCGTCCCACACCCAGGCGCCCTCGCCGCGCACGAGGTGGAGCGGCTCGGCGTACGAGGTGCGGAGCGACGGCGCCAGGACGCGGGCGCGGCGCGCGGCGAGCGACGACGTCGCGTCCGGCGGCGCTGGCAGCCCGGCCGCGTCGAGGAGCGCGGCACGGACCTTCGCGCGGTCGAGCTGCGACCAGCGGACGAGCAGCTCGCTCACCGGTGCGTCGTCCGCGGCGACGTACGTGGCGTTCTCGGGGTGGCTCGTCACCCGGTGGGCGGAGATGGCGACGCTCTGCGCGAGGCGGGTGGCGACCACGCCGTCGAGGACGTCGAGCTCGGCCGCGTCCAGCGGCACCTGCGCGACGAAGGCGGTCACGATCCGCCGTGCCGTCGCCAGCGGGTCGTCGGCGCCGAGCGCCCCGTACGCGACCGCGATCCCGAGATCCTGGACGCGCGGGGCATGGACGAGGTCGCCGAAGTCGATGATCCCGCTCACCGCGCCGTCGCGCACCAGGATGTTGCCCGCGTGGAAGTCCCCGTGGATGACCTGGGCGGGGAGACGGGCGAGCCCCGGGACGCGCGCCGCAAAGCGCTTGAGCGTCTCCGTCGCCAGCGCGCGGAGCGCCGGGTCGCGGATCTCCCTCGCCCAGGGCACGAGGCGGCCGGCGGCACGCGTGTCCCACAGGAGCGAGCGGCCCGCCTCGGGATGGAAGAAGCCGGCGAGGTCGCGCTGGATCCGCGCCAGCATCGCGCCGACGGCCGTCGCGAGCTCCGCGGTGAGCGGCGGATCGAGGGGCGCACCCTCCAGGTACGTCACGACGCGGACGGCGTGGGGAATGCCGTCGAGCTCGACGGTCTCCACCGGCCCGCCGTCGACGCTGCGCACGACGCGCGGGACGGGCAGGTCGGGGTCGACCTGCGCAAGGTGCTCGAGGGCCGCGACCTGGAGACCGATGACGGCCGCGCCCTCCGCTCGGTTCGCGACCTTCAGGACGAACCGGCCGCGGTCCGTGTCGATTCGCACGTTGCGGTCGCGCTCACCGCCCAGGTGGTGAAGCGCGCCGGTGAGGCCGTACCGGTCGCGCGCGATGCGCGCGATCTCGGCGTCGGCGAGCTCGGGGATCGGCACCTCGAGCGGGTCGATCATCCGGTCGGTCGGCTCCATGGAGCCGCAGCGTACGCGAGGCCGCCGGAGCCGCGTGACCGATCGGCGGCGGGACGTCAGGCCGTGAGCGTGGTGTCCCTGCTCGGCTCCACGACGGCGAGCTGCGCCTCCACGTCCTTCACGGAACGCATGACGGTCATGCGCATGCGGTCGAGGGACTGGCTGACGGCCTCGGCCGCGCCGGAGATGGAGCTGAGCTTCACCTTCATGCCCTGCACCTCGCCGACCGCGCGGCCGACCTCCTCGAGCGCGGCCTGGACGGCGGGGACATTGATGCTCACCGTGGCGTCGCGCAGGGTCGCGAGCGCGAGCGCCCGCGCGAGCCGGTAGGCGGCCTCGAGCGCGATGGCGTCGTCAGCCTCCGGGTCGTAGACGCAGTAGACATCGTTTCCGTAGACAGTCAGCGGCGCGACTCCGGGCGGCGCGGCGAGCGGGCTGAAGATGGCGAGCGCCACCGCCGCGCGGCGGTTGTCGCGGGCATCGGCCAGCTCGCCGGCGAAGCGGCGCAGGGAGACGGTGCGGTCCTTCGCCTCGACCGCGATGCGGAGGTCGACGCCCCGGGTGCGGGTGGGGTCGATCCCGACCACGAAGTCGCCCTTCTTCGAGCGGAGGGCGTCGCCGGCATCGGTCCCGGTGCGCTCCAGCAAGTCGCTGGCGCCGCGGGTGAGCTCGGCCAGGCGGTCCTGGATGGCGTCCTCGAAGTCCGCGCCCTTGGCGGTGCCGCGCGCGCGCTCCTCGGCCCGTGCCTTGGCGCCGGCCTCGATGGCGGTGATGCGCTCGGACAGGCGTCGGAACTCGTCCGTCACCTCGCCGCGGAACTGGTGGAGCGGGCTGCCCTGGCGGGTGGGGTCGAGGAGCTGGGCGAGGCGTGAGCCGTCGCCGTCGAAGTACTTGCCCATCAGCTCGTTCAGGCGGAAGAGCGCGCTCTCGCGCCGGTTCTCGTCGAACAGGTCGCTGGTCAGGCGGCGCAGCTTGCCGTCGTCGCCGAGGAAGCGCTCGAGCGTCTGCGGCAGCCGGCCGTCGCCGTCACCGAAGTTGTCGCGCAGCGTGGCGGCGAGCGCGTCCGCGGCGCGCTCCTGCGTCGCCTGCATCCGCTCGTGGAGCCGCTCGAACTCGGCCTTGACGACATCCGCGCTCAGGCTGACGCCAGTGTTCGACAACGTGAGGAGACCGATGCGCAGCGCCCGCTCCATCAGCCCGGCGCGATCAGGCTCGGGCGTCTCGCGGACGAACGCGGCCAGGGCGGTATCGGTCAGGACGAGGTTGTCCAGGCCGATGGTGTCGCCGGTGACCGTGATGTGTGACGTTGTCATACGCATGAGTATCATGCGCCGTCGTGACAGCTCGCGTGTCGCAATGCTCGGCGAGCTGGCCGTGGGCTGCGCGTGTCGCAGGACGGTCGGCGACCGAGGAGCCGATGAGGGGTGAGGTGGCCCGCCGCGGAATGGATTGCACGGTCCTCATCGCGGCGGGCCGTGCACTCGGCGACCGTGGGAAGCAGGTGCCGTGCCGGATGCGGCCGGGTGTTGACTGCGGGAAACGGGGCGCGGGCGGGCCCTTCGTCCCTTCCAGGTGTCGCGCAGGCACCGAGCGTGGATGGGAGGGAGCGGCTGGCGCATGTGCGCCGGGACGCACGCAACTATCAAGTTGCGGCTGCATTCGGACCGGATGTGCGTGGAGGCGCACAGATCGGTCCGGATCCGCCCAATTTCCGGGCCAAGTTGGCAGTTGCGTGCGCGGGGGCGCACATCGGCGCGGCACGGGTGCCCTTGCGGATCGGATCGAGGACGACCGGCTGCTCATGCTGGTCATCACGCTCGGCCACCGCCGCGACGTGTACCGATGATACCGATGTGCTACCGTTGTGCGTCATGAGTCCCAAGGCGAGCAGACCCGAGCGGGTGGGCGTGCGGGAGCTGCGGCAGAACCTATCGGTCTATCTCAGGCGTGTGCGTGAGGAAGGACGCGCCTACGAGGTGACCGAGCGCGGTGAGCCGGTGGCCCGATTGACGCCGCTGGCGGACCGGCCGGCAACGATCCTCGAGCAGATGATCCTCGACGGCCGGGCGACGGCACCCACGCGTGCCTGGCAGGACCTGCCGCCGCCCGTGACGCTGCGTGGCCGGCGGTTGTCGGAGATCCTCCAGGAGATGCGTGACGAGGATCCGCGGTGACGCTCTGCTACCTGGACGCTTCCGCCCTCGTGAAGCTGGTCACGACCGAGTCCGAGACGGCGGCCCTGCGGGACTACCTGGCGTCCGCCGAGAGCCGAGCCACGAGTCGAATCGCCACCATCGAGGTATCGGCGCGCCCTCGCTCGTAAGCCGGCTGCCGAACGCACGGGTGCCGAGGAGGCGTGGCGCGACGCGACGGAACGCCTGGTCCTGCTGGAAATCGACGGGCGCATCGCCGAAGCCGCAGCTGTCCTCCCTCCCGTAAACCTCCGCTCGCTCGACGCCATCCACCTGGCGTCCGCCCTTGCACTCGGCGACGAGCTTGCTGCCTTTGTGACGTACGACGCGCACCTGGCGGATGCGGCGCGGGCGAATGGCCTCCCCGTGGTCGCCCCGGCATGACGTCGGCGGGGGAGGATCGGCTCGCGGCCGCGCTCGCGCGCGACCTGCGTGACCCGTGGCGCATCTACCGCAACGTCGCCTGGCTCGAGAAGCGTCCCGGCAACGAGCCGCAGGATGGCGAGGCAGACGTCGTGCTGGCGCACCCTGACCTGGGCGTGATGGTGATCGAGGTGAAGGGCGGCGGCGTGCGGCGCACGGGCGTGGGGCGGTGGGAGTCGGTTGACGCGCGCGGCGCCACACACGAGATCAAGGATCCGTTCGCCCAGGTCACGCGGGCGATGCACGGCCTGAAGCGGGCCGCCCGCAAGGTGCCGGACTGGCCCGATCACGACGTGCGCTTCACCCGCGCCGTCGCCTTCCCCGACGCAACCTACGACCCGCATCCGGCGCCGCTCGACGGACCGCGCGAGATCGTCATCGACCATGACGACCTGGCGCATGTCGGGCGCGCGGATGCGCGAGATCCTCGACTGGTGGAGCGCCTCCGGCGACGCCTCGGCCGATGGCGGCCCGCTGACCGGCGTCGGCATGAACGCGCTCGACGCCCTGCTGGCCCGGCCAATCGACATTCCCTCGCCGCTGGCCGCGGGGATTGCCGTCGACGAGGAGCAGATCCGGCTCAGCGAGCAGCAGTACGCCGCGCTCGACCTGCTTGCCACCCAGCGCCGTGCGCTGGTCCTGGGCGTCGCGGGATCCGGGAAGACGCTGCTCGCCGCCGAGAAGGCGCGACGCCTCGCGGCACAGGGACACGACGTGCTCCTCACCTGCTTCAACCGGCCGCTGGCCGAGCACCTGGCCGCCACCATCGGTCGCACGCCGGGCGTGACCGTGAAGACGTTCCATGGGCTGGCGGAGGCGATGGGGCAGGCGGCGGGCTCATCGGTCCGGTTCGCCGGCCTATGACGGTCCGTACTTCGACACCCTCCCCGACGTGCTCGACCGCGCCATCCGGGTGCTGCCGGAGGATCGGTACGACGCGATCGTGGTGGACGAGGGGCAGGACATCGACAGCGTCTGGTGGCTGCCGCTCCTCGACCTGCTGCGCGACCGCGAGCACGGCATCGTCTACGTCTTCGGCGACGCCAACCAGGACCTCTACCACGCCCGCGAGCCGGCCGAGATGGGCGTCGTCATGCCCGAGGCGCCGCCAACCTACTACCTCACCGAGGATCGGCGATGCACGAAGACCATCCACGAGTTCGCGTCGCGCTATGCCGTGACCGATGCCCTTCCCGTGCCGGCGCGCGCGACGGGGCCGGACGGTCGCCCGGTGGAGGTCGTCCGCTATGCCGATGGCGACGCCGATGCGTGCCGGAAGCTCGTCGCGAAGACGCTGCGCGGCATCCTGGACGCCGGCCGCGTGGCCGCCTCAGATGTCGTGGTACTGACGCCACGGTCACCGCGGTCCTCGTGGCTCATGCATCCCGACGGCGCGGCGGTCGAGGCGTGGCCGTATCGGCTCGTGCCGGAATACGGGCCGGAGGGTTCCGTGCTGCCGCCGCCGACGCGGGGCGGGGAGGTGCGCGTCTCCACCGTCCACCGCTTCAAGGGTCTCGAGGCGCCGGTGGTGGTGCTCGCCGAGCTCGACGGCCGCGTGTCGCCGGAGGATTTGCCGGGGCTGCTCTATGTGGGCGCGACCCGGGCGCGGTCGCATCTCGTCGTCGTGGCGGCGGAGGGAGTGGAGCTGGCCGGGCCGGGTGAGCCGGGGCGTGATCACTCAGCCGCGGTCACCGCGCCACGGCGTCGCCCGAGGCCACCAAGCCCGGACCGCGCCGCGATAGGCGACGTACTGCTCGCCATACCTGGCCGAGAGCGTCGGCTCCTCGTAGAAGCGGACGAAGGTCGCGACGATGGCCCAGAAGATTGCGGCGTAGGCGAGCAGGCTTGCGCTGCCGAGGATCGCGGCCTGGCCGAGGATCGTCGCAATGACCGCGAGGTACATCGGGTTGCGCACGTGGCGGTAGAGGCCGCCGACGACGAGGTGCTCGGTCGGCGCGGCGGGGAACGGCGTGCCCCGGCCCTCGACCACGAAGCGGACCACGGTGTGCGCGAGGACGCCGACGCCGGCCGCGAGCAGCGCCCATCCGGCGAACCTGCAGCGCGAGCGGCGCGGCGTGACCGTCCCAGCCGCCGGAGATGAGGTACGGGACGAGGCCGGCGATCACGCCGGGCTCGCCGATGATGAACAGGAGCTCCCGATCGCCGCGCCGCTCCTGGTCATGGCGCGACCTTAGCCCGTAGCCAGGCGTGAAGCGCGGGGATCGGAAGAATATCCGTACAAGTACGGATATACAGCCTATCGGGCGAAGCCTACGATCCAGCCACCGCTGCCGGCTACAAAGGGATCCGTGGAGGAAGGAACCACGATGCGCCGCGCCCACCCACTGCAGCAGCCGCTGTTTGCCTTCCTGGCGTCACTCGCCATCGTGGCCGGGGCGGCCGCGGTGCGGCCCGCGCTCGTGCATGCGAGCTCCCTGATCGTCGTGACGACCACGCACCAGGAGGTCAACGGCGACGCCGCCTGCTCATTGGAGGAGGCGATCTACGCGGCGAACTTCGACGCGAGCATCGCGCCCGATCCGGCGCTGCCGCTCGGTGGTGGATTCGTCACGACCGGCTGCGCGGCTGGGTCGGGGGCTGACACGATCGCGCTGCCCGCGGGTGGGGTCTTCCCGATGACCGCGGTGCTCGACGACGTGCACAATCCGTTCGGGCCGACTGCGACGCCGATTGTCTTCAGCTCCATCGACATCGAGGGCAACGGCAGCCGGCTGGAGAGTGCCGCCTCAGTGCCCTTCCGTGCGTTCGCGGTTGGGCAGGCATCCGTCGACCTCAACCCTGGCGGACCGCCGGCGGTCGTGTCCGGGATCGGCAACCTGACGGTTCGGAATCTCCACGTCAAGGGCTTCTCCGCACGCGGCGGCGACGGCGGCGTCGATGGCGGCGGTGGGCTTGGCGCGGGCGGTGCGATCTACGTGCGCGGCGGAGCGCTGACGGTCGAGGCGAGCACCTTCGAGGCAAACCACGCCCAGGGAGGCAACGGCGGGTCGAGCGCGCATACGGGTGGTGGCGGCGGTGGCGGCGGCCTTGGCGGAAACGGCGGTTCGGGCATCGGCCAGGTGTATGACGACTTCCAGACCTCGGCGGGCGGCGGCGGCGGCGGTGCACGGGGCGACGGCGGAACGACCGAGTCGACCGGGCCATTCGGGCAGATCAAGCCCAGCAACTTCGGTGGCGGTGGTGGCGGGACGGTGTCCGCGGGCGAGGGGACCGACGGCATCCACCCGCCAGGTCGCGCTGGCGGCGTCGCCTGTGGTGGTGACGGGGGCGATTTCTGGGGCAATGGGGCGGATGGCTGCGACGGCGGTGGCGGTGGCGGAGGCGGGCAGCCCACCTACACCCTCCTCTGCGGGACAGAGGGCGGCGCGCCCGGAGGCGGTGGCTACGGGGGCGGCGGGGGCGGCGGGGCTACTCGAACGTCTACGCGGTCTTCTGTGCCGACGTGCGCGGCCGGGCCGGAGGTCATGGCGGCTTCGGCGGTGGCGGCGGGGCGGGCGCCACACAGTTCGGTGGCGGCGCCGGCGGCTTCGGCGCTGGCGGTGGGGGCGGCAGCGCCTCCGATGGAGGAGGCGCCGGCGGCTCGTTCGGTGGCCATGGCGGAAAGGACGCCGGAGCCTTCTCGTTCTCCGTGACTGGAGCGGGCGGCGGCGGAGCGGGCCTGGGCGGCGCGATCTTCAGCGACGACGGCTCCGTGACTGTTCGGAACAGCACCTTCACGGGAAACTCGGTGGCGCGCGGCGTCGCCGGAGCCCAGTTCGACCTTCAGCGTCGGGGCGAGCAACGGCGCGGACGCCGGTGCGGCGATCTTCGCCGTCGATGGCGTGCTGACGGTCAGCCACTCGACGATCAGCGCGAATGAGAGCACCGGCTCGGCTGCCGGCATCGCGATCTACGGGTCGACGCGGCCCATCGCTCGACCGCGACGCTCCACCTCACGAACACCATCGTCGCCGGCAACCTGCCGGGCTCGCGCGAATGTCAGCTGCTGGGCGACGCGACGGCGACCGGCGCCGGCAACCTCATCACGAACAACGATGACTGCCTGGGCGTCGGCCGTGCACCACCGATCCGGGGCTTGCCGCGCTCGCCGTCGAGCCGCCGGGCGTGACACCGACGATGGCAATTGACCGAGTCGAGCTCGGCTTCGATGCCGGCGATCCGGCTGCATGCGAGCCCGTTGACCAGCGCGGTCTCGCGCGGCCGCAGTCGCTCGCTTGCGACATCGGTGCTTACGAGGCGTCGTCGCTGCCGCCGGTGACGACGATTGCCCTCGCTCCCGTGTCGCCGGACGGAAACAACGGCTGGTATCGGTCTGCCGTTGGCGTGACCGTCGACCGCTTCGGACCCTGACGGCACCGTCGCGCAGCCGCGCTGCGCGCTTGACCCGGGCAGCGCGCCGGCGGCCTTCGCGCGACTTGCCCGACGCGGACGTGTGGCATCACGAGCGTCGGGGGTGACGGCCAGCACGCCCTGTATGCGGCGAGCATCGACGATGACGGCAATACCGATGTGTCGATGGCGATCGGTGACCTTCCAGGTCGATCGGACGCCGCCATCGCCTGAGCCCGACCCTGAGCTCCACGACCGTGACGCTGGGTCAGTCGGGAGTCACGGCTGCACCGAATGCGACCGACGCGCTCTCCGGGGTGGCAAGCTCCAGCTGCGGCGCCGTGGACACGTCGACGCCTGGCGTCCACTTCGTCTCGTGCAACGCGGCGGACAATGCCGGCAACACCGCATCCGCGACCGCAACGTACGTGGTCGCAGTACCGGATCCTCGGGTTCTTCTCCCCTGTCCCGCAGTCGAAGTGGCACGCCGGTCAGTCGGTCCCGATCAAGGTAGCGCTGAGTGGCGCCGACGGGCGTCCGCATCCCCGACGCGGAGGCCGCGCTGCTCGCGAAGGCGTGCCGGCTCACGTTCGTGGCGAGCGGCAGCCAGACCGACCGGGCCGACCTGCCTCAAGTACGACGCCCAGGCGCACCAATTCTTGACGACGTGGAAGCTTGCGAAGACGCCCGGACCGGTGACCTTCTCCGTGTCCGTGTCGTACCCCGGCTCATCGGTGAAGACCGTTCTCGGGTTGGCGATCGTCGTCGTTCACTAGCGTCACGGATCGCCTCGCGAAACCGGCCGCGCACTTGCGATAGTTGGCACGCTGGAATGGCAGCTGATCAGGCATCCGCTGGTGGTCGCCGCATACGCGGTCAACCTCGCGGTGCGCGGGCGGCGCGGCGTCTTCGGCCACCACGTGCGGCACCGCGGAACAGCCGCCGAGATCATCCGCGCCTGCATCGACGACTGCTGGGACGGCACCCACTACCGCGCCAGCCCGGGCTACTTCCGCCAGTTCTGGACGCGCGACCTGAGCTTCAGCGCGCCGGCGCTGGCCCGCATCTCGCCCGCGCACCGCGACCGGGTGATCAGCAGCTTCGACTGGGCGATCCGCACCTGGATCCGCCAGCGGAGCCATGTCACGACCACGATCCACTTCTTCGACCAGCCGGTGGACGTCTTCGACTACGGCGTCGACTGCCTGCCGCTCATGGTCGCGGCGCTGCGCCGGATCGGGGCGGACGAGGTGCTGCACGAGCATCGGTCCTGGCTGGAGGGAGAGGTGCGGCACTACATGGATGAGGTGGTCGACCCCGCGACCGGGCTCGTCCGCGCAGACCGCAAGTACAGCGCCCACCGCGACACGCTCGTGAACCGATGCAACGCGTTCGGCAACAGCATGGTGGCCCTGCTGGCGATGACGGTGGTCGACCTCGGCTGGGACGTTCCCGGAGCCGATGAAGCCGCTCGCCCTCGCCCCGCAGTCGATCCTGCTCGAGCACTTCTGGGATGCGCGCGGCTTCTTCCGCGACGCGCCGGGCGACGACACGCCGTCCGGCGAGGGCAACGTGTGGCCGTTCTGGACCGGGGTGATCACCGATCCATCGGTCCTTCGGCAGGCGCTCGCCACCCTGGAGGACCGCGGCTATGCGAAGCCGTACCCACTGAAGTACGAGCCGATGCGACGGCCGCAGCTGGAGCCGTGGTTCGTGCGCACGTTCATGCCGGACTACCAGGGCGCCACCGTCTGGACGTCGCTCGGCTCGATGTACATGCAGCTGCTCCACACCCTCGACCCGGAGCAGGCGCAGCGCGAGATGCACCGATACGTCGCCTGGATCGAGCGCGACGGCACGTTCTGGGAGGTGATCGACGACGAGACGGGGGAGCGCTACAGCTCCACGATCCTCACGAAGAGCGACGAGTCGATGCTCTGGTCGGCGATCTTCCTCGACCTGCTGCAGCACCCGGAGCTGCCGCCCGCGACGATGCGGTGAGCGCCCGCTCCTGTCGCCGCGCCGCCGTTCTCGCAAGTGGGTGCCGGGGTTGCATGCGGGGGAGCGAGCGGGCGAGATATCGCCGCTTCTCACCCGCGAGGCGGAGTGCGTGTGGAGTCCAGGCGGTAGATCGCGGACGGGTACGCATGAGCCTCGCGTCGCCGTGGTGCTCACGCGTGCGGCGCGACGATGTATCGCCAACTCTGCGCCTGGCCGGGTACCCGTCCGCGAATCCGGCGATGGATCGCGCAGTGCACTGAACGTGGCCGTGAGCGACACTTCCGGCGTGCAGCCGCCCGACGTGAAGTACGCGCGCAGTGGCGACGTCGCGATCGCCTACCAGACGGTGGGCTCCGGCGCGCCGGACATCGTGTTCATGCGCCACCTGGCGGGCGACCTTCTCTCGACCTGGGAGCAGCCGCTGCTCGTCCGCCACGTCGAAGGCCTCGCCGCCAACGGGCGGGTGCTGCTCCTCGACAAGCGCGGCACGGGCCTTTCCGACCGGGTGCGCGAGGTGCAGTCGCTCGAGACGGCGATGGACGACGTTCGGGCCGTCATGGACGACGCCGGCTCCGAGCGGGCCGTGGTGTGGACCGGGCTGAACACCACCGGCATCGGCGTCCTGTTCGCGGCCACCTATCCAGACCGATGCGCCGCCCTCATGCTCCTGGACCCGCGCGTGCGCGGCACCCGCAGCGACGACTACCCGTGGGCGCCGACGGAGGAGGAATGGTGGGCGCAATTGCGCGCAATCCGCGCTGGCTGGGGCGAGCGGGCATACCTCGAGGGGCTGGCGCGCGAGTGGGCGCCCGGCAAGGCCGATGACCCCGCCTTCATCGACTGGCTCGTCTGGCACATGCGGCGCAGCATGAGCCCCGGTGCGGCGCTGACGGCGTATCGGACAGCCATGGAGGCCGATGTCTCCGACGTGCTGTCCGCCGTCCGGGTCCCGACGCTCATCCTGGCGCGACCCGCCGACCGCGAGCGGGCGCGGTACGCGGCGGATCGCATCCGGGGCGCCGAGCTCGTGGAGCTCGCCGGCTTCGAGGGGCTGTTCACGTGGATCCGCGACGACGTCCACGAGGCGACGATGCGTGAGACGAGCCGCTTCATCGCCTCGTTGACCCGGGCGCCCGTCACCAGCCGCGTTCTCGCCACGCTCCTCTTCACCGACATCGTCGGCTCGACCGAGACGGCAGCGCGGCTCGGCGACGCCGCGTGGCGGACCCTGCTCGGCCGGCACAACGCCATGGTGCGTCGGGAGCTGGCGCGCTTCGGTGGGCAGGAGCTGGACACCGCCGGTGATGGGTTCTTCGCCTCGTTCGACGGTCCGGCCCGGGCGGTCCAGGCCGCGACTGCCATCCGCGACACGGTGCGGGAGTTGGGTATCCAGATCCGCGCCGGCGTCCACACCGGCGAGTGCGAGATTCACGACGGCAAGTTGACCGGGATCGCCGTGTCGGTTGGCGCGCGGATCGCCGCGCTCGCCGGATCGGGCGAGGTGCTCGTCTCGAGCACGGTGAAGGACCTCGTCGCCGGCTCGGGGATGGCCTTCGAGGACCGTGGAATCCGCGAGCTCAAGGGTGTGCCGGATGCATGGCGCCTCTTCGCGGTGGTCGCGACCGGCGCCTGAGCGCTTACTCCTCTCCGTCTGCCGGGAACATGACCGTCAGGTCGCGCTGATGTCCGGGCACGCTGCCCACGGTGAGCAGGGTGATGATCGCGAAGGTGAGGATCCCGCCCGCCAGACCGATCCAGACCGCCACGTCACCGCTGACCCCGGCCATGAGCGCCAGCACGGCCGCCTCGCAGCCGCCGACCATCGCGACGATGAGCCCGATCATTCCACCCGAGGTCGTCAGCCCGTAGACGACGAGGGGCAGCCCGGTCGTCGGCGTGGGGCCGTAGCCGGTGAGCACGCTGTCGATGTCGTCGTGGGTGGCGGAGGTGAAGTAGGGCGCCACGATCGGTGCGACCTGCGTGTAGGCGTGCCGAATGCGGGCCATGCCGTGCAGCGCGCGCAGGTCGTCGACGTTCGCGCCATTGATGCGCCCGTAGGTCGTCAGACCGATGACGAAGTCGAAGCCCAGCAGGATCGCGGCGACGGTGAGGAACTGGTCACCGAAGGCCATCGCCTGGGCGAGCAGCGCGAGCGCGACGAACGACATCGAGAGGAACGTCAGGAACATGCCGCCGCGGACGAAGGCCTCGTTGTACGCCAGCCCTCGCGCCGAGAGGAGGCTCCAGTGCTCGGTGCTGAGGATCGTGGATCACGCGCGGATCCGTCGAGCGAGGTGATCGGCGTGACCTCCGTGGTCGGTGCGGACGGAGTGGCGGGATGCTCGGAGGACATCGGTCTGGCAGGCTCCCTGGCGGCTGGTCGGTGCTGCACGGTATATCGGCTCGCGGCGGTAGGATCAACCGATGCGCCAGCTCGTCGCGAAGGTCCTGTCGATCGGTGCCGACCCCGCCGACGACGAGGAGCTCCGGCTCCGCAAGGTTCTGCTGCTGACGGCCGCCCTCGCCATCCTGCCGCTGGCCATCGTGTGGGGCGCCGTCTACTTTGCCGCCGGGGCGCGAGTGGCCGGGCTCATCCCGTGGGTGTATGCCGGTCTCTCCGTCCTGAGCATCGGCGTCTTCTCGGTCGTCCGAACCTACTGGTGGTTCGGGATCAGCCAGCTCGTCCTGTACGTCGTGCTGCCGTTCCTGCTGATGTGGGTCCTCGGCGGATTCGTCGAGGGCAGTGTGGTGGGGAGCTTTGCCGCGATCGCGCCGCTCGGCGCCCTGCTGCTCGGCCATCGCCGCCTGGCACCGATCCTCCTCGGGGTGTACGCCGTGCTCGTGCTCGTCACGCCGCTGGTCGTCGGGAGCGGCGTCATTGCCGGCCTCCACGAGCCGTCGCTCCCCGGCGGCCTCCTGACCGCGTTCTTCATGATGAATCTGCTCGCCGTGCCGATCCTGGGCTGGGTCCTCGTCTACGCGTTCAGCGGGGGCCGGCAGGAGCTGCTGTCCGCCGCGCGCGGCGTGGTGCGCCGCTACTTCGCGCCGGACATGGCGGCGGCCATCCTTGCCGACCCGCGGCGCCAGGAGCTCGGCGGCGAGATGGCGGATGTCACGGTCATGTTCGCTGACCTCGGCGGCTTCACGTCGTTCGCCGAGCACCATGCGCCGGCCGAGGTGGTGGACGCTGTTGAACCGCTACTTCTCGCTCGTGATCCCTGCCATCCTCGACGAGGGAGGGACGCCGATGCAGCTCCCCGGCGATGCGGTGATGGCCGTCTTCGGCGCCCCCGTCGCGCACGCCGACCATCCGGCGCGGGCCTGCCGCGCAGCGCACCGCATTCTTGCCGCGACCGACGGCGTGGGCCTTGGAAGCCGCGACGGCCGCACCGATGACGGCGTCCCGCGCTTCCACATCGGGATCAACTCCGGGCCGGCCCTGGTCGGCAACATCGGCTCGGACGAGTTCCGCAACTTCACCGCCATCGGCGACACGACGAACCTTGCGCAGCGCCTGCTGGGGCTGGCCGCGCCGGGGCAGGTGGTCATCGGGCCGGCGACGGCCGCCGCGCTCGGCGATGGCGTTGCCATGCGTGCCCTGTCACCGATCCGGGTGAAGGGCCGCCCGAGAAGCGGTCGCGCCGTACCTCCTGGCGGCTGGCTAGGCTCCTGTCCCGTGTACGAGACCGATGCCGAGGTTGCCGCGCTCCAGGCACTCCTCGACGCCTCGATCGCCCGCTCGACCGAGCATCTTCGCGCGATCATCCATGGCGAGCGGGTGCTCAGCGCCCGTGACCTGGTGGCGCTGCTCACCGGGATGAAGGTGCTGACCGTGGCAACCGTCACGGCGCGCGGCGAGCCGCGGATCAGTGCGGTCGACGGCCACTTCCTGCACGCGACGTGGACGTTCTCCACGTCCGGCACCGCCGCCAAGGCACGTCACCTGCGGGCGCGTCCCGCGGTCAGCGTCGCGCACGTCGACAACGAGGCGCTCGGCGTGTTCAGCCACGGTTCCGTCGAGGAGATGGCGCCGGGCGACGCGGACTGGGACGAGACGCTCGGCCACTGGACGCGCCACTACGGCGGCTCACCCCTCGACTGGGGCGACGACATCCGCCTCTACCGGTTCCGACCGACCTGGATGGTCGGCTACGCCTTCGATCGGCGAGCGCTGCTCGCCAGCCGCGGGCTGGAGGTTGACGGGTAGCGGGTAGTGGCTTACTTGCCGCCCGGCATCGCTCCGAGCTGCTTCATCTGGCCCATCGCGTCGTAGTTGTGCCAGTGCTCGACCATCTGGCCGTCGCGGATGCGGAAGATGTGGATCTCACCGATCGTGTAGCGCTTGTTCGTGGCTGGCATGCCCATCATCTCGCCGGTCTGGGTGGCGCTGGACGTGAGGCGCGCCGCGACCTCGTCGCCCTCGGCGATCAGGTCGTCGACGGTGAACTCGATGTCCGAGAGGCCCTGCTTGATCCGCCCGATGGCGGCCTTGAGATCGGCCCGCCCGTCACCGGTCGAGGGCCAAGTGTGGGAGGTGAACTCCGGTGCCAGGAGCTCGTCCACCGCGTCGGCGTTGCCCTTGACGAAGATCTCGTCGACGAAGCGGCGGACGAGGGCCTTGTTGTCATCGGTACTCATGCCGGACGGCCGTTGCAGGAAGCTTGCCGCGGAGTGGCTGCCGCTCGCCGGGCGATCAATCGCCCTGGTCGAGCGTGGCGTGCGGCGCGGGCGCTGTTCCGGCGATGGATCGCGGCTCGACGCGCATGAGCGGCGATTCCGCGCGGCGCTCACGCACGTGGGACGACGATCAATCGCCCGGCCTGCACGCGGCGGAGCAGCCCGGCGCGAATTCCGCGATCAATCGCCCGGCCAGCGGTGTGGACCCGCGCTCAGTCGCGCCGGCGGAAGTTCACGACCGCGATGCCGAGCATCGCGAATCCGAATGCCAGCAGGATCAGCGCCTCCAGGCCGATCGGCAGCACCTGGCCGAAGATGGTCAGGCCCAGGGTGTCGGTCGCGCCGGGCGGCAGGCCCTCGCCCAGGATGATGCGCCGGATCGGGTCCATGCCGTAGGTCACCGGGTCGAGCCGGGTGAGGACGGTCATCCACGACGGCAGGCCGGAGAGCGGGAACAGCGAGCCGGAGAGGAAGAACATCGGCATCACCAGGAACGTCATCACGACCTGGAAGCCCTGCATCGACTTCATCCGCGACGCGAGCGCCACGCCCAGCGACGAGAGGGCGAAGGCCAGCACGAACACGAACGGGATGAGGAGCAGGACGAGCCCCACCGACAGCTTCACGCCGATCACCGGCGCCAGCAGGAGCAGGATCGCGCCCTGGATGACCGCCTGCGTTGCGCCGCCGAGCGCCTTGCCGATTGCGACCGCCGAGCGGTCGATGGGCGCCACCAGGATCTCCTTGAGGAAGCCGAACTCGCGATCCCAGACGATCGACACGGCGCCGAACAGGGCGGCGAAGAGGACCGCCATACCGATGACGCCCGGGTAGACGAACTGGCCGTAGCTGACCGCTCCACCGCCGCGCGTGGCGCCGAGCGACCCGCCCAGCGACGAGCCGAGCCCGACGCCGAAGACGATGAGGTAGAGGATCGGCTGCGCGAGCGCGATGAGGATCCGCGGCCGGTCCCGCCAGAAGCGGAGCAGGTCGCGGTACCAGACGATGTAGATGCCGCGCAGCGTGCTCGACAGGCGCGAGGAGCGGCGGCGTGCGGCGGCTCCCTCCGCCGCGATGCTGGCCGTGGACCCGGAGCTCATCGTCGGCCTCCCCAGGCGCGTCCCATCATCCGCATCATGTCGTTGGCTCCGGCCGCCTCGTCGCGGATGGCGTGCCCGGTGAGCTTGAGGAACACGTCATCCAGGCTCGGCCGGCGGAACGAGATCGACGTGATCGGCACGCTGGTCTCGCGCACGAGGCGCGGCACGAAGGCGGCCGCCTCCGGGACCTCGAGGTGGAGCGAATCTCCCGCTGCCACCGGCGTGACCGAGAAGTGCTGCTCGATCTCCGCCGCGGCCGCCACGTTGTCGTTGGTGGCAATCGTCACGACGTCACCGCCGACGAGCGCCTTGAGCTCCTCGGGCGTGCCGAGCGCAACGATCCGCCCCCCGTCGATGACGGCGATGCGGTCGCACTCCTCCGCCTCGTCCATGTAGTGGGTCGTCATGAAGAGCGTCACGCCGGCGGACTCGCGCAGGCCGCGGAGGTAGGTCCAGATGTGGCGCCGCGTCTGCGGGTCGAGGCCGATCGTCGGCTCGTCCAGGAAGAGGACCTCCGGAGTGTGGAGCATGCCGCGCGCGATCTCGAGCCGCCGCCGCATGCCACCGGAGAAGGTGAGCACCAGCGACGAGGCGCGATCGGTGAGCTCGACCATCTCGAGCACCTGCGCGATGCGCGCCGCGCGCTGCGACGCCGGCACGCCATAGACGAAGGCGTGGAACTGGAGGTTCTCGCGGGCGGTGAGCTGCAGGTCGAGCGAGGCCTCCTGGAAGACGAGACCGATGCTCGACCGCACGTCGTCCGGCTGCCGCATGACGTCGAAGCCGGCGACGCTGGCCGTGCCCGCGCTCACCTTGAGGAGCGTGCAGAGCATGTTGATCGTCGTCGACTTGCCGGCCCCGTTGGGGCCGAGGAAGCCGAAGATCTCGCCCGGCTGGACGACGAGGTCGATGCCCTTCACCGCCTCCAGCTCGCCGAAGCGCTTGGTCAGGCCCTGGGCGCTGATGACCGGCTGGCCCTGCGCCGTCATGCGGTCTCGCCTCCCTCCTGGCCGTCATCGGCGAGGAGGCGGTAGAGCCGCTTGCGGGCATCGACGAGGATCTCGCCCGCGGCGGCGTTCGCCTGCGGCGAGCCGATGCGCCGCACCTGGACCGGCCGCGCCGACGAGGTCCATCGCCAGGCGACGCAGGTCGGCGCCGTCCCTGCCGCCCCGCGACTCGGCCCACGGGTGGCGGGAGAGCGGCGACTCGGCGGCCGCGGTGCGGCCGGCATCGGTCAGTGCGTAGCGTCTTGCGACCGTCGATGTCCTCCGCCTTCACGAGGCCCTCGTCCTCGAGCAGCTGGAGGGTGGGGTAGATGGAGCCGGCGCTCGGCCGCCAGCGGCCGTTCGTGCGCTGCTCCAGGGTCTGGATGACCTGGTAGCCGTGCATCGGCTCGTCGCGCAGGGTGGCGAGGATCGCGTAGCGGACCGCCCCGCGGCGCACGCCACCGAGGCCGCGCCCGTGCCCGACGGCGTCACGGAACCAGGAGTGACCCCGACGGCCGCGGTCGCGCGGGACGAGGTTGCTCGGTCATGGGTTGTCCTTTGACGCTGGGTGTTGGTGTATCACGGTGCATCACGATATATCGCGACCGTGCACCTGTCAAGCGCGTCTACTCCGCGCCCACCAGCCGCAGCAGCTCCGCCCCGTACCGATCCAGCTTGGCGGGACCGATCCCTGGCACGGCGAGCAGCTCACCCTCGGAGCGCGGCCGCGCTACCGCGATGGCCGCAAGGGTCTTGTTGTCCGCGACCACGTAGGCGGGGACGCCGTCAGCCCGCGAGCGCTCGAGCCGCCACGCCGTGAGCGCGTCGAGGAGCGCCTGGTCCTCCGGCTCCATCGGCGCCTCGCCGACGAGGTCGAGCGACGAGGGCGACAGGTTGCCGGTCACACCGTTGTCGAAGCGGACGCTCACGCTGCTCCGGGTGCCGCCGCTCACCGTTCCCACACCGTGGCGCACGTGGCTGACGCGGTCGCCGGTCACGAAGGCGCGGCCCGGCCCGATCGGCGCGGATGCGCTGCGGACCTGCGCGGCCGCCCCGCCGGCGCGGAGCTGCGCCAGGAAGCGGGACGGCTTTGCCGGCGTCGGCCGGCCCTTGGCGCTCACCCGGTTCGCGGCCCACGACAGCGCGAGGTGGGTCCGTGCGCGCGTGATCCCGACGTACAGCAGGCGTCGCTCCTCGGCCAGCGCGGCGGGATCGTCGAGCGCCTGGCGGATTGGCAGGCCCCCCTCCTCGAGCATCGGCAGAAAGACGGCGTCCCATTCGAGGCCCTTGGCCCGGTGCAGGGTCGAGAGCGTGATCCCGGAACCGTCGGCGGCCGCCGACTCCTCGGCCGCGTCGCGCCGGTCGAGCTCGGCCAGGAACGTGGCCGACCGACGCGGACGCGTCGCTGAACTCGAGCTCGCGCGCGATCGCGAACAGCGTGACCAGCGAGGCGTGCCGCTCGCGCGCCTCGGCGCCGGCGGCCGTGTCCGGTTCGGTCTCGACATCGACACCGAGCTCGGTCCGCCAGCGCGCGGCGATGACATCGGTCAGGGAGCCGCCGCCGGCATCGGTCCGGCGCAGGGCCAGGCGCGCGGCGCGCACCTCCGGCCGGGCGTGGAAGCGGGTGCCGCGCACCGTGAATGGCAGCCCGGCGCGCGTCAGCGCCGCCTCCACCGGCACGAGCTGCGCGTTCGTGCGCACGAGGATTGCGATCTCGGACGCCGCCACGCCCTGGGAGAGGAGGCGCGGAACGGCGGCCACGATGGCGGCGAGCTCCGCCTCCCCGCTGCGGTGGGTGACGATCTCCGGCTCGGGACCCGCTGCCGCGACCGAAGTGAGGCCCTTGCCCGCGATGAGCCGGTTGGCGAGCGCCAGCACCTGCGGCGTGCTGCGGTAGTTCGTGGTGAGGCGCACGGTATGCGCACCGGGCCAGCGGTCCGCGAAGTCGGTCAGGTAGTCGGCGCTGGCGCCGGTGAAGGTGTAGATCGTCTGGTCCGGGTCGCCGACCACGCACAGGTCGCGGCGGTCGCCGACCCACAGCCGCAGGAGCGCCTCCTGCAGCGGGTTCGTGTCCTGGTACTCGTCCACGCTGAACCACGCGTAGCGCTTCTGGACGAGACCGATGGCGTCCGGGTCCGCCTCGTACAGCTCCACCGCCCGGGTCAGCATGTCCTCGAAGTCGATCCGGCCCGCGCGCTGCTTCGCCTGCTCGTAGCGGCGGTAGAGGCTCGCGAACAGGTCCGGCGGGACCGGCGGCTGACGGCCGGCCGCCGCCGCCTGGGCGACGTAGGCGCTCGGACCGATGCGCCGGTTCTTCGCCCACTCGATCTCATCGGTCAGGTCCTTGGCGGGAGTGAAGGCGTAGCCGCCCGGCAGGGAGCGCGCGAGCGGCGCGACGAGCGGGATCTTCGAGTCGAGGACCCGCGGCAACGGCTCGCCGTGGGCGAGCGGCCAGAAATGGGCCAGCTGCCGCAGCGCGGCGGCGTGGAACGTGGCCGCCTGCACGGTGCGGAGTCCCAGCCCGGCAAGGCGGCCTCGCATCTCGGCGGCGGCCTTCTCCGTGAACGTGACGATGAGCATCCGCTTCGGGTCGGCGGCCTTCGTCTGCGCCGCATACGCCGCGCGATGGCTGATGACGCGCGTCTTGCCGGTGCCCGCGCCGGCGAGGATGACGAGCGGCCCGCTCGTCAGCGTGACGGCCTCGCGCTGCTCGTCGTTCAGGGTGTCGAGAAGGGGGTCGGGCATGAGCCCACGGTACATCCCCGAGCGCGCGTGGCGCTTATCGGTGGCCGGCCGCCTGGCTGATCGCTAGCCGGTGGGGCCCCCGTCACGACCCAGCGCCACCGTGGCAGGCTGGATCCGCGGCTCGCTCGCCGCGGCCGCCACCGCGCCGAGGCGGATGCCCATCAGCCACACGGCCGCGCCGCCGGCCACGATGAACGGCACCGTGGTGAGCAGGTGGGTGAGGAGGCCGAGGGCGAGCGCGTCGGTATCCGCGATGCCGAGCGCGTGGCCGGCGATGACCGATGCGAGCTCGAATATCCCGACGGCAGCGGGCGCGGACGGGATGGCCCCGCCGAGGGAGGTGACCGCGGCGACGACCACCGCGCCGGCCGGATCCAGCTCGATGCCGATCGCGCGCGCGAGCAGCCAGACGACGGCCGCCACGAACCCCCACGTCACGGTGCTGACGCCCAGGGCGGTGACCACGCCGCCGAGCCCGCTGCCGCGCGCCCCGTTCGCGCCGGCGGTGAGCATGCCGGCGATCCGCGCGGCGAGCGGCTGAGCGGCCACCGAGCGGTGCGCCTGGAGGCGGGCGAGGATGGCGCGCGGCAGGGGAGAGATGAGCACGACGAGGCCGATGACGCCGCCGACGCCCAGGAGCGCGAGCCCGGACACCAGCCAGCCCGCCGCGCCAGCGATGACGGCCGCGATGAGCGCCGGAACTGCCAGCGTGACGACGTCGATCACCCGCTCGAGCACGATCGAGCCGAGCACGGCCGGCATACGGAGCCGCTCCTGGCGGGCGAGGAGGTAGGCGCGCACCGCCTCGCCGGCTCGCGCCGGCAGCACCAGGTTGGCGAGGTTACCGGCCAGCAGCGGGCCGATCACGGCCTGCGGGGCGACGCGTCGGCCGTCGTCGCGTCGCGGGAGGAGCGCCTGCCAGCGCCACGTCCGCAGCGCCATGAGGACCGGGATGATGAGCAGCGAGGCGAGGATGAGCGGCACCCGCGCGCGTCCCAGCGTGGCGCCGGTCGCGCCCAGGTCGATCGACTGGACGAGAAAGACGATCGCGACCACGCTGGCCAGCCCGCCGGCGATCGCGGCCGCCGCGCGCCCCAGACCGGCGCGTGATTCGCCGCGGGTCACTGGCACGGGATCGGTGGGTCAGGCGGCGGGGCCGGTCCGTCGAAGGCGTGCGCGACATCGCCGCGCACCCGGGTCACGTCGGCCGGGGTGAGAGTGACGTTGTAGGTGTCGAACTCGACGTGCGATTCGACCGGGCCGACGTCGATGCCGATCATCTCCGGCACCTGGTCGAGCGGCAGGTTCGTCCACAGCGTGTCGCGCGCCACCTGGAGGATGGCCGGCAGCTTGCCGAGCAGGTCGCAGCCGATCTGCTGCTTCAGCGACCGGATGACGAGCTGCTGCCGCACCATCCGCCCGACGTCGCTGTCCTGGTGGCGGGTGCGGGCATAGGCGAGGGCATGCCAGCCATCGAGATGCTGGACCCCGGCCTTCATCTGGAGGACGAGGGTCCCGGAGCCGTCGGGATTCGGATAGGCGGCATCGTAGATCGGCTCGGGGATGTCGATCGTTAGACCGCCGATCGCGTTGACGAGGTCGACGAAGCCGTTCAGGTCCGCCACCGCCATCCCGTCGAGGTGGACGCCGAACAGCTGCTCGGCCGCGCCACTGAGCGCCCCGAGCCCGCGCGACACGTCGTCGCTGCCGGGGAACTGCGCCGGGATGCTGGTTCGCGTACACGTAGAGGGCGTTGAAGTAGTCCTCGGACAGGCAGCGGCACGCGAAAGCGGAGGCCTCCGGTTCGGGAAGCGGCACGTTGCGCGTGTAGCGCGGCACGGAGAAGGCCGCCACCCGCCCCGATCCGATGTCGATCGAGACGAGGATGATCGCGTCCGCGCGCATGCTCCAGCGCCCCGGCCCCGCATCCGACCCGATGAGCAGCACGTTGAGCCTGCCGTCCTCCGCCCACGACGGCACGGGGGTGGCCGTGGGGGTGGGGACCTCGGTCGGGGTCGGGTGCGTTGCCGTCGCGGACGGCGTCCCGCTGGCCGAGGCGCTGGCACTGGCGGCGGCGCTCGCCAGGCCGCGCGGGCCGGACGGATCGAACATCGCGACGAGGGTGTCGCGAGCGCTCAGGCCGAGGTAGGCGAACCACCCGTGCATCGCGAGCGTGACGAGGACGACGGCCACGAGGCCCGCCACCGAGAACGCGCGGACGGCGCTGCGGCGGGCGGTCCCGGCTGCGCTCGCGACTGCGTACGCGTCGAGGATCGCCCAGAGCCGATAGGCGAGGAGGACGAGGCTGGCGACCACGATCGCCAGCAGCGCCACCGGGCTGAGCGCCGCGCGCACGAGCAGGTGGCGGTCGACGAGCACGACGGCCGCGATGCCGGCCACCAGGACGAGGAAGGGGATCGCGAAGGCGGCGCCGCGGGCGACGCGGCCGCTCAGCATCTGCCCGAGCCCGGGGATCACGAACGAGAGCGCGCTGGCGAGCACGGGATGCCCGCGTCTGCTCGGTGGAGTGGCCTCGTCCGCCATGCGCGCAACCATACGCTGAACACCGACGGGCGAGGCCGCGCGAACGTTGCGCGCCTTCACGCGTGCCGCGCACATCGGGCCAGCCGAACGTCCTGCCCCAACTTGCGTGCTCGGAACGCTGGACGCGGCGCGCTACCCTCCGCGCATGGCGGTCACCGAGCGCTGGATCTGCCCGGTCTGTTGGAAGTCGAATCGCGACCAGGACGCCACCTGCTGGCAGTGCGCCAGCCCGCGCGGGCTGACCGAGTCAGCGGCCGAGGTGGAGCGGAAGGCGCGCGAGGCCGTGATCGCGAACCGGGCCGAGCCCGTGCCCGACCTGCTCGTGGCCCTGCCGGTCGTCGTGTTCCGCGGCTACGCCCGGACGTGGCGCCGGGGCGGGCTGTCGCTGCTCGCGGTGCCGGTCCTCATGGGGATGGCCGGCATGACCGATATCGGTCCGCTCGTCGCCACCGCCGGCTTCGCGCTCGGGCTGGTGGCGTTCGGCTTCCTCGCCGACGAGGTGATGGACGGCATGCGGGAGCGCGAGGTCTGGGCGTTCGTGGTGGGGCTCATCCTGTCGGTCGTCGGCGCGGTCGGATCGGTCCTCGCCTTCCAGGCGCTCGCGCCGAACCTCATCAGCCCGAATGGGGTGCGCGTGATCAGCCTCCTCGTCTTCGGCGGCGCCGCGGCCGCCTCCGCCGGCGGCCTCGTGCTCCTGTTCCGGCACCGCCGGCCGCCTGAGGTATGAAACGACCGCCGCCCCAGGGCCGGGACGGCGGTCGGAGGTCAGGGCGGGCCGTGGTCTAGAGGTGGCGGCCGACCGGGCGCAGCTGCTCGTAGTAGCGGCCGAGCTCGTCGTGGTAGGCGGGGTCGCCATTGCGATCGTCGTCGAGCTCCGGGGCGTCCTTGATGTCGTCCTTCGTGAGATTGACCCGCACCTTGCGCTGGCCCGGGTCGATGCTCGAGATGACACCGGCGGGCAGCATGACCTTGCGGCCGAAGATGAGCGGACCGGTGCTCACGACGAGATGGCCGGACCCCACCGCGGTGTCGTCGTCGACGTCACCGATGCTGCCGTCGAGCGCCTCGACGTCGTAGCCGGACAGGTCGAGGGTCGACCAGCTGACCTCTGGATAGGTCCAGATATCGAGGGTCGTCGTTCGGGTCTGCATGAGAGATCTACCTGTGTGTGCGTACGCCGGACAAGGGCTGCATCATCCGTGCCTCGAGCGGCATTCTGTGTCGCCCTCGCGTCCGCGTGCGCCGGAGGGCCTGTCCTCCTCTTCCGGCACCGCGATCGTCCTGACCGATGGGGCGCGGGCGCTCAGCCGAGCGGCGTGATCGACTCCACCACGAAGTCGGTCGCGCACATGAGCCATTCCGCTTGCCCTTCGTTGCTCGTGCGAGCGTCCGAGGCGCAGCCCTCCGCAGCGGGGTCGTCGAAATGGCCGACGATCCGCCAATGCGCCCCCACGGTGCCTTCCGCGAGCACGGTGGGCGCGATCCCGCGCGCCGGGTCGAAGTGCAGCCGGAACTGGAACGACTCCCCTCCCGCCGCATTGACGAAGCTGTAGTTGATGTTGTCGCACAGCAGCCAGTGCAGGGGGTTGGAATACTTCTCGCATGCCCCGCCGAGCCCCGCATTCGGCGGCACGGTGGCCTGGAACGCGTCGATGGTCAGCGGCGCAGAGCCGTAGCACCCGACCCGGACGATCCGGCTCATGCCCACGAGCGTGCGAATGTCGGACGCGCGTCGCAGAAGCCATTGTCCTCGCGGATCCATGGATCGCCGGCCGTTCCCACCGCCACCCATCCCACGTCAACCGCCTGCGCGTCGACCACGTAGGCCGGGTCGCCCTCGATTGCCACCTGGAACCACCACTGGCCGTCGACGGGCTGCGCTGACCGCTCGAGAGGACGTAGACGTGGTTCCCCTCGTTGAGCCGCACGTCTTCCATGGCGCCGCCGGGCATCGAGCGACGCTGCAGGAGCGCCGAACTGAGACCCGCCGCCGTCCGTACGGCCAGCCCGTTCACGAGCACGGTAGCCAGGGAGAGATTCTCGAAGGCCGGTGGCTGGTCCGACGATGTGGAGCTGGCGGACGCCGACGTGGACGCATTCGTCGCCTCGGCAGTTGCAGTGGCCGTCGCGAGGGCGGATCCCCCCGTCGACTGCGTGCTGGAAGCGCTCGGGCCGCTGCAGGCGCTCACCGCAAGGAACGCGGTCGCCAGGAGTGCACGCCCCCTCAGGTTCACACCCCGAGCCTACGCCTCTCGCGCAAGCGGGCAGGTGGCTGCGACTCGCATCGGCACATCAGCCGTGCCGTTGCGGTCGCCCCGCGGCACGCGGCATGCGACGTGAGCTCGGCGACGACCCAGGAGGAACCGATGCCATACCGCACCATCTCGGATCTGCCGACGGCGCAGGTCGACCAGTACTCGCACCACCAGAAGGAGGCGTTCCTCGCCGCCTTCAACAACGCGCTGAAGGAGTACGACGGCGACGAGAGCCGCGCCTTCGCGACCGCCCACGCGGCGGCGAAGCGGACGCCGGAGAAGGACCCGACGCCCGACGACTGAGCGCCGGGCTCAGGCGCCGGGGAGCGTGGGCTCCGGAACGGGCAGCGGCACCCCGGATGTGATCGGGTCCGACACCGCGTGCTCGCGGCGCGCCAGGACGATGAACGGGATGCTGAGCGCGGAGATCCCCGCCGCCACGACGTACGAGGTCCCGTAGCTCCACACGTCGGCCACGCGGCCGAGGACGGGCTGCGCGACGACGCCGCCGGCCGAGCCCATGAGGTTGTCGAATGACAGCACTGTCGCGCGCTGCTCGGTGGGGATGAGGCCGTTCATGAACGCCTGGCGCATCGGTCCGGCGACGGCGAACACCATGCACCACCCCGCCAGCAGGAGGATGGCCGCGACGAAGCTCGTCGTGAGTCCCACGGCCGCCAGCAGGACGACCGTGAGCACCGCGCTGATGAGCATCGCCTGCGTGCGGGTGGAGAAGAAGCGACGCACCCACGGCACGATGAGGCCGCCCACGATCTGGGCGCCCGCCACGATCGCCGCCGCCAGGCCGGCGATGCTGTACGCGGTCTTGTCCCCGAAGAGCTCGAGCAGGTAGGGCTGGAAGGCGTAGAAGGCATAGATGCCGACCCCGGCGCTGAAGGGCGCCGCGAGCATGAGCCAGCGGACCGGGCGATTGCGGAGGCCGCCGTCGATCGAGCCCTTCCACACAGTCTTCACCGCGGTGACCGGCGTGACGCCGCGCTGCGGCGTGAAGCCGATGTCGTGCATCGCCCACCAGGCGACGACGAGCGTCACGCCCAGCATGCCGGCGCGGAGGATGTACGGCACGCCGAGATTCGTGAGCTGCGCGATGACGCCGCCGCCGACCGAGCCGGCCAGCATCGCGATCCCGCCCACCACCTGCGCTCGACCGAAGACCGATTCGAGATGCCCATCGAACTTCGTCGCGTGGAGCGCGTCGACGAGCCACGCCTCGGTCGCGCCGGAGAAGAACGTGAAGCCCAGCCCCAGCAGGATCGAGGCGCCGGCCCAGCCGATGAACGGCGCCCGGATCTGCCACATCAGGAGGTAGAGCAGGGTGCTGGCGAGCAGCGTGAACGCGCCGAGCAGGAAGCTGAAGCGCCGCCCGCGCGTGTCGGCCACGACGCCGGTCGGCACCTCGAACAGGACCTGCCCGACGGTGAAGAACGCGTTCGCCGCGAAGGCCTCGGTGTTCGAGAGCCCCGCATCGAGGAGGAAGAGCGTGTTGATGCCCCAGATGAACGAGGCGGCGAGCGTCGTCAGCAGGGTCAGCAGCAGATACGTGCGCTGGACGCGGCGGGCGGTCATCGGTGCAGCATGCGCCACCGGCGCAACGGAATGACCTCAGTCGACCGATGGCCGCAGGCGACGGTTCGGCGGCTCCGGCTGAGGACCGACCTCGACGAGCGCCCAGCCGGGCAATCCGCCCGTGCCCTCGCGGCCGCCGCTGGCGAGCAGCTCGACGGCACGCGCCACGAGCCGGCGCTGCTCGTCGGTCGCGCCCTCGAGGAGCGCGTCGAGCGCACGACGCACTCGCGTCTCGGCGACGACCGGCGACATCCCGTCGCGATCGCGGCGCACGAGCTGCTCGGCACGCTCGACGCCCTCGGCCTCGAGCGCCTTGATCATGCGGCGCACGGCGCTCGCGTCCGCCGCCGGCAGCTCGTCGATCCAGCTCGGCGGGGGTGGGGGAGGGGCGGGCTTGCTGGCCTTCGGCTTCGCGGTCGCGCGCGCCGCGGACTTCGCCGCCGGTCGAGATCGCGCCGGTGCGGGAGCGCTCGTTCGTGCGTCGGGCAGGGCGGCGCGCACGGCCTTCAGGGTCGGGAACGGGCCGCGGACGAGCGGCTGGCCGAAGTCATCGGTCTGGTTGGCGTCCACCAGGAACCAGCCCTGGTCGGCCTCGCGCACCTCGAACCGCTCGTCGGGCGTGCGATACGTGCCGGCCTGCTGGCGAACGAGGGAGTCGGGGTCGGGAGGAGCGGCGGAGGCGCGCTTCGGCATGCCTTCACGTTACCCGTAGACTTAGCGTCCCGATGCCGCTCTCCAACCTTGTCGACCTCCCCGCGCTCGACGCCCCCGTCCTCGTGGCCGCGCTCGAGGGCTGGGTGGATGCTGGCAGCGCGGGCTCGCTGGCGGTGCGCCATCTCGCCGACGACGGCCGCGTGATCGCCACCTTCGACCCGGACGCGATCTTCGACTATCGCGCCCGGCGGCCTGCCCTCGACATCATGGACGGCAGACCGATGCGCCTCGATTGGGCGGAGCTCTCGATCACCCACCGCCGGCTCGGCGGCCGCGACCTGCTGCTCCTGCGCGGACCGGAGCCCGACTACCGATGGCGCGAGCTTGCCAGCGACATGGTGGCGCTGGCGAAGCAGCTCGGCGTCGTGAGCTGGGTGTCGCTCGGCGCGATCCCGGCGGCGGTGCCGCATACCCGCCCCGTCCCGATCCTTGCCACCGCCTCCGCCGACGGCCTGCTGCCGGATGGCATTCGCCAGGGACCCGACGGCCTGCTCCGCGTGCCCGCGGCCGTCCTCTCCGTGCTGGAGCTGTCGATGTCGGCCGCCGCGATTCCCGGCGGTCGGCTTCTTCGCCCAGGTGCCGCATTACGTCAACGGGCCGTACCCCACTGCCGCGCTCGCGCTCCTCACGTCGCTCGGCACGTTCCTGGGGATCGACCTGCCGGTCGGATCGCTCGCCTCGCAGGCCCTGGAGCGCCGCAACCTGCTCGACGCGGCCGCGGCCTCCGACGAGGACACGAAGGCGCACGTGGAGCGGCTCGAGATGCTCGCCGACCAGTCGCGGCTGCCGGCCGGGGACGAGCTGATCGCCGAGATCGAGCGCTTCCTGCGCGAGGGCGGTCCGGACGAGGATCCCGATGGCGGGACCTCGGGAAGCGGCGGGTCGCGCCTCAACTGACGGATCGCCGTGCTGAGCATGTTGGCGCTGTGGAACGACAGAGGCCGGTCAGGAGCTCCGTCCGAAGCGCAAGCGGTTTCCGCTCGGATCGGTGAGGGCGAATTCGCGCATCCCCCACGGCATCGTGGCGATCTCCGTCACGGGGAGCCCCGCCGCCGAGAGGCGTGCATGCCACGTGTCCACGTCGTCGGTGACGATATAGCAGCCCCCCGCGTTGTCCTCGGGCGTCGTTGCTGCGTGGAGGACAAGGTCGAACACGCTCGCATCGGCGTAGCGCACGAATGCGAACCCCTCGTCGTAGGGCTCGACCTCGAAGCCTGCCGCCTCGTAGAAGGCCATCGCCTCCGGCATTGCTCGAGCGACCAACGTCGGAGTCACCTCGAGCATGCCAGTGCGCTGCGCGAGTGCATGGACGCATTCACGGCAGACATGGAGCTCCGGGTGGCGCGTCAGGGTAGCCATGGCAGTCGGGTCACGGTCGACCCCGCAGCACGAGCAGTTCATCCCGCGCCAACCCGCGCGACTGACCGCAGTCTGAGGTTCACGCGACCGATGGTCTCATGACGCCCGCAACACGTCACCCGCAGGTTCGACCGATGAGATCTGGTCGGCCGGCCGGTCTGGTACACCAGAACGCCGCGATACAGGAGCCCTTGCCCACATGACCCGCCCCTCGCATAGACTGCACGACCATGACTGCTGAGACAGCCCGCCCAACGGGCCACGACCGCGCACCGATCGAGCTTCCCCACCGCGTCCGCCTCGAGATCCTGGGGGCGGTGCTGCTCGGCATCTTCCTCGCGGCCCTCGACCAGACGATCGTGGGCACCGCGCTGCCGCGGATCGTCACCGACCTCAAGGGCAACGACGTCTACGTCTGGGCCTTCACCGCGTACCTGCTGACCGCGACCGTCAGCGGCCCGATCTACGGGAAGCTGTCCGACATCTTCGGCCGGCGCCCGATCTTCATCATCGGCGTCAGCATCTTCCTCATCGGCTCCGCCCTCGCCGGGCTGAGCCAGACGATGTGGCAGTTCCTGCTCTTCCGCGGCCTCCAGGGCCTCGGCGCCGGCGCGCTGTTCCCGATCGCGCTCGCGATCATCGGCGACATCTTCGCACCGTCGGAGCGGGGCAAGTACCAGGGCTTCTTCGGCGCCGTCTTCGGCGTCAGCTCGCTCATCGGTCCTGCGATCGGCGGCCTGCTCACCGACAACGTCGGCTGGCACTGGATCTTCTTCGTGAACATCCCCATCGGCCTCGTGGTGCTGGTCATCATCTGGCGGACGCTGCCGACCCACCGCGAGCAGGGCGTCGACCGCCACATCGACTACATGGGCGCCACGCTCCTGGTGGCCGCCCTGGTCCCGATCCTCATCGGCTTCACCAACAAGCAATTCGGCGAATGGACCGATCTCGACGTCGGCGGGCTCATCGTCCTCGGCCTCGTCGTGGTGGGCGTGTTCATCTGGGTCGAGTCGCGCGCCCACGAGCCGATCGTGCCGCTCAGCCTGTTCCGGATCCGCGACTTCACGGCCAGCGTGATCGCGATGTTCCTGGCGATCATGGGCTTCTTCGCCGCCGTGGCGTTCCTGCCGCGTTGGTTCCAGGTCGTCAACGGCAGCTCGGCGACCGTGTCGGGCTACCAGATCCTGCCGCTGCTCGGCGGCCTGATCATCTCGGCCATCACGACCGGCCAGGTCGTGTCGCGCACCGGCCGCTACAAGGCCATCATCGTCGGCGCGCTCGTCATCATGGCGTCCGGCCTCTTCCTGCTGACCCACATCCGCCCGGATACCCCGCAGCCGCTCCTCTGGCTGTGGATGGCGATCACCGGGATCGGCGCCGGTCCGGTGTTCGCGGTCTTCACCCTCGCCGTGCAGAACGCGGTGCCGGTGCGCGAGCTCGGCACGGCGACGAGCTCGCTCACGCTGTTCCAGCAGGTCGGCGGAACGGTCGGCCTGGCGATCACCGGCACGCTGTTCGGGTCGACCCTGGTCGAGGAGGTCCCGAAGCAGCTCGTCGGCGCCGGGGTGCCGGAGCAGTTCGCCCAGCAGTTCGCGGGCGGCTCGACGTTCAACAACCTGACGAGCGTCGGGGACCTCGGGAAGGCGATCCTGGCGAGCGTGCCGGACGCGCAGCGGCAGTTCGTGGAGCCACTCATCCCGGGCATCGTCAACGCGATTCACAACGCCTTCTCCATCGCCACCGGCACGACGTTCGTGGTCGGGATCATCAGCGCGGCACTGGCGGCCCTGGTCGTGGCCGTGCTCCTGCCGGCCGGCAAGATCGGAGAGTCGGCGCATCAGGAGGCGCCCGTCCCGACCGCCGGATAGGGCGCGACCTGGACCGACGCCGGTAGACTCGGGGTCCGCCATGCCCAACCTGCCGAGCGGCACCGTCACGTTCCTGTTCAGCGACATCGAGGGCAGCACCGCCCTGCTCAAGCAGCTGGGCGACGCGGCGTATACCGAGCTGCTTGCCCAGCATCGGCGGCTCGTGCGCGCCGCCTTCGCGAGCCACGACGGGCAAGAGATCGACACCCAGGGCGACGCGTTCTTCTACTCGTTCCCGCGCGCGCGGCAGGCAGTGGTGGCGGCCGTCGAGGTGCAGCGCGCGCATGCTGCGGCCACCTGGCCGGGCGCCGTGTCGGTGCGGGTCCGGATCGGCCTCCATACCGGTGAGCCGGCCGTCGGCGAGGAGGGCTACACCGGGCTCGACGTCGTCCGCGCGGCGCGGATCGCGGCGGTCGGCCACGGCGGGCAGATCCTGCTCTCGGAAACGACGCGCGCGCTGGCCGGCACGGACCTGCCGGAGGGCGTCGCGCTCCACTCGGTGGGGGAGCAGCGGCTGAAGGACATCGACCGCCCGGAGCCGCTCCACGAGCTCACGATTGCGGGCCTGACCGCGGAGTCAGAACCGATGCCACCCGCGGTGACCGAGCCTGGACCGATGACGCCCGCCCCGTCCGGTGCGCCGCCGAGCGTGCCGGCCCGCCGCCCCGGCGACGACGCGGTGGCCGAGGTGGCGGAGGCCTTCCGATCGATGCCCGAATGGGTGAAGCGCGTCGCGAAGCCGTTCGTCCCGAGCCCCGAGCGAGCGCGGGACGCGATCGAGGCACGGGTGCTGGCGGAGATCGAGAAGGCGTGGCGCGAGGACGGCGACCTCGGCGGCCGCGAAGCCGGCGGCGCTCCGCCGGCCCCCGCCACCAAGCGTCACGGGTCGTCGGTCGCCGACGAGATCGACCGTCTGCGCGGGATGCGCGACGAGGGAGCCCTCTCGGAGGAGCAGTACCGGCGCGCGGTGGATCGCGTCGTGGGGGAGGGCTAGCGGAGGTGGAGTAGGCTCCCGGAAACCTCTTCAATTCGCCGAGCACGGACGGAGGATTCGATGGTCACCGGTGCCCGCATGGCGTACGCCGCACTTGCCTGGTTGTTCGTGGTGGGGGTCGTGGTCCAGGTCTTCTTCATCGGCCTGACGCTGTTCGTCGACAAGCAGAACCTTGAGCTGCACCGCAGCCTGGGCTGGATCCTCCACCTGTCCCCGATCCTCATCCTGGCGGCCGCCGCACTCGGGCGGGTGGGACGTGCGCAGATCCTCACCGCGCTCGCGCTGGCGATCGTCGTCTTCATCGTGCCGATCCTCGCTACGCTGAAGGAGTCGACGCCGGGGCTTGCGGCCCTCCACCCGGTCGGCGCGATCCTCTCCTTCGCGCTCGCGCTGCTCGTGGCGTGGAACGCATGGCAGACCATTCGAGGCACGCAGCGGGCGGTGGCCTGAGGCGTTACCTCGGGGCGAGGGTGTGCTCCCGGGCGCACGCATCTATCAAGCTGGCCAGATTCAGACCTGGCCGTGACCCGAGTTGTGTGCGCTGGCGCACATTTTGTCGCGATTCGGTCTCCTGTTGGTAGTTCGGTGCGTCCCGGCGCACGCGCTCGAACCCGGGTCGCGCCTCAGTTCTGGGAGGCGAGCCAGCTCGCGGAGGCGCCGGTGCCGTTGCCGTCGTTCGCGAAGTCGTTCCAGCCGGCCCGCATCGGGCCGATCGAGGTGAAGACCGCCAGCGCGAAGATCGCGAGCCCGATCGCCACGATCCCGACATCCCGTCGATCCGAGGCCGGCAGCGCGAGCAGGCGCAGGATGACGAGGACGGCGACGCTGCCGACGCACAGCCCGTAGACCGCGATCCCCCAGGCCGTGGCGGTGTCACTCCCACTGCCGAGGCCGTGGAGGACGCCGAGCAGGAAGACCGCGAACGAGACGTAGTGGAAGCGCCGCCACCACGCGTAGCCGATCCGCGAGCGGACCCACTCCGACGCGTAGACGGCCAGCATCAAGTAGCCCGCCACGATCCCCATCGCGATCCACAGCGGCCGGTAGTGCGCCACGAGCGGGACGAGGACCTCCGACGGCGTGAAGGCGGTGAACGGGTCGGCCCACACCGCCAGCCCGTGGATGACGATGAAGGCGATCGTAAGCAGCGACACGTAGCCGTGCAGCTCGTTCGTGATGAATCGCGGAAACGCGGTGCTCCGCATCTTCAGCGACAGCGCCAGGCCGATGACGACCGACGCCGTCGCGAGCACGAGCGCCAGCATGCCGCCGACGCGGGCGACCTCCCAGGAGAGGGTGTGGTCGATCACCGGTCCGCGCTCCACGCCCCGACGCGCCACGCGACGCCCTCGTCGGTGACGAGCATGCCGGCGAGATGGTGGCTGGCGAGGAAGGCGGCGCCGTGCTCGGCGCCCATGAGGAGGGCCGTCTTGGCGGCGACCTCCGCCTGGCGACAGCTGGCGGCGACGACGGTCGCGGCGAGGACGTGCGTCGTGCTCGGCATGCCGGTGATCGGGTCGAGGAGGTGATGCCGTGCCTCGCCGGCCACCGTCCAGCGCCGCTGGCGGACGGACGAGGTGGCGAGCGCACCGGAGCGCAGCGTGACCAGCTGCTCACCGACGTCGTCGAGCAGGACGCTCCAACCGTCGGCGTGCGGCGGCGTGCCGAGGACGGCAAGGTCGCCGCCCGCGTTCACGGCCGCGTACCGGCACCCCGTGGCGGCGAGCTCGGCGATGGCGGCGTCAACGGCCATCCCCTTCGCGATGCCGCCGAGGTCGAGTCCGCTGCCGGCGGGGAGGCGGATCGTGCCGGCGTCGTCGTCGATCTCGATCCGGCGCCACCCGCCGGCCTGCCACGGCCGGAGCCGCGTTGCCTGCCCGTCGAGCGGCAGAGCCTCGAACGTGCGGTCATAGCCGAGCTCCGCCAGCCGAGCGCCCACGAGCGGGTCGAAGATGCCGTCGCTCGCGCGCGCGGCGTCCAGCGCGGCGTGGACCGCGGCACGCATCTCGGGGCTGGCCGGGTACCACGTGCCGGCCGCGGCCGAGAGGCGGGAGAGCTCGCTGTCGGGGCGGAACCGGCTGAATCGCTCATCCCACGCCGTGAACAGGTCGCGCACCATCCCGGGCGCGTCGGGCCGGGCGGCGGGGGCGAGGACGACGAGATCGGTCCCCATCGAGCGGAAGCGGAACTCGCTCATCGCCGCGGGGCGGGTGGTCGGAGCGGGCTTGAGTGCCATCAGTTCTGGATCGGTCAGGAGCCGTGGGAGCGCAGGACCGGCAGCTGGGTGGTCGTGCCGCCGAAGATCGTGCTGCCGGTGCTCGTGGTGTCGTCGTTGAAGAACGACGAGGTGCCGCCGTCGTCCGATGTCGCTCCGGTGTTGGTGCCGCTCGTCGTGGCGGTGGCGGCGTTCGTGCTCGTCGCCGCTGGTGCGACGAGCCACCAGAACGTCATGGCGAGCCCGGCGCTCCCGACCAGGACGACCTGCTTGAGCGTGCGGAGGCGTGCGGCGAGGGCGAGCTGGCGGGGATCGTTCCGGGTGTTCATGCGCCGCAGTCTGGGCGGCGATTCTTGGACGGGCATGAGAGCCCGCCGCGTCAGATCGGGAGGAGCGCGGCTCCCACCGCGACCAGCGCGCCGATGCCGGCCGAGAGGAGGGCGATCCGCAACGCGGCCCGCCGGTCGGCGGCCGCGGCCGCTCGCTCGGCGACGCTCGTGGTGTCCCGGAGCTCGTCTCCGAAGTTGAAGACGCCGCGCCAGCCGTAGTTGGCGCAGAAGTGCATCGCGGCCTGGAGGAAACCCGCTGCGGCACCGGCCGCGGGAACGAACAGGACGAGCCGCCATGCGGGATCGGCGCGGAAGATGACGAGCGCGGCGAACAGGCCGAGCGTCGCGGCCGTGCCGAACACGCCGGACAGGCGGCGTGCCCGGATCTCCGCCGGACCGATGTTGCAGACGCCTGGCTGGTAGGCCGGCTGGGTCGCGGTCACGGGGGAATGGTGCAGCGATTCGGCAATTCCTGCATTCCTGACGTGGACTGACAGGTATGACCGATACCGTTGTCGGCATCGCCGACAGATCACGAGGAAGGTCCTGACTCATGTTCTCCACCGAGTTCCTGCGCACCCTGGCCGACGAGCGTGAGCGCCAGGTCGTCGATCAGCTGCGCGTCCGCAGCCTCATCCGACCGCATCGCGCACCGCAGCGCGACTCGGCCGGCGCCGCACCCAAGCCGCGAGATCGTCGCTAGCCGTCCACCCCGGCCGGGGCATGGCGATCGAGCGAGGCGCGGGCGACCGCGATGACGGCCGCCCGCAGCTCGGCGGGGCCGAGCACCTCGACCGCGTCGCCGGCCCCGACGAGGCGGCCCGCGACCTCCTCCGGCCACTCCAGCTCGAGCCGGAAGTGCCGCCACCCGTCGGGGTCATCGGCGGCGGGAAGCTCCGTCCCGCGGTGCAGGGCTGACGCGCCAACGACATCGGCGACCTCGTGGATGCGGCGTGGGTCGACCCGCAGCGTCACCTCGAGGCGTGGCAGCTCCGCCTCGTACGCGGCGATCGACTCCGCCCAGTGGTCGGCGAGCACGAAGCCGTCCGGCCGTTCGAACCGATCGTCGAGCAGCGTCGCGGCGGTGATGCGCGACACGCGGTACGTCCGCACCTGCCCGCCGGCGGCGGCGACCACGTACCAGACACCGCTCTTCAGGACGAGGCCGAGCGGCTCGAGGGTTCGTTCGACCGGGCCGGCCGCGCGGCGATAGCGGACGGCGATGCGCCGCTGATTCCAGACCGCATCCGCCACCGAAGCGAGGAACGGGGTGGCGTCCGCCTCGCTGAACCAGGCCGGGGCGTCGAGGTGGAAGCGCTCCGATATGCGCGCGGCCCGCGAGCGCATCTCGGTCGGCAGCGCGGCGAGCAGCTTCAGCTGGGCGGTGGCGAGGACGGCACCCAGGCCGAGCTCCGCGGCGGGGCCGGGCAGGCCGGCGAAGAAGAGCGACCCGGCCTCGTCGTGGGTGAGGCCGGTGAGCCGCGTCCGGTAGCCCTCCAGCAGCTGGTAGCCGCCGGCCGGCCCGCGGTCCGCGTAGATCGGCACGCCGGATGCCGCGAGGCCGTCGACATCGCGGTAGATGGTGCGCAGGCTCACCTCCAGCTCGTCGGCGAGCTGCTGGGCGGTCATCCGGCCGCGGGTCTGGAGGAGGAGCAGGATCGAGAGGAGGCGGCTTGACCTCACCGCCCGATTCTACGGGCCTACCTGACGCCGAATGTCAGGTATCGCCGTCCGCTCGCAGGAACGCCGCGATCCGGCCGAGCGCGTCGTCCAGCACACGGTTCAGTGAGTGGCCGATGCCCGGATAGGTGACGAGCTCCGCGTGCGGCATCGCTGCCACCGCCTCGCGCAGGAGCGGGAGCTGTGCGAAGGGATCGGCCTCGCCGGAGAGGAAGATGACCGGGCAGCGAATCCGGGCGAGGTGCGCGGCACGCTCGGCGGCTCGCTCCGGGCGGCCGGGCGGGTGGAGCGGGAAGCAGAGCAGCACCAGGGCGCCGAGCGTGGGCTCGTCAGCGGCGAGGAGCGACGCCACGCGGCCGCCGAACGACTGCCCGCCGATCGCCAGGTCCGCGAGATCCGCGCCCGCCACCGCCTTCCGCCAGGCCGGCAGCGCCCGCTCGGCCGTGCCGCGGGGCAGCGCGACGCCGGCGCTCTCCACGCCGCGCTGGGCGAGACCTCGGATCACCGGTGCCAGGCCCGCGACGGTTCCCGACGCGCCGGGGGCGAGCAGGAGGCGGGAGATCGGCATGGGCACCATTCTGGACGCTATCCTCGCCGCCATGAGCACGCCCGACCCGATCCTCGGCGACCGGTTCACCTCCGCCGTGGCGACCGCGGTGGAGCTCCACGGCGGCCAGTCGCGCAAGGGCGGACACGTCCCGTACCTCACGCACCTGCTCGCGGTCGCGAGCCTGGTCCTCGAGGACGGCGGCGACGAGGACGAGGCGATCGCCGGACTGCTCCACGATGCGGCCGAGGATGCCGGTGGGCGCGAGACGCTGGAATCGATCCGCGGCTACTTCGGCGACCGCGTCGCGCTCATCGTCGCGGCGTGCAGCGACGCGATGCCCTCCCCCGGTGAGGCGAAGCCGCCGTGGGAGGAGCGCAAAGCGGCGTATCTCGACGAGCTGCGGAGTGCGGAGCCATCGGTCCTGCGCGTGTCGCTGGCGGACAAGCTCCACAACGGCCGCTCGCTGCTCGAGGATCTCGAGGCACACGGCCCGGCGGTGTGGGGGCGGTTCAACGCGCCACCGGATCGCCAGGCGGCGTACTACGGGAAGCTGCTCGCCGCGTACGAGGCGGGATTGCCGGAATCGATTCACCTGCCCGCGCTGCGGGAGGTGGTGGCGCGCATCCGCGACGCGGCGGCTCAGGCCTCGGCGGGGGCCGTGCAGTAGGTCCGGATCATCGACTCCAGCTCCTCGGGCGAGGCGGGCTTGTCGAGGACGGGGGCGCGGATCGAGAGCAGCCGGTCACCGGTGACGAGGACGACGGGCGTCGCCGGCATGCGCTTCCCGAGCGCCCGCGCCAGGTCCCAGCCGTCCATGCGGGGCATCATCACGTCGGTGAGGACGAGGCACGGCTGGAGGCCGTCGTCGATGAGCCGGAGCGCCTCGTCGCCGTCGCGCGCGTCCTCGACGTGATGGCCGTTCTCGCGCAGCGTGTCCGCGAAGAGGTCGCGGACGTCGCGATCGTCGTCGACCACGAGGACGATGTGCTCGTGGCTCATGTGCCGTGGTTCCCCAACATGGACCCGCATCTTGCACGCGGCGTGCCCGGTCCCTCAGGCCTCCGCGCTGACCTCGACGCCGCCGATCACCACCCGGAGCGGCCGCACCGCACCGAGCCGCAGCGCGAACGCACCCTCGTGGTCCGTGTCCCACGCAACGAGGTCGGTCGCGGCGCCCGCCGTGAGCGTCCCAACCTCGCCGCTCAGGCCGAGCGACGCCGCCCCGCCGACCGTGGCCGCGGTGAGCGCCTCGCCGGCCGTCATGCCGAGCAGCGTCGCGCCCAGGCCGACGATCAGCGGCATCGCGCCGAACGCCCCGAACGTGCCCGCGTTCGCGTCGCTGGCAAGGGCAACCGCCGCGCCCGCGTCGAGCAGGTCGCGCGCCGGCGGCAGCGTGTCGCGGAGCACGATCGCCGGAGCCGGCAGGAGCGTCGCCACCGTGGTCGAGGCCGCGATCGCAGCGACGCCCGCGCGGTCGAGCTGCTCGAGATGGTCGACACTGGTGGCGCCGGCGCGGATGGCGGCCTCGGTCGCCCCGGTGCGCGCCAGCTGCTCGGCGTGGACGCGCAGCCCGAGGCCGTTGGCGCGCGCCGCCGCACCGATCCGCTCGAGATGCTCGACGGAGAAGAAGCCGGTGTCGCAGAAGGCGTCGACGAACCTGGCTAGGCCCTCGGCCGCGACGGCCGGGATCATCGCCTCGCACACCTCCGCCACGTAGGCATCGGGCGAGCCGGCCTCCGGCGGCACCGCGTGGGCACCGAGGAACGTGCGCACGACCCGCAGCGGGAGCCCGGTGGCGACGCGGCCGATGATGCGCAGGGCGCGAAGCTCCTCGTCGAGGGAGAGGCCATAGCCGGACTTGCACTCCACCGTCGTCGTGCCCGCGGCGAGGGCCGCGCGCAGGCGCCCGTCAACGAGCCGCTCCAGCTCAGCATCGGAGGCGGCGCGCGTGGCGGCCACCGTGCGGAGGATCCCGCCGCCGCTGTAGGCCGCGCCCTCCAGGCGCGCCGCCGCCTCGTCAGCGCGGTCGCCGGCAAAGACCGGATGGGTATGTGCGTCGACGAGGCCCGGGGTGACGAGCGCGTCGCCGAGATCGGTCCGCTCGGCGGAGCGGTCAGGGCTGCCGTCGACGTCGGTGCCCAGCCAGGCGACCCGGCCATCGGTGCCCACCAGGAGCGCCCATGGCGAATGGACCGCGGAGCCGGCGAGCAGCCGTCCGCGCCCATGGAGGAGCCGCGCCGCGGGAGGCGAGGGCGGCATCGACGTGACTAGAGGACGCGCCCGCGGTTGGTGAGCAGGCGCCAGGCGAGGACGACCACCGCGACGATCAGGAGCAGATGGATGGCGAGGCCGGCGATCTTCAGCAGCAGGCCGAACAGCCAGAGGGCGAGGAGGATGGCGACGAGGACCCAGATCATGCGGCGCATCCTACGCCGATGGCGTGCGCGCCCTAGCCGATCTCCGGCTCGAGCACCGGCTGGCCCTCCCGGCGGCGGACGGTGGCGAGCAGCAGGCCGGCGACGATGCACAGCACCCCGACCAGCTGGAGCGGGGAGGGCGCCTCGGACAGGATCACGATCCCCAGCAGGACCGAGCCCACCGGCTGGATCGTGAGCACCACGCTCGTCAGCGCCGCCGGCAGGCGCGGCAGGGAGATGCTGATGACGAGCCAGCCGACGACCTGGACGAGGAGGGCGAGCAGCAAGAGCCAGCCGTGCGACGGCCAGGCCGGCACGACGTCGAGCTCGCCAATCGCGAGGCCGATGACCGTGCACCACACCGTCGCGCTCAGGGTGGCGTCGAACAATGGCCCCGCCGGCCGCCGCGGGTCCGCGTTGCCGCGGCGCAGGATGAGGAGGAAGGCGGCGTACGCGATCCCGGTCCCGATGCCGAGCAACACGCCCAGCTGCGGGTTCGCGCCGAACGCGCCGGCACCGATGACACCGCTGATGAGCACGACTCCGAGGAGCACGACGGGCACCGCCGCCGCCACCCGGGCCGACGGCCGCTCCGACAGGACGAGCCAGGCGATGAGCGGCACCATCACCACCTGCGTGTTGCCGAGGACGGTGGCCAGCCCCGCGCCGACGGCCGCGATGGCGTGGTGCCACAGGACGAGGTCGATGGCAAAGAAGACGCCGGCCAGCCACGCCAGCGTCCGCTGCCCCGGGGCGCGTGGGCCGTAGCGACGCCGCTCCCAGAGGGCGAGGAGCGCGAGCGGCGGCAGCGCGTAGGCGCAGCGGAACACGGCGGCGGTCGCGGGCTCGACGTTCGCGAGGCGGACGAAGATCGCGGAGAAGGCGATGATCAGCGCCCCCGCCACGGCCGCGCCGAGCGGGTGCGCGGCGAGCGCCGTGAACCAGGCGGGAGGCTCGTCGGGGCGAGCGGCGGGGGGCGGCATGGGAGGCGAGAGCGTACCGCAGCGCGGCCGTCGACGCCGGTCCGACGGGCCAGGGCCACGCATGCCGGCGCGGGCTTGTGCGGCCGCGGCACAGGCGTGACACTGCGCTCGCGCATGCCCGAGCTACCGACCGGCACGGTCACGTTTCTGTTCAGCGACATCGAGGGCTCGACCCGGCTGCTCCAGCTGACCGGCGAGCGCTGGCCCGCGCTCCTCGAGCGGCACCGCGTGCTGCTGCGCGAGGCCTTCACGGCGCACGATGGGGTGGAGGTCGGGACGGAGGGCGACTCGTTCTTCGTCGCCTTCCCGACCGCCGCGAACGCCGTGCGCGCCGCGGTCGCCGCGCAGCGCGCGCTTGGCGACGAGCCGTGGGGCATCGACGAGCCGCTGCGGGTGCGGATGGGGCTGCACACCGGCCTCGCGGACGTTCGCGACGGCACGTACGTGGGGATCGACGTCCACCGCGCCGCCCGCATCGGGGCGGTCGCGCATGGCGGGCAGGTGCTGCTGTCGGATGCGGTGCGCGCGCTCGTCAGCCAGGACCTCGACCCGCGGGTCACGCTGCGCGACCTCGGGGAGCACCACCTGAAGGACCTCGACGCGCCGGAGCGGCTCTACCAGCTCGCGATCGAGGGCCTGCCGGATCGCTTCCCGCCGCTCGCCAGCGGCATCGCCGTCCTCAACAACCTGCCCCGCCGGCTGACGACGTTCCTCGGCCGCGAGCGGGAGATCGCCGAGGTGCAGGCGGCGCTCGGGGGCGCGCGGCTGCTGACCCTCACCGGCCCCGGGGGGACCGGCAAGACCCGCCTCTCGCTCGAGGTTGCGGGCCGCTCGCTCGATCGCTACCCGGGCGGGGTGTTCTTCGTGGAGCTGTCGCCGGTGGCGGAGGCCGAGCTCATCGCGACTGCCATCGCCCAGGCGCTCGGCCTGCCGGACGCGGGCGGGCGCAGCGCCAGCGACCGGATCGTGGACCACCTCGCGGATCGGCGCGTGCTGCTCGTGCTCGACAACTTCGAGCAGGTCACCGATGGCTCGCCGGTCGTCGCCGAGCTCCTCACCCGCGTCCCGAACCTGAGCGTCCTCGCCACCAGCCGCGCGCCGCTCCACGTGTCCGGCGAGCAGGAATACCCGGTGCCGCCGCTCTCGCTCCCTGACCTGGCCCATTTGCCCGGATCGGAGGGGCTGAGCCAGTTCGAGGCGGTGCGCCTCTTCATCGAGCGTGCCCGGGCCGTGAAGCCGGACTTCGCGGTGACGAACGAGAACGCGCCGGCGGTGGCGGAGATCTGCGTGCGCCTGGACGGGCTGCCGCTCGCGATCGAGCTCGCTGCGGCGCGCATCCGGATCCTCAGCCCGCAGGCCATGCTGGGGCGTCTCGAGCACCGGCTGAGCCTCCTGTCGAGCGGCCTGCGCGACCTCCCCGCGCGGCAGCAGACCCTGCGCGGCGCGATCGCATGGAGCCATGACATGCTCGACGAGACCGATCGGGCCCTCTTCGCCTGCCTCTCCGTGTTCGCGGGCAGCGCCGGTCTGGCCGAGATCGAGCGGGTCTGTGGCGGCGAGGTCGGCGGCGACCCGCTCGACGCGCTCGGCAGCCTCGTCGACAAGAGCCTGGTCCGCCAGGTCGAGGGGCTCGGCGGCGAGGCACGCTTCGCGATGCTCGAGACGATCCGCGAGTTCGCCGTCGAGCAGGCAACCGAGCGTGGCCGGCTGGAGGAGCTCCGCGACCGGCACGCGGCCCTCTTCAGCGAGCTGGCCGAGTCGGCCGCGCACGAGCTCATGGGCGCCTCGAAGGCGGAGTGGCTGAACCGGCTCGACGAGGAGCACGACAACCTGCGTGCCGCGCAGCAGTGGTTCGTGGAGTCGGGGCGCGCCGAGGCGGCGCTCCACACCGCGTTCGTGCTGTGGCGCTTCTGGCAGATGCGCGGTCACCTCGCTGAGGGCGTCGACCGCGTGCAGGCAGCGCTGGCGATGCCGCACGCCGCCGACCATCCGGCGGCGCTGGCCGATGCATACAGCGCCATCGCGGGTCTCACCTACTGGCAGGGCAACGCCGACGAGTCGCGGAGCTGGTACGAGCGCGAGATCGCGCTGCGCCGTCAGCTGGGGGATCAGGCCGGCCTGGCGGAGGCGCTGTACGGGATCAGCTTCACGTGGACGATCAGCGGGCTGGCGAGCCTGCGGAACTCGACCGCCGCACGGGAGTACATCGAGGAGGCGCTGAACGTCTACCGCGACATCGGCGACGAGATGGGCGCCGGGCGCTGTGAGTGGGCGCTCGCCAACGTGTTCTATGGCAGCGGGGACATCGCGGCCGCCCGGCAGCACTCGCGCAACGCGCTCGCGATCTTCGAGGCCGCGCACGACGACTTCATGGTCGGGTGGGCAACGTATACGCTCGCCCTCGCGGATCTCGGCGACGACTACCAGGGCCGCGCGACGCCGGCGACGCGCATCGAGACGCGCCGCCTGCTCACCACAGCGCTCGAGATCTTCCACGCGGCGCGGGACATCACCGGCTACACGCTGGTGCTTGACGGCTTCGCGCTCCTCGCCTACCTGTCCGGCAACCTCGGCCTGGCGGCCCGACTCTCCGGGGCTGTGCACCGTCTCGAGCTCGAGACGGGGACCGGCATCAACCTGTGGAACCGCGAGCTCCTCGGCTTCAACCCGGCGGTCATCTCGGAGGATCCGGAGCACCGAGCCGAGTGGGAGGAGGGGATGGCGCTGGACGCCGAGGCCGCCGTGGCGCTGGCGCTCGAGCAACCGGCCCCGGCCGTCGCCTCCTAGGAGGGCGCCGCCAGGTCGCGGCGCGGGAATACGACCAACCCCCACGCCAGCGGGATGGCGATGGCGATGCACAGGATCACCAGGTCGACCGGGTCGAGGCGGCCGGCGAGGATCTCCGACACCTGGAAGTGGTGGAACAGCGAGTACTCCTGCGACCAGGCGACATCGGTCCAGAGCGAGCCAAGGATCTCCAGGAAGTAGTTCACCAGCAGGAACCCGAGCGCCAGACCGATGGCGGGGCCGCTGCGATCGAACGACGCGGAGGCCGCCAGGCTGAAGGTCGCGAACGCGAGCCACAGCAGCATGCCGTTCAGCCATACCAGCGGCATCGTGCCGAGGGACACCTCGCCCGCGAGCCCCTGGAACAGGGTCCCGACCGCCATGCCCGCCAGGAGCGCAGCGATGAGCAGGCCGAGGATACCGACGAGAGATGCGAGGTGGGTGAGGAAGATGGCCCGTCGCTCGATTGGGCGCGCGAGCAGCACCTCGAGCGTGCCGCGCTGGCGCTCGCCCGCGATGGCGAGCGCACCGGTGCCGATGGCGATCACCCCGAGCATGGCGATGACGATCGGGTGCTGCGTGCCGAGCGTCAGCGTGCCGCCCAGGCTGAACAGGTTGCCGGAGCCGAACTGGCTCATCTGCTCGAAGACCGGGTAGCGGCGCACGAGCTCGCGGATCAGCGTGCTGAAGTGGGCGTAGATGAACGGCAGCAGCCAGCCCCAGGCCACGAGCGCAGCGGCGATGAGCGCAACCCGCGTCGCTTGCCAGCCCCAGACGCGCAGGAGGAGCGGCCGGACGATCATTCCGCCGCCGCCTCCACTCCCGGCCCGTCGTCGGCGTAGTACTCGAGAAAGGCCTCCTCGAGTGAGGCGGGCTCGATCGTCAGGTCGTCGAGGCTGGGCGACGCGACGGCGCGTACGAACGGGGCGATCTCGCCGATGAGGGTGGCCGTGATCCGATCGCCGACGACCGCGACGTCCTCCAAGCCGGGGAGCTCGGAGAGGTCCGGCGTAGCGCCCCGCCAGCGGACGGTGACCCGCCGCCGCCGCCGCGCGAGGAGCGCGGACACGTCGGCCACGACCATGAGGCGGCCGGCCCGCACGATCGCGACCCGGTCGCAGACTCGCTCAACCTCCGACAGCACGTGGGACGAGAAGAAGATCGTTCGCCCCTCCGCGCGCAGCCCGGTGAGGATGGCGTAGAAGGCCTGCTGCATGAGCGGGTCGAGCCCCTCGCTCGGCTCGTCGAGGATGGCGAGCTCGGGGTCATGCTGGAGCGCCTGCACGACCCCGATCTTCTGGCGCATCCCGCGCGAGTAGTCGCGCACCTTCCGGCGCAGGACCGATACGGGCAGCTGGAGCCGCTCGCAGAGCTCGTCGCGCCGGTACGGCTGCCGGCCCTGGAGGTCGGCGAGGTAGTCGAGCGCGTCGCCGCCGGTGAGGCCCTCGTAGATCTCGACCCCGCCGGGGAGGTAGCCGGTCAAACGCCGGATCTCGACGCTCTGCATCCCCACGTCCATGCCGAGCACGGAGGCGCTGCCGCTCGTGGCGTGGAGGAACCCGAGCAGCGTCCGGATGAGCGTGCTCTTGCCGGCGCCGTTTGGTCCGAGGAAGCCGAAGATCTCACCGCGGGCGACGTCGAGGGTGAGATCGGTGAGCGCCTCGATCGTCCCGTAGCGCTTGGTCAGCGCGCGGGTGCTGATCGCCGGTCCCGGCTGCGTCACGTTCACCGCGCGCAGCGTAGCGCCCTCAGGCGGCGGCGGGGCGTGCGCTGCGGCGGACGGGGACCGTGGTACGGCGTGAGGGCCGGCCGCCGGGCGGGGCCAGGCGGCGCAGGATGCGCGCGCCCGCACCTCGCCTGCGCGGCGAGCCGAGCCGTGCCCGCGGACGGGGCGAGGTCATCTGTAGACGGCCGGCCACTCGCGACGCGGGCGCCTGCCCTGGGGACGGCCGTAGGCGCCGCGGCCTGGCACGTGGCGGGACGGTGCCGGTCCGCCACGACGCTGGCCGCCGCCGCTCCGCATGCGGATCGGCTCGGGGCGGATCGATCGGTCCGGCTCGAAGCCGGCGATGACCTGCTGCGGGATGGGGTGCCCGAGCAGGCGCTCGATGTCGCGCAGGAGTGGCCCCTCGTCGACGCAGACGAGGCTGACCGCGATGCCGCTCAACCCGGCGCGGCCGGTGCGGCCGATGCGGTGGATGTAGTCGGCCGGCACCATCGGCAGCTCGAAGTTCACGACGTGCGGGAGCTCCTCGATGTCGAGCCCGCGCGCCGCGACCTCGGTCGCCACGAGGAGGAGGATGCGGCCGGCACGGAAGTCGGCGAGCGCGCGGATGCGCTGCGGCTGGCTCTTGTTGCCGTGGATCGCCGAGGCGGCGATGCCATCGCGGTTCAGCTGCTCGACGAGCTTGTTGGCGCCGTGCTTGGTGCGCGTGAAGACGAGCGCCTGGTCGATCTCGCGGATGCGCACGAGGTGTGTGAGCAGCTCGCGCTTGCGCTCACGGTCGACCGGGTGGATGACCTGCTCGATGAGGTCGACCGGCGTGTTGCGCGGGGTGACCTGGACCGATGCGGGGCGATCGAGCATCCCCTCCGCGAGCGAGCGAATCTCGTTCGAGAAGGTGGCGGAGAAGAGGAGGTTCTGGCGTCGCGCCGGCAGGAGGGCGATGACGCGGCGGATGTCGCGGATGAAGCCCATGTCGAGCATGCGATCGGCCTCGTCGAGGACGAGGATCTCGACGCCGCGCAGGTCGATGGTGCCCTGCCCGGCATGGTCGAGCAAGCGCCCGGGGGTGGCGACGACGATGTCGACGCCGCGACGCAGCGCGGCAAGCTGGCCGCCGAAGCCGACGCCGCCGTAGATCGTGGTCGAACGAGCGGTACCATTACCGTAGGTGCGGATGCTCTCCTCGACCTGGATCGCCAGCTCCCGGGTGGGAGCGAGAACGAGGGCGCGGATGCGCGGCCGCTGGCCGGGCTGGAGGCGCGGCGCGGAGGCGGTGAGCTTCTGCAGCATGGGCAGCACGAAGGCCGCCGTCTTGCCGGTGCCGGTCTGGGCGCCGGCGAGCAGGTCACGACCGGCGAGCACGAGCGGAATCGCCTCGCGCTGGACGGGGGTGGGTTCGGTGTAGCCGCTGCGCGCAACGGCGCGCAGCAGGTCGGGCGTCAGCCCGAGCTGGGCAAAGGTCAAGGGAATATGCTCCTGACGAGGCCCTCCCGCACAGTGCGGGGCCCGGTCAGGGCAGTGGGGGAATCGAGGTCGGGGCGGTCAGATGACCGCGGCGCGGACCGGAGCGCCAATCGAACACGTTTTCGAAATGGTACCACGCCGGCGACCCGGTCGGCGCCAGGACCATCGGCTACGAGTCAGGCGAGCCGCGCCAGCGCCTCGTGGAACACGTGCAGCGTTCCCGCCGAGAACAGCACGAAGCGCGCGAGCTCCACGCTCGTCGTGCCGTGCAGGTGCTCCGCCACCGTCGTCAGCGCCACGTCGGCGCCCTCGGGTGCCGGATACCCGTAGACCCCCATGCTGATGGCGGGAAAGGCCACGCTCCGCGCCCCGAGCTCGTCGGCGAGGCGCAGGCACGACCGGTACGCACTGGCCAGCAGCTCGCGTTCGCCGTGCGTGCCGCCTCGCCAGATCGGTCCGACGGCGTGGAGCACCCAGCGCGCCGGCAGCGCGTAGCCGGCGGTCGCGACCGCCGTGCCCGTGGGCGTTCCCTCCGGATGGTCGCGCCGCAGCTCGACGTGCAGCTCCGGACCGGCCACGCCGTGGATCGCCCCATCGACGCCCCCGCCCGGCCACAGCGACGCGTTCGCCGCGTTCACGATCGCGTCGACCGCCTCGAGGGTGATGTCGCCCTGCGTGACCTCCAGCCGCCGCTCGCCGATCCTGCGGACGTCGCTCACGTCCGCGCGCCGCTCAAGCGTCCCTCGAGCGCGTCGAAGCGCGCGAGGAGCTCGCGATCGGTCAGGCGGGTGAGGAGCCCGGCTGCGGCTTCGGTCGTCAGCCAGCGCAGTTCGTCGACCTCGTTGCCGGGCGTGAAGCTGCCGCCGGTCGCCTCCAGCGCCCACCAGTGGACCACCTTCGGACGGCTGCCGGTCGGGGTCAGCTTGCGGTAGCGCGTCTCGCCAAGGGCCGGACCGATGCGCACCCGCATCCCGGTCTCCTCCGCCACCTCGCGCAGCGCGGCGCTCAGCGCGTCCTCCCGCGCGCCGAGCTTGCCCTTCGGCAGGCTCCAGTCGTCGTACCGCGGGCGATGGACGACGGCGATCTCGAGCCGCGATCCCGTGCGGCGCCACACGATGCCGCCGGCGGCCACGATCGGCTCCTCGGGTCCCGGCTCGTCGGGCGGCCGCGCGGCATCGAGCAGCGACGCCTGGAGCGCGCTGCCGCCCGCCTCCGTGCCGCGCGACCAGGCACCATCGGGGCCGAGCGTCCATGCCGTCGGGTCACGCAGCGCATCCTCGAGGATCGCGGCCAGCCGGAGCCGCTGCGCCTCGTCGTCGATCCGCACGAGCACCTCGACCCGCCGATCCAGGTTGCGCTCCATGAGGTCCGCGGAGCCGATCCACGCCTCCGTCGCGGGGGCGACGCCGAACTGGTAGATCCGCGAGTGCTCGAGGAAGCGGCCGAGGATGCTCCGCACCCGGATCGGGGCGCTCCGTTTGCCGCGCTCGGGGCGCAGCATGCAGATCCCGCGCACGATCGCGTCCACCTCGACCCCGGCCTCGCTGGCCGCGTAGAGCGCCTCGATGAGCGCCGGGTCGGTGAGCGCGTTGCACTTGACGACGACCCGCGCCGCGTGGCCGGCGCGTGCGACATCGGCCTCGGCGGCGATCCGCGCCAGGAGCCGCTGCCGCAGGTCGAACGGCGCGACCATGACCCGCTCCGCCCCGGCGCGATGGGCATAGCCGGAGAGGAGGTTGAAGAGCTCGCCCACCTCGCGCGCGAGGAGCGGGTCGGCCGACAGCAGGCCGAGATCCTCGTACTCGCGGGCGGTGGCGGCGTTGTAGTTGCCCGTCCCGACGTGGACGTAGCGTCGGATCGCCTCGCCGTCGCGGCGCACGACGAGGACGAGCTTGGCGTGCGTCTTCAGCCCGCTGACGCCGTAGACGACGTGGCAGCCGGCGCGCTCGAGGATCCGCGCCCAGGCGACGTTGTTCTCCTCGTCGAAGCGGGCCTTGAGCTCCACCAGCACGACGACCTGCTTGCCGGCCTCCGCGGCGCGGACCAGGGCGTTGACGATCGGGTCGGCGGTGGTGCGGTAGAGGGTCTGCTTGATGGCGAGCACCTGCGGATCGTCCGCGGCCTGCTCGATGAACGCCTGTACGCTGCCCGCGAACGACTCGTACGGGTGGTGGACGAGCGCCTCGCCCGCGTCGAGGCGCTCGAAGATCTCCACCTCGCCCTGCAGGTCGGCCCGGAGCGCGGGTGCCGGGGCGGAGGTGAACGGCGGGTCCTTGAGGTCCGGACGGTCGAGCCGATGCAGCTCCCACAGGTTGGCGAGCCCCAGCGGCTCCGGCAGCGCATGGACCGATGCGGCCGCGAGCCCGAGCTCCCGGCCGAGGAGTGCCACCGTCTCGGGTGCGCTGCCCGTCCCGACCTCCAGCCGCACCGCCGGCGACGTTCGCGCGCGGCGCAGCCCGTCCTCGACGGTGCGCAGCAGGTCCTCGGCGTCGTCGTCGTCGATGGCGAGATCCGCGTCGCGCGTCACCCGGAACGTGTCGCGCCCGATGACCTCCATGCCGCGGAACAGGCGTTCCAGGTTGCCGCCGATCAGCTCCTCCATCGGCAGCAGGGTCACGGCGGAGGGGTCGGGCTGACCGATGTTCACGAAGCGCTCGAGGATGGGCGGCACCTTGATGCGCGCGAAGCGCTCCTCGCCGCCGGCGGGGTCGCGGAGGCGGACCGCCAGGTTGAGCGACCGGTTGCTGATGAACGGAAACGGGTGCGCCGGGTCCACCGCCAGCGGGGTGAGGACCGGGAAGACGCGAGCCGCGAACAGGCCGGCCAGCCCGGTCCGCTCGGTGGCGCCGAGCTCCGACCAGCGCGCGATCCGGATGCCGGCATGCGCGAGCGCGGGACGAATGCCCTCGCTCCACGCGCGGGCGTGGCGCGCCGCGAGCTCGGCGGCGCGCTCGAGCACCGCCTCGAGCAGCTCGGCCGGGCGCAGCCCGTCGGGCGATCGGACCGTGACGCCGCCGGCGACCTGGCGCTGCAGGCCGGCGACGCGGACCATGAAGAACTCGTCGAGGTTGGTGGCGAAGATGGCGGTGAACTTCACCCGCTCCAGCAGTGGCGTGCGCTCGTCCTCGGCGAGGGCGAGGACGCGCGCGTTGAAGTCGAGCCAGCTCAGCTCGCGGTTGAGGAGGCGGGGCGCGCGAGCGCGACGTCCGGAGGCCATCGGTCGCGCATCGTAGGCGGGATGCATCAGGCGACCGTCAGAGCCAGGTCAGGCGAACGTCAACGGGCGACCCGCGCGGCGCGCCAGATGGTGCGCAGGCTCGGCCGCTGGCCGTAGAGGAGCACGCCGGCGGCATAGATGCGCGACGCGACCCACAGCGCCACCACCACGCCGATGGCGAGGACGACGAGCGCGCCGATCACCTCGCCGGTGGTGATCGTGCCGTACGCCATCCGCAGCGGGACGAGGTACGGGCTGAAGAACGGGACGAAGGTGATGATCTTCAGCCAGGTCGCGTCGGGGGCGGTGGTGCCGCCGAGGATGGCCGCGAAGTAGCCGAGCATCGCGATGGCGATGATCGGCCCGGCCATCTGCTGCACCTCCTCGGTGCGGCTGATCAGCGACCCGGCCGCGGCGTACAGCCCCGAGTAGACCAAGAAGCCTCCGATGAAGCAGGCGCCGAAGACGACGAGGAGCCACGGGTCGAGGCCCGAGCCGGCAGAGGCCGCCGGTGCGTCACCGAAGAAGCGGCGCCCGATCTCGCCCTGCAGGAGGAGGCCGGCGATGCCGGCCGCGAGCATGGCGAGGTACTGGGTCATGCCAGCCGCCCCGGTGCCGAGCACCTTGCCGACGAGCAGCTGGCGCGGCGTGGCGGCCGTGATGAGGAGCTCCATCACCCGGTTGCTCTTCTCCTCCGCCACGCTGCCAGCGATCCAGTTCCCGTAGTTGAGGATCGCGATGAAGATGAGGACGACGAGCACCGTGCCGAGCGATGCGCGCGTCGCGAAGTCCGCCCCGCTTCGCGCCGGGTCGTCGGTCGGGTCGGTGGAGGTCGCGGCGAACTTGGGCGGGGCGAAGATGGCGCCGCGATCCGACGGGTCGATGCCGGCGCGCCCGAGCCGGTCGTCGATGGTCAGGGCGCTCGCCGCCTGCCGGACCGCGAGCGCGCCGGGGCTGTTCGGCGAGGCGTGGGTCAGGTAGGCGAACGACAGGTCGCCGCCCGCGGTGCGGTCGACGGTGAGCAGGCCATCGATCTGGCCGTCGCGGACACGGCGCTCGGCATCTGCGGGCTGCTCGACCGGGGTGAGCTTGAAATGCGCCGGCGCGCCGGGGTTGCCGGCCGCGCCGTTCAGCGCCGCCGACAGCGTCCCGATCGGGTCGCTGCCGAGGTCGCTCGCCTCCAGCGCGACGGCCACCTCGAGCGGCTTGTCCGCCCCGAGCGCGCGGAAGACGACCGGCGCGACCGCCAGCCCGAAGCCGACGAGCGCGAGCAGGGCGGTGAGGATGAGGAAGGTGCGGCTCCGCACGCGAACGAGGTACTCGCGCCGCGCCACGTGCCAGGCATTGGGGAAGATGCCGCTCATCGGACCGCTCCCGCGCCCGCCAGGTGGCGCTCCTCCTCGGCCACCGCGCGGCGGCCGACGTGCTCGATGAACACCTCCTCGAGGCTCGGGTCGGCGATCTCGAAGCGCGTCACGCGCGCGCCGCGCGCGAGCGCAGCGTCGAGGATGCGGCCCGGATCGGTCCCGGACTCGACCACGTACTCGCTGAAGTCCTCGCCCCGCCGGGTGAGACGCACGCCTGGGATCTCCGTCACCCACGCCGCGTCGTCGGGGCCATCGGTCGCGTTGCCGTGCGCCCCGTCGAGCGCGAGCCGCACGACCTGGCGGCCCATCGCGTGCTTCACGTCGCGGAGGGTGCCGCTCACCACGACCTTCCCCTGGTCGACGATGGCGATCGACTCGCACAGCTCCTCTACCGTCTCCATCTGGTGCGTGCTGAAGATGAGGGTCTTGCCGCGGTCGCGCATCTCGAGGAACGCCTCCTTCAGCAGGCCCACGTTCACCGGGTCGAGGCCGGTGAACGGCTCGTCCATGATCAGCACCTCGGGGTCGTGGAGGATGGCCGCGATGAACTGGATCTTCTGCTGGTTGCCCTTCGACAGCTCCTCGATCTTCCGGTCGCGGTAGTCCGGCACCCGGAAGCGCTCGAGCCACTCGGTGACCTCCCGGGTCGCATCCGCGGTCGACACGCCGTAGAGGCTGGCGAAGAAGCGGAGGACATCGATCACCGTCATGCGCGTGTAGAGGCCGCGCTCCTCGGGGAGGTAGCCCCATGTCCGGCGCGGCAGCTCGAGGTTGCTCCGCCCCTGCCACGTGACCGTGCCGCTGTCCGCCCGGAGGATGTCCAGCACGATGCGCATGCAGGTCGTCTTGCCGGCCCCGTTGGCTCCGAGGAGGCCGAAGATGCGGCCAGGCTCCACGCTGAAGCTCGCCCCGTCCAGGGCGGTGATGGCGCCAAAGCGCTTCGTGATGGAGTCGATGACGAGGCTCATCTGGTCATCTCCCTGCGGGACCCGTCCGCGTAGAGCTGCTCCGACATCGGGACGAAGGGGCGGCGACTGAAGATCGCCTCCACCGGCAGTCCGAAATGCTCGGCGATGCGCAGCGCGAGCTCGAGGCTCGGGTTGTACTCGCCACGCTCAAGGTACCCGATCGTCTGGTAGTTGACTCCCAGCGCCTGGGCGAGGTCCTGGCGGGAGAGGCCGCGCTCGGTGCGGAGCACGGCGAGGCGGTTGTACGTGGCCTCGGCGCGCTCCGGTCGACCCGCCATCAGTCGTCGTCGAGCGGGTCGGGCTCGACCCAGGCGAGGGCGGCCACCGGCAGGAGCGGAATGAGCGTCCCGATGCAGATCGCGATCGCCGTCACGAGCGCACCGTCCATGACGATGGGGTGGTCGAAGACGAGGACCGATGCCGCCACCGCCCCGACGAGGGCGACGACGACCGTCGCGAGCACCCCGTAGCTCACCACGTAGGCATGGTCGCGGAGCTGCCGCTGCCGCTCGTCGAGGTCCGGCCGGGCCAGCTCGGCCCGGTGGCGCACGAAGCGGTAGAGGACGAAGGCGCCGACGAGGGTGACGCCGATGAGGAGGAACGAGACCGGTCCCCACACGATGACCGGCACATCCGTCGCGCGCCAGAACGTCGACCACGCGTACATCGCCGGCAGCCCGAGCAGAGACGCGACCGCGATCGGTCGCCGGCTGCGCTGCGACAGGCGGTCAAGGGTGAAGCGGGACGGACCGACGTGTCCGGTCATGGGGCGGCTCTCCGTTCCTCGTATATGATACGCAATCAAGTGTAATAGAAATACTACATCCCGTCGTACATGTCAAGGGCTTCAGGGAGTGGCGCGGGACGCTGTCAGTCGGTGCTGAAGGAGCGAGCCATCTGCTCGATGAGCGGGTTGTACTCGTCGGCGGTGTCGGCGGCGATGGAGAAGGAGATGATGTAACCGGTCCCGCCGGCGAGGATGGCGTACTGGGTCACGGCCACGTCGGTCGCGGTGCCGGACCCGCCGGTCACCTTCCACTGGTAGCGCACGACGCCGGCCGCTCCCGCGGGGAGATCGACGGTGTCGGCCTGCACGTCGCCCGTCACCGGCACCTGCTGGCGGATCACGTTGGCCATCCCGTCGGCCGCCTCGCGCGCCGTGCCGCTGGCGGCGCCGGTGTTGATGACGTTCACGTTCGCGGCGAACGTGCGCGCCGCGTCCGTGGGCTCGCCGTCGAAGGCGAACAGCGCGATCTTGCCCGCGGCAATGGCGTCCTGGGCCTGCTGGAGCACTCCGGCCGCCTCCGGGTTCGCGCTCTTCATTGCGTCGAATGCGCCGCTCGCGTTCACGTCCTCGATCGACAGCTTCTGCCATCCGCCGGGCAGACCGATGGAGAAGCCGGCCTCGTCGATGACGACCTGCGTCCAGCCCGCCGGCAGCTGCGCCGCGGCGGCGGGCGAGCCCAAGGACGGCGACGCGCCGGCGCCGCCGGCCGACGGCGAGGGCGAGCCGACTGGCGTCGCCCCGGCGCCGCCGCAGGCTGCGAGCAGGAACGCCAGCGCCAGCAGCCCGCCGAGTGGACGCGGGCGGATCAGGGGACGTCGGGCGGCGGTCGTCATGCCGATCATGATGCCAGCCCGCAACTTCGACGGTCCGCGGACCTCTGCTACACTCCGAAGCCCGAACCGCCTGCGCCGTTCCACGTGCCGCGGCGGTTCGATCCTGTGCATCCTCCCGCTCGGAACCACCATGCAATGAAGATCGCTGTCCCACGCGAAACGGCAGACGGCGAGACGCGGGTCGCGGCCACGCCGCAGACCGTCCAGGCGCTCGTCGACGACGGCAACCAGGTCCTCGTGCAGGCCGGTGCCGGCGAGGCGTCGTCCATCCCCGATGCGATGTTCGCCGAGGCCGGCGCCACGCTCGTGCCGGACGCCGCCGCCCTCTACTCGCAGGCGGAGATGGTGCTGCGCATCGGGCGGCCGTCCGACGAGGAGATCCAGATGCTCCGGTCGGGGACGGTCGTGATCGGGACGCTCGGCACGCTCGCCAACCCGAAGCTCGCCGCCACCCTCGCCGAGCGAGGCCTGACCGCGATCAGCATGGACGCCATCCCGCGCATCACCCGCGCCCAGAGCATGGACACGCTCAGCTCGCAGGCGACCGTCGGCGGCTACAAGGCCGTCCTCATCGCCGCCGAGCGGCTGCCGAAGTTCATGCCGCTGCTCACCACCGCGGCCGGCACGGTCCGACCGGCGAAGGGGATCGTCATGGGCGCCGGCGTGGCGGGCCTCATGGCGATCGGCACCGCCAAGCGGCTCGGCGCCGTGGTCGAGGCGACCGACGTGCGCCCGGTCGTCAAGGAGCAGGTCGAGAGCCTGGGCGGGACCTTCATCGAGGTCGAGATGACCGACGAGGAGAAGGCGAAGGCCGAGACCGCCGGCGGCTACGCGACCGAGATGAGCGACGACTATAAGCGCCGCCAGGCCGCGCTCATCGCCGAGCGGGTCAAGGAGGCCGACTTCATCATCACCACCGCGCTCATCCCCGGCCGCCCCGCCCCGCGGCTCGTCACCGACGAGATGGTGGCGAGCATGAAGCCGGGCAGCGTGATCGTCGACATGGCCGCGGAGATGGGCGGCAACGTCGAGGGCACCGAGGCCGGCAAGGAGGTCGTGAAGCACGGCGTCCGGATCATCGGCCTCACGAACCTGCCGGCCACGATGCCGGGCAGCGCGACGCAGATGTACGCGAAGAACATCCAGACGCTCGTCAAGCACCTCGTCAGCGGCGGCACCCTCAACCTCGACTTCGCCGACGAGATCACGAAGGGCGCCACCATCACCCATGGCGGCAAGGTGGTGAACGAGGCGACGGCAAAGGCGCTCGGCATCGAGCCGGCTGCGCCATCGGTCAGTGCCAGCCCGTCCGACCGGACCGATCCGGCCGCCTCGACGGCGGCCGCCAGCGAGACGAAGGAGGCCTAGGTGGAGCTCTCCGCCTTCGAGCTGCTCTCCGCGCTCTTCATCCTCGTCCTCGCGGCCTTCGTCGGCTACGAGGTCGTGTCGAAGGTGCCGACCATGCTCCACACCCCGCTCATGAGCGGCGCGAACGCAGTCCACGGCGTGATCGTCGTGGGCGCCATGCTCGTCGCCGCCACCGCGGACAGCGCGATCGCGGTCATCATCTCGCTCGTCGCGGTCGTCTTCGGCACGATCAACGTCGTCGGCGGCTTCACCGTCACCGACCGCATGCTCGAGATGTTCAAGGGCCGCGGCGGGGATCGCCGGTAGATGAACACGCTCCAGATCGTCACCTACGTCATCTGGCTCGTCGCCGGCGTCACCTTCATCCTGGCCCTGAAGTTCCTCGCCAGCCCGAAGACCGCCCGTACCGGCAACCGTCTCGGCGCCGCCGGCATGGCGCTCATCGTGGCCTGGACCTTCTTCATCCGCGACGGACAGCTCGCGATCCCGTCGACCTGGTGGATCATCGTCGTCGGCGGGGCGATCGGCGCGGTCGTCGGCTGGCTCGGGGCGAAGCGGGTGGCGATGACCGCCATGCCGCAGATGGTCGCCATCTTCAACGGCGCCGGCGGCGGCGCAGCCGCGCTCGTGGCGGTCGTGGAGCTCCTCCGTGACGTCGACCTGCACCCCGGCGAGCTGCTTCCGCTGGCCTTTGTCGTCGCCACCCTGCTGGGCGCCATCATCGGCTCGGTGTCGCTCACCGGCTCGGTCGTGGCGTGGGGCAAGCTGCAGGGCGTCATCCCGTCGCGGCCGGTGCAGTACCCCGGCTCGCAGATCGTCACCGGCGCCCTGTTCCTCGCCGTCGTCGCGATCGGCGTCTACCTCGCCGCCGTCTCGCCGAGCATCCCGCTCTTCCTCGTCTTCGTCGCGCTGTCGCTCGTGCTGGGCGTGCAGCTGACGATGCCGATCGGCGGGGCCGACATGCCGGTCGTCGTGTCGCTCCTCAACTCGTATACCGGCATCGCGGTGGCGGCCACCGGCTTCGTGCTCAGCAACTACGCGCTCCTCATCGCCGGCACGCTCGTCGGGGCGTCCGGCGCGATCCTCACCCAGCTCATGTGCAAGGCGATGAACCGCTCGCTGTTCAACGTCCTGTTCGCCGGCTTCGGGACCGGTGGCGACGCGGTCGCGGCCGGTGCCGAGGGTGAGGAGCAGCTCAAGGAGATCGGCGCGGAGGACGCGGCCGTCCTCATGGCCTACGGCAAGCGCGTGATCATCGTCCCCGGCTACGGGATGGCGGTTGCGCAGGCGCAGGGCCCGGTGCGCGAGCTCATGGACCTCCTCGTGAGCAAGGGCGTCGACGTCCAGTTCGCGATCCACCCGGTCGCCGGCCGCATGCCGGGGCACATGAACGTCCTCCTCGCCGAGGCGAACGTGCCGTACGACCGCCTCAAGGAGATGGACGAGATCAACGACGACTTCGCCGATACCGACGTGGCGCTCGTCATCGGTGCGAACGACGTCGTCAACCCGCTGGCCCGCGAGGAGGGCTCGCCGATCTCCGGCATGCCGATCCTCAACGTCGACCAGGCGAAGAACGTCATCGTCCTGAAGCGCGGCCGCGGCACCGGCTTCGCCGGCATCCCGAACCCGCTCTTCTCCGGCGAGCACACCTCCATGCTCTTCGGTGACGCCAAGCCATCGGTCGAGGCCCTCGTGGCCGGGGTCAAGCAGGCCTGACCCCCACCAGGCGGTGACGCGGCGCACCACGCGCTGAACGCTTCGTCGCGCGACCGCTCGCGCCCGCACGCCGCTGGCTAGGCTGGTCCGACACGCGACGGCAGCCTCGCTCGGAGGTGGCCGCCCCCGCCCGCCCCGACTCGGCGCGGGCCCACTGCGCACAGGAGGAGGCACGTCACTCATGGTGTCCACCATCCAGCCCACGAACGGGCGCGTCGCACGGTTGCTGCTCGTGCTGGCGATGCTCGTCGGGCTCCTCTCGGCGTCGATCACGCCCACCGCTGCCAAGCAGTCATCGCGCAGCATCGACGTCCAGCTGCTCGCCATCAACGACTTCCACGGCAACCTCGAGCCGCCGGCCGGCTCGTCGGCACGCGTCCTGACCGAGGCCGGCAACGTGGAGAACAACGGTGGCGTCGAGTACCTCGCCACGAAGATAAAGCAGCTCCGGGCCCTCAACCCGAATACGCTCACCGTTTCCGCGGGCGACAACATCGGTGCCAGTCCGCTCCTGTCAGGCTACTTCCACGATGAGCCGACGATCGAGGCGCTGAACGCGCTCGGCCTCGACATCAGCGCGGTCGGCAACCACGAGTTCGACGAGGGCTCCGCCGAGCTCCTGCGCATGCAGAACGGCGGCTGCCACCCGACCGACGGCTGCCAGGACGGCGACGGCTTCGGAGGGGCGAACTTCCAGTACCTGTCCGCGAACGTCTTCTACGCCGGCACCAACCGGACCGTCTTCCCGGCGTACACGGTGCGCAAGTTCGGCGGCGCCAAGATCGCGTTCATCGGGCTGACCCTCGAGGGCACGCCCACAATCGTCACCCCGTCGGGCGTCGCGGGACTCGAGTTTCGTGACGAGGCGGAAACGATCAACGCCCTCGTTCCCACCCTCAAGAAGCAGAACATCAACGCGATCGTGGTCCTGCTCCACGAGGGCTTGGCGCAGACCCCCGCAAGCGCCGCCTTCACCGACACCTGCAACGGCCCGAGCGGCGCGCTGGTGGACATCGTCGCGCACCTGAACGATGCGATCGACATGGTGATCAGCGGGCACACCCACAACCAGTACAACTGCACACTTCCGAATGCAGTGGGCCGCGAGGTGCCGGTCTCGAGCGCCGCGTCGTTCGGGCGCCTCGTAACGAAGATCGACTTCAAGCTCGACCAGGCCACGAAGGACATCTACCAGATCTCCGTCGACAACCAGATCGTGACCCGGGACGTGGCCAAGGACCCGGTGGAGACTGCGATCATCGCGAAGTACGCGGCGATCGTCGACGGCATCCGGAACGCCATCGTCGGCTCGATCCAGGCGGACCTGACGCGCACGATCGTCACGGACGAGTCGACGCTCGGCAACGCCATCGCCGACGGCCAGCTCGAGGCGATGACGAGCTTCGGGGCACAGTTCGCGCTCATGAACCCCGGGGGCATCCGCGCCGATCTCCTCTGCGGGCCGGGCGACACGCCGGGCCACTGCGACGTGACGTTCGGAGAGGTGTTCGGCGTCCAGCCGTTCCAGAACGACCTGGTCGCCTTCAACCTGACCGGCGCTCAGATCGACGACGTACTGGAGCAGCAGTTCAACAACCCCGCAGCCGGGCAGAACCGGTTCCTGTCGGTGTCGTCGAACTTCACCTACCAGTACGACCTGACCCAGGCGATCGGCAACCGCGTGCCGGACGCGTCGATCATGCTGAACGGCACGACGCTCGACCCCGGCACGACCTATCGGCTTGTCGCGAACTCGTTCCTCTCCACCGGCGGTGACAACTTCACCGTCCTCGGCCAGGGGACGAACCGCGTCATCGGGCCAGTCGACAGCAACGCCTTCGCCGACTACATCACCCATCACTCGCCGGTCCCCGTGCCGGCGCTGAACCGGGTGATGCCTGTCGGCCCGTAGGGCCCCCCGAACCAGATGGGAGAGCCGGCCTCCGTGGCCGGCTCTCCTGCCGTGCGGACCGGGTAGGATCGGTCCGGTGAGCGACTTCATCAGGTGCGCCGTGCCCGCCCGCGAAGGCGACACCGCGCGCCACGGGGAGTCGCTGGCATGAGCGAGCGCTGGGTCTGCCTCGACGTCGGCGAGACGCTCATCGACGAGACGCGGATCTGGTCGACATGGGCAGACGAGCTCGGCGTGCCGCGCCTCACCTTCCTGGCCGGCCTCGGCGCCGTCATCGACCGCGGCGAGGAGCACCGCGCCCTGTTCGAGCTGTTCGGCTTCGAGGACTGGCCGATGCGTGTGGCAGCCGTGGAGTCGGTGCTCGGCGGCTTCGCCCCGGCCGACCTCTACCCCGATGCCGTGCCGGCGCTCGACGCGC